>JAXLVF010000009.1:0-193574 GCA_046329205.1 Flavobacteriaceae bacterium | reverse complement strand
AAAAAGATTCAAATAAGTTCTAAAAAAACCTGCCTATAACAGCCGTTTCTCGCAATTGCTGGTTTTTATTTTTACTAGTCCACGAAAAACATTTATCTTTAACAGAAAATAATCCGTTCCGAAGTTCGCAACTGCGGAAAGCGCTGGAACGTTAGTGGCAATTTTATACAACATCAAGCTGCGCAAAGTCTCCTGACTTTGTGCGCTGTTTGTCAAAATCTACTAACGCAGAAAGTATTGCGTAATTATAAAAACTGATTATGAGGAAAATCTATTTTATTGTACTTCTTTTCGCTAGTAAGTTTGCTTTTAGTCAATCAACTAATCAAATTATAAACATTCCGGATTCTTTGACTAATCAGAAAGAAATTAGAATATATAAGTTTGCCGCAATTACTAATTACTCAGAACTTTTCAGAATTTATCAAACAACAGACAAAAACTGGAATGTTGAATATTTTAAATGTTACAGAGCAGTACATGAAAAAGAAAAAAGTCGCTTTGAAAAAATACAAGTTACGGTAAAAACTGATTTTGATTTGTTGTGGCTGAAAATATTAAATACAGATATTGAAAACTTAGCCGATTGGGATAAAATAAAATATAAACTCAAAAAGAAAGGTGAAATAACATTTGAACATGGAGAATATGATTTAAATTGGGAAAAAATTAAAGTAATGGATGGTGAATATTATGAAGTAATTATTCGCAACGAAAATAAATTAAACAAAGTTTCTTATTCAAATCCTGAAACTTATTTTGAACATTATTCAGAAGTAGACGAGTTGAATTCTTTTATTGAATTATTAAATCTTTTAAAAGGAGAATTTGACGAAATAAAATAATAAACTCTTAAAAATCTATTAGACCACTATTGCTAGATTTTCTTGAGTTGTACTTCTTTCTTCACGAAAAACATTAAACACAAACTCATTAGCTAAAAAAATAGTCCTTTAGCAGCAAGCTGAAAACACAACCAATTCATTCGGGAAATAAAATCTAGATTTGAATTTTGAATTTTGAATTTTGAACTTGAATTTTGAACTTGAAGTTGAAGTTGATATTGATTTTTGAAGTTGTAGTTGATTTTTGAAGTTGTAGTTTCTAAACTTTATTTTTTTCTTCCTCAAACAAAAGTTTGATATTCTCATAAGAGTTTTGGAGCGCAGTTGGTATTTCCTCGGGTTTTAACCAAACCGCTTTTTCTATTCCCTCTTTTTCTTGTGGAATTAACGTTCCATCGTAGGAAGATGTCATTTCATACCAATGTGTAACCTTCAATTTAAACTTACCATTTCTTCTAAAAACATGATAGGTTTTTTGCAGTTTTTTTACAATTTTGAGTTCTTTAACGCCCGTTTCTTCCTCAACTTCTCTTATGGCTGTGTGTTCTATATCCTCATTTTTTTCGATACCACCTTTTGGCAAATCCCATTTACCATTTCTAAATATAAACAGCACCTCGCCTTTCTTGTTGTAAACTAAACCTCCACCAGCTTTTGCAACAGGAATTTTCTCTTTTAGCTTTTTCAAAATAACTTTTTCATCAGGATAATAAAGTGATGCTTTTTGTATTTTGTTCTTAAACATTTTTACAATGAGTTGCTCAATGTCAATACTTTCCAATAAAAACAATTGAAAATCGGTTTCTTTTTCAATGGTATTGGTCAAAAAAAGTGGTTTTTCGTTGACAAAAACTTTATACATTTGCAATATGATTTTTAATAAAGACACAGCCGAAAAAACAGCCGAATTGCTTTTACAAATAAACGCAATTAAATTAAATCCAAAAAATCCTTTTTCATGGGCATCTGGATGGAAATCTCCAATTTATTGTGACAACAGACTAACTCTTTCATTTCCAGCTATTAGAAATTACATAAGAGAAGAATTTGCTAAAAATATTGAGAAAAAATTCGGTAAACCAGATGTTATTGCAGGTGTAGCTACTGGTGCAATAGGTATTGGTATTCTTGTGGCTGAATACATGGGATTACCTTTTGTATATGTTCGTCCAGAACCCAAAAAACACGGAAGACAAAACCAGATTGAAGGTTTTATACAAAAAGGTCAAAATGTAGTAGTTGTTGAAGATTTGATAAGCACTGGAAACAGCAGTTTGATGGCTGTAGAAGCACTGAAAGACGCAGAAGTTCATGTAAAAGGTATGGTTGCCATTTTTTCTTACGGATTTCATGTAGCTGAAGAAAATTTTAAAAATGCAAATCTTGAGCTTTACACTTTGTCAAATTATGAAAACCTACTTCATCTTGCTGTAAGCAAAAACTATATAAACGAAGAAGAATTACAAACCCTTCAAGAATGGCGATTAAACCCTAGTGAATGGAATGTTGAATAAAAAAACAAAACAATTTTATGAAATTAGAAAGCCCAAAAGTTTTAGTAAATAATAGTCAAGAGTATATTTTCAATGCATTATCTGATGTTAGAAATTTTGAAAAATTAATGCCCGATACAATTGCAAAATTTGAAGTATTAGGTGATGACATTTTCAATTTTGGATTAAAAGGTATGCCCGAAATCAAACTCCGATTAAAAGAAGGTGTTCCTCATTCTAGAGTAAATCTTGCTGCTGCTAGTGATAAACTTCCTTTTACATTGGTTGCTGATTTAAATAAAGTTTCGGAAAACTCAACAGAAGTACAACTTTTCTTTGAAGGCGAGTTTAACCCAATGATGGCAATGATGATAAAAGGTCCAATCACCAAGTTTATTGAAACCTTAGCTCAAAATATGAATAAGTTATAAAAAAAGCCGTTTAAAACGGCTTTTTTTATTTTACGGTTGTCAATCTTTTATCTATAATGCGTTCCATATAATCTTGAACAAATGCTTTGCAACGTTTTTCGAGATTATCCATTTCGGCATTTCTTTTATTAATAAGATTGTGTTCCATTGCCTTATCATTCTTATCATAAAAACCAACAGCTTTTTTACCATCAAAAGTACAAATGTAATTTCCACTCATAAATTGGTAAACATTGGCAGAATATTTTACAACAAATGGTGCTATTGTGTCATCACCAATTAAACTTCTACCCCAACTTCTGAAAGGTTTTTTGTAGCCAATCATGTCTAGCAATGTTGGGTAAATATCTATTTGCTGAGCCCAATCTGTGTTTATACCTTTGTATTTTTCATTTGGAGTATAGAATAAAATGGGTACTGTATGCTTATTGAACTCTTTCTTATACTCATCGTAGGCAATAGTGTTACAATGATCTGCTACAAAAACAAAAATTGTATTGTTATACCAAGGCTGTTTTTTTGCTGAATTAAAAAATTGTTTCAAGGCATAATCTGTGTAGCCAATTGACTCATGAATATTTACAGTACCTTTTGGAAACTTATTTTTGTATTTCTCGGGAACTTTGTATGGTTCATGCGAAGAAACTGAAAATAATGTTGCCATAAAAGGTTGCTTCTTGGTCGTTAGAGTTTTACTAAAAAACTGGAAGAACGGTTCATCCCAAATTCCCCAAACGCCGTCAAAATCTTCATCCTTGTTATATTCTGTTTTTCCGTAATAATGATCATAACCTAGTATGTTTCCAAAACCTAAAAAACCCATTGAGCCATTTGGAGCACCATGAAAAAATGATGTATCATATCCAATGCTTTTCAATGTAGATACTAGAGATTCTATTTTTTGTTTCGGATATGGTGATGATGTAAAGGCATCTTTAAACGATGGTATTCCCGAAATTACTGATGACATTCCGTGTATAGATTTCCAACCATTTGCATAAGCATTTGTAAAAATCAAGCTGTGATTAGCCAACGAGTCTACAAATGGCGTGTAGCTTACAAAATTTGGAATTGTGGTGTTTTTGTTAAAAGCACCACTATATTCTCTACCAAAACTTTCCAATATAAAAATAACAATATTTGGTTTAGTAGACGGATTTATTGAATACTGCTTTATAGGATGTAATAATGTATCAACTTCAGCTTTTGATAATAGGTTTATTTTTTTAAACGAATTGGTATTCCATGTTCTTATGATAGCAAAAGGCGTATTGAGTACAATATCTGCTTGTCCCGAATTTTTAACGTATCTACTCGCATCAAGAATATTGATTGGTCGAGTACTCTTTTTGAAATCACCTCTAATTCCTCCTATACACAAAACAGCTATCAACAAAAACCCAACTACAGACGTACCATAATATTTTACAGAGCTTTTTTCTTTGATGGCATTTACTTTATATCGCTTATAGAGTTGAATCCAAACAAAAGCTGCAACAAAAAAAAGTAAAAACACATGCCAATAATTGGTCAAAAAGTTCCAAAGCAACAATCCTTTATTCGACTCGTTTTCGAGAGTATCAAGTGAAGCACGCGTACTTCGGCTAAAAGTATATCTGTAATAAATAAAATCAATAAAATTTGTAGCATACATCAACAAGTTCGTGGTAAAATACAAGTAGAATAAAAACTTTTGATAACCTTTGCTAGTGTTTTTTAAAACCGGAATTACTGAAAAAACTATAAAAAGTGCATTGGTATACAAAATTGTAGTGGTATCAAAAGCTAGTCCATGAAAAGCCAATGATATAAATTCCCAAACGCCATCAACCTTTATCAATCCGCTATTGTAAGTGTAAAAAAGTATTCGAGCTATCATGTAGAATAAATAAGCCAACAATATTCTGTAGAACAATGCTTTATACTCTTTGTAGCGCGGAAACTTGTGCATAAATTTATTTTTTTGCAAAACTACATATTTAAGCCTCAAAATTTATAATATCAAAAATAATATTGTGTTTATTTGTAATATTGATTAATTTGCAAAAAAAAAAGAACACCAATGCTATCTATCACTAGACTTTTTGACTTCCCTTATTACCAACTTGAAAAAAACAATATTCAAGATTGCTTAGTCACAAAATATAAAGGTGAATGGATAAAAACTTCTACTCAGGAATATATAGATAAAGCTAATGCAATCTCAAGAGCATTATTGAGACTTGGTGTTGAAAAAAATGATAAAATTGCCATTATCTCTTCTACAAATAGAACTGAATGGAATATAATGGACATAGGTGTTTTGCAAACTGGTGCTCAAACAGTGCCTATCTACCCTACTATCTCCGAGAAAGAATACGAATATATTTTTAACCACAGCGAATCAAAATACTGTTTTGTGTCTGATGAAGAAGTATTAAGAAAAGTTCTTGCTATAAAAGGAAATGTTCCCAAACTTCAAGAGATATATTCTTTTAATGAGATTACTGGTTGTAAAAACTGGAAGGATTTATTAGATCTTGGAGCAGACACGTCTAATCAAGATGTTGTGGAAGACAGAAAGAAAAATGTAAAATCCGATGAATTAGCGACAATTATTTACACTTCTGGAACAACAGGAACACCAAAAGGCGTTATGCTTTCACACAAAAACATCGTTTCAAATGTTTTGGATAGTTCGCCTAGAATTCCTTTCGAAGAAAGTTCGAGTAGAGCGTTGAGTTTTCTTCCTGTTTGCCACATTTTTGAACGAATGATACTCTATATCTATCAATACTATTCTGTTTCAATATATTTTGCTGAAAGCATTGATAAATTATCAGACAATATTAAAGAAGTAAAACCAACTGTTTTCACTGTTGTACCAAGACTATTAGAAAAAGTATATGACAAGATAGTTACAAAAGGCGAAGAACTCACTGGTTTTAAAAGGAAACTTTTCTTTTGGGCATTAGATTTAGGATTAAAATATGAACCTTATGGAAAAAATGGTTTTTGGTATGAAACTAAATTAAATATAGCTCGAAAACTAATTTTCAGCAAATGGAAAGAAGGATTAGGTGGTAATCTTACTTTGATGGTTTCTGGAAGCGCTCCGCTTCAACATAGATTAATACGAGTGTTCGCCGCAGCTGGAATGCCTGTAATGGAAGGTTATGGATTAACGGAAACTTCTCCGGTAATTTCTGTAAACGATGTGAGAAATTTTGGTTTTAGAATAGGAACTGTTGGAAAACCAATTCAAAATTTGGAAGTAAAAATAGCTGAAGATGGCGAAATTCTTTGCAAAGGTCCAAATGTGATGATGGGATATTATAAGAATGAAGAACTGACTAATGAAGTATTGAAAGATAATTACTTTTTTACTGGTGATATTGGTGAAATTGACAAAGATGGCTTTCTAAAAATTACTGATAGAAAGAAAGAAATGTTTAAAACTTCTGGTGGAAAATATGTTGCTCCACAAATGATTGAAAACACCATGAAACAATCATTTTTTATCGAACAAATGATGGTTATAGGCGAAGGAGAAAAAATGCCTGCCGCTTTCATTCAGCCAAACTATGATTATCTGAAAGATTGGGCTGCTAAAGAAGGAATTGATATTGGTGACTTGCATGAGGAAATTTGCGTTAATCCAGTTGTTATAAATTTATTCCAAAAAGAGATAGATCGTTACAACGAACAATTTGGGCATTGGGAACAAGTGAAAAAGTTTGAATTAACGCCTGATGTTTGGAGCATAGATGGCGGCGAACTAACACCTACTCTCAAACTCAAGCGTAAAGTCATTAAAGAAAAATACAAGAAACTTTACGATAAAATTTATTCGTAATAAATTAATTCTTATTCACTTTAAAAACAGTGAAAACTTAGAGTAATATCTACCCTTCACAGACAATATAGTAATCACTTTTTTATATGCACGCATAATTTTTTTTATAAAATAGTATGCGTGCATAATATTTTTTATTACCTTTGGAACTCAAACTAAATCGTTTTAGTAAAACGGAGTTCAATGAAAGATAAAACAATAGACTATATTCTTCGAGCAACATGGCAAGCTGTTGCAAGAATGTATAATGAAGAAGCATCAAAATTTGATGGTTCTATGGCAATTGGTTTCGCACTTTTAAGTATAGATAAAGAAGAAGGAACACCTTCTAGTTACATCAGTAACAGAATGGGAATGGAACCTACTTCTCTTACTCGAACATTAAAGACTTTAGAAGAAAAAGGATTAATCATACGAAAAAAAAATCCTGATGACGGAAGAGGCGTTTTAATCTACCTAACAGATTTAGGAAAACAAATGCGAGAACAATCAAAACTAACCGTCTTAAAGTTCAACGAAGTAGTAAAACAAAACATCAGTGAAGAAAAACTAAACCATTTCATGGAAGTAGCCGATGTGATAAATGATTTGATAACGGAGAAGAAGATATTTTAGATTGTTGTATGTTAAGTGTTGTGAGTTGTAAGTCTCGCAACATATAACTTACAACACAAAACTCATAACATATAACAAAACATGAAACGAACAATCAAAAAAGTGGCTGTGGTAGGTTCTGGAATAATGGGTTCTGGAATTGCTTGTCATTTTGCTAACATCGGTTTGGAAGTACTCCTTTTAGACATTGTGCCCAACGCACTAACTGAAATCGAGGAAAAGAAAGGACTAACTTTAGAAAGTAAAGTCGTTCGTAACCGTGTGGTAAATGATCATTTGGCAAATGCTTTAAAAAGCAACCCATCGCCTATTTACAGTCAGAAATTTGCAAGTCGAATTACAACAGGAAACACGACTGATGATATGTCCAAAATTGCAACTTGCGATTGGATTATTGAAGTAGTTGTAGAACGTTTAGACATCAAGAAATTGGTGTTTGAACAAATCGACAAATATCGTAAACCGGGAACTTTGGTAACTTCAAATACTTCGGGAATTCCAATTAAGTTTATGAGCGAAGGCAGAAGCGATGATTTTCAAGCGCATTTCTGTGGAACTCATTTCTTCAATCCTGCTCGCTATTTGAAATTATTCGAAATCATTCCTGGTCCAAAAACGTCACAAGAAGTATTGGATTTCCTTTTTGAATACGGTTCAAAATTCTTAGGAAAAACTTCAGTTATAGCTAAAGATACTCCTGCTTTTATCGGAAACAGAATTGGTATCTTTGGAATTCAAAGTCTATTCCACCAAGTGGCAGCAATGGGATTAACCATTGAAGAAGTGGATAAATTAACTGGTCCAGTTATTGGTCGTCCAAAATCGGCAACCTTCAGAACTGTGGATGTCGTTGGTTTAGATACTTTAGTTCACGTAGCAAACGGTATTTATGACAATTGTCCAAATGACGAAGCACACGAATTGTTCAAACTACCCGATTTCATCAACAAAATGATGGAAAACAAATGGCTGGGAAGCAAAACCGGACAAGGATTTTACAAAAAAGAAGGTAAAGATATCTTATCATTAGATTTAGATACTTTAGAATATAGAGCGGCTAAAAAAGCATCTTTCGCAACATTAGAACTAACTAAAACTATTGAGAAACCAATTGATAGATTTAAAGTCTTAGTAAAAGGAAAAGACAAAGCCGGTGATTTTTATAGAAAAAATTTCTCAGCTATGTTTGCTTATTGTTCTAACAGAGTTCCAGAAATAACTGAAGAATTCTATAAAATTGATGATGCCATGAAAGCCGGTTTCGGTTGGGAAAATGGACCATTCGAAATTTGGGATGCCATTGGTGTAGAAAAAGCCATTGCCATGATGGAAGCCGAAGGTTACAAACCAGCTGCTTGGGTAACGGATATGTTGATTTCAGGAAACAAATCGTTTTATTCTGTTAAAAATGGTAAAACGTGCTTCTACAACATTTCTTCAAAATCTCAAGATGAAAAACCAGGTCAAGATGCCTTTATCATCTTAGATAATATCAGAGAAAGTCATAAAGTTTGGGGTAACTCAGATGCATCAGTAATCGATTTAGGTGACGGAATTTTGAATTTAGAATTCCATTCTAAAATGAATACCATTGGTGGTGGCGTTTTAACCGCAATCAACAAAGCAATTGATTTAGCCGAAAAAGAGTATAAAGGATTAGTAATTGGAAATCAAGGAACTAATTTCTCTGTTGGAGCGAATATCGGAATGATTTTCATGATGGCAGTCGAGCAAGAATACGACGAATTGAATATGGCAATCAAAATGTTCCAAGACACGATGATGCGAGTGCGCTACTCCTCTATTCCAGTAATCGTTGCGCCTCACGGAATGACACTTGGTGGCGGATGCGAAATGAGTATGCACGCCGACAGAGTGGTTGCCGCTGCGGAAACCTATATTGGTTTAGTAGAGTTTGGAGTTGGTGTAATTCCTGGTGGTGGTGGTTCTAAAGAAATGGCTTTGAGAGCTAGTGATTTATTCCGCAAAAACGATGTGGAATTAAATGTGCTTCAAGAAAATTTCCTAACCATCGGAATGGCAAAAGTAGCCACATCAGCTTATGAAGCATTCGACTTAGGCATTTTACAAAAAGGAAAAGACATTGTGGTGGTAAACAAAGACCGTCAAATTGCTGTAGCAAAACAAGTAGCATTGCAAATGGCAGATCAAGGTTACACACAACCAGTGAGAAGAACCGACATCAAAGTGTTAGGTAAACAAGCACTTGGAATGTTCTTAGTAGGAACCAACCAAATGGTAGCCGGAAAATACATCTCTGAACACGATTTAAAAATTGCCAACAAACTAGCTTATGTAATGGCTGGAGGTGATTTATCTGAACCAACATTAGTAAGTGAGCAATATTTATTAGACATCGAACGTGAAGCTTTCTTATCACTTTGTACAGAAAGAAAAACGTTGGAGAGAATTCAATTCATGCTTACTAAAGGTAAACCATTAAGAAACTAAACTATGAAGACTGCATATATTGTAAAAGGATACCGCACTGCGGTAGGGAAAGCTCCAAAAGGAGTATTCAGATTTAAAAGACCTGATGAGTTAGCTGCTGAAACCATTGAATTCATGATGGCACAGTTTCCTGATTTCGACAAAAAACGAATTGACGACGTAATGGTTGGAAACGCCATGCCAGAAGCTGAGCAAGGTTTAAATGTAGGTCGTTTAATTTCCTTAATGGGATTAAAAGTTACAGACGTTCCAGGTGTTACTGTCAATAGATATTGCGCTTCAGGATTAGAAACTATCGGAATGGCAACGGCTAAAATCCAAAGCGGAATGGCAGATTGTATCATTGCCGGTGGCGCTGAAAGTATGAGTTTTATTCCAATGGGTGGATACAAACCTACTCCAGATTACGCCGTAGCAAAAGAAGGTCACGAAGATTATTATTGGGGAATGGGTTTAACCGCTGAAGCTGTTGCTAAACAATTCAATGTATCACGTGAAGACCAAGATGAGTTTGCTTTCAATTCGCATCAAAAAGCCTTAAAAGCTCAAGCCGAAGGTAAATTTGACAGACAAATTGTTCCGATTACTGTGGAGCAAACATTCATCAATGAAAATGGTAAAAAAGAAACCAAATCGTATGTAGTAAATAAAGATGAAGGTCCAAGAGCTGACACCAATATTGCTGCTTTAGGAAAACTAAAACCAGTATTCGCAGCCGATGGTTCAGTAACAGCTGGAAACTCTTCACAAATGAGTGATGGTGCCGCTTTCGTTTTAATCATGAGTGAAGAACTAGTAAAAGAACTTGGCGTTACTCCTATTGCACGATTAGTAAATTTTGCATCTGCAGGTGTTGAACCAAGAATTATGGGAATTGGTCCAGTAAAAGCCATTCCAAAAGCATTGAAACAAGCAGGATTAACCTTGAATGACATCGATTTAATCGAACTAAACGAAGCATTTGCATCACAATCCTTAGCAGTTGTTAGAGAATTAGGTTTAAATCCTGATATCGTGAATGTTAATGGTGGTGCGATTGCACTTGGACATCCACTAGGTTGTACTGGAGCAAAACTATCGGTTCAATTATTTGACGAAATGCGTTTAAGAAAATCTAAATACGGTATTGTAAGTATGTGTGTTGGAACTGGACAAGGTTCTGCGGGGATATACGAGTTGTTGTAAGCCCCTAACCCCAAAAGGGAACTTTTTAGCTTTTAAAATTAATAAATAACATTAAAACCCTACTTACCCCTAGTAGGAATTCCCCCTTCGGGGGTTAGGGGGCAAAAATGGAAGATATAACAAGAGGTGGACAATTTTTGGTAAAAGAAACCAAATCTGAAAATGTCTTTACACCAGAAGATTTCTCAGAAGAGCAAATCATGATGCGCGACAGCGTTAAAGAATTCGTTGATAAAGAAATTTGGCCAAACAAAGACCGATTTGAGCACAAAGACTATGCTTTTACAGAAGAAATGATGCGTAAAGCAGGTGAAATGGGCTTTTTGAGCGTTGCCGTTCCTGAGAATTATGGCGGAATGGGAATGGGATTTGTAGATACTTGTCTTGTTTGCGATTACATTTCAGGTGCAACTGGTTCGTTTTCAACAGCTTTTGGTGCGCATACCGGAATTGGAACGATGCCAATTACTTTATACGGAACCGAAGAGCAAAAATTAAAATATGTTCCAAAATTAGCTTCTGGCGAATGGTTTGGAGCGTATTGCTTGACAGAACCAGGTGCAGGTTCAGATGCAAATTCAGGAAAAACGAAAGCTGTTTTATCGGAAGATGGAACACATTATAAAATCACTGGACAAAAAATGTGGATCTCTAATGCAGGTTTTTGTTCGCTATTCATCGTTTTCGCTCGAATTGAAGATGATAAAAACATTACAGGTTTCATTGTAGAAAATGATCCAAGCAATGGAATTACCATGAACGAAGAAGAGCATAAATTAGGAATTCGTGCTTCTTCTACGCGTCAAGTTTTCTTTGCAGATACTAAAGTTCCTGTTGAAAATATGTTGGCTGGTCGTGGTGAAGGTTTCAAAATTGCAATGAACGCATTGAATGTTGGTCGTATCAAATTGGCAGCAGCATGTTTGGATGCACAACGTCGTGTGACATCCAATGCGGTGAACTATGCTAACGAAAGAATACAGTTCAACACGCCTATTTCCTCTTTTGGAGCCATTCGTTATAAATTGGCAGAAATGGCAACTTCCGCTTATGCTGGAGAAAGTGCTACGTATCGCGCAGCAAAAGACATCGAAAACCGTATTAAAATTCGTGAAGCTGAAGGTGCAAGTCATCAAGAAGCGGAATTAAAAGGAGTTGAAGAATTTGCTATCGAATGTTCTATTCTAAAAGTAGCCGTTTCGGAAGATGTTCAAAACTGTGCAGACGAAGGAATTCAAATTTATGGCGGAATGGGATTCTCTGAAGATACGCCAATGGAAAGTGCTTGGCGTGATGCTCGTATTGCTCGTATCTATGAAGGTACGAACGAAATTAACAGAATGTTATCGGTTGGAATGTTGATCAAAAAAGCGATGAAAGGTCATGTGGATTTACTTGGTCCAGCCATGAAAGTTCAAGAAGAATTAATGGGAATTCCGTCATTCGATACTCCTGATTACTCTGAATTATTTTCTGAAGAAAAAGAAATGGTTGGCAAATTGAAAAAAGCCTTCTTAATGGTTGCAGGTGCTGCTGTTCAAAAATATGGCATGGATTTAGATCATCACCAACAATTGTTGACTGCTGCAGCCGATATGTTAATTGAAATTTACATGGCAGAAAGTACCATTTTGAGAACTGAAAAAATGGCTAAAAAACAAGGAGAAGCAGCTTGTAAAGAGCAAATTGCAATGGCGCAGTTGTACTTGTACAAAGCTGTAGATATCGTTACTCAAAAAGGAAAAGAAAGTATTATTTCTTTTGCCGAAGGCGACGAACAACGCATGATGCTGATGGGATTACGCCGATTTACAAAATACACCAACATGCCGAATATTGTTGGATTAAGAGAAACTATTACGGCTAAGTTAGTGGCTGAAAATAGTTATTGCTTTTAAAACATAATGTAATTTTTAGTTTAGTTAATTGTTTGGAAAGCCACTTGTGTAATGCAAGTGGTTTTTTGTTTTGAATTTATTTATATTTTAGCATAACTAAATTTAAGAAAAAATTAAAACAAATTCATCATAAGTATTTCAACTACTTACTATTATAGATAAATTATGAAAAACTTTAATCATCATTTTTATTATTTTACATTCATCATTTTTATCAGCTGCGGATCAGTCAGCGATTACTCCAATAACACTTTAAATAAAAGTTATTATGAAAATAAAACAATTTATTTTATTCTAAACTCAAATAGCAAAAAAGAAGTTACAATGAGTGGAATGTATGGAACAACAGCTTTTGATGATGGATATAAGTTAAATATTGAAAATTCTTTTAAAGAGTCTATAGAAGAATTAGGAACAGAAACAAAACTTAAGCTAAAAAATATTAAAAATATTGATAATCTTTCCAATAACGAGATTTTAGTAAATGTTGAAATTTCAGATATATTATGGCATTTTGGATTTTCAATAGCTACATTAAAAACTAAAGTTACATATAAAATTCAAAATATTGATAAAATTTATAATACCGAAGGAATTCGTAAGAGTGGAGGTGGTTCAAAAAGTAATAATTTAAAAAAATCATTGAAAAATGCAAATTATAAATTCTTGAAAGAGTTTGAAAAATAAAACTATAAAACCCGATGTTGATGATTTACAATCTGTGCAGGTAATAAAAATTAAAGTTTTAGATTTCTTTAAAAATTTAATTTTACTGTTAACAATTAAGTAATTTTGAAAAAACAAAAGTTATGAAAAAAATAGCTAAGCTGCGCAAAGTCTCCTGACTTTGTGTCAATATAAAATTGATTTCCACTTTGGTGGAAATGATGAGAATTTCGACAACGCTTTTCTAAATTTTTCCTACCTTTACTATTATAACTCCTAAGCTTACAAGCCTCTAAATACTGAGGCATTTGCTAAAATCGTCGAATAACTCTATGAAAAAGATATTTTTCTCCTTATTCTTTTTAATCATATTGACAAGTTTTAATATGCAAAAAAACTATATAGAACCTACAGGTATATATAAATTAAATAACGCCATTAAAAAGAAAGATGGAGAAATTTATGGATACTTTGGGCAAATTCAAGTCAAAAAACTTAATTCTGAACAAATCGTAATGAAATTTGAAGTTAATAAAGGTGCTCCAAGTTATAATTCGGGTTCTTTTTTTGATACATTAATTTATAAAAATAATAAAGCAGTTTATAGAGATATCGAAGTCGATACAACATGTAAAATCACCTTTAAATTTGACAGAAAAGGAATTACTGTATTAGAAGAAACGGCAAATTATAATTGGGGTTGTGGCTTTGGCCATGGAGTTGTTGCGGACGGATTTTATAAAAAAACGTCAAATAAAGTCCAGTTTTAAGCGAGCCTTTGTCTTAGCAAAGTCTCAAAGAGACGCAAGATTAATATTTAATGATTATCAAAATTGCCTGACATGAATTCAATAATCAATATTTTAACTGGATTACTTTGCATAGTTCTGGGGATTTTTTTAATTATACTTTGCAGTCTGAAAAGAACAGAAAAGAAAAGAAACCTATTTTCTATTAAATTTCAGACAGCTGGATTAATTATAATCATTATTGGAGTAAGTCTAATAATCAGAGAGATTAGAGAATAATGCATTATAGTTAAAATTCATTTAATACAATTGTAGTTTTATTTTACCAGCTGCGCAAAGTCTCCCTGACTTTGCGCCAATATAAAATAGATTTCCGCTTTGGTGGAAATGATGAGAATTTCGACAACGCTTTTCTAATTTTTTCTTACCTTTACTATTCTAACTCTTTTTCATGCAGGAATATTGGCAATTTTATGCTTTAGCATTATTATGCGAAATTATAGGAACAGTTTCGGGTTTTGGCTCTTCTATCCTATTTGTTCCGCTAGCTTCCATGTTTTTTGAGTTCAAATATGTTTTGGGTATTACTGCCGTTTTTCATGTGTTTAGCAATCTGTCGAAAATTTTCTTTTTCCACAAAGGAATAGACAAAAAAATACTTCTAAAACTAGGAATTCCTGCAGTGCTTTTTGTGGCAATTGGTGCTTTTCTAACCACATTCATTCATCAAAAAAAGCTAGAACTAGCCATGAATATTGTGTTGTTAATTCTCTCTATCTACCTCGTTTTTAATATTAATAAAAAACTAAAAATGAGCAATAAAAACCTGGTTATCGGAGGTGTTACTTCAGGTTTTTTAGCTGGGTTAGTTGGTACTGGTGGCGCAATTAGAGGATTGGTTTTAACATCGTTCAATCTCGAGAAAAATATTTTTCTAGCTACTTCTGCCATGATTGATCTAGGCGTAGACTCTACACGAGCAATCATCTACATCAACAATGGTTTTTTCAAAAAAGAATTTTTAATCACCATTCCTTTTTTAATACTCGTGAGTGTTATTGGCACATGGATAGGCAAAAGAATATTGGTTTACATCAATGAAGTTTTGTTTAGATACATTGTAATTTTCACCATCATCATAACAGCCTTTTTTCAAGCAATAAATTATTTCAGATAATTAACAATCTTTTATTTTAAGATTAATTAACTTTGAAAAAAAAACAAAAGTCATGAAAAAAATAGCCCTTTTCTCTTTCATTGCTGTTTTGGTTATCATCGCTTGTAAATCGGGAACTGAAACCAAAGCAAACTCTTTAACCATCAACCTTGAACCACGAAGCGGAAGCACTGTTTCGGGCACAGCAACATTTTCTGAAAAGAATGGAATGGTTAATTTTGAAGCAAAACTCTCGGGTTTAAAACCTGGTGTTCATGGTATTCACATTCATGAAAAAGCAGATTGCTCTGCTGCTGATGCGGCTTCAGCTGGCGGACATTGGAACCCAACTCACGTAAAACACGGTAAATGGACTGATGCTGAGCATCACAAAGGCGATATAGGCAACATAACTGCCGATGAAAAAGGAAATGCAACTATCACACTAAAAACGGATGAATGGTGCATTGGCTGCGGAGATGAAAACAAAGATATTCTTGGAAAAGGATTGATTGTTCATGCCAATCCGGATGATTTCACCACACAACCTACTGGAAATGCCGGTGGAAGAATAGCTTGCTCTGCGATTATTAAATAACTTTATTTAATTACAAAATTTAAAGCACTTCGACTGCGCTCAGTGTGACAAAATATAACATTAATACGCTTGGAAGAAAAAGAACATTTATACTTTCAAAACCATCACCAATGGCGCGAATGGCTACACGAAAACCATCATTCTTCTAAAGGTGTTTACTTGATATTTTACAAAGTAACCAGCGATAATGCTAGCATGCGATGGGAAGAAGCAGTAAAAGTGGCCATTTGCTACGGTTGGATTGATTCTACAGTAAAAAGACTGGATGATGAACGAAGAAGGCAACTTTTTACACCACGAAAAGATAAAAGTGTTTGGAGCAAACTTAACAAAACCTATATAGACGAACTCATCAAAGAAAACTTAATGCATGAAAGCGGTTTAAAGAAAATAGAAACTGCAAAGCAAAATGGTTCTTGGACATCTCTAGACGCTGTGGAAAGCCTTGAAATACCAACCGATTTACAAAAAGCATTTTCTTTGAATAAAAAAGCCTTGGATAACTTCAATAGTTTTAGTAAAACCTATCGAAAAAGCTATCTGTATTGGTTAAATCACGCCAAAAGAGAAGAAACGCGTCAAAAAAGAATTGAGGAAATTGTGCGACTATGTGAACAGAACATTAAATCTCGTGGTGATTTCTAAATTTATAACAAAATAATTTTCAGATGATTGCCAAAAAGTGCAATTTTGCTGTCAATTATCACCAATAATGATAAACCCATCAATACACGGCTGGATAGATAAGTTTTTCATGGAGCAAAAGCCATTTAGCGACTTGTTTCCTGCAAGCGAATTGGATTTTTATACCCGAACAAGAAAAACAGGTTTTATTTTTGGTCACATCATTGATTTTGACACAGAAAAACCCATTGCAATAGATGCTTGGTTACCAATTGAAGTGTCTAAATTAGGTCTGCTCAATACCCTTTTTCAAACATATCGTTTCGTAAAAAAAAGTAATCATCAGGAAGATTTTATACTAAAAGCACACACATTCTACAAAGAGATAAAACCAAAAAGTTTTAATCTGCTTAAGAAAGTATTGCCTTCAAATCCAATTTCAATTCAGCTGGAAGAATTGATACATGAAAGAGTTCAAACAAGTGATGATTTGATTAGCAAAAACTTTTCAAATCTAGTAACCAATGCGCTTTTATTTGCTGATATTTTAGCATTCAAACAATATCTAGAAAAAGGAACTATTCCTGAAAAGTATTCTCTTAGAATTGAAGAAGTTATCATCAGTGTTGTATCGCTTTCCTTGAAGTCAAAAACTGGCATTTCAGTACATGATGAATTGCTTCAAAAATTGGTCGAAAACTCTGTACGCTATACAAAATATTCTTCGAGTAAAACAAAGACAATAGACGATTTGGATTTGAGTTATCTGGAGAACGCTTTGGAGAAATATTATGTTATTGATTTGGCTGGATTGAGTTTGTGGAGTGATGAAAAAGTAGAAAATGAAGAGAGATATTTTCTTTACACTTTAGGGAAAAAACTTGGAATAGAAGAAACTATAATCCTAAAAAGTATTGATTTTGTAAATGGTTTTATTTCTGCTCACAAAGATGAAATTCCCTATTTCAACGATGTTAATCCTGTAAAACACTTCTACGACCAAACCACCGAGAATGTTAGTGTTTTGATTAATCGCAATAAAAAACGATTGATAAAAGAGCTTTCGCAAAGCAAAGAATTGATGTTTCTCTTGGCACAATCTACTAAAAGAGATTTGGACAAAGAGGAAAAACGAAAAGTCAAAAACCAACTGCTGGATATTTGCAAAAGTGTTCCTTCGCTAACTATTTTTCTTTTACCTGGTGGTACTCTACTCCTACCGCTTTTGATAAAATTTATCCCTAAAATGCTTCCTTCAGCGTTTAATGAAAACAGTGAAAACGATTAGTAATTAGAAATCCAAGAAAATTTGGCGGATTTTATCTTTTCTTTTTCTGATCGAATGTAATTTAGAAATGCTATCGCAACAGGACTTAGCTTTTTACCTTTTAACCAAATCAATCTCCAATTTGTAATAATAGGTAAATCTTCCACTTCTAAAATTTTAATACTACCAGAGTCTAGTTCGTTTTTAAGTCCAATAATTGGCATTATCGAAACACCAAGCCCAGCTAAAACAGATTGTTTAACAGCTTCATTAGAAGTTAGTTGTATAGTAGTTTTAGAATGAACTTTCTTTTTAAGAATGTAACTTTCCATGGCAAGACGCGTTGCAGAACCTACTTCACGATATAATAATGGCGTATTTGATACTAAATGCTGAAAATCATTTTTAGATTCATATACAACATCAGAATTGCCAACCAGTACTAATTTATTTTCAATCAAAACTTCGGATTCTATAGGCAAGTCTCTGGGTATTACTGAAACTAAAGCAAAATCAACCTCATTGTTTTTTAATGATTTTACAACCTTAGTTTTATTCGTAACATCCATTTCTAATTCTATTTCAGGATTAACTTTTAAAAAATCTCCCAAATAATATGGCATAACGTATTTTCCAGTTGAAACAACAGACAATTTTAACCTTCCTGATAGTTTTCCTCTAAAAGACTGAGTTTTATAATTGATTGCATAAACTTCATTCAATATGTTCTCGGCTGCAATCGCTATTTCTTTTCCAAAATCAGTAACATATAATTTTCTACCTATAACTTCTGTCAAAGGTATTTCAAATTGATCTTGAAAGTTTTTCAATTGAATTGAAACAGCAGGTTGAGTTAAATGTAATTCTTCTGAGGCCTTGGTGATGCTCAGGGTTTGGGTAATTTTCAAAAATACTTGAAGTTGATGCAAAGTATAATTCATAAAATTATTTTATATATATTATTACAAATATAAATAAAAATATATGAATAATAATATAGAGATTTGCACCATCAAACATAAAAAAACAAAAAACATGACACGTATCACGGTTGCAAAAGGAGACGGAATTGGACCAGAAATTATGGATGCTACTCTTGAAATCATTAAAGCTGCTGGCGCAAAATTTGAAATTGATGAAATTGAAGTAGGTGAAAAAGTTTATTTATCTGGAAATACTTCTGGTATTGCTTCTGAGTCTTGGGATATTATTCGAAGAAATAAAGTGTTTCTAAAAGCACCTATTACAACTCCTCAAGGTGGTGGTTATAAAAGTTTAAATGTAACTACACGTAAGTTCTTAGGTTTATATTCAAATGTAAGACCTTGCGTGAGTTTGCACCCATTTGTGGAGACAAAACATCCTGAAATGGATATTGTTATTATTCGTGAAAATGAAGAAGATTTATATGCTGGTATTGAGCATCAACAGACTGACGAAGTTGTACAATGTCTGAAATTAATAAGTCGTCCAGGTTGTGAAAAAATTATTCGCTATGCCTTTGAGTATGCTAAAGTTTATGGTAGAAAAAAAGTTACTTGTTTCACAAAAGATAACATCATGAAACAAACAGATGGTTTATTCCATCAAGTGTTTGATGAAATTGCCTTAGAATATCCTGAAATTGAAAATGAGCATTGGATAATAGATATTGGTGCTGCAAAAATGGCAGATACTCCAGAAGTATTTGATGTTATCGTTACACTTAATCTATATGGTGATGTACTTTCTGATGTTGCGGCTCAAATAGCTGGTTCTGTTGGTTTAGCTGGTTCAGCAAATATTGGTGAAGAGTGTGCAATGTTTGAAGCCATTCATGGTTCTGCACCAAGACGAGCAGGTCAGAATTTAGCAAATCCTTCTGGTTTACTACAAGGTGCAATTATGATGCTAAATCACATAGGTCAAACAGAGATTGCAGAAAAAGTTCAAAATGCTTGGCTAAAAACCATTGAAGAAGGAATACACACATATGACATTTACAAAGAAGGTGTAAGCAAAGAGAAAGTAGGAACAAAAGAATTTGCAGAAGCAGTAATCAAAAATCTTGGCGAAAAACCTAAGCTTTTAAAAGAGGTATCTTATGCCAAAGATGTTGTTTTGAATTTACCAAAATATGTAAAAAAACCAGCAGCTAATAAAGAACTTGTAGGCGTAGATTTATTTGTACACTGGAATGGAACCAATCCAAACGAACTTGCAGAATTATTAAAAAGAATAAATACTGAAAGCAAGCATTTAACAATGATTACCAATAGAGGAATAAAAGTGTGGCCTGATGGCTTCAAAGAAACTTATTGCACTGATCATTGGCGATGCAGATTTAAACCAACCAACAGTAAAACATTGACTAAAAATGATATTATAGAGTTATTAAACAATGCTTTAGACACAAAAATTGATGTTATAAAAACAGAAAACCTTTATGAGTTTGATGGAAAACCAGCATATTCATTAGGACAAGGACAATAAAAAAATTGCTATGAAAAAATTTTTTAAGTCAAAAACTATTCAAAATCTGAACCTATTGATCTGCATAGTGATAATATCAATTGGGTTAGTCATGTCATTATTTTATAACTCTTTTTTTAGCAATGTTATAATCGGTATAGGTATTATGCTTACTGGGTTTAATTTAATGAAACTAATAAATCAATAAGATGAACAAAAAAGAAGAATTCAAATTAATTGATGGGGTATTTTCTGCATCTGATGCTGAACAAGTATTAACAAAATTATTCAACTACAAAATAGACTATCACAATAGAGAAGATTTCAGCAATCATATCCGATTTAACAAGGATATTGAACATTCCAAAAAAAGAATATCAGAGCTAATAGAAACTAAGGAAGCTATACAAAAATTGTTGTTTGATGCCAAGGCAAACAAGTTAAATTTGGTTATAAATAGTACAATAGCAATTAGTATTGAGTAGTTTAATGTTTAAAGGAAGAAATCTTCTCGTTGCTACCAAACATAAGAAGGAAACAGTAATTACTCCTCTATTAGAAGAAAATCTGGGTGTTTACTGTTTCACTTCTAATGTTTTTGACACAGATAGTTTAGGGACTTTCAGTGGAGAAATTGAAAGAAAACATGATGCGCTAACCACATTAAGAATGAAATGTGATGAAGCTTATAAAATCACAAATTGTGATTTGATTGTTGCTAGCGAAGGTTCGTTTGGTCCACATCCAAGTATATTTTTTGCGCATGCTGATGATGAACTAGTGATGCTAAAAGACTTTAAAAATGATTTAGAAATTGTAGGAAGAGAAATCAGTTTAGAAACAAATTTTAATGGTGCATTAATCAACAATTATGATGATTTGAATGAATTTATAGAAAAAGTAAGTTTTCCATCACATCGAGTAATTCTTAAATCATCTGAAAAGAACTTTGAAAAAATCTATAAAGGAATTTCTTCAAAAGAAGTCTTGGTTGAAAATTTTGATGAATTGAAAAATAATTATAATTCAATATACATTGAAACTGATATGCGTGCCATGCATAATCCTACAAGGATGAAAGTCATCGAAAAAGCAACACAAAATTTACTTCAAAAAATCAACACTAAATGTCCCAAATGTCTAACTCCTGGTTTTGATGTAATTAAAGCTAATCGTGGCTTACCATGTGAAAATTGCTATCTGCCAACCAAATCAACTTTGAGTTATGTTTATCAATGTGTAAAATGTAATTACGAGGAAGAAAAAAAGTATCCAAGAGGAATATATTTTGAAGACCCAACGTTTTGTGACAATTGTAATCCATAAAAAATGATTGAAATTTCTACAGATATTAAAAAAGCTAAAACCATTCTAGAGAATGATGAACTGGTTGCAATACCTACAGAAACTGTTTATGGCTTGGCAGGAAATTGCTTTAGCGAAAAAGCTATCAAACAAATATTTAAAACTAAAAAAAGGCCACTATTCAATCCTTTAATTATTCACATTGATTCAGAAAAAAAATTAGAGCAAATTGCAGTGGATATACCCCAAAAAGCAAAAATTTTGGCAAAAAAGTTTTGGCCAGGCTCATTGACTTTGGTGCTAAAAAAGAATGAAAACATTCCAGACTTAATTACCGCAGGAAAAAATACAGTTGCTGTTCGCGTTCCTAATCATGAACTGACATTAAAGTTATTAAACACTATTGATTTCCCTCTAGCAGCACCAAGCGCAAATCCTTTTGGCTCTATAAGCCCAACAACAGCAAAACATGTTGCTGGATATTTTCAGAATGATTTAAAAATGGTATTGGATGGAGGAATCTGTAACAACGGAATTGAATCTACAATCATTGGGTTTGATGAAAATAATGAGCCTTTACTGTATCGATTAGGTGCTATCTCTATTGAAGAAATAGAAGAAGTAATAGGAAAATTGAAAGTAATAACAACAAATGAAAAAAGTCCAGATGCACCTGGTATGCTTTCTAAACATTATGCCCCGAAAACTAAAATAATATCAGTTAACAATTTGATTGAAAGCATTGAGTTATACAAACACAAAAAAATTGGTGTAATCACGTTCAAGGATTACTTTCATCATAGTTCCGTAAAATCTATAGAAATTTTATCTAAAGACGGAAACATTAAACAAGCAGCAAGAAATCTTTATGCTGCAATGCATAGACTTGACGAATTAAATCTTGATATAATTATTTCTGAAAGATTTCCTGATATTGATTTAGGAAAATCAATTAATGATCGATTAACACGAGCTACAAAAAACTAAAAACAAAATGAACTTAAACTTACTCTTCGAAAATTTAACCAATCCTGCGTTATTATTTTTCCTTCTTGGAATTCTAGCTGTAAGACTTAAAAGTGATTTAGAAATCCCTCAAAATTCCTCAAAATTTATTTCATTATATCTTTTGTTTTCAATTGGTTTCAAAGGAGGTCAAGAATTAGCTCATAGTCATTTTACTATGGAAATAATTTGGTCCGTTATTTTTGGTGTTTTTATTGCAATATTAATTCCAATTTACAGCTATTTCATATTAAGAAGAAAATTCAATTCTTATGACGCAGGCGCAATAGCTGCCGCTTATGGCTCTGTAAGTGCTGTAACCTTTGTAACAGCGGCTAGTTTTCTAGAAATTCAAGAAATAAAATTTAGTGGTCATATGGTTGCAGTTATGGCTTTGATGGAAGCACCTGCAATTATTGTTGGAGTATCTTTAATCAGAATGTTTAGCAAAAAAACAGAAAACAAAACTTCATTAAAATCAATAATAACACATTCTTTTACTAATGGCAGTGTGCTGTTAATATTAGGAAGTTTAATTATTGGTCTTCTCGCAAGTGACGAGCAAGCTATGGGAATAAAGCCATTTACCAATGATTTATTTAAAGGCTTTCTAGCAATTTTTTTACTTGACATGGGTATAGTAAGTGGAAAAAAATTAAGCGATTTTATCAAAAGTGGTTGGTTTGCTTTATTCTTTGCTATAATTATACCTTTGCTAAATGGATGCCTTGTCGCTATTGTAAGCCAACAAGTAACAACTGATGTCGGCAACCGATTTATGTTATCAATTTTGGCAGCCAGTGCTTCATATATTGCTGTTCCTGCCGCTATGAAGATAGCAGTTCCAAAAGCCAATCCTGGATTGTTTTTGCCAATGGCTTTAGCAGTTACTTTCCCATTCAATATTACCTTGGGAATGCCAATATATTTATCGCTAATAATGAGTTGTTAATTGGAAAATTTTAAACGATATACCTCATCTAAATCATTATTGTTACTCATGTTTACATCTAAATCCGTTATGTATCCTGAATTTAATCCATATACCCAACCATGTAGAGTTAAGTCTTGTCCATTTCTCCATGCGCCTTGAACAATAGAGGTTTTTGCTAAATCAAAAACTTGCTCTTGAACGTTAATTTCAACGAATTTATTAAATCGATTATCTTCATCATCAATAGAATTTAAATAATTTTCATGAAGCCTATAAATATCTTTTATGTGCCTAATCCAGTTATCTATTAAACCTATAGATTGATTACCCATAGCAGCTTTAACACCTCCACAACCATAATGACCGCACACAATAACGTGACTCACTTTCAAAACATTTACAGCATAGTCTAAAACACTTAGCATATTCATATCGCTATGAACTACCATATTAGCAATATTTCTATGAACAAAAACTTCACCTGGTTTAGCTCCAATAATTTCATTTGCGGGAACTCTACTATCAGAACATCCTATCCACAACAATGGAGGCTGCTGACCTTTTGCTAAGTCTTTAAAAAAATCTTTATCTGTGGCTAAGCTTTCCTCAACCCATTTAGCATTATTTTCAATTATTTTTTTATAAAAATCTTTACTCATGTGTTTTATTTAAATTCAATTTCTTTTTTTTCAACAGTTTCTAGTTTTCTCTTTAAAACATTATACTTATGTTCTATAGTGATTGTGTTTTTGTAACCTTCACTATTTTCCAAATTGTATTGAGGTTTAAAGCCCACTAATTTAACATTAATATTTAAATCTTTCGATTTTATTGTTTCAAATTCATGAATTAAGTCTAAGATATCGTGACTAATATAAACTGTATCCTTAGCATTTATTACTACTCTAGAATTCTCAGGAAGCTCATCAAGTGTGGATTTTATGGCAGCTTTATTTAAAAATGATACTTCTTGTGCCAAATCTATGTGAATAATATCACCTTCCTGATATTCTTCTTTTCTGAATTTGTAGGCGCGTTTCATATTACCCTTTAATATAAAAATAACACTAATGATTAACCCAAGTGCAACACCTTTAAGCAAATCAGTAAACACAACTCCTAACAATGTTGCAATGAAAGGAATGAATTGATATTTCCCTCTAATATAAAAGTTTTTTAAAATCTTTGGATTGGCAAGTTTATAACCTACTAGTAACAAAATTGCTGCTAAAGTTGCTAAAGGAATTCTATTTAATATTTTGGGGATTGCTAATACACATGCTAGTAATAACAACCCATGAATTATTGCAGACATCTTGCTCTTTGCTCCAGCTGCATTATTGGCTGTTGTTCTAACAACCACTGAAGTCATTGGCAAACCACCCAAAAGTGCACTGACAATATTACCAACACCTTGCGCTTTCAATTCTACATTGGTATCTGTATATCTCTTGAGCGCATCCATTCTGTCAGCAGCTTCGATACACAAAAGCGTTTCAATAGATGCAACAATAGCAATAGTAACACCTACAATCCAAACCTTAGAATTAGTCAATGTCGTAAAGTCTGGAAAAACAAATATTGCTTTAAACTCTTCTATTGACGTTGGAACAGGAAGTTTAACCAAATGTTCATCCTTAATAGCCAATGAACTGCCAGTTTTAATAAACAATTCATTGATTATTATACTGATAATTACTGCGATGAGTGCTGCTGGAACAAGTTTCATTTTCTTTAAAAAATCAACTTTATTCCACATGATTAAAATGAATAATGAAACTGCTGTAATAATTACAGAACCAAGTTGGATATGACCAATCACTTGGAACAATTCTGAAAAAGTATTTTCACCATCGGGTTGGAGAAAAGCAAAATCGCCTTCATAATCTTTATCATACCCAAAGGCATGAGGCAATTGTTTCAAAAATATTATAACTCCAATACCACCAAGCATTCCTTCTATAACATTTGTGGGGAAATAATTGGAAATTGTTCCTGCTTTAATGAAGCCTAATAACAATTGAAGGATACCTGCAATAAATACAGCTGTTAAAAATGCATTGAAAGCACCTAAATCGGTTATGGCTGTCAGCACTATAGCAGTTAATCCTGCTGCCGGTCCAGAAACACTGAGGTGAGATTGGCTCAAATAACCAACAACTATTCCTCCTACAACTCCAGAAATGATTCCAGAAAATAATGGTGCACCACTTGCCAAAGCTATCCCTAAGCACAATGGCAATGCTACCAAAAAAACAACCAAACCAGAAGCAAAATCAGCTTTTAGATTGGCAAACAAATTGATTTTTTTTGTCATACCTAATAATTAATTTAATACTACACTCCTTGCTATGTGCAAAAAACAATGGTATTAAACTAATTCTGGTGGTGGAGAGAATATCTCTTCAGATACAGTGTCGTGCTTGGATTTGTTTTCGAAAAGGATTTTAGAATTATTTTGAACAAATGCACAAAACTTAATTTCATAAAAAGTCAAATCAAAACTTGCTTTTATTTGCTTGAAGTCTTTTTGATGTTCCTCTTCAGTCATACTATAACAGAACGAAACATCAACTTCTTTATCAATTAATGCAACTACTGTAGGCATTGATAAAAAGCTAATGAATAAAAACAAAGTTAAATATGTTAAAAACTTCATAAAACAAAAGTAATTTAAACAAGTATGTTTAAAAGCTATTTAGTGAAATTTTAACAAATTTATTATGCAAGCCAAGCTTTCATCATCCAAACCGTTTTTTCTTGTTCAGATATGAAATCACTCATCATTGAGTTGGTTCCTTCATCGTCAATCTCTGCAGACATGGCTAATATTTGTCTTTCTATTTTTAAAAGTTCAGACAAGCAACTCACAATCAATTCAATAGATTTTTCGTCGTTGTGAATATTTTTTCCAATTGGCAATTTATTATTTGCAATATAATCGCTAAAAGTGTGAAAAGGAACACCTTCAAGTGTTAACACTCTTTCAGCAATCAAATCAATTTTCAATTGAGCGTCATTATAGAGTTCTTCAAATTTTAGATGCAAGTCAAAAAATCTTCTACCTCTTATATTCCAATGCAAACCTCTAAGATTTTGATAATAAACTTGAAAATTTGAAAGCAAAATATTCAGTTCTTCTGCAAGTTTTTTGCTTTCTTTCTGTGGTAATCCTATTGTGTTCATGATTTCTTATTTTATAACTCAAAATTATATTTATTATGACGATTATTTCCATAAATTAAATTGATAGTTTTTATATTTGCATAAAATTTCACTATTATGACTATTACACAACTTCAATATGTTCTAGCTGTGGCTGAACACAAAAATTTTACCCTTGCAGCTGAAAAATGTTTTGTTACACAACCCACTCTAAGCATGCAAATCCAAAAAGTTGAAGAAGAACTCGGTGTTCAAATTTTTGACAGAACTAAGAAGCCTATTCAGCTAACAGAAATTGGTCTTAAAATTGTCAATCAAGCAAAAAACATCGTCAATGAAGCCGATAGAATTCAGGATATTGTAGATCAACAAAAAGGATTTATTGGTGGTGAATTCCGTCTGGGCATTATACCTACAGTGATGCCTACACTTTTACCAATGTTTTTAAAAAGCTTCATCAAGAAATATCCAAAAGTGAATTTAGTCATTGAGGAATTGAATACAAAAGAAATTATTTCAAAATTAAATAATGGTCATCTAGATGCTGCTATTGCTGCAACACCTTTGGAAGAAGAAAAAATAAAAGAAATCGTTCTCTACTATGAACCATTTGTGGCCTATATTCCCGAAAATCACAACACGTTTAACAGAAAAGAAATTAGTATTTCTGATTTAGATATCAACGAGATTCTGCTGTTGCAAGATGGACATTGTTTTAGAGATGGTATTTTGAATTTGTGCAAACACAAAGACTTGAATTACAAAAATAATTTCCAACTGGAAAGTGGTAGTTTCGAAACACTCATAAAACTTTCAGATGAAGGTCTCGGAGTAACTCTTTTACCATATTTGCATACGCTAGATTTAAACGAAAAGGACAAAACAAAACTAAAACATTTTGAAGAACCTAGACCAGCAAGAGAGGTGAGTTTAATTTTTCCAAAAAATGAATTAAAAATTCATATCATCGATGCGCTTAGAAATACGATTAGTGGTATCATAAAAGGCGCAATAGCTTTTCACAATGTACAAATCATTAGCCCATTACAAAAAAAATAAGGAGTCGCACAACTCCTTATCATTTACTAATTACTAACCACTTTTAAACATTCCCTGAGTTCGGGTTTTTCTTTTGTGTAATATTGCAACCACTTTTTTAATTGTTCTAACTCATAAGGCAATAAATTCCTAATTGCCTTCTTCAATTCTTTAGCAAAAAGAATCGGATCAAAACTTACTCTCTCGAGTACAGATTTTGTGTAATCATAAATCATTCTAGGCATAACTTTTAAGATTTGGGGTTATCTTACTTTAAGAACTTATTGTAAAAGTATTTCAAAAAAATTTTACCTACAAAATTTTTGATAAAAAAATATAGATTAAATGCATTTTTTATCGATGAAATGCATTTTTTAATTTTTTTTTAATGTTTTATCTTACATTAAATAATTTAATAAGTATAAAAAAAGAACTCAAAGAGTTCTTATAATTTTAGATATTTAATGGACATTGCCTCAGTTTTGGTTTGTCGACTGTATAATTCAACAACCAATTTGTTAACTCCTTGAGTTCATGAGGCAAAAGCATTTTACTAGCTTTTTCAAACTCTTTGTAGAATAATTGTACATCAAAGCTAACTCGCAAAAGAATACGTTTTGTGTAAAGAAGCATGGTTTTTGACATAACTTTATTTTTAATAATTCGAAGTTAGCAAAAAAAACTTCACAATTTTATTAGAGAAAAGTTAAATAGTATTAAATTTTATAAATCGAGACAATTGCAAATAGTTAAACTCTCTTAGTTGCTCTTAGCATCTCTCTCTTTCCTGGTGCTCCAGGAAGCTTTTCTACCCCAAATCCTACCTCCAACATTGCATTTTTAATAGAAGTTCTACAAGCATAAGTAACCAAAACTCCATTAGCTTTTAAAGCTTTATACATTTTTGCAAAAATTTCCACAGACCATAATTCTGGTTGAACTCTATAACCAAAAGCGTCAAAATAGATTAAATCAAAACTATTTTCAAAGTCAATGTCTTGAAAGTACATTTGATTTTTTGTTAAACAAAAACCCGGAGTGATTTGTTCCTCTTGTTCCCATGGAGTTTTGTGAATTTCTGTAAAATAGCGTTGAAACTCTTTGTCAAACTGATTGATATAGTTCAAGTGATTTAATTCGCTGTCTAAAACAGGAAATGCTTCTACTCCTGTATAATTTACTTTGGTTTTGCTTTTGTTTGCCTCAACTAGAGTTATAAAGGCATTCAATCCAGTTCCAAAACCTATTTCTAGAATAGAAATGGGCTTTCCTTCAAATAAGGAAAACCCATTTTTTATAAAAACATGATATGCTTCTTGTATTGCGCCGTGCTTAGAATGATAACTTTCATTCCATTCTGGAATAAAAATGGTTGTAGAACCATCTGCAGTAATTGCAATTTCTCTCTTCAAGAAAATTATTTTATGAAAAGTTTTTTTATTCTAGGAATTGGTCCACCACATTTTTGCTCATGACAGTTCAAACAAGCTTGAATGCCATCATTGAAATGGGCTTTTGCATTCACAGGATCTTTATATATCAATTCTTGAGCTTGAATAAATTTTTTTGCCTGTACTTTGAAAAAATCATCATTATCTTTTCCGTCAGACATTACTGCGCTGTGAATTTTTGTAAAATGTTGAGGAAATTTACCAACAGTATCACCTTTAATAATTCTATCTTTTAATCTTAGATTATCAACATACATTTGCTCCATCAAAGCTGCCATTTCAGACATTTCATACATCTGAAAATCTTTTTTTCCTTCTTGCTTTTCCTTAGAACAACTTCCGTTATCAACTTTCTTAACCTCCTCTTTTTTACAAGAAAACATTAAAACCAATACTATTAAAAGAACTCCTTTTTTCATTCTACTATTTCTTTATATAAACTCCATCTGCCATGAAAGCATAGGTTACTTCTGGCTCGGTAATTTTGTCTATTTCAGATTGAGGTTTTCCAGCATCTTTAGCATAATGTTTTAGTTCTGCAACTGGAACAATATCTACATAGGCTTTACCAGAAATAATTGCTGTACTTCCATCTGCATTTAGCGGAACGAAAAAGGCATAATCTTTGAATTTTACAAAAGCTTCCTGATTATTAGACAAATCAAGATTCATCCAACAACCTTTTTTCTTGCATACAGCTTTTATATTAGCCATAAATTGAACGGTTATGGTGTCGCCTTTTTTCAAAGCTTTGTATTTTTTAAGCATATATTCATTTGTATATACTTTTTTTACTTTGAATTTCTCTCCAAATGAAGCATAATCTTCTGCTTTGAAAACAACTTTTTTGGATTGAGCAAATGTTGAAACAGCTAGCATCATAAAAAATGCAAACGCTAAAAATTTAATTTTTTTCATGGTACGAATAACTATTTTGTCTAGTAGCACAAATGTAGGTGTTTGATTTAGAATTGTAAACAGATTTCGTAATTTTTTATTGAAATCTTTATGAAAAAATAAATAAAAGTACATTTAAATATATTTTTTATAAAATATTTTCATCAACAATCGAGTTGAACATTTTTTTTTATAGCTTTACAAATAACAAAACACAACTACTAATTTCTGGTAAAATAATATATCGGTTTGAATATCAAGAGGTATAGAATTTTATCTATAATTTTTAACTTTTAATGAATACGAATACCACAGAAGAAATTGAGATTATTAGAGTAGCAAACTCCAAAATCGACACAGTAGATTTCGAAAATTTAACCTTTGGAAATGTTTTTACTGACCACATGCTCATTTGCGATTACAAAGACAACAAATGGCAAAAACCAATTATAAAACCCTATGAACCTTTTTTGATTGATCCTTCGGCTAAAGTCTTTCATTATGGGCAAGCAATATTTGAAGGAATGAAAGCTTACAAAGATGAAAATGATGATGTTTGGCTTTTTAGACCTGATCAAAACTATATTCGTTTCAATAAATCTGCTGTACGATTGGCAATGCCCGAAGTTCCAGAAGACATCTTTATTGGAGGTTTAAAAAAAATAATTGACTTAGAACGCAATTGGGTAAAAAAAGGCATTGGCAACACGTTATACATTCGTCCTTTTATGATAGCAATTGGTAGCGGAGTGATTGCACAACCATCTACTCAATATCGTTTCATGATAATTTTGTCTCCTGCTCGCTCCTACTATTCTGGTGAGGTAAAAGTAATTATTGCTGATCATTACAGTCGAGCTGCCAATGGTGGAATTGGTGCTGCAAAAGCAGCAGGGAATTATTCGGCTCAATTTTATCCCCAAAAACTGGCTAACGAAAAGGGATTTCAACAAATCATTTGGACTGATGATGCCACACATACTAAGCTAGAGGAAGCCGGAACAATGAATGTGTTTTTCAAAATCAACGACACATTATATACAGCTCCAGTTAGCGAAAGAATTCTCGATGGTGTTACCAGAAAAAGCATCGTAGATTTAGCTCGAAAAGAAGGAATAAAAGTAGAAGAGCGTTCTGTGCTAGTAGATGAACTTGTAGCTGCAGCAAAAGATGGCAGTTTGAAAGAAATATTTGGAGCAGGAACAGCTGCTGTAATTAGCCCAATTGTAGGGTTTCAACACCAAGAGCATTATTATGAACTTCCAAAACTAGAAAACTCTACAGCATTACAACTCAAAGAGAAACTTATCAATATTCAATACAAACTTACCGAAGACACTTTTGGTTGGACGGTTAAGGTATAGCTATTTGTATCTTTTTGTTTATTGTTGATAACTAATTCACTCCGAGGAAACTTGGAGTTTTTGTATATTTGTTTATAATTCCATTCATTAGTTATGAAAAAAATATTATGTTTATTATTTGTCATTTATTTTGCGAAAACTAATTCACAATGCTTTCAATCATTCTCATGTGGGCAAACAAGTTTTTCTGGGATAAAAGCAAATGGGGAATTTTGGGGTTGGGGAAGCGGATATACTGGAAATTGGGGAACTTTAAATTCTGGATATATTACTTGTGAATTGATTAATGATAATTCTTTTTTTTCAAAAATTTCGACATCTGGAGAACATTCATTAGCTATAAAAAATGATGGAAGTCTTTGGGCTAGTGGAAGTAATTATTTTGGAGCAATTGGTGATGGTACTAATATAAATAGAAATACTTTTGTACAAATTGGGACTGATAATGATTGGATGCAAATAGAAGCAGGTATTCAAACTTCATTTGCAATCAAAAACAATGGAACTTTATGGGCTTGGGGTTGGAATTCTTATAATCAGTTAGGAACTGAAAGCAGGGGAAATATAAATATGCCTGTTCAGGTTGGAAATGAGACTTGGATTTCTATAAAAACCAGTTATCAAACAACTATAGCTATCAAAAGCGATGGTACACTATGGGTATGGGGAAGTAATAATGGTCAGTATGGAAACGGAACTACTAACAGTAATTTTTTACGAAATCAGGTAGGAACAGATAACAATTGGCATGTAATTTCAATTTCAGCGTATTCAGCATATGCAATTAAAAATGATGGTACATTATGGGCATGGGGAAGTAATAATGTGGGACAGCTTGGAGATGGAACTTTAATTGATAAATACATTCCAACTCAGATAGGTACTGATACAGATTGGAAAGAAGTTGTTGCAGGGCTTTATCATGTTTTGGCCATCAAAAACGACGGGACTCTATGGGCTTGGGGAAGTAATGTTTATGGACAATTGGGAGATGGAACTTTCATTAATAAAAATACACCTGTGCAAGTTGGTCTTGATAACACATGGTTGAACGTTGATGCTGGAGATAACTTTAGCTTTGGAAATAAAAGTACTCAACAAACTTATGTTTGGGGAAGTAATAATGGATTTGCTCTAGGTTTGGGAGCTTCTTTTAGTAATGATAGAGTTAATTTCCCAACTTTAATTAATGGTTTAATTAATTGTACTAGTTTGTCAAATGAAGTAATTGACAATAATGAATCTTTTTTTATATCACCAAATCCTTCCAAAGACTTTATATCAATAAATAATCCAAACAATTTATTAATCGAAAAAATAAAAGTTTTCGATTTAATGGGAAACATTTTAAAAACAGATATTAATATCAACCAAATTTATGTTGGAAATTTGAGCTCAGGAGTTTATTTAGTAATCATTGAAGGAAAAAATGGATTTTATGTGACAAAATTCATTAAAAGTTAATATTCAAAGTATATCTTCTTTGAAATTGAATTAATTTTTACCTCAATATCTCTTCAAAAGAAGGTTTAAAATAATTTGGCCCTTTCATTACCTTACCGTCTTCGCGGTAGATAGGTTTTCCGTCTTCGCCAAGTTTACTCATATTGCTTCGTTGTATTTCATCAAAAACTTCTTCTATCTTGTGTTGCAGACCATGTTCTAGTATCGTTCCGCATAAAATGTAGAGCATATCGCCAAGTGCATCGGCTATTTCTATAATATCATCATTCTGAACCGCTTCGAGGTATTCTTCATTTTCTTCTTTCATTAGGTTAAAACGAAGTAGATTTTTTTGTTCGCCAAGATGTCCTTTCATTTCTTGACTTACTCCTAATCCAAAGGCAGTGTGAAATTCTTTTACAGCGTTGAGTTGTTTTTGCATAACGATAACTTTTATTTGAATGCAAAATACAAGTTTATCAATCAAATGAGTAAATTTGTTGAAAATTTTAAAAAAATGTTTACAACTGGTCAAATCACTTTTGGCATTATCTTTTTTATAGTTTTTGTCGTGATTATGTTTTTTGCCTACAGACAAGACAAGCCATTACATCAAAAATTTTATAAAGGAAACTATAAAGTTTTGCTGTTTTTTTTGTTATTTGTAGCCTTATTATTTGTTATGAAATTTTTCCTGAAAAGATAACATTTCTGTAAACACATTTCTATGCGCATTCTATTGTATTTATTGCTTCTCATTGTACTCATTTTTCTGGGTTCAGTAGTATTTATTGCTACTCAAAAAGGCGATTATGATATTGTGCAATCAAAAATTATAGGCGTTTCAAAACTAACTGCATTCGAATACATCAACGATTACAAAAACTGGGAAACATTCAACGAGTGGAAAAAATCTGATGATGACATGGTAATTACCTATCCTTCAAAAACCATGGGATTAGGCGCTAGTTATTCATGGAATAGCAACGGAAACAATGGGTCAATGAAAACCATCTTTGTAAAAGAAGGCGATAGTATTAGTCAAAAAATGTATGCCAACGACTACGAAAACCGAGTGTTTTGGAAGTTTAAAGATACCATTGGCGGAACAAAGATTATTTGGAGAATGAAAGGAAAGGTTGGCTTACTTACTAAAATCAAAGGATTTTTTAGCGGCGGTTTTAAGAATGTAATCGAGGACAATATGCTTACTAGTCTCAATAATCTGAACAAAACATTATCTCACGAAATAAAAACCTATGCTATCAAAGTAAACGGTTTGGTTCAAAGAAAAGAAACATATTATTTCAAGCAGACTATTTCATGCAAAAAAAGAAGTATGGTTAGAAACATTAAAGTGGTATTGTCTAGAATGAATTATTTTGTCAAAAAAAATAATATTTCGGTCAGTGGAAAACCTTTTGTTATCTATGAATACAATGAGCCAAATGATGAAATCGTAACTTTTTCGGTTTGCATTCCTACTCCAAAAGAAATTAGAGTAATGACTGGAAGCGATATTCAAACTGGCAAAATGGATGCTTTTACTTGCATAAAAACCACATTGAAAGGAGATTATTCACACCTAAAAGAAACTTGGCAAAAAGCAGAAAAATATATAGTTGACAACGATTATAAAATCAATTTTGCTGGGAAATACTCTGAAGTTTTCAGCATTACTATAGACGATATCAAACTTCCTTCGCATTGGAAAACAGAACTCTATATTCCAGTTTTTCCAAAGGCACAACCAAAACCACTTGCTACTACAACTACAGTTTTGCAACCTACAACAACAGTTGAACCTACAATGCCAGCACCAGAAGTAAACAAAGAGGAAACAGAATAATTTTAACAGAATTAAACCTTTTCAGTTTTCGTTGTTCTAATTCATTATATTGCAATAATCATAGATCCGAAAAATCATTTCGAGTATTTTTGAGTTTTAAAAATGCATTTTGAAATGTTTATTTTCTGAATAGAAAACCAATAAAATTACCTTGCAAGAAGAAAAGGAATTTATAGCTCAATTGTTAGACCCAAAAACGCAAAACAAAGCGTTTCAAAAACTCTTGCACGACTATCAAAGACCTTTATACAACCACATTCGAAACATAGTGCTCAATCATGATGACGCTGATGACGTTTTGCAAAATACTTTTATCAAAGTTTTCAAATATTTGAAAGATTTCAAAGGCGATAGCAAACTATTTTCCTGGATATATAGAATAGCAACAAACGAAGCCATTACTTTCATCAATCAAAAAGCCAAAAAGAACGGAATATCGAGTGAAGAATTGCAAGCCAAAATTGTGAATAACATTAAAGCCGACGATTATTTTGACGGGAATGAAATTCAGCTCAAACTTCAAAAAGCCATTGTAGCTCTACCCGAAAAACAGCAATTGGTTTTTAAAATGAAGTATTTTGAGGAATTAAAATATGAAGAAATATCAGAAATACTGAGTACATCTGTTGGTGCGCTTAAAGCTTCCTACCATCATGCGGTGAAAAAAATTGAAGAATATATGAATACAAATTAAACCTTTGAAACACAATAAAGTCAAACAAACATGAAACCTTTTAAACTAGACGAACAAAAAATTGAAAGTGGCTTCAAAGTTCCCGATGGGTATTTTGAAAAACTAACGAGCGACATCAATGCTAAACTCGCTACTAATGAGCCAAAAGTAGTTTCTATTTTCAGTAGAAAAAAAGTAATCTACTATGCGGTAGCAGCCGTTTTGGTTTTAGCATTATCAATACCTTTGTTCAATTATTATAATTCTACAACTTCCTTAACACAAGAAGAAGTAGAAGATTACATAGCGTTACAATCGGGTATTACTGAAGATGATTTGGTTAACGCACTCGACAAAGAAGATATAGAAAAACTAAAAATAGATTTAAAAATTGAAGATAAAGTTTTAGAAGAAACATTAGTAAACGAACTGAATATTGAAGAATACATTACAGATTAATATCATGAAAAACAAACTAACAACACTCATCATTCTGCTGATAACCATTCAGTTTTCATTTGGACAAAATGGAAGATTGTTTAGAGAAAAACGCGAGCAGATAAAATCAATAAAGGTTGCCTATATCACCAATGAACTTTCGCTGACACCAGAAGAGTCTGCAAAGTTTTGGCCATTATACAACGCCTTTGAAGAAAAACAGCAAGACATTAGAAAACAAAAACTCAAAGGCTATTTAGACCGTATTGATGACGAAAGTTTTGACAACCTTTCAGAAAAAGAAGCTGCGGCTATGCTTACGCAAATGGAAAACACCGAAGATGAGTTATACCAACTCAGAAAGAAGTTTATCGCCAATCTCAAGAGTGTTTTGCCAGCATCCAAAATTCTGAAATTGAAAAAAGCAGAAGAAGGTTTCAACAGAAAATTACTCCAACAATACCGAGATAAAAGATTAGGAAGATAAAAAGAAATCGTCTCAAAATTCTAGTATTGAGACGGTTTCTTTTTAATTACGAATTACGGGTTACGAATTTCGAGTTTCGAGTTTCGAGTTTCGAGTTACAAATTACGAATTACGAATTACAAATTTTACTCATCACTCATAACTCATAACTCATAACTCACAACTCATAACTTATCACTCATCACTCATCACTCATCATTGCACAACTAACTTCTGTTGAGCTAAAATCCCTTTCTCATTACGTATCACTACCACATACACACCACTAGGATAAGCTCGTGTAGGCAACTCCATGCTTCCTGCTGTAGCGGCAATAGGCTGTGTTTGCAGCAAGCGTCCACTCAGTTCATATACTTCTAGCGTATTTGTTCCTTCTAGACCTTTGTAATCTATCGTTACAAACTCTTTGGCAGGATTGGGATGTAGTGCAAAAATACTTTCTTCAATGTCATTTGTTCCTAAAGCACAACCTGTCACAGGAATATAGGTAGGCAAAGGCTGAGGCGTTGTACTACCATTGCCTAGTTGTCCAAAATCATTGGTTCCCCAAGTATAAAGTGCTCCATTGCTTTTCAAAGCTACGCCATGCTGATAACCAGCTGCCACAGCTACCCAATCGCTATCTGTACCTATTTGCACTGGCAATCTGCGTTCTATTGTAGTACCATCGCCTAGTTGTCCTGCATCATTTCTTCCCCATGCCCATAGCGTGCCATCACTCTTGATAGCAAACGACTGCTGAAATCCACAAGCTATATAACTCCAGGTATCTGTACCTATTTGTCGTGGAGAACTACGAAAATATAATGGTGTAAGGTTATCACCAGTTTGACCATTGTAGCCAACTCCCCATGCCCATAGTGTGCCATCGGTTTTGAGTGCTAATGCATGAGCAGCACCTACAGCCAACGTATCCCAGTCTGTATCTGGGCTGAGTAGTGTGGGCACAGAACGCGAACTCACATTCGACTCGCCTATCAAACCACTGCCGTTTCCTCCCCAACCCCACAAAGTACCATCTAGTTTCAACGCCAAGCCTACTGGTGTTGAAGTACATGCCACAGCCAGTTTCCAGTCGGTAGCGGTGCCTATTTGTCCTGGTGACAAGCGGTCATTACAGCAAGTAGCATTACCCATTTGATAGCTGTTGTTTTGTCCCCAACCCCAAAGCGTGTTATCTGTTTTGGTACCAAGGGTAAAATAACCACTACCAGATACCTGCTTCCAGTTGGTGGAAGTTCCTATTTGGGTTAAGGCGTTTACAGTATTTACAAAAGAATTAATTCCTAAAGCGCCATATGTATTATTACCTGTTCCCCATAATGTTCCATCAGTTTTTATTCCAAAAGTATTATAAGAACCACAACTAACTAACTGCCAGTTGAATGAACTATCCATAACAAAAGGAGAGTACTCGTCAAAAGAAGAACTGTTTCCTAATTGACCCCAATCCCCAAATCCCCAACTCCATAATGAATTGTTTGATTTTGTAGCAACTATATGGTAATAACCACTATAAATTTTAGTAAAACATTGAGCAAATGCATTATAGAATCCTATAATTATTAAAAGCAGTGTAAAATGTTTTTTTTTCATAAGCTAAATTTTTAAAAATGAAGAGAGCAGTACTGCTCTCTTCAAAGTTAGTAAATAAAATTATTCTCACAACTCACAACTCCTTCAGTTCGAGTGATTTTTGCCAGAAAATCGTATCGAGAACTACCATAAAAATCAAAATTCAATCTTTGTTTCACAAACCTCACCATGAAAGCCTATACTGAACAATTTTGTCTTTTCCGGCAGCGAAAAGAGTATTTTCATCTAGAAATCGGATAGTGTAAAAAGTAGTCTCATCCAATAATTTTTCCCAAGAATTTCCTCCATCAATAGAATAAAACAAACCTGTAGCACCAACAGAAACTATTCGTTTCCCTAGAGAATGTGGAACATATTCAATACAAGAAGCATATCCAAAACCAATTCCATCAGCAATGGTTTCCCAATGTTTACCACCATCAGTTGTTATCGCTTTATTTTCCTTGTTGGAAAGTGGTTTTTCATAATCGCCGCCAGCTACAATACCTATTTTATCATCATAAAAATCTGCCGTGAAAGCACCAGTCATCGATTGCCCTTGAACTATAGGTAAATCATTTACAATAAAATCATTACCATTTTCACTGAAAAAAATCCTTGATTTTACACCACCCGAAATAATCCATATTTTCCCATTATTAGTTATAACATTGGAATTGCTTGCTGCAAAAGCTGCTTCGCCTTTTTCAACTCTTGGCAACAAATCGCAAGGAATTTTTTTCCAATTTTTGCCACCATTTTTAGTAAAAAGTATGGTCATGCAATCACCAGTTGGATCACCTACTACTATTCCAAATTTGTTATCAGCAAAGGTCATGCTATCCAAAAAAGCATCTTTATGATTGTCCTCAAAAACCATAGTATATTCGAGCGTTTTTTTATTAATTCTAAAGATATATGCTGGACTTCCAATACTGGCTACAAAAACATATTTTTTGGTTTGAGCAATACTTCTGAACTCCATTTCTCTGTTATTGAATTCAATTTTCTTTTCAAAAACCTTTTTACTCTTCAAATCATAGTAACCAAAAACATTCTTATTTGCCGCATACCAAAGCTTATCAGTATCTGGAAGTATGGCTCTAACACTCATTTTTTTGGACAAAATGGTGTCAATATTTTGGATAGTAACTTTTGAAATATTTTGAGAAGATAGTGTCCCTATAAATAGGAAAAAACAATAAATGATACGATTGAATTGCATTGGATAAAAAAATATTGTGTAGACCAAATTTAGTTAAAATTAAATTAAAAAAGTTTTGTGGCACAGTAATTGGTTTTTGTTAATTGACTATAAAAAACTTAGATATGAAAACACGATTTTTTTACTCCGCATTACTGTCTTTGCTAGGGCTATTCCAGATAGCTGCACAAGACAGAACAACCGTAACTGCTACCAGTTCTGAAATAAGTGATAACCTCGATTTACGAGCTGTTGCTTCTATTTTTGGTGATTCAGAAAACCTAGAAGACTTTGAAAGAAGACTGAACGACCCAAAAACTCAAATATCAAATTTGGATTTAAACGATGATAATCAAGTAGATTATTTGAGAGTTATCGAAAATGTAGAAGGCAATACACACTTAATTATCATTCAATCTGTTCTTGGTCGCGATTTATATCAAGATATTGCCACCATTGAAGTAGAAAGAGACCGAAACAACAGAGTTCAAGTCCAAGTAGTTGGCGATGTATACATGTATGGAAACAACTATATTTATGAACCTGTTTATTATTCAACTCCGGTAATATATACTAATTTTTGGGTTGGGAATTATAGACCATATTGTTCATCTTGGTATTGGGGTTATTATCCTTCATATTATGTAGCTTGGAGACCATTTCCTATATTTCGCTACAGAAGTCACATAGATTTGTGCATCAACTTTCATCATCACTACAACTATGTAAATTATAGAAGAAGTCATATAGCCTATGGAATGTATTATGGTAGAAGAAGTAATGCCTACGAATTGCAATACCCAAAAAGAAGTTTCAGTCACAGAAATAGCGGTTATGCTAATCGTTATGAACTAGATAACAACAGACGAATAAAAACTATTGCTCCAAGAAGTGAATGGAATTCAAACACAGGTAATATGAGAAGTAATAACGGTATTGGGCATGGAAGAAATAACCAGCCTAGAACTTTTGCTCAAAATAATCAACCAAGAAGCAACGATACAAGAACTTACACGCAAACAGATCAACCTAGAGGCAACAATGTGAGAAGTTATAACAACGATAGAGGAAATGAATTAGCACAACCTAATGAAAATAGACCTAGAAATTATTCTTCAAATATTCCTCAAAGAAGTTATAACTCAACTCGTGAACAAACTCCAAGAGGAAACTCTCGTCAAGAGAATGCAATGCCAAATCGTTCCAATTCTAGAGATTTTTCTTCACCAAGAGGAAATAACAGTAGAAGCGAAAGTTCAAGAAGTCAAAATAGAAGAGCTTAATTTTCAAACATTTGCAACGAAATAAAAACACCGAATTTATTCGGTGTTTTTGTTTTTATACAAAAAGTAGCTTAAAAAAAATCATTGTCATCCAAAATCAATAAATTTGCATTCTTTAACATTTTATTATGAGTGCTCATAACCACGAACTGCACAGCAAATTATCCGTAGGAGGATTATTAGTAACATTAGGTATCATCTATGGTGATATTGGTACTTCTCCACTCTATGTAATGAAAGCTATCATTGATAATCATGCCATTGCAAAAGACATTGTTTTAGGTGGAATTTCATGTATTTTTTGGACACTGACTTTACAAACTACGCTTAAATATGTTTTGATTACGCTTAATGCTGATAATCATGGCGAAGGAGGAATTTTTGCTCTTTACGCACTCGTGAAACGAACAAAAATAAAATGGTTAATTGTTCCAGCCATCATTGGCGGAAGTGCCTTGCTTGCAGATGGTATAATTACACCTCCAATCTCTGTTTCATCAGCTGTCGAAGGTTTGCGACTTTTTAACCCTGAAATCAATACCATACCCATTGTAATCAGCATTCTAATAGTATTATTTACCATACAACAATTTGGGACAAAATTAGTGGGTAAATTTTTTGCACCTATGATGCTCATTTGGTTTAGTATGTTGGGAATTTTAGGTGCTATTCAAATAACAAATGATTTTTCGGTTTTCAAGGCGGTTAATCCTTATTATGCTTATGAATTACTGCAAATTCATCCCGAAGGTTTCTTCGTTCTTGGTGCTGTATTTCTTTGTACAACTGGAGCAGAAGCGTTGTATTCAGATATGGGACATTGCGGAAGAAAAAACATTAGAATAAGTTGGATTTTTGTGAAACTAATGCTTCTACTGAACTATTTTGGTCAAGGAGCATACTTGATTAGTCATGAAGGAAAAACACTTGAGCAATTGGGTGGAAATGCCGGAAATCCTTTCTTCCTAATCATGCCAAATTGGTTTCAACCATTTGGAATCATAATCGCTACTTCGGCAGCGGTTATTGCTTCTCAAGCATTGATTAGCGGTTCGTTTACCTTAATTAATGAGGCTATGCGTCTCAACTTTTGGCCAAAAGTAAAAATTAAATACCCAACAGATTTAAAAGGCCAACTTTATATCCCATCAATAAACTGGTTATTACTAGCTGGTTGTATTGGAATTGTTTTGTATTTTGAAGAATCGTCAAACATGGAACATGCCTATGGTTTAGCCATTGTTCTATGCATGATTATGACAACCATTCTTTTGAATTTTTATTTGATAATGAAGCGAGTAAGCCTATTCTTTATCGTTCCGTTAATTACAATTTATGTAATAATCGAATTTAGTTTCTTGTATGCTAATATTACAAAATTCTTGCATGGTGGTTTTGTTACACTTATCATAGCATCTGCCTTAATAGGAATTATGGCTACTTGGTTCTTAGCAAAACAAATCAGTAAAAATTATACAAAAATTGTTAAAATTGAACAATACAAAAAAGTATTGGCTGAATTGAGTATGGATTTATCAATACCAAAATACGCTACTCACTTGGTATACATGACAAATTCTAACAGAACAGACGAAATAGAAGAAAAAGTAACCTACTCTATTCTTCAAAAAAGACCAAAAAGAGCTGATATATACTGGTTTGTACACGTAAACATTTTGAGCGAACCATATAGAAAAGAATACAGAGTAACAGAAATCATCAAAGATGACATTTATAGAATTGATTTCTATCTTGGTTTTAGAGAACCTACCAAAATCAACCTTATGTTCAAACAGGTAATAAAAGACATGGTTGAAAAAGGAGAAGTTGACATCACTAGCCGTTACGCTTCGTTGAATAAAAATAATATCATTGGTGATTTCAAATTCGTATTATCCGAGAAATACTTATCAAACGATAGTGACTTATCATTCTTTGAAAAAGTTGTAATGAATACCTATTTCATTTTGAAAAAATTCAGTTTATCTGAAGCTAAAGGTTTTGGTTTGGACAATAGTTCTGTCAAAATTGAACAATTCCCATTAGTCCTTCATGCTCCAGAAAATATTGAAATGAAAAGAATTGAAACGCATCACAGCAGTTAATAGCAACTAAATTCATTCAGTAAGAAAAAAAAGAAGTATCTTTGCACGCTTAATTTTTTTCAAATGCGATTACACAGAAATTTAGTTTATGCCACTATCGATTCTCTTAATGCTATATTCAACGAAGGCGAATATGCAGACAAAGTAGTTGCTCGTGCATTAAAACTTGATAAACGTTGGGGAAGTTCCGATAGAAAATTTGTTGCTGAAACCATCTATGAAATCGTTCGTTGGAAAAGACTTTATTCTGAAATTGCAAACGTAAAAGAACCTTTCAACAGAGACGAACTTTGGCGAATTTTTGCCGTTTGGGCTGTTTTACGAGGTTATCCAATTCCCGATTGGAGACAACTCGAAGGTACACCAGAAAGAAAAATCAAAGGGAAATTTGATGAATTATCTAAGATTAGAAAGTTTAGAGAATCTATTCCTGACTGGATGGATGAACTTGGTATACAAGAATTAAATGAAGACATTTGGACAAAAGAAATAGCTGCCCAAAACAAGCAAGCTCAAGTTATTCTTAGAGTAAACACACTTAAAACTACCAAAGAAAAATTGAGAGCTATCTTAATGGATATTGGTATAGAAACAGAGTTTCTCAAAGATTATTCGGATGCTTTAGTTTTGAAAGAAAGAGCTAACGTTTTCCTTACTGAAGCATTCAAAGAAGGACTTTTTGAAGTGCAAGATGCTTCTTCACAACTTGTTGCTCCATTGCTAGATGTAAAGCCAGGAATGAGAGTTGTTGATACATGTGCTGGTGCTGGCGGAAAAACTCTTCATCTTGCCTCTCTGATGCAAAACAAAGGACAATTAATTGCTATGGATTTATATGAAAGTAAATTAAAACAATTAAAACTTAGAGCAAAAAGAAACGGTGCATTCAATATTGAATATAGAATCATTGATAGCACTAAAGTGATAAAAAAACTACATGAAAAAGCGGATAGAGTGTTAATTGACGCACCATGTAGCGGTTTAGGCGTTTTAAAAAGAAATCCAGATAGCAAATGGAAATTAAAACCTGAGTTTATTGAAAATATTAAAAAAACACAAAGAGAAGTTTTAGAAAGTTATTCAAAAATTTTAAAACCTGGAGGAAAACTAGTTTATGCAACTTGTTCTATATTACCGTCTGAAAATCAAGAACAAATTAAGCATTTTTTAAGTACAGATGCAGGCAAAAACTTTACCTTTGTAGAAGATCATAAAATTTTGTCACAAAACACTGGTTTTGACGGATTTTATATGGCTCTACTTGAAAAAAACAAATCATAATGAAGAAAATTTTAACATTAATAATTGCTCTTTTATCAATTATTTCGCAAGCACAAAATGGTGCTCCAGCTTCTCCATATTATAATGGATTTAACTGGTCACAAACAGGAATGACTTTAAAAGATGCATTAGCAACAAAAATTACAAACACTCACACCAAAGAACTATCTTATTCACAAGTTTGGGAAGCATTAAAAATTGTAGATTTAGACCCTACAAACTCTAGCAATGTATTACTAGTTTACGGATGGGAAAACGGAACTGATGCAGATGTAACCAATGATAGAACAAGAGCTAAAACCAATAACGGAGGTAGCAATGGGCAATGGAACAGAGAACACATTTTTGCTCAAGCCCTAGGTAATCCAGATTTAGGTCAAACTGGTCCTGGCGCAGATGCTCAAATGCTAAGATCTTGTGATGTACAAAAAAATGGCTCAAGAGGAAATAGGTTATATACCAGTGGAAGTGGCAATGCGGCAGCTGTAGGTAGTAATAATTGGTATCCTGGTGATGAATGGAAAGGAGATGTAGCAAGAATAATACTTTACATGTACTTGAGATATGGTTCACAATGCCTTCCTACATATGTTGCAACAGGAACTACAATATCTACAGACTCTAATGTACCTGAAATTCTATTACAATGGAATGCTGAAGATCCAGTTTCTCAAAATGAAGATAACAGAAACACTTATTTAGGAAATGCTTCAAACACATATGGGCAAGGAAATAGAAATCCTTTTATTGATAATCCATACTTAGCAACGGTAATTTGGGGCGGACCAGTAGCTCAGAATAGATGGCCAACGATATTTTTATCATCTCCAAAATTTGATTTTGCTTCAAAAATATCTGTATTCCCTAACCCTTCTTTTGACGGAAACTTAACTATTTCTACAGAAGAAAACTTAAGTGAAATTGATGTTATCTCTGTAAATGGGCAAATTATTAAAGAATATAAAAATCTTGAAAAAATAAACTCAAACTATAATCTAAATTCCTTACCTAGAGGGTTTTATTTCATAAGGTTCAGTACTGAAAATCAAACAGCTGTTAAAAAAATAACTGTAAACTAAATCAAAACTCCGAAAAAAATCGGAGTTTTTTTATACTTCAAATGATTTAAAAAGGTAGAAAAGATAGATTTTACTTGATGTTTTCTAGTAGTTTTAGTATATTTAGCCCATATTATAACGTGTAACCTTTAATACATTTCAAAAATGTTAGAAGAAAAGAATGATAACCTGCCAGAAGCAGATGGAAACTTGACAAACGAAAATACTGAGTTAGTTCAAGCGGAAAGTCCAGAAGTAATTGAAAACATCGCTGAAAACGATGTGATTGAAAATGAAACAATTGTAGAGTTAACTGACGAGCAAGTTGCTGATGAAACTCTTGAATTAAACAATGAAAACAATCAATCGGTTGTTGATGCAATTCATGACTACAACGCTGAAGAAAGTGAAGATGAAACACTTAAAGAACGTCATGACATTCCAATGCTTGATTATGAAACATTGTCAATGGAAAGACTTGTTGAGGAGCTTGAAACTCTAGTTTCTACTGATAAAGTCATGTCTATTAAAGACCATGTTGAAGAGATAAAAAAGGCATTTTTATCAAAATATTACCATTTTATTGATGAAAAGAAAGAGGAGTTTCTTAATGAAAATCCTGATAGTACACAAGATTTTCATTATCATTCTCCATTAAAAAATAAGTTCGACCATTTATATTCTAATTACAGAGAAAAGAAAAACAATCATTTCAAAGGTTTACAAGACTCCCTAAAAGCGAATTTGAATAAACGTCTTGAAATTGTTGAAGAACTAAAAAATCTTATTCACAGTCAAGACAGCATCTCTGTCACTCTAAAAAAATTCAATGACATTAGAGATAGATGGAAAGTAGCTGGACCTATTCCAAAAGACAAATACAATCATGTTTGGAATAACTATCATTTTCATCTCGAAAATTTTTATGATATTTTACATCTTGATAGAGAAATTCGAGATTTAGATTTTAAAAATAACTTAGAGCAAAAACAAAAAATAATTGCTCGTGCAGAAGAATTACTCAACGAGGAAGATATTTCAAAAGCTTTCAGAGAATTACAAAATCTTCACAGAATTTGGAAAGAAGATATTGGACCTGTTTCTAAGGAACACCGTGAAGAAATCTGGAATCGCTTTAGTGATTTGACCAAACAAATGCACGATAAACGTGAAAGTCTTCAAGAAAGATTCAAGGAAATTGAAAACAATAATTTAGCTAAGAAAAAAGAAATTATTGCTAAAATTGAAGAATTGGCTACTCAAAAAATGAATTCTCACAGCGCATGGAGTGGACAAATTGAAAAAGTTGAAGCGTTGAGAAATGAATTCTTTAGTACTGGTAAAGTTCCTGCAGAGGTGAATGAAAACACTTGGACAGAATTCAAAAATGCCGTAAGAAGTTTCAATGCATTAAAAAATAGTTTCTATAAGGAAATCAAAAAAGACCAAACAGATAACTTATCAAAAAAACAAGCACTTCTTGCTAAAGCATTAGAATTAAAAAACAGCGAAGATTTTAATGCGACAACTCCAATAATGAAACAAATTCAGGAGGAATGGAAAAGCATTGGTCATGTTCCTAGAAAGTTTTCGGATAAACTTTGGGAAGAATTTAGAGCTGCTTGCAATGAATATTTTGACAAAGTAAAAGAGCAGAGAAACGTTATGAGTTCTGAAGAAGTTGAAGCTTTTGAAAATAAGAAAAATTATCTTGAAACACTTCGTTCTTTTGAATTAACAGGTGAGCACAAAACTGATTTAGATGCAATAAAAGCTCATATCGAAAATTGGAAATCATTCGGTAAAGTTCCTTTTCAAAAAAGGCATATTGAGGGCAAATTCAACAAAATTTTAGATGTGTTATTCGAGAAACTTAGCGCTAGCAAAAAAGATAGTGAAATGGCTAGATACGCATCTAAACTTGATAGCTTAGCTCATTCTGATGTTAGAAAAATTGACAATGAAAAAGTTTTCATTATTAGAAAAATAGATGAAGTACAAAGTGAAATTTTCCAACTAGAAAACAACATTCAGTTTTTTGCAAATGCAAAATCTGATAATCCAATGGTGAAAGAAGTTCTTAAAAATATTGAACGTCAAAAAGAAGAATTGGCTACTTGGAAAGAAAAACTAAAACAACTCAGAAATATTTCAGCTTAATAACAAAAAAACCTCGAAATTTCGAGGTTTTTTTATTGAATTTTTGAAGCCAAAAGATAAATAACTGCCATCCTAATTGCTACTCCATTTTCTACTTGATCGAGAATTATTGAACTCGTAGAGTCTGCCACATCAGAGGTTATTTCCACACCTCTATTGATTGGTCCAGGATGCATGATCAAAATTTCTTTATTGAGAGAGTCGAGTAATTTTTTATCCAAACCATATTGCATCGCATATTCACGAGTAGATGGAAAATAGTTAACATCCATTCGTTCATTTTGAACTCTAAGCATATTCGCTACATCACACCATTCTAATGCTTTACGTAAATTTGGTTCAACTTTCACTCCAAGACTTTCTATGTGTTTCGGAATTAGTGTTTTTGGACCACAAACTCTAACTTCTGCACCTTGCATTTGAAGAGCATAAATATTAGACAATGCAACTCTAGAATGAAGAATATCACCAACAATCACTACTTTTTTACCTGCAACTTCTCCAAGTTTTTCTCTGATTGAAAAACTGTCTAGCAGTGCTTGAGTTGGATGTTCGTGTGCGCCATCGCCTGCGTTAACAATACTTGCTTTCACATTTTTTGATAAAAAATATGCTGCTCCAGGATTAGCATGACGCATTACTACCATATCTACTTTCATTGAAAGAATATTATTTACAGTATCAATAAGCGTTTCGCCTTTTTTCACGGAGGATTGCGCTGCAGAAAAACTGATTACATCCGCTGAAAGTCTTTTTTGGGCTAATTCGAATGAAAGTTTTGTTCGAGTACTATTTTCAAAAAATATATTGGCAATTGTGATATCACGCAATGAAGGAACTTTTTTGATAGGCCTATTAATAACTTCTTTGAAATGATCCGCAGTTTCAAAAATCAAATCGATATCATTTTTATTCAAGTATTTAATTCCTAACAAATGGTTGACTGAAAGTTGAGACATTTTGTAATTGTTGTGTTGAGTTTGTTATAAGTTTTCGGTTAGGTAAACCACGTCTTCGCCATTTTTCTCTTTCCAATAGACTTTAACCTTTTCTTCGTTTATAGCATCTACTTGCCTACCTCTGTAATCTGGCTGAATAGGTAAATGACGACTAAATCGTCTATCGATTAAAACCAAAAGTTCAATTTCTGATGGTCTGCCAAAAGATTGAAGCGCTGTTAAAGCAGCATTTATGCTCCTTCCCGTGTAGAGAACATCATCTATGAACACGACTTTTTTATCCTCGACGAGGAAATCAATTTTAGTTTGATTTGCCTCTAATGGTTTATCTTTTTTCCTGAAATCATCTCTGAAAAAAGTGATGTCCAAATAACCTAAATTGATCTTTTCAATATTGTACTCATTTGCCAAAATTGAAGCAATCCTATCTGCTAAAAATATTCCTCTTGGCTGAATACCAATGAGAACTGTATTTTTAAAATCGATATGTTTTTCAATTAATTGACAAGCCAATCTATGGAGGATGATATTGACTTCTGATGAAGTAAGCAATACTTTTTGACTCATGTTGTTGTGTTGTTTGTACAAATTTAAAATTTAAAATGCATTAAAAGCAAAAAACATAAAAAAAACCGTTTCAAAAATAGAAACGGTTATAAATTTATGCATACATCTTTTTTCTTAATTCCTGAATTTTGTCATCATCAAGATAATCATCGAATGTCATGTATCTATCAATGCAACCATTTGGCGTTAATTCCAGCACTCTGTTGGCTACTGTTTGAGCAAATTCATGGTCATGAGTTGTAAACAGTACTGAACCTTTGAAATTTTTCAATGAATTATTGAACGCTGTAATCGACTCTAGATCAAGGTGATTTGTAGGTTCATCGAGCATCAAAATGTTAGCGCGAAGCATCATCATCCTAGAAATCATACAACGTACTTTTTCACCACCAGACAAAACATTGCATTTTTTCAAAGCTTCTTCACCAGAAAATATCATTTTACCCAAAAATCCTCTAACATATACTTCATCTCTTTCCTCTTCTGTCTTTGCCCATTGACGCAACCAGTCAACAAGATTTAAATCACTTTTAAAAAAATCACTGTTATCATTTGGCAAATAGGACTGAATGGTTGTAATTCCCCAGTCAAATGTTCCGTTATCTGGTTTTAAATTATTATTCAATATTTCATAAAAAGCTGTTGTAGCGCGAGAGTCTTTGGAGAAAACAACAATTTTGTCTCCTTTTGCCATGTTCAAATCAACATCTTTAAACAAGACTTCGCCATCTATTGAAGCTGACAGATTTTGAACATTCAAAATTTGATCACCTGCTTCTCTTTCTTGGTCAAAAATAATCGCTGGATATCTTCGGCTTGAAGGTTTAATCTCTTCGAGATTCAACTTTTCAATCATTTTTTTACGAGATGTTGCTTGCTTTGATTTTGCAACGTTTGCGCTAAATCTTCTAATGAATTCCTCTAATTCAGCTTTTTTCTCTTCGGCTTTTTTGTTTTGTTGCGCTCTTTGTTTAGCTGCTAATTGACTACTTTCATACCAGAAAGTGTAATTTCCTGAATAGTGGTTTATTTTCCCAAAATCAATATCCGAAATATGCGTACAAACAGCATCTAGAAAGTGTCTGTCGTGAGAAACCACAATTACCGTGTTTTCATAATTGGCAAGGAAGTTTTCAAGCCATGAAATGGTTTCAAAATCCAAATCATTCGTTGGCTCATCCATTACCAAAACATCTGGATTGCCAAAAAGAGCTTGTGCCAATAGCACACGAACTTTCATTTTTCCTTCCATTTCACTCATTAGTGTGTAATGAAAATCTGGAGAAATTCCTAAATTAGAAAGTAATGCGGCAGCATCAGAGTCGGCATTCCAACCGTTCATTTCCTCAAACTGCACTTGCAACTCGCCTATTCTATCGGCATTTTTATCATCATAATCCGCGTAAAGCGCATCCATTTCGGCTTTTACTGCAAAGAGAACTTTATTTCCCATCAACACTGTTTCCAACACAGTGTGTTCATCAAACATGTTGTGATTTTGGTTCAGAACAGACATTCTTTTGCCTGGTTCTAATATCACTCTTCCCGATGTTGGGTCAATATCGCCTGCTAATATTTTTAAAAAAGTAGATTTTCCGGCACCATTTGCACCAATAACTCCATAACAATTTCCTTGTGTAAAAGTAGTGTTTACCTCATCAAAGAGAATTCTTTTACCAAATTGTACAGATAAATTACTTACTGTAAGCATGTTTTAATCTTATAAAATTCGGTGCAAAAGTAGTGAATTGAGTTTAATAATTTGTGGTGAAAAACTCTTTTAATCTATAATTCTTTCATGACTTTGTCTAACGCCAATTCAAGACTTTCAAAATTGGTTAAAACCTTTAGAATATTACCATTTTTGTCAATGATAAAATGTGTTGGGAATGCATTTAAACTCAAAGTTTCGTTCATGTAGGTTTTCATATTGGGGACAACACTATATGACAACGGTTTCTTTTTTAAAAAAGTTGATAACTGTTGCGGGTTATCTTCTGCTAAACTAATGAACTGAATATCATTTCTAGATTTGTATTTATCGACCAATGCATTGACTTGAGGAAACTCTTTTATGCAAAATGTACAATGAATGTACCAACATTTTATGACTGTAATTTTACCCAAAAAACTTTTGTTGGTTATGGAATTTCCTTCTAAATCTTTGAAATCAAAATCAGGAAACTTTTTACCTTCCATCTTGTAATTATGTAATTCGTCAAAAGCTATTTGAGCAATTGTAGCTCTGATGCTTGTATCTGAAGAAGGTAAAATTTTATAAAGTTGGTATTTGATTTGATTTTGTTCATCAGAAATTTTTACTGGAATAAAATTTCCTTCAGCTAAAATCGTTAAAAAACTTTCTTTCGAAATAACTTTTGAATTTTCATCTATTGGTAAAAAATCTGTTGACAGAAAAATTTGCTCTTTTTGATATTTACTCCATGTTGTGAAATCATTTTGAATATTCTGAATATCAGAAATTTGACAAACTCCACTTAAAGAATACAAGACAGTAAAAAAGATAAATATATTGTATCTCATGATTTTTTTGAAAATTTTTCAAATTATTCACAAAATTCATTAAAAAAATTATATTTGAACGCTTAATTTTTAATTAAATCTACATTTAACTAATGATTAACAGAGATTTTTAAAATGTGTCTATAAATTTGTATTCTAGTTTGAATTAAATGCAGTACCCAAATTTTATTAAATTTATTCTTTACACTTGTTTATCGATTACGATTTTTGGTTGTAAAAAGAAAAATAACGATGGCGAGTATGTAGCGTATTTTGGAGGAGAAATCGTTAATCCAAACAGTCGTGTTGTACTATTTTGTAAAGACGATAATGTTATTGACACTATCAAACTCGACAAAAACAACCGTTTCTTCATCAAGTTTGACTCTTTGGCTCCAGGAATGTATTCTTTTAAACATGAACCAGAATATCAATATGTCTATTTTGATAAAAATGATAGCATAATGGTTCGTGTTAACTCTAATGATTTTGACAATTCGTTAATGTATTGTGGAAGGGGTGATTTGAAAAATAACTTCTTGATGGATTTGTATTTAAAAAACGAAAAAGACAAGAACAAAATGTTTGAAGTTTTTGAATATGACATCAATAAATTCAATAAAAATATCGATTCAACATACCTAGCAACTCAGAAATTTTTTGAAAAGAAAAAACAAGAAATTCAATGGGATGATGATTTTGATCAATATGCAAAAGCCGCAATGGATTTTCATTACTATTCAAAAAAAGAACTTTATCCAACCATTCACAAAATTAGAACAGGAATTGATGTCTATGAAGTGATTCCAAGCGGGTATTATGATTTCAGAAAAAATATAGATTATAATAACGAAAGCCTATCGAGTTATTCTCCTTTTGTAATGTATTTACACAACATGTTGAACAATATGGGTAGCATTAATTATCACAATCATTTCTCTGAGGAAGATATTGCGCTAAAGACTAATATCAACAAACTAAACATTGCAGATACTTTAATCAAAAATGAAAAACTTAAAAACATTATCCTGAATAACATTGCTTTTGGTTACTTATTAGAAGACCAAAACATGATAAACAACAAAACTTTTCTTGATACTTATCATAAATACTCAACAGATAGAAGTAGTAAAAATGAAATTAATAAGATAAGCAATGCTATTCAAAAGATGAAAGTTGGTGGAAACCTACCAGAAGTTATCCTACTTAATCAAAATGATAAAAAAGTATCATCTAATAGTTTTGCAAATAAAAAAACTGTGATTTTCTTTTGGACAGCAAGAGCATACACTCATTTTGAAGCAGCGCACAAGAAAATTATTGAATTCAAAAAACAATATCCAGATTATCAATTTATTGCTGTAAACCTTAATGACACCCAAAGTGAATGGAAGAAGATTCTAAAAACTTATAATTTAACTGGAATTACAGAATTAAGATGCGATGATTTTAAAGACATTAAAGAGAAATGGGCAATCAATAAAATCCACAGAACAATTATTCTTGATCAAAATGGAAAAATTAAAAATGCCTTTACCAATATTTTTGACACAAAATTTCTTGAAAATTTAAAATAAAAAAAGGCTTTCAGAATTTGAAAGCCTTTTTTTTATTATTTATTCCCTTTAGCATAATCTGCTAAGAACTGCGCCAAGCCAATATCCGTTAATGGATGTTTTAATAATCCTAAAATAGAAGACAATGGTCCAGTCATAACGTCTGCACCAATTTTTGCACAATTTACTACGTGCATAGTGTGACGAACAGAAGCTGCTAAAATTTGCGTTTCAAACCCATAGTTGTCATATATATCTCTAATTTCTTGTATCAGATTTAATCCATCTGTTGATATATCGTCTAATCTTCCTAGAAATGGAGAAACATAAGTTGCACCTGCTTTTGCGGCAAGCAATGCTTGACCAGCAGAAAAAACTAACGTAACGTTTGTTCTTATTCCTTTATCAGAAAAATATTTACAAGCTTTTACACCTTCTTTAGTCATAGGAAGTTTTACCACGATTTGCTCGTGCAATTCAGCAAGTTCTTCTCCTTCTTTTATCATTCCTTCATAATCTGTTGCAATAACTTCTGCACTCACATCACCATCAACTATGTTACAAATATCAACGTAGTGTTTTAGAATGTTGTTTTTTCCAGTAATTCCTTCTTTTGCCATCAACGAAGGATTGGTTGTAACGCCATCAAGAACGCCAAGCGACTGAGCTTCTTTAATTTCGTTAAGATTGGCAGTGTCAATAAAAAATTTCATAATATTATTTTGTTGTGTTTTCTAAATAATTGAAGTGCAAAATTATGAATTCAAATCCAATTATTGGCTAATTACTTTTCACTATTCACTAGTTACTTTAGTTTATAGTGGTTCATCAACATCTTTTCATAAACTCTATCAGGCAGAATTCTTTTTAACACAATTGAAAATTTTTGCATAAATGCCCCAACTTTATAGTGAACTTTCGGGTTTTTGTTATTGATGATTTCAAATATAGCTTGAGCCATGATAGTTGGGTTACTACCAGTATCAACATGTTCATTCATTTGCTTTAATGTATTGCCATAAGTAGTTTCATAGGCAGAACCATTAATCACTGGAGCATGATATCTTCCTGCAGCAATATTTGTAGCAAAATCTCCTGGCGCAACATTCACAACATTAATCCCAAATGATTTAACTTCCATACTGATGCTCTCTGTTAAAATTTCTAAAGCACCTTTTGAGGCTGAATAAATTCCTCTGTATGGCAAACCCATATAACCAGCGATAGATGTGATATTAATGACCAAGCCCGCTTGTTGCTTACGCATATGAGGCAAAACAGCTTTTATCACTTCAATTGGTCCAAAAAAATTAGTTTCAAAATTATTCTTGATTTCATCAATTGGGATTTCTTCTATAGGTCCCGTAATTCCAACTCCTGCGTTGTTGATGAGAACATCTATCCTACCCGATTTTGAGATTATTTCGGTAACAGCATTTTTGATAGTTTCACTGTTTCTCACATCAAGAGAAACAAGCGGAAAAAGTGATTCTTCTATTTTTTCAGGATTTCTACTAGTTCCATAAACCTTGTAACCTTTCCCTACTAAAAACTCTCCAATGGCTTTTCCTATTCCAGATGATGCACCAGTTATGAATATTACTTTACTCATTTTCTATATTTTGACCAAATTGTATTAAATAATCATTATTATCATAAATGGCAAATTCTTTCATTCCCCAATCAAATATTTCCAAAGGATAACATACTTTAACCTTATCCTTAATCTCATTCCATAAATAATCTACATCATCAACTCTTATATAAAATGAACCAGTAAAAATTGGTTTATCAAAAGATGTGTGTTCATTGGGTTTAGCAATCATTAATTCACAATCATTATTGTGCAATGTAGCCCAACCCCATTCATCATTAAACTCTCCACAAATGAAATTTAGATTTTGAACATAAAAATCAATTGTTTCGTTCAGTTTGCTTGTCCAAATCATTGGCACTATAGGTTGATATTTCATAAAATTAATTTCTATAAAGATAAAAACAATAGAAACATTTGACCAAAAAAAAATCTTCCAAAAAAAGGAAGATTACAAAAACGGCAAGCGACCTACATCGCACCGCTACAACCGCATACCTTTGCTATGTTCCCATCCTGGAGGATTCTGCAGGAGCTGGTCGTGTAGGACTTGCCGATGCAAAGATACAATCTTTTTATTTTTTTGCAAGAATTTAAGAGGTTTCTAAATATATTTGTGTCACAAATTTTTAGACTGAAAAATGAAAAAACATAACCTATTCATTACCATTTTATTAGCGGTTTTGATAACAGCTTGTCAAGACTCGCAAAGTGAAAAAGAAAAATACTTTGGTTTTAATGAAACCAATTTAAAATCGAAATATACCACAGATGATAAAGTTAGTCTAGAATTATTGAACTCTAAAGACAAAAAAATTGATAGCATTGTTTTCTTTGCTGACGGCACAAGGATAAACGCAGTAAAAGGGAACAATTCTTCTTCCATGGATTTGAAGGGAAAGAAACTTGGTTATCATTATTTAAAGGCATTGGTCTATTTTGACAACGATACGGTTTCAACTTCAACTCGCATTGAACTAGTAGCGAAAAATGCTCCTAAGCTTATGAAATTCAATATTGTAAACACTTATGACCATGATGTGAATGCTTTTACAGAAGGTTATGAATTTTATAATGATACATTGATTGAAAGCACAGGTCAGAACGGAAAATCATACATTGCTAAAGTAGATTATAAAACTGGAAAAACTTATAAAAAAGTTGATTTAGACAATCAATATTTTGGCGAAGGTGTCACGGTTTTGAATGACAAAATATACCAACTCACTTGGCAAAATGCTACAGGATTTATTTATGATGCAAAAACAATGAAAAAAATTAAATCTTTCGCTTATGACAAGAAAATTGAAGGTTGGGGAATGACAAATGACGGAACAAATATTTATCATTCAGACGGAACAGAAAAGATTTGGAAAATGAACCCAAATAATCAAAGATTGGTTGATTTCATAAATGTTTACACAAATGACAGTAAGATAAAAAGCGTGAACGAACTCGAATGGATTGAAGGTAAAATTTATGGAAACATTTGGCAAAAAGATGCCATAGCAATTATAAATCCAAATGATGGAACTGTTGAAGCTGTCCTAGATTTGACAAGTCTTAGAGCAAAAGTTACCAACCCTGAAGCAGAAGTATTGAATGGAATAGCTTACAACAAAAAAACTAAAACCATTTTTGTTACTGGAAAAAATTGGAATAAAACATTCGAAATAAAAGTTAGTGAATAATTTTTTCATTGTTTTCCAACCTTTTTGTCAAAATTAAACTCTATATAGAATAAAGAGTAATTAATATGACTAAAATAAACATTTCCATACCAAAACCTTGCCATGAAAACTGGGAAGGTATGACTAAGGTCGAAAAAGGTAAATTTTGTAATTCGTGCCAAAAGAAAGTTTTTGATTTTACAAATGCATCTGATAGAGAAATTGTAAAAGCTTTTGAGCAAAATAATCAACTTTGCGGTCGATTTTTAAATACACAACTCAATCGCGATTTAATAAAACCCAAAGAACGGAAATCGCTTTGGTTTGCAGCTACAATAGTAAGCCTTTTAGGAATTGGAACAAATGAAGCAACTGCACAAGAACCGGTTAAAACCGAACAAACTCCTGAACACAACATAGTTGGAAAAATTGCTTACGTCAAACCAAAAGAAATAGAAATTAGCGGAGTAGTTCTCGACGAGAATAAATTGCCTTTACCTGGAGTAAATGTTATCGTGAAAGGAAAAAACATATCAACACAAACTGATTTTGATGGAAAATATAAGATAAAGGCAGAAATCGGAGATGTTCTGATTTATACTTTTATTGGTCTTGAAACAAAAGAACTAGAAATTTCTAATAATTGCATAAATGCAACTTTACATACCGAGCTTAAAACTGAGACAGTTTATGTTACTGTAGGTGCCATAGTTACAAAACGAACTTTTTTCGGGAGAATTTTTCATTCTATAGGCAACTTATTTCGATAAAAAATCACTCTACTTTTATTAACATTTTACAAAAAATAATTGCTAATAACTTACTATAAACTACTACTATAGATATTATGTCTTTCTATATTTTTGCGAAAAAAATAGTAAATTCATGAAAAAAGTATTTTGGTTTGTTTTATTTTTTGCCCTAAAATCAAATGTAATCTTTTCTCAATGTGCTTATACTGGCACTCCTTTAACTCAAGCTGGTTCAAATTACACATTTTGTATTGACAATTCCAATACAATAACTACGGCTACTGTAAATGCCGGACAATATGTTGTTCTAAATGTGGTTAAAGGTTTTAATTACACTTTCTCCATTGGAAATGTATTTAATGGTGGACGAGCAGAAAATTTAACTGTTCTTAATGCAGCTACCAATGCAAATGTTTCTCCATCTGCTTTTTCTTCTGGAACAAGCGGAACATCTTTAACTTGGACTGCATCTTTGACAGGCCAAATAAAAATATTATTGTCTCACAGTGCTTGCGTGAATGATAACAGAGCTGGAGGAACAATGACATTGACTTTAAATGCTGTGGGTAACACACAAGACTCGCAAACTACATTTGGTACAGATCAATGGGTTGGTCATGTTTATAATTGGACTGGAACTGCACCTCCTGGAGGAACTTCTCCTTCAACTCCATCTGCAACAAATCCTTTCACAAACGCAAACTACGTAGGTTATTATAACATAAACTCTGAAACAATTTCTGAGAGCTTTGGTGGCGATTATAATTGTTTTCAAGTGTATTCAAACGGAACAAATGCCACAAATATTTATACAGAACAATATGCTGTTAGATATAGAATGCGCTCAACTAAAGTTGGCTGTTATTTAGCAACTTTTAATGGTGATGATGGAATTAGAGTATATGTTGATGGTGTAAAAGTATTTGACGAATGGAAAGAACAATCCCCTACAAGCTATGGAAATGTGCTTCTATACTTAAATGGAAATAGTGATATTATTTTTGATTTCTATGAAAATGGAGGTCAAAATACTGCAAACTTTAGTTTAGCTCCATTCACAAGTAACCCTAATACTGTATCTCAGACAACAATAAATGTATGCTCGGGTGTTTCACCAGGTTCTTTAGATGGAAATGCTTACACTTATAACGGTGGAACTGCCAATCCTAGTATTACTTTTCAATGGCAATCATCAACAGATAATGTTATATTTACAAACATTTCTGGTGCAACTTCTGAAGATTACACTCCACCAACACAAACTACGACCACAACAAATGTAGTTAGATATTACAGAAGAGTAGTTACTGCTTCTGCTGGAAATGCTGGAGGTTGTACATATAACAGTAATGTTGTTACAGTAACTACTAGTCCTGGAACTCCCACTACACCTGGTACAATTACAGGAATTAGTACTCAATGTCCTTCATTAAGTGGGCAAACCTACAGCATTGCTGCCGTTAATAATGCAACAAATTATACATGGTCAGTTCCAACTGGTTGGAGTATAACTAGTGGAAATGGAACCACAAGTGTAACAGTTACAACTGGTACAACCGGACAAAATGGAAATATCACTGTAAATGCAAGCAATGGCTGTGGAACTAGTGCAAACAGAACTTTAGCAGTTACAGTAAGTACTGCTGCTGTTGGTGGTACAGCCTCATCTAACCAAACGATTTGTTCAGGTGCAACTCCTTCTAACTTAACATTGACTGGTAATACTGGAACTATTCAGTGGCAATCTTCAACAGATAATGTTACTTTTACTAATATTTCTGGAGCAACTTCAGCTACTCTAACTGGCGCAACAATTGGTGCTTTAACTGCTACTAGATATTTCAGAGTTTTAGTAACTGGAGGCTGTTCAACTGCCACGAGTAATGTGGTGACCATTACTGTTAATCCAACATCGGTTGCTGGAACTGCTTCTACAAACCAAACGATTTGTTCGGGTGCAACTCCTGCTAACTTAACATTGACTGGTAATACTGGAGCTATTCAATGGCAGTCATCAACAGATAATGTTACTTTTACTAATATTTCTGGGGCAACTTCAGCTACTCTAACTGGGGCAACAATCGGCGCCTTAACTGCTACTAGATATTACAGAGCTGTGGTTACTAGTGGTGTTTGTTCTGCTGCTAATTCCAATGTGGTGACCATTACTGTTAATCCTACATCGGTTGCTGGAACTGCTTCTACAAACCAAACGATTCGGGTGTTTCGCCAGGTGCTTTAGATGGAAATGCTTACACTTATAACGGTGGAACTGCCAATCCTAGTATCACTTTTCAATGGCAATCATCAACAGATAATGTTACATTTACAAACATTTCTGGTGCAACTTCTGAAGATTACACTCCACCAACACAAACTACAACCACAACAAATGTAGTTAGATATTACAGAAGAGTAGTCACTGCTTCTGCTGGAAATGCTGGCGGTTGTACATATAACAGTAATGTTGTTACAGTAACTACTAGTCCTGGAACTCCCACCACACCTAGCACAATTACAGGAATTAGTACTCAATGTCCTTCATTAAGTGGGCAAACCTACAGTATTGCTGCCGTTAATAATGCTACAAATTACACATGGTCAGTTCCAACTGGTTGGAGTATAACTAGTGGAAATGGAACCACAAGTGTAACAGTTACAATTGGTACAACTGGACAAAATGGAAATATCACTGTAAATGCAAGCAATGGCTGTGGAACTAGTGCAAACAGAACCTTAGCAGTTACAGTAAGTACTGTTGCTGTTGGTGGTACAGCCTCATCTAACCAAACGATTTGTTCAGGTGCAACTCCTTCTAACTTAACATTGACTGGTAATACTGGAACTATTCAGTGGCAATCTTCAACGGATAATGTTACTTTTACTAATATTTCTGGTGCAACTTCAGCAACTCTAACTGGCGCAACAATCGGCGCTTTAACTGCTACTAGATATTACAGAGCTGTGGTTACTGGAGGCTGTTCAACTGCCACGAGTAATGTGGTGACCATTACTGTTAATCCTACATCGGTTGCTGGAACTGCTTCTACAAACCAAACGATTTGTTCGGGTGCAACTCCTGCTAACTTAACATTGACTGGTAATAATGGAACTATTCAGTGGCAATCTTCAACAGATAATGTTACTTTTACTAATATTTCTGGAGCAACTTCAGCTACTCTAAATGGTGCAACAATTGGCGCTTTAACTGCTACTAGATATTACAGAGCTGTGGTTACTAGTGGTGTTTGTTCTGCTGCTAATTCTAATGTGGTGACCATTACTATTGGTGGAAATTCCATTTGGAATGGTTCAAATTGGGATATCACTCCATCTGGAACTACAAACCTAATTTTTAATGGAGATTATAATTCATCTAGTGATATTAATGGTTGTGTTTGTACTGTTAATAGTGGTAATGTGATTATAAATTCAGGTCATGATATGTCATTAGTAGGAAGTGTTACTGTAAATGGTGGTAGTTTGACTTTCGAAAATAATTCCAATTTGATACAACAACAAAACGTAACAAACTCTGGAAATGTTATTATAAAAAGAAATAGTAGTGCTTTGAGAAGATTAGATTACACTCTTTGGTCATCTCCTGTTGTTGGACAAAATCTACTGAACTTTTCACCAGCAACGCTCACAAATCGTTTCTATACGTATAACACAATCACTAATTTGTATGATGTCGTTGGTTCTCCTTCAACAACCAATTTTGCAAGTGCAAAGGGATATTTGATAAGAGTTCCAAATAATTTCCCTTCGATAACGCCAACTATCTATAATGGTGTGTTTACTGGAGTTCCAAATAACGGTAATATATCTTTTAACTTAGTCGATGGAGGATCAGACACTGTTAGATTTAATGCAACTGGAAACCCATATCCTTCATCAATAAACCTTGATAATTTTATTACTTCAAACTCTAGTAATATAGAAGGTACATTGTGGTTTTGGAGAAAATTAAACGATGATAATAATCCTGTATCATACTCAACTTGTACGACAGTAGGTTGTACAATTAATAATAGCCATAACTACACAGATGAGAATTTGATATCAGTTGGACAAGGTTTCTTGGTTAAGGCAAAAGCTGGAGCCACAACCGTTAACTTCACTAATTCAATCAGATCAAGTGAAAATGTAAATCAATTTTTCAGAACTGCTTCTATTGATAGGTATTGGCTGGAATTGAAAAATGTTGCAGATAAGAGTTTTGGTAAAAAATTGATTGCTTATGTTGACGATGCTACATTAGGTTATGACGACGGAAAAGACGGATTATACTTGAATGATAGCCCAATAGCTTTAACATCAATAATTGATAATAAAGAGTTAATTATCCAAGCAAGACCAACTTTTGATACTGGAGATATTATTCCATTAAATTTTAAAACTACAATTGCTGACACCTATTCTGTTACACTAACTGAAAAAGAAGGAATATTCATGTCTCAACCAATCTATTTAAGAGATAATCAAACTTCTACAATCCATAATCTACAGCAATCAGCATACATTTTTACTTCTGATGTTGGAAATTTTGCCGGCAGATTTGATATTTTGTATGATAGTGCTTTATCTAATAATGATAACTATTTTGAAAATAACATTCTTGTATTTTCAAGTAATTCAAACTTGATTGTTAAATCAACCAAAGACCTAATAGATAGTATCGCAATTTATGACCTTAGCGGAAGATTATTGTTAAATGAAAAAGGATTTAACTCACTAGAAGAACATCTAAAAATTAGGCAAACTAACCAAGTTTTGATTGTGAAAGTCAAAACAATTGATGGAGCAGTTAAAATACAAAAAGTGTTATTTTAAATAAAAAATCCCGATTAATTCGGGATTTTTTATTTCTTCTTTTTAGCTTCCACATATTCTTGTTTTGCTGCATCATATAACCATTTATTCTCTTGATTTTTACTTTTTTGAGTTACTGAACCATCGGGATTTAAAACAAATTCAAATCCTTCTTTTCTCACTTTTTCTTGTGTTTCAGAAGCTGTTTTATTTCGGTCTAAAAATACTTTTTCAACAATATTAGTTGTCTTTTGATAATTTGAAAAAACTTGTTTTTTTGTAGTTATTTCATAAATCACAGAATACATCATAGTGATATCTTCTGTCTTCAAATCTGTTTTAGTGTTGCTTTTTTCAGTCCATTGAAGTAAATACAATTTTGTCCCATTAGCCATAAAACTAGAAAGCTTCATGTCGATAGGTTTTACATCATTTGTTAGTTCTTTTACTACAATCGCATCAGTTGGCTTTCCTTTGTCTGAAATTGTTAATTGAAAGGTTTTACCTTTAATTTCAGCCGTGAGGTTATCAACTTTGGCTACCGAGGCTGTTTTACTTGATTTTGCAGGTGTTTTTTTCTTTTGAGCAAAACTTGTTGTTATAGTCAATGCAACTGCAAACAGAATAAATAATTTTTTCATAGTTGTTAATTAATAGGATTGCCAAGATACAAAAATATCTTTTCGAGTTTTGTTAAAATAAAAAACCGAGTTATTTCTAACTCGGTTTTGACTATTTTATTTAAAAAAAGATTACTTCACTTCTTCAAAATCTACATCTTGCGTTTGATCGCCACTAGCATCTGCTTGTGGTTGCGCTTCATGTGTTTGTCCTTCAGCTTGAGCTTTGTACATTTCTTCTGAAGCGTTTTTCCAAGCTTCATTAATTTTATCTAAAGCTGGTTGAATAGTGTCAACATCTTTAGTTTCATAAGCTTTTTTCAAATCTTCTAAAGCTGCTTGAATTGTAGATTTATTTCCTTCAGATAATTTATCTCCGAATTCCGTTAACTGTTTTTCAGTTTGGAAAATCATGCTATCCGCTTCGTTCAATTTATCCGCTTTTTCTTTTGCTTTTTTATCAGCATCAGCATTCATTTCAGCTTCTTTTTTCATTCTTTCGATTTCTTCTGGAGTTAATCCTGAAGATGCTTCAATACGAATGTCATGTGATTTTCCAGTTCCTTTATCGGTAGCAGAAACTTTGATAATACCATTTGCATCAATATCAAAAGTTACTTCAATTTGCGGAACACCTCTTGGCGCAGGCGGAATTCCATCAAGGTGGAAACGTCCAATTGTTTTATTATCTGCAGCCATTGGTCTTTCTCCTTGCAACACATGAATTTCTACACTTGGCTGATTATCTGCAGCGGTTGAGAATACTTGTGATTTTTTTGTTGGAATAGTTGTATTTGCTTCAATCAACTTAGTCATTACATTACCCATAGTTTCAATTCCTAAAGACAATGGAGTAACATCAAGCAATAATACATCTTTTACATCACCCGTTAAAACACCACCTTGGATTGCAGCACCAATGGCTACTACTTCGTCTGGATTTACTCCTTTTGATGGTTTTTTACCAAAGAATTTCTCAACTTGTTCTTGTATTACCGGAATACGAGTTGAACCTCCAACTAAGATTACTTCATCAATATCTGAAGTTGACAAACCTGCATCTTTCAACGCTTTTGCAACTGGTTCCATTGAACGTTTAACTAAGCTTTCAGCCAATTGTTCAAACTTAGCACGAGTTAACGTTTTTACTAAGTGTTTAGGTCCAGAAGCTGTTGCTGTTACATAAGGCAAGTTGATTTCTGTTTGTGTAGAAGAAGACAATTCAATTTTTGCTTTTTCAGCAGCTTCTTTCAAGCGTTGTAATGCCATTGGATCTTTACGTAAATCAACACCTTCTTCGCTGTTGAATTCATTTGCCATCCAATCGATGATTACTTGATCAAAATCGTCACCACCAAGATGTGTATCACCATTTGTTGATAATACTTCAAAAACACCATCACCTAATTCTAGAACAGATATATCAAATGTTCCACCACCAAGGTCATAAACTGCAATTTTTTGGTCTTTACCTGATTTGTCTAATCCGTAAGCTAAAGCAGCAGCAGTTGGCTCATTGATAATACGCATTACTTTTAAACCTGCAATTTCACCAGCTTCTTTTGTAGCTTGACGTTGTGCATCGTTAAAATATGCTGGAACTGTTATAACTGCTTCAGTCACCGATTGACCAAGATAATCTTCAGCTGTTTTTTTCATTTTTTGAAGTGTCATTGCTGACAATTCTTGTGGAGTATAAAGTCTGCCATCGATATCTACTCTAGGTGTATCGTTGTCACCTTTTACCACTTTGTATGCAACATTCTGAGCTTCTTTAGCACTTTCAGAATATTTGTTACCCATAAAACGTTTGATTGACGCTATGGTTTTTGTTGGATTTGTCACAGCTTGTCTTTTTGCTGGATCACCTACTTTAATTTCGCCACCTTCAACAAAAGCGATTACTGAAGGCGTTGTTCTTTTTCCTTCTGCATTAGCAATTACAACTGGTTCTCCACCTTCCATAACTGCCACACAAGAGTTGGTTGTACCTAAGTCGATACCAATAATTTTTCCCATTTTTATTTTCTCCTTTTTAATTTTAATCTTTGATTATTCCTCTATGAGTGAATAGTACGTTGTGTTGTACGAGTTCTGTTAGTCAACTTTTGTGCCAATGGAGAAAAGTTAAAAAAATGTCATGTTTTTGCAAAATCTATATGACAAAATGGCGTTAAACAAAAAATCCCAACCTTTCGGTTGGGACTATATGTTTAATCATTCATTGAAATCAAAAATTCTTCGTTGTTTCTGGTCTTTTTGATTTTATCATTTATAGTATCCATAGCTTCTACTGGGTTCATATCGGCTAGGAACTTGCGTAAAATCCACATTCTTTGTAGTGTTTTTTCATCAAGAAGTAAATCATCACGACGTGTACTTGACGAAGTCAAATCGATAGCAGGGAAAATACGTTTGTTAGCAATTTTTCTATCCAATTGCAACTCCATGTTTCCTGTTCCTTTGAACTCTTCAAAAATAACTTCGTCCATTTTTGAACCTGTTTCAGTCAAGGCAGTTGCAATGATACTCAGTGAACCACCATTTTCGATGTTACGCGCAGCACCAAAGAAACGTTTAGGTTTTTGCAACGCATTGGCATCAACACCACCAGAAAGTACTTTTCCAGATGCTGGTTGAACAGTGTTATAAGCTCTTGCCAAACGCGTGATAGAATCTAATAAAATCACTACATCGTGACCACATTCTACTAATCGTTTTGCTTTTTCGAGAACAATATTGGCCACTTTTACGTGTCTGTCTGCTGGTTCATCAAAAGTCGAAGCAATCACTTCTCCACGAACACTTCGTTGCATATCTGTAACTTCTTCTGGTCTTTCGTCTATCAATAATACTATCAAATATACTTCAGGATGATTGGCAGCAATGGTATTGGCAATATCTTTTAGCAACATGGTTTTACCTGTCTTTGGCTGTGCCACAATCATTCCGCGTTGTCCTTTACCAATTGGTGAAAACAAATCTATAATTCTTGTAGAAACAGTAGCTTGTCTTCCAGCTAAATCAAATTTTTCTTCTGGGAATAATGGTGTTAAATGTTCGAATGAAACTCTGTCACGAACAACTTGTGGATCATGACCATTGATTTTCAAAACTTTGACCAACGGGAAGAATTTTTCTCCTTCTTTTGGCGGACGAACAACTCCTTTTACTGTATCACCAGTTTTTAATCCAAACAATCTGATTTGAGAAGTGGACAAATAAATATCATCTGGCGAAGCTAAATAGTTATAATCAGAAGAACGAAGGAAACCATAACCATCAGGCATCATTTCGAGAACTCCTTCACTTTCAATAATTCCGTCGAATTCATAATCAGAATCGCGAACATTTTGGTTCTTCTTGTTTTTAAAATTTTGATTTTGATTGCCGTTATGATGCTTTGGTTTATTATTTTCGTTATTTGTTGTTTCTGAAACTGTTTCAGGAGTTTCTGATTCGGTTTCAATAACTTTTTCTTCAGAAGAATCGGGTTGCTTTTTTTCTTGGATTTCTTTTGTATTCTTTTCGAAGTTTTTCTTTTTAAACTTTGGATTATTTGAAGTTCTCTCTTGCTTTTTCTCTTCGACAACTTCCTCTTTTTCCTCTGCAGGCGAAGAGAACAATTCAGGTTGTTCTACAACGTCGTTAGATTCAGTTGCAGATTTAATCCTATTTCTTTTGGGTTTGCTATTTTTTTCAACTGGAGTTTCAGCCGCATTCTCTTGTGAGTTTGTCTTTTCTTGCAACTCTAAAATTTGCTGAATAAGCGCTTCTTTTTTGGCTCCGGCTACTTTGATTGTACCCGATAATTTTGCAATTTCTTGAAGTTCAGACAACTTCATTGCTTTCAACGTTGAACTATCAAACATGTATAAAACGTGGTATTAAAAATTCGTTATAGAAAAATAAATAATTGTGTGGAAATATCTTTTTTTGGAACTTCCGCAGGATGAAGTGCTTGCGGATTAGTCATGCAATAATACAAATATTTTTTTATTTGCAATAGTATTTTTTAAAAAAGAAAAATTATTTTTGTGCTCAATACTATTGATATGTTTAGAGTTCAAACTTATTATTTATTAGCATCACTGATTATTAGTGGAGTACTTCCATTTGTTTTTCCGTTGTGGAAAATTGCCAATGGTTCTTCGTTCTATTTTATGAGTGAAATAGTTTACAGTGTGTTATTTGGTTTGAGTACAACGTTATCATTATTGAGTATTTTATCACACGCAAAAAGACAACAACAATTTGTCATGGGCAGATTGAATATAATATTGAATTTAATTTTATTAGGATTATTTGTGTATCGAACACTAAATGCATCTGGAGAAAGTGCTATTTCTGAGAAAGGTGTTGGGATGTTCTTACCTATTTTTTCTATCGTATTTTTGGTTTTGGCCAACAAAGCCATCAAAAAGGACGAAGATCTTGTAAAATCTGTGGATCGATTACGATAAACCTATAAACTTAGTTTTTTAGTGCTGAAAAAACCCAAACGTAATGTTTGGGTTTTTTGTTTTATTCATCACACAGGTATTTAAAAATTCATTTTTATGATTTTCTTTTGCTTAATTCAATAATCTCTAAATTCTGGATTTTTTCTCCATCAATTTCAAAGCGAAGCATCGTTCGCAATTGATGAAAACCATAAATTCCAGCTGCTCCGGGATTCATATGTAATAAATTTAAGGTCTTGTCAAACTGTACTTTTAATATATGTGAATGTCCGCAGATGAAAAGTTTTGGAGGATTGTTTTGAATTTCTGTGCGAATGGCTTGGTTGTATTTTCCGGGATAACCGCCAATATGGGTAATCCAAACATCAACACCTTCACAAAAAAACCGATTGTTCAGCGGAAATTCAACTCTGGCTTTGTCATCATCAATATTTCCATAAACTGCACGTAGTGGTTTTAGTTTTTTTATGGTATCGGTAACTACTAAATTTCCAATATCACCAGCATGCCAAACCTCATCAGCTTGGTTGACATATTTCAAAATAGCATCTTCTATATGGCTATGAGTATCGGAAAGCAATAATATTTTTTTCATTTTTCAAAGCTACTGTTTTTAATAAAATCAATCAAAACTATTGTTTCTGCTAACCGATTATTTTTTCTATTTTTACCCAGAACAAACAAATTTTATCATGAACAAAAAAATCATTTTTATTATAAGCTTATTTGTTGCTTTTCAATCCTTTGGACAATTAAAAAAAATATCATTGGAAGATGCTGTTTTACAACAAGGAAGAAAATTTGGTGCTGATAAGTTAGCTGGTTTTCAATGGATACCAAATACAGTCAACAAATACGTTTACTACAAAGATACTTGGACAACAATGGTTATTGGTTCTCAAGGTCCAACAAGCCCAGAGTTAGCTTCACTTTCAGAAATCAACAGCGCATGTGGGACAAAGCTCAAGAACTTTTTTGGAACACAATGGATTGATGCCAATACAATTTTGATTTCTGAAAATGGAAAATATTACAGCTATAACATTTTGACTAAATCTGGTAAAAAAATATTTGAAACTCCAGAAAACTCTGAAAATCAAACTTTTGATAACAATAAAGTGAATTTAGCTTTTACAGAAGCAAACAATTTATTTTTCTTGAACAAAAACAATGAAAAAATAGCTGTAACCAATAATAGTGATAAAAATATCGTTTCGGGTCAGTCGATTTCTCGAAATGAATTTGGTATCAATGGCGGAATTTTTTGGTCGCCAAAATCATCCTATTTGGCTTTTTATCAAAAAGATGAAACCGATGTAGCTGATTATCCTTTGCTAGATATAAATGAAACGCCAGGCAAATTAATTTCTATCAAGTACCCAATGATTGGTCAAAAATCAGAAAAACCAAGAGTTGGGATTTACAACCTTTCTACCGGAAAAACAGTTTTCATTGCACCAAAAAACAATCCAGAAGATTATGTTACCAATCTTTCTTGGTCACCAGATGAAAAATACGTTTTGATTGCAGAACTCAATCGTGGACAAAATGACATGAGTTTGAATGTTTATGATGCCAATACAGGCGCATTTGTGAGAACAATTCTCAACGAAAAAAACACTAAATGGGTAGAACCAGAACACCCAGCTTTTTTCCCAAATCCTAAATCAAATAATTTTGTATGGATTTCAGAAAAAGACGGTTACAACAATTTGTACTACTACTCTATCGACGGAAAACTAATAAAACAATTGACAGCTAATAAATTCCCTGTTCGCGAAATCGTTGGTTCAAATACTGCAGGAACAGAGATTTATTTCAAGGCTACAGGAGAAAATGGCACTAATATGCTTGGCTACAAAGTAGATTTGAAAGGAAAACAAACGTTAATTACAAAAGATTTAGGCGTTCATAATTTTATTCCAAATGCTGATGGAACAGTTTTCTTTGATGAATATTCCAATCATTCCACACCATCAAAATCGTTATTGTATGACAAAAAAGGAAAAGTGACCACGTTATTGGTTAGCCCAAACAAATATGATGGTTACGAAATGGGAACTGCCGAAATCAAAACCATTAAAGCAGCTGACGGAACAACCGATTTATTCACTCGACTAATTAAACCTAGCAATTTTGACCCAACGAAAAAATATCCAGTTCTTGTTTATGTTTATGGTGGTCCACATGCTCAAATGATTACCAACTCTTATCTTGATGGTGCAAATCTTTGGATGTATTGGATGGCAGAACAAGGTTATTTGGTTTTCACGGTTGATAATCGTGGTTCAGATAACAGAGGTTATGCCTTTGAAAGCGTGATACATGGTAAGTTAGGAAATAACGAAATCGACGACCAAATGAAAGGTGTAGATTACCTGAAATCGTTGCCTTATGTAGATGCTAATCGTTTAGCTATTCATGGTTGGAGTTTTGGCGGATTTATGACTACTTCTATCATGACACGTAAACCAGATGTGTTTAAAGTAGGCGTTGCTGGCGGACCAGTTATTGACTGGAAATGGTATGAAGTGATGTATGGTGAACGCTACATGGATACACCACAAGAAAACCAAAAAGGTTTTGACGAAGCCAATGTGTTGAATTATGCTAAAGATTTAAAAGGAAAACTACTCCTTATTCACGGAACTGTTGACGATGTGGTTGTAGAGCAACACAACTTGGCATTAGTGAAAAAGTTTGTAGAACTGGGCAAACAAGTTGATTTTTTCCCTTACCCAATGCACAAACACAACGTTACTGGCAAAGACAGAGTTCACCTGATGACAAAGGTGTTGAACTATGTGATTGAGAATAATAAGTAAAAAATGAAAAAATATTACAGCGTAATTTCTTTATTGATAAGCATTGTTGTAATACTTTTTCTTATCTCAATAAACATGAATATTGCTCATCGATATGTAAATGCCGATGGAAAAACAAAAGCGCTGTTTTGGTTAATAGAATTGAGTTACTCTTTCAAATATTATTTTTTAATATGCTCACTTATTTCAAGTCTATTCTTGTTTAAGGCAATAAAAAAAAGAGAAGCTAAAATATATGTTTTTGCTTCTCTTTTTATACTAATCATAAGTCTGTTATCAATCTTTATTAGTTTTTGGAATTTTTTTATATAAAACTAAGTCTTCTGAGGTTTTTTTCTAGCAGCTGGAAACAACACATTGTTTAATATCAATCGAAAACCAGGTGAATTTGGATGCAAATCGAGAACTGTTGGCTCATCACCTACTCTGTGTTGGTAATCTTCTGGATCGTGACCACCATAAAATGTAAAAAAGCCTTTTCCTTTTTGTCCGTGTATGTAACGTGCTTCATCATTGAGTTCACATTTTCCTAAAGTCAACACATTCGATTTAATCAAACTACTGTCAAACGAGGTCGATTGTCCCATGAAACCCTTTACCAATTGCGTGTGATTTTGGCACAGCATACTTGGTATAACATCCCATTTTGCAGAATATTCCATCAAGGTAAAATAGTCTTTCTCCATTGGGATTTTGCGTTTTTCGGTCATGTCAATATCTGAAAACTCATAATGTTCTGGTTTTCTATCGAGAATAAAGTCCTTGAAAGCAAATGTTCGTGAGTAATCTATTTTTGATTGATAATTAGCTTCGCTATCATCACCATCAAACATGGGTTCGCAAATATCAACACCTTCGGCAGCCAAAGCAATATCAAAACTATCTGTTGCAGAACACATAGCAAACATAAATCCACCACCAATAACAAAATCCCTAATCTTTTTGGCAACAGCAAGTTTTTCTTGAGATACTTTACTATAACCAAGTTTTGCTGCCAATGCTTCGGCATCTTTCTTTTGTTCTATGTACCAAGGTGCATTTCTATAAGCACCATAAAATTTACCATATTGCCCTGTAAAATCCTCGTGATGCAAATGCAACCAATCATACAAAATCAATTGATCGCTCAACACTTCTTCGTCATAAACCACTTTGAAAGGAATTTCGGCATAGGTCAAAACCATTGTTACCGCATCATCCCAAGGTTGTTTTCCTGGTGGAGAATACACGGCAATTTTTGGCGCTTTTTCTAGCACAACGGTTTCCATGTTTTGTGATGGAGAAGATATTTCAGTCAAAATTTGATCGGCTTCGCCATCGGAAAGGATTTCAAAACTCACGCCTCGAATTTGGCATTCCTTTCTAATCTCAGCAACATCTGGCAATAAAAATGAACCACCACGATAATTGAGCAACCAACTGGCTTTGTATTGCTTGTCTAATGCCCAATAGGTTATTCCGTAAGCTTTTAGATGGTTTTTTTGGGTAGTATCATCCATTGGCAAAAGGATAAAATTTGCTTTTGCACTTATCACAGAAAAAAGTATTAATAGCCTAAATGTATTTATTAAAAACTTCATTTTGAAACTTTATTAATCGAAGGTACGTTATAGTCTTTGATTTCAAAGATAATTTTTTGTTAAAAATAAACTTAAAATCAGGTAAAAATACGCATATACAATCAGAACGCATAGAATACTTTTGGAAAAAGAAATACCAACCGAAAGAATTGAAACAATATGAACGAACCAATAAAAAAATTTAATGTAGCCAACAAAATAGGACTGATAGCTTTAGGCGTTTTAATCCTTGTCTTCTTGGTATATTCAGCAGGCATAATTCTGGGGTAATTTGAGACTTCCCTATTTTTGACGTGAGCAGTACGAAAGTAAAGCTCACGTTTTTTTATTCTATTAAAACGATGTTGTTCTGAATGGCAAAAACAACTAGACCTGCAACATTTTTGGCTTCAGTTTTCAATAATAAGTTGTTTCTATGCCCTTCAACTGTTCTTGAGCTAATGAAAAGTCTTTCGGCAATTTCTGCTGTACTCATTTGCTGACATATAAGTTCCAACACTTCTCTTTCGCGAACTGTTAGAATAATATCAACATATTGGCTTTTGGGTTTAAAATTTGAAATGTTTTGTCTATTGATAATTTCAAAAACGGTTTCATTGTAATAAAACCCATTTTCAAAAACTTGATTTATGGTTGAAATCATTTCTGCTGGAGAAGCATTTTTCAACAAATAGGACGAAGCGCCAATTTTAATCATATTCGATATAAACGAATCAGTATTATAGCTTGTTAGCGCAATGATTTTGATTTCTGGAAAATCGTTTCGGATTAATTTTGTTGCCTCTACACCATTGAGAAGAGGCATTTTTAAATCCATCAAAATGATATCTGGATGATTGTTATTTTCTTTTAAAAAGTTCATCAATTCATCGCCATTTGATGCTTCAAAAATAATCTCGATATTTTCCTCTCGTTGAAGCAAAAAGAAGATTCCTTTTCTAAAAAGTTCCTCGTCATCAACCAAAATGATTTTAATTTTATGCATAGACTAAAAATTTATTAAAAAATGAAATCCTTCATTGGGCGCAGAATTGATTTCAAATTTGCCGTTTATAAAAATCAATCTACTTTCAATGTTCTTCATTCCGAGACCTTTTTGATTGAATTGATTATTCATGTCAAATCCAATTCCGTTGTCACTATATTGACAGATATTGGTAGTTCCTTTTTTTTCAAAATTGATTTTAATTTCTGTTGCTTTGCCGTGTCGAATAGAATTGTTTAGCAGTTCTTGAATTACTCGAAAAATATTTAGTTGAATTTCACTACTGAAATCAGAAAAATTAATTTTATTGTTGTAGAAAACTTGAACAGATTTTAATCTTCCAAATTCTTCTGTTAGTTCTTCCAAAGCCTCGTTGAGACCAAATTTTTCTAAAACTGGCGGCATCAAATTATGAGCTATCTGTCGAGAACTGTCGAGTGCTTTTTTTGTTAACTGAATTATATTACCTGTTATTTCTTCAATTTCATTTTCACTGATATTTTTTGTTTTCAACAAATGACTGTTTAGCGAAACGATGTTCAATTTTGAGCTAATATCATCGTGCAAATCCTGCGCTATACGCTTGCGTTCTTCTTCCTGTGTAATAAGTATTGAATGTAAAAGTTGCTTTTGATGGCTGATTTCTAAATCTTTTTTTTCGAGTTCTTTTTTTACAATTTTCTTTCTGGATTTATAGAAAAATACAATAATGACTATAGACATCAATAGAAAGCCAAAAAAAATATAGAATATGGCGCTGTAAAGCTCTGTTTCAAAAGTTGCTTTCATTACATTTTTATTTTAGAGTAATTTTTCTTCCATTCAATAAAAACCAAAACATGATAAAAAATACACAACAAACTATTGAACCTCCAACAACTTCTTGCAAACTTTGGACTGTAAATATTTATAATGTTCCCAGTCAGAAATATTATTGTACTTCCGAAAAGGTATATAGTCAAACCTATATTGATTAGATAAAACTGCTTTTTCTCTTCGAGCATTTGATAGAAATAGAGTATTGCATAAATAATAATAGGAAAGCAGGTAAAAAATATTTCAAATAAATCAAACTGCATTAATAATTCAGGAAATAAAATGAATCTAAAAATCAAAACGATAATCATAAATACAGCATAATAGCGTATCAATCTTTTTTTTAGTTTATTTTTTAAAAGTTCGTGATAGAAAAAACTGAGTAATAAAAATTGCATTATAAAATAAAAATGCGTCATGATAAGATTTTGATTTTTGAAGTAAATCAAAACTCTCAACATAAATTCTGTAAATAGACACATTCCTAAATACAATGAAAATATTTTAAAAGCTTTTCCGTTATTGAAAAAGCTTTTAAAATATACTATGCAATTTATTGCTAATGCAATAACTACAGTTGTTGATAAAAAATTATCCATTAGTTGGCTTTAGTGTATACAAAGGACTTGTAAAATCACAAAAGTCTGGACATGGTTTTGATAAGTCATATATACCTAAATCAACCATATCTGTTCCATCTTTACTAACGGGAACAAGCATCAGCTTAAACTCTCCATCATTTTTTATCCCTAAATATCCTCTCACATCATCACCTCCATCTTCGATGATGTTATTATACAAATCGATAATATCTTGCCTAGGAATTAAAAAAGCTTTTACATTATCTCCTTGCTTTTTTCTCCAATTATTAGCCCATTCTTGAGCAGTTTCTAAAGTAATTTTGTTAGTTGCCATAATTATTTTTGTTATTAGGGTTAAAGTTTAAAAATAACTAATTATTCTAAATATTTAGCATCAAATGAAATATGAGTTTATTTTTTCAAGTGAACAACATCAGACATTATTTGTTTTCGGGAAATTAAAAATATTGCTATAACAATTATTCCCAATAGAACAAAAATTACAAAAGCAGAGATTATCCAGTCTGCAATTTTGTCTTGCTCAATATAAAAGGCCTTTAAATTCATGAAAACAAAATATTTGCAGTAAAAGTAATTTAAAAGTCTAATTCATAACCAAGTAGAAATACTCGAATTTTAACAAAAAAAATCCCGATTTCTCGGGATTATATTTTAAAAAGGAACATCACTATCGTCCTCATTGGAGTTTATATTACTACCAAAAGCTTCATTGGCAGAAGGCAAATTTTTGGTAAAAAATGGATTGTCATCAAGGTTCATTTTGGATGGTAAATCATCATATAATCCTCCAAATTCTTCAAGGTTATCAAATTTTCCAAGATTACCTATAAATTTCAGTCGAATATTTTCTAAAGAACCATTTCTGTGCTTGGCAATTATAAACTCAGCTTGACCTTCGGTTGGTGTTCTTTCATCATCATCCCATTCATCAATTTTATAATATTCTGGTCTGTAAATAAACGAAACGATATCTGCATCTTGTTCTATTGCACCAGATTCACGCAAATCTGACAGCAAAGGTCTTTTGCTAGAACCACGAGTTTCAACAGCACGAGACAACTGCGATAGTGCAATTACTGGAACATTCAACTCCTTGGCTAATGCTTTTAGATTTCTAGAAATAGTTGAAATCTCTTGCTCACGATTTCCACCACCTTTTCCGCCTCCACCAGCAGTCATCAATTGAAGATAATCTACAATTATAAGTTTTATGCCATGTTGTGATGATAATCGGCGAGCTTTTGCTCTTAAATCGAATATTGAAAGTGAAGGTGTATCATCTATATACAATGGTGCTTTTTCGAGGTCTTTAACTTTGGTTGACAATTGTTCCCATTCGTGTTTCTCAAGCTTTCCTGTTCTCAATTTTTCTGAAGACAAGCCAGTTTCCGATGAAATTAAACGCGTAATCAATTGAACAGAAGACATTTCCAACGAAAACAAAGCTACTGGTTGTTTGAAATCAATTGCCATATTTCTAGCCATAGAAAGTACAAATGCAGTTTTACCCATACCTGGTCTAGCAGCAATAATAATCAAATCTGATGGTTGCCAACCAGATGTAACTTTGTCTAGTTTTTCAAAACCAGTAGGAATTCCACTCAAACCTTCTTTATTAGCAATTTCTTCAATTCTTTTTTTGGCTTGAATTACAAGACTTTGTGCAGTTTCTGAGCTACGCTTAATATTGCCTTGCGTTACTTCATACAGTTTTGACTCTGCTTTGTCAAGCAAATCAAAAACATCCGTCGACTCGTCATAACTATCTTCAATGATTTCTGAAGAAATTTTTATAAGACTTCGCTGAATATATTTTTGAAGAATAATTCTTGAATGAAACTCTATGTGCGCTGAAGACGAAATTTTTTGCGTCAGCTGAATCAAGTAAAAATCACCTCCAGCAAGTTCTAGCTTGCCATTCTTTTTCAACTGTGCCGAAACTGTTAACAAATCTATTGGTTGAGAGTCTGTGAATAACTGGAAAATGGCTTCAAAAATGTGCTTATGCGCATCTTTGTAAAAAGCATCTGCTTGAAGTATATCAATAACCTCATCAACACCTTTTTTATCAATCATCATTGCTCCAAGAACTGCTTCTTCGAGGTCAAGAGCTTGTGGAGGAAGTTTCCCTTTTTCGAGATTGATAATGGTTGTTTTATCAACTTTAATTGGGCTTATATTTTTTAAATTTTCCATGAAGCGAAAATATAGAATTTGATAAAAAAAATTAAATAGAGTTATACATCAAACGTGTTTATAACTTTAGTTATTTTGTTAAAAACCCAAAAAAAATCCGAAGCTGTAGGGCTTCGGACATCTAAGTGTTTTGTATTCTTTTACTTATTGAATTCGCCCATTTTACTGTATTTATCCATTCTCTGAGCAACAAGCTCTTCTGTTGATAAATGCTTCAGTTCATTAAAAGCTTTCATGATATATTGTTCAACAGTCTTGAAAGTTGTTTCTCTATCATAATGTGCTCCACCAAGTGGCTCAGGAATAATTTCGTCAATAAGTTTATGCTTTTTCATGTCATATGAGGTCAGTTTCAAAGCCTCGGCTGCTTGCTCTTTGAATTCCCAACTTCTCCAAAGTATTGAAGAACATGACTCGGGAGAAATAACAGAGTACCAAGTATTTTCTAACATATAAACTCTGTCACCAACACCTATTCCTAAAGCACCACCAGAAGCACCTTCACCTATGATGATAGTGATAATAGGCACTTTCAACCTGCACATTTCAAATATATTTCGAGCAATTGCTTCTCCTTGTCCTCTTTCTTCTGCTTCTAAACCTGGATATGCTCCTGGAGTATCTACCAATGTAATAACTGGTATCCCAAATTTTTCAGCCATCTTCATTAGTCTCAATGCTTTTCTATAGCCTTCGGGATTAGCCATACCAAAATTTCTATACTGTCTCATTTTGGTATTAATTCCTTTTTGTTGACCTATGAGCATAAATGATTGCCCATCTATTTTACCTAAACCACCAATCATAGCCTTATCATCCTTAAAACCTCTATCACCATGAAGCTCAAGAAAAGTTCCTTTTGTCAAATTGGTAATATGTTCAAGCGTGTAAGGTCTATTTGGATGTCTTGAGAGTTGAACTCGTTGCCAAGCAGTTAAGTTCTTATAGATTTTTTTCTTAGTTTCTTCTAATTTTTTTTCAATCTGTTTACATGTATTAGTAACATCAACATCTGATTCTTGACCTATTAATTGGCATTTATCCAATTGATCTTCCAATTCTTTAATAGGCAATTCAAAATCTAAATATTCCATAGAATTTGCTTTATTATAATTAATAACAGGGTTACAAATATAGGAATTTGAATGTAAAGAAACTAAGTTTCACAGAAGAGTTGTGAACAAGAAAAGATAATCTACTGTGTTTCTTTTATTTTAGTTTTTCTACTCTTAATCAAAGTATTGATTAGAACAGTAAAAAGAATTATTAACGCTCCAATATAAAATTCAAAACTCATCTTCTCTTTTTCTTTGAATATTATAACCGCCAAAATTATCCCATATATAGGCTCTAGGTTTATTGTCAACATTACTGTATATGGGCTTAAAAATTTCATAACTCTAGTCGATTCAATAAATGCATAAGCTGTACATATACTACTTAATATGAACAAATACATTAAATCATTCATCGAGACTTGAAAGAATTCTAATGAAAAGCTATTTGAAATAAATAAAAAGAAAGAAAAGAAAACTACTCCTCCTATCAGCTCATAAAATGATATTATGGTTGAATTGTGTTTTTTTACAAATTGACTATTAATAACAGCAAAAAGAGCTGATAAAAATGCTGAAAATAATGCTAAAAATATTCCGTTGATAAATTTTACCTCTACTTTAAAAATAATATATAACCCAATAATTACAGCAAACCCTAATAATAATTCATAGGGAACAATCCGTTTTTTATAAAAAATTGGCTCCAGAATTGATGCGAAAAAAGCACCTGTTGATAAACATGCAAGTGTTATGGAAACATTTGAAACTTTTATTGCCTTGAAAAATGTAAACCAATGCATGGCTATAATGAATCCCGCTAGCAAAAACTTCAGAAGTGTTAATCTATCGAGTTTAAAGTCTATTTTTTTATAAATAATATAAATTCCAATAAATACAACCGCAAACAGCATTCTATACCATACTAATGGTAATGCATCCAATGAAATTAATGCTCCTAAAATAGCTGTAAAACCCCAGATGAATACAATGAGGTGAAGATTTAGATAACTTTTTGATTTATCGCTTAGCATTTTTTAGCAAATAGATTGCTAAGATACCAAAAACAATGTTTGGAGTCCAAACGGCTAATAAAGGTGGTGCAGAAGATTTTTCGGCAAGAACGCCAAAAACTTTGTCTAAAAACACAAATCCGAAAGCTAAAATTATTCCTATAGCAAGGTTCATTCCCATTCCTCCTCGACGCTTCATAGATGAAACTGCAACAGCGATAATGGTAAGAATAAATGCAGAAACTGGAATACTATATTTTTTGTAAAGCACTACCAAATAAACATTTATATTTGAAGAACCTCTTGCTTTTTCTTTATCAATAAATTTGTTTAATTCATTCAATGGTAGTGTTTCAGCTATATAAACTACTGGAGCTAAATCGTCAATATCAAAATTGAAAACCGTATCTTTTTTTTCACCAGACTCTATAATATCGCTCAACTCACCTACTTTTCTTTTGGTGTAATTATATAAGGTGTATGTGCTATCTGATGGATTGAATTTTATTCTGCTAGCGTTGAGTTTATATTTTAATTTATCCTTATCAAATTTTTCCATGGAAAAATTAAACGCAATTTTTGAAACATCATTAAAATTGGAAACAAATATATACTCGTCTTTACTAACCTGTCTAAAAACATTAGAATTATCCCTGACATCGCTTGTATTATTAACTAAGTAAGCATATCTAAAATTTTTAAATCCTGCACTTGCACTTGGTACCAAAAAAATACTCATTATTAGCGCAAATAATGAAACTATGGTTGCGCCAATAATATAAGGCCTTAAAAACCTAGTAAATGATATACCAGAGCTTAATATTGCAATAACTTCGGTATTATTTGCTAACTTAGATGTAAACCAAATAATAGATAAAAACAAGAAAATTGGAAATAATAGATTAGCAAAATATATTGTAAAGTCTAGATAATACTTAGCCACAGCACCAAAAGGAACTTTGTTCTCTAGCATTTTATTTATCTTTTCAGAAACATCTATAACAATACCTATGGGTATAAACATAAGTATCATTACAACAAAAGTTACTAGGTATCGTTTTAGAATATATTTATCAATAATCTTTAGCATAAACTATAATCGTTGGCTCATATTTTTTACCATCATATCTTTCCAAACTCTAAAATCTCCTGCTAATATATGTTTTCTAGCTTCACGAACCAACCACATATAGAAACCAAGGTTATGAATAGTTGCAATTTGCTTTCCTAAATATTCATTAGCAGCAAAAAGGTGTCGCAAATAAGCCTTTGTATACTCAGTATCAACAAAAGTATGTCCCATTTCATCTATTGGTGAGAAATCGGCTTCCCATTTTTTGTTTTTAATATTGATAACACCATTAGCAGTAAAAAGCATTCCATTACGCGCGTTACGTGTAGGCATAACACAATCAAACATATCAACGCCCAATGCAATATTTTCTAAGATATTAATTGGTGTTCCTACTCCCATCAAATAACGTGGTTTATCTTCAGGAAGAATTGCTGTAACCACTTCGGTCATTGCATACATTTCCTCTGCTGGTTCACCTACAGAAAGTCCACCAATTGCATTTCCTTCAGCACCAACATTAGCTATATACTCAGCCGATTGCTCTCTTAAATCCTTGTATGTACTTCCTTGAACTATCGGGAAAAGAGTTTGCTCAAAACCGTATTTTGCAGGGATTTTTGCCAAATGTTCTACACATCTATCCAGCCAACGGTGGGTCATGTGCATACTCCTTTTTGCATATCTATAATCACAAGGGTATGGTGTACATTCATCAAATGCCATAATGATGTCTGCTCCTATTGTTCTTTGAATTTCCATGACATTTTCCGGTGAAAAAAAATGATAGGAACCATCAATATGACTTTTAAATTTAACTCCTTCTTCTTTAATTTTTCTATTGGCAGAAAGTGAATATACCTGATAACCACCAGAGTCTGTCAAGATATTTCTATCCCAATTCATGAACTTGTGCAATCCTCCAGCCTTTTCAAGAATATCTGTTTGAGGTCTAAGGTAAAGATGGTATGTATTGCCGAGAATTATATCTGGATTTATTTCTTCTTTGAGCTCTCTTTGATGAACTCCTTTTACTGAAGCAACAGTTCCTACTGGCATGAAAATAGGGGTTTCAATCACTCCATGATCGGTTGTTATGCTTCCTGCTCGAGCTTTTGAATTGGCGTCTTTGGCTAATAAGTCAAATTTCATAATCATTTTTTCAGTTGGCAAAGATAAAAGAATTAAAAGTAGTCGTTCTATATTAATTGTTAATTTCAACTGAAATTGTTGCCTTTAATCTAAAAAATTAAAATCTCAGCAATTAACTTTTTAATTTTACCTTCAATAAGTTCTTACAATTTTAATAAACTAACCATTAATTAAAATGAATAAAATTATCTGTTTTTTTATGATTTTTTGTTGCTATTTTGCCAATGCAACTAACTATTATGTAAGCCAACCTAATGGAAGCAACTCGAATGATGGTTTAACACCTGAAACCCCTTTTCGAACCATTCAACATGCTCAAGAGATTACGCAACCAGGAGATGTTGTTCACATCATGAATGGTATTTACACTAACAATGTGCCAAATAGCGATGTTGTTACAATAAATATTTCTGGAAATGAGGAGAATTGGATAACTTTCAAAAATTATGAAGGTCATCACCCAATTATTCAAATGAATGAAAATAATTGGCAAGGCATAAGAATTGAAGGTGCAGATTATATTATCATTGATGGTATAAAAATTATTGGCAATAACGACAATATTACTCTAGAATATGCTATTTCTGAACAAAACAACCTTTTCAATTCTGCTACTTCTGGTAATGGTATTGGTGTTGTATTTGAGTATGCTAATCCCGAAAATAAATCTCATCATATAGTTATTAAAAACTGTGAAGTATCAAAATGTGGTGGTGGTGGAATATTTGTTCAAAATAGTGATTATGTAACTATTGAGAATAACATAGTGAAAGAATGTGCATGGTATTCTCCATACAATAACAGTGGAATTGCACTATATCAAAGTTGGAATTCTGACTCTTCAACAGAAATAAAAAATACAATTACTCGCAATACTTGTTATAGAAACGAATGTTTTATACCTGATACATTTGGTTTTAGCGAAACAATAATAGGCGGAAGCGGAATTGTAATTGACGACTCAAGAAACACGCAATCTGGCTCTACTCTTGGGGCATATGTTGGTAAAACAAATATTAGCAATAATGTTGTATTTGATAATGGCGGAAGAGGAATTCATTCCTATACTTCAGACCATTTGATAATTGCTAACAATACTGTGTATAAAAATTGCAAATCTCCAGACATTCAGGATGGAGAAATAACATCTTATCTTTCGTCAAATGTTGCTGTGGTCAATAACATTAGCTTTCCAGATAATGATATCGCACCTATAAACCTCAATGACACAACAGAAACATTAGTTTCTCATAATCTTTGGGCTGCAAATTCGGGATTTGCAAATCCTCAAGGCTTATTCTATCAAACAGGAAACCCAGATTTTATCTCAGAAAGTAGTAGCATACATGATGCTGATTTTCATTTATCAATTTCGAGTATTGCAATAGAAAACGGAACAACAAGTTTTGCTCCACTTTTTGATAAAGATGGTATTGAAAGAATTGAAAACCCTGATATTGGTGCTTATGAGTATGTTGAAAACTTATCGAACCCAATTTTTACAAATAATAACCTTTTAGTTTATCCAAATCCAGCCAAAAATACTATTACTATTGAACTGCCTGAGCAAGCTGATTTTGCTTCTCAAGGAGATATTTTCAATACTATGGGACAAAGCATTAAAAAATTTGATTTTGGCAACAGCCAAAAAATCAATTTAAATATCGAAGATTTGTCTAGTGGAGTTTATTTTATTTCTCTAAAAGGAAACAAGAACACAATTTTTAAATTAATTAAAAATTAAAAAAAACTATTTTTATTCTAAATATCCGACAAATTTGGTCGGATATTTTTTTTAGAGAAATATCCATAAAGATAAATTCATTAAAATTAAATATCTAATTATCTTTGACGAAAATTAAACCCAATAAATAATGTCTGACACACAACATTTACAAAATTTCACAACACAAGTAAGAAGAGACATTCTTCGTATGGTTCATGCTGTAAATTCTGGTCATCCTGGTGGTTCATTAGGTTGTGCTGAATTTCTAACTGTGCTCTACCAAAAATTAATGTCTCGTAAAGAAGGTTTTGATATGAACGGCATAGGAGAAGATTTGTTTTTTCTATCTAACGGTCACATATCTCCTGTTTTTTACAGCGTTTTAGCAAGAAGTGGCTACTTCCCTATTTCTGAATTGGCAACTTTCAGAAAACTAAATTCAAGATTGCAAGGTCATCCAACTACTCATGAAGGCTTGCCTGGAGTGAGAATGGCTAGTGGATCATTGGGACAAGGAATGTCTGTAGCAATTGGTGCTGCATTGGCAAAAAAATTGAACAATGACAACCACTTAGTATATTCACTTCATGGTGATGGTGAACTACAAGAAGGTCAAAATTGGGAAGCAATAATGTATGCTTCAGCAAAAAAAGTTGACAACTTAATAGCAACTGTAGATTACAATGGTCAACAAATAGATGGCTCAACAGACGAAGTTTTATCTTTAGGAAATCTAAAAGCAAAATTTGAAGCATTCGATTGGGATGTTTTAGAAATTAAAGAAGGAAATAACATTGAGGCAATTATTGCCGGGATGAATGAAGCTAAGTCTAGAACAGGAAAAGGAAAACCAGTTTGTGTTTTGCTACATACCGTTATGGGTAATGGTGTTGACTTTATGATGCATACGCATGCATGGCATGGTAAAGCGCCAAATGATGAGCAATTAGCAAAAGCGTTAGAACAAAATGTTGAAACTTTAGGAGACTATTAATTAGTTTTCAGTGTTCAGTTAAAAGTGTTCAGTTACAAGTATTCTGTTGAGTACAATTAAACTTAAAAACAAATGAAAAAATATATCAACCAAGGCAGTAAAGATACCCGTTCGGGTTTTGGAGCTGGAATGACGGAATTAGGTCAAAAAAATGAAAACGTAGTGGCACTTTGTGCGGATTTAATTGGGTCATTAAAATTTGATGATTTCAAGAAAAACCACCCAGAGCGTTTTTTCCAAATTGGAATTGCTGAAGCAAATATGATTGGTATTGCAGCGGGATTAACTATTGGTGGTAAAATTCCGTTTACAGGTACTTTCGCTAACTTTTCTACTGGAAGAGTATATGACCAAATTCGTCAATCTGTCGCCTATTCTGACAAAAATGTAAAAATATGTGCTTCGCATGCTGGATTAACATTAGGTGAAGATGGAGCAACACACCAAATCTTAGAAGATATTGGATTAATGAAAATGTTACCAGGAATGACGGTAATTAACACTTGTGATTATAACCAAACTAAAGCGGCTACGATAGCTTTAGCTGACCACCATGGTCCAGTTTACTTACGTTTTGGTCGTCCGGTAGTGCCTAACTTTACACCAGCAGATGAACCTTTTGTAATTGGTAAAGCAATTGTATTAAACGAAGGTACTGATGTTACTATTATTGCAACTGGACATTTAGTTTGGGAAGCTTTAATCGCTGCAGAAAAATTAGAAGCTGAAGGAATTTCTGCAGAAGTAATTAATATTCATACTATTAAACCTTTAGATGAAGAAGCAATTTTAAAATCGGTTAAGAAAACGGGTTGTGTAGTTACTGCCGAAGAACACAATATTATTGGTGGTTTGGGCGAAAGTGTTTCGAGAACTTTGGTTCAAAATCATTTAGTTCCTCAAGAATTCGTTGCTGTAAACGATAGTTTTGGCGAAAGTGGAACACCAGACCAATTAATGGAAAAGTATGGCTTAAATAGTGCTGCAATTATTGAAAAAACTAAAAAAGTTATTTCAAGAAAATAATTAATCAAAATATGAAATAAAAAAACGCTCGATTGAGCGTTTTTTTATTGTTTAATCTTAATGACAAGCAGTAGATAAATGTTTTTTCTTTCCATCAGTACAAGTAGGAATTTGATCATATGGATAAGAATCTCCAGTTAATGGATTTTTTATTTCGCTTAGAGTTGTGAAATAATCTCCATCATCATCAACATCTAAAAAGTCTGGGATTTCGTCTCCATCTGTATCGTCTGGATTGACAACATCTTCATCAAGCACTCTTACATAACCATCTGGAGTACCATTAATAACAGTTTCAGTTCCATCACTATTTACAACAACTGTTGAGATATCTTCTTGATATGAAGGAATACCATCTCCATCTTGATCTTCTCTTATAATTTCATATAATTTGAAACTAAAAATCAATGGAGAATAAGATGGAATTCCTCCAGTAGATACATTATAATACCCCAAACCTGAAGGAATAAACATAATACCAGCACCAAAATCAAAATATGAAATAGTTCCGTCAGGATTTGCAGAATAAGAACCTGTTTTAAATTTAGGGAAGATTTCACTCCAACCAGCAATAACACTAGCTAAACTAAAATAGGTTTGAGGATTCAATGATTCTTCAAATTGTTCAAAAGTAGTTTTTTCAGTATCAGAGTCAGTGTAAATATATTTTCCGTTATATGAAGCCAAAACTTGGTCAACATTACATGGTGATTGACTGCTTGCTCCTGTTCCTTGTCTCAATTGAATGTAATACAACTTATATGTTATATCATGTTTATTAACGTAGCGAACTTGTAAAGGGTAATCTGTTTGGTTCCAAATAGATGTTTGTGTTCCTCCTGTTGGTATTTCAGTAAATGTTACGCTTTGGTCATCTGTAGCTCCAGGATTATTGGTAACCTCCATATAATGCGTTTGAAGAAAATCTTCAATTAATTCTAAATCTTTTTGATATTGTTCAGAATAATCTTTTAATTCAGTGGTAGAATCATCGCTTTTATTACAAGACGTTATTAATAAAGCAGCTGTGATAAAATAAAAGGCTTTGAAAATATTTTTCATTTAATAATGCAATTTTGAGTGCGCAAGATACAATATTGATTTATTTTTGTAAACAAATTAACGTCGATTTTAGAAAAAATATGAGAGTTGATAAATATCTGTGGTGCGTTCGTTATTACAAAACACGAAATATGGTGACGGAAGCTTGCAAAAAAAATTTAATTACAGTGAATAATCAAATTGCAAAACCTTCTCGCGAAGTATATCCAATGGATAAAATTAGCTTTAGAAAAGACCAAATAACCAGAACAATTACTGTACTTGATATTCCCGAAAACAGAGTTGGAGCAAAACTCGTTGATATTTACAGAAAAGACGAAACTCCTCCAGAAGTTTTTGCGCATTTAGAAATGTTAAAGCTTTCAAAGGAACATTACAGAAAATATGGTGACGGTAGACCTACAAAAAAAGACCGAAGAGATTTAGATAATTATGAAAATGAATTTTTAGAAGATGAATTTTGATGCACAATATTGGCAAAATCGTTATTTGAATAACGAAACTGGTTGGGATGTTAAAGAAATAACAAAACCACTAAAAGATTATGTTGACCAAATTAAAAACAAAGACCTTAGTATTCTAATACCTGGTGCAGGAAATGGTTATGAATATGAATATTTAATCCAAAATGGTTTTAGAAACGTAACAATCATTGATATTGCAGAACAACCATTAATTAACATTAAAAATAGAGTTGAAAATTATATTAATGAAAATTTAATTTGTGATGATTTTTTTAATCATACAAAAAAATATGATTTGATTATTGAACAAACATTTTTTTGTGCCTTAAACCCTTCTCTTAGAAATAAATATACAGAAAAAATGAATGAGTTGCTTCAGCCAAAAGGGAAAATAATTGGTTTATTATTTCAATTCCCTTTAACAGAAGATGGACCACCGTTTGGGGGTTCAGAAAGTGAATATGTCAAATTATTTTCAGATAAATTCAAAATTAAGACACTCGAAACAGCATATAATTCTATAAAACCCCGAGAAGGTAGAGAACTCTTTTTTATATTTGAAAAAAAATAAAACCATGAATAAGAATATCATACTTACCAGCAGAGATATTGACAATAAAGTGCTACGAATTTCTTATCAAATATGTGAAACTTTTCACAACGAAAATGAAATTGTTATTGCTGGAATTTCAAAAAATGGTTTTGTACTTGCCAAGAGAATACAGCAGAAATTAATCGAAATTTCAACTTTGAAAACTATAATTTGTGAAGTTGTAATCGATAAATCAAACCCTCTCAACCCAATAAAAACTTCTTTAAAAAGTAATGAATATCAAGATAAAAATTTAGTTTTAATAGACGATGTTCTCAACTCAGGAAGTACACTAATTTATGGTGTAAAGCACTTTCTTGATGTTCCTCTCAAAAAATTTAAAACAGCTGTTTTAGTCGATAGAAATCACAAACGATTTCCTGTAAAAGCTGATTTTAAAGGAATCTCACTTTCTACATCATCAAAAGAACATGTTGAAGTTGTATTTACTGAAAATGAAAGTTATGCACATTTAATTTAAAGCCAAAATTTCATCTACAATTTGGTCTACATTTTTATTATCAACATTGATAATAAATTTTGAAAAATGGTAAAAATAACTTCTTTCAAAAAGATGTTGTGCTATAAAATCTTTCAGTTCACTATCATCTATATCCGATAGCAGAGGACGTTTTATTTTTTCATTTTGAATTCTACTTAATATTGTATCGACATTAGCTTTTAAATAAATAGAATTCAAATCGTCTCTTCTCAACAACTCATGATTATTAGAATAACAAGGCGTTCCACCACCAAGACTAATTACCATTGGTTCTGTAGCGCTTAAAACCTGAATTAGATAGTCTTTTTCTATTTTTCTAAAGTAAATTTCTCCTCTTGAAGAAAATATATCTTTTATAGTTTTTTTTTCGTTGAGTTCAATAAAATTATCCAAATCTACGTAGCGATAACCTATTCTGTTAGAAAGCAATTTACCAACTATTGTCTTTCCTGAGCCCATATAACCAGTTAAAATAATTTTATTTTTCAATTTAATCCTTTATAAATTAAGCTTTTATGAATACTTTGTAAAAAAAGGTAAATTTATAATAAAATAACTTTGAAATATAGATAATAACATCTTATATTTGCACCCGCATTCAAAAAAGAATATTTGACTCGATAGCTCAGTTGGTAGAGCACAACACTTTTAATGTTGGGGTCCTGGGTTCGAGCCCCAGTCGGGTCACTTTTTTATAATGCAAATATTTAGACTCGATAGCTCAGTTGGTAGAGCACAACACTTTTAATGTTGGGGTCCTGGGTTCGAGCCCCAGTCGGGTCACAAAAGTTGTTCGTTTTTCGGATAACTTTTTTTATTTGTACTAAGGCCACGTGGAGAAATTGGTAGACTCGCTATCTTGAGGGGGTAGTGTTGCAAGACGTATGGGTTCGAATCCCATCGTGGTCACGTTAAAAAAGGTAAATTCAAAATGAGTTTACCTTTTTTTTGTTTATAAAGTTTTATTTTATATTTTTGTTTAATCTTTTACAAAAAAGAATGAACAATATAAAAAACATATTCAGCATCAAGGACCTTGAAAACTTATCAGGTATAAAAGCGCATACAATTCGCATTTGGGAAAAAAGATATGAAATTCTTGAACCCATGAGAACAGATACTAATATCCGATATTACAATACTGAAAATCTGCAAAAACTTTTAAATATTACGCTTTTACACAATCACGGGTATAAAATTTCTAAAATTTCAAAATTTCCCAAAGATAAAATTTCAGAAATTGTGAGGGAAATTTCAAACCCTAAAAACGCTAATAATCATGCGATTAGCAATTTCAAACTATCTATGATTGAATTCAATCAAAAGCTTTTTTTTACAACCTATGATGAATTATTAAAAGAAAAATCATTTAGCGAAGTTTTTTATGAAGTGTTTGTACCATTGATTTCAGAAATTGGTATGTTGTGGCAAACAGGAACTATAAGTCCTGCGCATGAGCATTTCATAAGTTATCTTATAAAACAGAAAATATTAATCAATACAGAAAAAGTTCAAATACAAGAACCTATTTATAATGATAGAACATTTGTCCTCTATTTACCTGAAAATGAAATCCATGAATTGGGACTTATGTTTCTAAATTATGAAATACAAAATAATGGTTATAAAACAATTTATCTTGGGGAAAGTGTTCCTTTAGAAAATTTGATAGATGTAAAAAAATACTTTAGTAACATTACCTATGTATGTTACATGACTGTAGAACCAACTATTGAAAATGTTGAAGACTATTTGTCTGAAATAGAAAAAATATCCGACGGTGACAATAACTTCTTTCTTCTGGGAAGAATGGCCCAAAACATTAACAAAGAAAAATTATCTGATAATATATCTGTTTACAGCAATATTGCGGAACTGATAAATAGTCTATAAAATGAGTAAAAAAATAAGCATAATTGGTTCAGGATTTTCATCTCTTTCAGCGGCTTGCTATCTAGCTAAAGAAGGTTTTGATGTTACCATTTATGAAAAAAACACTAGCATCGGTGGTAGAGCAAGAAGACTAAAGAAAGATGGGTTTTCATTTGATATGGGACCAACTTGGTACTGGATGCCAGATGTTTTTGAAAAATTCTTTGCTGATTTTGGAAAAAAACCTAAAGATTATTACAATTTAATAAAATTATCTCCAGCATATAAAGTCATTTTTGATACTGAAAACTCTGTTTCTATATCTGATGATTACAACAAAATATTAGAAACTTTTGAAGGAATTGAATCTGGTAGCTCAAAAAAGTTGTCAAAATTCATGGATTCTGCCAAATTGAATTATGAAATCGCCATTAACAACCTTGTTTATAAACCAGGAAATTCTATTACTGAATTGATTACTCCTCAAACGATAACAAAGGTTGATCAATTCTTTAGTACCATATCAAAAGACACTAAAAAGCTCTTTAAAAATAAAAATCTCAGGCAAATTGTTGAATTTCCTGTCCTCTTTCTTGGTGCAAAACCATCAAACACACCTTCTTTCTATAATTTCATGAATCATGCCGATTTCGGTTTAGGAACTTGGCATCCTGAAGGTGGAATGTATAAAGTTGTTGAAGCCATGCATCAGTTGGCTCAAGAATTAAATGTTAAGTTTGTTACTAATGCATCTGTGGACAAAATTTTGGTAGAAAACAGAACTGTATCTGGAATTGTCATCAACGGAGAAAAAATAAAAACTGATGTTGTGCTTAGTGGCGCAGATTACCATCATTCAGAGACTTTACTGGATGAAAGCTACAGAAACTATTCTGAAAAATATTGGGATAAAAAAACATTTGCTCCATCATCACTACTATTTTATGTTGGTTTCAATAAAAAATTAGAAAACATTGAGCACCATATGTTATTTTTTGATACTGATTTCGAAAAACATGCTCAAGAAATATATGATACTCCAAGATGGCCAAAAGATCCACTTTTCTATGCCAGTTTTCCATCTGTTACTGACAAAACTTTTGCACCAGAAAACAATGAAGCCGCAACATTTTTAATACCAATTGCCCCAGGAATTGAAGACACAGAAGAAATTAGAGAAACTTATTTTAAAATTATAATTGAAAGACTTGAAAAACTAACTAATCAGAAATTAACTGATAATATTATATTTAAACAATCCTATTGTGTGAAAGATTTCATTGAAGATTATAATTCATACAAAGGAAATGCTTATGGGCTTGCAAATACGTTATTACAAACAGCTTTTTTAAGACCAAAGCTAAAAAGTCCAAAAGTAAAAAATCTATTTTTTACTGGACAACTCACTGTTCCTGGTCCTGGTGTGCCACCATCTATAATTTCAGGGAAAATTGTATCTGAACTCATTGTGAAATCTCAAAAAAATTAACGGCTATGAAATCAATTTTTGACAAAATCTCTTTTGAATTTAGCAAAAATGTAACGAAAAATTACAGCACTTCATTCTCCACTGCAGTCAAAATGCTTGCGCCTAAAATCCGTCAAGACATTTACAACATTTATGGTTTCGTTAGATTTGCTGATGAAATAGTTGATACTTTTCACGAATATGACAAGGCAGTTTTATTCAATCTTTTTGAAGAAGAATTATATGAAGCTTTGAAGTATAAAATTAGCCTCAACCCTATTTTAAATTCATTTCAAAAAACTGTTTATCAATATGATATACCGATTGATTTAATAAAATCATTTATGAAAAGTATGCGTATGGATTTACACAAAAGCATCTATGAAACCACTAATGAATATAATGATTATATTTACGGTTCGGCAGATGTTGTTGGATTGATGTGTTTAAAAGTTTTTGTAGATGGCGACAATCAAAAATATGAAGAACTCAAATCTTCTGCAATGAGACTTGGATCTGCTTTTCAAAAGGTGAATTTTTTAAGAGATTTGAAAGCCGATTATGAGAATTTGAATAGAAGTTATTTTCCAAACACAAATCTTTCTGCACTGGATGAAAATTCAAAAATAGAAATCATTAAAGAAATCGAGGAAGATTTTGAAGCTGGATTTCAGGGAATTTTAAAACTGCCAATTGAAGCAAAGTTTGGTGTTTATACAGCTTATGTATATTATAAAAAATTACTTTCTAAGCTCAAAAAGACACCTTCTGAAGAAATCAAAAACTCTAGAATTAGAGTTCCTGATTATGAAAAAATTGGTCTTTTGGCAAAATGTTATGTAAATTATAGACTAAATCTTTTATAGTTATGTTAGTTCAAATAGTAGCTTTTTTAATGACTTTTTGTATCATGGAATTCATGGCATGGTTTAGTCACAAATATATTATGCATGGTTTTCTTTGGTATCTTCATGCTGACCATCACAAAAAAGATCATAATTCTTGGTTTGAAAGAAATGATGCTTTTTTTATTTTTTATGCCGTAGTTAGTATCATTTTTTTCCTTTTATGGAAATACGAAATATTAAGTGTTGGATTAGCTATTGGATTAGGCATTTTTGCTTATGGATTAGCTTATTTTATGGTTCATGACATATTTATTCATCAGCGTTTCAAGATTTTTAGAAATGCGAATAATAGATATGCACAAGCCGTTAGAAGAGCACACAAAATGCATCACAAACACATTGGAAAAGAAGATGGAGAATGTTTCGGAATGCTTGTAGTTCCTTTGAAATATTTCAAAAAAAAATAAAGTCCCAATTAACTTTGGGACTTTTTTTATAACTAACCTATTTTTTAATCAAGTCTTGAAGTGGTTTGAGTTGTTCCATGTTGAGTTGAGAATCTTTCAAAACCGAAATCATATTGATTATGTTGTTTGGATTCATATCGTTCCCTAAAATTCTAACAACACCAAATCCATTATCTTTCTTTTTTGCGAATAGCACAAACTCGTCTATATCATCTTCATTACCAACAAAGCTTATGGAAGCCATGTCACTTCCCGAACCTATTTTCATCAATTCGCTATAATCTTTGCCTTTCAGAAGCTTGGCTACTTCTTTACTTTCTTTTTCAAACTCAGAAGTGTTTTTACCATCTTCTTTGAAAACCAAAATATTCATCTTATCAAATGATTCTAATGCTGTTTTTTGCTCAGCAGAAAGCTTTGTTTTGTCAACATTGATTACTCCAGAAGAAACATCGAGTGAAATAAAATCCTTTTTCTCTGAATGCTCTACAAAATATTTTTGAAGAGTTGGTTCAGAATTACATCCAAACAACAAAAGAGATAACAATATGCTCGTTGCGTAAACAATTGATTTCATAGAATTATTTTTTAGAAGCTTTTTTCAAATCATCACCTCCAGGCAAATTCATTTTATCAGTCAAAACAGATAGTTCATTCAAGTCAAAATCACCTGTTAACGACATTAAAACAGTTTCTTCTTTACCAGAACCTTCTATAAACATAAGTAGTTCTTTTACTTGAGAGTCTGTTGAACCAGATTTAACATAAATTTTTACGCTTTTCCCTTTTTCATTAACTCTCATAAGTTCTTCTAGCGAAGCTGTTTTTAGATACTTATCAGCTACAGCTTTCATTTCTTGAGCTTTTTTTGTGTTTGATGTTACAAAAACTTTAAGATTGTCCAGCTTTTTAATCAAGTTCACATAGTGTTGTGTTTCTTTGTCCTTTGCGTCCATTTTACTAAGTAGTGAAAACATTTTTTTGTTCACTATTACAGCTGTAACATCGTCTTGACCGTCAAATTTGTCAAAAACAGATTGTTGTGCAAAAAAGATATTTGTTGTAAAAAACAGAACGACTGTTAGAATTATTTTTTTACTCATCGTTGAAAAATTTTCTTTTTGATATTTATACATTGTTGATTTCATGATTTCTGATTAATTAATTTTAAAAACTTTGTTTTTTGATTGTTCAAATTCATTGAGATAGCTAACACTTTCTATACCTTTATTCAAATGTTTAGAAACCAAATCGAGTGCTTTTTGAGTTTCTCTGAATGCAATTTCAGGATCATCTACTTTGCCTACATTTTGAATTTCTGTATTCAAATTGTTTTTATAAAAAGTAAAGCCTACACCAAGCATAACAACAACTGATGCCGCAACAGATAACCATACTACAATAGATTGTTTTTTAGATTTTAATGGTATTGTCGCTTTTAATTGCTCTTTTTTTGCTTGTTTATAATATCCGAAAACGGCTGAATATTGTTCCAAATGCTGCGCAACATTTGATGAAGAAAAATAATCTTTCAACTCTTTTTCCTCGGCAATACTTGTTTCGCCTTCAAAATATTTTTCTATTAATATTTCTATTCTATCCAATGCCATAATTATTGGTTTTAGTCATATTTTCTCTTATTGCCTTTCTTGCTCTAGATAACGCCGTTCTAATAGCTTGCTCATTCATTTCCATAACCTTACTGATTTCCTCAAACTCCATTTCCTCAATATCTCTCATCTGTACTATCAGCCTTTGTTGTTCTGGCAATTGATTAATAATTTTTTCCACCCATTGCCAAGTGTCATTATCTTCTATTCTTTTTTGTAATCCTGCTGAACCATCAGTATAATTATTGTGAACAATAGTCATATTTCCAGCTCTTTTAGATTTCAATTGGTCTAAACAATAATTTTTTGTCATTGTCATTGCCATTGCCTCTACACTTTTCAATTGGTCAAGGCTATCATTTTTAGACCATAGCTTTACAAGAACTTCTTGAGTTGCATCTTCAGCTTCTTCAGTACTCACTAGCAATCTTTTAGCAAGTCTGAAGATTTTATCCTTGAATGGATTAATAAGATGTATAAACTCCTTTTGGTTCATTGTTTGGTTTTGGTTATATAGTCAAGACGAGTAACAAAGGGTTTTGTTACAAAGAATTTTATTTGAATAATAATCTTTTATAAATTTACGTTCTTAATCAAAATTCTTGCTATGAAAAAACTGATTTTTTTCTTTTTGATATTAATATCATTTCCTCTATTTAATAGTTGCGAGGACAATGACGACAACTTAGTTCCATCTGAATTAGAAATTAATGATTTCGTTTGGAAAGGTATGAATCTATACTATTTGTGGCAAGCTGACGTTCCAGATTTAGCAGATGATCGTTTCGCAAACCAACCTGAGTTAAATGCTTTCTTAAAAACATACGATTCACCTGTTTCGCTTTTCAACCATCTTCGCGTCAATAATACAATTGATAGATTTAGTGTAATATATAGTGATTATACAGTTCTTGAAGGTGTTCTTACTGGTAATACTAAAAATAACGGTGTAGATTATGGTCTAAAATATAAACCCGGAAGCACAACCGAAATCTTCGGTTGGGTTCGATATATAATTCCAAATTCTGATGCTTCAACTAAAGATATCCAACGCGGTGATATTTTTTATGCAATCAATGGAACTCCATTGACTGTTGACAACTACAGAACTTTATTTGCAAATGACACTTACACATTAAATTTAGCAGATTACAATGGTGGAAATATTACTCCTAATGGACAATCTGTTACATTAACAAAAACAGAACTTGCAGAAAATCCTATTTTCATTAATACTGTAATTAATCAAGGGACACACAACATAGGATATTTGATGTATAATGGTTTCTATTCTGCATACGACAGTCAACTGAATGATGTTTTTGGTAATTTCATCTCTCAAAACGTTACTGATTTAGTTTTAGATTTACGCTACAATTCTGGTGGTTCAGTAGCAACAGCCACAAAACTTGCTAGTATGATTACTGGTCAATTTACAGGTCAAATTTTTGCAAAAGAACAATGGAATGCTAAAGTTCAAGCATATTATGAAAGTAATAATCCAAACAGTTTACTTAATAAATTTTATTCAGGGTTGAATGGTTTGAACCTCAACAAGGTGTATGTTTTGACATCAACTTCTACTGCATCTGCAAGTGAATTGGTAATAAACTGCCTAAAACCATACATTCAGGTTGTACAAATAGGTGATACTACAACTGGAAAAAATGTGGGTTCCATTACCTTATATGATTCGCCTACTTATACAAAAACCGATGTAAATCCATCACACAAATATGCAATGCAACCTATTGTTCTGAAGGTTGTTGACAAAAATGGTTTTGGAGATTACACCGCAGGAATTAGCCCTGAATTATCAAATAAGTACATTGAAAATTTCGACGATATGGGTATTTTAGGAAATCCTAGCGAACCATTACTAAGTAGAGCAATCAATCTTATAATTGCTAGCGGAAAACCAGCAGCGGTTTACTACGATATCTCTAAAAGAGATTTTGCTGATTGTAAATCAATAAATCCATTACGAACTGAAATGTATGTCAATAAATAACAAAAAAAAACGGCTTTCTAATTGAAAGCCGTTTTTGGTATTTATAAAACAATATTAACACCTAATTTGAAGTTTCTTCCTCGTGTGGAATAACCTGCATTTTCAACAAATTCTTCGTTAAAAATATTTGTTACCGTTCCAAATACAGTTAGTCTATTTTGAATTAATTCATATTTTGCCAAAGCATTTAACAACTGATAAGAACCCAATTGGATTTTATCAACAGTAAAAGTTGTTCCGTTGTAAAAAGCATCATTTCTAGCGTTAAAATATTGGTAGTTTAGGTTAAACAAAGTTCTTTTGGTTGGTTGAAAATCAATACTTGCATTGGCTTTATGCTTTGGAATTAATCTGTCCAACACTTTATCAACTTGTGTAAAAGTGTAATTTCCGTTTAAACTAACTTTTTCGGATAAAGCAACTGAAAGGGTTGTTTCAACTCCTTTTGCTTTGCTCTTTCCATCAACATTAACATAATAAGCTTCAAAAGTATCTGGATTGTAGAAGAAATCAATAGCATCATTTTGGTCACGATAGAAACCTACTGCGCTTAATTTTATCTTTTTGTTCCATAACTCGGTTTCAAAACCTGCTTCGATTGTTGCATTTTCTTCTGGAGTTAAATCGGTATTTCCGTATTCTGAATACAATTGGTACAAACTTGGCGTGATGAAAGCCGTACTGTATGAAGCCAAAACTTTCAACGGAAAACTTGTTTTGAAGTTATACGAAGGATTAAAATTATACACAAAATTATTACCATATTGACTGTGTGTATTCAATCGTGCGCCAGCATTTACATTCAATCCAAAACTTGAATTATATACTAAAGTTGTATAACCATCCAAAATATTAAATTTTGCCGCTTCATTTTCAATAGTTGCAAATGGCGTTTGGCTCAACATATCGTGAAACTGATAATTTGCTCCTACTATCAAAGCAAATTCATTATTAAAATTATACTTATTAAATCCGTCCAAAACAACACTTCTTGATTCGTACAAAGAATAATCGGTAGTATTTGTCCATGAATTTAACTCATTGTAATCACGTTTTATTTTGGTAAATCCTGAATTTAATACAAATTCACCTTTATTATACTTGTATTTTGGCGAAAACCCAAAACGAACTTGCTCCGAAGTGGTTTCGTTCACATCTGTATCATTAAAACCCGTATTATCAAAAGTAAAATCATAACCATTTTTAATTTTATCATAATTTCCAAAGAAATCAAGCGTCAATTTTTGGGTAGCTTTAAAACCTAGTTTTGCAATTAGATTTTGTCTCGAAAAACGATCTTCTTCATATTTTGTTCCAACAGGTTCAGCAATTTGCGACATTCCACTAGTTTCAGTACTATTAAATCCAGCAAAATAATTCACTTTTTTCATTTCACCACTAACCAAAATTCCTTGATTAAAATCTTGTCCGTTGTATTTTTTGTTTTCAGAAGTATTATTGGAACCAATATTCACATAAGCATTTCCTTGAATTTCTTTCTTAGCCGATTTTTTCAACGTAATATTAATAACTCCAGTTGCTGCGCCAGTTCCATAAAGCGTACTTGCCGCACCTTTCATTACTTCAATGCGTTCCACTTGTTCTACTGGCAGTAATCGTAAATCATATTCAATATTAATCCCAGAAGCATCAGTAACCGGAATTCCATCAATCATGATTAAAACTTGGCGATTTTTTCCGCCACGAATGTAATAACCCAAATTCTTTCCGTTAGCCGATTGATTTCCATTAATTTCAACACCAGCAACTTGACTTAAAACGGTTGCTAAACTTTGTCCTGATTTTTTTGCTAAATCTTCTGCAGTTATCACTTCAATAACTTTCCCCGATTTTTCTTTTTTGAGAGCAAATTTAGTATCCGAAATTACCACTTCTTTCAATGGATTGATACTTAGAGAATCTTGTTCTTGTGCCAAAACACAAGTTGATATCAATGCAAAAAGTGCACTGATTTTTACTGTTTTTTTCATTTTTAGTTAAACAATAATTTAAAAATACTGGGAGAAAAGCATAGAATTTACCCATACCCAAACCTTTTTTCCCGAAAGTTTGTTACTCAATAAATAAAGGCAGGTCTCCTGGCTTGCGTCTTGTTGTTTACCTTCTCATCCCGTTTTAAAACAAGACAATGGTTTGCATGTAACAACAAGCTTGATAGCTTACAGTTGCGGGTACAGCTCGGGATTTTTGATTTTAGATTGTTGATTTTATATTTCAGAAGTGTTCTGCAATAATAAATTGTTAATCATCATTCAATCACCCGATTCCCTTTTAATGCGATTCTATACAATAGAAACGCAACCTAAATTGGGTGCAAAAATAATTGAAAATATTATTTATCCTCTTTCTTTTTCGAAAATTTGATTATCAACCACACAAAACCAATCAAAAAATGAAGTAAAATAATTCCTCCAACGATGTACATAAAAGTATTTGAATTATCTCTCATAGCATTTGCTTTACACAAATTTCGAGTAAAATTTAAAAATCATTTGCATCAATTGTTACACAAAAGAGATTTTGTTATCACAAACGTATATTTTTGCAAAAATCATTTCAATGAAAAATTCAAATCTCTTTTTATTAATCATAGTAATCTGTTTTTTATTCATTCAGTGTAAAACCGAAACCCAAAAAAGTCAAACTATTTCCGCTGAAAATACGGTAAAATATGCTAAAGGTTTTTCCATTGAAAATTATGATGGTTTTAGCATCGTTACGGTTAAAAATCCTTGGCCAAAAGCTACAAAAACATACACTTACATTCTAAAAGAAAAAAACGGAATTGTTCCTGACAGTTTATCTCAAAACACAATTATCAATGTTCCGATTCAGAAAATTGTGGTTACCTCAACAACGCATATTCCGTCATTGGAAATGCTTGATGAAGAGAACAAACTAATTGGTTTTCCAAATCTGGATTATATTTCTTCGGAAAAAGTACGCGCATTGATTGACCATAAAAAAATAAAAGAACTTGGAAATAATCAATCGTTAAACACCGAAGTAATACTCGATTTACAACCTGATGTCATCATTGGTTATGGCATTGACAACAACAATCCAACATTGGATAATTTACAAAAAAGTGGTTTAAAAGTAATGCTTAATGGCGATTGGAACGAAGAAACACCATTGGGAAAAGCGGAATGGATTAAATTTTTTGGAGCCATTTTTGGCAAACAGAAAAAAGCCGAAGGATTATTTACCAAAATTGAAACCGACTATTTAAAAACCATCGAAATTGCCAAACGAGCTGCTTCTACTCCAACGGTTTTAGCTGGTGATATTTTTGAAGGAAAATGGTATTTACCAAAAGGAACAAGTTGGGGAAGTTTATTGTTAAAACAAGCCAATTCAAATTATCTTTGGCAAGCAACAACCGGAACAGGAAGTTTGTCTTTGTCATTTGAAACTGTTTTTGAAAAAGCAAAAAATGCAGATTTATGGATTACTTCAGGGCAATTTTCTACCTTAAAAGAAATGACTGATGCTAACCCACATTATGCACAATTTGATGCCTTTAAAAACAAAAACGTATATTCGTTCACTCGAAAAAAAGGAAAAACTGGCGGTGTTTTGTATTATGAATTAGCTCCAAATCGACCAGACATAGTGTTGAAAGATTTAGTAAAAATTCTACATCCAGAATTGTTGGTTGGCTATGAACCTTTCTTTTTTGAGAAATTAAAATAAACGTTGAAAAAAAGAAATCAAATACTATTCATTTCCTTGTCATTATTATTGATATTGACATTGCTATTGAACATTTCCTTTGGTCAGGTTTCTATTCCGATTAAAGAAGTGGTGAAAAGTATTTTGGGTTCATCAGTCGAAAAAGAAACTTGGGAATACATCATTACCAATTATCGATTACCTAAAGCAATTACGGCAATATTGGTGGGAATTTCGCTTTCTGTTAGTGGATTATTAATGCAAACTTTTTTTAGAAATCCGTTGGCTGGTCCGTATGTTTTGGGATTAAGTTCGGGTTCTAGTCTTGGTGTTGCGTTTGTCGTTTTGGGTTCTAGTTTTTTGCCCGCAGTAATTGCGCAATTTTTCATTTCTTCCTATGGAATAATTTTGGCTTCGTGCGTTGGAAGTTTATTCGTTTTGTTACTAATTGTTCTTGTTTCAAAATACCTGCGTGATGTGATGTCAATTTTGATTGTTGGCTTGATGTTCAGTAGTTTTACGAGTGCAATTGTTAATATTCTAACCTATTTTAGTACGGCAGAACAATTACAGAAATATACTTTTTGGTCAATGGGAAATATTGGAAACATCAGTTGGCAAAATATTGGTTTTCTATCAATTGTAATTTTTATTGGAACAATATTGAGTATTGCTTCATTGAAACCTCTGGATGCATTATTGATTGGAGAAAATTACGCCAAAAGCATGGGTTTGAATTTCAAAAAAACGCAAAACATCATCATACTTTCAACCAGTATTTTAACCGGAAGCATAACCGCTTTTGTTGGTCCGATTGCTTTTATTGGATTGGCTGTGCCACATTTGACAAAACTATTATTTCAAACCAGCAATCATAAAATTTTATTCATCGGAACGATTTTAATTGGCTCAATAATCATGTTACTTTGTGATTTAATTTCTCAAATGCCAATGAGTGATTTTACGTTACCAATTAATGCCATTACGTCATTGGTTGGCGCGCCAATTGTTATTTGGTTGATTATAAAACGAAAAACTATTTGATTTTTTGAAAAAAGAAACCATCATAGCAACTCACGATTTATCCATTGGTTACAAAACCAAAAAGGAAACCAATGTCATTGCTGAAGATTTGAATTTGGAATTAACATCGGGTAAATTAATCACGCTTGTTGGTGCCAACGGAATAGGAAAATCAACACTTTTACGAACCTTAACAGGAATTCAGAAACCGATTTCAGGCGATGTTTTTTTAGCCGAAAAAAATATAAACTCTTTTGATAATCTGGAACTTGCTCAAAATTTAAGTTTGGTTTTAACCGAAAAATTGCCTCCAAGTAATTTGACCGTTTTTGAATTGATCGCTTTAGGAAGACAACCTTACACCAATTGGCTGGGAAAACTATCCGATGAAGATATTTCAACAGTAAAATCGGTGATGAAACTCACTCAAATTGAACATTTAGCAGAGAAAAAACATTTTGAAATCAGCGATGGACAATTGCAAAAAGTGATGATTGCACGCGCTTTGGCTCAAGAAACTTCGATTATTATTTTGGATGAACCAACAACGCATTTGGATTTATTTCATAAAGTTTCGGTTTTTAAACTTTTGAAAAAATTATCGCAAGAAACCAAAAAATGCATTCTTTTTTCTACACATGACATTGATTTAGCCATTCAACTTTCGGATGAAATGATTGTCATGACAGAAGAAAATATCGTTCAAGATCAACCTTGTAACTTGATTTCAAAAGGAATTTTTAATTCACTTTTTAAAGATGAAACCATAACTTTTGATAGTGAAAAAGGGAAGTTTGTTATTTCTTAATTGCAGATTTTTGATTAACGATTGATGATTGCAGATTTAAAAACTTCAAAAATCAAAAATCGTTATTCTTCAATCTAAAATCTTATCTGTCTTTTCGCTTCGCCAATGACAAATGCTACCGAGTTGGCAATGTTATAACTTCTAATTAGGTTTGACATTGGAATTTTCAAATGATTTTCAAATTGTTCCAAAACTTCTTGGCTTAAACCAACGCTTTCTTTACCAAAAACCAACCAATCGCCATCTTGATATTCTACATCATAAATCGATTTTGAAGCATGCGAACTCATCAAGAAAACTCTTGATTTATCAGGAATTTGAGCCATCCATTCGTCCACATTATTGTACTCATTCCAATCCAAATGAACCCAATAATCCAAACCCGAACGTTTCAAGTTTTTATCAGTGATTTCAAATCCATACGGTTTTATCAAGTGCAAACGACTTTCGGTGCCAACGCAAAGGCGACCAATATTTCCAGTATTGTTAGGAATTTCGGGTTCAACGAGAACGATGTTTAGCATTAATTTAGATTGTTAGATTATAAGATTTTCAGATTATTAGACATCAAATTGATCAATTTCTAAAACTTCTCCAGCTTTTAAGTTTTGCAAATGTAGGTTTCCTACTCGAATTCTAACCAATCGAAGCGTTGGAAATCCAACGGCTGCTGTCATTTTTCTGACTTGGCGAAATTTCCCTTCCGTTAACGTAATCGAAATCCAAGAAGTTGGTCCGTGGCGTTCATCGCGAATTCGACGACCTTCGCCAATGCAATTTGGCAATTCAGTAATAATTTTAGCTTCGCATTTTTTAGTTGTATAACGAATACCTTTGAAACCTATTTCAACTCCGCTTTTTAATTTCTCAATGGCTTCTTGATTGATAATTCCATCAACTTGTGCTAGATATTCTTTTTCAACGGTTTTACTTCTCACAATTTCACTCATCATTCCGTCGGTTGTAAGCAAAAGTAAACCTTCGCTGTCTTCGTCCAATCGACCAATTGCCATTGTATTTCCGGGGAAATCAAATAGTTCGCCCAACAACTTTTTATGTCGCTTTTTTTCGTAAATAAATTGGCTTAAATATCCGTTTGGTTTGTGAAGTAGAAAATGACGATGCATTGCTTTTTATTTGAAAACAAAAATAAAAAAAGACTACTCGAAAGTAGTCTTTTTGATTAGCTTATATAAAATTTATTGTCTGCTTTGAACGTAATCTGAAAGTTCATCAACATTGCTACTGAATGTAAAAATACCATTCAATTTAAAATAATTTCTTGGCTCAATACAGTAATCATAAGCATATTTAGCAAAATCCAACTTATTGTCTTCAAAGCTAAAAAGATTTGCTATTTGAATAATTTGATCAACATTCAAACAGTTAACATTGATGACTTGTTTTGCTGTTTTCAATCTTGTGTCTTCAAAACTTTGCTTTTTAATAGTAGCCAAAGCTGCATTGAAGTTTGCAGGACTCATACATGATCTTCCGCCACAACCTCTCACTGGTTCTTCATGATGATCATGTCCATCATGAGAAACAACTGTTCCAGAGTGAGATGTAGTTGTAGTAGTTGTTGTTTGTGTAACAGCTCCATTGCCCATGTTATCATTTATGGAAATTCCCATATTTACACCTCCAACATTTACACCTACTCCAACACTAGTTCCGCCGGTTTGGGTAGTTGTTGTAGTCGTCGTTTGTGTTGTTCCTCTAACTGGTTCTTGTATAACCGCAACTGGTCTTGGTTCGCCATAATGAATTACATGAACATTTGATGGTGGAATAAAATCTGGTCTAACAGGAATAGATGAAAAATAGTTCATTTTCATTTTGGTTCTGTTGTTCTTATCCCTTCTAATTTTGTAAGTTACATCAGCAAAAACCCCATCAACATCGGTAAGCATTAGGTTGTTTTTGGTAATATCTGCGAGAGATTTATCTTCAAATTTAATTTTTGCATTATAGTAAGGTTGATTTAAATCTTCAACTCGCAAGTTGGTTTGAGGTGTGTCGTTGATAACTTCACCGTTTAGTATCAACGTAAATCTATCACCATCTTCAGAGAAAATTGTTAAATGTCCAACTGGACCAAGTTGAGCAAATGACAATGATGATATCAATAAAAAAGCAAAGAGTGTAATTTTTCTTTTCATAATCTTGTTTATTTAATTTTTTGGTAAATATAATTTTTTCTGATTAATATTTGAATTTTCAAAAACGATGCCAAAATTTTTTTTTAGCATCTGAAATCATTTCAAATGAAACTATGTATCTTTAAACCATATTAATATTTATTCAAATGAATGACAATTTAATGATTATCATTGCCTTTATTATTGCCTTACCAATTGGTATTATCATTGGAAAAATAATTTTTTCTGCAAATTCAAAAAGTGAGAAAGCTTCACTAGAGGAAAAAATAAATGGTTTATTACAACAGATTGAACAATTGAAATTGCAATTAAATCAAACAACTCTAGAGCGAGAAAGTATCAGAAACGAAAAAGAGGCATTGGCAATCCTACTTTCTAAAAAAGAAACAGATTTTGAAAATCTTTGGGAACGAAACAAAGAACAGAAAGAGGAAGTTGAACAATTACAGCAAAAATTTACCAAAGAATTTGAAAATCTTGCCAATAAAATATTAGAAGAGAAAACCAATAAATTCACAGAGCAAAATAAAGAAAACCTAAAAAACATTCTTTCACCTCTGCAAGATAAAATTCAGCTTTTTGAAAAGAAAGTCGAAGATTCTCAAAAAGAGACGCATGGTTATCATAGCGCATTAAAAGAACAACTTCAGCACTTGAAAGATCAAAATCTCAAAATATCCAAAGAAGCTGAAAATTTAACTAAAGCATTGAAAGGCGACAGTAAAATGCAAGGAAATTGGGGTGAATTAATTTTGGAAAGAGTTTTGGAAAAATCTGGTTTAGAAAAAGATAGAGAATATTTTGTTCAGCAAAGCTTTAATACTGAAGAAGGCAATAGAGTTCAACCAGATGTAATAATAAATTTGCCCGATGGCAAAAAAATGATTGTCGATTCAAAAGTTTCTTTAACAGCTTATGAACGATATGTGAATGAAGAAAACGAAGAATTAAAACCTCAGTTTCTCAAAGAACACCTCAACTCATTAAGAAGACATGTGGAACAATTGAGTGAAAAAAACTATTTTGATTTGTATCAAATGGAAAGTCCCGATTTTGTCTTGCTATTTGTACCAATAGAAACCGCATTTGCGTTAGCACTAAACGAAGACAACACCTTGTACAACAAAGCATTTGAAAAAAATATCGTGATTGTTACACCATCAACGCTTTTAGCAACCCTTCGTACAATTGATAGCATGTGGACAAACCAAAAGCAACAAGAAAACGCTGTTGAAATTGCTAGACAAGCTGGTGCTTTGTATGATAAATTTGAAGGCTTTGTTTCAGATTTGATAAAAATTGGTAAAAAAATGGACGAGGCAAAAGTCGAGTATCAAGGCGCTATGAACAAACTTGTTGATGGAAGCGGAAACCTTATCACTAGAGTTGAAAATTTGAAAAAAATGGGCGCAAAAGCTAAAAAATCATTGCCCGACAATATCGTAAATAGAGCAAACAAAGAAAATTTAATTGATGATTCTAACAATTAAAATGTTATTATTATTGGATATTCTCAGTACAATTTATAAGCTTTTAAATTATTGATTAAAAATCAGTTCTTTAACTGCGCTTTTTTCAAAAAAATAATTACTTTTGGGAAACCAAAGTTGATTATGAAAAAAAATTACCTTTCTGCCATTTTGCTGTTAACAAGTTTTTTATTTATTGTTTCTTGTGACAATAAAGATGACTACCAACCAATTGACGATTTACCAATTGCTACTGACGATACTGTAAACAGTACATTGACAATAGCAGTTGAAATTCCAATTTTAGATAACGACACAACTGGTGACGAAGTTGTACCTACTTCTGTAAGTATTATAAATGGGGTTGATACAAATTCAAATGGAACTTTAGATAAACTTGTTGTTGCTTCTGAAGGTACATGGCAAGTAAATGCCTCAACAGGAACAATTACCTTTACTCCTTTGTCAACTTTTGTTGGGAATCCAACACCTATCAAGTATACAGTAAAGGATGCAGAAAATAATGTTTCCAATGAAGCAAATGTTACGATAAATGCTCTACCAATTGTTTCAGTAGACTTAACAACAGTACCTTACCCAAAACTTTCTGATTATAACTTCTTCGTAGGAGACATAAAAGATCAAATTCCATCATTGAATGTTCTTCCTTATGAACCTGCAAGCGCACTATTTTCAGATTATGCTCATAAAAAAAGATTTGTTTGGATGCCAGAAGGAACACATGCAACTTACAACGGAGATGGCAATATATTTGAATTCCCTGTTGGAGCTGCATTGGTAAAAACATTTTATTATGAAAACGTAATTCCTGGCAATGTGACAAAAAACATTGAAACAAGATTGCTTATCAGAAAGAGTGATGGTTGGAAAGCTTATACTTATGTATGGAATGAGAGCCAAACAGATGCGCTATTAGAAACAACAAACAATGGTTTAATAGTGCCTGTATCATGGACAGAAAATAGTATTACAAAAAATGTAAATTTCAAAATTCCAGCTCAAACAGAATGTATTACATGTCATAAAATAAATCCTAATCATACAGGAGAAATTACAATTCCGATTGGTCCAAAACCTCAAAACATTAATACTGTTTTCAACTATACATCAGGCTCAATGAACCAGATACAAAAATGGAAAAGTGTTGGTTATCTAGGAAATGATACTCCAGAGACTTCGCAAATTTACTCAACTGTAGATTGGCGAGACACAAGCAAATCTCTAGAGTTAAGAGCAAGATCATACATCGATATGAATTGTGCACATTGTCACAGAGAAGGCGGGCATTGTGATTATGTTCCTCAAAGATTTGATTTTAGTAATACAAACCTTTTAACTTTTGGCGTTTGTTTGACACCACTTTTTAGTGTTCAAGACCATCCTTTTATAATCAATGCTGGTGATGCGGAGCATTCAATAATGGTTTATAGAATGAATACAAATGAAGAAAGTCAAATGATGCCTATAATTGGTCGAACAACAATCCACACCGAAGGTGTTCAATTGATTAAAGATTGGATTAATTCACTTTCTGGTAATTGTCATTAAAAAACAAACTAACTAATAACAAAAATTTTATTAATGAAAAAAATTACTTTTTTAATCTTAATTTTGAGTTGTCAATTTTCAATTGCTCAAAGTTCTTGTGCTACAGCAATTCCTGTTGCTGCAGGAATTACAACTGTTCCAAACTTGAGTGGTTCAGTTTCAACAACAACTTGCACAACTTCCAATGCTACTTTGACAAATTGGTATTCTTATACACCAACTCAAAACTTTACCGTTACAATAACATCAGACTTAGCAGTCAATATTTGTAAAGATACTTATGTTAGCATTTACCGTGGAACTTGTTCCAGTTTTACTTGTGTCGCATTTGATGATGATGCTGGGACTATAGCTTGTAATGATGGTTCAAATACCAATTCGTATCTCTCTGTTGTGAGTTTTACTGCACTTGCTGGTAACACCTATTATATCGCTTGGGACAATAGATGGAACGGTTCGGGTTTTGATTTTCAATTGACTGAACAACCAATTGTTGCTCCTCCAATAAGTTTCACACCAACAATAACTTCTTCATCAACAATATGTTGCGTAAGCGATATGAATGGGGATTTTCTTGATGATATAGTAACAGTGCAATCAAAACCAAATGACTGTACTCACTCAAAAAACAACTGGAGGTTTTGATAGCAATGTTTATTCGCTACCTGGATTAACTGCAACTCCTAGCTGGAGTATAGCTTCTGGGTGATTTTGACAAAAATGGTTTCAATGATTTAGTATTTGGAAGTGGAAGCCGTGTTGCAGTTATTAAAGCAAATGCTACTGGAACTGGTTATACTGAGATAGCTTACCCACAAAATATTTTCACACAAAGAACTAACTTTGTTGACATAAATAATGATGGAAATCTAGATTTATTTGCCTGCCATGATGTAGCGCAAAGTCATGCATATAGAAATGATGGTGCTGGTAATTTAATTTTCGATATTTCATTTTTTCCAACTTTAGCTGTTGGAGGAAACTATCAATCTCAATGGTCTGATATTGATAATGATGGTGATTTTGACATGTATTTATCTAAATGTCGAGGTGGAGCGCCAGTAGGTGATGCGCAAAGAATAAATCTACTCTACCTGAACAATGGTAATGGAACTTTTACTGAAAATGGTGCGTTGTGCCTGGAGTAAATGATGGTTCACAATCGTGGGCTTCAGCTATTGAAGATTATGATAATGATGGTGATATGGATACGCATATTGCTTTCAAATATATCTGACACAAATAAGTTCTACAGAAACAATGCGGATGGAACTTTCACCGATGTTTATTCAACAACTGGCATTGATCTGCAAGTTGGATCATGGGAAATACAAGTCAGTAGATTTTAATAATGATGGTTGGATAGATTTCCTTTGGCAAAACAGCAAAGAATTATGGATAAATGACGGTGATGGAACGTTCTCAGGATATGACGTTCCTTTCAATGAAGGAGGAATTGGAGATTTGAACAATGATGGATTTTTAGATGTTCAAACTGGTGGTAATGTTTATTATAGTGTTCCAAATGATAACCATTGGATAACTATAAACTTTCTCACGGAATTCAAAGTAATCATAATGGTATTGGCGCAAGAATTGAGCTTTATGAGCTTGGGGAAAACAGATACGCGAAATAAAAAAGTGGTAACGGTTTTAGCCATCAAAGTACATTAAATGCTCATTTCGATTGGTTCTGAAACAGAGATTACTCAGTTAATCATTAAATGGCCTTCTGGAATTGTTGATACAATTTCTAATCCTGCTTCTGATAGCAAAATTACTGTAGTGGAAGGTTCTACATTAAGTAACGAACAATTCAATAGTAATGAAAATTAGCTTGTATCCAAATCCAGCCGAAAACGAAATCAACATTCACTCATTAAATCAATCCATTTCATTCAAAGAATTTAAAATTTTTGATTTATCTGGTAAAATGATTTTTGAAACTACAAATGTGAATAAAGCAATTAATATATCTAAATTGGATACAGGTCAATATATATTTTTAGCAACAGATGCAAACTCTAAAATTACTCAAAAAATTTTTGAAAAATAATTTTTGATAAAATATTCATTTTAATAAGCACTCAAATGAGAAGTTGGTTTGTTTATCGACAATAATTAAGCGTTAAAGATTAGATTTTGAATTTTATTTTGTTTTGGGTAATCATTAAATTTTATAAAAGAGTTTGAATTTTTATGAAGTCTGCCCTATTCTTTCTACTGTTATCCATCAACTTGTCCTTAGCTCAAAATCAATTTTCAACAAAGATAGGCTTGAAGCCGTTTTTGAAGCTTCTATACCTGGTTCTCTGAAGAGGTAAAAGCGAAATCTAACGATGCCATTTGTAAATTGAATAGATGAAAATGAAATAATTGAAAGTACAAAGTATTTATTAAAACACTCCATTCTGCTAGAACTGATGGAAGAGCATTTCAATGACAATTATTTGAGAAGAACAAGTTACCCAAAATCTATCTTCAAAGGAAAAATTTTGGATTTTAATGAAGGGAAAATTACTGAAACTGAAAAAGAATTTATTGTAAAAGGAACACTTAGAATTGTGCATGGTAAAAACTTTCAAAACATTAGTGTGGTAGCTTTTATAAAAAAGCAAGGAAAGAAAATTTTCTTTAGAATCCAAATTTTTTATTAATGCTGATGATTATGATGTTAAGCATACCAACGAAAAGGTTGTGCGCATCAAACAAAAGTAGAGGTAATTGCTGAATATACTTTAAACTAATTCTTTTTGCATAATAAAAATCATCCATTACAAACCATTTCCAATATCAATGACTTCTTTGGTAATAGAAAAACTATGCCTTTATAGAACCTACATGTGTTCATTTTGTTAACGTTTAAAAAAATAGCTTGTTGGAGTTCTTTGCTGCTTCCTTTTCAATGAAAGATAATAAACTACTACCTACATTTTTACCTTGAATATCAGGCAAAACATATAATTTGTGTAGCTTAGTTTTCTCCAGTTCTGCATTTAGTTCAAATGAAGCAAAACCTATATAATTTCCCCTTTTCCTTTGCTAAAATAAAATGATGGTTTTTCTCTGTTCACCGTTTCTCAAGAGCATTCATGCTGTAAATCATATCAAGCATATACTCTATTTGTTCCTTCGAAATAATGTTTTTAGTAACATGTCAGTTGTAATAGATGTTTGCTTTTTTTACTTACCTCTAAATTTTCAAACGAACACTTTTCAATTTCTATCATTTTTTACAAATGCGCTTTCATATTTATTAATCCAATCTTCAGTCGTCATTTTAGATGCAAGTTCGCCGATCAATTCGAATGGAATGTCATCAATTTTTTAAATCTGATACAACTTTTTCCCATATCCAGTTTGGATTTAGCATGTTTTGGAAACTCAGAAACAAAAACCATTCTAACAATGTTGGTTCAGCATAAATTCCCATGTGATATAATGCTATAAAGTTTTTTGTGAAGCTGTTTATAAAAGGTAATGGTTGTTTTGTATCGCAATGATAACTCTTTCGGATAGACGAATGAGGAACAACATATCCAATCATTCCATACCCTATGGTTTCTTCAAAATCCTCTTTAGGAAGATTTTTAGAAATCACTTTTCGCTTTTCAATAGCTTCTTTTCTATCATTTGGAAGTTCGTTTATGTACTCTTCAACAGTGGTAACTTTTGATGGCATAATCGCCAATTTATTCAAATTTATGAATAATTTTTAATAGCTTTTACTTCCTTTTTTATTATGAGGCCATGAAACACAAACTTCGAGAAGATAAAACTTGCCTAAACTGTAACTATGTGCTTGAGAACCGTTATTGTCCAAATTGCGGACAAGAAAACAGCGATACTCGTAAAACATTTTACGAATTATTTGTTCATTTTTTTGAAGATTAACGCATTATGAAAAACTCTACTGGAAAACAATAGAAATCTAATTTTAAAACCAGCTTCTCTAACAAAAGAGTATCTTTCTGGTAAACGAATGTCTTATCTTGCCCCAATAAGATTATATATTTTTATAAGTTTTAGTTACTTTTTTTATAATTTCCTTAATGCCTAATGACGAAGAAGAAAACTACAATCACAAGAGTAAGAGTGAAAATTTCAAAAACAAATCAGAAATAAAAAAAGATACGATTTATCCTGAGCAGTTAAAAATAATTGACTTAGAAAAGAATGGAGTAATTTCAAAACAGTCTGACTCAATCCAAAAGCTATTAAAGAGTCCAAAGAAAAAGCAGAGGTAGATGATGGAAAAGATTACATGAATTTTGGTTACTCATCAGTTGAAGAACTAGACCTAGTTCAAAAGCTTGTAAACCAAAATGAGAAAATGAGTTCTTTAAAAAATATTGGCTCCACAAAAAATTCTTTTGGCCAAAAAAGGAAAAAAACCGCAGATGAAGCTAAAGAAAAATTCCTAGAAACTCACACAATCTTCCAAAAGCATTGTTTATTTATATGCCTTTGTTTGCTTTTGTTCTCTGGCTTTTTCAAAATAAGAAAAAATGGTATTATTTTGATCATGGGATATTCACACTTCATTATTTTTCTTTTCTTACTATTAGCATCACTCATATTTGAGCTTTTCAATGCTGTGTTTGATAATTTTGATAATGGTTTTACGAACACAATACAATATATTGTTAATTCAGTGATAATAATATATATGCTCTATTATTTTTTCCCCGCGCACCATAGGTTTTATAACGAAAAAAGAATTGTTACAATAATCAAAGGAGTGGTAATGTTCTTTATCAATATTTTTATATTAACTTTAATACTAATTGGTATCGCTTTATTCATTCATTAATATTCACTAGTAACATGAGGAAAGAGACATTCAGTAAGTCTTTTTGTTCTAGCTAGTTGTGGAACAACAAAAAAAAACATAAGCTCAAAAGACGAAACATTCTATTCTAATTTAATCTCTGAAAAATAGCTTAAAAAATAATTTAACAGTTATTGCCTCAGATGAAAGCTGCTGCAGCGATACTGAAGTTCTGGTCAAAAAAAAGCAGGTGAATTTATTGTTGAATCTTATAAAAACAACAATATTTCTATGCCTTCAAAGGCTGAAAGTTATTTTCAAAAAGTTCCAGCTTCATTTTTGAACGCAAAGTATAATGAAAACTTACCTGACTCCGAAAAATATTTGGGCTTTTATAGAAGGAACCGATGCAAAAAAAAGAGGAAATAGTGGTCTTATCGGCACACTATGATCATGTAGGGATAAAAAACGGAGAAGTATATAATGGTGCAGATGATGGCTCAGGAACAGTTGCGCTTCATGGAAATTGCCAAGGCATTGCAAAAAGCAAAAACTGAAGGAAATGGACCAAGACGTTCTGTTCTTATTCTTCATGTAACTGGCGAAGAGCATGGCCCTCATGGGTCAAGATATTATTCCGAAAACCCACTTTATCCATTAGCAAATACAGTTGCTGATGTTAACATAGACATGATAGGAAGAAGAGATGAATTTCATAATGATAATAACTACGTTTATGTTATTGGTTCTGATTATTTGTCGAGCGATTTATACAACATCTGTGAAGATGTAAACAAGAAAAGCCTAAACCTATTTTTGGATTATAAATACAATGATAGAAAAGATCCAAATCGTTTCTATTATCGTTCAGATCATTACACTTTGCCAAAAACGGCATTCCATCGGTATTTCTCATTCAATGGAACTCATGCAGATTATCATAAACCAACAGACGATGTAGAAAAAATCGAGTTTGATGCTTTAGCAAAAAGGACAAAATATGCCTTTGGTATTGTTTGGGAAATTGCTAATAGAGAAAACAAACTCATCGTTGACAAGAAAGAATAAAAAGTCCCGAAAATTTCGGGACTTTTTTTTGGGTGAATGATGGGTCTCGAACCCACGACCTTTCGAACCACAATCCGACGCTCTAACCAACTGAGCTACAATCACCATCTGTTAAGCGAGTGCAAATATAGTGTAAAAGTTATTTCTCTCAAAAATAATTTCACATTTTTTACTTCAAATCTCCTAAACTATTGACAGCTACATATCTTTCGACTGTAAATCCTTCTGCATATTCAACACCTACCAATCTTCCTAAATCCTGCGAACGATAATGTATACTTTCCAAAAAGTTTTGTAGCAATTGGAGTTACTGGTTCGTTATTGTTTTCTGAGTAAAACTGGGAAGAATATGCCATGATAGCGCAGTCTTCTCTATAAAATCTGAAATATCTACTACAAAATCGGGTTCAATATTTTTCCATTGTATATAATGATAAACAACTTTTGGTCGCCAAGCTTCTTGCGATATTCCTTCGAAATTTGTTTCAATTTTTTCTGCCAAACCCGATAAAAAGCATGTGCATCTGACACAAGTTTGCTTCCTTTTCCATGGTCAATATGCCTATCATCTATAGCGTTACAAAGAACAATTTCTGGTTTGTATTTTCTAATTCTTTTTTATAATCTCCAACTGATTTTGTTCATCATTTTGAAAAAAACCATCACGCATATTAAGATTTTCTCTAATAGAAACACTAAAAACACTTGCGCCTTTTTGCTTCTTCATCCTACAGGGAACACTTCCTCTGGTTCCTAATTCACCACGAGTTAAGTCTATGATGCCAATTTTTTTCTCAAAAAACCTCTTCTTGGCAATTGTGCCACTACAACCCACTCCTACATCATCAGGATGAGCACCAAAAGCAAGTATATCTAACTTCATATCTAAAATAATATTTTTTTTATTGTCATAGCTTTGTTTGCTGTCTCTATGTATTCTGCCTGTGGATTGCTTTCTTTGTAATTCCACAACCAACAAAAATTTCCACTTTATTATCTTTGAACTTTGCCGCAACGAAGATTAACAAACAAATCTGTTTTTTGAGTTTTAAAAGTATCCAATTCTATATTCACCCACTCAAAAACCAGAATAATATTCTCTATTATATTCTTCATTTTTGTCAATAAATGCCTTAGCAATGCTTTTGGGCAAACCACATACCGCAGACGTTGGATGCAAGGAGAGAATAATGTTTTTCAAAGATTTTTTTGTTTTCAAGTGTGCTGAAATATCGGTTTTAATGTGATAAAGACTTCCTGCCTTTTCTGTATAAGGACTTGAAATAGTTGTATCTTTTACAAAATCTTCAATTTGATCAATAATAAATTCCGTTACCAATTGTTGTTTTACTTTTGCTGGACCAAGTAACACTTTTAATATTTGAAGCACTTGAGTACCAGCTAGCGCAACTGTTGACATTTTTGAACCTTCTTCAGTTTTTAAAAGTTGTTCAGGTGAAGCGCCAAACCATGAACCAATTTTTGGGTGATGAAAAATATTTGAACGCACTTGGATACATTTGAAGCATTTTGTTAAAGACAATTTCAATATCAAACTCATTAATTTCGACTTCTTCCTTTCTTGAAACAACAACTTTAAATTTTTCATCATCCAGCTCATTAATGGCTTTTTCGACTAGTTCTTCAAAATCTTTACCACTTAATTGAAATCTGGTTTCAAAAGAAATTCTCTGTATATTTTCTCGAATTGTTTTTTTCAACATGTATATATCTGAATATTCAAAATATAAGGAAAATCATTAGCATTAAATGGAATAAAAAAGACAAAGCCTTTTCTTCAAAAGTATCAAGAAAATAAGATATGGTCGTTTCTTTGAAAAAAGTCAATTGTCTTTTCAGAATTTGGCTTAGAAAAAAGGACAAAAGGCAAGTTTTGCTCAAGATGAGTTTTATTTTTACTCTAAAAATATCATCATTATCTTCTTAGCAAAATCATGTTAGTTAATTGCACAATGAAATCAACGAACCATTTTCATCCGTTATTCTTATTTCCAAAGATGAATACTTCTTCCTTGATAATTTAATCCTTTGCCGTACCAAAAATGGTTCCTTCTCTTTTACTCTTTAGATGATTAGCAGAAAGTTCAATTCCCCTAACCTCTTGTTTTTCGGGGTTTACAAACATAATTGATGCGGCACTTCCAACACTTTCTGCAAGTGCAGCAGATGCTCCACCATGCAACAAACCCATTGGTTGATGCACACGGCTGTTTACAGGCATTTTTGCTGTTAAAAAATCTTCTCCTGCATCAATATATTCAATTTCTAATGTATCCATTAGCGTATTTCTGCACCAATTATTGCAGTGTTCTAAAACTTTTTCTTTATCGAATTGCATAAATTTAATTATTTCACCAACAAAGAAACAAAAACAAGTATATATTTTTTTAAATTTACTTGTTAATATTACAATGCATGAAAAAAATTATATTTATTATTTCTCTAATTTGCAATTTGAATTTAATTGCTCAAAATCTGCAAATAGATTGGGAAAAAACTATTGAAGTCAAGTAGACACTCCAAGTAAAATAATTAAAACGATTGATGGTGGATATTTGATTTGTGGTACTTCAAATTCAAATATATCCAGGTAATGGAAATCTCAAAACTGCTATAGTTACGTTGATTATTGGATTGTAAAACTAGATATAAGCGGTAACATTTTGTAGGAGAAGACTATTGGAGGAAGTGCTAGTGATAATTTAACTACAGCAATTAGACAAGTTCAGGTGATATTATTTTGGCTGGTTATTCAAATTCTGATATTTCATATGATAAAACAGAAAATTCAGAGGAGGATTTGATTTTTGGGTGAAGTAAAGATTAATTCAATGGGTACAATAATTTGGGACAAAACTTACATGGAGTAGCGGTTATGAAGATTAATGACAATTGATAAGCTAAACGACAATGAATTAATTATTGGTGGATATTCAAATTCTAATGTTTCAGGAGATAAAAATGAAAATTCGGTAATTATGATTATTGGATACTTAAAATTGATGGAAACGGCTCTATCATTTTGGCAGAAAACAATTGGCGGATTTCAAATGTGGATATTTTAAGATCACATTGAAGTATGATCAAGATGGAAATATACTTTTGGCTGAAGATCAAACTCAACTATATCTGGAGATAGAACAATTAGCCAACCTTTATCTGGTGATATTTGGCTTTTAAAATTATCAAGATTCAGGATCGATTATTTGGCAAAAGTTTTGTAAATATCTTGTATTAGTCGGTCGTCTAATGATTATGTTTTATTAGTAACTAGACCTTAGTCAACTTTACCCTTGAAAACACTCGCGGCTTCGTATTCAACTTATTCAATTTTTTAAAATTGATAATAATGGGAATATGATATGGAATTATGCCAACTATGGTGCAAATCACAATGTACTATAGCCAGATTTAATCGAAGTTGAAGATAGTTATGTTTATGCAAGTAATTACCAATACCAACCCCAATAAAAGCTGTAGTTTCTAAAAATAAGTTTTTCAGGAAATTTAATTTGGAATCATTTTTTTAGAGACGATTCTAACGAACAATATCTTCGATTATAAAGGTAATAATAGTCTGATTTGGCCAATAAACTCGCAAATAGTTTTGGAATAAAACAGAAAATTCATTCAGGCAAAATGATTATTGGGTGTGAAATTGAAAATCTGAAACATTAGATGTAAACAATAATCAAAAAAATAATTTTATAATATTTCCAAACCCATTTGAAGCAACAATTAATATAAAAAATTATTCATTGTCAACTCATAATTTGACTATTTACAATAATCTTGGTCAAATCCTCTTTCAAGAAGAAAAATTAGTGATACTGATTTAGATTATAAATTGGATTTAAACCTGAAAAGCGGAAATTACTTAAAAATTGAAGATAACAATTCTCTTATCAAAGTTTTAAAATTAAGATTATAATTTTTGAAATAATTACTAATTATTTACGTTATAATAAATAATTTTTAATTTCAATAAATCACATTAAAAATCTATTTTTACAAAAATTAAAAAAATGCGCTATTTAATTGTTCTACTTATTTCAATATCTGTTCTATCACTAACTTCATGTAGAAAAAAAGATTTACGATTTCGAACCTAGTAACGGTCAGTTAAAGTTCTCCAAAGATAGCATTTATCTCGTCTTATTTTACTAATATTAAAAAGTTCAAGTACACATACACGCACTGAAAGTGTACAACAAAACAACAAGGATATTAAAATCCAACTATTCGATTAGGTAAAGGATTAGAATCAAAATATAGAATCAACGTAGATGGAATGACGAGTGAAAATAACCGAATTTTCCATGATGTAGAATTATTGATAAAAGATAGTATGTATGTTTTATTGAGGTGGCTTTGCCGATGTTGCTGATGCCAATCAACCGATTTTCTTTTATACCGATCAAATCCTTTTTGATGACGGAAACAACCAACAAAAAAGTTGAGTTGGTAACACTTATACAAGACGCTTATTTTCTCTATAAAATGATTGATATTAGCTGCAACAAACACTAACTATATAGGCGAAGATACAATATGGTTTTTCTGGATGAAATGATCATAGTAAAATGAATACATCTGAAATGACAAACCTTATGTGATTTATATGGCTATGCGGCAGTTCCTGATGGCAAGACACTAAATGTAATGCCAGGAGCAAGAATTCATTCCACGATATTGTGATTTAATCATTGGTAATGGTGGAAGTTTAAAAGTTAATGGAGAAAATATCTAATACTTTCTTTGCTCTAGAAAATGAAGTTATTTTTGAAGGTGATAGACTTAGACAGGATTTTCTGATGTACCAGGACAATAGGGGAACAATTTAGTTAACTGATGGAAGCACTTCGAACGAGATTAAATCCTAACAATTAAAAAGCATACCATTGGATTTTATTGATTGATCATAATGATGGAAATTTTATGACCATAAAAAACACCAAGATTTACAACTAGTTCAAATATTGGTCTTTGCATAAAGCAGCAAACATTAAAGGTGAAAATATAGTCATCAACTATGGTGGTTTTTATATGCATTGGCATACTCTTGGTGGAAGTTATGAGTTCAAACATTGTACTTTCAATAATAATTAGTGAGTTCAAAACAAGTAGCTGTGGTTGTTAATAATTATTACAGAGACGAAAACAACAATCAAGAAGCCTTTAATTTGTTCAAGCAGATTTTATCAACTGCATTATTTTTAGTTCAAATACAGGCTATCGTTAGATAAAAGTAGCGGTCTTCTAAACAATGGAATACCAATTTTAGTAAATGTCAGATTAAGTTTGGTCAATTAATAAGATACTTATAATTTCATATCAGATGATACCAATATTAAAAAATGGAAAAACTGATTTTTGATATTGAAGCAATAAACTAGTCATTGGCGAATCTGATGCTATCAACTTTAGTGACTATACAGGTGTCAATACTGATGTTACTGGTGCAACTAGAGTGAGCAGGTGGTGGTAAAGTCGATCTTGGTGCTTATCAGCATATCGCTTTCCAAGCAATTAAATTTTAATCAATTTAGGTTCATTAATATCAAGTTTTTGAATTTCTTTCAAAAGATTAATCTTCAGGAAAATAAAATACTAATAAAAAAATTCCTTGTTAAAATAACTTAATAAGCAATATAATATTGACTTTTACACACATGAGCTCAAAATCAGGTTAAAATCATTAAAAAAGAAGCAGGTAAAGACCGAAAATTTTCAGTCTTTTTCTTTTTAATAAGTTTTAAATTAGAATAAATTAGAATAAATTTGCGCTTACAACAACAACTAATTTTTTTAAAATGATTCATTTTCAGGACGAAACTAGTCTTGTATTTGCAGTTCAATCTCACAAAAGAGCTTTCATCAGAAACTATCTCAAATTAAATTGGCTTTTTTGGCAACGTAAATAAAATAGAAAAATCCGTTTTGACGGATTTTTTTGTTGAATGACGTCAATGATAACGCCTTGGAGTACAAATGCTGTATTGAAATCACACAAAACATGGGTATTGATGGTATCTTGAGAATTGAAAATTATAAAAATGCTCAGAAAATTTTGTTGATTTTTGACCCAATGTTATTCCAAAAATACAATTATCTAAACCAAGAAATATTTACATTAAACATAAAACCAGAACCAATTACTTGAGATTGATGATATCGCTGGTCACAATCGTCAAGAAGGACTAACGCGAGCTCAGAAGAAATCAACTATCTGGAAGAATTATCAAAAAAATTAAATAGAAAATTAATATGAACTGGAGTTTTTTGGTTTTTCTCAGGTAGATCAGAACATTGTCGTCATAAAATTTTTAATGGAAAGTTCGTTATTGATGGAGTTGAAAAAGAAGCCTCATTATTTGAATTGATTAAAAAAACATCAAAAGAAAATCCAAACGAGTGTTTCGGCATACAAGGAGCAATGTAGCTTTCATCAACGGACCAAAGAGTTACTTGGTTGCACCGGGAAATCGGTGAAAAAGCAGATTATTACGAAGAAACAAGAGTGACTCTGTAATTTCATTAAAAGCTGAAATACATAATTTCCCAACAATGACCCGAACCATTCAATGGAGGCGGCAACTGGTTTTTCTGGTGGAGAAATAAAGAGGGCAGATTAGCTGGTGGACAAGGTTCATTACCACTTGCTGGAACAGCCGTTTATGACTTCCTACTCCAGATTATCCGAAAATCGACCTTGGGAAAATGAAGTTAAAGAGAAAATGAAGCACATCGAGCTCTATGGATATTTTGATAAAAGCTTCAAATAATTAGCTTCAGATTTTGGGAATAAATTTGGACAACCACTAATCTTTAGTTTCTGTTACGACATTGAACATGAAGATCAACAGAAAACTGGGTTTCGATAAAGTCACGCATAATGCTTGCAGGCGGAGTCGGTTATGGAAAAAAAGAACAATCCAAAAACACACCAAAAAAAGGCGATAAAATTGTGGTTTAGGAGGTGAGAATTACAGAATCGGAATGGGTGGGCCATTTAACCATCTGCTGATACTGAAATTTGGAAGTAGTATTGAATTAAATGCAATTCAACGTTCGCTTAAATGCAAAAAATTACCATGCCATTAGAGCATTAGTAGAAAGTACAGATAATCCTATTATTTCAATTCACGACCATAGTGCTGGTGGACATTAGGTGTTTATCCAAGAACTCGTCGAAGCAACAGGCGGTTTTAATTGATTTAGACAAATTACCAGTTGGCGATCCAACATTATCTGCTAAGGAAATAATTGGAAATGAGTCTCAAGAAGAATTGGATTGATAATTGGCAGAAATGATTTAGAAAGATTAAAGAGAATTGCTGATAGAGAACGAGCTCCAATGTATGTTGTGGGCGAAGTTACTGAAAGCGTAATAAATTTACCTTCGAAAGTAAAACCACTGGTGAAAAACCAATGGATTTACTATTGGATGACTTATGTTTGGCTCTCCAAAAGTTATCATGAATGACAATTCAAAAGCATCAATTTTAATGAAATTTTATACTCAGAAGAATTAATGCGATTTACCTCAACGAAAAAGTCCTTAGACTAGAAGCTGTTACTACCAAAGATTGGTTAACGAATAAAGTTGACAGATGTGTTGGTGGAAAAGTTGCCAAACAACAATGCGTTGGACCTATTCAATTACCTCTCTCAATAATGTAAGTGATATGGCGCTTGATTTCAAAGGTAAAGAGGGGTATCGCAACATCAATTAGTCATTCCTTTAACTTCATTAATCAATCCTAGATTTAGTTTCTAGAAATGCAATTGGTGAGGCACTTTCAAATATAGTTTTTGCTCCATCAAAAAAATGAACTAAAAAGTGTTCCCTATCAACCGAAAACTGGATGTGGGCTTGCCTTAAAAAATGACGGTAAAGATGCCAAATTATACGAAGCAGTTGAAGAAGCATCTATTTTTTCTGTGAATTAGGCATTAATATACCTACTGGGAAAGACTCTCTTTCCATGAAACAAAAATATCAATGAAGATGTGGTGCTGAAATGACATTATTTCAGCGCAGGGAATTGTTCTGATGTAACAAAAGTTGTTGAGCCTGTTTTCCAGAAGAGATAAGGTTCTATATATGCATTAATCTATCTCAAGATGACTTTAAATTGGGCGAAAAAGGAAGACTCTGCATTTGGATAAGTTTTGAACAAAATTGGGAATGAAGCACCTACAATAAAATCAGCAGAATTTTTCTCAAGAGCATTCAATTCAGTTCAAAATTAATAAAAAGGTCAAGTTGCATCTGGTCATGATATTAGTAGCGGTGGACTGATAACCACACTTTTAGAAATGTGTTTTGCAGATAATAATTTAGGAGCAGAAATTGATTTTTTCAGATTTCAATGAAAAGGATTTGATAAAAATTTTATTGCAAAAATATTAGTTTGAAGATCCTTCAAGCAAATAATGATGAAACATTTGAAAGTTATAAATTCAAATAAAATTGGTTTTTCACAAAATTGGCGCAGTAACAAATTCAAATAATCTAAAAGTTAATGAATTAGATTTTAACGCATATCCAAATTAAAGACTTGGTTTGAAACTTCATATTCTTGATAAAAATCAGTCAAAAAACAACAAGGCTGAGGAGCGATATAAAAACTACAAAAATCAACCTTTAATTTATAAATTTCCTATGAAAAATTTTCGGGCAAACTTCCCGTTATCAACCATATCAACAGACCAAAAAGTACAATTATTAGGGAAAAAGGAAGTAACTCTGAAGAAGAAATGGCAAATGCTACCCTTTTTCTTGCGGGTTTTGATGTGAAAGACAATCACGCTGACAGATTTAATTTCTGGTAAAAAGAAAATTTGAACGTTCAATTTATAGGCGCTGTTGGAGGATTTTTCACCAATTCTGATGTTTTAGGTTCTGAGATGGGCTGGATCGTTCAAATACAATCAAAAGCAAATCAGGCATTAAAAAACTTTTTCAATCGTGAGGATACTCTATCTATTGGAATTGTAATGGGTACCAGTTATTCATGGAATTGGAATTAATTAATCCTGAACATGAGATACATGGAAAAATGCACCATAATGATAGTCAAAAACATGAGAAGTATATTTACTTCAGTAAAAATTGAAGAAGATAATTCAATCATGCTAAAATCCTTGCTGGATTAATTTTTAGGAGTTTGAGTTTCTCATGGGGGAAGGAAAATTTAAACTTCCATATAGAAAGAAAAATATAATATTGTTGGAAAGTACGCAAACGATAAATATCCATCCAATCCAAACGGATCAGATTACAACAGCAATGATGTGTGACAAATCGAACGAACTATCTTGTTATGATACCTCATATCGAAAGGTCTATTTTTCCATGGAACTGGGCTTACTATCAAAAGATTTAGGCTTTAGCAATCTCTCCATGGATTGAAGGTTTCATAAATGCTAAAAACTGGTTATTAAAATTTTAATTAATCATGCCATTATCCTTAGCCTGCGACCACAGAACAGTTGATGGGGCAACAGGTGCACAATTTTTGCAAACACTGAGAATCTTCTTAGAAAACCCTGTTACAATGTTAGGATAAAATATTATTCAAATAAATAAAAAAAGCACCTCAAAGGGTGCTTTTTTGTTATAAGTTATCTGTAATATATTTTTTTATTAAAAAAAATAAAACAAAAAACCCTCAATCTATAACAGAAAGAGGGTTTTAAAAAAAGGCGGCGACATACTCTCCCACAAAACTGCAGTACCATCTGCGCAGTCGGGCTTAACTTCTCTGTTCGGAATGGGAAGAGGTGAGCCCCGACGCAATAACCACCTTAAATTTTTAGTGATTAGCTCTTAGTCATTAGTAATTTGCTTTAAACTAATCACTTTTTACTATTCACTTCCCGCCTGGCGGGTAATATCTTAACATACTGAGATAAAATTCTATCTTTTTTTGAAAGTCTGACCCGTCTCGTTTTGCAACGAGACGAAGTCGATATATAAGCTTACGGGTTATTAGTACTACTCGGCTATGACATTACTGCCTTTACACCTATAGCCTATCAACGTGGTCATCTTCCACGACCCTTAAAAGAAATCTCATCTTGTGGTGGGTTTCGCGCTTATATGCTTTCAGCGCTTATCCCTTCCCGACGTAGCTACTCTGCAGTGCCCCTGGCGAGACAACAGATACACTAGAGGTCAGTCCAATTCGGTCCTCTCGTACTAGAATCAGATCCACTCAAATTTCTAACGCCCGCAGTAGATAGAGACCGAACTGTCTCACGACGTTCTGAACCCAGCTCGCGTGCCACTTTAATGGGCGAACAGCCCAACCCTTGGGACCTTCTCCAGCCCCAGGATGTGACGAGCCGACATCGAGGTGCCAAACCTCCCCGTCGATATGAGCTCTTGGGGGAGATCAGCCTGTTATCCCCGGAGTACCTTTTATCCTTTGAGCGATAGTACTTCCATGCGGAACCACCGGATCACTATACTCTACTTTCGTACTGATCGACCTGTATATCTCTCAGTCAAGCTCCCTTATGCCATTGCACTCTACACCCATGATTACCAAGCGTGCTGAAATTTTCTTTAAGAAGCCTCCGTTACTCTTTCGGAGGCGACCACCCCAGTCAAACTACCCGCAAGCAATGTCCTCTCTAAAGAGAGTTAGGCTCAAATAAGCAAAATTTAGTATTTCAACAGCCAATGACTCCACAACGCCTAGCGACGCCACTTCATAGTCTCCCACCTATCCTACACATCACTTATCCAAGGTCAATACCCAAGCTATAGTAAAGGTACGCAGAGGTCTTTTCGTCCACTGCAGGTAATCAGCATCTTCACCGATACTACAATTTCACCGAGCTCATGGCTGAGGCGGTGTCCAGATCGTTACACCATTCGTGCAGGTCGGAACTTACCCGACAAGGAATTTCGCTACCTTAGGACCGTTATAGTTACGGCCGCCGTTTACTGGGGCTTCAATTCAATGCTTCTCCGAAGATAACATCTCCTCTTAACCTTCAGCTTCCCGGAGCGGGTATCAGGTATACCTCATCTTACGATTTTGCAGAGCCCTGTGTTTTTGATAAACAGTCGCCTGGACCTTTTCACTGCGGCCTCGTGTCTTACCACGAGGCGACCTTTCTCCCGAAGTTACAGGTCTATTTTGCCTAATTCCTTAGCCATGAATCTCTCGAGCACCTTAGGATTCTCTCCTCGACTACCTGTGTCGGTTTACGGTACGGGTTCTTATAATCTAAGTTTAGAGGTTTTTCTTGGAAGCCCTTAGGTACACTATCACTTTGTCCGAAGACTCCGTGTACTATCGCATTTCCCCAAAGACCGTGGATTTGCCTGCGATCTTTATAGGTAGGTGCTTTAACGAACTATTCCGTCAGTTCGCGGTACTTTCATCACTCCGTCACCCCATCACAATTATAAGAAGTACGGGAATATTAACCCGTTAGCCATCGACTACCCCTTTCGGGTGCGCCTTAGGACCCGACTAACCCTCAGCTGATTAGCATAGCTGAGGAAACCTTAGTCTTTCGGTGTGCGGGTTTCTCGCCCGCATTATCGTTACTTATGCCTACATTTTCTTTTCTAACCAGTCCAGCTTAGCTCACGCTAAACCTTCAACCCTGTTAGAATGCTCCCCTACCACAGAATATTCTGTCCATAGCTTCGGTAGTATACTTATGCCCGATTATTATCCATGCTCGTCCGCTCGACTAGTGAGCTGTTACGCACTCTTTAAATGAATGGCTGCTTCCAAGCCAACATCCTAGCTGTCTGGGCAGACAAACCTCGTTTTTTCAACTTAGCATACATTTGGGGACCTTAGCTGATGGTCTGGGTTCTTTCCCTCTCGGACATGGACCTTAGCACCCATGCCCTCAGCTTGTATAGAAACATTTATTAGCATTCGGAGTTTGTCAGGAATTGGTAGGCGGTGAAGCCCCCGCATCCAATCAGTAGCTCTACCTCTAATAAACTATACTACACATTGCCCCTAAAGGCATTCCGGGAGTACGAGCTATTTCAGGGATTTGATTATTTATTTCTACTTCTACCCACAGGTCATCCGAAAGACTTTTTCAACGTCAACCGGTTCGGACCTCCACTATGTGTTACCACAGCTTCATCCTGCCCATGGGTAGATCACACGGTTTCGCGTCTACCATTACTGACTATGCGCCCTATTCAGACTCGCTTTCGCTACGGATCCACACCTGAAGTGCTTATCCTTGCCAGCAACGGTAACTCGTAGGCTCATTATGCAAAAGGCACGCCGTCACCCTTAAAAAGGCTCCGACCGCTTGTAGGCGTATGGTTTCAGGATCTATTTCACTCCGTTATTCACGGTTCTTTTCACCTTTCCTTCACAGTACTGGTTCACTATCGGTCTCTCAGGAGTATTTAGCCTTAGCGGATGGTCCCGCCAGATTCAGACAGGGTTTCACGTGCCCCGCCCTACTCAGGATACCACTATTTATTACTGCTCTTACCTATACAGGACTATCACCTTGTATCGTCTACTTTTCCAAGTAATTCTAGTTCGATTAGCATAAAATATTGTGGTCCTACAACCCCGTTATTGCCTTAACAACAACGGTTTGGGCTCTTCCGCGTTCGCTCGCCACTACTTACGGAATCACTTTTGTTTTCTTCTCCTCCGCCTACTTAGATGTTTCAGTTCAGCGGGTTTGCCTCCTATCGGATACTAAGTCTTCAACTTAGTGGGTTGCCCCATTCGGATATCTACGGATTAACAGATATGTGCTCCTCCCCGTAGCTTTTCGCAGCTTATCACGTCCTTCTTCGCCTCTGAGAGCCTAGGCATCCCCCATACGCCCTTTTTTTGCTTATATATGTATTGTATCTCTACAAATACTTGTGCTTTCTATTTTTTAATATTTATCTTATCTCAATATGTCAATGAACTTTTCTTCTCTCGAAGTGGTGGAGAATATCGGAGTCGAACCGATGACCTCCTGCGTGCAAGGCAGGCGCTCTAGCCAGCTGAGCTAATCCCCCGTGTATTGTCAGTTAACAGTTAACAGTTCTCAGTTAACAGTACTTCAAACGGTTAGCGCAACCTCCAGAATTTCCTTTAGCTTTTAAACAAAACTTTGAATAGCCCTCACTAAAATTAGTGAAAACTAAAAAAAGTAGTCCCGGGCAGACTCGAACTGCCGACCCCTACATTATCAGTGTAGTACTCTAACCAGCTGAGCTACGAGACTCTGTATTTAAGCTTTTTTTGAACTAACAGCAAGAGTAAAGCCTCTTATTAGATTAATTGTTTCTCTAGAAAGGAGGTGTTCCAGCCGCACCTTCCGGTACGGCTACCTTGTTACGACTTAGCCCCAGTCACTAGTTTTACCCTAGGCAGCTCCTTACGGTCACCGACTTCCAATTTGCTTCAGCAACCGACGGGCAGGTGTCTGTACAAAATTGCAGGAACGTATTCACCGGATCATGGCTGATATCCGATTACTAGCGATTCCAGCTTCACGGAGTCGAGTTGCAGACTCCGATCCGAGAAGCTGTGACAAAGCTTTATAAGGACCCCCCCAAGCTCCTCCTCTGCAGTATTGCTCTCTTGCACACTGTCAGAGGGGGGGGGGGGGGGGGTTAGCACATGTGTAAAAGAAAACGAGCAGCATAGAGAGCGGCCATGATATGATTCCCCCGGCACATCATCCCCCCCCGTGCCCCTTCCTCACGGTTTGCACCAGCAGCAGTCTTGCTAGAGTTCCCGACGTACTCGCTGGCAACTAACAACAGGGTTGCGCTCGTTATAGGACTTAACTTGACACCTCACGGCACGACTGACAACCATGCGGCGCAGCGAAAGACGTCGAAGAAATATCTGTTTCCCAAATACGTCTCATTAAACCTTGTGGAGTTCCTCGCGTATCATCGATTAAACCACGCGCTCCACCGCGTGCGGCCCCGTCAATTCCTTTGAGTTTCAAACTTGCGTTCGTACTCCCCAGGTAGGATACTTATCACTTTCGCTTAGCCATAAATTACTCCAGCAGCTGTTCCAGCATTGTCCATCGTTTACAGCGTGGACTACCAAGTGTCTAATCCTGTTGGCTCCGCTTTCGTCCATCGGCGTCAATAAACTGCATTAGTAACCTGCACCTTCGCAATTGGTATTCCATGTAATATCTAAGCATTTCACCGCTACACACCATATTCTAGTTACTTCACGATAATTCAAGTCAACGATTATCAATGGCAGTTCTACAGCCAGTTATTGCCAGATTTCCTGACTTATCTAACCTGGTTACGCTTCAACCCAATGATTCGGATAACGCTTGAATCCTCCGTAATACATAGTACTGGCACGAGTTATGATCCTTATTCTTACAGTGCAAATCAGCTCCTTCACGAAGGAAGTGTTTCCTTCCCCGCCCACCACAAAAGCAGTTTGCAATCCGCCAGGACCGTCTTCCTGCACGCGGCATGGCTGGTTCAGTCTTCCGACCATTGACCAATATTCCTCACTGCTGCCTCCCGTAGGAGTCTGGTCCGTGTCTCAGTACCAGTGTGGGGGATCTCCCTCTCAGGACCCCTACCCATCGTCGCCTTGGTATGCCGTTACCACACCAACTAGCTAATGGGACGCATGCTCATCTTGTACCGTTGGAACTTTAATAATCAAACCATGCGATTCAATTATACCATGGGGTATTAATCCAAATTTCTCTGGGCTATCCCCCTGTACAAGGTAGATTGCATACGCGTTACGCACCCGTGCGCCGGTCTCAAATTAGCAAGCTAATTCTACCCCTCGACTTGCATGTGTTAGGCCTGCCGCTAGCGTTCATCCTGAGCCAGGATCAAACTCTTCATCGTATGTTTTTATTTTGCAATTAATCAATAATCACAACCTTACTCTTTTTGTATGCTGTCAATCCAATATGTCTATGAACGTATTCTCTTTTATTCTTTTGCTATTCTCTCGTTTAGCGGGTGCAAAAGTAGAAATCTTTTTTTACCTAACAAACTTTTTCTAATCTTTTTTTTGACTTTTTTTTAAAAACCCTGATTAGTAGTTTTCTAAAAAATTAAAAACAAAATTTTCGTTGTTTGAGGGCGCAAAATTAATCCTATTATCTTAATATCAAAACTATTTAAAACCTTTTTTTATTACTTATTTTTTATTAACTGAAAAACAATTACTTATAAATATTAGGAAAACTAAAAGTAAAAATCAAAAAACAGAAACCTAATCAATTTCGAAAAATAACTTCTAATAATATATATTTGCATTTTCAAATAAACACATAAAATGATTAAAGTTACTTTACCCGATGGTTCGGTGAAGGAGTTTGCACCAGGTGTTACTCCGATGGATGTTGCTAAGAGTATTAGCGAAGGTTTGGCTAGAAATGTAATTTCAGCTTCTTACAATACCGTTACAATTGAAACATCGACCGAATTAACTACGGATGGTAATCTTGTTTTATATACTTGGAACGATAAAGAAGGAAAGAAAGCGTTTTGGCACTCTACTTCACACGTTATGGCTCAAGCTTTAGAAGAATTGTATCCTGGAATTAAATTAACATTAGGACCTGCTATTGATAACGGTTTCTATTATGATGTTGATTTTGGTGATCAAAAAATTACTGAAGCTGATTTCAAAAAAGTTGAAGATCGAGTTTTAGAAATTTCAAGAGAAAAACATGAATTCAAAATGAGACCAGTTTCTAAAGCAGAAGCTTTAGAGGTTTATAAAAATAATGAATATAAAACTGAATTAATATCGAATTTAGAAGACGGAACTATTACATTCTGCGACCATTCTAACTTCTTTGATTTATGTAGAGGTGGCCATATCCCAAACACAAGCATCATTAAAGCTATGAAAATTTTATCTGTTGCGGGTGCGTATTGGAGAGGTGATGAAAAAAACAAACAGTTAACTCGTGTTTATGGCATTTCATTCCCTAAACAAAAAGATTTAACCGATTACTTAGAATTATTAGAAGAAGCTAAAAGACGTGACCACCGTAAACTTGGAAAAGAGTTGGATTTATTCCATTTTTCACAACGTGTGGGTCAAGGCTTACCGCTTTGGTTACCAAAAGGAGCTGCTTTACGTGATCGTTTAGAGCAATTTTTGAAAAAAGCACAGAAAAAAGCTGGATACGAACAAGTTGTTTCTCCACATATAGGACAAAAAGAATTGTATGTGACTTCTGGTCATTATGCTAAATATGGAGCAGATAGTTTTCAGCCCATTCATACACCAGCTGAAGGAGAAGAGTTTTTACTAAAACCTATGAACTGTCCGCATCATTGTGAAATTTACAATGCAAAACCATGGTCTTACAAAGATTTACCGAAACGTTATGCTGAATTTGGAACAGTTTATCGTTATGAACAATCTGGAGAACTTCATGGATTAACTCGTGTTAGAGGATTTACTCAAGATGACGCACACTTATTTTGTACGCCTGATCAATTAGACGAAGAATTTAAAAACGTAATTGATTTAGTATTGTATGTGTTTGGCTCATTAGGATTTGAGAATTTTACTGCTCAAATTTCATTAAGAGATCCAGAGAAGCCAGAAAAATATATTGGTTCGGATGAGAATTGGGAAAAAGCTGAAAACGCTATTATTAATGCTGCAAAAGAAAAAGGATTAAATACGGTTGTAGAATATGGTGAAGCTGCTTTTTATGGTCCGAAATTAGACTTTATGGTTAAAGATGCATTAGGGAGAAGTTGGCAATTAGGAACTATTCAAGTGGATTACAACTTACCTGAGCGTTTTGATTTGACTTATAAAGGCAGTGATAATGAATTACATAGACCTGTAATGATCCACAGAGCACCATTTGGATCTATGGAGCGATTTATTGCCATATTATTAGAACATACTGGTGGAAATTTCCCGCTTTGGTTAATGCCTGAGCAAGCTATTATCCTGTCTTTGAGTGAGAAATATGAAAATTATGCCAAAAAAGTTTTAGATTTGCTAGAAAATCACGAAATTCGCGCCCTAATTGACAACCGAAATGAAACTATCGGTAAGAAAATTAGAGAAGCTGAAGTAAAAAAGTTCCCGTTTATGCTAATCGTTGGTGAAGAAGAAGAGAAAAATGGAACTATTTCAGTACGTCGTCATGGTCAAGATGGAAAAGGTAATGAAAGTATGACGATAGAACAATTTGCTTCAATAGTAAACGAGGAAATAAATAGAACATTAAAACAATTTTAAGTTTAACTAAATATTTTAAGCCATAGCTATAAAGAATAACAGAGGTTTCAAACCTCGAGAAGAGAAAAAAGATGCTCATCGAATTAACAATAATATTCGTGTGCCTGAAGTTCGCCTAGTTGGTGAAAACATTGAACCTGGGGTTTACAAGATTACTGAAGCTTTAAGATTAGCCGAGGAATTAGAAGTAGATTTGGTTGAAATTTCACCAAATGCAGAACCTCCAGTTTGTAAGTTGATGGATTATGGAAAATTTCTTTATCAACAAAAGAAACGCGATAAAGAACTGAAAGCCAAATCTACGCAGATTACTGTAAAAGAGATTAGATTTGGTCCTCAGACTGATGAGCATGACTATGAATTCAAAAAGAAAAATGCTGAAAAATTCTTAAAAGAAGGTTCAAAACTAAAAGCATTCGTGTTTTTTAAAGGTCGTTCGATTATTTATAAAGAGCAAGGTCAAATATTGTTACTTCGTTTAGCTCAGGATTTAGAGGAATATGGTAAGGTTGAAACTATGCCAGTTCTTGAAGGTAAAAGAATGATAATGTTTATTGCTCCAAAAAAGAAAAAATAAAGTAAGTAAATCATAAATAAATTGGTAAATCATGCCTAAAATGAAAACTAAATCTGGTGCCAAAAAACGATTCAAAGTTACAGGCTCTGGAAAAATTAAAAGAAAACACGCTTTTAAAAGTCATATCTTGACTAAAAAGTCTAAAAAACGCAAATTAGCGTTAACTCACGCAGCTCTTGTTCACTCTAGTGACGAAAGAAGCGTTAAAGAACAATTACGTTTAGTATAACATTTGTTCTTTGGTTAAAAATCAATTAATAACCCTGGAGTATGGCTCATTAAGTTTCTGTAAATAGAACGCCTACTACAAAAAAAATTAAAATTATGCCTAGATCAGTAAACTCAGTTGCTAAAAGAGCACGTAGAAAAAAAATGATGAAGCAAGCCAAAGGTTTCTTTGGCCGTCGTAAAAACGTTTGGACAGTTGCTAAAAACGCTGTAGAAAAAGCAATGCTTTATGCTTACCGCGATAGAAAGCAAAAGAAAAGAAATTTCCGTTCATTATGGATTCAGCGTATTAATGCTGGAGCAAGATTGGAAGGAATGAGTTATTCACAATTCATTGGATTAGTTAAGAAAAACGGTATCGAATTGAACCGTAAAGTATTAGCTGATTTAGCAATGAATCACCCAGAAGCTTTTAAAGCTATCGTGAAAAAAGTGAAATAAGAAAAACGTTTGTACAACCTCGATTTAACTTACTTTATTATATTAAAAATCCCAATCGAAAGATTGGGATTTTTTTTAATTACTTGTCTGAAATTTGCCGTTTATATTTCCTGAAACTGTTATTATCTGAGTAGAACCATTTCCTGGTGTTCCTTTCACATTATTAAAAGTAATATTGAATTTATTATTTCCCAAATCTTCAATAGTAATGCTCCCATTATAAAAACCAAAACTGCTTTCAGCTTTTGTATAATTGCCAGTTCCTTGTAAACCAGTCATTAAGTATGTACCGCTTGCATTTGATTGTGATAATGGATAATTAATCCTAAAAACCATTTCATCCAAATTCATAGGTGTATCAATATTTTTTTGTAAAACAAATACTGTTGATTTTTCCACAGAACTATTACTTGGATAAGCTGTTACTTCTTTTGGAACAAATGCAACCCCATCAATTAAAATTGCAGATTCAAATGATTTACTATCATTATCAGATGAACATGATAACAACATGCAACTTATTGTTAAAAACAATAAAACTCTCTTTTTCATATTAATTAAAAACATCTTCTTTTTTCCCATCAAAACTAGCGAAAACCATGCTTGGATGTGAATCTTGATGAAACATATTTCCTTTACTATCTATTGCTATTGCTCCTGCAAATCCGTCAAAAGGTTTTAGCTCAGCAAATGTTTTTTCAAAAGCATTTTCTAAGGTAAACCCATCGGTAACACGAGTTACAATTTTGGCAGCTACTGCACCGCTAACTATGTCTTCGCCAACACCTGTTAGACTAACACCACAAAACTCATTGCAATAATTTCCAGCAACCGTAGCTGAATCAGAAACACGACCTACAATTTCAAAACCTTTTCCACCTGTTGAAGTAGCAACTGCAATTCTTCCTTCGCTATCCAAAGCAACACAACCAACAGTTCCTATTCCAGTCGAAGCTAGTTTGGCTTCATATTCTTTTCTTCGTTGAGGAATTTCGGTTGAAAATTTTTCAAAACCATTTTTTCTAGCAAAATCGGTTGCTCCTTCTCCACTTAATATTCTATCATCAACATTCATCAAAACTTCTGCAACTTGAATTGGATTTTTGACTTCTTCAATATTAATCACACCACTCATCTTCATTGTAGTAGAATCCATCAAAGAAGCACTCATTCTGATCTTTCCATCGCTTTGAATTTGCGAACCAATACCAGCATTGAATAACTCGTCATCTTCCAAAAGAGAAACTGCGAAAACAACTGTTTCTAGTGCTGAGTGAGATTTTAAGTATTCGAAAGAATTTTTCACTATTCTAATTAGTGCGTTCTGCTTTGCTATTTTTGTTTCAACAATCGTAGAAGACTCAGAAAAAAAACCTCCGTGAATTATTATTTTCATACGTATTGAGAACTTTTGATGGTCATTTTAAAAGTATCTAGATCAAATGTGTCATTTTTACTCATAACATGTGTTACCAAATGATTAATAGATATTGGTTGACCTAGCTCTACTTGCGTCAAGTTAGTATCTTTTACTTCTCTACCATCAACTAGAATTACAAGACCAGAACCAATAGCTTCCATTTGGCGTCCATTTGTAATTAGTAAACCTGTATCTTCACCGAGACCAATTCCTAGAACTTTTGGATTTCCAACTACAGCTTGAAACAACCTTCCTATCCTTCCTCTTTGTACAAAATGAGTATCAATAACAACATCATCAATAAGCCCAAGACCTGAAGTAATCTTAACCTCACCTTTCAAAAGTGCTTCACTACTACTGCCTTGATAAATCATATTATTGGATGCTGCTGCAGCTCCAGCAGAAGTTCCTGCGTATACAAAATCTTCGTTTCTATATTTGTCAATCAAAATTTCATCAAAAGGAGTTCCACCGAGTATAGATGTTAGCCTCAATTGATCGCCACCAGTAAACATGACAACGTCAGCATTTCTTAATCTATCCAAAACCTCAGGTTCACTGGCTTGCTCTCTTTTCTCAATTTGAAGAACATCTACGTTACTAGCTCCAAGATAACTGAAAGCTTTTACATACTCTGGACCGATTTCTCTGGGGATTTTTGAAGCAGTTGTTATAACTTCTATTCTAGACTGCTCTTTGTTTTTAGATTCTCTAATTATTCTTTTCAAAATTCCTTCTTCGAAGAAATTAAGGTTTTTAGGTGCATTTCTATCAAGGTCTGTTTCAGTAAAACTACCTTTATCAACTGCTCCACCTATTATTATTAATTTACCTTTTATATTCATGGTCGTAAAAATAGCAAAAACAAAATATCTGACAAGTATTTTTGAAAGTTTGATTAACTAAATGTTAAGTTTTTGAATATCAAAATACACTATATTTGTGCAATGGAATCCCAAGAAACACGCATTAATAAATTCCTTTCAGAAACTGGTTTCTGCTCTCGAAGAGAAGCCGATAAATTACTAGAACAAGGAAGAATTACCATAAATGGAAAAGTTCCTGAGCTAGGAACAAAAGTTTCTTCTAAAGATGAAATAAGAGTAGATGGAAAACTAATTTCTGAAAAAAAAGATAAAAACATATACCTTGCTTTCCACAAACCTGTAGGTATTGAATGTACTACGAACCAAAAAGTAAAAGGAAATATTGTTGATTATATAAATTACCCTAAAAGAATTTTTCCGATTGGAAGACTTGATAAAGCTAGTGAAGGGTTGATTTTTATGACAGATGATGGTGATATTGTAAATAAAATACTCAGAGCAAGAAACAATCACGAAAAGGAATATATTGTAACCGTTAATAAACCAATAACTGAACGATTTATTCAAAGAATGGGAAATGGAATTCCAATTCTAGATACAATTACTAGAAAATGTAAAGTAGAACAAATAAGCAAATTTGTTTTTAGAATTGTTTTAACACAAGGGTTGAATAGGCAAATCCGACGAATGTGTGAATATCTTGATTATGAAGTTACAGCTCTAAAGCGAACTCGTATTATTAATATTTCACTTGATGTTCCAGTGGGGAAATATCGTGAATTGACAAATGCTGAAATTAATCAATTGAATAAATTGATTGAGCCATCAAGTAAAACTGAAGAAGCTAGTTTACCCAAACAAAAGTCAATACAAATGCCTACCCAAACTAAAACTCCTTCAAAAAAAACTTTCAACAACCAAAAGTCCAATAAAAAAAGGTTTAACTAATGCTTAAAACAATTTTTCTCATAGCTATTGGAGGTGCAATTGGCAGTATTTTACGATTTTTGGTTTCACTGTCTGTTTCTAAAATTTGGTCTGGGAGTTTTCCATTAGCAACTTTTATTATCAATGTTTTAGGATGTTTTTTCATAGGTTTTCTTATTGGAATTTTGTCAAAAAACGCTACTGATGATACATTTAAATGGTTATTGATAACAGGTTTCTGTGGCGGTTTTACAACATTTTCAACTTTCAGCATGGAAAACATAACCTTGCTTCAAAACAATCAATTTCTAACGGCTTTTGTCTACATAATAACAAGTGTTGTAATAAGTATATTTTTCGTTTGGTTGGGTCTTTTATTGAGCAAATAATTTTGAATTGATAAAAAAGATTTAACTTCGCAAGCTATGAATAAAGAAGATATCGAAATTGTAAAAAACCTATTGGTAATACCAAAAAAAATTGCCATTATACCACACAGAAGTCCAGATGGTGATGCAATGGGTTCAACTCTTGGTTTGTATCATTTTCTAAAAAAACTAAATCATCAACCAGTAGTAGTTTCCCCTAATGATTTCCCAAACTTTTTATCTTGGCTTCCAGGTTCTGAAAATGTTTTGATTTATGAAAATGAAAAGGAATCTGTTGCTAAAGTATTACAATCAGTCGAACTAATTTTTACGCTAGATTTCAACGCTTTACACCGAACTGGAGAAATGGAACAAGTTTTACAAAAACTTGATGTACCTTTCGTGATGATAGACCATCATCAAAAACCAGATGATTATGCCGTTGTTACTTATTCTGATACTTCGATTGGTTCTACATGTCAAATGATTTATCAATTCATCGATTATCTTGGAGAGAAAAACCTACTCGATAAAACCATTGCTACCTGTTTATACACTGGGATTATGACAGACTCTGGTTCTTTCCGTTTTCCTTCAACTACAAGTACTACACATCGAATTGCTGCCGATTTAATTGATTTGGGTATAAATAATAGCGAAATTCACAACTTAGTTTTTGACGATAATTCATTTAATCGTTTACAACTTTTGGGAAGAGCTTTGCAAAACATGAAAGTTTTTCCTGAATTTAAAAGTGCCTACACCACTCTGTCGCAAAGTGAACTTGATGAATTTCATTATAAAAAAGGAGATACTGAAGGATTTGTAAACTATGGATTAACAATTAAGGGCATAAATTTTGCGGCTATTTTTATTGAAAATCGAGATGAAAATAGCATCAAGGCATCTTTTCGTTCTCAAGGCACTTTTGATGTCAATCAATTTTCGAGAGAAAATTTTAATGGTGGTGGACATATCAATGCTGCTGGTGGAAAATCCACACTTAGCATGGAAGAAACCATTAAAAAATTTGAAAATCTACTAACAAAAATTAAAATTTAATGAATAATATTTCAAAAATAAGTCTAATACTGTTCACGATACTATTGATATCTTGCAAACAGCAACAAGCTAGAATGCCAATATCTCGGTCATCGGGAACGTTCATGAAAGAGTCTGTAATTAGAAATAAAAAACTTGTTGCAGGTGAAGAGTTGAGAATAGACTCTATAATCAAAAGCAATCCATCTATAAAATATTTTGCTTCAAATAAAGGCTATTGGTATCACTATGATATTAGAAATGAAAGAGATACACTTAGACCTAGAAAAGGTGATATTGCATATTTTGATTATGAAATAAAAGATTTCAAAGGAAATGTAATCTATTCTGATGTAGAACTTAGACCACAAGTATATGCAGTGGATAAACAAAATATTATGATGGGCTTGCGTCACGGAATTAAACTGATGCGTAAAAATGAAAAAGTAACCTTCCTTTTTCCATCTCACATTGCCTATGGATATCATGGTGATGATAAAAGCATTGGCCCAAACGAACCATTGATTTGTACTGTTACTCTGAATGATTTTAAACCAGAAAATAAATTAAACCCTGTTAATAATACTCCGAAAAATGAATAAAAAAATTGTTTTAATCTTCACTATTATTACCTCATTTTTATTTCAATCCTGTAAAGACGAATACAGCGATTTAAAAGACGGATTATACGCAAATATTGAAACGTCGAATGGTGATATTTTGCTAAAACTAGAGTTTGAAAAAGCACCTATAACAGTGGCAAACTTTGTGACACTTGCAGAAGGAAAAAACCCCTTTGTTAGCAGTGATTTAAAAGGAAAACTTTTTTTTGATGGATTGTCATTTCATAGAGTAGAACCTGGTTTTGTAATCCAAAGTGGTGACCCAATTGGTAACGGCTCAGGTGATGCAGGCTATACTTTCAATGATGAATTTTGTGATTTAAAACATGATAGTGCAGGCACGCTATCAATGGCAAACTCTGGACCAGGAACCAACAGTAGTCAATTTTTTATCACAATGGATAAAACACCGTGGCTTGACGGAAGACACAGCGTATTTGGGAAAGTTGTGAATGCAGATGGAATGGATGTTGTTAAATCTATAAGAGTTGGTGATTTGATTAATTCAGTAAAAATAATCCGAAAAGGAGAAGCTGCAAAAAGATTTGATGCAGTTAAAACTTTTAGTGATTATTTCAAAAAAGAAACTGAAAACAGAAAAAAACTTCAAGCACAAGAAGAAGAGGATAAAAAATTGTATGCCGAAAAATACAAACCTGTAATAGAGCAAAAAGTAAAATATTTTGAAACGCTCAAGTCTGATGCAACCAAATCTACTTCTGGTCTAATGTATGTAATAACTTCAAAATCCAATGGTGCAAAACCAAAAGAAGGACAAACTATTTTCATTAAATATTCTGGTTTTCTTGAAGATGGAACACTTTTTGACACGAGTAACGCAGAAGTTGCAAAACAATTTGGGAAGTATGATAAACAAAGAGATTTCAATCATGACTATACTCTTCTACCTTATCAGGTAGGTTCAAATAAACTGATACCAGGTTTTGTAGAAGGTGTAAACAAACTAAAAATTGGCGAAAAAGCTGTTTTATACATTCCTGCTAAACTAGGTTACGGTGAACAAGGTGCAGGAAATGTAATACCGCCAAATGCCAATATAATATTTGAAATAGAATTAACTGATAAAAACAAATAATAGAAAATGAAAAATAAATTAAACCTCATCATCGCATTTGTAATCTGTCTTAATAGCATTGGGATAGTTGCACAAACAAAAAAGAAACCTACTGTCTACACGACAAGTAAACCTGGTGCAACGAAACCAGCAGTTGATACTAAAGAAGGTGTTTTTGCAGAAATAAACACTTCAAAAGGAAAAATATTAATAAAATTAGAATACAAAAAAACTCCTGTAACAGTAGCTAACTTTGTATCATTGGCAGAAGGAACAAATGCCTCTGTAACTGACGAAAAACTGAAAGGAAAACCATTTTATAATGGATTAAAATTTCATAGAGTTATTGCTGATTTCATGATACAAGGTGGTGATCCAGCTGGCAATGGAACTGGTGGTCCAGGTTATGCTTTTAAAGATGAAATTACAGATGCAAAATTTGATAAAGCTGGAATTCTTGCCATGGCAAATTCTGGCCCAAAGACAAATGGTTCTCAGTTTTTTATTACTCACAAAGACACACCTTGGCTCAATGGTAAGCATACCATATTTGGATATGTTGTAACTGGACAAGATGTTGTAAACGCAATCAAACAAGATGATTTAATCAATTCTGTTGTTATCGTTAGAAAAGGTGCTGAAGCGAAAGCATTTGATGCAGCAAAAGTTTTTGCTACATACATGGCTGGTAAAGCTGATGAAGACAAAAAAGAAGCCGAAATGGAAGCTGAAAAGAGAAGAAAACAAGCCGAAGATGAAGCAAAAGAAAAAGCAGATTATTTACAAAAATACAGCGGTGTAATCAAAGCTAAATTGGCCTATCTGAATGAAGTAAAAGCTACTGCTACAGAAACACCATCTGGTTTGAAATATAAAATCGTGAAAAAAGGTAGCGACAAAAAACCTGCCGAAGGTACCAATGTTTTTATTCATTATGCTGGTTACCTTGAAGACGGAACGCTGTTTGATAGCAGTTATGAAGACGTTACAAAAGAATATGGCAAATTTGATCAAAATAGAGCTAACTCCAATGGATATCAACCATTCCCTTTTCAATACGGTAACAAAGGTGGATTAATTCCAGGCTTTTTAGAAGGTTTAGAAAAAGTGAATTTTGGAGATAAAATAGTTCTTTTTATACCATCAAAACTTGGATATGGTGAAAGAGGTGCAGGAAAAGTCATTCCTCCAAATTCAAACATAATCTTTGAGATGGAAATACTCGAAAGTATTCCAACAAAACAATAAAAAAAGAGGTTCAAATTGAACCTCTTTTTTTTATGATAAAAATCATTTTTTACGAAAGGTTATAATTATACATTTGGTTTTTATAAAATGGGTGTGATGGCAATTTCATTGATACAAAAATACAACGTTCCAGGTCCTAGGTATACAAGTTATCCTACTGTTCCTTATTGGGATGAAAAAAATTTCTCTTTAAAAAATTGGAGCGATAATTTAATTTTTTCATTCAATGAAAGCAATAAGACTGAAGGAATAAGTCTTTACATTCATCTACCTTTTTGTGAAAGTCTGTGCACTTTTTGTGGTTGTCACAAAAGAATAACCAAAAGACACGAAGTAGAAGATCCATACATAGAAGCTGTTTTGAAAGAGTGGCAATTGTATTGTAATCTTTTTGATAGTAAACCTATCATTAAAGAAATACATCTCGGTGGTGGAACTCCAACATTTTTTTCTTCAAAAAACCTTGAAAAACTCATAAATGGTATACTCACAAAAGCTGAGATTGCCGAAATTCATGAATTTAGTTTTGAAGGACATCCAAACAATACTAGTAAAGAACATTTGCAAAGCCTTTTTGACTTAGGATTTAGAAGAGTTAGTTTTGGTGTTCAAGATTATAGTGAAACTGTTCAAAACGCAATACACAGAATTCAACCTTTCCATCAAGTAGCGAAGGTTACTTTCTGGGCAAAAGAAATTGGTTATACATCAATTTCGCATGACTTGGTTTATGGTTTGCCTTTTCAGAAAATAGATGATATTATTGATACCATTGAAAAAACAAAATCATTGCAACCACATAGAATTTCTTTCTACAGCTATGCTCACGTGCCATGGATAAAAGGCAATGGTCAACGTGGTTTTAATGACGAAGATGTGCCAAGAGATAATGAGAAAAGAGAATTATATGAAACCGGTAAAATGCTTCTACTGAAAAATGGTTATCATGAAATAGGCATGGATCATTTTGCTAATGAAGACGACAGCATGTTCTTGGCATTCAAAAATAAAAAATTGCATAGAAATTTTATGGGATATACTGCTTCAAAAACCCAGGTAATGATTGGGCTTGGTGTATCCTCTATCAGTGATAGCTGGTATAGTTTTGCACAAAACGAAAAAAACCTTGAGGACTATTACGAAAAAATAAATTCAGGAGTAATACCAGTAACAAAAGGACATATCCTTACTGAAGAAGATTTAATCATTAGAAAACACATATTGAATATCATGTGCCATTTCGAAACAAACTGGAGTGACGATTTGTACTTTAGTGGTATATATAATGTGTTAGAAAATTTAGAAGAAATGATTGCAGATGAGTTGGTTGAAGTTTCTGGACAAGAGCTCAAAGTTACAGAAAAAGGGAAACCATTTGTTCGAAACATCTGCATGGCATTTGATTTAAGATTAAAAAGGAACATACCAAACAAACAACTATTTTCACTAACTATCTAACTATCTAAAAAAAGCACTTCAAATGAAGTGCTTTTTTTATTCTTTAATTAATGAAAATAATTCATCTTTCAAATGCAACAATTTCGCTTTCAGCTCGTGAGCATACTCATCTGTAACGTTTAATTGTTCTGTATTGATTTTATAAATTTCATTTTCCAAAACTTCATAATCGTCAAATAGTTTTTTGAAATGAGCATTTTGAATTTTTAAATCGTGAATTTTTTCTTTAAACTCTGGGAATTCATTGATTAAATTGTGTTTTTCCATATATAATAATTTAATTGTGACACTCTGGGTTTGATTGTATAAATAAACTCATATTACTAGGTGATACATAAGGTATTCCTAAACCTAATCCGCGCAAAATGAACATTACTCCTATTACGCAAATGACTATTGGGATAACTCTTTGTAGTTTACTTCTGAAAGGTAAACTTAAAAAATTAGAAACATACACAACTGCACTCATCAACGGAATTGTGCCTAGACCATACAAGATCATATAGAATGAACTATACAACTCGTTTTGCATAGCGACTGCACCAAATAATGCAGCATAAACCATTCCGCATGGCAAAAATCCATTTAGAATACCAATTGTAAAAATGGCATCGGTTGATTTACGTTTAAACTGATTTCCAAGTAATGATTTTACCTTTGAAATAAGTCTATATATTGGTTTTGAAAAGTTGTATTTAGCAAATATTTTTTCTGGAATTATAGCTACCAAAATCATTAACACCCCAACAATTATGGAAACATTTTGCTGAAAACCAGCCAAATACAAACCTCTTCCTAAAAGACCAAATACAAATCCTAGAATGGAATAGGAAAATATTCTACCAAAATGATAAACCATAATCTGCAATACTTTTTTAGTTGGATTGTTATGAGAAACAGGTAACATCATTGCAATTGGTCCACACATACCGATGCAATGCAAGCTACTTATTAATCCAAATATAATTGCAGAAAAAAGCATTTTTATATATTTACAACTTCTTTATTTATATAACCCACACCTTGATAACTCCAATCAATAATAATGTCCCAACGACCGCCAACCAAAGTACTTTTAGGTATGAGCAAATATGGACTAGATAACGAAATCGGCACATCGAAATCTAGTTTTTGGCTTGACGGTCTATAAAGGGACACTTTTCCTTCTATTGCTTTGAAATCATAAGATTTTGGGAAAGTTATTTTTATTCCTTCTGGTAGATTTTCTACAACCAGTTTATCTGTAAGATCTTGAGCATTTTTTTCTTTCTCTAAATCTTTTTCAAATGTTCTCTCTTTTTGATAATATTTTTCAACTACCAATTCATTATCATATTTATGGTTTGATTGCACTTTGAATACGAAATACAAAATAAAACTCATAAAAAGTACAAACGATATAACGATACCTGTTCCCCAATTTACTTTCATAGCTATTGAATTTTTTTAGTTAAAATTTCTCGGCCCATTAAAATTAGTAGTCGCCGATTCTATTTTTTTATCTTTATTATAAACTTCAATTTTTAATTCAATCTTATCCCCATTCAATTCGTTCTCAGGAATTTTTACAAAGAATGTACCTTTAGTAAGTCCTTGTTTTGGGACAATAACTTTTGTGTTTCCTACTAGTTTTATTTCACCTTTGGGCTCAATCAATTTAAAAGTTACATCATCAAATTCGTGTTCAGTTTTGTTTACAACATTAAAGTTATAAATATTTACAATCTTGTTTCCTTCTCGCTGAAAAATCTGCCCAGGAACATGTAGAACAGTGGCTTCAACATCACTTCTCAAAAACAACATGCCTATAAAAACACCTATCAATATAGAAAGAACAGCAATGTAACCCTTCATTCTTAGTGTAAGCTTGAATTTTTCTTTTTTGACAATTTCATCCTCACTTGCATAACGAATCAATCCTTTTGGCAACCCAACTTTTTCCATTATTGTATCACATTCATCAATACATGCTGTGCAATTGATGCATTCCAACTGTGTACCGTTTCTGATGTCTATTCCGGTTGGGCAAACATGCACACATACTTTACAATCGATACAATCTCCTTTACCCAATGCTTGACGATCTTCATTTTTGTTGAATTTGGCTCTTCCAGTTTCTCCTTCTCCACGCACATGATCGTAGGCTACATTGATGGTTTTGTTGTCAAGTAAAACTCCTTGCATTCTTCCATATGGGCAAGCTATGATACACACTTGCTCTCTAAACCAAGCATAAATGAAGTAGAAAACACAAGTAAATATCAATAAAGCTATTAATGTACTCATGTGTTCTTTTGGACCTTCTTTTATAAACTCAATCAGATTATCACTACCGATTAGGTAAGCAAGAAAAACATTTGCAATTATAAAAGAGACAATAAAGAAAACAATCCATTTTGTTACTCTCTTTCTAATTTTTTCTGCATCCCATTCTTGTTTTGCTAATCTAATCTGTGCTGCTCTATCACCATCAATCCAATATTCTATTCGTCTAAAAACCATCTCCATGAAAATGGTTTGTGGACAAAACCAACCACAAAAAATTCGTCCAAATGCAACAGTAAATAATGCTAGCCCAACAACTCCAATAATCATTGAAATTACAAATAAATGAAAGTCTTGTGGCCAAAAAGGAAAGCTGAGAATATTAAATCTTCTTTCCAGAACGTTGAACATTAGAAATTGATTCCCATTTATCTTTATAAACGGTGCGCTAAATAGAAATAATAATAAAAGGTAACTTACTATTTTTCTTTTATCATAAAACCTACCAACTGGTTTTTTTGGATGGATAAAAGCTCTTTTTCCTTTGTCATCTATTGTTGCAATGGTATCTCTAAAGCTTTCATCGTGTAAATTATTCTCAGACATTCTCAATTTTTTTTGTTAAAAAAAGGTTTTGAAACCTTTCAAAACCTTTTTTTAGTTATCATTTTTTAGCCTCAGTTTTTGTACTGTCAATTACTGCTGCTGTATCAGTTGCATCTGCTTTTGGAGTAGCTTCCTCTACCCATTTTTCTCCTTCTGCTGGTTTTCCTCCAGCTGGTTTAGTTCCTTGCAAACTTAATACATAACTAGCCACTTTTTGAACCTCTTTGGTTCCAAGTGTTTTGGCCCAACCAACCATAGTAGGATTGTTTTTACTACCTTCAGCAATCAGTTTAAATACATTTTTAATACCGCCTCCGTTTATCCAGTACTCGTCAGTCAAGTTTGGACCAACTATTCCTCCTCCATCTGCCTTGTGACATGCAGCACAAGCATTAGTAAAAATTTCTTTACCCTTAGCTAAGTCTGATGCATCAGTCAAAAGTGTAACTTTGTCAAAAGTAATCTCTTCTTGAGGTGCATTGGCTTTATTTTTAAGCATATCAGCTTCAGCTAATTCAACTTCAGTTTTGAACTCTTCATCTTGAGTGTAGCCACCAAATACGTGAAATCTTAATAGATATACTGCAGCAAAAATTATAGTAGCATAAAATAGATTCACCCACCAAGGAGGTAGAACATTATCAAGCTCTTTAATTCCGTCATAATCATGATCTAGCATTACATCACTTTCTTGTTCAACAGATTTTGAACGAGTAAGTTTTTGTATAATTCCTTTTGCAAATTTGCTGTCTGCAAAAGAAACTGATTGAGCTTCTTCTAGTTGTTTCTTTTGCTCATCTGACAAAAGATGATATGTAACTTTATCTACAGCACTTACAACTATTTCTATCGCAATCAACAGAAAAAGAAATACGCCAAGAAAAAGTGCCAACATTGGGTATTTTACAAATGCTGGTTTATCGCCAGAGTCTACAAAATATTCCATAGCAAAAAACACTATGGCAAATATTACTGGCACTCTAACATAAGATGGAAATATTTTTTTCATTTTATATTATTTTAAATTAGGTTATTCGTCCTTCAAAGGAAGGTTACTTATTTGGTTAATAGTCTCTTTGCTATAAGTCATTGCCCATATTGTGAATGCAATAAATACAGTAAAGAAAATTGCTAAAGAAATAATTGGATATATTTCAACACCTGAAATAGTTTCTAAGTTATGCTTAACAAATTTTAACATGGCTATTATTGTTTAGGTTTAACAGCTGTATCAGTACCAAGTCTTTGTAGATAAGCGATTAGAGCTACAATTTCTCTGTCTTTCAAAGGAACTTCTTGATCTTTACCAAAAACTTTGTTGATATCAGAATTAGCTAATAATTTACTTTCAATTTTTTTAGCTTGTTCATCCATGCTTTTATTAGCGTTTGCAATATCTGCATCAGTATATGGAACACCTAGGGTAACCATAACTTGCATTTTTTTCTCAATCATTGAATTATCAAGTTTATTTTTAATCAACCATTGATATCTAGGCATTAATGAACCTGGAGAAATACTTTGTGGATCATACATGTGATTAAAATGCCACACATCATCTCTACCACCATTAAATGGTTTTCCAGGAACACCTTCACGATGTAAATCTGGACCTGTTCTTTTTGAACCCCAAAGGAATGGATGATCATATACATATTCACCTGATCTTGAGTAATCACCATAGCGTTCAACTTCTGAACGGAAAGGTCTAATTAATTGTGAGTGACAGCTAACACAACCTTCTCTTATGTAAATATCACGACCTTGTAATTCAAGTGGTGTGTATGGTTTTACTGCTGCAATGGTAGGAATATTAGATTTCACAAAAATTGTTGGTAAAATCTGAATTATACCACCGATAAGGATTGCTACAGTTGTGTAAATAGTAAATTGAATTGGTTTTCTTTCTAACCATGAATGCCATTTTTCACCTTTCAATCTATTTGGACTTATAACTGCCAATGCTGGTGCTTCTGCTGCATCATCTTGAACAGCTGATCCTTGTTTAACAGTTCTCACAATATTGTAAACTAAAACAATAACACCTGTTAAATAAAGAGTTCCACCGATTGCTCTCATCCAATACATTGGAATAATTTGTGTTACAGTTTCAAGGAAGTTTCCATATTCTAGGCTACCACCATCTGCTTTGAATTGTTTCCACATTGATGCTTGTGTAAATCCTGCAACATACATTGGAAGTGCATATAAAACTATACCTAAAGTTCCAATCCAAAAATGGAAATTTGCTAATTTTTCTGAGAATAGTTTGGTTTTTGTTAGTCTAGGAACTAACCAGTATATCATACCAAAAGAAAGGAAACCATTCCATGCTAAAGCTCCAACGTGAACGTGTGCAATAATCCAATCAGTAAAGTGCGCAATAGCATTAACATTTTTCAAAGATAGCATTGGTCCTTCAAAAGTTGCCATACCATAACCTGTAATTGCAACTACATAGAATTTTAATACTGCATCTGTTCTTACTTTATCCCAAACACCTCTAAGGGTTAATAATCCATTAATCATACCACCCCAAGATGGAGCAATCAACATTACAGAAAATACAACTCCTAAGTTTTGTGCCCAATCAGGTAATGCAGAATACAACAAGTGATGTGGACCAGCCCATATATAGATAAAAATTAATGACCAAAAGTGAATGATTGACAGTCTATATGAATAAACAGGTCTGTTTGCAGCTTTTGGCACAAAATAATACATTAATCCAAGGAATGGAGTTGTTAAGAAAAATGCCACTGCATTATGTCCATACCACCATTGTACTAAAGCATCTTGAACACCTGCATAAACAGAATAAGATTTCAATCCTGAAACAGGCAACTCTAAACTATTGAAAATGTGCAACACAGCTACTGTCACAAATGTTGCAATGTAGAACCAAATAGCTACATAGATATGTCTTTCTCTACGTTTTATAATTGTTCCTATCATATTGATACCAAAAACTACCCATATCAATGCGATAGCTATATCAATAGGCCATTCAAGTTCAGCATATTCTTTAGAAGTAGTATAACCCAATGGTAGAGTTATTGCAGCAGCAACTATGATGAGTTGCCAACCCCAAAAGTGAAGTTTACTTAAAAAATCGCTAAACATTCTAGCTTTTAATAATCGTTGCATAGAGTAGTATACACCTGCAAACATAGCATTACCAACAAAGGCAAAGATTACTGCATTTGTATGTAATGGTCTTAAACGTCCAAAACTTAAAAAAGGAATTCCACTAGTAATATTGGGAAATAAAAACATAAATGCTAATATTAGCCCAACCAACATGCCCACTATACCAAAAACTATACTGGCGTAGATGAAGTTCCTAACAATTTTGTTGTCATACTGAAATTGTTGCATTTCCATAATTATAATTGTTTTTCTTTGGTTATATTAATTTGATTTTTGTTAGTTTCTTTCTTCAATTCATCTTCAAAAAGCATTCGAACTGATGGTGTATAATCATCATCAAATTGTCCGCTTTTTACTGCTCTTATAAAAGCATACAAGAAAAATACTGCTACTACAATACTTATCGTTATTAAAAAATAGATTACACTCATACCTTAAATTTGTGTTAACAAAGTTAGTTTCACTAAAGTACTAAAATATGACATTTATCATATCATAAAATGTTTATTTAATATTTTTTCAATGAATAGATATTACTCATTATCGTTACAAAGCTTACTATTGTAATTGTACTCAGTGGCATAATTATGGCAGCCACAATTGGTAACAAATTCCCTGTCACAGCATAACTCAATCCTACAACATTATACAACAATGAAATCCCAAAACTCATGTAGATTGTTCGCATTGCATTTTTAGAAAATCTCATGAAATAGGCAATTTTATTAAATTGTGTTGCGTCTAGAATTCCATCGCAAGCAGGTGAAAAAACATTCACATTCTCCGATATAGAAATACCTACATTACTTTGAGCCAATGCTCCTGCATCATTTAACCCATCACCAACCATCATTACATTTTTCCCTTCTTTTTGTAGTTTTTCTAAATATTGTAATTTCTGATCTGGCTTTTGATTGAATACTAGCGTAGTATTTGACGGCAACATTTTTTCGAGAATTTTACGTTCACCGTCATTGTCTCCAGACAATACAAACAAATCATATTCATGAGATAATTTTTCGAACAATTGTTCTAACCCTTGTCTATATTGGTTATTGAAAACATAACTACCTTTATAAACTCCTTCAATTTCAACATGAACTTTGGTTTTCTTGTGTGTATTCTCAGTCATGGTTTTTAAAAACTGAGATGATCCAAGTTTTACAGTTTTCCCGTCAATTGTTGCAACAATTCCTTTCCCTATTACTTCTTCAAAACTTTCAATATCTAATCTATCTTGGTTTGGAATAAAATCATACAACCTTCTACTCAACGGGTGATTTGATCCTCTCAAAACATTTTTTAGCAGTTTGAGCTCAGCATTTGCTAATTCAACTCCTTCATATGTGATTGCTGTTTTTTTATTAGTTGTAATCGTTCCAGTTTTATCAAAAACTATTGTATTCACTTTTGACAATTGTTCGATTACAAGAGCATTTTTTAAGTACAATTTTTTGTTGCCCATAATACGAAGAACATTTCCTAAAGTAAACGGTGCTGTAAGCGCTAATGCGCATGGGCAAGCAACAATTAGAATTGCTGTAAAAACATTGAAAGCTGTTGTTACATCAATAAAAACCCAGTATAAAAATGAGATTGCTGCCAATAATAATAATGCTGGAGTAAAATATCGGCTAACTTTATCCGTAATGGATTTATGTTTTTGCTCCACTTTCTTCTGAAAAACATCGTTGCTCCACAACTGCGTTAAATAACTTTGAGAGACAGAAAATAGTACTTCCATTTCTATTATTTTCCCCAATTGTTTACCACCAGCAAAAAGCTTATCGCCCGATTTTTTTTCGATTGCTACAGCTTCGCCTGTCACAAAACTGTAATCTATAGATGCTTTTTCTGATATCAAAATTCCATCTACCGGCAGTAATTCTTGATTTCTTATGAGCAATCGATCGCCTTTTTGAATATCATACACTTGCACAGGAATTTCGGAACCATCACTAGCAATTTTGGTAACTGCTATCGGAAAGTAGGATTTATAATCACGTTCAAAGGACAGAAAATCATAAGTCTTGATTTGGAACAATCTTCCTAATAACATAAAGAAAATCAATCCTGCCATGCTATCAAAAAACCCTTGACCATAATCAAAAATAATGTCAACCGTACTTCGAACAAACATTACAATGATACCCAAAGCAATGGGAACATCTATATTGAGCAAACCTGCCCTAACACTTTTGTAAGCAGAAACATAATAACCAGAAGCAGAATAAAGAAAAGTAGGTAATGATAACCCAAAAATTAGCCATCTAAAAAAACCTCTGTATTGATTAATCCAATATTCATTTACTTCAAAATACTCAGGAAAAGAAAGCAACATGATGTTACCAAAACAGAAAAAAGCAACACCAATTTTATAAATCAGTGTTCTATCAATCTTCTTCTTGGTTTCGCCATAATTTTCTAAACTAATATAGGGTTCATAACCTATTGAGGATAATAATTCTACAATCTGCTTGAGAGAAGTTTCTTTTGGAACATAGGTAATTCTAACTTTCTTTTCACCAAAGTTTACTGATGAAGCAATTATCCCTTGCTGAAGTTTTTGTAAATTTTCCAAAATCCAAATACACGAACTACAGTGTATATGAGGAATATACAGTGAAACGATACATGTTGTATCTTCCTGAAAATCGAGAAGTTTTGCAACGATTTCTTCATTGTCTAAAAAATCATATTTGCCCTTAATATCTTGTGGTGTAGCGCCAGGCGAAGCTTGAAAATCATAATAACACGTTAAATCATTTTGACTAAAAATTTCATACACAGTCTTGCAGCCGTTGCAACAAAATGATTTTTCATCAAAAATAATCTCGTCTTTTTTTAGAACTTCATTACCACAATGGAAACATTTATCTGTGTCCATAAATTTGCTCATTTTACCCGTAACAAAAGTCACACTAAGATAAGAATAAAAATATGATATTTGTCATACTTTAAATATCTTTGTAAAAGAAATATGTTTCTATATGAGTAAATGTGAACAATGTATCGTACGTCAGTTTAGTTCTATCAAAGCCTTAACAAAAGACGAACTTCTAAGAATGGCTGATTGTAAAACCTCTTATACAATAAAGAAAGGTGAACCTATTTTTGAAGAAGGCGAAAGTACTAATGGAGTATATTGTATTAAAGATGGTGTTTGCAAAATGACCAAGCTAAGTGCTAATGGTAAAGACCAAATAGTAAAATTGGTTAAACCTGGAGAGCTTTTAGGTCAGCGTTCTATGATTAGTGAAGAACCTGCAAATCTAAGTGCAATAGCATTAGAGGACATGGAAGTTTGTTTTGTACCAAAGTCAGAAATCATGCAGTTTTTTAATCAAAACAATCAGTTTTCAATGTATTTGATGAAAACAATTTGTGGCGATTTGAAAGAAGCCGATGATCACATGGTATCTATGGCTCAAAAAAGTGTAAAAGAAAGATTGGCTGAAACACTAATTTACCTTGAGGACAATTTTGGTAAAAATGAAGATGGTTCTCTTAGAATTCAACTTTCTAGAGAAGAATTAGCAGGAATGATAGGAACTGCAACTGAAAGCTGCATTAGGCTTTTATCAGAATTAAATAAAAGCGGTCATATTAGTTTAGAAGGGAAAAAAATATCAATTCTCGATAAAAATAAATTGAAGAGATTAGCTGAAACTATTTAATCCTTTTTGTTCATAAACAAATAGTACACTATTAGTCCAATTGCTACAATTATTAATCCGCTACCAGAGTTTTTGGTATCGTATATCAATAATGCTAAGCAAATTAATCCTGTAACAAATATATATAAAGCTGGAATTATTGGATAACCAAAGGCTTTGTAAGGTCGTTCGGCATTGGGTTCTTTCTTCCTCAATATGAATATTCCATATATTGTCAACATATAGAAAAGTAGTGAGGCAAAAGTAGCATAGGTCAACAAATCTCCATATTTCCCCGAAACGCAAAGCACACAAGCCCAAATACATTGCACCCAAAGCGCTTTAGCAGGAACATCATGTTTATTTAATTCTCCAGCACTTTTGAAAAACAATCCTTCTTTTGACATGGCATAAAATAATCTTCCACCAGCCAAAACCAATCCGGTATTGCACCCAAATGTTGAAATCATAATCAAACCTGCCATCACAAAAACACCAATATTACCAAATATCACATTGGCTGCCGCTGCACCTACTCTATCTTGGGCGGCAAACATAATTCCACTTTGAGAAACATCCGTAGAATTTGGAATTCCTTTCATGGGTAACAAAGCTAGATAAGCAATATTGGCCAAAATATAAATGATAGTTACAATAGTAGTTCCAAGAAATAGACTTCGCGGAATGTTCTTTTTGGGTTCTTTAATTTCGCCAGCAATAAAAGTCACATTGTTCCATGCATCACTAGAAAACAGTGAATTAATAATCGTTGCACCCATCACACCAAGTAATGCTATTCCAGATAATTTGGTTACTGAAACGGTTCCGTTTTCATTAAGAACTGTTTTTGAAGCATCCCACATATTGGTAAAATTATCAGCCAAAACATTGGATTTCAATCCAACAAATAAACCCAAAATAATCAACGCAAAAAGTGCGATGAGTTTGGCAGAAGTAAAAATCAATTGCAAGGTTTTACCACTTTTCACACCTTTGGTATTGATGTAAGTGAGTAAAACAATACTCACCATCGCTAATATTTGCTTGTTAGTGAACGCATAATTTTCCCCAATTTGAAATAATTTATTTTCTAAAACTGGAAAAAAAACAGCCGTATAATTAGCAAATGCAACGGCAACAGCTGCAATCACACCTGTTTGAATTACCGTAAAAACAGTCCAACCATAAAGAAACGAAGCGAGTTTTCCGTAAGCTCGTTGAATGTAAACAAATTGTCCGCCTGCAGTAGGCATCATTCCTGCCAATTCACCATAACTCAATGCTGCTGACATGGTTAAAAGTCCAGTAACCATCCATAAAACAATCAACCATCCAGCCGAACCAATATCTCTTGTCATCGCTGCTGTTACAATAAAAATCCCGGAACCTATCATGGAACCAGCAACAATACTAGTCGCATCGATTAAACCTAATGAGCGTTTTAATTGGTGTTCAGCAGTATTTTTGTCAACTGAATTGGTGTTTTCTTGCATTTTTTTGGTTTGTAGTTTTTGGTTGTGGTTAATATTTATATTCGTAATTCGTAATTCGTAATTCGTAATTCGTAATTCGTAATTCGTAATTCGTAATTCGTAAATCTACAATTTCTTCGCTTCTTCCCAAAAGACATCCATTTCGGCTAATGTCATGTCGGCTAATGATTTCCCTAATTCGGTAGCTTTGCTTTCCAGATACATAAATCGTTTGATGAATTTTTTATTGGTTCTTTCTAATGCATCTTCGGGATTGACTTTTAAAAATCGTGCATAATTAATCATAGAAAATAACACATCTCCAAACTCACTCTCAATCTTATCCTGATTTCCTGCTTGAACCTCAACTTGAAGTTCTTGCAATTCTTCCTGAACTTTATCCCAAACTTGATGTGGTTCTTCCCAATCAAAACCTACTCCTTTCACCTTGTCTTGAATTCGGCTGGCTTTTACTAATGCTGGTAAACTTTTGGGAACACCTTCTAACACAGATTTTTTGCCTTCTTTTAGTTTTAGTTTTTCCCAATTTTGCTTTACTTCTTCTTCATTAGCCACCACAACATCGCCATAAATATGTGGATGTCTATCAATTAATTTATCGCAAATACTATTGGCAACATCAGCAATATCAAAATCATTAGTTTCGCTTCCAATTTTGGCATAAAAAACAATGTGGAGCAACAAATCGCCCAATTCTTTCTTTATCTCTTGCAAATCATTATCTAAAATGGCATCACCAAGCTCATAGGTTTCTTCAATGGTTAAATGGCGTAAACTTTCGAGCGTTTGTTTTTTATCCCACGGACATTTCTCTCGCAAATCGTCCATGATATCTAATAATCTATTGAAGGCTTCAAGTTGTTGTTGTCTTGTGTTCATTGTTGATAAAAATTTGCCCTTTCCCGAAATTTTGTGATGCGCTCAAGGTGACATATATATTCGTAAAAATAAAAAAATTCCAACATCAATCGACATTGGAATTTGGAATTTAATTTTTTGGAATTTCTTTAAAAACTATTCTTCTTTTTTTGTTGATTTTTTAGGAGTTTTTTTTGCCTTTACTTCCTCAACAACCTGCTCTTTTATACTTTCAGCATTCTCTCCCGAAGCGTCGGGATTGGGTTCATCTTTTGAAACCATTCCTTTGGCTTGCAGTATATTATACCAGTTCAATAATTTTTTTATATCAGATGCATATACTCTATCTTCGTCATAATCGGGAAGAATTTCTTTGAAATAATCAACAAGTTTAGCATTATCTTCTTTATGAGAAATTGCTGCACCTTCATTTTCTTTTACAGCAATAGCGCGCATGATTTCTACTAGAGGTTTCTCTTCTGTGTATGTGTACATTGAAATCTCTGAAAGTAAACTCACGTTACTTCTCATTCCAACTGTTATTTTTTTTCCATCCAATAACGATTCTGCAACAAATCCTGAACGAGTTTGTAATTTTAATTCAAATAATCCTGGTTTCCCAGCAATGGCTAAAATTTTGTCTAATTTCATTTTATAATTCTAATAATATTATCTTCCTTTTTTGTTAGCAAATTTCATTCTGTAATCGGGAAATGCTTTTCCGTCCATAATGTTTTGCAGTTTCTTTTTTATCAATGTTTTCTTCAATGTCGATATTCTATCGGTAAAAAGAATCCCTTCAATATGATCATATTCATGTTGAATTACTCTAGCAATCAATCCGTCGTAAACTTCGGTTTTTTTATTGAAATCTTCATCAAAATATTCGATAGTGATTTTTTCTTTTCTAAAAACATCTTCACGAACATCTGGAATACTCAAGCAACCTTCATTAAAACTCCACTCTTCGCCTTCTTCTTTAATCATTTTGGCATTTATAAATGTTTTTTTGAAACCTTTTAGCAGTTGTTGCTCTTCTTTTGACAACTCATCATTATCACTAAATGGTTCGGTATCAACAACAAAAAGCCTTATAGCCAAACCGACTTGCGGTGCTGCAAGCCCAACACCATAAGCATTGTACATGGTGTCATACATATTGGCAATTACCTCTTTTAGATTAGGATAATCGGGTGTTATTTCTTCACCAACTTTTCTCAAAACTGGTTCTCCATAACCATATATAGGTGTTATCATTATGATTTTAGGTTTTAGATTTTAGATTTTAGATTTTTATAATCCATTATCTAATTTCAAATTTTAATGCCGCAAAAATATCAAAATTAGACTTACTAATTATTAATTTATTTTTAAAATTTGAGAAGTTTTGTTTCTTATTTCTTCGCAAAGTTGTGGATTTTCATTCAAAGATTTGCCAAATGAAGGTATCATTTCCGTCAATTTTGACTTCCATTCTGTTGATTTCATTTCTTCCTCAAAACATTGCTTTAAAACTTCTATCATTATCGAAACCGAAGTTGACGCGCCAGGAGAAGCACCAAGCAATGCGGCAAGTGTATTATCTTCTGTAGAAATTATTTCTGTTCCAAATTCTAAAATACCACCTTCTTCCTCATCTTTTTTTATCACTTGAACTCGTTGACCAGCTTCCAATAATTCCCAGTCTTCGTGCTTTGCATTTGGAAAATATTCTTTCAAGGCTTCAATCTTCTTTTCTTCCGATTGAAGTACCTGTTCGATAAGATATTTGGTTAAAGGAATATTATTCCAACCTGCATAGAGCATTGGTTTTATATTATCAAACTCAATGGAATTTATTAAATCTAGATAGGAACCATTTTTTAAAAACTTAGTAGAAAAACCAGCAAATGGTCCAAAAAGTAATTCTCTTTTACCTTCAATAAATCTTGTATCGAGATGTGGAACCGACATTGGTGGTGCGCCAACAGTTGCTTTTCCATATACTTTTGCAAAATGCTGATTTATAACTTCTTGATTATTACATTTCAACCATTGACCGCCAACAGGAAAACCACCGTAACCTTCGGCTTCTTTAACATTTGCTCTTTCTAAAAGTAACAGTGAATAACCGCCAGCTCCAATGAAAACGAATTTGGTTTTACATTTAATTGTTTCTTCACTAGTTCTGTTTTTGACTTTTATTTTCCAAAGTTTATTTTTCTTTTGCTTTAGCTTTTCTACTTGATGATTATAGTGAATAGTAACACCATCAAGAGTTTCTAGATAAGCAAACACTTTTCGAGTTAATGAACCAAAGTTGATATCAGTGCCATTTTCAACATAGGTTGATGCTACTTCATTTGAAAATCTATTTTGCATTACTAACGGCATCCATTTTTCTAATTCTTCAGCATTTTGGCTAAACTTCATGTTGTCAAAAAGTGGATTTTTGACTAATGCTTCGTATCTTTTCTTTAGAAATTCTACATTCTCTTTACCCCAAACAAAACTTAAATGTGGAACTTTATTAATAAATTCTCTTGGAGATGAAAGAATATTGTTTTTAACCAAATAACTCCAAAATTGCTTCGAAATTTCAAATTGCTCACAGATTTTTATTGCTTTTGAAACATCTACACCATTTTCCTTTTCAGGAGTATAGTTTAACTCACAAAAAGCTGAATGTCCAGTTCCGGCGTTATTCCAAGCATCAGAACTTTCTAAAGCTGGCTTGTCAAGTCGTTCAAAAATGGTTATCGACAAACTTGGATTAAGTTGTTTTAGTAAAACTCCAAGTGTTGCAGACATTATACCTGCGCCAATGAGAACAACATCTGTTTCCTTGCCAATATCCATCGTTATATCATTTTTCTACTCAAATAATCTTGAAGCATAATTGTAGCCGCAATTTCGTCAACCAATGCTTTGTTTTGACGTTGCTTTTTCTTCAAACCACTATCAATCATCGTTTGAAATGCCATTTTGGAAGTAAATCTTTCATCAACTCTTTCCACTACAATATCGGGAAATGCAGCTTTAAAATTTGAAACAAATTTTTCGATTATCGGAGCACTTTCTGATGGTTGACCATTCATTTGCTTTGGTTCACCAATAAGCACTTTAGAAACATTTTCTTTGGAAAAATAATCCTTTAGAAATGTAATTATTTCTTTTGAAGGTATTGTGGTTAAACCCGAAGCAATTATTTGAAGTTCATCGGTAACGGCTAAACCCGTTCGCTTAATTCCGTAATCGATGGAGAGAATTCTTGGCATTTATTTTTCTTTCAAAGATAATGAATAAACGAACTTGTTTTATATTTACAAAAAATTTCTAATAACATGACTCATTTACAATCCATTATAGAAAATGCTTGGCAAAATCGTGAATTATTAAAAGAAGAAGCAACACAAAATGCCATAAGAGAAATGATAAATTTACTTGATGCTGGAACACTTCGTGTTGCTGAGCCAACAGCTAGTGGTTGGCAAGTGAATGAATGGGTAAAAAAAGCCGTTGTAATGTATTTTCCTATTCAAAAAATGGAAACTTTTGAAGTAGGTATTTTTGAATATCATGATAAAATCCCGTTGAAAAGAGGTTATGCTGAAAAAGGTATTCGTGTTGTTCCACATGCTGTGGCTCGTCATGGTGCATACATCTCTAAAGGTGTTATTATGATGCCAAGCTATGTGAATATTGGTGCATATGTTGATGAAGGCACTATGGTAGATACTTGGGCAACTGTAGGTAGTTGTGCTCAAATTGGTAAAGACGTTCACCTTTCTGGTGGTGTGGGAATTGGTGGCGTTTTGGAACCATTACAAGCTGCACCAGTAATTATTGAAGATGGAGCATTCATTGGTTCGCGTTGTATAGTAGTTGAAGGTGTTAGAGTTGAAAAAGAAGCTGTTCTTGGAGCTAACGTTTGTCTTACTGCTTCCACAAAAATAATAGATGTTACAGGAAATGAACCTGTTGAATATAAAGGTTATGTTCCATCTCGTTCTGTAGTAATTCCGGGAAGTTATACCAAGAAATTTGCTGCTGGAGAATATCAAGTGCCATGTGCATTAATCATTGGGCAAAGAAAACCATCAACAGATTTAAAAACATCTCTTAACGATGCTTTGAGAGAGTATGATGTAGCAGTTTAAGTTTTTTGAAATTAAAATATAGTAAAATCTATGAGTTTATTGCTAATTGAGCAAGTTCATAGATTTTTCTTATTTGCTTTTCTTGAAAATAGTTTTCAATGATGTGTTCTCTACCATTTTTCCCCATTTCTTTAGCTTTTTCAGGATTTTCAAGAAGTTGCATCATAAAACAAGCCATAGCATTTTCATCTTTCTCTTCAACTAAAAAACCTGTCTTCTCATGAATAACAGCTTGTTTAATTCCTCCATGCAGCGTACTTATAACTGGTAACCCAGATGCACTAGCTTCTAAAATTCCTACAGGTGTACCTTCCATATCACCATTGGGAGCAGTCACTGAATGTTGAACAAATGCTAATGAAGTTTTCATCAAATTTGCAACTTCAGAAGAATTTAAAACACCAGTAAATCTAACAGAATTTTCAATTTTTAATTCAGTTACTAATTTTTCACATTCTATAAAGAGATCTGATTTTCCGCCAATCATAACTAACTTTGCTTCTGGGTGTTTTTCAAGGACATGGTAAAATGCTCTAATTGTATATAAAGGTCCTTTTTTTCTAGTAAATCTACCAACAGCTATAAATGTATTTGTTGCAATATTTTCAGTCGAAGGTTTGAATTTAGTTACATCAACACCACATGGTATAACTTTTAACTTATCAGGCTTTGCTCCCAAATTAATAAGTTTGTTTTTCATATCTTCGGAAACAGGAATGATGAATGAAGCACCATCGAATAATTTTAAATACTTTCTCCTATATTCCTGCAAAAGTTTTTTGTCAGTAGCATCATGACCATGGAAAATTACTAATAACGGAATTTTTAAAGACTTACAAACGGGCATTAAATGTGAAGCTGGCATTCCATAGTTGGCTAAAACAACATCTATTTTATTTTCAATAAAATATTTTTTAACTCCATGATTTCCAAAAAAATTGTTTCTTCCAAAAATTCCTTTGACCAATTTATGTAACAACCAAAATAATTTTGAATTTAATAAAGTTCCATCTTCCCTTTTTTCAGGTAGTCTTCCACTATAAATGGTATAAACCTCTGCTAATTTTGATAATTCAGAAATTTGATCTCTAATAAAAGTTTCCGAGTAAGCATTTCTGCTGGAACGAGTTATACAAATACGCATAGTTTTTAGCTTTATATTAAAAATTTGAATCAATCCCTATTGAAGTTTTTATTACTTTATTTTGCCTAGTGTTTTTTCTAATGCTATAATTTTTCTCCCAAGTTTCTTTATTCACATAACCACGTTTATGATCAAGATGTACACAAATAGCAGAGTAACGAATTTGTTTGGATTTTAATCCTTTATTGAACAATCTTTCGCCAAGTTCTCTATCTTGTCCTCCATATTGCATTTCCTGATTGAAACCATTAACTTCCATCAAATCTTTTTTCCATCCTGATGAATTATGACCATTCCATGATGCATTTGTTGGTGTGATGAAGTTTAGAAAATTTGACAAAAATCCTTGAGCAACAAATTTTATGTTTTTATAACTTTTTGGCAATCCATTGGCAGTTAACCACTTCAAATCAAAACATCTTTGATTTATTATATCATCTTTAGAAATTAATTCGGAAATTGACATAGGAAGTTTAAAATATCCTCCTGAAAGAAAATAACCTTCTTGCCTGTAATCAATATGCGTTTGAACAAAATCTTTCCTTGGAATACAATCTCCATCAGTAAAAATAAGATAATCAGAATTTGATGCTAAGATTGCTTTATTCAATATTTGCGACTTTTGAAATCCGTTATCTTCCTGCCACACATGAATAATTGGGATTTCGATTTCAGCTCTTAGTCTATCAATAAGGTTTTTTGTTGCTTCTCTTGAACCATCATCAGCAATAATTATTTCAAAATCCTTATAGGTTTGCACACTAAACCCTATAATGACTTTTTCGAGCCATTTTTCTGAATTATAAGTACTAAAAATTACTGATGCTTGCATAGTTTCTTTTAATTTATTGCAAAAATACTCTTTTTAATGTTTGTCAATACCATTTTCAATATAGGTAACGTGATGCTTTTTATTATAACTTCTAACAGCGTTATTAAAAGCTATTTTTTCTTGATTTACATAGTTTCTAGAATGATCTAGATGTAAACAAATTGCCGAATATCTAATTTGTTTTGATAGCAAACCTAAATTGAATAATCTTTCGCCCATTTCGCGGTCTTCACCACCATACTCTAATTGTTCATTAAATCCATTTATCGCTAAAATATCTTTCTTAAAACCAGAAGAATTGTGACCATTCCATGAACGTTTAGTTGGTGTAACCCAATTCATAAATGAAGCAAAATATTTGTTTTTAACTAGTTTTGTGAGCTTAAAATTAATCTTTAACCCTTTGTTTTTCAACCAAAAAACATCAAAACAATCTTGGTTTAAAATATTTTCATCATTGATAGATTTAGAAATAGTCATGGGCAGTTTGAAATAACCTCCCGAAAGAAAATAGCCTTCTTGTTTGTTTTTCAAATGCATTGCCACAAAGTCTTTTCGAGGAATACAATCACCATCGGTAAAAAGAAGGTAATCTGTTTTTGATTTTAGGATGGCTAAATTTAGAATTCTGCATTTTCTAAACCCCAAGTCTTCGTGCCAAATGTGTTGCAATGGATTTTTGAAAGTATTGCGAAGCTTGTCAATAACTTCTTTTGTTTTTTCGTTCGAACCATCATCTGCAATTATTATTTCGAAATCTTTTTCAGTTTGAGCGGCATAGCCTAGTAAAACTTTGCGCAACCATTCCTCTGAATTATATGTTGAAATAATAACCGACAACTTCATATTATACAAACATAAAGAATAAATCAGATTTTTGACAAATGTTTAATCTTACTTTTTTGAGAAATTAAAAAAATATATTTTTACAGAAAAAATACAATGTTTGACCACTACCTTATTACTCGGTTTAATCTTAGAGCTTCTTTTTGGAACACAACCAAAAACAATGAAAAGTTACTTACTGATGAATGGATGGAAAATAGAATGTGGTTATTCGAAAATTTTTGTTTCCCCACAGTAGTTTCCCAAAGTAATAAGAACTTTAAATGGTTACTTTTTTTCGATGAAAACACTAAGGAAATTTATAAAAACAGAATAGAAAAACTGGTTGAAAATTATCCTCACTTTGTTGTTTTTTTTATAAATGGAATGGATGCTTTCTATGGAGAATTGACAACATATATAAAGCAAAATTCTAGCGACAAACCCTATCTCATCACATCAAGAATAGACAATGATGATAGTATTCATAAAGATTTTATTAATGAAATTCAAAAACAATTTAAACAACAAGATTTCTGTGCCATTGATTTTATTGCTGGATATTCTATTCAAATTGAACCGCAATTTATATTGGGCAAAAAAGAGCAGTTATTTAATCCGTTCATTAGCTTAATCGAAAAAAATGAAAACCCTGAAACTGCATTAAATAAAGATCACAGAATGTGGAAAAAAGAAAAAAGGGTTCTTCAAATTACCAATAAAAGGCTTTGGCTTTCAATCATCCATCACAAAAATAAAATAAACAAATTCGATGGTTATGGAAATGTAAGTTGGTCCGATATAAAAAATGATTTTACACTTTCAGATGAAGTCAATAAACTATTACAACAAAAATTAATTTCCTTCAGCCAATGGCGTTTATTGAGCTTGAAAAACTATATCAATCAAAAATTTGAGATAAAATTCAAATTACTAAAAAGAGCATTAGGCGTTTACAATTCATAATTTTATTATTTATGCTTGACAGTAACAAATGGCAAAATTTCCTTAAAGAACTTAGCAATCTGATATTTTTTTGGTTTTACAGCGTCATTTTCTTTTTCATTTTTAGGGTTGTATTCATCATCTTTTTTTACAAAAAAATTACCACAACATTTGAATTCTCTGAATACTTCAATGTTTTCCTAATGGGTTTTCGATTTGATTGTACCGCTATTGCCTATTTTCTACTTATTCCAACAATTGCTTTATTATCATTGAGTTATTTTAATCATTTTAAAGCAATTAAGATAATCAGAAAAATTCACCAATTCCTTTTTGTAATCCTGTCTAGCATAATATGCGTTGTAACCATTAATTATTTTAAAGAATATGATGACCAATTCAACAATTTTATGTTTTTGGCATTATATGACGACCAAAAGGCTGTTATGCAAACCATTCTAGAATATTATCATCCATTTATAAATGGATTTGTTCTATTATTTTCGATAATAGTAGGTTTGCTTATTTTTAATAAATTTGAAAATAAAACATTCATCTACAGAGCATTAAAAAAGGCTAATTTCAAATTTAATAGACCTATAATTGTGTTCGTCTTTTTATTATTATTTGTGGCTGGAATTAGAGGTTCATTTTCATCAATACCTGTTTTACGTCAATACTCTGGCGTTTCCAAAGATGAATTTTTAAACAAAACTATCATCAATCCCTATCGTTCATTAAAATACGCTATCAGTGATTTCAATAGAGTGAATTTATTAAATTCAAAAAATCCTTTTCTTACTGAAAATGAATTTAAGAAACTCTACCCTTTTTCAAAAGTTACCGATGCTTTACATCACAAAACTAAAGGTCCAAGTATAGAAAAACCAAAACAAATTTTTCTAGTAGTTATGGAAAGCTATGACTCATGGCCTTTGATGGATAAGTATAAAGATTTTCATCTTTCCGATAATCTAAAAGATATTGCCTCTCGCGGAACACATTTTTACAACTTTTTGCCATCAGGCAATACTACTATAGATTCTTTTGGTGCAATAATGACAAATGTCCCTAATTGTGGCATAAATCTTAGCCATATTGGAACTGTAAATGAACCTTTTATTACTTCTATTTTTTCACAATTTAAGAAACTTGGTTATCAAACAAATCTTTATTATGGTGGATACTTGTCATGGGAAAACATAGGCGAATTGTCAAAATATGAAGGCGTTGATAGAGTTTTTTCTGGTGTAGATGGTGGAGGAAAACTGATACTGGTGGTTGGGGAATTGAAGACGAAAAGCTATTTAATCTTGTTATGAAAAACACTGATAACGAAAAATATACTTTCAACCTAATCTTAACAACGAGTTATCATGCTCCATACAGTGTTGATTTAGAAGCAAAAGGTTTTCCATACAAGTCAATCGATGATTTTCCTAGTGAAGCAAAAAGCATTTTGATGGGTCAATGAATTTAAAAGAATTGGGACACCTTTGGTATGGAGATAAAGCAATTGGTGATTTTGTCAAAATTGCTGAAAAAAATATAACAACAGTATTTTTTGTTTTACAGGTGACCATTTTGGGAGAAAATTTATCAATAGCAAACCAAACCTTTATGAAAAATCTTCAGTAGCATTTATAATGTATGGCAAGAATATTCCAGTTCAAAAGAATAATACTCCAGGAAGCCATATAGATATTATGCCAACTCTTTTTGAACTAATTGCTCCAAAAGATTTTGAATATTATAGTTTTGGTACATCTATGTTTGATAAAAAGGATTTTGGAATTGGATATCAAAAAATGATAACTCAAAATGAATTAGATTTTTTCCCCAATGATAAGAAACCTGAAAAGTTTTCTCTGAATTCTTCAAATAAAAGTTTTGATAAAACCCTTAAGAAAAAACACGATGAAATAATGTCTTTGGCTTGGTATTATACAATGAAAGGCAATGATTTAAAAAAGAAAAAATAGATTACAACCTTCTGTGTTTCCATCTTTTGTGTGTCCAAAGATAAAATTCTGGTGCTTCATGAATTTGCTTTTCTACTTTTCTCAAAAAAGTTTCAGTAATTTGATAATCGGGAATAGAATTCACATTATCTGAAATCAGCTCAATATCTGCCTGATAAAAACCTCTTTTTACTTTTTTAACTTTAAGAAAAACCACATTCATGTCGTATTTCTTTGAAAGAACCTCGGCACCAATATATACAGGAACTTCTATTCCCATAAATTTACTCCAATACGTTTGTGGCTTTACTTGTGGCGATTGGTCGCTTGCAAAACCATAGATGGCATGATTTCCTTTACTTTCATTTTGCTCTATGACACTTCTTGTTTCTTTTGTTGTGATTAAATAGGCTTTAAATCTAGAGCGAATTTTTTTACAAGTTTATCAAAATAGGGATTGTTTACTTTTTTATAAATAGCAAATCCTTGATAACTAACACGTTCATTCATTGAAATAACCCATTCATAACTAGCATAATGAGCACACATTAGTGCAATACTTTTATCCTTTTTCTCTAATTCATTAATGATTTCAAGGTTAGAAAACACAAATCTTTCTTCAATTTCTTTTCCAGAAATGCTCATGGTTTTTATCATTTCGAGGAACATATCACAAAGATGTTGATAGGATTTTTTTTCAATAATTAACCGCTCTTTTTCAGATAAGTGTGGCAAAGCCAATGCAATATTTGCTCTAACAACTTTTTTTCTGTAACCGATTATGTAATAAATTAGAAAATATACAAAATCCGAAAAAAAGTATAGTAATCTAAATGGAAGAATAGAAATCAGAAAAAGAATTGGGTATATGATAATAAAAGCAATAAATGACATTCAGTATTTTTTTATGCAAATATAACTATTTCCTAAGTTGAATTGGATTACTATATCTTTGCAAAAAATATTCTATGGAAATTAATCAAGAAGTTCACAAAGCTTTTGAAACAATACAGAATGGTGGAATTATTTTGTATCCAACTGATACCGTATGGGGAATTGGTTGTGATGCTACAAATGCTGAAGCTGTTAAGAAAATTTATGCTTTAAAACAACGAGAAGAAAGCAAAAGCATGATTGTACTGATGAATGGTGAAAAAATGATGTATAATGTATTCAAAGAAATTCCAGAAGTAGCGTGGCAAATTCTAGATTTATCTGAGAAACCAACAACATTAATCCTTGATAATCCAAAAAATATTGCTTCTAATATTATTGCCGAAGACAATACACTTGGCATTAGATTAGTGAAGGAACCTTTTTGTTTCAAGTTAATGGAAAGAATGAAAAAACCATTGGTTTCTACATCGGCTAATATATCAGGAATGCCAACACCAAAATCTTTCAAAGAAATTTCTCCCGAAATTTTAAATGGTGTAGACTATGTAGTAAATTTGCACCAAGAAAAAATTTGCAATAAACCATCAACGATTATTAAATTAACAAATGATAATCAAGTGAAGATTATTAGAAAATAAACCCAAAATTGTCACTCTGAACGAAGTGAAGAAACTCAAACAAAGATTATGAGATGGCAACGCTTCGCTCGGAATGACAAATAAGTAAAATGAATTACTCTACAGCGTTACAAAACCCAATTTTCAAAATCATTGCCCAAGCAAGTAACGAACTTGACTTGGAAAGCTATGTTATTGGTGGTTTTGTTCGTGATATTTTATTGAAAAGAGATTTCAAAAAAGATATTGATGTGGTTGCAATCGGTTCTGGGATTGATTTAGCCTTGAAAGTATCTGATTTGTTGCCCAATAAACCAAAGGTTCAGGTTTTTAAAACTTATGGCACAGCCATGTTGCGCTACAAAGAAATTGACATTGAATTTGTTGGCGCTAGAAAAGAAAGCTACAACTTTGAAAGTAGAAATCCTGTCGTAGAAATGGGAACTCTTAAAGACGACCAAGAAAGACGCGATTTCACAATCAATGCCATGGCTTTTTCTCTCAATGAAAATAATTTTGGAGAACTTATTGACCCATTCAATGGCATCAGTGATTTAGAGGAAAAAATCATTAGAACGCCTTTAAATCCTGATATTACCTACTCTGACGATCCGTTGAGAATGTTACGTGCCATTCGATTTGCTACACAATTGAATTTTACTATTGAAGAAAAATCACTGCAAGCCATTGCCGACAACAAAGACCGAATTAAGATTATTTCTGGAGAAAGAATTGTTGATGAATTGAACAAAATTCTTTCTACAAGCAAACCTTCCATTGGATTTTTACATCTCTACAAAACAGGTTTACTCGATATCATTTTGCCTGAGTTGACAGCTCTGAATAACGTGGAAGAAATTGAAGGACAAACGCATAAGAACAATTTTTATCACACCTTAGAAGTAGTTGATAATATTTGTAAAAATACTGATGATGTTTGGCTACGTTGGGCAGCTTTGCTTCATGATATTGGTAAAGCGCCAACAAAGAAATTCAATAAAAAACAAGGTTGGACATTTCATGGGCATGAATTCTTAGGCGGAAAAATGGTGAAGAAAATTTTTGAAAGATTACACATGCCATTGAACCATAAATTGAAGTTTGTACAAAAAATGGTCATCATGAGTTCTCGTCCAATAATTTTGGCGGATGATATCGTAACAGACTCGGCAGTGCGACGATTAGTTTTTGATGCAGGCGAAGATGTCGATAACCTAATGACGCTTTGCGAAGCAGACATAACGACAAAAAACCCAAAAAAGTTTGAAAAATATCACAAGAACTTTGAATTAGTTAGAAAAAAAATTGTCGAAGTAGAAGAACGCGATAGAGTTCGTAATTTTCAACCACCTATTTCTGGTGAAGAAATCATGGAACTTTTTGGGCTCAAACCATCAAGAGAAATTGGCGTTTTGAAAGAAGCTGTAAAGGAAGCTATACTCGAAGGCGAAATTCAAAATGAATATCAAGCGGCTTATGATTTTGTTTTGAAAAGAGCCGAAAAATTGGGATTAAAAAAAGTATAAAATTTTGGAATTACATTAACTATTGTTTTATGTTTTATTACTTCTCTATACTTAATTTTGTAAAAATTAATAATTGTGAAAAAAGATAAATCGGTCATTTATTGGCTACTTACAGGTTGTGTTTTAGTTTTTGTTATGGTTGTTGTTGGTGGAATTACTAGATTGACAGGTTCTGGACTTTCTATGACCGATTGGCATCTAGTCACCGATACATTTCCACCTATGAATGAAGCAGCTTGGAACCAAGCATTTGAAGAATATAAAAAATTTCCTGAGTATCAAAAAATCAATAGTCATTTCACAATTGATGATTACAAATTCATTTATTTCTGGGAATGGTTTCATCGTTTCATAGCTAGAATTTTAGGTTTTGTTTTCATTATTCCTTTTATCTATTTTCTGATAAAAAAGAAACTCGATAATGAAACATTAAAAAAATGCTTTATTCTACTAGGAATGGGAGCATTACAAGGTTTTTTTGGTTGGTTCATGGTAAAAAGTGGATTGATTGATAATCCAGATGTAAGTCATTTTAGACTTTCACTACATCTAACTTTTGCATTCCTGACTTTTGCTTACACACTCTGGGTTGCATTGGATTTAATATATCCTGAAAAAAATACCATTATTTTACCATTGAGAAAGCTAGCCAGAATAACAATTATAGTTTTGTTATTACAGATAATTTACGGCGGATTTGTTGCTGGACTTGATGCTGGGTTTATTCACAATCATTGGCCAATGATGAGTGATGGTCAATTCATGCATGAAAGCGTTGTCCTAGAAAAAGAATCTTGGTTATTACGATTGACTGAAGGAAAAAGTGGTGTTCAATTTGTGCATAGAAACTTGGCTTACATTGTTGTATCGCTGATTTTATTTCTTTATTTCAAAAGCAAAAAATATTCACTTTCTGATAGCCAGAAAAGAGGATTGAATTTTCTATTACTTTTTGTTTTTGTTCAATTTTTACTCGGAATTTTCACATTACTATATCAAGTTCCTCTTTGGCTTGGTGTGACACATCAAGCAGTTGCATTTTTTCTATTGGCAGCTATGACTTACACACTTCATAGATTTAGTAAATAATTTTATATAAAAAAAGCACTCATCAATGATGAGTGCTTTAATCTGACCCAACATCAGATTTAACAAACAAACTAAACTTCAATTTTTATCAAGCAGTTACACCTATTTTTGCAATATCAGTATCTGCTTTTATGTGAGCCGCATTAGCTCTACCACTTGGATCTTGGTTTTCTTGCCATTTTGGTATCCATTTACGAACTGTTTGGGCAGCACTCGTTTGTGGATAATATTTATGAAATATTCTTCTGTAGAAAAAAGCTTCTTTGGTTGCTGGAGTATTGTATGGAAATATTTCGGCAGCCATCTCCATTTCTTGATCTGTAACTTTAGAAGAACAATATTCAATCAAAGTATCAATCCAGTTATATCCTACTCCATCAGAAAATTGTTCTTTCTGTCTCCACAATACTTCTTTTGGTAAATAGGGTTTTTCAGGTGTGTCAAAAGCTTTTCTTAATATATATTTTTCAACTCCTGCATAAGTTTTTGGAAGTTTTTGTTCACCTTCAATTTTCATAGCTACATCTAGAAAAGCTTTGTCAAGAAAAGGAACACGTGCTTCTAATCCATGAGCCATCGTTGATTTATCAGCTCTCAACAAATCTGCTGTGAATAATTTTTGAACTCTTTCTATTGTTTCTTTTGTAAAATCCTCAGTTGAAGGAGCATTTCTAAAATATAAATATCCACCAAAAACCTCATCCGCACCTTCACCAGAAAGGACAACTTTTATGCCTTTTTCCGTTATTGCTTTTGATAAGAAATACATAGGCGTACTAGCTCGTATTGATGTTACATCATAGGTTTCTAGATGCCAAATTAATTTATCTAAGATTTCTATTCCTTGTTCAATAGTGAAATGAACCTCATGATGGATGGTTCCAAGAAACTCAGCAACTTTTCTTGCAGCAACAGCATCTGGAGCTTCTTTATCCAAACCGATAGAGAATGAATGAAGTTCTTTTCCTTTTTCTTTTAATAATCTCGCTGCAATTGAAGATGTCAATGATGAGTCCAAACCTCCAGATAAAAGAACTCCAATAGGCACATCACTCATCAATCTTTTCTTTGTGGCTTCGGTTAATTTTTCTCTTAATAATTCTAAATCTACACTTTCTGTGCAAGCTTTAAAATCTTCGTACTCAGGTTTGTAATATTTCACAAAACCTGTTTGAGCTGTGTAGTAATGTCCTGGAGGAAAAGTTGAAAATGTTTTGCACTGGTCTGCAAGTGCTTTCATTTCTGAAGCAAAATACATTCTTCCTCTATCATCCATACCATAGTAGAGAGGTTTTACACCAAGTGGATCACGACCTGCAATGTAATCGTCACCATCAACGACTACAAAAGCAAAATCTCCATCGAGCATGTCAACAAAATCATAACCATATTTTTCATAAAGATGAACAATTACCTCCGAATCGGATTTTGTTCTAAATGTATGATCTTTTAGTATTGTGTTTCTCAATTCTTGATGATTATAAATTTCACCATTGTGAACCATCCATGCTGTAGATGTTCCTTGTATTGGTTGTCTACCTGAATGCAAGTCGATTATTGATAACCTCTCGTGAGAAAGAATGTGTCCATTATCAGTTATGTGTAAATCACTTTCATCTGGACCACGATGAGCCATTCTTTTTGATAATTCTTTTACAAGCTCTTCATCTTTACCTTTACCTATTATTGCTAAAAATCCACACATATTACCTTTTATTTAATTTGATAAGGCAAAAATGTATAATTTGTTTATATTAATAACATAAAAATAGAATTTGGTTAAACTAATAAACTAAAAAAAGTAATTTAGTGTAAATATTAAATTTTTACATGCTAAATTTTTAAAATAAATTAAAAGCTGAAAGTTTGAGCAATTCAAATAATAACAATTTATAAAACTGTTTCCCCAAAGGTGATTAAATTATTATCTGTATCAAGGATTGAGAATTCTATTTGACCCCAAGGTTTTGTTTGCAATGCTCCGTTTGGATGAATGGGTACTTTATTATCAAGTAAAGAAGCATACATATCTTTTATATTGTTTGTTCGAATATATACTTGACCATAATTTTCGTCTATGTTAAGGTTTTTATATTCAAAAAAATGTAGCTCTATTTTATCCTTTTTTAGCATTAAATAACCATCATAATCATGAATGTCTGCACGTTCAAAACCCAAATTGTTTTGATAAAACATCAATGTTGTTTTTTTATCTCGCATGGGCAATTTTGGATGAATAGCTAGATACATATGTTTATATTTTGAGGAATAAAAGTACCAAAAAAAATAATTACCTAATCAAAATAGTGTATAAAATATTCTTTATTATTAAAATCAAACTTATCACCTATAGATTTGCCAATCAAACATTTAGCAAGAGGAGATTCTGATGAAACAGCAAAGACTGTAATGTCATCTATAACTATTTTTGGCAATGCAACTGATATAAAAAGTGTCAATTCATTGACTTTTACAAGGCTGCCAAAAGATATTTTAGAGCTATTCTTGTTGATGTCAATAGTTTGTAAAATTGATAAATGCTCCATAGCTTCTTGAAGCTTAAAACTCAGTTTCTCTTGTTCTAAATGCATCATTGATAAAGCAGTTTCGTGCTTATCACCAGCCGAACTTTTTGCATCATTTTGTGCATCCAAGGAAAGAGATTCTATCATGTCTTTATAAACATCAATTCTATCCTGAACTAACTGCTTATAGTATTCAAGTATTTTTTGTTTCATAAATAAAAAAAGCCAAATTACTTTGGCTTTATGTTTTAAAAATCGAATTTATAACTTGCTCCACCCAAAATCTGAAGGCCTTGTACTGGATAACTCAACCAACGTTGATAGTTTTGATTAGCAAGATTATTACCTTTCAAAAAGAAAGTTAAACGCTCATTATGCTTGTAACCAACATGTGCATTCAAGTCGAAGTATGAGTCTAAAGTTACATTTTCAATAGGATAATCTATCAGCAAAGAACTGTGTACGAATTGGTCTTTTCTTTCTCCAACAAAAAACAAATTAGTCCCTGCATACCATTTTGGTGTAATTGTAATATCTAGGTTAGCACCCATTTTTAGGCTAGGCAAATTCCATGCTTCTTTGGCAACATCTGTAGAATAGCTACTAAATGTTCCGTTGATTCCAAAGGAAACATTTTTGGAGAAATCAGCTTTCAATTCACCAAAGAAACTCACAGTTTTTACTTTGTCATATACTACATCAAATGAGTTACCATATGTATAACCTTCTGTATTTGCATTATCGTCGTCAAAACCATTGTGTTTAAATAAAGGTTTGTTTTCCTCGTTTGTATAACTTCCTCTAATGTTGTAGCTCACACTATTCGCCAATTTTCCTTTCAGTCCTGCGTAAATATCATACTTTTGATCTGTTGGTGCAATTGCTAGAGTTGGCGATAAAAAGAAATTGGTATCAACAAAATCTCTATAAGAATTTTGTTTTAGCGAACCTTCTAGTCCTGCATAAAAAATCATTAAATCACCTACTAATCGATATGTTCCTGTTACTTGTGGATAGATAAAAAACTTGTTGTCTCCTCCTTCGCTAGCAATTGAATAAAATAATCCAATACCAGCATTTACGGTTAAATCGTCTTTTTGTAAACGAATACTTGGCGAAAAACCAACGTTTGTAAATCCATATTTATAGGAGTTTCCACCAAAGAAAGACTTGTCAAATTCTCCACTGATGTAATCTAAAATAAAATTTGCATTGAATTTTTCTTCAATTATATCAAATTCCATTGATGGTTTAACAACAAATCTGTTTTCTGCTGAACCAAAAGCATCCCAAAAACGATTGAATTTTAAGGTACTTTCTTTCAAAAAGCTGTCGCTCAATGCCAATCTTCCACCAAAATATAGGTTGTGATAGGTTTGCTTTTCGTCAATTCCGTAAATTGTTGCATCATCAAAAAATGTTGGATGTAAACCATACCAATTGTATATCTGATGTTGATAACCCAAATCAGCATTCCATCTCATGGCACGAGTTCTGCTACCATAAGTTAAATCGAGTGATGTATTCGAAAATTTATCATCAAGCGTAACATCTTTAATACCGCCTTGAGACGATATATGGCGCAACATTCCACCAAAATAATCTGTATTGGAAACATTTTGTGAAACAAAAGCTCCGCATTGGCTGTTCCATAATTTCCACGCTAGCGTCACATAATTGCTAAATATTTTTTCCTGCTCCGACTTTTCAACGTTAGCAAGACGACCTTTGGATGGTGTGAACGTTGATGCAACTGGAAATGAAAAAATATTGTATTGAATATTTTCTTTATTAGCTGTTTCTTCATCTTCAAAAGAAGGTGTTTCTTTTAACTTTAAAAGCGTCTGAAATGGTTGGAGAATATGGTTTCACAACGTTTACAACCTCTGTACCTATATTGTCATCTTTCTTCTGTGCCGATACTTGATAAAACCTGCTACTAGAAGTGCTATGGCTAAACTTGTTTTTAAATGTATTTTTCATAGTGAGTAGGTTTAGTTTTGAATTGAAGAATTAGTTTTTGCCTCTTGACTTTTAATTGCGTTAAGTTCATTTTGTGCTTCTTCAACTACATCTGGATAAGTTGTAAAGTTTTTAATCACACTTTCAAGAATGTATGTTGCTTGAAAACTATCTTTTATACCATAGAAATTTTTAGCCATAACAATCAATCCTTTAGCACCAAAATATTTGTATGCCGAATAATCTTTTGCTAGCTTTTGAACTGCTTTGTTAGAGTCGTCATATTTGGCATCTTTATTTTTAAAATAGGCATCGTAATATAGAGCTTCGAGCGCCAATTCACCTTTTGCAATGGTCAATAACTTGGCGTAAGCCGAACGAGCTTTAACCTCATCATTAGCTTTCACTGCAGAACGTGCCACAATAATTTGCGCATCACTTTTTACCTTATTATCTGTTTTTGGATTTGCCAATACTTTGTCAGCATAAACCACAGCATTAACATAATCTTGTTGTTCATAATAAGCACGCATCAAATTGGCTTGTGCAAAGATTACGTTTTGTGGAAAATCGGCTTCTGTTTCTAGGCGTTTTAATACAGGAATTGCTTTGGTGTAATCGTCTTTTTTCAAGTGAATTTCACACAATCTCGCCAATGATTGTTCGGTATATTCACTTCTTGGTTTACTAACAACAAACTCGTAGTTAGGAACAGCATTTGCCTCTAAACCATCTGTGTAATAAGATTGTGCCAAATAGAAATTAGCTTTCAACGAATGAATCCCATTTGGAAACTTTGACACATAACCACTTAGCGCGGTGATGGCTTGTTTGGTATTGCCTTGTAAAACCGTTTTTCAGCGTATTCATAAGTATCGTTATCCAAATCTGCATCAGAAACCTCAACAAAATCCAATGTTCTTACCCAAGATGCATATTCATCAACTTTTACACCATTATCCATATAGATTAACCTTGCTGCAGAAACTGCTTCAACTGCTTCTGGAGTTCTAGGAAAATCTGCAACGACTTTTTTGAATTTGGCTATAGCCAAATCATCTTTTTGAGCGTTGTAATACACCAAACCTTGACGCAAAATTGCTTTGGCAACAAATGAACCGTTTTTAAATTCGCTCAAAAGTTGGTCATACGTTTTGATTGCCAAATCTGTTTTGTTTTCGGTTACATACGTATTTCCAAGCTCAAACAAAGCATCATCTCGGTATTGTGAAGTTTTGAAGTTTTGCAAAAACTTGTTGAAATCTTCTATTTTTCTATCGTTTCTGCTTACAAAACCGTAGCTAATTGCTTTTTGAAAAGCGGATAATCTGCGTCAATACCTTTCAAATCAATGGCTTTGTTGTAAGCTTCCATTGCTGGCCAATATTTTGAAGTAACAAAACGACAATCGCCCAATCGCAAATAAGAGTCGTTCAATCGGGTTTTATCATCTTTTGTCAAATCGATTTGTTTTTGAAAATAATCACCCGCTTTGTCGTATTCTTTCAATTTGAAATAAGCATACGCCAAGTTGTAATTGAAGTTCTTAAATTCAGGAGTATTTTTTGCCTCAGCAAAACCTTCAAACTGCTTGTAACTCAATGACGCGTTGCTGAAATCGTCTAAAAGATATATTCGGTTTCAGCTTGTTGCGCGTGCCGTAAACTTTGCATCTGCTTGCTCGTTGATAGACTTTTTGAACATTTTGAGTGCTTCTTGATAATCACCATCAGTATAAAGTTCCAATCCGCGATAGAATGTTACTTTTTGATAAGTCGCTTTATTTTTGAAACTTTTGTTTTTTTCCAATAATACCAAAGCTTCTTTATAATTTTTTGAAGTGATATAAGAATTAATCAATAGATTTTCTATTTCATCTTTGGCAGGTGAAGTAGGATATTTATTCAAAAAAGACGAAAGCACATCTGGCACTGATTGATAGGAATTACCTATTTCATAACTCAATTTTGCATAATTCAGATTGGCATCTTCCTGAATTTTTTTATCAAAATCCATTTCCGAAGCATTTTTAAATTCATTCAAGGCTTGTTGCTTCTTGTCGGTTTTCAAATAACTTTCTCCAAGGTGATAATAGCCATTTTGGGCAACGCTGTCGTTTCCACCAATTATCTTATTGAACTGCGCAATGGCATTTTCATAATCTTTTTGTTGATAATAGGTATATCCCAACTGATAGAAATCGGTGTTACTCCACTTCCCTTTTTGCCTTTGTATTCTTTCAAATAAGGTAAGGCTTTGTCGTATTGTTTTAAATTGAAATAGCTTTCTCCAATAATTTTATTGAGTTCTGATTTTTCCATTGCATTAGAACTAGGCATTGCGCTACACTAAGATCTATCGCTTTTTGAAAATTACCCAATTTAAAATTCATATCGGCTTGAAAGTAGGACAACTTTTCTTTGTATTTCTCTTCACCTGAAACTTGATCAAAATATTTATTAGCTTCTTCATAATTATCGTTTTCATAATTCATGAAACCTAAGTAATACTTTGCTTGAGAACCATAATTTTTTGAATTCACTACTTTGTTGAAATAAGCTGTTGCTTGTTTTTTGTCTTTGGCAGTGAAGTAGGCATAGCCTTTTTGGAAATTGAATTTTTCACTTTCCTCATAAGTCAAGCTGCTTTCGTCCACTTTTTCAAAATATTCTAGAGCTTGTGGATACTTTCCTTCTTCAAAATAATATTGAGCAACTTCGGCAAAAGCCTGATTTTGCTTTGAACTCGTTGGATAATCTTTTACAAAATCTTCCATCAACTCATCTGCATTGGCTTGATTAAGATGAATAGCACAATTGGCAATATAATATGCACAATCCGCCTGAACTTCTTGTTCGCCAACGTTTGACTTTACTTTGTCAAACAATATTTGTGCAGATTGATATTGTTTATCTTTATACAAACTCAAGGCTTTGTCATATTCTGAGAGCTTGTGAGTGTAAATATCGGTCTGTTGTGCTGATAGTTTCAAGATTCCCATAAAGGAAAAAATGAACAACTGTATTGATTTATTGCGCATTTTCAATAATTTTTTTCAAAAATATTATTCTATTAAGTACAACGAAAAAAGTATCATTTTTATTATAAACATTGTTTTAAACAATTTTGCAAGACATCTAAAAATTATTTTGAATACATGGTTTTACTTTATTATTTTTACCAAATAATCAAACTATCATGTCAGATACTATTGTTTCTCTTAAAAATGTTACCATTTACCAAAGCAACCGCGTGGTTTTGTCTCAAATAAACCTTGATGTAAAAAAAGGTGAATTTTTATATATCATTGGGAAAACGGGTACTGGAAAGAGTAGTTTGATGAAAATCATTTATGCCGATTTACCTCTAACCGAAGGCGAAGGTCAAACGGCTGGTTACGATTTACACAATTTAAAAGAAGACGATATTCCTTTTTTGAGAAGAAAACTAGGTATTGTATTCCAAGATTTCCAGCTTTTACCAGATAGAACTGTTCATGACAATCTTGAGTTTGTACTCAAAGCTACTGGATGGAAAGACAAAGCCGAAATGGACAACAAAATTGATGCTGTGTTGAGTAGTGTGAATATGTCAAACTTTACTAACAAAATGCCACACCAACTTTCTGGTGGTGAACAACAGCGAGTTGCCATTGCTAGAGCTTTACTCAACGATCCAGAAATCATTCTTGCTGATGAGCCAACGGGTAATCTTGACCCACAAACAAGCGCTGAAGTAATGGGCGTTTTAAGAAAAATAAATGAGCAAGGAAGAACTATAATCATGGCTACTCACGATTATGCATTGCTAATGAAATTCCCTTCAAAAACATTAAAATGCGAGGACAACACTATTTTTGAAGTGGTTCAAAGAACGGTGTAAACCAATTTTTTTCTTGTAGATATTTTGCCAAAAGTAAAACAACCAACGGAAATGTGATAACATGAAATCTATCGCCTTGTCCGCATGAAATTCCCGAAACAGCATAGTTCATTACTAAATAGATTGAAATCCAAAAAAACAAATTTGGTTTTTTGATGTCCATCAGAATAAAATATAACGATGCCAGAATTCCGAATAAGGTAAATAATCTATTTTGCCATTTAGTAATACCAAATATGACAGCTTTTGAAATGCTAAAGCTACTTCTTTGCAGTACATTTTTACAATCTTCTATGCAAGTGTTTCCTGTTTTTGAGTTTTCTATAAAATCTTGTATGTAAGCTTTCAAAAGATTTTCAGTGTTGTTTTTTATTTGAAAAATAAAATCTTCCGAAGCAATCTTTGCCTGATCTTTACACTCAAAACTAAAAATATATTCAGCTCTTGGATTGTTTATTTGTTCATATTCTTTTCCATACTCAATACACTTGGCTTTACTGCCTATGTAGTTATAATAGGTAACAGAGTCTATATAACTCAGTGTAAAATTTCCAAATTGATATTTCAAACCAGCACATTGAACAAAAATTAAAAACAATGCGCCATAAATTGCCCAATTGTACTTAGATTTTATGTTTTTCCAAATAATTTTAGAGAAGTAAATGAATAAAAGGATTGCGTATATTTTTGCTCCAGGTTTTATGAGCATCAGTAGCAGAAATACAGTAATTGAAAAAGCTAGAAATTTGAAATTCGCACTCTTGTAATACAACATCAAAAAATAATATCCCACAATAAAACCAAACATAAATATGTTTTCTGTAAGCAAATGAAAAACCAGAGCTATATTTCCGAAAAAGAAAATTGAAAAAATCGTTAGCCAAAACGCGGTTTTTCGCTTAAAATAGTTCTTAACTATTTCAAAAAAAACAACAAAAAAGCCAGCAAAACAGATGAAGTTAGTCAACACTCCAAACTGATAGATGAATTGGTCTTTTGCCCCAAATAGATAAGGAATACCGTTTATTATTGCCATCAAAATAGGCCTGTAGTTGTGACCACGATGAAAAACAAACAAGTTTCTTGCAGACTCCATATAGCTAAACGAGTCTGGATAAATAATTCCTTGACTACTTGATTGAACAAAAAAATCCAAAAGCAGTATGCTACTCCATGCAATTAAAACTATCAGAAAATGAAAACCATATTTGGAAAAAAAGTTCATGTATTATGATTTTGGCTTTTTATAAACATGAGGGTTTTCCTTGATGCCTTTTTTGAAAATTTTTCTAACCATCATTCTAAGCTGAGCATCAAATCTTAAAACTAAATCTGTTAGTTTGTTCTCTGGTCTTCCTCTAAAAGAAGTTACATGAAATGTATCTTCTTTGCGCATTGGCTTATCTGAAAAATAATAATTAGAAACACAACATCTGTAGCCTTCAAAAACAACTGGAGAAACCGAATGCAACGAATCGTTATGCGTTTCCATAACCGCCAATCTATTAAATTTTGAGTGAATAGTTATTTGCTTATTATTCATTCCATCTGGCCACAATTCTAGATTTCCGCCATATTCCTCTTCCCAATTGGGTGTTACATAAAACAAAAGATTTAAAACTCGCCATAGGTTTCTGTCCTTGTCATGCGAATTGTCGAGATGAGGATTTAAAAATTGACCATTTCCCATCATTGATATTCCGCCGGCATATAGATTTTCATCGGGTATTGGATTGTCAATCCCACAAATTTCTCCCACTTTTTGAACTATTCTTTCATCTTGAAAAGCAAAAATAATTTCTTCCAACAAAGGATTGTATAAGTTCATTTGAGCAGCAACATATTTATCTTCTCTGATGCTTCTTTTTAAAACCATTTGCTCTGGTTTTGGAAAAACTTTATGGATTTGATTCGTGATTTCCTCAGGTAATAAATCATCTAAATAAAAAGAACGAATGGAAGAAATATCGTTTTGAAATTGATTTTTCAATTGTTCCTCATTATCCGAAAGCGATTTTAAAATATAATCGGCTAATTGTACTCTATTCCAATTCATTACTAAAAATTATTTTGGCTAATTTACGAGCATTTTCTACATCACTCATATAAGTCTCTAAAATTTCTTTTCTCTGGTTATAGCCATTGAATTCTTTTGTTTTTAACTCTTTTATTTTGGAGATAAACTCTTCTTTTGAGGTCGCTATTTCACACAAAGAAGTGATTTTTTCATCATCAATAATATTTTCATTGATTATTGAAAAACGACTGTTGAACAAAGCGTTGAGTAGTTTCAATTTTGTTCCCGATTTTTGAAAAGAAACAGCAAAATTTATATGTGCATCACTAAACAATTCTTTTAAATGGGCAAAATTTTGAATTTTAACAAATGAAATATTCGAATTGTTTTTGATTTTAGATCTAACAAATTGTTCACCAGAACTCGATGCAATTATCAAGTTAAAGTCTTTAATTTCCTTAAAAATGTCAATTAAAAACTCAACGCTTTTCCTGTTATCTGAAGCTCTTAAATCGCCATGATAAAGGGCATATTTTCCAAAACCTTCTAGTTGCACAACATTTTCATTGCCGTGAAAAACTGGAATGTAAACACTGTTTTTGAATTGTTTGTTGATGACATCATTTTCAAATTTTGACAAAGCAAAAACCTTGTTGAAATTTGTCAAAACCACGTTGTATGTCTCATATTTTCTTGCTTCAACACTGTAAAGTAACTTCTTGAACCAGTTATTCTCACTACTGGCTAAGCCATCAAAATAAAGGTTTTCTATGTTGTGCAAACGAATGTAGCTATCAAAATTTCTCAAGCTATTTTTGTAAACCCAGTAAGTGGTTTTATGCCCTTCAAAAAGAATTGGAGCATCTATGCTACTTATATTTTCAATAAGCTTTTTACTGTCTCTAGTTCTCACTGAAAATGGCAGTTTACTGAAAAACAGTAATGGATTTTTACTTTTTCTGTAAAAAAACACTTGATGAGTTATTCTTTTCAATGCATCATATTCAAGCGGAATACTATCAACAAATGAATGCAAGTAAATTTCAATGCCAATGGTGTGAAGTGCTTTAATTTTATAGAAAACCTCAACAATTCCACCGTAATTGGGTGGAAAAGGATTATCAAAACTTATGATATGAAGTCTTTTTTTCTGCATTGAATTTTCACAAAAATAACATTTTAAAAACAGTTTTCGGTATCTTTGAATTCAAATGAATCAAATGCCATTTTTTTCAGTAATAATTCCCGTTTACAACAAAGAAAAGTTTATTGAAAAAACACTAAAAAGTGTTTTAAATCAGACTTTTACCGATTTTGAGGTAATAGTTATCAATGATTGCTCTACTGATGGAAGCCTTGAAAAGGTTAGGAAATTTATTTTTGAAAATTTAAAAATTATCCAACATGACAAAAACAGAGGTTTATCTGCAACCAGAAATACAGGTATAAAAAATTCCAATGGTGTTGTGATGGCTTTTTTAGATGCAGATGACACGTGGGATTCGGGCTATCTAGAGAAAATCCACTCACTACACATTGAATTTCCTGAAGCCAAGTTACTAGCAACAAATTACACCGATGTAATTAATCAAAATGTAATGATAACTCCCAAAAACTTTTACATTCCTTATGAAAACGATATTATTGTTGAAGATTTTTTTAAAATAAATTGTTCTAAACCTATTTATTTTCCGGGTAGTTTTTGTGTTTTTAAATCAGTTTTTGAAACTATTGGTTTGTATGATGAAGCAATTACTTTTGCTGAAGATGTTGACTTTAACATTAGAGCAAACAGCAAATATAAGCTTGCTTATTCGCCTAAACCTTTTGTAAAATATACACAATTCTCAGAAAATCAAATAACTAACAGTTCTTTCAAAAATAAAGTTATTCCTGATTTAAATAAATATGAGAGTCTTTCGAATAACAATCGTAGTTTAAAAAAATATTTAGATTTTAACAGGTATGTTTTTGCCAAAATGTACAGTTTGGAGAATTGTTCAGAAGAAGCAAAAAAACTAATAAAAGAAATAGATTTTAATTCATTAAATACCAGTCAAAAAATACTTCTGAAAACTCCATCATTTATTTTGATAATTTTAAAAAAAATTAAGCTTTATTTTATAAAGAAAGGTATAATTATTTCTAGCTATTATTATAAGCCAAGATAATCTTTATATTCTTCGAAATTACGAATATAATCCTCTTCAATATATTCTCCCGAAGAAATTACCAAACAAACTGCTCCCGATGAAAAATTTTCGAGTTCACGCCAAATATTATTTTTGATTAATAATCCTTTGTCTGGTTTATTTAGTGTTATGGTCAATTTATTTTTTCCATCATTAACAACTACATCAAAACTACCAGAAAGTGGAATGAGCAATTCTAATTGTTCTTTATGAGCATGCCCTCCACGAGTTGCACTGCTCGGAATATCAAAAAGATAATATACTCGTCTAATTTCAAAAGGAATCGTTGATTTTTCAACAATAGCGATATTGCCACGGTAATCTTCAATCTTTGGAATAGTAATTAATTCAATATTCATGGGGTAAACTTAGTCTATTTTTAATAATTTAAACCATTCTTTTGATATAATTTCAACATCAAATTTGTACACTTTTGAAATTGTATTATTTTTTATTGATATGTATTCATCATAATTTTTAAACATTTCATTCATGGCTTCAGTCAACTTTTCAAAGTTTTGATTTTCGACCAAAAAACCGTTTACTTTATTCTCAATAATTTCATTTGGTCCACTAAAACAATCAAAGGATATAATCGGTGTGTTGGAAGCTAACGACTCTAGTATTACGTTAGGGAATCCTTCATTTGAACTCGACAAAACAGTGAACAAAGCTTTTTCGTAAAATGGAAATGGATTATCAACAAAGCCTGTAAAAATAACTTTATCAGAAAGATTTAATCTTTGGGTTAGGTTTTCATAATCTTTTCTGTTATTTCCATCACCCAATAAAATTAGTTTGATATTTTCCTTTGGTAAAACAGATTTTGAATATGAAAGTATTAGCTTATCAAACTGTTTAACTGAATCATTCATTCTCCCAACTGCAAGAATGTAATTTGAGTGATTAACTTGATATTCTTTTCTTAGACTGTTAATTTCTTTTAAATCAATTGGGTTATAAATTTGATCACATCTTTTTACTAACTCTTTTTCTAAAATTTCTTTTTGAATAGCTTTTGAAACTGCAACAACATTTTTAGAACCATAAAGAATTTTTGAAAGCCAGATGTTTTTAGGAAAATAATAATTTAAGATGCCGCTATGCACTGTATAGAAAGTATCTTTTGGAAAAACAAAACGTGACAATAAAAACTCTTTAAAAAAAGTTTCTCTCATTCTAAAATCAATAACGGCATCAAATTGATTTGATTGAAGATAGTTTTTCAAAATGAAGAAAAGTTTTATTTTCCTGAATACACTGACATTTGATGAACTAAACTTACCTAAGTTGAATACTTTTCCTTCATAATCATAGGTTATCCAATCTAAAAAAATTACATGATGCACATCTATCCCAAAATCATGAAAATATTTTGACAATAATGCTTGAACTCTCTCTGCTCCGCCATTTGCTAAGCTATCTCCAACTAAGAGTATCTTATATTTTTTATTATTTTTGGACATTATTATGTTTACCCTAATGTAAATTTATAAATTTACTCCTCACAAATATAGGAATTCATGCGAATACTTCTTGTTGGCGAATACAGCAGATTACACAATTCTTTGAAAGAAGGTTTGCGTGAATTAGGTCACCAAGTAATTATTATTGGAAATGGAGACGGTTTTAAAAACTATCCTGTAGATTATTCAACAAGAGCAAAATGGTTTCAAAGCAAGATAGGTAATATACCTCGACAAATTATCTTCCGAATTGCTGGATTTGATTTAGTAAAATTTGAGCAAGGAATTAGATTTTTTTTTCTATCTAAAAAACTTAAAGGATTTGATATTGTTCAGTTGATTAATGAATGTCCTATTCAAACTCAAAAGCCATTTGAACTGTATTTATTAAAAAAAATATTTAAAAATAATAAATCTGTGTTTTTACTTTCTTGTGGCGTTGACTACCTGAGTGTTAAGTTTTTATTGGATAGAAAAATAGAAAAATCTATTCTAAAACCTTTTTTTGAAGATAAAAATCTTAAAAAAAATTATGATTATGTTTTTGAATATACTGGTTCAAATCAAAAAAAAATCCATGATTACATTTATCGTAATTGTCGAGGAATTATAGCTTCAGATATTGATTACGTGATTCCTCTAAATGGAAATAAAAAATACCTAGGTTTAGTACCAAACCCTGTCATTCTCAATAAAAAGTTTTCTTCACCTGAAATCAATGAAAATGTAATTAGAATATTCCTTGGTGTTAATAAATGGAATTATCATCAAAAAGGAGTTAAATATTTCGAAAAAGCATTAGATATCATCAAAGAAAAATATCCCGAAAAAATTGAAATTATCATTGTAGAAAATATTCCCTACAAAGATTACATTAACCTCTACAACAAGGCTCATATCCTACTCGATCAATGTTTTGCTTACGATCAAGGTTATAATGCTCTTGAAGCTATGGCAAAAGGAAAAGTTGTTTTTACAGGTGCCGAAAAAGAATTTTTGGAACATTATAATTTGCAAGAAGATGAAGTGGCAATCAATGCAAAACCCGATGTAGATTATTTGGTTGAGAAACTTTCAATGCTAATAGAAAATCCTTCAATGATAGAAGCAATTGGTACAAAGGCTCGAAACTTTATCGAAAAAGAACATAATTACATCAAAATTGCTGAAAAGTATTTAGCAGTTTGGAACAAACAAAAGCTTTCTGAAGAAGAAGAGCATTAAACAAAAGCTACACAAATTAGCAATAAAATAAGCTTGAACAACTCCTTCAACACTTTGGGTAGGCAATAAATACCATGCTAATAAAACATAAACGAGGTTGAAAACTATCTCAATAATAAAGTACCGTACAAGCATGGTTTTAACCAAAATTTGAAAACCAAATGCTAATGACATTATTTTCAATAAATCTCCTAGAACTTGCCAAATCATTAAATCATTGACCCCAATAAATTCATCTGTCAAGGCGAGTTTTACAATGAATGTTCGAAAAAAATAAACCAATAAAATTACAACCAAAAACAACGGAACAAGCGTTTTGTAATATGCTTTTAATTCTTCTTTGAATTCGATATCAGTTTCTATTGAAGCAAGTTTTGGCATGTAATACAATGACAATCCTGAACCAAAAAACATCATATAAAAACTCGAAATCCTGTTGAGTGCATCCCAAACGCCAGCTTCTTGAATTGAATAGTTTTTTACAATAAAATTTCTAATAATAATGAGTGACAAAGGAATAAGCACAGCGCTTACAAATGCCATTTGTGAAAAACTGAAAATAGTTTTTAAATGCGCTTTTTCTAAATTGAAATTAATTCCGTAGTGAATGAAATCGAATTGTTTTCTAAAGTAAAGATAAGTAACGAAAAAGAGAATAATTTCTCCTGAAATTACCGACAAAATACCTCCAGATAATCCAATGTAATAAATTAATAATATGCTTGTTACAAAAACAAAAACACTAGATGCTATTTGAATTTTCACAATGCGTTTGTATCGCTCAAAACTATTGAGTACAGATGAGAAAAGAACTGTAACAATCATGAACGGTAAAAAAACTGCAAAGAGTTTTATGTAATTTGAATAAGCATCAGAGAAGAACAAATAATTTGAAATATCTATAGAAAAAAACACCAAAAGAGCAGAAAACAAAACGCTTATCACTATAAAAATCGAAAAAAATGTTTGGAAAATAAGCGATAATTCTTTCTGATTCTCTTTGTGCTCAACCATAATTTTTATCACTGAATTATTCAATCCGAGTGTTGCGGTTGACTTTGAAAAATTGGCAAAATTTCTAAAACTTCCTATCAATGCCATACCAGAAGTTCCTAGAAAAACTGATATAACCTTTGAAGTAAAAATACCAAAAACAAAGCTTGTCATCATCGAAATGGAATTCAATGACAATACTTTTATTAATTTATTTTTGAATAAAAATTTCAATTATAATTGTTTGATGATTTTTGCTGGAACTCCTGCAACCAAAACGTTTTCTGGAACCGAACTCGTTACAACAGCACCATTTGCAATCACGGAATTCTTCCCTATTTCTACTCCTTTTAGAATCGTTACATTGTTCCCAATAAAAACATTTTTGCCTATAAGAACATGCTCTGAAATTGGTTCCGATTTTCTATTTTCAGGTGAAAGTTGATGACCATCATTATCAAGAATACTACAATTGACACCTATTAAAACATCATCGGCAATAGAAATTTTTGAAAACGAAACAACCGAAAAAGCATTGTTTATACTCACGTTGTTGCCAATTTCTATCAAGCTATTTTCATGTCGAGCTTCTATATAGGAATAGTGTGAATAGTAATAAGGCGAATTAATAACGCCAATTTGAACATTTTTACCAAAAATCACTTTGCCTTTTCCGTTTATCAAAACTGGATGAAAAACACTTGGATAACCTTCAATTCTTTTGCAATTGGACAACCATTTGTACTTAAAAATCCGCAACCAAACAAACAAAAAGTTCTTCATAGATTTTTAATATTTATTCATCGTATTAATAATTTCATCAACCTCACTATCGGTCAAAACAGGCGATATTGGCAAACTCAACACTTCGTTGTGTATCTTTTCTGTTATTGGGAAAGATAGATGCTTAAACGCTTTCAACGCTTCTTGCTTGTGTGGAGGAATGGGATAATGGATGAGTGTTTCAATTCCATTTTCTTTCAAATATTGTTGCAAATCATTTCTGTTTTCTGTTCTGATTACAAATAGATGGAAAACATGATTATCAATATTTTCTACAACTGGCAAAACAATCTTTGGATTGACAATACTGTTCAAATATTTTGTAGCAATTGCTTTTCTTCTGCTGTTTTCTGCTGACAGATAGGGTAATTTAACATTCAAAAAACCAGCTTGTATCTCATCTAATCGTGAATTGTAACCAATCAATTTATTGACATATTTTTCCTTTGAGCCATAATTTCGTATAGTTTTTACAATTGTTACCAGCTGTTCATCATTGGTCAAAACAGCACCAGCATCACCAAGACAACCCAAATTTTTTCCTGGATAAAAACTAAAACAACGTGTGTGATTGCCTCTAAAATTTAACCCATGCGCTTGAGCACAATCTTCTACAATCAATAAATTATGTTTGTGAGCTACATCAATAATTTGATCCATATTGGCCAATTGCCCATACAAATGCACAACCAAAATTCCTTTGGTTTTTGGAGAAATATTTTCTTCAATCTTTGATGGATCGAGATTGTAACTATCTATATTTGGCTCCACAAAAACAGGTTTTAAACCAGATTGTAAAATAGCTAAAATACTAGCAATATAGGTATTAGCCGGAACAATAATTTCGTCACCTTCGTTCAAATTACCAAGTTCGATGTGCGCTTTGAATACCAAAACCATAGCATCTAATCCGTTGGCAACACCAATACAATGCTCCATTTGGCAGAAAGACGCAAAATTCTTTTCAAATTCATTGACTTCATCACCAAGTATAAACCAACCTTTATCCAGAACGACTTGCATTTTTTGATGAAAAGCTTCTTGATAGGGTAAATTTATTTTATGTAAGTCAAGGAATTTTATCATATAAATACGTTTTCTAATTGCTTGTAGGCAGATGTTTTAACTTTATAAAAATCCTGAACTGTTATTTTTGCACCAAAGCTTTCTTTCCAAAAAAGAATTCCCTGATTGATTGATTTACCATTATTTTCATGTGATGGTCCAAAATCAAAATAATCCTTTTGGTGAAAAACTTCTGTAATCAAATGATGATACAAAAAATCTAAACTACCCAATTCGTTTTTCCTATCGTTTCCAGATATATATTGAGGATGAGCAACTTTATCTGCAATGAAAACGGTTGTTCCAGCCACAATTTCATCGTTATGATAGACATTGAATTGTCTGATTTTTTCTGGAAATTTATTTTTTAACGCCACAATTTCTTCCAAGGAATGAACTGGTTTGGCCTGATGCTTTTTACTTAAATTTGGGATAAGAATTTTATTCCAAAACAAATTAAATTCATTTTCTTCCTTTACAACCAAACCATTTTTTTCTCCCTTTCTAATACATGCCTTTCTATGGTTCGAAAATGAATTTTTTTTTGATAAATCAATAACCGACAAACAATCTCTTCTCAACAGTTTTGCTTGGGTTAAAAATAGCGCGTACTCTATTTCTTCAGAAAAAAAATGATTATAAATGGAAGGTATCAGTTTTACAATAAAGTTTTTTATGTCTTTATCATTTAGAAACTTTAGCACTGATTTTGCAATAGCAAGAACATCGCCAAGCTTTGCTTTTTCTTTCAACACAAATCCACCATAAGTCAATCCTTGATGCGAAAAAACCTCATCACCTACTCTATTGGCTGGAATTATACTAACCAAATCATCGCTGTAAAAAACCATCATAGAGTAATCCTCAAAACGGTCTTTGTGGTATTCCATAAAATTGCGATGAAATAAAAATGTAGCATTCTTGGCTTTGGAAACAAAATCGTTCCAAAGCTCAAAATCACTATTGCTATATAGACGAACAGTATAGTTTTTCAAAACGTTATTAAAAAAACATTGGAAAATTAATCAATTATTTCAATAAAACTATGCAAAGCACAAAATTGTATCTCAACAAAATTGTCTATTTTTATACATTCAATTGATTTTCTGTGAAAAATAAACGGCATATTTTTCTTTTTATTGTATTGCTCAGTACTGTTTTTTGTTCGATGGCTCAAGATATTTCGCTTTATCAACAATTCAACGGAAGATATGATTTTTTATTTTTTGGCAACACGCTTAATCCAGTTGAAAATAATATCCAAACTACTTGCGAAATCAATACTTCTTCAAGTGCTACATTGAACCTAGCGAGTGGAAACATCATAGAAAAAGCTTATCTTTATTGGGCTGGTTCTGGTACAGGCGATTTTGATATCAAGCTAAATGATGTAACCATAACTCCCGATAGAACTTTCAGCACTATTCAATCGCTAAGTGGATTGCCTTTTTTTGGTGGTTTCAAAGACGTAACCGAGCAAGTTATTGCTACTGGAAATGGTATTTACACCGTTTCCGATTTTGATTTGAATGATGTTATTGCAGATTATTGTCCAAATGCGACCAATTTTGCTGGTTGGGGAATTTTACTGGTTTATAGAAACGATACTCTTCCACTGAACCAAATCAACATTTATGATGGTTTTGAAAGTTTGTCAATTGCTTTTTTTGGCGACATTGCTGAGCTCAATATTATACTAGAAAACCTCAACGTTATCGATAATGTAGGTTCAAAAATTGGTTTTTTAGCATGGGAAGGCGACAAAAATTTACAAGTAGAAGAACGATTACGTCTCAACGGAAATATATTGGTCAATCTTCCATTGAACCCAGCCAATAATGCTTTCAATGGCACCAATAGTTTCAATGGTCAAAGCAATGTTTACAATATGGACATGGATGTGTATAGCACACAAAACATGATTAATATTGGCGACACAACTGCCGAAATAAAAATGACTACTGGTCAAGATTATGTCATTATCAACACTTTTGTAACAAAATTTAATAATCAATTGCCCGATGCTACCGCTCAAATTGTTGATGTGTTGAAAGAATGTGACTCACGAACTATAACCGTCAATTTTGAAATCTCAAATCCAAATAGTACTGAAATTCTACCATCTGGCGTTCCTATTTCAGTCTATATCAACAATGATTTTATAGAATACACAGAAACCACATTACCCATTGCCATCAATGGAGTTTGGCAAAGCCAAATAACCCTAACTGTTCCCGAAAGTTATGGTGACACTTTTACATTAAAAATTGTGGCTGACGATCATGGCGACGGAACAGGAATAGTAACCGAACTTAACGAGAACAATAACCAGTCGAATGTTTTTGAAGTTACACTATACAAATCGCCTTTATTCAACTCGCTAGAACCATTAGAAGTTTGCAATGAAGGTTATACTGCTGGAACTTTCAATTTTTCCAATTACAGCGAAATGGTAAAAGTAGAAGAAACAGATGTAGTGCATTTTTTTGAAACACAAACCGATGCAGAAAACAACAGCAACCCTATTTTGAATACCACAAATTATTTTGCAACGACTACACCGAAAGAAATTTTTATCAGAATAGACAATCAAAACTGTTACAGTATTACTTCTTTTCTATTAACCACTCGAAATTGTTTGCCAACGGTTTACAATTACGTTTCTGCCAATAATGATGGCTACAACGACGAATTTTTTATTGACGGATTGCTTACCATTTTTTTAAATTTCAAAATAGAAATTTACAACCGTTGGGGAAGATTGATTTGGACTGGAAATGCTGATAGTGGTTTTTGGAAAGGTCAAGTTCCTAATGGCATTGGCACAGAAAAAGCGCCTGATGGCACCTATTATTATTTGATTTTCTTGAACGACAAGGATCATCCAGAACCATTAAAAGGCTATTTGTATTTAAATCATTAAAAATCTATTTATCTTTGAACCTTTGCCAAATGCAATGAAACAGATAGCATCTACACAAAACCCGTTTATAAAATCACTCGTTCAGTTACAAGAAAAATCCAAAGCTCGTAAGCAATCGGGAACTTTTATCATTGAAGGCTTCAGAGAGATAGAATTGGCTATCAAAGGAAACTATGACATTGAAACCATTTTGATTTGTTTTGAAGTCATTGACAAAAATTTTGCCATCCCGAGCCTTGTCGAAGGAAATCAATCTTTCAATAAAATTGAAATTTCCAAAGAAGTTTACCAAAAACTCGCTTACCGAGACACAACCGAGGGAATTATTGCTGTTGCTAAAATTAAAAATCACGAGTTAAAAGATTTGCGTTTACCCAAAAACCCATTGATTTTAGTGATGGAAAACATCGAAAAACCAGGTAATATTGGTGCAATGCTTCGCACTTGCGATGCGGCAAAAGTTGATGCTGTGATTATTGCCAATCCAAAAACCGATTTATACAACCCAAATATTGTGCGATCGAGTGTTGGTTGTTTGTTTACTAATCAAATTGCAACAGGCACAACCGAAGAAGTGATTGATTTTTTACAAAAAGAAAAAATTAATTTTTATAGCGCTACGCTACAAAACTCCACACAATACCACACCCAAAACTACACAAAACCCACCGCACTCGTTGTTGGCACAGAAGCAACTGGATTAACCGAACTTTGGAGAGAAAAATCAACCCAAAATATCATTATTCCCATGCAAGGCGAAATCGACAGCATGAACGTATCTGTTGCCGCAGCCATTTTAATTTTTGAAGCCAAAAGACAAAGAGGATTTTAATAATGAGAAATCAAACAAACATTGTCACCCTGAGCGCATCCCGAAATTTCGGGAGAAGGGCTATACAACAATAGGAAATGAAATTGAAAGTAGCATATATTTTAATCATAGCCATTTTATTTTTGGTTCTGTATTTATTTAAAAATCAAATTATTGATTTATTTTTCTCTTTAAAAGAAAAACAAACCATTGAAAGTGTTGTAGAAAAATACATCTCTAAAGTAAAAGCATCTCTAAAAAAAGATTTTAAAAAAAACAATCTTTCCCTTGATGATTTTGAAATGGGAATTCTTGCATTTAAAAAAGAACAACTTTTGGAGATATACGTTAGAAAAAATGAAACAGAAAATTGGAAATTATTGAAAAAATACAACTTCACTGCATTTAGTGGAGAAATTGGTCCAAAACTTAATAACGGCGATAATCAAATTCCAGAAGGTATTTATCAAATGGAATATTTAAACCCAAATAGTCGTTTTCATTTGTCAATCAAAGTAAGTTATCCAAATTCTTTTGATTTAGAAAAAGCAAAACTTGATAAACGAACCGATTTGGGTGGCGATATTATGATACACGGAAAAAGCGCCACTATTGGTTGTATTCCTGTTGGTGATAAAAACATTGAAGAAATTTTTATTTTGGCAACAAAAGCAAAAAACAAAAACTTCCCTATTATTATCGCACCACACGACTTTAGAACAAACAAAACATTTCCAGAAATTGTAGGTATTTCATGGGATAATGAGCTATACAAAAAAATTTCAGACGAACTAAACAACTTTAAAAACTAAAATCATGCAAAGAATAATTTCGATAATTATAGTAGTTTTTGCCATCAACAATAGCTTTTCTCAAATCACCGAACCAGAATTAGATGTTTTAGTAGAAAAGACCATGAAAACTTTCAACGTCCCAGGAATAGCTGTTGGGATTGTAAAAGATGGAAAGTTGGTCGTTGCAAAAGGTTATGGCGTTTCAAACATCAACACCAAACAAAAAGTGGACGCCAATACACTCTTCGGAATTGCTTCTAACAGCAAATCGTTTACAGCTGCAGCACTCGGAATTTTGGTTGATGAAGGCAAGCTAAACTGGGACGATAAAGTAATCAAATACCTTCCTGAGTTTAAAATGTATAACGATTACGTTACGCAGGAATTCACTATTCGCGACTTGCTGACACACCGAAGCGGACTCGGACTTGGTGCTGGCGATTTAATGATTTGGCCCGATGGTCATAATTTCACTCCAAATGACATTGTGAAAAACATTCAATACTTGAAACCAGTTTCAGGGTTTAGAACAAAATATGATTACGACAATTTACTCTATGTGATTGCTGGTGAAGTTGTGGCAAAAGTTTCTGGTAAAAGTTGGTGCGACTTTGTAGAAGAGCGTATCATGAAACCTATCGGGATGAAAAACAGTGCAGCAAGCTGGAATAGACTAAAAGACACCACAAATGTTATTGTTCCTCATGTTCCTGTAAGCGGAAAACTTCAAGTGATTAAAAGATACACTAACCCTATTTTTGATGCTGCAGCAGGTTTATATACATCTGTCAATGATTTAAGTAATTGGTTGATATTACAAATGAACGAAGGCAAAATAAACGATCAAGTTATTTTTAGCAAAGAAGTGCATCACGACATGTGGACATCGCAAACCATTTTACCGCAACGAAATGCTTATCCTTATACATCCAATTTTAAAACCTATGGACTTGGCTGGCAATTGATGGATATAAACGGACATTTACAGGTTTCGCACACAGGAGGATTAGACGGCATTGTGACACAAACCATAATGATTCCTGACATCAAATTGGGGATTATTGTTTTGACCAATCAACAAAGTGGTGCGGCATTTGCCACTATTTCCAATACTATAAAAGACAGTTATTTGGGCTTGCCAAAATTTGATCATTTGACCTATTTGAGCCAAGAACGAAAAAATAAAGAAGACGATGCCGACAAAATTACTGCCGAAGTATGGGAAACAGTTGCAAAAAACTTAAAGGATAAAAACTTAAATGTAGATTATAAAAATTTTACTGGAACCTTCAAAGACAATTGGTTTGGCGAAGTTGTACTTTATGAAAAAAAGGGAAAACTTTATTTCACATCGAAACGTTCCCCAAGATTGACAGGTGAAGTATTCTATTACAAAGGCAATAATCTTGTGGTGAAATGGAACATCAGAAGTTTTGATGCTGATGCTTACATTTTTTTCGATCTTGATGCAAATGGCAAGTTAAATCACTTCAAAATGAAAGCTATTTCGCCTTTAACAGATTTCAGTTATGATTTTCATGATTTAGATTTTATAAAATCTGAACAATAATAATCGTTGCTATTGCAAAAATCATTTCAAATTGTTATTTTTAGGGAATTGAAAGATTGTTATGACTGAAATTGATATTGAAGAAGAAAATAAAGCAATAGCACGCGAATACAAAGAACTCCTCAGAATAAGTTATCAAACGCTAACTGATGAAGATAAGAAGCTAATTCGCAAAGCTTTTGATGTTGCTGTTGACGCTCACAAAGACCAACGCCGAAAATCGGGTGAAGCTTATATATTCCATCCTATTGGAGTTGCAAAAATTGTTGCTTCAGAGATTGGATTGGGTGCAACAGGAATTGCTGCTGCATTGCTCCACGATGTGGTGGAAGATACTCCAGTAACTGTGGAAGAATTAGAACAACTATTCAATAAAAAGTAGCGCATCTTGTTGAAGGTTTAACAAAAATTTCTCAAGTAAAGAAAGACATGAATATTTCGCTTCAAGCGGAAAATTTCAGGAAAATGTTACTCACACTCAATGATGATGTTCGTGTTATTCTGATAAAAATAGCCGACCGTTTGCACAACATGCAAACCATGGATTCCATGCCTGAATACAAACAGGTAAAAATAGCATCGGAAACATTGTATATCTATGCGCCTTTGGCTCATAGGCTTGGTTTGTATAATATCAAAACCCAATTGGAAGATTTAGGTTTAAAATATACTGAACCACAAATTTACAATGAAATTGTCAGCAAAATAAAAGAAACCAAAGAAGAACAAGATGCTTACATCAAATTGGTTTCGGATGTGTTGAAAAAATCTCTTGATGAAGAAAAAGTAGCATACACCATCAAAGGAAGACCAAAATCTATTTATTCCATCCGTAGAAAAATGGCGGCTCAAAACGTAACTTTTGAGGAAGTTTATGACAAGTTTGCGCTGCGCATTATTTACAAATCAAATCCTCACGACGAAAAGTTTCTTGCTTGGAAAATATACTCTATTGTTACAGATCATTATAGACCAAGCCCAAGCAGATTAAGAGATTGGATATCATCGCCTAAATCTACGGGATATGAAGCATTGCACATTACGGTTATGGGACCAAAAGGCCGTTGGGTAGAAATACAAGTGCGCAGCGAGCGAATGGATGAAATAGCCGAAAAAGGGTATGCAGCGCATTACAAATACAAACAAGGTGCAACCGAAGAAAGTGGTTTGGATACTTGGCTCAACCTGTTGCGTGAAGCACTAGAAAATGCTGAAACCAATGCTGTTGACTTTGTGGAAGATTTTAAAATGAATCTATATGCTAAGGAAATTTTTGTTTTTACTCCAAAAGGAGAAATAAAATCGTTACCCAAAGGAGCAACTTCGCTTGATTTTGCTTTTAGCATCCATTCAGAAATAGGTATAAAAACCAGAGGAACAAGAGTGAACGGAAAATTGGTGCCGCTCAATCATGAACTAAAAAGCGGAGATCAAGTAGAAGTAATTACATCGCCACATCAAAAACCTACCATCAACTGGCTGGAATATGTAACCACGTCGAGAGCAAAAAACAAAATCAGAAACGTTCTCAACGAAGATACCAAGAAGATTGCCGAAGAAGGAAAAGAACTCCTTACCCGAAAACTCAAACACCTCAAAATAACACTCAACGAAAGTGTGGTGAACGAATTGGTTAATTTTTTCAAATTGAAAACCAGTTTGGATTTGTTCTACAGAGTTGGCATTGGTTCCATAGAAAACCAGCAGCTAAAAGACTTTGCAGCACAAAAAAGCAATACGCTGATTAATTTCTTTAAAACCAAAATCAAACGTTCGCCAAGTTCTAATCCAGACGAAATCAACAAGCAAGAGATTAGCAAAAACTATGACATGCTTGTTTTTGGTACAGAAAACGACCGATTGGATTATAAGCTTTCCACCTGTTGTAATCCTATTCCTGGCGACGAAGTATTTGGTTTTATCACCATCAATGAAGGAATAAAAGTGCATAAAAAAGATTGTCCAAATGCTATTTCGCTTCAGTCGAATTATGCCTATAGAATCATGCCTGCCAAATGGATTGATTCAACTCAACAAGAGTTTAAAGCCACGCTAAAAATTACAGGTATGGATACACTAGGCTTGACGAATGAATTGACTAAAGTTATTTCGAATCAGATGCATGTGAACATCCAGAGCATATCGCTGAGTGGTGAAGCGGGAATTTTCAATGGGCAATTGTCTGTTATTGTGCAGAATAATACCATCTTAAAAAAACTCATCGACAACATCAAGAAAATAGATGGTGTTGATAAAGTTACCCGAGTGTACACGAATTAATACTTCAACAATTTTGCAGGCTTACTGTTGCCGATTGTAACAAAATAGGTTCCCGATGGAATGGATGAAACATCCACACTTTCTCCAGAATGTATAGTTGCATTGATGAACTTTTGCCCCAAAAGATTGTAGATTGAAACCTCTTTTTGTTCTATTGATGGAAAAACGATAGTCACGACATCTTTTGCTGGGTTTGGGTATAGACGAATTGTTTCTAAGCTCATCGCTTGGTTATTGTGCAAAGTAGTATCGAGTTTTGCCAAATAGGGATAATATAAAAACCCACTTGAAACGATTTGGTGTTCATCAAATTGAATGTTTTGCGTAGCCATTCCTGTGAGAAAAACAGAACCGTCTGGAGCTGAAGAAATAGCGTCTACACGTTCAAATGTAGGTCCGCCAGCAGTCTTTGCCCAAATCAAATTTCCTGAAGTATCGTATTTCAAAACAATAATATCTTCATAGAATGATTGCGCTGAAGTGGTTGTGGTTGCATTCCAAACAACCGTTCCACGTGTTTGACCACCAAAATAACAATTTCCTTGATTGTCGATACTCAAGCTTTTTATCTTTGCAGGCGTAACGCCACCAGAACCAATCACTTCTCTAATCCATTGCACATCACCATTATGATTAAATTTTACCAAGAAAAAATCGTTAACTCCATTCACTGGACCTTCGGTTGCAATTCCACCAATAGTGAAATTATCAAACAAATGGGAAGAAAAATATACCTCATCTTCTCCTCTAGTCGCTACTTTGGGCGTTGGACAGGTTACATCTTCTACAAATTTTACCCATTGTACTTCACCATTGGAGTTGTATTTGGATAAATAAACATCATAAGAAAAAACAGGTTGGTAAATAACACCACCAAACGAGGCGTTAAAATCGGCGCAAGAACCAGCTGCATAAATATTCCCTACATTATCTATGCTTAGCGACGTGATGAGACTTACATTGTTCTGAGTAATGATTTGCTGGCTTGTTCCTGATGGATTAATTTTTTCAATAAACGAGTCTTGAAAATCGCCATATCCAACATAAACATTATCCAAACTATCAACTTCCATTGCTAGGAAATAATTCGTCCATTCGTCGCCAATAACTTTGTACCACAATAAATTTCCAGTAGGGTCAAATTTCAGTAAAAGCGGATGCACACCTTGAGAAACAGTTGAGATAGACAATGTATCAACCGAAATAGCATCAAGATATTCCACTGCAATATAGATGTTTCCTTGACTGTCTGTAACAAGTTCATAGGCTTTCACTTCGCCTGAAATGGTTTTTGAAAATAACAATTCGCCTGTAGAGGTATATTTTCGGAGTTCGAGATTGCCAAAAATATCAGTATATGCAACTGGTGTGTCTTTGAACCCACACAACACCAAATTATTGTTTACATCCACATCAGACGGGTAATCAATCATACTCGGATTGAGATTGAACGTAATAGGAAACGTTTGCACCCATTCAAAATGCTGTGCTTGAGCTATGGAAAACACAAAAAAAAGTGCCGAAAAAATGTATTTTTTTACCATGAAACTTCTATTAAAAGTGGAAATTGCCCTCTATTTACTCTAAAAAAACCAATCTAAATTAAGAAAAAAATGTTTATATTTATTCTTTTTTAAAATAATCCATGACACAAAAAAAATTATCTTTGCAATCATGACACAAATAGCTTCAGATAATACCAAAAATCAAGAAACTGTAAAAAATGTTTTTACTGCCTATCTTGAAAAAAATGGTCATCGCAAAACCCCTGAACGATACGCAATTCTTCAAGAAATTTATAACAGTAACGAGCATTTTGATATCGAAAATTTATATATCAAGATGAAAAACAAGAACTATAGAGTTTCAAGAGCTACGCTCTACAACACTATAGAGCTGCTACTCGACTGTGGATTGGTTCGCAAGCACCAGTTTGGACAAAATCAGGCGCATTATGAAAAGTCTTATTTTGACAAACAGCACGACCATATTATCATGACAGATACAGGAGAAGTTATTGAGTTTTGTGATCCTAGAATACAGAGCATCAAGCAGACGCTAGAGGATATTTTTGGGATTGATATACACAACCATTCGCTGTATTTTTATGCCAACAAAAAAGACAATAACTAACAAACTAAAAAACTTACAACTCACAACTTACAACTAAAAAAAAATGACTGTAGATTTACTACTCGGATTACAATGGGGTGACGAAGGAAAAGGAAAAATCGTCGACGTTCTTACTTCTAAATATGATATTATTGCTCGTTTTCAAGGCGGACCAAATGCTGGACATACTCTTGAATTTGATGGAATCAAACATGTGCTGAGAACCATTCCATCGGGCATATTTCACCCAAATTCCATCAACATTATAGGAAACGGAGTAGTAATTGATCCTGTGGTTTTCAAACAAGAAATAGAAGGTCTTGCCAAATTCAACATGGATATTACCTCTAAATTACTTATTTCTAGAAAAGCACATTTGATTTTGCCTACTCACCGATTGCTAGATGCCGCGAGTGAAGCTTCAAAAGGAAAAGCCAAAATTGGTTCTACGCTAAAAG
>JAXLVF010000008.1:0-263635 GCA_046329205.1 Flavobacteriaceae bacterium | reverse complement strand
GGCACTTACATTATGTTTGACTTTGTAGACATAAATGGTCAGGTGCAAACTTATGGTTTCACAAATAAAATTCAATAATTTATGGAGAACACTATTTTAAATTTATTTAAAAAGTTCAGGTTCTTAGGACTTGTCTTTTTGTTTACATATAGTTATCAGATAAACGCACAGTGTGGAACACCTGTAGTAGGATGTCCCGGTACTGATTTTGGAAATTTTGGTTATAATTCTAATGCAAATGCATCAACTATTGAATATGATAACTTTATTTCTACTTATCACACTACGGTAGTAAGAGATGCAGATGGAAACTTTCAGGTTTGGGGTGAGCAAATAGGTCATGACCCAAGTAATCCCAATAATTCTATTAATTTATTAAATCCAGTAGTAATAAACACTACAAATTTCCCTGGATTTACAGGAACACCTTTGAAAGCAGCTTTAGGAGGTTATGAAAACCAAAGTGTGCAAGGTGTTTTACTTACTACTACCGGACTACATGTATGGGGAGAACCGGGTATGGTAGTTTCTTCTTCACTTACAACCAACTGGAGAATGCAACCTATATCGCCAACGAGTAGTGTATTAGGATTACCTGCTGGTGTTACACCAGCAATGGTAAAAATGATGTTTGTTACTTATCAAACTATTGCTATTACTACTTGTGATGGGGATGCTTATGTACTTTCACAAAATAGTAATCTTAATCAAGGAGGCAGTAGCACGGCTTGGACAAGAGTTCAAGACAGCTCAAATAATTACCTTACAGAAATAGTTGTTTTAAGAGGTGCGGCTAACGTTTTGTTTGCATTAAAAAGTGATAATACATTATATACTTGGGGACGAAGCTATTTAGGAGATAATAGTGCTGTTTCAGCAAGAAATCGTGCAACAGTAATGGATGCTCCTGTTTCGGGTATTGATATCAAAATGATATCAGCAACTAATACAGGTACAGGTAATTCCTCTTATCCTACCTATTATGTGTTGGCAAAGAATGGTAATCTCTATTCTATGGGACGTAATAACGTAAGACAAGTTGGAGACTGGACAGAAACTGACAGACAATCTTGGGTGCAACCAAGATACACTTCTACTACCGGACAGGTAATGAGTAATATTAAATGGATTAGCCCGAATGAACATGACCAGAGTAACGCAGCTATAAATGTTATTACTACTGATGCAAAACTTTATAACTGGGGAGTTAATACAAATAATCGATATATGCTGGGGCGAGGTACTACCACAAATGTATATCCTGGAATTCCGAACGGTCCTTTAACAGATGATATTCTGGCAGTAGAAACCGGAGGTCATACTACTATGATTACGATGAAATGTACTGAAAATTTTGGTTATGTAGGACATCGTATAAGAGGTAGTATGGGTAATGGTTCAGGTGCAGATGCTAATGAACAGAGTTTTACTTTTGCTACTGCAGCAGTGCAAATATGTGGTGCAGAAACTATCCCTATAGTTAACAAGATTACCATAAACATGAACTCTGACGGAACGGTGTGTGAAGACGGAGCTTTAACTCTTGTGCCAGATATACCGGGCGGAACTTATAGTTTTTATACAGCTGTTCCTGGTTCTCCGGGGTATAGTTTTTATGACCCTACTGACCCTAAACGTAATATAGCTGATGGTGGCATTGCGAATTTTAGTAACGGAACTAATGGAACTCCTGGTGATAGCACTAACACCTTGACTTTTAACGGTACAGGTACGGTAAAAGTAGTATATTCAGTTACAGGTGATTGTGGACCTGTAGAAGTTGTTACTACTGATTTTGTTGTAGTTGATTGTGTGGCAGACCTTGAAATTACAAAATCTGTAAGTCCTACAAATGCAAATGCAGGTGATACAGTTACTTTTACCATAAATGTAGAAAATTTAGGACCACAAAGAGCAAAAGAAGTTCAGGTAACAGAACTTTTGCCTGCCGGATATACTTATGTAAACCATGCAGTATCAACAGGTTCTTATAATAACACGACCGGTTTATGGGATGGTTTTTATCTGATAGACGGAAATTCTGCAACTTTAACGGTTACAGCTACGGTAAATGCAAACGGACCTTATCTGAATACAGCTACGATATCATCAGGAACACCTGACCCGAATTTAACGAATAACGAAGATACAGCAGCAGTTACTATTCCGACAGCCGATTTATCGATTGTAAAAACAGTAAGTAACGCTACGCCAAACGTTGGTGATACCATTACCTTTACTTTGGCAGTAACCAATAACGGAACTGCTAATGCGGCAAACGTGTCAATCAGCGATGTTGTGCCAAACGGTTATACTATCGGAACAATCAACAACGGTGGCGTAAACACAGCCGGAACGATTGTTTGGTCGATAGGAAATCTTGCGAATGGTGCAACTACAACTGTAACATTTACGGTAACGGTAAACGCAACAGGAAATTATGCCAATACAGCAACAGTATCATCAGATACACCTGATTCTGATTTGACGAATAATGAGGATTCAGTTACGACAACTCCTGTAACACCAAATACAACTCATGCTGTAAACGACATTAATAATACGTATGCAAATACATCTATAAGCGGAAGTGTAGCAACGAATGACTTCGATACTGAAGGACATACACAAACCTATACACCGATAGACACTACCGATGCTAACGGAAACCATTTAGTATTAAATTCAGATGGAACTTATACGTTTACACCGGGAACTGATTTTACAGGAACTTTGGTTTATACTTATACAGTTTGCGATAATGGTACACCACAAGCGTGCGATACAGCAACTTTGACTATCGAAGTATTACCATTGCCTGAACCAGGTGAAAACACGGTAACCGCTAACAATGATACAGCAACTACTGAATCAGGTCAAGCTGTGAACATCAATGTAGTTGCGAATGACTTTGATATGGAAGGCGATGCTTTAACGGTAACCTCTAACACGCAACCTGCCAACGGAACATTGGTAAACAACGGCGACGGAACGTTCACTTATACACCAAATACAGGTTTCACAGGAGTTGACACATTTACTTATACTATTTGTGATAACGTAACACCAACACCGGCTTGTGATACAGCAACGGTATCGATTACGGTTTTACCGGATAACGGAGAAAATGATACGTATGCCAATGACGATACGTTCAACGGAAATCAAGGAACAGTTATTACAGGCAATGTATTAACCAATGATGTTGACCCGGAAGGCAATACACAAACGGTAGCAAGTAATACACAACCTGCCAATGGAGTAGTAGTAATGAATCCTAACACAGGAGAATTTACTTATACGCCAAACGACCCTGATTTTACAGGAACAGACCAATTTACTTATACAGTTTGCGATAACGGAACGCCACAAGCGTGTGATACAGCAACAGTTTACATTACCGTAAATCCTGTTTATATACCACAAGCCGATTTATCGATTGTAAAAATAGTAAGCAACGCAACGCCGAATGTAGGCGATGTTGTAACCTTTACTTTGGCAGTAACCAACAACGGAACAGACAATGCGGCAAACGTAGTTATCAGCGATGTTGTACCAAACGGTTACACTATCGGAACAATCAATAACGGCGGAGTAAACACAGCCGGAACAATTACTTGGACGATAGCTAACCTTGCCAACGGAGCAAATACTACTGTAACATTTACAACAACAGTAAACGCTACCGGTTCATATAATAATACGGCAACAGTAACATCAGACACACAAGATCCTGATACTACTAATAATACAGATACTGTAACGGTAACACCTGCAAATACAACAATTGCAGAAGACGACATCAACAATACGTATGTAAACACACCTGTAAGTGGAAGTGTAGCAACAAATGATAAAGATGCAGAAGGACATACTACAACTTATACACCAATAGACAATACCGATGCAAACGGAAACCATTTGGTATTAAATTCTGATGGAACCTATACGTTCACACCAGGAGATAATTTCACAGGTACATTAGTTTATACTTATACAGTTTGTGATAACGGAACACCTCAAGCTTGCGATACAGCAACCTTGACTATTGAAGTATTACCATTGCCAGAACCGGGAGAAAATACGGTAACAGCAAACCATGATACGGCAACAACCGAAGAAGGACAACCAGTAGCTATTAATGTAGTTGCAAATGACTTCGATATGGAGAGTAATACATTCACAGTTACAACAAACACTAATCCTACAAACGGAACAGTGGTAAACAATGGTGACGGAACATTTACTTATACACCAAATCCAGGATTTGAAGGTATTGATACATTTACATATACAATTTGTGACGACCAAACACCAGCAGCTTGTGATACGGCAACAGTAACCGTAACAGTTCTTCCTGATAACGGAGAAAACGATACGTATGCCAATGACGATGCTTTCAACGGAAATCAAGGAACACCAATCACAGGAAGTGTATTAACAAATGATACTGATCCAGAAGGAAATATACAAACCGTAATAGGAAATACAAACCCTGCAAACGGTACAGTAGTAATGAACCCTGAAGGAGCATTTACATACACTCCAACCAATCCTAACTTTTCAGGAACAGACCAGTTTACTTACACAGTTTGTGATAACGGAACACCTCAAGCATGTGATACAGCAACAGTTTATATAACTGTAAATCCTGTAACTCCATTAATTGAGTTAACAAAAGACGGAGCTTATGCTGATACCAATGGCGATGGAGTAGTAAACGTAGGCGACAGCATTGTTTACAACTTTACGGTAACCAATACAGGAAACGTAACAGTAAGTAATTTAACCATTGACGATGCTGTGATTGGAGTAACCGGTTTAGTAGTAACACCAAGTATATTAGCACCTGGTGCAGTAGGAAGTGCTACAACCACGTATGCAATAACACAAGCAAACATCGACAACGGTGGAGTTCATAACATTGCGACAGCAAACGGAACAGATCCAAACAATAATCCGGTATCGGATAATTCAAACGATCCAACACCGCTTGACCCAACAAGTCCAGATTATGACCCAACCTGTCCAACTTGTACGTTTACAGATTTACAACAAACACCATTAATCGAATTATTGAAAGACGGAGCGTATGCTGATACCAATGGTGATGGAGTAGTAAACGTAGGCGACAGCATTGTTTACAACTTTACGGTAACCAATACAGGAAACGTAACAGTAAGTAATTTAACCATTGACGATGCTGTGATTGGAGTAACCGGTTTAGTAGTAACACCAAGTATATTAGCACCTGGTGCAGTAGGAAGTGCTACAACCACGTATGCAATAACACAAGCAAACATCGACAACGGTGGAGTTCATAACATTGCGACAGCAAACGGAACAGATCCAAACAATAATCCGGTATCGGATAATTCAAACGATCCAACACCGCTTGACCCAACAAGTCCAGATTATGACCCAACCTGTCCAACTTGTACGTTTACAGATTTACAACAAACACCATTAATCGAATTATTGAAAGACGGAGCGTATGCTGATACCAATGGTGATGGAGTAGTAAACGTAGGCGACAGCATTGTTTACAACTTTACGGTAACCAATACAGGAAACGTAACAGTAAGTAATTTAACCATTGACGATGCTGTGATTGGAGTAACCGGTTTAGTAGTAACACCAAGTATATTAGCACCTGGTGCAGTAGGAAGTGCTACAACCACGTATGCAATAACACAAGCAAACATCGACAACGGTGGAGTTCATAACATTGCGACAGCAAACGGAACAGATCCAAACAATAATCCGGTATCGGATAATTCAAACGATCCAACACCGCTTGACCCAACAAGTCCAGATTATGACCCAACCTGTCCAACTTGTACGTTTACAGATTTACAACAAACACCATTAATCGAATTATTGAAAGACGGAGCGTATGCTGATACCAATGGTGATGGAGTAGTAAACGTAGGCGACAGCATTGTTTACAACTTTACGGTAACCAATACAGGAAACGTAACAGTAAGTAATTTAACCATTGACGATGCTGTGATTGGAGTAACCGGTTTAGTAGTAACACCAAGTATATTAGCACCTGGTGCAGTAGGAAGTGCTACAACCACGTATGCAATAACACAAGCAAACATCGACAACGGTGGAGTTCATAACATTGCGACAGCAAACGGAACAGATCCAAACAATAATCCGGTATCGGATAATTCAAACGATCCAACACCGCTTGACCCAACAAGTCCAGATTATGACCCAACCTGTCCAACTTGTACGTTTACAGATTTACAACAAACACCATTAATCGAATTATTGAAAGACGGAGCGTATGCTGATACCAATGGTGATGGAGTAGTAAACGTAGGCGACAGCATTGTTTACAACTTTACGGTAACCAATACAGGAAACGTAACAGTAAGCAATTTAACCATTGACGATGCTGTGATTGGAGTAACCGGTTTAGTAGTAACACCAAGTATATTAGCACCTGGTGCAGTAGGAAGTGCTACAACCACGTATGCAATAACACAAGCAAACATCGACAACGGTGGAGTTCATAACATTGCGACAGCAAACGGAACAGATCCAAACAATAATCCGGTATCGGATAATTCAAACGATCCAACACCGCTTGACCCAACAAGTCCAGATTATGACCCAACCTGTCCAACTTGTACGTTTACAGATTTACAACAAACACCATTAATCGAATTATTGAAAGACGGAGCGTATGCTGATACCAATGGTGATGGAGTAGTAAACGTAGGCGACAGCATTGTTTACAACTTTACGGTAACCAATACAGGAAACGTAACAGTAAGCAATTTAACCATTGACGATGCTGTGATTGGAGTAACCGGTTTAGTAGTAACACCAAGTATATTAGCACCTGGTGCAGTAGGAAGTGCTACAACCACGTATGCAATAACACAAGCAAACATCGACAACGGTGGAGTTCATAACATTGCGACAGCAAACGGAACAGATCCAAACAATAATCCGGTATCGGATAATTCAAACGATCCAACACCGCTTGACCCAACAAGTCCAGATTATGACCCAACCTGTCCAACTTGTACGTTTACAGATTTACAACAAACACCATTAATCGAATTATTGAAAGACGGAGCGTATGCTGATACCAATGGTGATGGAGTAGTAAACGTAGGCGACAGCATTGTTTACAACTTTACGGTAACCAATACAGGAAACGTAACAGTAAGTAATTTAACCATTGACGATGCTGTGATTGGAGTAACCGGTTTAGTAGTAACACCAAGTATATTAGCACCTGGTGCAGTAGGAAGTGCTACAACCACGTATGCAATAACACAAGCAAACATCGACAACGGTGGAGTTCATAACATTGCGACAGCAAACGGAACAGATCCAAACAATAATCCGGTATCGGATAATTCAAACGATCCAACACCGCTTGACCCAACAAGTCCAGATTATGACCCAACCTGTCCAACTTGTACGTTTACAGATTTACAACAAACACCATTAATCGAATTATTGAAAGACGGAGCGTATGCTGATACCAATGGTGATGGAGTAGTAAACGTAGGCGACAGCATTGTTTACAACTTTACGGTAACCAATACAGGAAACGTAACAGTAAGTAATTTAACCATTGACGATGCTGTGATTGGAGTAACCGGTTTAGTAGTAACACCAAGTATATTAGCACCTGGTGCAGTAGGAAGTGCTACAACCACGTATGCAATAACACAAGCAAACATCGACAACGGTGGAGTTCATAACATTGCGACAGCAAACGGAACAGATCCAAACAATAATCCGGTATCGGATAATTCAAACGATCCAACACCGCTTGACCCAACAAGTCCAGATTATGACCCAACCTGTCCAACTTGTACGTTTACAGATTTACAACAAACACCATTAATCGAATTATTGAAAGACGGAGCGTATGCTGATACCAATGGTGATGGAGTAGTAAACGTAGGCGACAGCATTGTTTACAACTTTACGGTAACCAATACAGGAAACGTAACAGTAAGCAATTTAACCATTGACGATGCTGTGATTGGAGTAACCGGTTTAGTAGTAACACCAAGTATATTAGCACCTGGTGCAGTAGGAAGTGCTACAACCACGTATGCAATAACACAAGCAAACATCGACAACGGTGGAGTTCATAACATTGCGACAGCAAACGGAACAGATCCAAACAATAATCCGGTATCGGATAATTCAAACGATCCAACACCGCTTGACCCAACAAGTCCAGATTATGACCCAACCTGTCCAACTTGTACGTTTACAGATTTACAACAAACACCATTAATCGAATTATTGAAAGACGGAGCGTATGCTGATACCAATGGTGATGGAGTAGTAAACGTAGGCGACAGCATTGTTTACAACTTTACGGTAACCAATACAGGAAACGTAACAGTAAGCAATTTAACCATTGACGATGCTGTGATTGGAGTAACCGGTTTAGTAGTAACACCAAGTATATTAGCACCTGGTGCAGTAGGAAGTGCTACAACCACGTATGCAATAACACAAGCAAACATCGACAACGGTGGAGTTCATAACATTGCGACAGCAAACGGAACAGATCCAAACAATAATCCGGTATCGGATAATTCAAACGATCCAACACCGCTTGACCCAACAAGTCCAGATTATGACCCAACCTGTCCAACTTGTACGTTTACAGATTTACAACAAACACCATTAATCGAATTATTGAAAGACGGAGCGTATGCTGATACCAATGGTGATGGAGTAGTAAACGTAGGCGACAGCATTGTTTACAACTTTACGGTAACCAATACAGGAAACGTAACAGTAAGTAATTTAACCATTGACGATGCTGTGATTGGAGTAACCGGTTTAGTAGTAACACCAAGTATATTAGCACCTGGTGCAGTAGGAAGTGCTACAACCACGTATGCAATAACACAAGCAAACATCGACAACGGTGGAGTTCATAACATTGCGACAGCAAACGGAACAGATCCAAACAATAATCCGGTATCGGATAATTCAAACGATCCAACACCGCTTGACCCAACAAGTCCAGATTATGACCCAACCTGTCCAACTTGTACGTTTACAGATTTACAACAAACACCATTAATCGAATTATTGAAAGACGGAGCGTATGCTGATACCAATGGTGATGGAGTAGTAAACGTAGGCGACAGCATTGTTTACAACTTTACGGTAACCAATACAGGAAACGTAACAGTAAGTAATTTAACCATTGACGATGCTGTGATTGGAGTAACCGGTTTAGTAGTAACACCAAGTATATTAGCACCTGGTGCAGTAGGAAGTGCTACAACCACGTATGCAATAACACAAGCAAACATCGACAACGGTGGAGTTCATAACATTGCGACAGCAAACGGAACAGATCCAAACAATAATCCGGTATCGGATAATTCAAACGATCCAACACCGCTTGACCCAACAAGTCCAGATTATGACCCAACCTGTCCAACTTGTACGTTTACAGATTTACAACAAACACCATTAATCGAATTATTGAAAGACGGAGCGTATGCTGATACCAATGGTGATGGAGTAGTAAACGTAGGCGACAGCATTGTTTACAACTTTACGGTAACCAATACAGGAAACGTAACAGTAAGCAATTTAACCATTGACGATGCTGTGATTGGAGTAACCGGTTTAGTAGTAACACCAAGTATATTAGCACCTGGTGCAGTAGGAAGTGCTACAACCACGTATGCAATAACACAAGCAAACATCGACAACGGTGGAGTTCATAACATTGCGACAGCAAACGGAACAGATCCAAACAATAATCCGGTATCGGATAATTCAAACGATCCAACACCGCTTGACCCAACAAGTCCAGATTATGACCCAACCTGTCCAACTTGTACGTTTACAGATTTACAACAAACACCATTAATCGAATTATTGAAAGACGGAGCGTATGCTGATACCAATGGTGATGGAGTAGTAAACGTAGGCGACAGCATTGTTTACAACTTTACGGTAACCAATACAGGAAACGTAACAGTAAGCAATTTAACCATTGACGATGCTGTGATTGGAGTAACCGGTTTAGTAGTAACACCAAGTATATTAGCACCTGGTGCAGTAGGAAGTGCTACAACCACGTATGCAATAACACAAGAAGATATTGATTTAGGTCAAGTATTGAATATTGCTTATGCAAATGGAACAGATCCAAATGGGGATATTGTATTTGATGATTCAGAAGATCCAACACCGTTTGATCCTAATGACTCTACAACAATAGTTATATTAGATCAAACATCTGCTATTGCATTGGTAAAAGAGGGTTATTTCAATGATGAAAATGGTGATGGATATGCTCAACCTGGAGAAACAATAACCTATTCTTTTGTGGCAACCAATACAGGAAATACCACATTGAATAATGTAGTTGTTGTAGAAACTAACTTTAGCGGAGCAGGAAGTACACCTGTACCTACATTTGTAAGTGCTACATTTGGTTCACCAGAAGGAACTTTACTAGTAGGCGAATCAGCTACATATATAGCAGTGTATATTATTGTAGGACAAGATTTGGCTAATGGGTCTGTTATAAACGAAGCAATTGTTACGGCAACGGATACAAATGATACATCTGTTTCTGATACATCAGATGACCCGAATGATTTAAACAATATTGATGCTGACGACGATGGTGATCCAGATGATCCAACAGTTATCGAATTACCTGACGGATGTAAAATCATTGTAAACAATGGTGTTTCTCCAAATGGTGATGGAATAAATGATTATCTACATATCTATGGTTTAGGTTGTTATTCATCAAATGAGATTGAAATATTCAACCGTTGGGGTGTAAAAGTATTTGAAACTAAAAATTATGAAAATTCAGATATAAATGGTTTCAAAGGAATTTCTAACGGAAGAACAACCATTAATCAAGGCGACGGATTGCCAACAGGTCACTATTGGTATGTATTGAAATATTTAGGATTTGATGGTAAAAATCACTCAAAAACAGGATATATATACGTTAGTCAATAATTAATTTTTCCGGCGATTTTTTTTAAAAAGAATGAAATCGCCGGGATTTAATACATAAAGTATGAAAACAAATCAATTTATTATTTTCCTTCTTTTGTTTGCAAGCTCTTTTGGGTATTCCCAACAAGATGCGCAATACACACAATATATGTACAATACAATAAATATCAATCCGGCTTATGCTGGTTCAAGAGATATTTTAAGCATCTTTGGTATGTATCGTACCCAATGGGTAGGTTTAGAAGGTGCACCAGATACAGGAGTATTTTCATTACATTCACCTGTTGGAGAACGTGTAGGATTAGGACTTACAGTGGTAGGAGATCGTATTGGTGTAGCAAAAGAAAATACTGTTTCAGCAGATTTCTCTTATACCATACCCGTTTCTGATAATTACAAATTAGCATTCGGATTAAAAGCTACGGCGCACATGCTTGACGTAGATTATTCAATGCTTACAATAACTCCTGGCGACTATGTTTTTCAAAATAATATCGAAAACAAATTTTCCCCAAATTTTGGAGCAGGAGTTTATTTGTATTCAGATAAATTCTATGCAGGATTTTCTGTTCCTAATATTTTAGAAACAGAACATTTTGACGATAACATAAAGTCAACACCAAGCGAACGTATGCACGGTTATTTAATAACAGGATATGTATTTGACCTTACAGATAATATCCAGTTCAAGCCGGCAGCATTAGCAAAAGCGGTAAACGGTGCGCCGTTACAATTAGATGTAACAGGTAACTTTTGGTTCAACGAAAAGTTGACTTTGGGTGTAGCTTGGAGATGGTCGGCAGCAGTAAGTGCTTTGGCAGGTTTCCAAATTGACAAAAACTGGTTTATTGGTTATGCCTATGACGCAGAAACTACTAAACTCGCAAATTATAACTCAGGTTCTCACGAAATATTCTTGAGATATGAGTTATTTAACAAATCTAAACGTATAGTTTCACCAAGATTCTTCTAACAGAAAAACAAATTATATGAAAAAAATTATATACATAAGTATTTTGTTATTGGGCGGACTTACGATTTCCAATGCACAAAAAACACAGGTAAAAAGAGCAGACAAAGAATATAATAACCTAAATTATATCGATGCCATAGAAACCTACGAAAAAGTAGCCAACAAAGGTTATAAATCAGTAGATATGCTTGAAAAATTAGGTAATTCATATTATTTTAATGCAGAATATGTTGATGCTGCAAAATGGTATGCTGAATTATTTGTACTTCAACCAGAAACTACCGATGCTGAATATTATTACCGTTATTCTCAAAGTTTAAAATCTACTGGAGATTATAAAAAAGCTGCAGAATACATGGATAAATTCTATAAAGTAAAAGGCGATGACCACAGAGCAAAATTGTTCACTACAGAGAAAAATTATCTAGCAGTTATCGAAGCAAATTCAGGTAGATTTATCATAGAAAATGCAGGCGATCTTAACTCTGAATTATCAGATTATGGAACAACAATTTACAACGGCGAAGTGATTTTTGCTTCAACACGTAAAGCAGGAAAAATTGCTCCACGTACACAAGGTTGGAACGATCAGCCATTTTCGGCATTATATTCTTCTAAAACAAATACAGAAGGAAAACAACAGTCAGCAAGTTTCTTTTCTGATAAGTTGGATTCAAAATTCAACGAAGCAACTCCTGTTTTTACCAAAGACGGAAATACGGTGTATTTCACACGAAACAACTATCTTAAAAAGAGAGGTTTTGATAACGAAAGAATTACGTTGCTAAAAGTATACAGAGCAACATTAAAAGACGGAAAATGGACAGATGTTTCCGAACTTCCGTTCAATAGCAATGATTACAATGTAGCGCATCCAGCATTAAGTCCAGATGATAAAACATTATATTTTGCTTCAAATATGCCGGGAACTTTGGGAGATGCAGATATTTGGAAAGTAGCAATCAATGCAGACGGAACTTTTGGAACACCTACAAATTTAGGTTCAACAGTTAATACCGAAGGCAGAGAAAGTTTCCCTTTTGTAACTTCTGAAAACGAATTGTATTATGCTTCTACTGGAAAATTAGGTATTGGTGGTATGGACGTTTTTGTATCAAAAATTACAGGAAACAGCTATGATGAAGCAATCAACGTAGGAAAACCTATCAATACGCCAATGGATGATTTTGCATTCTATTTTGACCCAACAACCCGAACAGGATTTTTAAGTTCAAATAGAGAAGGCGGAAAAGGTTATGACGATATCTATAAATTTACCGAACTTAAAAAACTGATTTGCGAACATTTGCTTGCAGGAACAGTTACAGATGTTGAAACCGGCAAAATATTGGCAGATGCAAAAGTTAGCTTGTTTGATCAAAACAACAAATTGATTGCAACAACGGTTTCAGATAAAAACGGTAAATACAGTTTTGGTAAAGAATATGTAAAATGTGATACTTCATACAGAGTAAGAGCTGAAAAAGAAAAATACTCTACTGAAGAAAAATACATAAAAACACCAAAATCTACCGGCGAGACTATGGTAGATATTGCCTTGAAACAAACCAAAGTAGAAATTGAAGAAGGAATGGATTTAGCCAAAACATTGAATATTCCTATCATTTATTTCGATTTGGATAAATCAAATATTCGTCCTGATGCTGCAATAGAAATTGCAAAAATATTGCAGGTAATGCAAGATTACCCAACGATGAAAATAGATATTCGTTCGCATACAGACTGTCGTCAAACTTATGAATACAATATGCGCTTGTCAGATAGAAGAGCAAAATCTACTCGTCAATGGTTAATCAATAAAGGAATTTCTGCTAGCCGATTAACAGCAAAAGGTTATGGAGAAACTCAATTAGTAAATAATTGTCCTTGTGAACCAACCAATAAATCTGATTGTTCCGAAGCAGAACACCAGCTTAATAGACGTTCAGAATTTATTGTGGTTTCTAAGTAATATATTATTTAGATTAATGAGAAAAAGCAATTCGAAAGGATTGCTTTTTTGTTTTTATTTATAAGACAATGAAGTGGTTTAAACTTTTTTGATTGAAGCGAAAAATGAATGTTTTTGTTCTGTTTGAAGGATTTTTTACACTGCATAGCATCGCTGGAGTAAGAAAACGTCAATTAAAAAATGAAAAGTGAATACTGATTTTACAGTCATTTTTTCAACGTAAATTACACAAATTTCTACAATTTTTTTTAGAAATGATGGATGATGGATTTTTGGTGTTTGTGGATATCAACTAAAAACAGCGACTGAGCACTATTTTAAAAAAGCAATTAACTACTCTTTTAAATTCTCAATAAAATAAGAAGGAGAAACACCAGTTTCCTTTTTAAAGACAACCGTAAAAACTTCTCTTGAAGAAAAGCCACAACATTCTGCCAGATAGCTGTTTTTGTAATCTCTGTATACAGGATTATTATAAAGCTGCTCTGTGATATAAGTTATCCGCAAACCGTTGATATAATCACTGAACTTTTTTCCTTTATGCTGTTTTATGATTTCAGAAAGATATTTGGTGTTTGTATTCAACTGACTGGCAAGCGTAGAAAGACTCATATCTTGTTTGATATATTTTTGTGATTTTTCAAACTTGGCAAGTTTTTCTAGTAATGAGTTTACCGTTTCATCAGTTATCGTTAAGGTTTTTTGTTTGGCGTTTTCCTCGGTTACAACAGGTTGTTCGATGGTGCTTTCTTTTGCTTTTAATGCTAAATTAGTAATAAGAGTATCATACTTTTTTTTCAGTTTGGCATAGCGTTTTTTCCAGTAATTTATTATGCTTTTTGCGACAAGCAATACCAAAACAGCAGCAATTAAAATATAAATGACCGTTATTTTCTTAATATCAGCAAGGTGGTTTTCGTCTTGTTTGGTCGCTATACTATTTGAACTGATGTTGATTGCTTCTTTTTCCATTTTGGAAATGCTATCATTCAAATAGGTAAATTTGTTTAAGTATTTTTTTGAATCTTCTATCTTGTTTAATTCCAGATACGACTTGGATAAAGTTTCAAAAAGATCTCTCCTGATTTTCGGCGAACTTGGATTTTTATGTGTCAACAATCCTTGTTCAGCATATTTTACTGCTTCGTCATATCTTTTTTGCGAATAATAAAAACGTCCCATTTCGCTTAGCAAAATCACTTCTTCTATTAAAGACAATGATTTTTTGGTTTCATAAACATCAAGTGATTTTTTGAAATACTCTTCGGCAATTTCAGGTTTATTTAATTTAGAATATTCCACTCCAAAACACATATATTCAAAAGCAATCAAATTGTATTTGGCAACGACTATAGTTTTATTAGCATCATTATCATTGATTTTTTTTACTTCTTTCAATGCTTTTGTCATATAGGCAAAAATGCTGTCTTGTGGTGCTTTCATTTTTTCATAATAGCCGGCAAGATTATCATACAACAAAGCTATCGTATAATATTTTTCATTGCCGTCTTCCAACTTTTTTGCATAGTCTAATGCCTGAAACAGTTCTTTTCCACTATTGTCTATAAAGCCCAATTCCAGATAGGCATTACCTTTATTTCTGTGAATATGTGAAAGATAACCATAGTTTTTTATTTTTTTACCGGCTGTTATAGCTTCATCGCTAAGCGTTATAACTTTGTTATAATCGGCTTTGTTGTAATAGATAATATTTAAGGCATAACCGGTTTTTAAGATTCCTAAATTGTAATTTATACTTTTAGAATCTATATTAATTTTCTGTAAAACAGGAATTGCTTTATTAGGATTTTCAGTATTGACAATATTGAACGCATCATCAATTCTTCTATCAATATCAGTTGTAGTAATAGAAGCTTTTTGCGCAAAAGCAATACTTGAAAGCAGAATAAATAAAAAAAAGATTTTTTTCATGGAAAATCAGCACAAAGACTATTATTCTAATTAAAAAAATCAGAAATAATAGCCTTAAAAAAGAAAACAGTGCTAAGTTATAAAAATATAGATTAGTGTATGAATTAAATTCATATTTTACAGTTTTATCCAGTTAAAGATATATTTTTTGATACAAATCTTTATATTTTTCCATGACAATTTTACGTTTTAATTTCAACGTAGGCGTAAGATGTCCACCGTCAATAGACCAAATATCTGGAGTAAGTTCAAAGCGTTTTATTTTCTCCCAGTTACCGAATTTTTCATTGATTTTTTCGACTTCTTTTTCAATTCGAGCAATAACATTAGAATTGGAAGCTATTTCGGCATTGGTTGTTCCAACGTTGAGGTTTTTACGTTTTGCCCATTCTTTGATAAAATCAAAACTCGGTTGAATAAAAGCGCCTGGCATTTTTTCGCCATCACCAATTACCATGATTTGTTCTATAAATAAGGATTGTTTCATGGCATTTTCAATTAATTGTGGCGCAATGTATTTTCCTCCCGAAGTTTTAAACATTTCTTTTTTACGGTCAGTAATTTTCAAGAAACCGTCAGTATCAACTTCGCCAATATCGCCAGTGTGAAAAAATCCGTCAATAATAACTTCGTCGGTAAGTTTTTGGTCTTTGTAATAACCCATCATCACATTCGGACCTTTGCAAAGAATTTCGCCGTCAGCAGCAATTTTCACTTCTACATTGTTAATCATTCGACCAACAGTTCCAACTTTGAAACCTTTGTTTCGCTGATCGTTAACCGCAATAACTGGAGAAGTTTCGGTTAAACCATAACCTTCCATAACTGGCATTCCTGCGGCAGCAAAAACTCTGATTAAGCGATGTTGTAATGCAGCACTTCCTGAAACCATTACATTCAAGTTTCCGCCTAAACCTTCTTTCCATTTGCTGAAAATCAACTTTCTAGCAATGCTCAATTGGAATTCATACCACCAACCATTAGCACCATAAGGTTCGTAACGCAAACCTAAATCGATTGCCCAAAAGAACAATTTCTTTTTAATTCCGGTTAAATCTTCGCCTTTTGCAATGATTTTATCATATACTTTTTCCAAAAGTCTTGGCACAACCGAGAAAACAGTTGGTTTTACTTCTTTAATATTATCTGAAAGTTTTTCAATTGATTCTGCAAAATAGATAGAAACCGAATAATATTGATAGATGTACAAAATTACACGTTCAAAAATATGACAAATAGGAAGGAAGCTCAACGCAACACTTGTTCCTTCGTTAAACGGAATTCGAGGCGAACTGTCGAGTACATTCGACACGATGTTATTATGTGAAAGCATTACACCTTTTGGTTTTCCTGTCGTTCCCGATGTGTAAATAATCGTGGCTAATTCTTCTGGTTTTACATTGTTTTTTCGGTCTTCAACAACATCTTGATTGCTTTTGTCTGCACCAAGTTCCAATAATTCTTTCCAGTTTTTACAACCGCCAATTTCATTGAAACAATAAACTTCCTGTAGCAATGGAATGTTATGTTTTACTGCCATTAATTTTTCATAAACCACATCATCTGAAACAAAACAATATTTGGATTCTGAATGGTTCAAGATGTATTCATAATCTTCGGCAGCAATGGTTGGATAAATTGGAACCGTTTGAGCACCAACTTGAAGCGAACCAATATCCATAATATTCCATTCCGTTCTATTGGTTGAAGAAATGATGGCTATTTTATCATTTTTTTGAATACCTAATCGAATCAGAGCTCTGGAAATAACATTGGATTTGTTGATATATTCTTGAGTAGAAGTTGAAATCCATTGTCCATCATATTTAGTAACAAGACAATTAGGCAGATTATTTTTCTCTAACTGATAGTATGGAAAGTCAAAAAGACGTGTGATTTTTGTCATTGTGGTTAATAATTTGATGCAAATTAAGGAATATTGTAATGAAACACAATAAAAATTTAAAATTTGCTAAATGTAGTAGTGAAATATGTAGTTTTGCAAAAAATATTTTCTATCTACAATGCATAAATTTCCCCGTTTACAAGAATATAAAGCGTTATTCTATAGGATATTATTAGCTTATGTATTCTATTTTTTAGCGAGAGTTTTATTTTTTGTTTACAACAGTTCGCTAATACAAATTGATGGTGTTTTTGACTTTTTTAGACTGAGTTATCACGGATTAGCATTTGATACCACTTCGATACTTTACATCAACGGATTATTTATCCTTTTTTCAATTTTACCTTTGGTTATTAATGCCAAAAAAGGATACCAAACCTTTTTGTTCTATTTGTATTTTGTGACCAATTTATTAATGTATGCGTTCAATTTTGTTGATTTTATTTATTACCGATTTATTTTTGGCAGAAGCACGAAAGCATCACTAGAATCACTAGAAAATGAAAGCAATAAAGCGGCATTATTTTTTAACTTTTTGATTAATTATTGGCATGTGTTTTTACTGTTTTTTGTAACGGCATTTATTTGGATAAAATTGTATAAAAAGGTCAAAATTACTTCAACTGAAAAACCGTCCATAAAGTATTTCGCAGCGTCAATTGCCTGTTTCTTTTTAATTGTTGCTTTGTGTGTTGGCGGAATTCGTGGTGATTTTAAGAAAAGTACGCGACCAATTAATCTTTTGGATGCCAGTCGTTATGTGACTAATCCGTCGCAAGCTGATTTGGTTTTAAACACGCCTTTTGCTATTATTAGAACTTGGACTGCAAATGCTTTTAAAAAAGAAAATTACCTTAGTAAAGAACAAGTTGATAAATTAATTGTTCCGATAAAGCAGTACAAAAACAATCCAGAAACGAAACCGAATATCGTAATTTTTAATTATTTGTGGTTTTACATTTGCACCAGTAAAATCGGGTGTTGTGTCAAAGTGTGAAACAAAACCAATCGTTGGAACATCATGTTCAACATTGGAAGGTAAAGTTGCCATAACGTATGAATGGTCGTCAATAGTTACATCTTCCATGCCAATTGCTTTTAATTCTTCAACTAATTTTTTAGCTAAAACCCATTGTTTTTCCGTGCTTGGAGTTGTTTCTGAATTTGGGTCAGATTCTGTATCGATAGTAACGTAACTTATGAAACGATTGATTATATCTTGCATTTTGAAATGTTTTTAGCAAATATAATCAAATTAGCTATTTTGGTAGTGAAATTGTTGGGTTTAAAACGGCTTGGTTTTTACCTCTTTGGTACTTATAGCTGATACTTTATTCTCTTTGTTTATGGTAACGAATAATTCACGTTTGAAGAGTTTTTTTTCATATTGAATGTCGTATCGGAAATAGTAATCTTCGGTGATTGGGTTAAATTGTATATCGATTAAATCTAGATTTAAGAACTTACCATTTCTTTGATTTATTTTTTTACAAGTTGCTGCAATTTTTTCTGGAGTTGCGTTTGCAATAACTTTTTCTGTAGCTTCATTTTTAGAAAAAACCTTGAATGTAGAAGTATTACAGGTTTCTAAAAGACGAACACCAAGGTTATAAGCAAGATTTATTTTGGTGTTTTCAACCTCGCTGGGTTTTACTGAAATAATTTTCTTTTCGTCTTTGAGGATTTCAGTCGTGTTTTTTTTGCTTTTGCAAGAAAAGAGTAGAGAAGTGGCAATGATTAGTAGAACTAATTTTTTCATGATGTTTCTACTTTTTTTAAAATCTTACACTTAGTTGAAGAAAGTAATCAAACTAAAAAAATGATTTTTATAAAGGTAGAGGTTTTGTGAAGAAATTAAAAACATTTTTGATATGTTTTTTTGAGCACAGTTCTTTTTTAGCGGCTAGCTATTATTCTTTTTAAAACAAATTTTTTCCACCAAGGGATTTTAAGATTATTTACTATTTGATAAATCAACTTGTCACGTTCTTTTCTGCGATTTTTTCTATCTTTTTTATTGTCAATTGAAAGGTGTATTTTGTCAAAATCTATATTTTTTCGTAATTGAATTGCTTTACGCACTCGAGGATAATCATGGAGAATTTTTTGGCACCATCTTTTTCTTTTAAGATATTAAGTTTTTTGCTCTGTATGAACTGTTTTTCGTAGAAAAATGGTAAATAATCTATCATTCCATCAATCCATTCAATACCAACTTGTAATGGTAAATAATCATTCTCAAGATAGAAAAACTCTTCGTTAACAAATTCGATATATTCATGCGAAAAATCGTTGGATACTCCAGTCCATTTAGTCATTTCTCTATATGTCGATATACATTTTTCCATTACAGGAAAATGTATTTGCTTTTTAGAAAAAAGATATGAAAACCAAAAGCCTATAAGGGAAATTATTGCAACACAATATGAGATAAATTCAATTAAATCTTTCAGTGAATAAATTCCTATTTCCATGTTTAAATATTTTTTACTTAATGCTAAAGAGAAATTCTCAGTACATGCTTTTACTTTATAACTCCGCTCTCGCCAAAATAAAGAAAAAATCCCTAATCTTTTTAGGATTAGGGATTGATATTAGTACAAATTTGTAAATCTATCGGGCATGGCTTCATGCATGATGGTATAAATTTTTTCAAAAACATCTTCTACAGATGGTTTAGAAAAATAATCACCATCAGTTCCATAAGCTGGTCTGTGTTCTTTGGCGGTTAGCGTTTGTGGTTTGCTATCAAGGTATTGATAAGCGTTTTGTTCATCTACAATTTGCTGTAAAATATAAGCGCTTGCTCCACCTGGAACATCTTCATCAACTACCAATAATCTATTGGTTTTCATAATGCTTTTTACACAATCGTGCTGTATATCAAAAGGTAATAATGATTGCGCATCAATAATTTCTAAATCTATACCTATTTCTTGTAATTCCTTAGCGGCTTGTTCCACTATTCGAATGGTAGAACCATAGGAAACCACAGTAATATCGCTACCTGTTTTGATGGTTTCTACAACGCCAATAGGTGTTTTGAATTCACCAAGGTTGGTTGGCATTTTTTCTTTCAATCGATATCCGTTTAAGCATTCAACTACCAATGCTGGTTCGTCAGTTTCTAGAAGCGTGTTATAGAAACCAGCAGCTTTGGTCATATTTCTTGGAACCAAAACATGGATACCACGAACAGCATTTATAATCATTCCCATAGGTGAACCCGAATGCCAAATTCCTTCTAGTCTGTGTCCGCGAGTCCTTATAATCAATGGTGCTTTTTGACGACCATGAGTTCTGTATTGTAATGTAGCGAGATCATCGCTCATGATTTGGATAGCATAAAGCAAATAATCTAAATATTGTATTTCAGCAATTGGTCGTAAACCACGCATTGCCATACCAATTCCTTGACCAAGAATAGTTGCTTCGCGAATACCAGCATCGCTTATTCGTAGTTCACCATATTTTTCCTGCATTCCTTCTAATCCTTGGTTTACATCACCAATATTTCCGCTGTCTTCACCGAAGATTAAAGCCTCTGGATATTTATTGAAAATAGCATCAAAGTTGTCACGTAAAACTAATCGAGCATCAACTTCTTCACTAGTTTCATTGTAATTTGGTTTAACCTCAGTAACAGATGAGATATTATTTTGCGATTGTGAAAATAAGTGTGAACTGAATTTTGGTTGAATTTTTTCGATATAATTTTTTATCCAATTAGCTAGTGTTTTTTTTCCATTTTCATTTATTACTAATCGTAAGACTTTGCGTGCTGTAGTAATAATGTCTTTGCGAATAGGTTCTTTTATTGAAGCCAAATCATTGGCATATTTTTCTATAAATACTTTATTGTCGCTTGAAGCAGCTATAGCATTTAATAGGTTTACCAACTCTGAACGTTCCTCTTTTATTGGGTTAGTGAAATTGTTCCAAGCTACTTTTTTTCCTTCTAAAACTTCTTTTTTTGAAGCTTCATCAATTTCATCTAATTCTTCGGCTGTAGCCAAATTGTTTTCAATTAGCCAATTTCGCATTTGTGCTACACAATCAAACTGAGCTTCCCAAGCTAATCGCTCCGCATTTTTATAGCGTTCATGACTTCCAGATGTAGAATGTCCTTGTGGTTGAGTTAATTCCTGCACGTGAATTAAAACAGGAACATGCTGCTCACGAGCAATCTCCGAAGCTTTTTCATAAGTTGAAACCAATGAAGGATAATCCCAACCTTTTACTCTCAAAATTTCATAACCATCGTTCTCTTCGTCGCGCTGAAAACCTTTAAGAATTTCAGAAATATTTTCTTTGGTAGTTTGATATTTTGCATGAACTGAAATTCCATATTCATCATCCCATACACTCATGACCATTGGTACTTGTAAAACTCCAGCAGCATTGATTGTTTCAAAAAACAATCCTTCAGATGTGGAAGCATTACCAATAGTTCCCCAAGCAACTTCATTTCCTTGTTTAGAAAATTGCGTAAGATTTTCTAAACCTTTTACATTTCTAAAAATTTTTGATGCTTGAGCTAATCCTAATAACCTTGGCATTTGCCCAGCAGTAGGCGAAATATCAGCGCTAGAATTTTTTTGTTTGGTTAAATCTTTCCAGTTTCCATTTTCATCTAGCGAGTGAGTTGCAAAATGTCCGCCCATTTGTCGACCAGCACTCATTGGATCAAAATCTAAATCAGTATGTCCATATAATCCAGCAAAAAATTGTTCGATTGTCATTTGCCCAATTGCCATCATAAACGTTTGATCACGATAGTAACCAGAACGGAAATCACCATTTTGAAATGCTTTTGCCATGGCCAATTGTGGGACTTCTTTTCCGTCACCAAAAATTCCAAATTTGGCTTTTCCAGTTAGAACTTCTTTTCTACCCAAAAGGCTACATTCACGGCTAATTCGAGCAATTTTATAATCGTTTAAAACTTCAGTTTTAAAATCTTCAAAAGTTATTTCTTTTTTGGTTTTTGTCTCAGTCATAACTCAAATGGTGTTTCTCTTGGAAACAAATTTAACGAAAAAGTAATTATAATTGAAATATTGACAAGAAAATAAAATTAAAAAAAATGTAAAATTCAGGCTATAAAAGGTTTTATAAATTAATTTTCTTTAAAAAAAGCCATGTTATTAAGAATATAATTCAAACTTAATTAAGTTTAGAACCATTTTCTAGTAAAAAGATTTAAAAGAGTTTCGGGTCTGAAAGTTGCAATAAACCTGATTCTTTCACCATAGTTTTTTTCGCCTATTTCCCAACCTAAATTGGAATAAACTGGAAAATATAATTCAAAATAATCGGTAACAAGGTTTAATCGTATGCCACTATCGTAAACAAATTCTGCTCCTGTTTTTTTGTTTTTGATGGCGCCAATATCTCCATAAACCTCAATCCAATTCCATATATTGGTGCTAATGTTTGTGGTTGCCATCCATTGATTTGCAAATCGGGTTTCAAGTTTTGATTTAAAAAATCCGTCTGTAATAATTGATTGTTGACTAAACAAACCTTTGGTTTCAGAACGTCCAAGGTAATCGCTTTCAAAAAGATAATCACTTGGTCTATCAAGCCCAAAATCAAAATAATTGCTGGTATTGTTGTTGTAAATAAATGTACCTGCAAACATTCGGATATTCAATTGTCTGTTGTTATCAAATAGTTTTCTGTATTGAAATTCTGAGGATAATTTTCCAAAACTTTTTGAGAATTGTATGTCTCCAATGATATTAAAATGATGTGTTATTTCTGTTTTTGAATTGATAAATTTTGTGTTGAAAATACCGTAGTTCTCTGTGTTTTCAGCAGTTGTGAAATTTGATTTTTCTTTGTTTACCAAAATATATTTCAACATCAGCATCGATTTTTCGTTGTCTCTAAAATCGTCTGGTCGAAATCGCATAATCAATGTAGGGTTTATTTTTGTGTAGTAAGCATCTGGTGCGTAATGAAGATAATGCCCATTGAGTAAATATTTCATTTCATAGAGGTTTCCACTTCTAATGTAGTGGTTAACATAAAGAAATCCTTTTCCAGAAAAATTTTTGGTTTTTGTTGAAAATGTAGGGTTAAGATCAAATATAAAGGGCTTATCAAGGATGGTTTTGTTGTGTAATCTCATGCCAGGCAAAAAACCATCATATAAATTGTATTCAAGCGTTGGAACATACAGGATTTGATTGTAAACAGGATCTTCCAAGTCTTTCATGAAATTGAACTTTATCGGTCTATTATTCAATCTAAATCCATGTAGCGAACGCCAATTGTTCCTTTGATTATATTCAGGAACTTTGTTTTCATAGTTGATTACAATTCTGTCTGCTTGGTTTCTAGGAATTGTAAAAATGCTGTCTTTTGGTAAAATTTCTAGCCATTTTTTGAAAACTACTTTTTTATCTTTTATTCCATAAACTGGTATAGGAACATTTGTATTTGTTCTGTTTTTTATTGTAAAACTTATACTGTCTTTTGTCTTAGAAACTTTATCAAACTTATAATCAATAATATCTCTCGAGGAAATTATTTTATCAAAAAACCAATCAATTTTTTTGGTTGATTTTGAAGTTAATATGTTTCTAAAATCAGAAGGTATTGTTTGTGTTGATTTATTCAATTCATAGAATTCTTTGATGCAATTATGCACAATGTTTTGTTCTAGATAATCTTCTAGGTAAATAAAACTCAATCCAGAGCGATATTTTGAAGCAATTTTTTCATTAAATTTTATTAATTGGTCTTTTGGTAAGTCCAATTGTTGGTCAAGATTTTTACGAGCCATTAGCATATAAAAATAGCTGTACTGACCATTAAACCCAAGACTTACTAGATTGTAACCTCTTAAGATTTTTAGTTTTGAAACATTACCCATCATTTTGGATTCTGGATAATATTCTTCAATGTATTTCATCATCAAATACACTTGTATTCCGTCATAAATCCAGTTGTCATTTCTTGGATTTAATCGAATAGTATTATGCAGATAATTGTTCAGATATGTTTTGAGAAACTTAATTTCAAATAAAAATTCGTCAGGAAATGGACTTATAAATGCTGGTAGCTGATTTAAACCATAAAATGGATTTCGTTCATAATCAATTTGGGAAACAGTAATTTTTTTGAAAGGATAAGCTCCTAAGTTTTCTTTAACGTAATTAGTAATTTTATCTATTAAGATTGATTTAGTAATGTCTGAAACTCTTGTGTCAGCAAGGTTTGTAACTACTTCTATATCATCATTTTTAAAACTAAAAAAGTCATTTTTTTTTGATAAATAAATACTAAAATCAACTCTTTTTTTGCCTGTTAATACATGCTTTGTTTCTTTTGGATTAGCTGATTTGTTCTGTTCGTCTAGATCAGTTGAGAGAAAATAATCATTTGGAGTAATAAATTCTATTTCGAAATCTGAAAGAGCATTAGATATATCATCAAGATTTAGATTATTGTATTCTATGAAGCGATGGTTTTCAAAACGAGCAGGTGAAAGATACCAGTTTTTTAAAGTCAATTTGCCGTTATTTCCGTAACCATATTTTGTGAATTCATCAGAAGGAATTTTGACTGTGTAAGTCAACTTTAGCGTAGTTTTTTGGTTTGGTAAAAGTTTTTCTTTTAATCTAACATGAATAACATCATTAGTTTTTGTATCTCTTTCCCAAACTACAAATGAGTTTTCGTTATCTAGTATGGTTATATTTTGTGTTTTTCCTCTTTCTTTTTCTTTTGCTAGATGAAAACCACGTTCAAATTCATCAGAAAATCTTTTTCCTAAATCAGTATTTTTATCAGAATAGGCATTTATCCAATCATTTAAAACAATATAACTGAGTGTGTCATTTGATTGGTTATAATAAGTAAGTTCTTGAAAAACAGTTAATGTTTTGTTCCCTTCGTCAAGATTAATGGTCATCTTGGAATGGTGCTGCGACCAAACTGACTGACAAAAAAGTAATATAAAAAGAATTTTTTTCAATGGAATGCTTATTTTTCAAAAAAATCGTGGAGCACTAAAGTACTCAATTTTTTTGCTCCTTCAACATTCATGTGTCCACATGAAGAAAAATACTTATCATCGACCACTGCATTTTCATAGTGATGAATCTCGGGATATACTTTTTTCATTTCATCAAAATAATGTCCAAATTGTTTCATCGAATTTTGACACACAGGTAATGAAATGGGTATAAAATTGATATTATTTTCTTTACACAACTTCCTTATCTCTTCATAACTCTTACTTTTTTTAGGAGAAAATTCACTCATGTCATAGAAAAGGTTTTTCCCTCTATTTGGTAAAGGATAAAATCCGCTCAAATCGAAAGTGTTTATTTTTTTGCCTTTTAATGAAGCACCTACTTCTCTATAACCAATGGCTTCATTAATTGCATAGCGATAGAAAGGAATGTATCTGTAAGCATTATATTCAGGGATGTTTTTATAATGTTCTCTAATAGTTGATGAAATAGGAAAATAGGGTAGAAAAGTAGCTCTTATATTATCATTGTGTGAATCACTATTCAAATTCAAATCTACATCGAGAATAAGGTTTTTAATTTTAAAATTTCGAGCAAGCATTAATTTTAGTGTTAGAGCAGTTTCTTCTAGTTTTGAACCACTCATGGCGTAGTTGAATGTTTTTATTCCTTTGCTATTGAATATTGATGGCACAAAATGATTTTCTGCTCTTGATGAACCTAAAATAATTAAATCATAATTTTTATCCTCGGTTGTCAACATTAGTTCTGTTTTATTCCTACCTGAAGTATTGCAAAACACATATGTATAGATAAAATCTAAACTAATCATTATCAGTAAAACCAAGAGTAAAACCTTTCCTATGTATACTATAAATTGTTTCATTAAAACTGGAAGTATATGAAATTTTTATTATCAGAAAATATGCCCAATGTCAATATAGCTGTTATTGCTAAACTAAGTTTTAGCCATGAATATTTTCCAGAAATTGGTTCAATTTTATTTCTGTTATTCCACTCAACTATTGTGAAAATTAATAGGAATACAATCAATTTTTCAACGTTTCTGCCAATGTGTAGATATTGAAAACTGAAAGTTTGGTTAGTAAACATTCTATAAATGTAATCTAATGCTTGATGAATGGTATTGGCTCTGAAAAAAATCCAAGCAAGACATGTAATAACAAACGTGAAAATAATGTTACCAATTATTTTCAAAGAATTCAAATTGAAACTTAATCTAAATTCGCCCATATTGTTTCTGTTTTTATTAAGTAATAAAAGTGGAATGAAATATACAGCATTCAAAAATCCCCATACTATAAATGTCCAGTTTGCTCCGTGCCAAAATCCACTCAATAAAAAGATGACCATTACATTTCTTAGTTGGAATAGCTTTGAACCTTTACTTCCGCCAAGAGGTATATATACATAATCCCTAAACCATGATGATAGTGAAATGTGCCATTTTCGCCAGAACTCAGCAATATCTCTTGAAAAATATGGATAATCAAAGTTTTTCAATAAATCTATTCCAAAAAGTTTTGAAGTTCCCAATGCAATATCTGAATAACCAGAAAAATCGCCATAAATTTGAAAAGCAAAATACACTGCTCCAAGAATTAACGACATACTATTCATGGTGGAATAATTATCAAATATTTCATTGGCATAAAGAGCACAAGTATCTGCAATGACAACTTTTTTTATTAAACCCCAAACTATCTGATATGTGCCTTCTTTCGCTTTTTCAAAATTGAATTCTCTCTTCACTTTTAGTTGTGGTAAAAGGTGAGTTGCTCGTTCAATTGGTCCAGCAACCAAAAGCGGAAAATAGCTTACAAACAAGGAATAGTCAACAAAATTTCTTTCTGACTTTATTCTACCATAATAAATATCTATTATATAAGAAAGTCCATGAAAAGTATAAAATGAAATTCCAACAGGTAAAATAAGTTTTATCAAAATGGGTTCAACATGAAATCCAAAACCATTAATAAATTCTGTCGCTGATACTGCAAAAAAGTCATAATATTTGAACACTGCCAATAACCCTAGGTTTATGGAAATACTAAGCCACAGCCAAAACTTTCGCATTGATTTTTTTTCATTTTCCTCTATTTTTATAGCTGTAAAATAATCTAGAAATGTTGAAAAAACTAGAAGAAATAAAAACCTCCAATCCCAACATGAGTAAAAATAATAGCTCGCTAGTATTAGAATTAAATTTTGATTTTTTTTTGAATTATTGGAAAAGAACCAATAGAAAATGAATACTATTGGAAGAAATATTGCAAAATTTAGCGAGTTGAAAAACATAGTTAGAGATTTCAAAAACTAAATTCCAAACTCAGTTTTTCTAGAGTTTGGAATTTTAAAAAGTTGAAATTTATTAGAAATTCGGGCTTAAATTGTATTTTTTATAGAAATTATCGAGAACTTCTACAACTTCCTCAGCAGTATCAACCACTTTGATGAGATTCATATCTTCAGGTGAAGCATTTTTTTCTTGTTCAATCATCACCGTCTTAACCCAATCTAGTAAACCAGTCCAAAATTGGCTTCCAACTAATATAATTGGAAACTTACCGATTTTTTTTGTCTGGATTAAAGTAACTGCTTCAAATAGTTCATCAAGTGTTCCAAAACCACCTGGCATAACTACAAATCCTTGAGAATATTTTACAAACATTACTTTACGTACAAAGAAATAATCAAAATTTAGATTTTTGTCTTTGTCAATATATGGGTTATGGTGTTGCTCAAAGGGTAATTCTATATTTAACCCTACAGAAGTTCCACCACCTGAATGTGCACCTTTGTTTCCTGCTTCCATAATTCCTGGTCCACCGCCTGTGATTACACCATAGCCAGCTTTAGAAATTTTATATGCGATCTCTTCGGCTAGTTTGTAATATTTGTTATCTGGTTTTGTCCTAGCTGAGCCAAAAATAGAAACACAAGGACCAATTCTCGCCATAGTTTCGTAACCGTTTACAAACTCTGCCATCACTTTGAAAATTGCCCAACTATCGTTAGTTCTAATTTCGTTCCAAGTTTTTTGTTTTAATTTTTCTTGGATTCTTTCATCTTCATTCAAAAACTCATCTTTTATCATAATATCTAAATCTTCTATTTTATTGGTAATTTTTGGCTAAAATAATCATTTATCGAAATATACCGTTTTTATTCTATGAATGTTACACTTACTATTTTGTTATTTGCTATTTCATAAATGGCTACGCCACTAAATTCAAAATCATTAAACTTAATTTGCTCTTCGTCAATGATAATGTTTTTACGAACAATTCTTTTGGAAATTGTACAATGCAACGTTTTTGCTTTTCCAAAATATTCGGCAAAATCTTTTCTAAATTGATCTTTTCCACTAGTAGTCAGTTTGTTTGGAAAATTGTAAATCTTAACATCATCAGCATAATAACTTAAAAACAATTCAAGGTCTTTTTGGTTATATGCATCAACTTGTTTTTGAACAATTTGTTCAGGAGTTTCGGTCTGTGAAAAACTTGCAGAAGAAATTAGCAATAGAAGTAATAAATAAATTTTTTTCATATTAATTCATTTTTTAAAAATTTAGCAGTATAACTTTTTTTATTTTTTACGATCTCTTCTGGTGTTCCTGTGCATAAAATTTCACCACCGTTTTTTCCACCTTCAAGACCAACATCTATAATATAATCGGCTAGTTTTATGACATCCATATTGTGTTCAATAATAAGCACTGTGTTGCCTTTATCAACCAATTTATTAATAACATCCATCAATACTCTTATATCTTCAAAATGCAAACCTGTTGTGGGTTCGTCCATGATGTAAAAAGTATTTCCTGTATCTTTTTTTGATAATTCAGTCGCGAGTTTAACACGTTGTGCTTCGCCACCAGAAAGTGTTGTACTTTGTTGACCAAGAGTGATATATCCTAAGCCAACATCTTGAATGGTTTTTATTTTTCTGTAAATTTTTGGAATGTTTTCAAAAAAATCTACAGCTTCATCAACCGTCATATTCAACACATCTGAAATTGATTTTCCTTTGTAACGAATTTCCAAAGTTTCTCTGTTAAAACGTTTGCCTTGACAGGTTTCACATTCAACATAAACATCAGGTAAAAAAGCCATTTCTATTGTTCTAACACCTGAACCTTCACAAGTTTCACATCTTCCTCCAGCAACATTAAAACTAAATCTTCCTGCTTTATAACCACGTATCATCGCTTCAGGAACTTGTGTAAATAACGTTCTAATTTCGCTAAAAACATCTGTATAAGTCGCAGGATTTGAACGTGGTGTTCTACCAATTGGACTTTGGTCAATATCAATAACTTTATCAATATGCTCCAAACCTTCAATTTTTTTATAAGGTAAAGGTTTTTTTACAGCGTTAAAAAAATGTTCGTTTAGAATTGGGTAGAGCGTTTCATTAATTAATGTTGACTTTCCGCTACCAGAAACTCCAGTTACACAAATTAATTTTCCTAAAGGAAATTCCACCGAAACATTCTTCAAATTATTTCCGTTTGCACCAGTGATTTTAAGTGTTTTACCATTGCCATCACGACGTTTTTTGGGTACTTCAATTTGCATTTTACCACTCATAAATTGTGCGGTAATGGTGTTTTCTTTTAGTAAATCTTTTGGCGTGCCTTCGCTAATGATTTTTCCGCCATATTTTCCTGCTTTTGGACCAATGTCAATTACCCAATCGGCACGTTCAATCATGTCTTTGTCGTGTTCAACCACTAAAACAGAATTTCCAATATTACGCAAATTTTCAAGCGAATTGATTAATCGTTCATTATCTCTTTGATGCAAACCGATGCTTGGTTCGTCAAGAATATACAAAACGCCAACGAGTTGTGACCCAATTTGTGTTGCCAATCGAATGCGTTGTGCTTCGCCACCAGAAAGTGATTTTGAACTTCGGCTTAAAGCCAAATAATTTAATCCAACATCCATTAAAAATTGCAATCGTGTTTTAATCTCCTTGAGAATTTCGGTTGCAATAGTTTTTTGTTTATCGGATAAATGATTATCTAATTCGTTGAACCAAACTGTTAATTCCGAAATATCCATGTTGGATAAATCGGCTATGTTTTTGTCCAAAATTTTGAAATAAAGCGCTTCTTTTTTTAATCGTGAGCCACTGCATTCTGGGCATTCTATTTCGTCCATAAACTCTTTTGCCCAACGCTTTATACTTGTAGAATTGCTTTCGTCAAATTGGTTTTTTATGAAATTGGCAATTCCTTCAAAATCTATTTTGTAATCTTTAGTTACTCCAGCGGCTTTTGATTTTATAGAAAATTTTTCGTTTCCGCCGTTCATTATCATTTCCAAGGCTTCGGCAGGAATTTTTTCAATGGCATCGTTTAGCGTAAAGCCAAATTTTTCTCCAATGATTTCTAATTGTTTAAAAATCCAAGAACTTTTATACTCACCAAGCGGAGCAAAACCTCCATTTTTAATAGAAAGTTTTGGGTTTGGAATTATTTTTTTTTCGTTAATTTGGTTGATTGTTCCCAATCCGTTACAGCTTTCACAAGCACCTTTTGGCGAATTGAATGAAAAATTATTTGGTTCCGGATTTGGATAAGAAATGCCCGTTGATGGACACATTAATGTTCTACTGAAAAATCGGACTTCTTTGCTATCTTGTTCAATAATCATCAAAATATCTTCGCCATGATACATAGCTGTTTTGATGCTTTCGGTCAATCGTTTATCAGTATCTTCAGTTGTATCAATTGCTAATCTATCAATTACAATTTCAATGTCGTGAGTTTTATAACGGTCGAGTTTCATTCCTGTAACCAAATCTTGAATTTCTCCGTTTACACGAACTTTTACAAAACCTTGCTTCCCAATTTGTTGAAATAATTCGGCATAATGACCTTTTCTCGCTCTGATAACTGGTGCAAGTATATTGATGCGTTTTCCATTGTAATTTTCTTTAATTAGTTCTTTGATTTGCTCATCACTATAGGAAACCATTTTTTCGCCTGTGTTGTAACTATATGCATCGGCAGCACGAGCAAATAATAGTCGCAAGAAGTCATAAATTTCAGTAATGGTTCCAACGGTTGAACGAGGCGATTTGCTGGTTGTTTTTTGTTCAATGGCAATTACTGGTGATAATCCATCAATTTTATCCACATCTGGTCGTTCTAATCCGCCAAGAAACTGTCGTGCATAAGCAGAAAAAGTTTCGATATACCTGCGTTGACCTTCGGCATAAATTGTATCAAAAGCCAACGAAGATTTCCCTGAACCAGAAAGCCCAGTAATTACAACCAATTTTTCTCTAGGAATGGTAACATCAATATTTTTAAGATTATGCGCTCTTGCGCCAATAACTTCGATAAATTCTTCTTGACTTTGCATAAAAAATACCTGAATTGCAAAAATACGTTTTTCAGGACAAAATTCGATACTACGATTGAGAAGAATTTGTTAAAGAATTTTATATTTGGGGAAAATAAAAACATGAAATATTTATTATTGCTATTTTTTCTTATTAGCATAAATTCATTTTCTCAAAATGAAGAAATAACAACAACTAAAGATAGTTTGGAGTATTATTTAACCAAATACAGAGACATATCAAAGTCAGTTGCAATTTCTAAAGTAAAAATGATGCGAGTGAGTTATATTTATTTGGATGGAAGTAAAATAGACTTAAAAAGAATAGGTGAATTAAGGTATGAAATTATGACATTTCATGCTAATGGGAAAAAGTTTTCTGATTTAGCTAATGAATATACCATGGATGGAAATAAAAATGGAGATTTGGGCTGGTTTGAAGAAGGGATGATGGTTAAAGATTTTGAAAACGCCATTAAAGCTCACAAAAAAGGAGATGTTTTTACGGTTGATATCCCTGAAAATAAATGGTATTATGTAGTTTTTAAAACATTTGATGATTTAGAAAAAGTCAAACTAATAATTGAAAAATAATTTTAGAATATGAAAATTTTAGGAATTGGTTCACGCATTAAACATTCTGAATTTGGTCTTGGTGTAGTAACAAATGTAACAGCTAAGCATTACTGGGTAACTTTTATCGAAAACGGATTAGAGACTATAGACATAGATAGTGATTTTGAAGTTATTGAAGCACTAGAGGACGAAGTAGATAGTGTTAGTTTTTATGAAGTTGAGAAAACATTAAAAAATATTCTTCAAAAATGGAGCGATGTCACGCAAGTTGTCCCGATTGCTGATAAATGGAAAGGAGGAAAACTCATTCTTGAACCAGGAACTGCAACTCAAAATAAAGAAGTTCCAATTGATGTTTTTTTTAATAAAATAATTATGGTTAGAGATAGGCTAAGAGTGATGGAACAAAAAATAAATTCAAGCAATTTAGATAACGCTGAAAAAGTTGAATTACAACAATATATCACCAGATGTTATGGAAGCTTAACTACTTTCAACGTATTGTTTAAAAGCACAAGCGATTATTTTGTGGGAGAAAAAACGAAATAAAAAAATCCCTTTCAACTGAAAGGGATTTTTTTATTCTATTATAAATTCTTTGAGTTTGGTTCTGTAGCTTTCTAAAATTTTTATTTTAGACATACAGCCATAATACTTTCCTTTATTGAGTACAATCAAAGTTTCTGTTTGTGAGATTTCAAATTTTCTCATCGTGCTTACCGTTTTTTCGCCAAGGAAAATCAATTCTTTAGGTTGTGAAATAAGCTCTTTTAGAGTGAAAAACTTTAATCCGAAGGGTTTAAAAAGATGAGGTCTTACTTTTTCGTAATCTATCAACCCCATTAGTTCATTTTCATTATTTAAAACTGGAATTATCTTTTGTGAATTTGTGGAGAAAATTTCAATAATTTTTTCAGGTAAATCATTTTCTAGTAAGGTTTTATAGTTGGTTTCTATAAGAACAGAACTATCTATACTTTGCAGAATATTATTATCCTTGTCACTCGTAAATACTTCACCTTTGTCAGCTAGATGCTTGACATCCATTGAGTGTTTTTCAAATTGTTTTGAAACAGCAAAGCTAATTGAAGATACAATCATCAAAGGTATCATTAAATCGTAGCCACCTGTGATTTCTCCAATAAGGAAAATGGCGGTTAACGGCGCATGAAAAAGTCCGCTGAGAATTCCTGCCATTCCTACTATGGTAAAGTTTGTTACTGGTAATGAATGTGTAAAATTCAGAAGATTTATTGATTTTGAAAGTAGAAATCCAAGATATGAACCCACAAAAAGTGATGGTGCAAAATTTCCTCCGTTTCCACCGCTACCAAGCGTTATTCCTGTAGCAAAAGCTTTTAAAAGCATAGTAAAACCTACAAATCCGAGGAGAACAAACTCATTTTTATTAAATTTTTCTAGCCAAGTATTGTCCATTAATATCCCTGGATTGGACTCTGACAATGTTTTGATGCTTTCGTAACCTTCACCAAAAAGTGTTGGGAAAAAGAAAATCATTATGGCCAAAATCGATGAACCAATCAAAGCTCTTCGATAACCTTTGTTTTTAAAACTTGCAAAGTATTTTTCTGTTTTTTGAAATAATCTTGAATGGTACAATGAAATGAAACCTGCTAGAATTCCCAATAAAATATAATATGGCGTATTTCTGTAATTGAATTCTTTTACATTGGAAAAACTTAGAATAACATCGTTACTTAGAATAGCAGTAGAAATTATTGCACCAGTAGCTGCAGAAATCATTATGGGTATAAATGCCGAAATACTAACATCTGTTAGAACGACTTCTATTGCAAAAAGTACACCTGCAATTGGCGCATTAAAAGCGGCAGAAATACCTGCTGCCACGCCACAAGCCAAGAGTAGTAATCTATCTTTTTGTGAAAGATGGTATTTTTGAGCAAAGTTTGAACCAAATGCAGCTCCAGTAATGGTAATAGGACTTTCCAATCCTGCAGAACCACCAAGACCTACAGTTAATGAGCTTGTGATAATTTGAGCGTACATTTGCTTTTTTGGCAATATTCCACCTTTTTTTGCTACAGCATAAAGAATTCTAGAACTTCCTTTTTCGAGTTTATTGTTCAAAAAGTTCTTAACAACAAAAACGGTCAATAAAATTCCAGCTATGGGAAGAATACTATTGATGTATGGAAGTTTGAGAAATGAATTTATTTTGTTGGCAGATAAATAAATGTTGTGGGCAAAACTTTTCAGTAATATTACTGCTAGAGCACAAGTAATAGCAACCATTACACTCGAAAAGTAAAGAAAATGTCTGTCAACAAGTTTTTCTTTCAATAGAAAAATTATGTTTTCAACTCTTCTGAAAACATTTCTGAAAACAATTTTATAGAAAGGAGCTTTTTTTGTTGGCATGACTTTATTGGAAGTGAGCTAAAATACTTATTTATTTTAACGTGACAATCTATCAATTTGTTAATTGTCAGTTAATGCAATTTAAATCAATCTTCGCAATGCTTCTCTCTTGCTCAAAGGCTTCAAATTAGTAGAATTTACATATTCAATTACAGCCTTCGGATTATATGTTCCGTATTCTCTCAAAGCCCAACCAATTGCTTTTTGGATGAAAAACTCATCGGAGTTTTTATGTCGTTCACATTCAGATTTTAAGATTTCAAAATTAGTTTTTTCTTTATAAGATAATTGAAAAATGATGGCGCTTCTATTAAGCCACATATTATCTGAATTTGAAAAACGTTCAATGATTTTATAAGTTTCCAGAGGGAATGCTTGAAGATATCCACCTAATAAATACTTGGCAAGCGCATCAACACTATCCCACCACGAATTTGTTATGAGCATTTTTTCAATGAGTTGAATATCTTCTAAAATATATTTCTTTTTAATTTCTTTGATAATCAAGTCCATTCCACATTGATGAAACTCTCGTTCTTTCATAGTAAATAAACTCCAAGCTATTGCTCTAAAATTTGATTTGATTTCGTCTTTATATTTGACACAATTTTCATTAAAAATGCTTCTTCGTTCTTCAGTTTTTATGCCTAAAAAGGAAAAATTATTTTTCATATAATCTTCCATTGGAATTGCGACTTCTCGGTTGGCTTTTGCCCTTAAATCATGTTCTATATTTTGTATAAAATTCATTCTAATTCTTTTAGTTTTTGAGCACAATGACTTCTCAATTCTTCAAAAAACAATATAAATTCATCTTCAAATTCAGAGTAATATTGCTGTAACTCTACTATTGATTGATGCATAGCCACTCTGTTTTTTGTTCTATGATCCATTTGAAATAATATCATTTCAAGCCCAGCAATGGAAGCATAGCTCACAAGCCAGTTTCGAGCAATCATATAGGGCATCATACCTTTTACTTTTTCTGTGAGTAAATTATAGTTGTTTTTTAGGAGTAAATAAAAATTTTCAGCATAGTCTTCAAGATTTTCATCAGAATATTTAATCCAATTTTTTGCCAAAAAATGATCATAAAAAATATCCATAATAACACCAGAATAATGACCATATTTTTCGTGTAATCTGTGTTTACTTTTCCTGTAGATTGGATGCATATCAGTAAAACTATCTATTGCACGATGCAGCAATATGCCTTTCTTGATATCACTAGGGTAATTTTCATAACTATGTCCACGGATACTATCTGCCATGAAATTACCAATTTTTATTTGGTCATCATCACCAGAAAGATATATGTGTGCTAAAAAATTCATTATAGTTTTATCGTATGATTTGTAGTTTGTCGATGATATGTTAGTAAATATAGAAAAAAAATCCATTATTAACTTTTTGATAAACCCAACTATTATATTTGTGCTAGCTTAACAAAAATATTGGACAAAAGATGACATTAATAAAATCTATATCAGGTATTCGTGGAACCATTGGTGGGAAAGTAGGAGATAACCTTACACCAGTTGATGCAGTAAAATTTGCTTCGGCTTATGGTACTTTTTTAAAAATTAGAAATTCGGGTTTAAAATCAGAAAAATTAAAGGTTGTAATTGGTCGCGATGCAAGGATTTCTGGACCGATGATACATAATTTAGTTGTGAATACCTTGATAGGATTGGGTATTGACGTTATCGATTTAGGGCTTTCAACAACTCCAACAGTTGAAGTTGCAGTACCATTGGAACAAGCCGATGGAGGAATTATTTTAACAGCATCTCACAATCCAAAACAATGGAATGCTTTAAAATTATTAAACGAAAAAGGTGAGTTTCTTAGCGGAAAAGATGGTGAAGTTATATTGCAAATTGCAGAATCAGAAGCGTTTAATTTTTCCGAAGTGGATGATTTAGGAGAAGTTACTGTTAATGATGCTTACATGGATATTCATATTGATGAGGTTTTGGAATTGCCGTTAGTTGATGCTGACTTGGTTAAAACCAAAAAATTTAAAGTTGTTGTAGATGGAGTAAACTCGAGCGGTGGAATTATTATTCCTAAATTATTAGAACAAATGGGAGTAGAGTGTGTAAAACTCTATTGCGAACCCAATGGACATTTTCCTCACAATCCTGAACCATTGAAGGAACATTTAGGAGACATTTGTAAACTAGTTGTTGAAGAAAAAGCTGATTTTGGAATTGTGGTCGATCCAGATGTTGATAGATTGGCTTTTATATCAAATGATGGTGAAATGTTTGGAGAAGAATATACTTTAGTTGCTGTTGCAGATTATGTATTGAGCAAAACACCTGGAAATACAGTTTCAAATATGAGTTCCTCGAGAGCTTTGCGAGATATTACCAATAAACACAACGGAAGTTATCAAGCCAGTGCTGTGGGTGAAGTGAATGTTGTTGAACTGATGAAAAAAACCAATGCCATAATTGGTGGCGAAGGCAATGGCGGAATTATTTATCCAGAATTGCATTATGGTCGTGATAGTTTGGTAGGTGTGGCATTGTTCTTAACGTATTTGGCTAATCAGGAAAAAACGGTTGCAGAATTAAGAGCAAGTTATCCGCAGTATTTTATGAGCAAAAATAAGATTGAATTGACACCACAAATTGATGTGGATTCAGTCATGAAAACTATTGCAGAAAAATATCAATCTGAAGATATTTCAACGATTGATGGTGTAAAAATTGATTTCCCAACAGAATGGGTTCATTTGCGTAAATCAAATACAGAACCAATTATTAGAATTTATACCGAAGCACCAACACAATCAGAAGCCGATGCATTGGCAGAAAGATTTGTGAGTGAATTAAAGCAAATAGCTGGAGTTTAAAAACAAAAGCCTTTCCGAAAAGGAAAGGCTTTTTTGTAATAATTACTTTTTTGCCTTAAAATTTACCATCCATTCGATACCATATTTATCTCTAAACATACTGAAACAATTCCCTTCGGGACTTTCATCCATGGGTATTTCTACTGTTCCACCAGCAGAAAGACCAACAAACAATTTTTTGGCTTCTTCTTGGCTTTCAGCATCAATGAATATCTTTGAGCGGTTTTCGTTTTCATTTACTCTTCCCATAAATTCAGGAACATCGTTTGCCATCAAGAAGCTGTTTCCTACAGATAAAGAAATATTCATAATCTTGTCGGCATCTTTTTCGGATATTTGAAATTCATCTGAGGCAATGTCTTTAAAACGAATAATATCTTGTAATGTACCACCAAGAACTGATTGATAAAAAAGAAAAGCTTCTTCTGCATTACCATTGAAGTTGATATGAGGATTGATTTGTGCCATAATTAAAAAGGTTTTGATTGTTTAGGTTAATTTTCTAGAGAAAATAGATAGAGTGTAATCATTCTGTGAAGTTATAAATAGTAGAACGGAAAACATGGTCACTAAGGTAAAAATTATTTAAGAAATGTAACTAAACTTATAATAAAAAACTCCATCTTCAAGATGGAGTTTTTATTTGTTTTGATGTCAAAGTTTTGTCACTACGAGTGATTTTCCTAAGAAAATCATATCGAGAATTATTTAGATAAATTTCTAGATATGTTTTGTTGCACAAAACACTCGAAGTGACCAAAGAACATAATCAACCAACAAAACTATTTTTTTATCACTTTCATTGTTTTGGAATTTTGACCTTGTTTTACATGGATAACATACATTCCAGAGGCATAGTTAGTTCCTATTTCTTGTGCTTTTAAATCGTTGAAAGGAATTTCTTTTTGCTCTACAATTTTTCCAAAAATGTCATATACAACGAGTTCTATATCATCTTTACTGTCAGAATTTAGTGTTAGTTCGATAAAACTATCAAAGGGATTTGGGCTAGCTATCGCCTCAAAAACTGTTGCATCTTCATTTGGTTGCATCATTCTTGGAATAGGTGGAGATGTAATAGTACATGATGCTGTGCTCAATGGAGACCAATTTGTTCCAGAACCCGATGTTCTTACTGCTACTTCCACTTTATAATTAGTATTCATACTATAAAATCCTGGAAATGTTGCAAAATCACTATCATTAAAATTAAAATAATGAGTATTGGAATATATAGGATGTTGTGTAAGCGGCACTATTGGATTTCCAGCTGCGTCTAGTTTTGTTAACAGAAACTGATATTCAACAACACCAGGTAGACTGGTTGTAGTGATTAGAGAAGATTTAGATGGAATTACAACTCCACAATTACTTAAACTTTTTGCATCTGGTGTTTTTATGTAACACTCATGTCCATAAACTGGTTCAAGTGGTAGTGTAGGGAATGGAGTAGTTGTTTTCATGGCTACTTCAACTTTATAAACTGTACCATAATTAAAACTAAGCCCACTTACATAAGATGTTCCATTGAATAAAGTATTAGTATTTGCTGGAACAGAAGGATTGTAAACACTTGTGAGATTGAAGAACTGCACATTTCGTTCTTTCCATTGTACTTCACCAGTAGTCATATTTGTTATTCTAAATCGGTAACCAGTTACATATGCTACACTAGTAGTGCTAATATTTACACCAATTGTTGGTAACAGATATGGCGATGTTAATGTGCCACATTGTGTAAGTTGAGAAACACCTGTAGGTGTTACTAAATTTGGTGTTGAGACCAAACAAGCTGAACCATAATTACCCCAAACGCCACCAACCATTACTTTTACTTTTATTGAATAAGTTGTTCCATATTGGTAATCAGGTAAACTTGATAGTTGAAAATGAGGTACACTTAATGCTGGAGTTGTTTGTACCAATCCAGTTGTTGTATTTGTAACTTCAAACATGTAATTTGTAGCACCATTAACACTTACAGCAGCTATTAAACTTCCCAAAGTTGAAACTGAAGAACCACATATTGTGTTTTGAAGAGTGGTTGTTGGAGTCGTATTAGGAGTTTGAAAGCGAATGTCGATGTAAGGAATAAAATTATTACTAAAAAACGTTGGTGTTGTGCCTACGTCATAAGCTGAAGCGCTCAAAACATTTATGCTGCCAAATGTTTGCGGGAAAGTCATTGGGCTGAATGAATTGTCTATTAATCTACCAATTGTGTTGCCTATGCCACTAAGAGTACCAGCATAATTGGTCTGAATACGTTCTATTTTATAAACTCTGCCTGGATTGAGTGTTATGGATGAACTAGGTGTTACATAAGAGGTAGAAGTGGTAGAAAACAAATGGAAACCATCATATAGAACAGTATTATTGCCCACATCTGTAATTTTTATTTCATAATTTCTTGTGGCTAGTTCAGGTTGAGCTTTATAACCAATGCTGCAAATTGTTTTTTGTGTATTTACACTAAAAGTATAGCTGTGAACTTCTAAATCTAGTGTTTCATGATCTGTATAGGTAGCAGTGTTTGCAGCTAAACCAGTGTAAAGACTATTGAAATCAGAAGCTGTAGCACTACATGTTGTACCAGAGTTAGCTAATGTTACATAGCCAGATAACATAAAGCCACCAACATAGTCAAAATAGTTTATTTTAGCTCTAATTTTCCAAGTTCCAATAGCAGGATTAGAAATTGAATTTGTAATTGGATTACTGATATTATAGAAGTTTGAAGAAACTACAGTCAAAGGGATAGATGCACCAGTAGGCGGAACTAATTCTAATGAAATTAATGTATCATCGAAGGCAACACCAAAATTGCAATTTAGTGAAGTAGTTCCTGAGCCTACATTGAAAGAGCGTTCATAAATATAGTCTCCAGTAATGCTCACAAAGTTTGTTACAGTATTCACCCACTGAGCATTTGTAACTGCTATTGGTGTAGGTTGCCAATTGAATGTATAGGTAGGAACCACAAAAGCTTGTTGTGGAATAAATCCTGCTGGACCAGAAACAATGTTCCAATTTGGATCTGGAGTGGTTTGTGTAACTGGTTGTCCTGTAGTAGTAACACCTGTACTTACATTAATAGTTTGTGCGTAATTATTTAAGCTAATCAATAGCATTAAATAAAATAATAGTTTTTTCTTCATGATTATATAGTTTTGTTTTCCCTACTTTATTTTGGCTTTTCGGGTTTTGCCATTTTGCTATAAAAGCACATTACAAAACTGCAAACTCATTGATAATCAATTGATGGGCTTGTGACTAAAACCTAATCCGTTTTTTGACTAAAAAAAATACCGTTGTTTAACGGACATGGAATTGGGTAATATAACCCATTATTATTTTGAGAGTTATGATTTACTTTGTTAAAAATTTTCTACATTTAATAACTAAAAACACATAATAATGACAACAAGAACTTTAAAAATTATTTTAGCCGGAGTTTTAGGAGCATTTGCTTTATACATTTATTTTTTTCCACCCAACACTGGAACTGATGTTGTAGTTGTAGATGAAAAAAATGACACTATAAAAGCTCAGATAGACAGCACATCATTGTGTATGGATTTCAAAGATTACAATCCTAGTACATTAAACACAGGACTTATCAGAGATATGGTAGAGATATACAAAGCCAATCAATTGCAGTCTATACAAGGTTCAACAACAAATCCAATAACTAATGATGCCTATTCAGTTTGGTTTGATTTAGATACCATCAAAAAGTTTATATACCACATCGAGAAAGGTGTACAAAAAAACAGTTCAAGATCTGAAAAATTAGGTTTGCGATTCTATTATGGTGCTTATCCTAAAAAAATGTTTTGGGGTAAGGCAAACGGCTACGAAGATTTAGAAGAGTTTTTGAAAGATCCAGTTAAAGTTTCTTATGAGAACAAACATACCATCGTAATGATGCCAACGATTGATAATGGAGGAAAAATTATAGACTTTAATCCTTTTGATAAAAATACTTATTCATCTGGAATTGCTAAGCCTACGAGCCAGTTTAATGGTGAGCCAAGTAATGATCCAAATAGTCAGATACCAGTTATGGCACTTACAGGTACTGGAGGTAGTTCTAATAATGAAACTGATCCTCAGAAAAGAACTGCCGCAAGAAATCATGGGAATTTAATTCCTCCTGGTGATCCTACAATATTGTCTTTTTAAAATAATTTGAAAAATGAAATACCAACCAGAATTAACAAATTTATTACTGTTTTTAGAATATTTGTCATGTTTTGTTGGTATTTTATTTTCTTATAGAATTAGAAAAACATATTGGATATGGTTTGTTGTTTATTTGATAGTTATTACCATCAATGATTTTTTCGTCGAAAACATAGTGTCTTTTTTAAATCTTAGTAAACAAAAGTACTATGCTTACATAATCATTCCATTACAGTTTATTTTCTTTTACTGGTTATATGCTCTAAAATCCTTAAAAAATAAAAAACTTTTTATAATCTGTACAGGTTTATATTTGGCTTCTTTTATGCCTGTAGAAATGTATTTCAGTAGACTAAAAGTTGTATACTCATTTAATTATGTTGTTGGAACTTTGTTTTTGATGATATTGGTTTTTTTAGAGTATAGAAAGCAAATAATGAATGATAATATTCTAGAGTTTAAGTCAAATAAAATGTTTTACATAAATTTAGGTATTTTGCTTTTCTATGTTGGTACTTTGCCATTTTTTGGTCTTTACAATTTATTAGTAAAACAATTAGATGTTTGGAATATTTATTATATCTATTTTTTAGTTTCAAATTGTTTAATGTACGCATTATTTAGTGCATCATTTATATGGGGAAAACCGAAATAATAATAACTATTTTTCTTTTTAATGTATTTTTTATCCTTTTTATTATAGGGATAATAGTTTTTATCCGTCAATATAAACTAAAGAAAAATGAACACAATATCATGTTACAAAATCAATATGAAGAACATCAAAAAGAGCTTCTTTCTAATCAAATAGAAATTCAAAAGCAAACTATGCAAGACATTGGTAGAGAAATTCATGACAATATAGGTCAAAAATTAACCCTTGCCAGTCTATATTCACAACAGCTCGCTTATGAAAACAAAGCACCACACATCAATGAAAAAATAGATAGTATTAGCGAGATTATAAACCAATCGCTAACAGAACTTCGCGCATTATCAAAATCATTGACCGATGATACAATAAATTCAAAAAATATTATTGACCTAATACAGCAAGAAGTTGACAAAATCAATGAACTAAAAAAATGTGTTGCAAGCTTTACATACAATGAAAAGAATATAAAATTAGACTATCAAGTAAAAAGCGTTTTATATAGAATAATTCAGGAGTTTATTCAAAATAGCCTCAAACATTCTGGTTGTAAAAACATTATGATAAATCTCGAAAGTAATCATAATCAAGTAAAGCTAAAAGTTGAAGATGACGGAATTGGTTTTGATATCAATACAATTCGAAGCAAAGGTATTGGTTTAAAAAACATGAAAAAACGGGCGAAAATTATCCACGCCGATTATAAAATAGAAAGTAGAATAAACAAAGGAACCCAATTAATCATCTCTATACCAAACGAATGAAAAAATCAATTGTAATTGTTGATGACCATATACTGATAGCCAAAGCTCTAAGCGCTATTATTGCCAATTTCAACAATTTTGAAGTACTCTATGAATGTGAAAATGGTAAGGAATTAATAAACAGATTTGAGCAGAATAGAAAAGTGCCCGATATTGTTCTTCTGGATGTAAGTATGCCTGTTATGGATGGATTTGAAACAGCATCTTGGCTCAAAGAAAACTATCCTGATATTCTTGTTATGGCTTTGAGTATGCAAGATGACGAAACCAGCGTTATCAAAATGGTGCAAAATGGAGCAAGTGGCTATCTTTTGAAAAACACACATCCTTCTGAATTAGAAAAAGCACTAACAACGCTAATCGATAATGGTTATTTCTATCCAGATTGGGCAGCCAAAAAAATTTTCAAGAACATTGGATCATCCGCTAAGAAAGAAGATGACAAAGTGCATATTACAGATAGAGAAAAAGAATTTCTAAAGTATGTAACTACCGAAATGAGCTACAAAGAAATAGGCGAAAAAATGTTTTGTAGCCCAAGAACAGTAGAAAGTTATCGAGATAGCCTTTTTGAAAAACTTGAATTAAAAACTAGAGTTGGATTAGCAGTTTATGCTATAAAAAATGGATTGGGGTAATGAATATTACATCATGCCGATTGAGCGAAGTAGCTAGCTCATTTAATACAGACAGATTTTGTCTAATATTGTTGCAATCCAAACATGTAAATAAATTGTTGAGTTATTCAATACCTTTTCTGTGAAAAGCTTTTTCAAAGATTAAAATTATAAGAAAACCAACTACATAGCAAATCAAGTCTTCAAAAGCAAATGAATTGCCTAGCACTGTTTTTGCCAATCTGTTGTTCTCCAAATGAAGGTATTTAATAAAGTTTAGATATTGCAATCCTTCTATTAGAAATGAAAAGAGCAATACTCCCAAAGCTGTTGTTAAAACTGGAGTTTTAAAAAATGCTTTTATAAAAGCATAGATGAGCAATACCACTAGAACATCGCCAAAATATGGTCTTATAAAAGCATCGTGTACCCAAAGAGCAATTGCTGTTTCAATCAAAAACAATAGAACGAAAGCAATGAAATAGAACCGATTGAATTTCAAGCGCTAGAATTATTATTGAGGGTTTTCATCAAAGTTTACCATCCAGTTAATGCCAAATTTGTCTTTGAACATTCCAAAATAAGCACCCCAAAAAGTAGATTGCATTGGCATTATCACAAAACCTCCAGCCGAAAGTCCATTGAATAGTCTATCAGCTTCTGCTCGGCTAAGTGTATTAATAGAAATAGAAATATTATCACCCATTTTTACATCACCGCTCTGCGAAGTACTATCGCTTCCCATGAGTATAGTATCGCCGCCAATTGGCAATGACACATGCATTATTCTATTGGCTTCATCAGCACTTGGTGGTGGACAATTTGGATCATCGCTTGGTGGCATATCACTGAATCTACCCATGTATGGAAATTCGCCACCAAAAACAGATTTATAAAACAAAAATGCTTCTTCACATTGCCCGTTAAAAATCAAATAAGGATTTACAGTTGTCATAATTATAATTGTTTAGAGGAAAGTAAAGATAGCTTTTTTAACAATTGTTGAATGTTAAAATTACAATAAATCGAGCTGAAAGAAATGTGAAACTGTAATAACTTTTACTTAATAGTAGGCACTTTTTTTCATCGACGAAATGCTTTAAATTTTTGTAAAATACTGTTTAATCGAGTTTTGCAGTATTTTATCGATTTAATAATGAAGCAAAGCACCTGCTAATTACTTTTACATCATATTCATTGAATGATTTGGAAGAAACAACAGCAAACCAAAAATATAATTCAATAAATCAAAACAAAACAATCACGCTGAACCGCCTACGTCAAAGGGCGGTTTTTTTATTGAGTACTTTTGTAAATCAAATAAATTTAAAAAGCAATAAATACTTATAATCCAATTACTTTGTAATTCGAAGTCTATATTCTTCCCAGTTGAAACTATTTTTGTAGATACTCATGTTTTTGATAACATATTCAAAAATTTCATCAAAATTTGGTTCTACAGATGTGGCAAATTCATACCAACTTTTGGAAAAAGCATCATATTCATCTTGAGTTTCTTCGGGTTTTCTTCTCATGCCAAATGAAACATCTTTACACCACACTTTTCTTCGCTCTTCCAAAGACAATGTTTTGTATGTTTCTTCCCAAAATATCCTTTTATCTTCCAAGATTTTTTCAAAAAAATCTTCTCCATTCATTTTGGCTTCCATTTTTTTATTGTTGATTTTAAGATTATCTAAAAAAAAGTAGTTGTGCAACAGCTTACTAGTTGACTTTATAATTTTATAATTTTACTTACGCTTTTTCGATTCGATTCAAAAGTTAGTATTATATAATAAATCCCAGATGGTAAATCTTCAATATTATAAAAGCCATCAAAAGGTATAAAGGACTTTACTTTATTGTATGTTGAATATAGTTCTATATTGGTTATAACCTCACTTTGATTTGAAAGTATAGTAAATTTATCTTTTACTGGATTGGGTGTAATCTGGCATTTTTGTTGAAAAAAATCGCTATTTCCCAAAGGTGACTCTGTCACACTTACTTGGTCAATATAATAGTAAGCACCGCCAAGAGAACCTATTGGATTTATATTTACTATTTGAGTTGAATTCTCATCGTAAAAATTACCAATTGTTAGAAATTGTTCATTCCCTGTTGCTATATATGTACCAGAAACTAAAGTCCATCCATTGATATCTGTTATTGGTGTTGAATAATTTATGTTTGGCATTATATTTAAAGAATCATAATTCCAATTACCATAAAGAAAATCTTGAGTAAACACAGCTCCAATGTTATTTGAGCTATATCTGCTGTCATCAGCCAAGGAAACATAAAAACTAATAGTGTAGGATTGACCTGCAATCATAGGCGATGTTAAATAGGTTTGGATGTATTCATAGTTTGTAGCACCATAGTTATATGTGCTTATTCCTACATAGGCATTGCCATCAAATGCAGCTTGATATCCTACTACATTACTGGGTACGCCAACAAATGATGAACCGCAAGAATTAAAATAATCTGGGGAACCATTATGAGCTTGCATTGGATACCAAGAAGCTAAGGATGATAAATCTGCTGGATTAACAGGACACATACTATGTGTTTCAAAACTTGGATTGGGAACTAAATTTTGAGCATTTAGCCCAAACCCTAATAAAATAAAAAAAAGTAACTTCACATTGATAATTTTTGTAAGTTTTGGAATTCGTCCTGTTGTCATAAGTTTACTTTCAACGTTCCACCACTTTGTAAGGTTACGAAGTTAGGAACCGATTATTTTCCGTTAAAGATAAACGTTTTTCGTGAAACCAAACGCCAAACTAGCACATTCGAGCCATAGCGGCTAGCGGCTGTTAGCAGGCGTTCTTATTAGAAATATTTGTAGTTTTCAGTTTCTTCGCCATCATTTTTCAGTTTCATTTCTTTAAATATTTCGATAATTCTGTCACCTTTTCCAGCACAAAACTGAGGGAAATTTATGTTTTTCGATTGAACACTTCCTCCACATTCTGAGCAAAATTCATAAAAGTCAACAATTTTATTCTGTTTATAAAATAAGATTATATGTCTTGGATTATAACAATCAGCCATTAAGCATTCGTCTTCTGTTGATAGCAAAACTTCGGCTATTTTTTTAGAGTAATGTTTGTCTAATATAATATTGTCAACAATTCTAGTTTCTGGTATTATGACTGTGTCATTCTCTATTTTCAGTTCATACTTACTATTATATACATCTCTGTGTGTGTTGTATGATATAAGTCTTATTTTGTCATATTGTTTTAAAAATTCAGAAGTTTTCTTTTCCTTCTCATTACATGATAGGATGAATATTGACGATAGAATTAAAAGTATAATTTTTTTGTTCATGGAAATTATCTGTTTTAGTTCCGAAGAATGTCTGTTAACGTTCCAACACTAGGCGTCTGTTGCAAGCTACGGAACCGATTATTTTCTGTTAAAGATAAAATTTCTTGCGAAAAATAAACGTGAATTTACTACAAAATTCGCAATTGCGCCAAACGCCTTTTAGCGGTAGTTTTTATTTTTCGGTATCAATTAAAACTATTTTGTAACCAAATTTTATTGCCGCTAAATCATAAATTACAGCATTTTCTATGTCAGCCTTAATCAGAATTGAATCATTTTTTATATACAGACTGTCAGTTCCTGCTCCCCAATCAGCTTCATAAATTCTTTCTGTTTTGTTCCATCGTTTATTAGTAATATCACAAAATCTATGACCACTTGTAATTGTACTTATTGTGTAACGTTCAATTTTGATATCTTTATTTTCAGTTATTTTTATTTTCAACTTTTCGTCACAGGAAGAAAATAATATCAATATAATAACCAAAGGAATATAAATTTTTAGTTTCATAGTATTTTCTTTTTTCAGCAGTGTTTCTTAAAATTACTACCAACTTTCCGGCGCTTTGCGAGGTTGCGAACTTCGGAACCGGTTATTTTCTTTTAAAGTTAAAATTTCTTGCGAGAAATAAACATAAACTTACCACAAAATTCGCAATCTTGCAAAACCGCTGTTAGCCACAGTTGTAATTTTTTCTTCTATTGACTTCTTCCAAAAATAGTAATGTTTTTTCAAATCCTATTTTTGAAATTTCATTCATTTCTTTAAAATATCCTGGATAAGAAAGAATTTGGTCAGTATGTTGTTTTGATTTTTCATAATCCCATACCTGATTTAATTGCTCCCATTTTTGATTAGTGCTTTTTGAAAAATAATGTACTATTTGAATTCTTTGTTCATTAAATTTTGTAAAGTCATTATTCAAAAAGTTTAGTAACCAGTCATAATTTTCATTGCCGGCGTATTCAATTTCTAAAGTTTTAATAGTTTTTGGGAAAAAGATATTTCCACTAAAAAGTTCAGGGAAAAACGATGCAATTAAATCGCCAATTCGGTCCCAATAATTATAGACCTTTTCAAAAACAATTCCTAAATACATATCATATCTTTTTCCATACAAATTTGTGAAAACTGGATAAATCATTTTCTCACCAGATCTGTAAGCATCTTTTAATGGTGTGTTTATATATGGAGCATATAAAAATAAATGTGCAGTGAAATATACTATTTCATCTGATGAAAAAATAATATCGTCCAAATTTTTTAGATAACTAAAATGACCATTATGAAATATTGAACAATGTCTAGTTACCTCATTATGCCAAGATAATATTTGTTTACCATTCAAATTAAAGGAAAGGTCTTTCCCAGCTAAAGGAATTAGATTTTCAACCCTAATAATATCTGCAATTTCATTATTTAAATTATCAATAATTTCTTTTTGTGTCATTTTTTTCGGGTATTTTTGAGACAATTGTGGCTAATTACTGTATAACCGAATGTTCCATTTGTAAATGTTTACAAATATTTATAATCGTTTGTAAGCAGTTGTTATGTAAAAATAATAAATTTTTCTATATGTTTTCCTACAATCTTTTACTTATATAAATGAAACAGCAATTGCAAGCCTGCAAGAACCAAAGAGAAAGTTTTTTGAAAAATTAATTTTCTTCATCCAAAAATTCTAATATATCACCAGGTTGGCAATCCAATACTTTGCAAATGGCTTCCAAAGTACTAAATCGTATGGCTTTGGCTTTTCCAGTTTTTAGGATAGACAAGTTAGAAAGCGTCAAATCTACTTTTTCGGAAAGTTCATTCAACGACATTTTTCGCTTTGCCATCATTACATCGAGGTTTACTACTATTGGCATGATTATATTGTTAAATCGTTTTCTTGTTGTAGCGCAATTCCTTGTTTAAAAATTTGATGAATTACATATATTACAGCTGCCATCAGTATATAAGCGTGGCTATCTACCCAAAATTTATTTAGTAAATTAACATCATACCCATGATGAGCTAAGTTTTTTGTAGTTTCTTTTGCAATATAACTTATCAGCCCAATCGAAAGGGTATAATAACTTATTTGTGCTATTTTTTTGGCAACAAAACTGCTAAAAGGGTTTGATAAATCTAATTTTAAGAGCAGTTCAATTACTACATAAAAAAGTGCCGCTTTCAGGAAGGCTATAAACAACACAAAACTATAAACCCCAAAAAACACCCATTTACTTTGTTGATAAAGTAATGTTAAGTCTAATTTTTCATACAAGTTACCTAATACTTTCGGATTAAATAAACTATACACAAAATTTACAAGCAAAGCTCCAGCTTCTATACAAAGACCAACAAAAATAATCCAAGCAATAACATGAAGGCCTTTGAAAATTAAATCATCTTTTTTTGTCATCATTTTTAGTTTTAGATATTGATGCAATATTAATAAAAATTTATTGAAAAACAATAAATAGTTATTTTTTTTCGTTAAAATAATATTTGGGTTAAAAAAAAGATTACAAAAAATAAATAAATAGTGTATTTCATCGATAATTTCTCTAAAAAGTAGCGTTTTTAACTGAAAATCATAACTTTGAATTAGAATTAAATAATAATTGAATTACAAAACTCCCCAAATCGTTCTTTATGTATTCAAAAATTACTTTTATCCTAGATGAGGCATATACTGCCCGTATAAATAATCTTAAAAAGAGTATTGAGCTAGGCGAAAAAGCCTTGTCACTTTCTGAAGAATATGGTTTTCTTGATTTGCAAGCAAAATCATGCTCTCATTTATCGCTTTTCAACATGATTAAAGGCAATAATGAATTGTGTGTAGAATATGCAAACACAAGCATTGATATTTATACTGCCTTAAATGATGAAAGAGGCGTAGCCGATGCAAAATATGCCATATCTGGCGTTATGTATAAAACCAATAATTATCATTTGGGATTGGTTTACCTTGTCGATGCTCTAAATGTTTACAAAAAGTATAATGATTATCATAATATTTCGAGATGCGAAAAAACACTCGGAACGATTTATGAATATTTTGAAGACAACGAAAAAGCAGTAGAGTCCTATGAGAATGCAATAGCGGCTGCAAAAAAAATTAAAGACATCAAACTCGAGTCCAATGCTTTGAATAATCTATCGAGTGTATATATCAAGCAAGGTGATGTGTCTAAAGCAGATATTCTTATAGAAACTTCATTGAAAATGAAGATTATGGCAGAAGACACAAGAGGTCTTGCTTTTGCTATTTATGGGAAAGCCAAGGTTTTAGCAGCCAATGGCAAGTATAAAGAAGCAGAAAAATTATATGTACAGTCCATAGAGATTCACAGAAAAATGGGTGAAAAAATGGGCTTGAGTATGGCATATCATAAATTGGCTAAATTGTATGTTGCTACCAATGAAAATGAACTTGCCAAAAGAACATTAGAGGTTGCTCTAGAAGTTATTGACAAGCACAATATTAGCCTTATCCGATTTAAATGTTATTATCTTCTATACACTGTCTACAAAGCCGAAAATGATAATGCTAGAGCGCTAAAATATTTAGAATTATATCTAAAGGAGAAAGAATCTGTTGTGAATACCGAAACACTAAAAGTTATCGATAAATACGATATTTTAGTTAAAATGAAAACAATGGAACGCGAAGCTCAATTGCAAATGGAAAGAGCCGAGATAATAGAAAGAAATAATAGAGCTGAAGAAGCAGCCAGAGTTCGTCAAGAGTTTTTATCTACTATGAGTCACGAAATAAGAACTCCTCTCAATGCGATTACGACGATAATAAACATGTTGTCTGAAGAGCAGAATATTAAAAATAATCCATTGTTTGAACCATTAAAATTTTCATCAAATCATTTGATGATGATTATCAATGATATTTTAGACTTTACAAAACTAGATTTAGGAAAAGTAGAACTCGATTTAACAGACCATAATTTATCAGAATTGATAAACAAAATACATCAAACGTATTATCCTTTGGCAGATGAAAAAGGAATAGAGTTAATCTGTGAAGTAGATGATAATTTTTCTGAGTTTTATAAAATCGATAATACAAAGTTTGTTCAAGTGATGGGTAATTTGGTAAATAATGCAATAAAGTTTACCGATTTAGGAAGTGTTATAATAAAAGCTGAGATTATAAAGTCTGAAAAATTTAGAGATGAGATTTTATTTGAAATAACCGATACTGGTGAGGGAATTGAGTCTCATAAATTGGATCAAATTTTTGATAGCTTTTCTCAAATAAAAAACATCAGAACTCGAAAAGCAGGTGGAACAGGTTTGGGGTTAGCCATTGTTAAAAATTTGGTTAAATTATTTGGTGGGGAAATTAAGGTAGAGAGTAAGTATGGCAAAGGAAGCAAGTTTTCTTTTTCAATCGAGTTAGAAAAATCAAACCCTAACATTTCTAAAATTACTAATGAAGAAAATATTGAGTTTACAAATAAAAAAGTATTACTAGCAGAGGATAACATGATTAATGCTATGATTGCAAAAAAACTATTGTCTAAATGGGGAATGAATGTAAAACATGTTTGTAATGGTAAAGAAGCTGTTCTAGAATCGGGTAGGGAAGTTTACGACTTTATACTGATGGATATTCACATGCCAGAAATGGATGGATTTGAGGCAACAAAATACATTCGAACTTCTAATAATTTGAATAGAAATACGCCTATTTTTAGTTTAACAGCAGATGTTTCAGCAAAAGATAATTTTGATTATCAAGATTTATTCAGTGGTTTTTTGCTAAAGCCATTGGAGGTAGATAAACTTTATCAGGTTTTGGCGAGCTATGTTTAATAGTTTAATTATAATTTTAAATAAAAAAGCCTTCAGAAATCTGAAGGCTTTTTTTGCGGAGAAAGAGGTATTTGAACCTTCTATATTTTGATATAGCTAAATTCAACAAAACCTTTTATTGTCAATAACTTAGGTTAAATGTTGATATTTGATATTACTCAAATATAGTATTAAATCATATCTTTACTGTCAACTAAACTGTCAACTGATAAAATCTATGAGAAGTACATTTAACTTAAAAGAACCTAAAAAGGATAAGGAAAGTTTGATTCTGTTTTCAGCATATTTCAAAATGGAAGGGCGCAAATTTGTCTACTCAACAGGAGAAATGATTCACCCTACCGATTGGGATTTTGAAAACAGGCAGCCTAAGAACCTCAACGGAAGAACTGAAGCAGCAAACAAGCTTAGAGGAATCAATAGGCAATTAGAGCGTTATTCCAATTTCTTTTCAGATTTGATACAAAAATATAAGCTGTCTAATCGGGATATTACTATTGCTGATATTAAAGATGATTTTGATATTGAGTTTAAGCGTACCACTTCTATTTCAAGTAAATTCTTTGAGGTTTACGATTTATTTCTATCTGAGAAGAAAAGCGACTTCACAGATGAAGCTAATTCAGAAACTACAATCAAACGTTATGAGTACAATAAGAAACTACTTTTCGACTTTCAAACCTTCACCGGTAAAAAGGTCAACTTTAATCAGATAGACAAAGCTTTTTATAATTCGTTTATTGAGTTTTCAATCTCGGAAAAGAAGCACTCAGCTAATACGGTTAGAAGAAATGTTGGATTATTTAAAACATTCCTTTATTGGGCAACCGAAAACAATCACACTTATAAAACAGATTATCAAAAATTCAAATCACCAAAATCTCAATTGACAGATGAGGTTGCTTTGACTTTAGAACAGGTTCAGGAAGTCTTTGAGTTTGATTTCAGCAATAATGAAAGATTAGAGCGTGTTAGGGATTTGTTTGTTTTTGGCTGTGCAACAGGAATGAGGATTAGTAATTATTCAGATATTCGGGAAAAGGATATACAGGATGGCTTTATTAAGGTTCGGGATAAAAAGAACACTGATAAAGCTTTGGAAATTCCGTTAAATGACTTTTCTATTTTCCTTCTGAAAAAGTATGAATATAAACTTCCCAACATTTCAAATCAGAAGTTTAACGACTATATCAAAGAAGTGTTTCAGACTATTGGATATAATCAAAACATCAAAAAGACAGTTAAAGTTGGAAAGGATATTATTGAGCAACTAAATCCGCTTTATGAAAGGATTTCATCACATACAGCCCGAAGAAGCTTCATTACAATTATGAAGAATAATAAAATCCCTGATAAGATTATTATGAGTTATACAGGTCATAGAAGTTTGGAAGTATTCAATAAATACTATAAGCCAAACAATGATGATAAAAAAGACTTTATGAAATCTGTTTGGAAAATGGAAAACGTACAACTGAAAAAAGCAGAATAATGAAAAAGCCTATTGGATTTGAAATTAAATTAGAAGAAGGAAGTAAAATTGTGAAAATCCCCATTCCTGATGAACAGAAGGAAGAATGGAATCAGTTTACAGGTGGGAAAGGATATATTGACTACCTTAAAGAATTTATTGGTGGTGAAAAGAATTATGAAATTGCTAACAACGCTTTGTCAGCAGCAATGCATAGCTCACTATCTCAAACTGTAAAAGATAATTGTTTGTTTTGTCATGGGAAAAGTGATGATGAAAGCGATAAGGCTTGTACAGTTTATCATCTACAAATGAATGTTACTTATTTTTTTGCAGGAAATGAATTTGTAAATATTGTATTAAACAATAGAAATATTTATGAAGATAAAGTTGCGCTCCAACAGCTAACTATAAATTTTTTTAATTCACTTCGTTTTATAAAGAATGAGGGTAAAATGTATTTGGACTTAGAGCAACTATGCAGATTTGCATTAAAAGCTAATTTCTCTGCAATAAGTAAAAAATTCTCTGAATCAGAAATATTTAAGAATTTGCAAATTATCAATGAAACCTTAAATCATATTGAAGAGTTAGATTTGGAAAACAAGGTTTTGCAGGAAGAAGATGAGAATTATTTAGACCTTCAGAAGACTTTTTTTGAACAAAAGCAGAGGTATTATAAAGAAAAATTATTGTTAGAAAAAGAAAACCCAAATTCTAAAGTAACCTTTGGCAAAAAAGTAAAAACAAGAATTTCACTTTCGAAAACTGTTCTCTATTACTATTATCTTCAACAAGTTGGAAAATTCCCGTATTTTGAAAATCATCCTGAAGGTAAAGTTAAAGCGATTGAAGAAGTCATAAATAGAGATAAGATAAAAACCACAATTAAACATTTTCAACTAAAATATAATTTTATCAATAATCATAAAACCAATAGGATTGCGAAAAATCAGGTTGCTAATATTGATTATGTGGCAAATACTATGCTTAAAAATTATCCCGAAGCTAAAGAATTAGCATTATCAGAACTCAAATTAGCACAAACTAAAGATAGGTAACTATATTTCGGTAACCCTTACTTTATGGTTACCTCATCAAACTACTAATATGTTTACACCCTGAAACATTAAAGTAGTTTATTATGAACAATCCTTTTGAGATAATCGAACAACGATTGTCAAACATCGAAAACCTTCTGTTGGATATTAAGCACAAACCAATAGAAGAAGAAAAAGCCGAAAATCTAACGGTAAAAGAAGCCGCTGAACTCTTAAAGGTTTCTGAACAATCAATACACAATTACATCAAAAGAGGTTTTTTACCGGCTCAAAAGGTTGGCAGAATCCTGCTTATCAAACGTATTGATGTTGAGCAATCGCTCCAAGAAGTGAAATCCCTAAAGTACAAAAGAGCCTAACTCTCAAAGTTGAGGTAATATTCTGCCGGAAATGGGAAACATCTATACATTAGGACAAAACGGTACAAATAAAACGGTACAAAAACCGGTTTTTATTTCAGGAAATGGCTCTGACCTCAGCAATGATGAGGTTTTGAAGGGAAGGGCAAAGCGCAAATTTATCACACAAAGTATGATGCTAAGTCTAATGGATGTAGCACAAGAAAAAGGAGATATTGAGAAGCAGAAAGGTTATTGGAACAGCTATTATTGTCAAAGCCGAGTTACAAGTGTTGATGGTAGATTATATGGAAACTATTGTAAAAATAGATTTTGCACCCTTTGTTGCAGCATCAGGAAAGCCGAAATCATAAACAGGTATTATCCGATTATTGAGCAATGGGAAGAACCTTATTTTGTAACCTTAACCGTCAAAGCGTGTTCGGCAGGTAGGTTAAGATTAATGGTCAAAAAAGTGATGCAGGGATTCCAACGAATAAAAGAAAAGCATAAAAAGAACTATCAAAGAGGTAAGGGAATCAAACTCATTGGAGTTAAATCGTTGGAGTGCAATTTCAATCCGACAAAAAAGACTTATAATCCCCATTTACACCTCATCGTTGCAAATAAGAAAATGGCTGAAATTCTGATTCAGGATTGGCTAAAACTATGGACACCAAAATTTGCCCAAAGACAGGCTCAGGATATGAGGGAGATATTTAACGCTGAAACAGGGTTGATTGAGATTATAAAATATGGAAGCAAAATATTCACCGAACCGGATATAAAGAAAAAAGGAGAAAACGCTTCTTATCAAATCTATGTTTCCGCTTTAGATAATATCCTTACTGCTATGAAAGGTATTCGTATTTTTGAACGTTTTGGCTTCAATGCTGAGAAAAAAGAAGAAATCACAATCAAAGAACCTCAGCCGGTTTATAATTCTGAGCAATGGGAATTCAACCCACATCTTTTTGATTGGCAAAATACAGCCACAGCTGAGGTTTTAACCGGATATAAGCCAAAACCTCAACTTACAGCTATACTGTCAAATTGTATCGACACTACTTCCCAATAGAAAGGGATTAATCAAACAAAGAAATAAACCATAAGATTAAAGCGGATAAGCAAACTATATAACATATAATTTCATAAGGCTTAACTATCTCTTTGTTTTTCTTATCAATGATGATTTTACCATTTTTGGTAACAATCCGCTTAGTGATTATCTTTCCCATATCATCACAGGTTAAAATTTCATCCGTTGGATTCTCACTGCATTTAGGATAGCCAATAACGCTACACCTACATCAGCAAAAACTGCTTCCCACATAGTAGCCAAGCCACCTGCACCAAGAATCAAAACAATTCCTTTTACCACGAAAGCCAATGTGATATTTTGCCAAACTATTCTTTTCGTTTGCTTTCCGATATTAATTGCCATTGGGATTTTACTTGGCTTATCATCCTGAATAACCACATCCGCAGTTTCAATGGTAGCATCACTACCTAAGCCGCCCATTGCAATACCAACATCGCTTAACGCAACTACCGGAGCATCATTAACACCATCACCAACAAAAGCAACAGTTTCCTTTTTGGCTTTGATTTCTTTGACTTTATTCACTTTATCTTCCGGCAACAAATCACCAAAAGCATTAGTGATGCCTAATTTGTCAGCCACATACTTTACAACGGTGTTTTTATCACCACTAAGCATAGTAGTTTTTACATTCAAAGCCTTAAACTTATTAATGGCTTCCTGAGCATCTTTTTTGATTACATCGGCAATAGTAATGTAACCAACAAACTTTTTATCGTAGGCAACAGCTATGAGCGTGTAAACAATTGAATTTGGGTCAATGCCGTATGGAATCGAAAACTTATCCATTAGTTTGAAATTACCCACTAACAAGCTTTTCCCTTCAATCGTTGCTTTCAATCCGTGTCCAGCTATTTCTTCTACTTTTCCAAGTTTTATGGAAGTATCAACTTTGCCAACAAATTCGTGAATAGCAGTTGCTACCGGATGGGTGCTTTGGCTTTCTAAGGCATTAACCATTTGCAGAATTTCTTTTTCCTTAAACTGCTTATCAAACACAACTTCCTGTACTTTGAAAACACCTTCAGTCATTGTACCGGTTTTATCCATCACAACGTTTTGAACGGTAGCAATCACATCAAGGAAATTACTTCCCTTGAATAATATTCCATTTCTACTTGCAGCACCAATTCCACCGAAATAGCCTAATGGTATTGATATAACTAAGGCACAAGGGCAGGAGATAACCAAGAATATCAAAGCACGATAAAGCCAATTTGAAAAAATATAATCCTCAACAAAGAAATAAGGCATAAATGCTATCAAAACAGCCAATAACACCACAATAGGAGTATAGATTTTGGCAAACTTCCTAATGAATAATTCAGTAGGAGCTTTTTGCGCTGTGGCATTTTGCACCAATTCTAAAATTTTGGAAAGTTTACTATCTGTATAAGCAGTGGTAACTTTCACCTGAGATACTTTGTTGAGGTTAATCATTCCGGCTAAAACAGTATCGCCTTTGGACTTTGTATCAGGTTTGCTTTCACCTGTCAGGGCAGCGGTATTGAATGAAGCTGAATCAGAAAGCAATTCACCATCCAAGCCTAATTTTTCACCGGATTTCAATTGGATTATATCTCCAATTTTAGCATCGGCAGCTTTGATGGTTTGCGCTTCAGATTTAACCAAAATAGTAACCTCATCAGGTCTTTGGTCTAACAGGGATTTGATATTGGCTTTCGCTCTCGTTACCGCTAACGTTTGGAAAACCTCACCAACAGAATAAAACAGCATCACAGCCACTGCTTCGGGATATTCGCCAATGGCAAACGCTCCGACAGTAGCTATAACCATCAAAAGAAATTCAGAAAAGATTTCACCTTCCTTAATGCTTTCAAATGCTTCTTTTATCACAGGAAAACCAACAGGAATATAAGCAACTACATACCAAGCTATCCTTATCCATCCTGTAAACCAATTAGCAGCTAAAACATTGTCAAAGCCTATGGCAGCTAAAAGCAGTACCAAAGAAATGATAGAAGGCAAAAACATTTTGAAAGTGCTTTCATTGGCAGAATGACTGTGGTCGTGGTCGTGTCCGTCATCCCCTGAATGTTCGTGCTGCTTATTACTTTTGGGAGTGCAGCAACTTTCATCCTGAATCAAATCTTTTGCACCGGCTTTAGTGTAGATTTTTTCTTCCTGAGTGCAACACAGCTGCTTTCCCTGAGCATCGTATTTATGTTGATGTTTCATAATGCAAAATTTTAGTGTTCGTGTTCGCCACCGCCTTTGGATTGTGCCAATAAATAGTAAGCTCCTTTAATCACAATTTTGGCATCTGAAGGAATTTCTTCAATCACTTTTACTTCAGTGTAGCCCAAATCGGTTGTGCCTATTGCCACCTCAACGGCTTTGAAATGAATTTCCTTTTGCTGTCCTTCACTTTCTTTATGGGTTTCACCTTCTTTGTGTTCGTGTTCTTCACTTTCTTTTTTCGGTGCTTCTTCGTGTCCTTCTTCCTGAATGTAGATGAAATACTTATCTCCGTTTCGTACCACAGCATCTTTTGGCAATGCCGGAACGGTTTGATTTGAAATATTGATGTTGGCTGCAACATACATTCCCGAAATCAAATCCTTAGTGCTGCTTGTGATTTTGGCGTGAACGGCAACTGTTTTACTTTCATTGGAGAAAGATTTATTGATTCCGAAAATTTTTCCTTTGATGGATTTATTGGATTGATTAGTCAATACAAAATCGACTTCCTGCCCAACAGAGATTTTGCCTAAGTCTTTTTCAAATACATTCAAATCAAGGTGCATTTGAGTATTGTCAACCACTTCAAAGAGTGTTACGCCGGTTTCAGCAAAAGCTCCTTTGGTAATACTGATTTTACCAACATAACCGCTTATTGGTGCAACTATCGGAACTAAGGAAGTACTGCCATTCGGACTTACATTTAACGCTTGTAATTTGTTTTTGGCTGCCTGTGCTTTGGCTCTTTCTGATGCCAACTTTGACTTCACTTCCTGAAACGCTTTTCGTGGATTTACATTTTCATCAGTTAAAGTTTTTTGGCGTTTAAATTCCTGCTCCAAATATTCAATATTGGCAACGGCTGACTGATATTCTTCCTGCATTTCAGAAACCTCAAGATTTTGGATTGTAGCCAATGTTTTGCCCTTAGTTACAAATGTACCTTCCAAAACAAAAATATCCTTTACAACGCCACCAATAAGCGTAGAAACATCAGCCCTGTTTTGTGGTGGAACTGCTGTATAGCCATTGGCTTTGATAATGGTGTTGAGGTTCTTCATTTCAATACTTCCGGTTTCAATGCCTATTGTTTTGGCTTGTGTTTCGGTCAGTGCTACTTCGGTTTCCGACTTTTCTTCTTCGTGTTCTTCAGCAGCTTCTTTTTTGCCACAGGAAACGAGCAGGAATAGTGAAACAGAAAGTATAAATAGCGATGATTTATTAATGATTATATTTTTCATTTTACTTGATATTAATTGTTAAGGATTGATGGGAATTGCAGTTGAATTGCACTTTGATTGTAAAGATTAACCGCTTCAGCATTTTGTTTCTTTATATCAATAGCCTGATTTAAGAAACTGATATATGACCAATAACTCATATCACCATTAGCATAGCTTTTTTGGGCTGTACTAATGATTTGATTTGCATATTCCAAGCCTTCATTTTGATAGTAGTCGAGGGCTTTTTTCTGTTTGTCATATTCATTTTGCAATTCCTCTTTTTTCAGCTTTAGGGTTAGTTTATTTCTGTCAAACATCAATTGAGATTGGGAAACATTGATTTCTGAAGCTTTGGCTTTGGCTGTATTAGCTCCACCAAATAGAGGAATCTGTAAACCGGCTGTAAATCCCTGAAACATTGATTTAGTGTCAATGGTTTGAGCAAAATATCCTAATCCCAATTTTGGCATCCTTTGGGCTTTGTAAATACTCGTTTCTTTTTGATTGACTAAAACCTGTTGGGAATAATAATCATTCATCAAACCATCTACTTTTGAATTGTCAGTTCCTAAAGCAACTTTGTATTGCAATGCAGAAGAAGCGTCAGGAATAATATCATTATCGCTCTGCACAAAGTATTGTAATTGCTTTTGATAGATAGCCAAATCATATTCAATCTGAGCTTTGATTGTTTCAATTTCCTTTACTTTGGCTTTGGCACTGATAACTTCGATTTTACCACTTTCTCCTGTTTCAAAACGCAACTCCGCATTTTTGAGGAATTTGGTATAAATCTCATTCAACTCATTGTTTAGTTTTTGCAACTCAACCCCATACAAATACTGATAATAGGATAGTGTTACCGCCTTTTCAATTTCATATTCAGATAGGGCTTTTCGCTTCTCAGCCAAGTTTGCTAATTCTTCTTGTAACTGTCTATTAGCCTTTGTTATTTTCCCAATTGGGAAATACTGCTGAACAGAAACGTTATGGTCATAGGCATCACTATTGAATTGTCCGCCCTGATATTGAATTTGCAATGGGTCAGCCTGAAAAGCCCCTTTTTTGAGTGCTTTTTGCTTCTCAATTTCCTTATTGGCTATTTTCAAAGTACTGTTGTTCTTTTTGGCTAATTCAACAGCTTGTTCCAATGAAACTGTTTGAGGGCTTTGAGCAAAAGAAAAGGCACTGAATAATAGCAGTACAGTTGTAATGATTGGAGTTTTCATATTTTTCCTTCTTTTGATTTTTGTTTCAAATAATAAATAGAGTATTGGCAATACAATCAACGTTAATAATGTTGCGGAAAGTAAACCACCTATAACCACTGTTGCCAAAGGTTTTTGCACCTCAGCACCACCGCTTGTAGATAACGCCATTGGCATAAATCCTAATGATGCCACAGCAGCAGTCATTAAAACAGGTCGCAACCTTGTTTTTGTACCTGTCAGAATCCTTTGTAAAGGGTCGGTGATGCCTTCTGTTTTGAGCTGATTGAAATAGGATATAAGTACAATTCCATTTAAAACCGCAATACCGAATAATGCAATGAAGCCAATTCCGGCTGAAATACTGAACGGCATTCCTCGAAGCCATAAGGCAAAGACACCGCCAATAGCAGAAAGAGGAATTGCAGTAAATATCAAAAGAGATTGTTTGATACTGCCAAATGTGAAGTACAGTAACACCAAAATCAAACCTAAAGCAATAGGAAGCGCAACTGATAACCTTTTATTTGCTTCGATGAGGTTTTCAAACTGTCCACCATAAGTAATGTAATATCCGGCAGGGAGTTTGAAATTGCCATCCAATTTAGATTGGATTTCTTCAACAACACTTTTAACATCCCTTCCACGAACATTCAAACCAACAGTAATTCTTCGTTTTCCATCTTCACGCACTACCTGAACAGCACCTTGCTCATAGCTTATTGTGGCTACCTGAGAAAGTGGGATTTGCTGCCCATTTGGTAACGGAATGAATAAATTGCTCACATCTGAAATATCACTTCTGTTATCTTTATTTAACCGCACCACAACATCAAAACGTTTGCCTTCTTCATAAATCTTACCGGCACTTTCTCCGGCAAATGATGAACGAATGATTTGATTAATATCGCTAATGTTCAACCCATAAAGGGCTATTTTGTTATAATCGTATTTCACTGTGATTTGTGGCAAACCTGCCACTTTATCGGCTTTCAAATCGCCAATCCCATCAATGGATTTAATTTTGCCAATTAATTCTTTGGCTTTGTTATCCAAAACCTCTAAATCATCACCAAAAATCTTAATGGCTACATCGCTTCTGCTTCCGGTCATTAGCTCATTGAAGCGCATTTGGATTGGTTGGGAAATTTCGATGTTCGCACCAGGAATTGCTTCCATTTCCTCTTTCATCATATTGGCTAAATCTTCCCAATTATCCGCTGAAGTCCATTCGCTCTTATCCTTCAGGACAATAATCAAATCGGCACTTTCAATAGGCATCGGGTCAGTAGGGATTTCACCGCTTCCAATTTTTGCTACGATGGTTTTGATTTCAGGAAATTTTGCCTTTAAAATCTTTTCATATTTGGTTGTGGTTTCTACGGTTTGACTTAATGAGCTTCCGGTCATTATCGTAGCATTTAGAGCCAAATCACCTTCCTCAATCGTTGGGATAAATTCACCACCCATATTTTGAAAAGTAAATAAGGCTAAGGCAAACAAGCCAATCGAAATTAGGATAACAGTCTTTTTCATTTCCAATGCCTTATTCAATAGCGGAGTGTATTTGCGCTCAAACCAAGCCATCATTCTATCACTGAAATTGGTTTTATGCTCTGTATTCTTTGACAGGAACATTGCACTCATCATTGGTACATAAGTCAATGACAAAATGAAAGCGCCTATTACTGCAAAGCCTACTGTCATTGCCATTGGCTTAAACATTTTGCCTTCAGTTCCCACCAATGCTAAAATTGGCAGATACACAATCAAAATGATGATTTCTCCAAAGGCTGCACTGTTTCTTATTTTGGAAGCTGAGTTGTAAACTTCGCTATCCATTTCGGCTTGTGTCAGTTCCTTTTTCCTTTTCAGTTTGGCTAAATGGTGCATTGTGGCTTCCACTATAATTACTGCGCCATCGACTATAATTCCGAAATCAATAGCTCCCAAACTCATCAGGTTTCCACTAACCCCAAAATAATTCATCAGGATAACGGCAAAAAGCATTGATAGTGGAATTACAGAAGCAACAATAAGCCCTGCACGAAGATTTCCAAGAAACAGAATCAATACAAATATTACGATTAAAGCTCCTTCGATGAGGTTTTTGGTAACAGTGCCAATAGCATTATCAACTAACTTGCCTCTGTCAATAAATGGCTCTGCAACAACGCCTTCAGGTAAGCTTTTATTGATTTGCTCCATTCGCTCTTTCACTCTGTCAACCACTGCACTTGAGTTTTCGCCTTTGAGCATAAGCACCAATCCACATACTATTTCGCCTTTTCCGTCTTTGGTAGATGCCCCATAACGCAAAGCAATACCTTCGCGTACTGTTGCAACATCACGAACCAAAACAGGAGCGCCATTTCTGTTTTTGATAACCACATTTTGTAAATCACTTATGCCTGACGCCATTCCGACACCACGAATGAAATAAGCGTATTGGTCTTTCTCTATATATGCACCACCGGTATTTTGATTGTTTTTTTCTAAAGCATCAAAAATCTCGGTGATGGTTACACCCTGACTATTAAGCATATTTGGATTCACGGCAATTTCATATTGCTTTAGTTTTCCACCCCAACTGCTGACCTCAGCAACGCCTTCAACGCCCTGCAATTGTGGAATGATTATCCAATCCTGAATTGTTCTAAGCTTGGTAGCATCATATTTATTTTCGTAACCTTTTTTGGCATAAACATCATATTGGAATATTTCACCAAGTCCGGTAGAAATTGGAGCTAATTCAGGAGAACCGGCATATTTTGGGATGTTTTCTTCAGCATCTTTTATCCTTTGGAAAATCTGCTCCCTTGCCCAATAAATATCGACATCATCTTTGAAAACGACCGTAACCACCGAAAGCCCAAAGCGTGAAATACTACGCAATTCAACTACTTTAGGAATGGTTTTTACAGATTGTTCCAATGGATAGGTGATTAACTGCTCTACTTCCTGACTTGCTAAAGTCGGAGCAGTTGTAATAATTTGCACCTGATTATTGGTAACATCAGGTAAAGCATCAAGCGGTAACTGCTTAATGGAATAGCTACCCCAAGCCAAAAGCACAAGGGTAAAAAGAAGTATAAGAAACTTATTCTTTATACTGAATTGTATAATCTTATCTAACATTGAAAAATATATAATGAATTAGAAAATCAGCAAATAAGATATTTGCCATTGTTGGTGCTATCGCACAATTTTCTAACCCGAAATTACTCGGGCTTCATTATACTAATTGAGGTGGTTGCCAAATACTCCCGAAGAAATTGGAATGTAAAGCTGAGGTATAAGTAGATTTTGAAGATTTTATTTCTTCAAACTGTACCGGAAAATCATAATTAATTGTAGCAACATAATTCAATGTAACCTGTCCACAACAGTTGCAAATGCAAAATGGCGAACATAAATCATTACCCTTATCGTGTGAATGATTGTCCTTATCCGAAGTTTGAGCGACTTCTAAATGTACTTCGCTTTCGCTCTTAATATCCGCACAAGGGATAGCGGAAAGAGTGACGAGGTAGATGGATAATATGACAGTTAATAATTTCACGGTTGTAAATGTAAAGATATTTTTTAGAAATGTTAAGTTTTGGAAAGCTTAAAAGTAGCTTAAAAACCAAAGAACTGTCAACTATATTGTCAACTAAAAAACAAAAGCCCCGAATAACAGGGCTTTATGATGTTTTTAGCGGAGAAAGAGGGATTTGTCTGCTACAATAGCCATCAATAAAATCAATACTTCGCAAAGCATTTAATTTAAGTGACACCTCGACTGACACCTCTTTTATAAGGTTACTATTATTCTAAATTCAAAGTAGTCAAATATAAGGATAATTATTTGAATAGTAAAGCATCAAGACTAAAAATTGAACTAGTTATTTAAGTGCCTGCCGCTACTTTTCTTGATTAAAATTTGTTTTAGCATTTCTTCTAATTTAACCAAAAATCAAGTGAGTCACTTGTTCATATTTTATGCCACTATATGTACAGAACTCTTCAATCGTTAGAAACTCATTTTCGAGCTTATTGAGGTCTTTTTTTATCTTTTGCATCAATCTAGTGCTTTGACGATAACTCTTGCCTGTTATTCGTTGTATGTCCTTTGGATAGATGCATACCCTCTGATTATTCAATTTCATACTTTATCTATACCTTTGATATAGCTATGCTATACTTCTGACGTGCAGAAAATCTTTTGCAATTTAGTTATAATTTTTCATACTTATTTATTGGCTATTTATGTTCATTTAAGACACTTGTGTCGATTTTGGACATATGGTACACTTGTTACTTTTTCTTTAGTGAAATGCTTTGTAAACTTTGCTTTAATCATTCAAAATGTGGTTGCAACTGATTGAGAGAATGAAGGAGATTTTAGATGAATGTTTAACAAAATTTTGAAGTTATGGCTAGACAGAAAGGCATAATTAAATTGAAAGGTACTATCGGAGATATTACTTTTTATAAAACGCAAGATGGTCACTTAGCAAGAGAAAAAGGCGGCATTGACGCTAGTAGAATTGCAAATGATCCTGCGTTTCAAAGAACTCGTGAAAATGGCTCCGAGTTTGGTAGAGCTGGTAAAGCAGGAAAAATGCTTAGAACGGCTTTAAGACCGCTCTTAATCAATTCTGCTGATGGTAGAATGGTTAGCCGTTTGACACAAGCTATGGTAAAAGTTATTCAAGCGGACACTGTTAGTGAACGTGGTTTGCGTAACGTGATTGATGGTGAAGCTGAATTGTTATTTGGTTTTGAATTCAATATTCGTGGTAAGTTGGGAACTACTTTGTTTGCTCCGTTTGTGGCAACTATTGACCGTGTAGCGGGTGAAATTAAAGTGGATTTAGCATCATTTATTCCAGCGAATATGATTGCTGCTCCAAGTGGAACTACTCACTACAAAATCATTTCTGGAGGAGCTGAGATTGATTTTGAAGCTGAAACGTATGTGGTTGCTACTTCTGAAACGGCAATTTTACCTTGGGACGGAACTGCTACTGCTCCAATTAATCAAGTGAATGTGGTTACTGCTAACTCAACTAAGCCTTTATTTTTGGCTCTAGGTGTTGAGTTCTATCAGGAGATAAATGGACAAATGTACCCATTGAAAAATGGTGCTTTTAACCCATTGTCTATTGCAAAAGTTGACAGCGGTGTGTAATGGTTATTTGGTTAACTAGAACTTATTTCCCTGATGGAACAAATGGTAAACTCGAATGCGAAGGTAAGGTGATTTGTAACACAATTGAATTACCGTGGAAGATGAACGAAACGAAGGTTTCCTGCATTCCTGAGGGGAAATATTTTATTAGAAAGCGATACAGTGCCAAATACAAATGGCATTTAGAAGTATTGGATGTACCGAACAGAAAATTTATTCTTTTTCATCCTGCCAATAATGCTCAAAAGGAATTACAAGGCTGTATTGCTCCTGTTACAAAACTTTCTGGTCCAGGGCTTGGTTTGATGTCTCGAATAGCTTTTACTAAGCTGAAAGACATTGTTTATAAAGCTTTGGACAATAAAGAAAGTGTCGAATTAATTGTTCAATAGGTTTCCGCTTTCTCGGAAATGACAAAAAAGTAGATTATGAATAAAATTGTAGAGAGAGCGAGTGCTCCCACACCAAAGTTTTTTAAAGTGCTTCGAACTATTGGATTGGTATTGGCTACTGTTGGTACTGCTGTTTTAACTGCACCAGTTTCTCTGCCAGTAATTGTGACAACCGTTGGTGGTTATGTAGCTGTTGCTGGTGGTGTTATTTCAGCAGTTAGTCAGTTGACTGTTGAGAAGAATGAACAGCCACAGTAATTCAACTTTAGTTGGAACTGCCGGAGGTACTTTTTTGAGTATAGTACCGAATTTGAACTCAGAAGATTTGATTAAGACAGTGATTTTAGCAACTGTTGGAGCTGTGGTGAGTTTTTCAATTTCGGTGTTGCTCAAATACCTCTGTAAGAAGCACAAAAAATAAGTTTAACTCTAGTTGTGGTGACCTTTGGGTTAAACAAATTGAAAGCCCAAACCGAAAGGAATGGGCTTTTATATTTAATAATAACTTTTATGATACAAAACAAAATAGATTATATCAAAAGAGGTGCTTTTGACGAATTATACACACCAAAAGAAGCTATAGAGTGCATTCTTCCTTATATTCCTGATACTGTTAAAGTTATATGGGAATGCACCGCTATTGAGAATAGTGAAATAGTCACTGTTTTAAAAGCTAATGGTTTTGAAGTAATTAAATCACATATAAAAGATGGTTTGGACTTTTTTGAATACGAACCTCAGCATTATGATTTGATTATAACCAATCCTCCTTATTCTTTTAAAGATCAATTCTTGAAAAGAGCATTTGAATTGGACAAACCTTTTATGATGTTGCTCCCTATAACAACTCTGGAAGGCAAAAAGCGAAGCAAAATGTTCCAGCAGCACAAAGTCCAGATTTTGATACCGAGTAAACGCTTTAATTTCATCAAAGAAAAAAAAGGAAGTTGGTTTCAAACATCTTGGTTTACTTGGAAATTAAATTTAAAAAACGATTTAATTTTTATGAATGTATAAAAAAATTAAAGTGCCTAGCTAAAAACTAGGCATTTTCAATATTAAACTTCTCCAAATTGATTGAGTATCACCTCAACCACTACAACTTCTGAATTATACCAATACAAATCGTTGTATTTTGCATAATCTAATGCTTTTGCTCTGCTATCAAAAGCTCCAAAGAACACTCTTGATGCTTTTGACTTCCAACTATCGGTTTGAAATAATAGAAATACACTCATAGAATTGATTTTAAGGATTATAAATAAATTATCTGTTACAATAGCGATGCAAAATAACTCTACGCATATCGTTGATTAAATTGATGTTTTCGTGAAATTGTTTTTCTTTTGACTCCAAAAGTTTTAAAGCTTCAACATGCTTCAAATGTGCTTCGTGTTCTTCCATCAAGAACTTTGACTTTGGAAAAAACTCTCTTTTGAAATCAGGAAGACGTAAAAATGAAATTACAGAACCTACTAAATGCTGGTGCCAGAATTTAGATTTCCACAAGCTGTATGCAATCCAAAAAATATTTTCGTAATCAGTTTCACCATCAAATATGATTACGAAACTGTTTGTGAATGGCTCATTTTGTGGCTTACCGCTGTTCATTCCTTTGTTTAAAACAAAAAAGTGCGGTTTGCTGTAAATGATGTTCTTCTTGTGGGTTTTAACGATAAAATTCATCATGGCTTCGGATTTAAAAATTAGGTTATTTTCTAATTTTCTGTTGAGTTTCTGATGAATGCAGGTTTGCCTCGCTACGCTCCGCCCATTAAAATTTTTTTCGCCAAATGTTATTTTTTAATTGGAAGCGAAGAATATTCATTTCAAAAGAAAAAAAAAGAAAAAAAGAAAGCCATTCGTCGAAGTGGAAGGTTTCAAAAAAGCAAGTTTTTCAGAAAAAATACTACCCGATACGTGATTGAATTCGGTAGCGTCTAATCGGAAATTAAATGTGTTTTGAAACTGTTTGGGTGGAGATTTTTTCTGAAACCCGCAGGGCTTGAACTTGCTTTTTTGAATACCTGGAACTTATCTTTGCTCTCTTTTTTTTATTTTTTGTTTTGATTTCAAATTCTAAACGACATCGTATAATCGGAATTTGTTTGAAAGAATGGGTTTTGATTTGAAGGATAGACGTCTTCGGAAAGGGTATCAAATTCTTTGGATGGTTGAATAAACCATGTCATAAAATAAAAAAGCTATTCATTTGGCCAAGGAATTTGATACTCTTTCTTTTTGTTTTGATTTTTGAGGATGCCTGAAGGTCAGTTGGCAGTCGCAGTATTCAGTTTGCAGAAAAATGTCTTTTGAAAATGGGAAGCATCTTCAAAAAACAATGCATTATACTACCGAGTGCGATGTGGCAGTAGCGCAAGTAAGTGTATCATTTTTTATTTGCTTACTGGGATGTTTCTGATTGCTCTTATGGATAGCTGGTACCACTAAATGAGTGACAGTCGCAGTCACAGTTTTTAGTAGAATTGTATTTAGTAACGGTATGGTATCAGCTATCGTGAAAGCAATTATTTTTTTGCGTTGTGGCAAATAAAAAATGATACTCTTACTGGGAATTTTGGTTTTGTGGGTAATAAAATGGCTTTTACTATCGGCAAATTAACTGAATTCCAAAGCCATTTTATTACTTACAAAAGCAATGAAAACACTACCGATTTAACCACAAAGTTGATAAAACAGTTAACGCGAACGTTTTTAAAAACAATGATAACCGTAATGCTTCCTATGAAATGGCGAACGTTGTTAAAGACAGTGGCGAAGGACTGTGTTTTTTGTAGCTGGGTGATGCGATGGGAGCTGCAAAAAATGTTGTCCTGGAGCCACTGGCTAGCGCGTTGGGTGTGGCGGCTTTTTTACATAATGTTATTATAGTGCATCCGAGATTTTGATTAGTAGCAGGATAGTTCTTTATGCACTATAATGCCACATTATGTAACTAAGCTTGGGGGAAAAAAATTGCTGGCATGAGTTGCGAAGCGTACGTGTTTTTGACACAAAAACCAAGACAGTGATTTTTTTTTGAGCGTTGGGAAGGAGTGGCAACTGGAAACCTAAAACGTCAATTTAGTACAGAACTAAAATTTTTATTTTGCTATTGATAAAATACTTACGAAGTATAAGAATTTCATAAAAAATACACATGCAATTATTTAGAGAATTATTGATAAGTTCACAAAAAAGTTTCTTCCTTGTCGTGGAAAATTATTCCAATCTGAATAAGTTGAATAATAGGTGTCAAGGATGTTTTCAATTCCAAATTTTGTGATTAATTTGCTTTTATTGATATTGAATTTATATCCTAAATTAGCATTAATTATTGCATAGTCTGGTGTTTTGTCTTCACCGTAAATGGCTCCAAAATTGGTGTGTTTTGCATTTCCTTGAATTACAATTTCTGACGAAAATTTTTCTTTAGAATAAGCTATTGATGTTGAATAACTTATTGGAGAAATAAATGGTAAATTCACATTATTAAAATCTTTCCCTCTGCCGTAAACTAACTGTATATTCCATTTTAATTCTCTAGAAAACTTGATTTCAGAAGTAAAACTTATATTGAAAATGGAAGCATAATCAAGTGATGTATAAATTTTTACACCTGTTGCGCCAATTGTCATTGGGATTAAGCTAGTATCAGGTTTTCCGACAATATAATTGGAAATACGAAAATAGGATGATGCCATTTTTAGGGTTATTTTTTCTTTTTTCAAACCTATAAATACATTTCCTTCTAAAGAAGTTTCATTTTTTAAATTTGGGCTTCCAATGTTGTCATAATTTTCAAAACTGTTAAACAAGTAAAAGCCATAAGCCTCTGTTATAGAAGGTGCTCTTTCTCCATAAGCTGCACCAAATCCAAACTCAAGTCCATTTTTGGAAGAGTTATAATTTGCTGAAAAACTTTTTAAAAATCGGCTGTTTTGTGCTTCCATTTCAGGATAAAGAATTTGCAAACTATTTAATCCAAGTTCACTTTCTATTTTATTATAATGATTACCAATTGAAGCTGAAACTTTTATACTTGAATGACAGTTTAAAGCATAATTATCTTCAACAAACAATCCGTTATAAAAAGTGATGACATCAGGCCAAGTTAGCATAAACATTAGATTTTCATTTGGATCAGCTGGATACATGGTCATTTCGGCAAGTGATTTGTTATAAAATGAATTTAAGTTTACTAATAAGTTGTGTTTATTATATTTAGCTTTAATTTTTGAATAATATCCATAGGTTTTACTCCAACCTGGCATATCCATATGAATTGGAACAGATGGACGTTTTGTATCATCCATTTTATGTATTATTGTATTAAAATAAAGTTTTGTTTCCCAATTAGTTACAATAGAGTTTAATGGGATGTATTCATATTTTAAAGACGTTATAATTGCTTCTGCAATGGAAACATCCATTGGTAACGCAGGATAACCAACATCGGTTGCTTTATCGTAAATTAAGGAAGCTTCAATCAATTTATTTTTACTTAATTTGAAACCTGAAGTAACGGAAAAATTCATTTTTTTAAATTGTGAAAATAAAACTTCTTTATTATTTCCTGCTTTGTAATTTTCTGCATCACGTAGCATAAAATCGGTATCAACATAAAATAAATTATCTGTATAATTTAGGGCTGTTCCAATGATTTTTTGTTGATTGTTGGTTTCAAAACCTGAATTTATATTAAAATTCCATTTTTTATTTCCGAAGTTATTTTGGTTTCTTTTTAAGTCAATCGAACCTCCAATTGTACTTCCAAAACAAGCCCCTTCTTGACCTGAACAAATAGTAGCTTCAGATAGATTAGATACTTCTACATAAGATGTTATTGGATCCATTTTGTCTGTACAAGCACCAAAAATTCTCATTCCGTCTATGGTTACAAGAGTACGTTCAGTAGGCATAGAATTGATAATTGGTTCCCAAGCGTAAGCACCTCGCTTTATCATGTCAACTTTTGCAGATTTTTGTAAATAGTCGTCTATTGAAGTTAATGTTTTTGATTGCTTATCTGATAGTTGTGCTTTTTTTCCAATTACTATCACTTCTTGCATTTGAATTGGTTTTATGGTATCTTTTTTTGATTGCTCTTTTATTATGCTATTATTTGTGTCTTGAGCAGAAATAATTGAGGGAAGAAGCATTAAAAAAGTTGAAAGGAGTAATTTTTTCATTAGAGTAAAAATTAAAAAAGTCAAAAACAGAATTGAATTTGACTTTTTTATAATAATTCAATTAGAATTCTATTTCAAAATAAATACTGCTGGATGTAACCGCTTCTGTAATTTCTTCACCTTTAACAATTGTGCCATCAGGTTTTGCCAATTGAAGGTTTATTTTCCAATAGCCTGTCATTGTTAGTGATAATTTTCCATTGTATAAATTACCAGCAGTTGTTTGTGTAGCATTAACATTATTAGGTGAACTATGATTTCCCATACTAGGCATTCTTGGGTCTATTTTTACGGTGTAGCCATCAACTACTGGGAATGTCATCATGTCTTGCATTTTCCAAACACCAACAACTAAATCATTTACTGCCACTTTTGGGTGATGGGGATCAACATAAGCCACCAAATATTTCACACCATCAGATCCTGTAAAAGTATTAACTGTTCTTTTTGCAGAAGCAGGAACATCAATTACAGAAGTCATGGTGTATTCAACATCATCAATAGTATAATCGATTTTTAAATCCCAATATTCTGTTTCATTTTGAGCCATTTGAAACATAATATAACCTTCATATAATGTCCCATCAGTCGTAATTTTTTCAACTTCAGAATTTGGGCAAGAATGGTTCATCATAGCCATGTGCATGATAGGCATCCAAGTAATCTCTGCATTTTTCACATATTGATTGTTAGCGTTGTTTTTAATTCTTAATTTGATTTCATTATAGCCTTGAACAGTTGATCCTGTATGAGAATATAGCTCAATTGTATGTGTAGTATTTGTAATTTCTTTGAATTTAGTTAAACCTTCTAATTCATTGACTACTGGAGATGTAGTTTCATCATCATTTGAACATGAGGTTATTGCTAATGCCATAACAAAAATGGCCAATATTTTTTTTAAAAGAGTTTTCATTTTTTTTAACTTGAAGTTTATTTAATTATGCTTTTGAAAGATTTTTAAGTCAATTTGAGGTATAAGAATCCTATCAATTCATTTTTATGAATTGAAAATAGAACTTGATTTAGAAACAACTTGATTTAGAGGTTGGCTTATACGAAGTTCATTTTACTCGTATACTTTATTTCTCAATTGATTTTAAGAAATAATTGTAGGCGGATGAAAAACGGAACAACTTACCGAGTGAAAGTATAAGTTGGCATAGTTGTCACCAATAGAAGTTTTATTATGAAAATAAATTTGTCTAAAGGATATTTCGGTTATTTCATTACAGAATAAAAGTTCGATTTCTTGAGATGAGTAGGTTTTTTTATCAGAACTAATAGGTTTTTCATTATCAGCTACTTTAGCTAGTTCTTTTATCAAATGACACTTACCATTACACTTAAGTTCGGGTTTGGTCTTGTTCTCGCAGAGGACTTTTGAAATATAATCATAATTGATAATATAATCTACAACCGGAAGAATTGGTTTTAGAAGAATGGAAAGGACTACTATGATTATAATTTTTTTCACAAGGCAAATTTACAATAAGAGAAAACCAATTTTATATGATTATAGTCATATTTTTAGTAACTTTATAAAAAGTAATTTTGTAACCTTAAGACGTAAACTTGCTTAAAATATACAGGTTTTCTCCTTAAAAGACACCGTTTCAATCATGCAAATAGATTTAGATTTACTATATACTTGGGGCGCAATTTCAAAAGAATTCAAAAAGAATGATGTTATTATTAGTGAAGATGAAGTAGCTCATTTTTATTATCAGGTTGTTGAAGGCTGTGTTAGAATGTTCAACTCTAATGACGACGGTAAAGAGTTTACTCAAGGCTATTTTTGCAATGGACAAAGTTTTGGTGAACCTCCTTTATTTATTAATGAGCGCTATCCAGCAACTGCTGTTGCTTTTCAAGATTCTAAGATAATTAAACTCTCAAAAGAGAAATTTCTGAAGATTTTGGACGAGTATCCTTCCATCCAAAAGAAATTTTTGAACTTGATGGCGCATAGAATTCATTCAAAAGCAAAAACTGCTAAGTATATTATCAATCAGAAACCTGAATTTAGAATTTTAGCTTTTTTAAATGCCAACAAAAAAGGAAACGGTGATCATAAGGAATTGGTTCCTTTTACTAGGCAAGAGATTGCTAATTTTACAGGATTACGAGTAGAAACCGTTATTAGAGTAATTAGCAAAATGAAGGCTAACAAAAAAATTGATATTGTTAATCATAAAATCTATTTCTAATGCTTTTTAATAGCAAACTTTGGTTAAAATTTTCATTATTAAATTTAGTAATTGTAGCTCTTATTGGGCTTTTAATGCGTTACAAAATTGGATTTGAGTTCCCTTACTTGGACCAAAAACATTTGCAACATTCTCATTCTCATTTTGCTTTTTCGGGGTGGATTACTCATACTTTGATGGTGTTGATGATTGTTTTTTTAGAGAATAGAACAAAGAAAATAGAGCATAGTTTTTTCAAAAAATACAATTCGCTTTTAACTGCTAATCTGATTTGTGCCTATGGAATGTTGGTTTTTTTCATCATTCAAGGTTATGGATTGTTTTCTATAATTTTTTCTACAGCTTCGATTGTAGTTTCATGTGTTTTTGCCTATTATTTCGTGAAAGATTTGAAATTAATTTCTGATGAAGTATTAACAAAAAATTGGTTTAAAGCGGCGCTTTTTTTTAATGTTATCTCTTCATTAGGGACATTCGCTTTGGCCTACATGATGGTTACAAAAAACATCCATCAAAACGAATATTTAGCTTCTATTTACTATTATTTACATTTTCAATATAACGGTTGGTTTTTCTTTGCCTGTATGGGATTGTTGTTTTCTTTTCTAAATTTAAAATCATCTGAAAACCTATTTTTCAAGAAAACCTTTTGGCTGTTTTTTGCATCCTGTATACCCGCTTATTTCCTTTCTACTCTTTGGTTGGATTTACCGATTTGGATTTACCTTATAACCGTAATTGCAGCGTTTGTTCAAGTTTATACTTGGTTTAGATTTTTAATTATTATTGTTAAGACAAAAAAAGAGTTTTTAGAAAATTTTCCTTTCTTTCTGCGTTATATATTACTTTTCGTTGGATTAGCTTTGAGTATAAAATTTATGCTTCAATTGGGTTCAACTATTCCAGCAATTAGTCAATTAGCATTTGGATTCAGGCCTATTGTCATTGCTTACTTACACTTGGTTTTATTGGCAATTATTAGTTTATTTTTACTTTTTTACATTTATGCCAATCATTTAATTCACTTTAACAAACCCATAAAAATGGGCATAATTATTTTTTCGATTGGCGTTTTGTTAAACGAAATAATTCTTGCTGTTCAAGGCATTGCATCGTTTAGTTACACCATAATTCCATTTGCAAATGAAATGCTCTTTGGAGCTGCAATTATTCTAGTTTCTGGAATTGGAATTACTGCTTTTTATTCTATAAAAAAAGTTAAAAATCTTCCTTTATTATGATTGCACTCATAAAATAACTAATTCATAATTAGGTACTTTGTCTATATACTTTGAAAGTATTAAAAAAAGTATTTATTATGAAAAAATCAATTAAAACATTGTTATTGGCAAGTTTATTTATTGCCATAGGTTGCAAACAAAACGAACAAGCAACATCAGAATTAACTTCGGAAACAACAGAAGTTCAATCTGGCGGACAAGAAAATGTAGTAGATGAAACTTCTGTTCCAAACATTGTGCAAACTGCTGTTGGAAGCAAAGATCACACTACTTTGGTTACAGCTGTAAAAGCAGCAGGATTAGTAACTTCGTTGAGTAATGCTGGGCCTTTTACAGTTTTTGCTCCAACCAATGCTGCATTCGATAAATTACCTGCTGGAACAGTTGAAGGTTTATTAAAACCAGAGAAAAAAGGTGATTTAGAAAATATTTTAGGTTATCATACTTATGTAGGAACGCTAAAAACTGAATATATGCAAGACGGTCAAGAATTTGATATGGTTTTTGGCGGAAAAGTAAAAATTACTAAAAAAGACGGCAAAACTTTTGTAAATGGTTCAGAAATACTAGCTTCAATCGAAACAGGAAATGGAATAATCCATGTTATCGGAGATGTACTTTTACCAAAATAAAATCAATTATTAATTCAACTATTGTTTTTCTTTTAAAAAAGAAAGGCGTGAATTGTCGTAATTCACGCCTTTTTTATTTTTAATATTTCAAAAAAGTTTGCCCCTTTTTTATACCCAAGGATAGTTCTTCAAGAGTTGTATGCTCTAACATGTAAATTAAATCTTTTTTTACAAACTTAAATTTTTCATGAACAGGGCAAGGGTGCTCTTCGGAACAATTACTTAAACCTAATCCGCATCTTAAAAAAACAGAATCACCATCTATTGCCATTACAATGTCTGAAAGGCTAATGCTTTTCAGATCATCTTTTAAAATCATAAACCCTCCTCCAACACCTTTACTTGATTTTATAATGTTGTTTTTAACTAGCATTTGTAAAATTTTTGCGGTAAAAGCAGCAGGAGAATCTATTTCATTAGCAATTTCTTTCAACCCTACTTTCCCCTCTTTACAACAATGTGTTGCAATAAAAATTGTTGCTCTGATGGCATATTCACAACTCTTTGAAAACATTTTTTTATGACAAAAATATAAAATCATTTCAATTTCAGATGCGTTTGTCTTTTATTTAACAATTATGATTTTTATCATGTTTTATAAGAACATCTATTCGGAATTTTGTTAAAAATTAATAAAGGATAACATTGTCCTTTATTAGAATTAATTAACTAAAACTAAAATTTATGCTATCAAAATCACAAGCAAGGGCATTTTTTCTAGGAGGAACATTAGTTACATTTTTAGTCTTCATAGGGCTAACTATCTATTCGTTCATGCCAAAAAATGACCAAACCAACTATGGCAAAATTGATGCACAAGTTGTAAGAGGCAAGGAAATTTGGGAATCCAACAATTGTATGGGTTGTCATACTATCCTTGGAGAAGGAGCTTATTATGCCCCTGAATTAACAAAAGTTATAGACCGAAGAGGAGATGCTTATGTAAAAGCTGTTCTTATGTCTAAAGAACCTTGGCAGCCTCGAGGTAGAAAAATGGTTGCTTATGCAATGACCGATGAAGAAGCAGATGCCGTAATTGCATACTTTAAATGGATTGGAAAAATCGATTTGAATGGATTTGATAGGGTAGTTTCACCATTAGCGAAAGACAAACAATAAAACTAACAAAAATGAAATATAAATCACAAAAAATAGCCTATTGGTTTTTTGCCTTATGCATGTTATTGTTTTCATTACAAATAATATACGGCTTTATCATGGGCTTTGATAGAATTGGATTGCAAGGTCTGCATGACATCATTCCATTTAATACTGCTAGAGCAGTACATACCAACTTATTAGTAGTTTGGTTATTAACAGGATTCATGGGTGCAGCTTATTATATTATTCCAGAAGAAGCTCAACGAGAACTAATTAATATAAAATTGGCTTACGTGCAACTTATTTCTCTTGCCGTTGTAGGTGTTGTAGCTATAATTGGATTTCACTTGAACCATTGGGAAGGTAGAAAATTCCTTGAAATTCCTAGAGAATTAGACTTTCTGGTTGTTGTAAATGTATTATTGTTTTTAGGACTTATTTTAGGAACTCTATTAAAAGGGAAACGCAAAACAACAACTGCCTTGGTTTTATCAATGGGATTATTATTTGCAGCATTGCTATACTTGCCTGGAATGATTTGGTTTGATAGTCAAGTAATGGATTCATTTTTCCGTTGGTGGGTTGTTCACCTATGGGTTGAAGGTGTTTGGGAATTAATAATGGGTGGTATTTTATCCTATTTATTAATAAAACTAACGGGAGTTGACAGAGAAGTTATTGAAAAATGGTTGTATGTAATCATTGGTTTAACTTTCTTGTCTGGTGTTTTAGGAACTGGGCATCACTATTATTATATTGGAGTAAACAAAATTTGGTTAATTGTGGGTGGAATTTTCTCTGCTCTTGAACCACTGGCTTTCCTTGCGATGGCATTATTTGCTGTAAATATGTATAGAAAAGGTGAAAAAAGTCATCCAAACAAAATTGCACTATTCTGGACTATTGGTTCTGCAATTGTATCTTTTATTGGTGCAGGATTATTAGGATTTGCTCATACATTGCCACAAACAAATTTATACACACACGGAACATTAGTCACTGCAATGCATGGTCACTATGCTTTTTGGGGTGCTTATGCAATGATTGTTTTAGCAATTATTAGTTATGCTTTACCAAACTTAACAGGTAGAAAACGCTACAATAGCGTACAAGGAAATGCAGCATTTTGGCTGTCAAATATTGGAATCCTTGGAATGACTGTTGCATTTGGTGTTGCTGGTGTTGCTCAAGTATATATGGAGCGCAAACTAAAAATGGAGTTTATGGAGGTTCAAAAAGAAACTGAAATTCATTTTGTTGTGTTACTTATTTGCGCAACAATGTTTACAGTTGGTATAAGTCTATTTATATATGATTTTATTAAATATGGAAAACCCACAGATGAAGCTTTAGAAATAGAAAATAATTAAAATTAAAAGAAATGAAAAAAATATTTACTCTGATTTTTGCTTCAGTTGCATTTATCGGATGCAAACAAAATGATGAATACAAAAAAGTAGATGCATCACAAATAAAAGTTGAAGGAAGTATGAATGCCGAATTAACAGCTCCGCCATTTGTGCCAAAACCAGTTGGAGATAGACCGGCCAAAAAACTAATTGTCAATATGGAAATTATTGAGAAAGAAGGTGAAATGGCAGATGGAGTAAAATATGTTTATTGGACCTTTGGAGGTTCTGTACCTGGAAGTTTTATCAGAACTAGAATTGGTGATGAAGTAGAATTTCATTTAAAAAACCATCCCGATAATAAACTGCCTCACAACATTGATTTACATGCAGTAACTGGCCCTGGTGGTGGCGCAAAATCCTCATTTGTTGCACCTGGACATGAAGTAACCTTTTCTTTTAAGGTATTGAATCAAGGATTGTATGTTTACCATTGTGCAACTGCACCTGTAGGTATGCACATTGCTAATGGAATGTATGGACTTATCTTGGTTGAACCCGAAGGAGGTTTGCCTCCTGTTGATAAAGAATACTATGTTATGCAAGGTGATTTTTACACTAAAGGTGCTAACGGAGAAAAAGGATTGCAACCTTTTGACATGGTAAAAGCCGTTAAAGAAGAACCTGATTATGTAGTATTTAATGGAAAAACAGGTTCGTTAACTGGTGATAATGCACTTACAGCTAAAGTTGGTGAAACTATTCGTCTATTTGTCGGAAATGGTGGTCCTAACTTAGTTTCTTCATTCCATGTTATTGGAGAAATTTTTGACAATGTTCATGTAGAAGGTGGTTCACTCGTAAATCATGATGTACAAACAACGCTTGTTCCTGCTGGTGGAGCTGCAATTGTTGACTTTAAAGTTGATGTTCCTGGATCATTAGTGATAGTAGACCATTCTATTTTTAGAACTTTTAACAAAGGTAGTTTAGGTTTAATAAATGTTAGTGGAGACGAAAACAAAACGATCTATTCAGGAACTCAATCGGATGAAGTTTACCATCCTGAAGGAAGCACCATTCAAACCATGCCAAATGAGACAGGTGCAAAAGCTCCTAAAGCAGTAACACTTGTTGAACGAATTGCAGATGGAAAATCAATTTATGCCAAAACATGTTTTGCATGTCATCAAGTAACTGGTGAAGGTTTGCCAAATGCATTTCCTCCTTTAGCTAAGTCAGATTATTTAAATGCTGATGTGAATAGAGCTATCGAGATTGTACTTAAAGGAAAAACTGGCGAAGTTGTTGTGAATGGTAAAAAATACAACAGTGTTATGACCGCTCAAACGCTAACCGATGATGAAGTTGCAAATGTATTAACTTATGTTTATAGCACTTGGGGCAATTCTAAAAAAGAGGTTACTCCTGCTATGGTTAAAGCAGTTAGAAGTAAAAAGTAAATTGTTAATTCCATGAAAAGGTTATATTTTCTGTTTGTCGTAATTGTGTTTATTTCTTGCTCGAAAGATAAAGAGATAAATACTTTAGAAAGTATAACTATTCCATCAGTTTCTACTCCAAATGATAAACCGTTTGGAGTAGAAACACCGATGGTTTCTGTAAAAGGAGGAAAATATATTCCTCTTTACGGAGGAAAAAATAAAGAAGTAGAGGTAAATAATCTACTTATTGATGTCTATCCTGTTTCAAGCGAAAACTTTTTAGCCTTTGTAAAGCAAAATAAAAGATGGAGAAAATCACAAATAAAAAGACTTTTTGCAGATGGTAATTATCTAAATAATTGGAAGAACGACACCATTTTACCCTCAAGTGTAAAACCAAATAGCCCTATTACAAATGTTTCATGGTATGCAGCAAACGCTTATTGCGAATGTCAAGGCAAAAGATTAGCAACTGTTGATGAATGGGAATTTGTAGCAATGGCCAATGAAAATGTTGCTGATGCAAGAAAAATAGAAGAATACAATCAATACATTTTAGATTGGTATGAAAAACCAAAAACGTTTAACAACGAAATTGGAAAAACTTTCAAAAACTATTATGGTGTTTATGATTTACATGGTTTAGTTTGGGAATGGACATCTGATTTTAATTCTATTTTATTAACTGGCGAATCTCGAAGTGATGTAACTACAGATAAAAACTTATTCTGTGGTAGTGGTTCACTAAACGCCTCCGATTTAATGAATTATGCTGCATTCATTAGATACGCTTTTCGAGGAAGTGTAAAAGCAAATTATGCAGTGAAAAATTTAGGTTTTAGATGTGTCAAAGACACTTTAAATACAAAGAAACCATGAAAAAAATAATCCTCTTTTTTATTGCCATATCACTTTTTGGTTGTAAAAAAAATTCCGAAATAAACCATAATTCTATTTCTGACGAATCCATTTTTAATTTAACCAGTAAATGGAAAACTCAAGATAATAAAACCATTGAGATTAAAGATTTTAAAGGGAAAGTTACCGTAATGGTAATGATATACACCAGTTGCAAAGCTGCTTGCCCAAGATTGGTTGCCGATATGCGAGATATTGAGTCTAAGATGCCAAAAGACAAACTTTCAGAAATAAATTTTGTTTTAGTAAGCATTGATCCCGAAGTTGATACTCCTGAAAGATTAAAATCTTTTGCAAAAGCCAATTTTATGGATGCTCCACATTGGACATTTCTTCAAGGAACAAAAACAACAGTACAAGAGTTTGCCAATGTTTTAGCAGTGAAGTATAAACAAATTGCACCAATGGATTTTTCACACTCCAACATTATCAGTGTTTTTGATAAGGAAGGTATATTAATTCATCAGCAAGAAGGTTTAGGAGTAAATAATAAAGAAACCGTAAATAAAATTATAGAAACAGTTAATGAATGACGAAATGAAAAAGTGCTTAATCTTAATTGCTTTATTGCTAGGAGTAATAGCTAAAGCCCAACAATTTGACATAAATGCTGACCTTCGCGCCAGATTTGAAAACAGAAATGGATACGGGACATTAAAGCCTGATGCCGAAAGAGCAGCTTCATTTATTTCGCAAAGAACCCGATTGATTTTTAATTATTCATTCAAAAACTTAAAGTTAGTTGTTTCTCCTCAAAATGTTAGAACATGGGGAGATGTATTAACAAATTCTAAAGATGATATTGGGTCTTCGTTTCATGAAGCTTTTGGAGAGATTACAATGAATGAAAAATTTGCTTTTAAAGTTGGGCGTCAAGAAATTAATTATGATGATGCAAGAATTTTTGGTAATGTCGATTGGGCAATGCAAGCCAGAAGGCATGATGCGTTTTTATTAAAATTTACACCAAACGCTTCAAATAAAATTCATTTTGGTGTAGCATATAATGCAAACAAAGAAACCAACTTCGAAGAAAACTACGCCTTAAATCAATACAAATCATTGCAATATGTTTGGTATAACGGAGTTTTTAAACAATTTACGGTAAGTGCCTTGTTGCTTAACAACGGAATGCCATATTTAGTCGGGACAGAAGAAAAAGTGGATTATAGTCAAACATTAGGTTCACGTTTGGTTTACAAAAAAGGAAACTTAAATATCGATGGAGCAGCTTATTTACAAACAGGAAAATTAGCCGATAATACTGTAAATGCCAATTATTTTTCTGCAAATATTAATTACAAAGCATCAACACATTTCAACACAAATATTGGTTTTGAAAGACTTTCTGGGAAAGACCAAAATGATACTTCAACCGATGTGAAATCGTTTAATCCATTATACGGAACTAATCATAAGTTTAATGGTTATATGGATTATTTCTATGTTGGAAACCACGCTAATTCTGTTGGATTAACCGATGTTTACGCAACATTAGGATATGAAAAAAATAAATTTTCTGCTAAACTAACACCGCACTACTTTGCTTCTGCTGCAACAATTTATAAAGCTGGAGAAAAGCAAAACAGTCATTTAGGAACCGAATTAGACTTTACTTTAGCATACAAAATGTACGACTATGTAACTATTGATGCAGGTTTATCCCAAATGTTTGCAACGACATCAATGGAAGTTTTAAAAAGTGGAAATAAGAATGCAGGCAATAATTGGGCTTTTATTTCAATAAAAATAAACCCAAATCTTTTTAATTACAAATCTGAAATAAAACCATAATAATTCTCTAAAAATGGCTTCATTAATACCATATTATTTTTCTATAGGAAAAGAAGAAGAAATTTTTTCACATGCCTATTCTAATAAAATTCCATTGCTCTTGAAAGGTCCAACTGGAACTGGAAAATCGCGTTTTATTGAATATATGGTGCATAAATTGGATAAAAAACTTATTACAATAGCTTGCCATGAAGAAACTTCATCAACCGACTTAATAGGAAGGTATATTATAAAAGGAGCCGAAACTATTTGGGTTGATGGACCAATGACTACAGCTGTAAAAGAAGGAGCAATCATTTATTTAGATGAAATTGCCGAAGCAAGACCAGATGTTATTGTTGCAATCCACTCACTTACTGACCATCGTAGAGAGTTGTTTATTGATAAATTGGGGATTACGGTAAAAGCACATGAAGATTTCATGCTGGTGGCCTCATTCAATCCTGGCTATCAGCGTGGGTTTAAAGAATTAAAACCCTCAACAAAACAACGTTTTTCAGCTCTTTCATTCAATTATCCTGAAACCAAACAAGAAATAGAAATCCTTATTAACGAAACTGGAATTGATGCTGAAAATGCTAAAAAACTAGTTGCGATAGGTTCAAAAATAAGAAACCTAACCGAACTTGGATTAACCGAAACTGTTTCGACACGTCTTTTAGTAAATGCAGCCACTCTAATCAAAAGCGGATTAACTAAAAGACTTTCAACACACATTGCAATAGTAGAACCATTAACTGATGATTTGCAAACCGTTCAATCATTGAAAGATTTATGTGATTTGATGATTTAGTAACTAAATATGGATTTAGACGAGCTACTTTTTGGAACCGTTTCTAAATATTTCAAGAAAAGAAACAAGAATAAAATTCTTTTAGATAGCAATGCTGTTTTCTTAAAGGATGTGAAACCTCGTTTAACTATTTTAGCAAGAGCAATTACTGGAAAAGCAATTGAACTTTTTCCTGCTGAACGAGAAGGTGGTTATAAAAACAACAACTTTTTTCTTCCTATTTATTTTAATGAATTTGCTTCAAAAGAGGCTAATTTAGGTTTTTACTTTTTTAGAATACTGTTCCTGAGTGTTCAATCTGAATTGAAAATAAATTTAACGATTGATGAAGTCTTATCGGAACAAAATAAAACGGAAATATTAACTTTATTATTTCAAAAATATCCGAATTCTAAAATCATTTATCAAAACTTAAAATCGCATTTTGAAGCTAAAACGACTCCAAAAAGCGCAACCGATTATTCCTGGATTTATGGCAAGTTGATGCAAAATGATAGTGAAGAAAACACTGCAACTTTTTTAGAAAATTTTTCAGATTTTGTGAAAAAATCTAATTCAGAACAAATTACAACAACATTACACGCAAAAGCTGTTGAAGAAATAACTACGATAGAAATTGACAAAAAACAGCAAGAAGATTATGTATTGCTTCATAGTTTTGAAAAAGTAGAAACTGCCGAAGAGTTCAACGGGAATTGGCGTGATTTTGATGGTTCAGACGATTTAGAAAAACACGAAAACGCTATTGAAGATCTTAATATGAAATTCACTGTTCGTGTAGATGATACTGCACATTCGGTCTATCAAGCTGAGTTTACTGAAAACACTTCCATCTCTGAAAGTGCCGAAATCGATTCCAAAGGTTTTCATCTTACTTATGACGAGTGGGATTTTGAAAAAAGAAAATACAAAGAATATTTCTGCAAAGTATATCCAAAAATTCAACTAAAAACAGATGCAAATTACTATCAAAATACAATCTTAAAGAACAATGCAACGCTATTAAATTTAAGAAAAATTTTGACCAATTTGAACAACAAAATGCAAAAACAAAAGCGTCAAAATAAAGGTGAAGAATTTGAAATTGATGCTATTACAGATTTGTATGTAGATGTTCACTCGAAAAAAACACCTTCAGATAAAATTTATCTTTCTAATCGAAAAAAAGAAAAAGATTTATCCATTTTATTACTCTTAGACATTAGTCTATCAAGTGATAGTTATGCGGCTGGAAATCGGGTTATTGATGTAGAAAAACAAGTTTCTATTTTGTTTGGAGAAATTTTAAACGAATTTAACATCGATTTTTCTATTGATAGTTTTTATTCTAAAACACGTAATTTTTCGACTTATCTAACGGTTAAAGATTTTGATGAAAATTGGGCAATTGCCAAAAACAAAGTTGGTGCTATTGAACCATCTGGTTATACACGAGTTGGTGCTGCTTTGCGTCATGCTGGTGCAAGATTAGACACTCGAAAAACCAAAAACAAATGGATTATTCTAATTTCTGATGGTAAACCAAACGACTATGATAAGTATGAAGGCAAATACGGAATTAACGACGTAAAACAAGCCTTACGCGAATTAAATCAAAGAGATATCAATTCTTATGCTTTGGCAATAGAAGCACAAGCCAAATATTATTTGCCTCAAATGTTTGGGCAAAATCATTATCAAATTCTAACAACACCAACAGAATTACTACAATCAATGGTAAAGTTGTATGAAAAAATAAAACAAAATTAAAATGACAACAGAATTCCAAAATAAAAAATTAGAAAAAGGACATCCAATTCAAAATTATTTAGATGAAACACTTCTAATTCGTTCTATTGCAGATGACTTTATTCAAATTGACATCAATAATGACTATCAAAAGTTTTATAATTTATTCAACCAACTGGCAACAATTGAAAAGCGTTTTGAGCGTAAAGAAAATCAACTTTTCCCATTTCTTGAACAAAAAGGTTGGACTGGACCATCACGAAATATGTGGTCTTTTCATGATACAATCAGACAGATTTTTAGGATTGTTAGACAAAACATCGAAGAACAAGATTTCTTTTCTGCAAAACATAATACTTCATTAATCATTCAAAATATAAACCGATTATTAGAAGTAGAAGAAACCGTTTTGTTTCCTTATGCATTAGAAATTTTATCTGATGATGATTGGAAAGTAATGCGAAAAGGAGAAGACGAAATCGGTTGGATGTTAGCCGATGTTCCACCAAACTATCCGAACGAACCTGAGTACATTCATCCATCACAAGATACTGAAAAAAGAACTGACGTGGTTTTTGATGAAAAAGCAGCACATTATGATGAAGGGTATATGACTGTTGAACAAGTAAACTTACTTTTTAAAACTTTACCTATTGATTTAACCTATGTAGATGAAAATGATAAGGTGATTTTTTATAACCGAGGTGAAGAAAGAGTTTTCCCAAGAAGTGCTGGGATTATTGGAAGAGAAGTTCGCTTTTGTCACCCTCCAAAAAGTGTTGATACAGTTTTAAAAATTTTAGAAGCTTTCAGAAAAGGAGAACAAAACGAGGCTTCTTTTTGGATAAATTATAAAGAAAGATTAATATACATCCGCTATTTTGCTGTTCGCAATTCAGAAAAAGATTACAAAGGAGTTATTGAAATATCACAAGACATAACCGATATTAAACAAATTAATGGAGAAAGAAGATTGCTAGAATGGAACTAAAAGATATAAAAATAAATCACAAAAATTTCTATTATCCTCCTGGAGGAATTTTACTTTGGATTATAATTTTTCTAGAGCTAATGACCTTTGGAATAGCTCTAGTTTCTTTGGCTTTTAGTGCTAAAGAAAACCCACAACTTTTTCACGAATCGAGTTTACATCTTAATAGAACTTTTGGAACGATTAATACGATTTTCTTACTTACAAGTGGTTTTTTTGTAGCAAATGCAGTATATAATTTTAAAGAACGTAATTTCTATAAAGCCTCTTTTCAACTTAAAATTGCGATGCTTGGAGGTTTGCTTTTTATTGTGTTAAAAAGTATTGAATATTATATAAAAATTGAAGCTGGTTATTTGTTAGATACCAATAGTTTCTTTACATTTTATTGGCTTTTAACTGGGTTTCATATAATTCATGTTGTTGTTGGATTGGTGATTTTATTTATGCTAAACAGAAATCTAAAAACTAAAGCTATTGAAGACGTCGAAGCTTCAGCAGCATTTTGGCATATGTGCGACTTGATTTGGTTACTGCTTTTTCCTGTTTTATATCTAATTTTCTAACTATGAAAAAGGAACTAACATATACCTTCGCATTATTACTATTGTTGACATTTGCTACTTTTTTAATAGTCAATCTACCCTTAGATTATTTCATTAAAAAATGCTTAATTCTAGCACTATTCTCTGTAAAATTTTTATTAGTTGCATTTCAGTTCATGGAGCTTAAAAAAGCGCATTCATTTTGGAAAATTTCAACAATAACAATTTTAATCATTATCAATTTGATTATAATTATTTCATAAAAAATAAAACCATGATTGAAATCATAAAATTAGAGAACAAAAAAATAGCACTTTGCAAATAAATTTAAAAAAATGGAAAATCATATTTATAATGTAAATTTAAAATGGGTAAGCGACAGAAAAGGACTTATTTCATCTCCCGAATTACCAACAACAATTGAAGTGGCAACTCCTCCTGAATTTGACAAAGGAATGCCCAACATTTGGTCTCCTGAACACTTATTTACGGCTTCTGTATTGAGTTGTTTTATGACTACTTTTTTGGCAATTTCTGAATATTCAAAATTAGATTTTATTTCATTTGAATGTAGTTCTGATGGTATTCTTGAAAAAATAGAGGGTAAATACTTAATGACCAAAATTATTGTAAAACCAATATTGACAATAGCCGACTTAAATAAAATAGAGAAAGCGCAACGTGTTTTAGAATTATCTGAAAAAGCATGTTTGATTTCAAATTCAATCAAAAGTGAGGTTATATTGAAACCAACAATCAATATTGAAAACTAATAAATAGTAATGGTGACAACCAAAAAATACTTGCTTTTTTTATCTCTGCTAGTTAGTCTTTTTTTAGTGTATAACTTTATTATTTATACTTCAAAAGAGGACTATGGAACAATTCATCTTTCCGAAAAAGCATTACAAGGTGAAACCATTTGGTTAGAAAATAATTGCAATTCTTGTCATCAATTCTACGGTTTGGGTGGTTATCTTGGTCCTGATCTCACAAATATTTATTCCAAAAGAGATGAAGCCAATATAAAAACGATGCTAACTAGTGGTGTAAATGCCATGCCAAAATTTAGTTTTAATGAAGATGAAAAAGAAGCTTTAATTCAATTTTTGAAAGAAGTTGACCTAACAGGTTATTATCCAAACAAAGAAGCAGGTATTGAAAATAACGGTTGGGTTGAAATAAAAAACAAGTAACATGAAAACAGATAAATACCCGCTTTATTTTATTTACATCGGTTTAATTTCACTTCTTTTTGGGCTTCTTTGCGGATTACTAGCGGGATTTCAATATATAATGCCAAATTTTATTAAAGATATTTTGCCTTTCAATGCACTGCGTCCGCTTCATACACTTTTTTCTGTTTCCTGGATATTACTAGGTGCTATTGGAGGAATTTATTATTACATAAAACCCAAAAGTCATAGCCTATTAAGAATTCATTTTTGGCTTTTTATAATAACAGGAATAGGAATAATAGTTTCTTATTTAACTAAAAATTTTGCAGGAAAAGAGTATTTAGAATTTCCTAGTTACTTTTATTTTCCAATTGTAGTAGGATGGATTTTATTTGGCATCAATTATTATAAAACCATGCTACCATCATTTAAATATTGGCCTGTTTATTTTTGGATGTGGGCAACCGGAATTGTATTTATGATATATCATTTTACAGAAGCTCATTTATGGTTGTTGCCTTATTTCAGAGATCATTTTATTCAAAACATTTCACTACAATGGAAATCTGGAGGTTCTTATGTAGGCTCATGGAATATGCTGGTTTATGGGACATCATTGTTTGTAATGTCTAAAATAAGTAATGATGATAGTTATGCTAAATCAAAAAAAGCATTCTTTTTTTATTTTTTAGGATTAACCAATTTAATGTTTGGTTGGGCACATCATGTTTATATTATTCCAACGGCTCCATGGATTCGATATTTGGCTTATGCGATCAGCATGACCGAATGGATTATTTTATTTTCGATAATTTATGATTGGAAAAAAAATCTATCTAAAGAAAAGCAAACCAAATTTTTATTAGTATATAGATTGATGATATTGGCAGATTTCTGGGTGTTTTTAAACATCATTTTGGCATTATTAATTTCTATTCCATCTATCAACTTATTCACTCACGGAACACATATTACAGTAGCACATTCGATGGGTACGACTATCGGAATTAACACTTTGATATTACTATCATCAATAGCTTTTATTATCGATTCTGAAAACAAATTTACTCTAGTCTCTGAAAAAAGAATTGCTCTAGGAATCAAAATTTTCAATGTTTCATTCCTTTTATTTTGGATAAGTTTACTAATTATGGGAATTAAAAAAGGATATTGGACTTTCTTTAGTAAGCATGAATCCTTTAGTCAATTACAGGATTCTTTGCATTGGGTTTACATTTTGTTTGTCATTTTTGGACTCGGTATCATCGTTGGATTATCAATAATCATTTTCACATTCATAAAAAACATAGTTTACAATGCAAAATAATAACAGCATTCATACTTTTCACATACCTGTTATGGGATTAGCTTTTACCATTGATACTCCTATCAGAGTGGCACAATTCGGAATTTCATCAGTTATTTCAATTACAGACGATGAGCTAATAGAAAAAATGAGGGCTCTATACAGCAAGAAATTTGGAATTCCTTATCAGGAGATTACAACAAAAGCGTATGATTATAGAGCTGAAAGAATTACTCATTATTTGAATCTAATGAATACTATTGTGAACGAAAAGATTAAGTATTTTAAGTTAGAATTGATAGAAAGCAAAAAAGCTTTAGAAAATTTTATTTCAATTTTACCAAATAAATCTGATTTAAGAAAAAATTTGCAAGAGTTCATAAACATAGGCATTTCTAAAAGAGAAAGCTTAAGTCAATTTATTGAAAAAAACTTTGTTAAGGGTGAGATAGATGTTAATATTATGACCAAGGTTGATAAGGAGAATTTTAATGGAAATGAGCAACTCCCAATTGAATTTAATGATGCACATGCTTCTTTACGTGGATTTGCTAAAAGTGAATTAAATTCCTCTGTAGTCCTATCAGCAGGGATGAATCCTAGATTGTATGGATATTTTGAACAATTTACAGATTTTTTCCCTGATAAAGATGGAATATTAAAAAAGAAAATTGTTTTAAAGGTTAGTGATTTTCGTTCTGCCATTATACAAGGGAATTTTTTAGCCAAAAAAGGACTTTGGGTTTCTGAATATCGAATAGAATCTGGCTTAAACTGTGGAGGACATGCCTTTGCTACAGATGGATTTTTATTAGGATCAATTTTAGAAGAGTTTAAAACTAAAAGAGAGCAGCTTATACAAACTACGCATGAAATGCTAATAAAAGCGTTGGAAGCTAAAAACTTACCTATTCCAACTGAACCATTAGAACTAAAGATAACTGCTCAAGGTGGCGTTGGAACTGCCGAGGAGCATGAGTTTTTGTTGCAAAATTACTGTTTAGATTCGGTAGGTTGGGGTTCACCATTCTTATTGGTTCCAGAAGCAACATCTCTTGATGATGAAACCCGAAATTTATTAGCAAACGCTAATGAGGAAGATTATTATTTAAGCAATATTTCTCCTCTTGGAGTTCCTTTTAATACTGTAAAAGGTATAAGTAATGATTTTTGGAAGCAAAAAAGAATTAATGATAACAAAGCGGGTAGTTCTTGCCCCAAAAAGTTTTTGGCATTAAATAAAGAGTATGATTTGCACGGTATGTGTACGGCTTCTAAAAAATATCAAGACATTAAGTTAACAGAACTAGAGAAATTAAAAAGCGAATTAAAAGATGAAGCTTATATTAAATTAAAAAAGAAAATTGTAGAAAAGGCATGTCTTTGTGTTGGACTTGCAAATTCGTCTTATATCGAGAACAAAATAGAGATTAAAGGACAACAACAAGGAGTAGTAATTTGTCCAGGGCCAAATTTAGCTTACTTTAATAAAACAGTTTCATTAGCAGATATGGTTAAACATATTTATGGGTCAATTGATGTTCTTCCAACTAATAATAGACCAAATGTTTTTGTAAAAGAACTTGGACTATACGTTGAGCATTTGAAAAAAGAAATTGAAAACTATAGTGAAACAATTACTTCAATGCAACAAAAAAAGTGGGCTACTTTTAAAGCAAATTTGATAAAAGGAATTGAATATTATCAAGATTTGTTCAACGATACTTCTTATTTTTTAAATGAAAGAGTTACTATTCAAAAACAACTCAAATCGTATAAACTACAAGTTAGTCAAATTGAAATTTAAACTATACAGATTAGCGAATAATAACTTTTAAATTTTGTGTTATAGGCAAAACTGTTATTTTATTTTTTGAAATGGGTAACTTTTCAATAGTATCAACATTGTTTCTAAAATACTGAATATAATAGTTTCCTTTGTAATTTTTGTCTTCAAGAAAATGTATCATTTGGTTTAATTCAACATCTGAAATCAATTCGGAATGATAAGTAGTTCTTACCTCAAAAGGGATTGAACAGACTAAAAGAAGGTCAAGAGTTTCTTCAAATTCATCAAACAAATTAGACTTTGTAATAGCATTGTAATTAGGCTTTAATGCTTTAAAATCTAATGCGACATAATCAATTAAATTATTATCGAGTAATTGCTTTACTACTTTTGAGTTCGATCCGTTAGTATCTATTTTGACTAAAAAACCTAATGCTTTCACTTCTTTAATTTGCTCGACAATATTTTTATGAATTAAGCACTCACCACCGCTAAAAACTACAGCATCGAGTAATCCTTTACGTTTTTTTAAAAAAGAAATTGTTTCAGAAAAAGTAATGGCTCCTTTTCCTAAAACAATTTCGGGATTATAACAATACAAGCAACGCATATTACAACCTGCATACCATAAAATGCAAGCTGATTTATTGGGATAATCTAATAATGTAAATGGAGTAATATTGCAAATGGGTTTGGCTAACACGGGTTTTCTCTAAAATGTACACGCTGCTTATGCTCTCCTTTTTTACCAATATTAAAACTCTCAACTGGGCGATGATATCCCATTACTCGTGTGTAAACCAAACATTTAGTTCTTAAATGTTGCTTTTTTTCTAAAATTTCTACCGATTTTGTATTCATTTTGGATTGTTGTATTTAATTGTTGTTTATTGAACTTTCTAATAAAGTTTCATTATTTAATTCCTCTAAAAGTTTTTCATCACATTTTGGGCAATACTCGTGTTCACCATTCAAATATCCATGCACTGGACAAACACTAAATACAGGAGTTACAGTTATGTAAGGTAATCTGAACTTGGTTAAAACCGTTTTTACAAAGTTTTTACAAGCTTCAGGTGAGCTAATCCTTTCATTCATATATAAGTGTAGCACGGTTCCACCTGTATATTTGCATTGTAATTCGTCTTGTATCAATAACGCTTCAAAAGGATCTTGCGTAAAATCTACAGGAATTTGGGAACTGTTAGTGTAGTAAATATTTTCTCCTTGACCTGCTTGAAGAATAGCTGGAAATCGTTTTTTATCTTCTTTGGCAAAACGATACGTTGTTCCTTCAGCTGGAGTGGCTTCAAGATTGTAAAGATTGCCTGTTTGTTCTTGAAATTCTTTCATTCTATTTCTGATATAATCTAAAATTTCAATACAAAAATCATTTCCAAAAGTAGTAGTAATATCCTCTTTATCATTTGTGAAATTGCGAACCATTTCGTTCATTCCGTTAACACCAATGGTAGAAAAATGATTTCTAAAATGAGGTAAATACCTTTTCGTATACGGAAATAAACCTCTATCATACATCTCTTGAATAAAAAGCCTTTTTTTCTCTAATGTTGATTTAGCAATTTCCATTAATTTATCTAATTGCTCAAAAAATACTTCTTTATTACCTTCATATAAATAACCTAATCGAGCCATGTTGATAGTAACAACTCCAATGCTTCCTGTCATTTCGGCACTTCCAAAAAGCCCGTTACCTCGTTTTAATAATTCTCTTAAATCAAGCTGCAAACGGCAACACATACTACGAACGGCATTTGGTTTATAGGCACTTTCGTTTTCAACTTTATTGCCTTTTTCATCTAATATGTATTGGCTTCCAATAAAATTTTGGAAATAAGAAGAACCAATTTTTGCAGTGTTTTCAAAAAGAATTTCGGTGTTTTCGCCATTCCAATCAAAATCTTCGGTAATATTTACTGTTGGAATTGGAAAAGTAAATGGTTGACCATTGGCATCCCCTTCGGTCATTACAGTATAATAGGCTTTGTTAATCAAATTCATTTCTTCCTGAAAATGCTCGTAACGTAAATCGGTTGGTTTATCAACTCCACGCTCATTGGCTTTTACTACTAAATCATGATTGAAATTACCTTCAAAGAAATGATGGTTGTTTTTAGTTGGGATTTGGATTTTTAAATCGTTAGGAACAACCCAATCTAATGTTATATTGGTAAAAGGAGATTGCCCCCAACGTGCAGGAACATTCAAATTATAAACAAAACTGCGAATAGCTTTCAACACTTCATCAAAAGTCAAATTATCTTTAAATACGTATGGAGCTAAATAAGTATCAAATGAGCTAAATGCTTGTGCACCTGCCCATTCACTTTGTAAAATTCCGAGAAAGTTTGCCATTTGTCCCAATGCTTCTCTAAAATGAGAAGGAGGTTTGCTTTCAACTCGACCACGAACACCATTAAAGCCATCGTTTAACAAAACTCTTAAACTCCAACCTGCACAATAGCCTGTTAAACAATCCAAATCATGAATGTGAATATCGCCGTTCCGATGGGCATAACCTTCTTCTTTCGAATATACTTTATCTAACCAATAATTTGCAATAATTTTACCTGCCACATTATTTACTAAACCGGCATTAGAATATGATGTGTTTGCATTAGCGTTAATTCTCCAATCGGTTTGTGAAATGTATTCTTCAATGGTTTGTGTGCTGTCAACATAGGTTGTATCATCATTTAATCCTGCTATATGTTCTCTTTGTAATTTTCTTGTATGACGGTAGAGCATAAAGGAGCGCATCACTGTAAAATACTCTTTTTTAAACAGTGCTTTTTCAATCATATCTTGAATTTCTTCTACAGCCCAAGTATCTTTAATCTCTATGGAAGAAATAACGCTATTGAATATACTTTCGTCAAAAGGAATACAGACACTTTCAAAACTTTTCTCAATAGCATCTTTTATTTTGTACGATTCAAATGATTTGTAATCACCATTTCGTTTAATCACAAATTTTTCCATAAATACATATTTATAAATGGTTATTTATCCTAGGACATTGAACTTTTCCTCTAATTCGATTGCCTTTTTAAATAAAATGTTGTTTTCCAAATGAATATGCTTGTGCAAATCTTGTTCGTATTCTTTGAGCATTGCAAAAGTCACTTTGTAGGTTTGACATGAATCAGATGGCGGATTGTATTCATTAGTCAATTCAGAAATTTTAGCAAACAAATCGCCTTCCGTTTCATGATCATGTTTTAGCATGGCAATAGGATTTTCAACCGTTCCAAAACCTGGTTGTTGAATGGTCTCGTTGTTTTTTATAGCATTAGTCATTGTTTTAATGAAAGGGAATAAAACAATTTCCTCTTTTTGAAGGTGATTTAGTAGTTCATTCGCACTGATTTGGAATAAATTATTGATTTCAAATAATTCAGGATGTCTTTCGCCGTGAACTTTACATAACTTATCCAAGTACATCAATAAAATAGGTGTTTTTTCTTGAATGTATTCGTGATGAGTTTCTAAAATATAATCAATTAATAGATTGGGAGAAAATGTTTTAAAATCCATTTCTGTTGAAGAGCCTGAATTTAATACAGAATTAATTTCATTTTCAATTTGAGTAGTATCCAAACCTTTTGCTTGGCAAACTTCTTCTAAAGTTTTATTCCCCTTACAGCAAAAATCAATTTTATATTTTGAGAATAGTGTAGCAGTTCGGAAGTCTTGAGCTACATACTCACCAATTGTGTGTTTTTGTAATGTTTTCATGTGAATATTTTTATATTTCAATATTACAAAACAAAGCCTTCTTTGTTTTATGACTAAAATCATACTATGTTATTATTTTCAATCTTTTCTTTGTTATAAAATCTTCGAGATTATAAATGATTTTAGTACTTAATGGTAAATAAAAACAATGATCACTCTAAAAGATAAAATACTTAAATTAAAAAAGGAGAAGAATGCTGTTATTTTAGCACACTATTATCAAGATTCAGAAATTCAAGAAATTGCCGATTATGTTGGAGATAGTTTGGGTTTGTCACAAGAAGCAACTAAAGTTGAGGCTGAAATAATAGTATTTGCTGGTGTTCATTTTATGGCAGAAACAGCTAAGATTTTAAATCCAACAAAAAAGGTCATACTTCCTGATTTAGAAGCAGGTTGCTCATTAGCAGCTTCATGTCCACCACATCTTTTTAAGAAATTTATTGAAACTCACCCAAATCATATTGCTATTACCTATGTGAATTGCTCAGCAGAAATAAAGTCTCTAAGTGATATAGTTTGCACTTCTTCTAATGCATTAAAAATTGTTGAATCTGTTCCTAAAAATAGGTCAATTATTTTTGCACCTGATAAAAATCTTGGTAACTATATTATTCAGAAAACAGGAAGAGAAATGCTTCTTTGGGATGGTTCTTGTGTGGTTCATGAAGCTTTTTCTTTAGATAAATTAATTGAACTTCATAAAAAACACCCTGATGCAAAAATAATAGCTCATCCTGAATCTGAAACTCATATTCTTGAAACTGCGAGCTATATAGGTTCGACATCGGGAATGATTAATTATGTAAAAATTAGTTCGAGTAATAAATTCATTGTGGCTACTGAAGCTGGTATTTTGTATAAAATGCAACAAGAAGTTCCTAATAAGATATTGATTCCCGCACCTTCACAAGAAGACAATACTTGTGCTTGTAGCGAATGTGGTTTTATGAAAATGAATACTTTACAAAAAGTATATGATTGTTTACGAAATGAAGCTCCCGAAATTACCATTTCTGAGGAGATTAGAACAAAAGCACTAATTCCTATTGAACGAATGCTTGAATTATCCTGATAATGAAACATAGCGATTATTTAATCATAGGTTCTGGTGTTGCGGGATTAACTTTTGCAATAAAAATTGCTGAAAAATTTCCACTTAAAATGGTGACAATAGTTACTAAGTCTAATGAGGATGAGTCGAACACGAAATATGCTCAAGGAGGAATTGCTGTTGTCTTGAACAAAATAGATGACAATTTTAGAAAACATATTGAAGATACTCTTATTTGTGGAGACGGACTATGTAATAAGGAAGTAGTTGAAATGGTTGTTACAGATGGGCCAAAGCGATTAAAAGAGTTAATTGATTGGGGAGCCAAGTTTGACCAAAACAATGAAGGAGCATTTGATTTAGGAAGAGAAGGAGGTCATTCTAATAACAGAATTGTTCATCATAAAGATCAAACAGGTTACGAAATAGAACGGGCTATTTTAAAACAAGCTCATCGTCAAAATAACATTAAAATTTTCGATTTTCATTTTGCCCTTGAGTTAATTTCAGAAAATAATTGCTGTTATGGAGCCTATGTTCTGAACGAAAAGACAAGTGAAATTTCAATTTTTCAAGCCGATTTTACTCTTTTGGCTACAGGAGGCATTGGTCAAGTTTATGGTCATACAACAAATCCATCAATTGCTACTGGAGATGGAATTGCGATGGCCAATAGAATAATGGCGACAACAAAAGAAATGGAATTTATTCAATTTCATCCAACGGCACTATACAATAAATCGTTCACTTCAACATTTTTGATTTCAGAAGCTGTAAGAGGATTTGGCGGATATTTGCGCACTAAAGATGGGGAGCGTTTTATGATGAACTATGACAAAAGAGGTGATTTAGCTTCTAGAGATATTGTATCGCAAAGCATTGATATTGAGTTGAAAAAATCTGGAGATGAGTGTGTATATTTGGATTGTACCCACTTGAATATACTTTCATTCACACAACATTTCCCTCTGATTTATAGCAGTTGTAAGGCTATTGGAATTGATATAGAAAAACAATGGATTCCTGTTCTTCCTGCCCAACATTATTTATGCGGTGGAATTTCAGTTAATACAAATGGTCAAACGTCAGTAAACAATTTGTTTGCATGTGGTGAATGTTCACGTACAGGCTTACACGGAGCAAATAGATTGGCTTCTAATTCTCTTTTAGAAGCATTAGTGTTCTCAAATAGAATATATAATTATCTAGCAAGTTTACCACTTTTAGAAAGAACAAAAAGTAAGGTTTTTCCAAAATGGAAAGATTGTAACTCTGAAAATGTAGATCAGACTATTGTCATAAAAATGAAAACACAATTACAAATTTTGATGCAAAAAAAGATTGGAATTGTTCGAAATGATAGTGATTTGATTGAAGCCAAAAAACAGATTGAATCATGGAATGCCGAATGCATCAATATTCAAAAAAAATATAGAGTTACCAAAGAATTTTATGAACTAAGAAATATGATTGAAGTTGCTCTTTTAATTGTAAGAGGATCAATTGAGCGAAATGAAAATCGAGGAGGATTTATGAAAGTTAATACTTTAAAAACCGCCAATTCTGATTAAGCTTCCCAAAATCAACATTGTAACAGCAATTGAAGTAACCAAAAAAATGAATATCCATACAATATATGAATGCTTATTTTGAAGTTTTGGGAAAAGAAATTTAGCCGCTGTGAATGCTAAAAGTATTGTACAGAAAAAGAGAAATAATTTTAGGTTTACTATTTTTTCAACTGAGCTTTCAAAAGAAAACCATTTATCTACTGAAACATCATAATTATAAGCCATAATGATTCCTGTGGTGAGTAATAGTAACAACGATGGAATTCCTATAGGCTCAAAATTTTTTCTAAAAAGATTTATCTCATTTAGCGATTTATTTTTAATGGACTTTGGAACGTACCTGAGTAGTAAAATCAAATGCCCTCCAATCCAAATAGTTGCGGCTAATAGATGAATGATAAGCACTATTTGATGTTTCATCACATTAATGTTTTATACATCATTGCAGCTGAAATATTTAATGCTCTATTTTTTATTTCATCTGCTTTTTTCCCTTCAAATATTTCATCAACGGTTTTGGTGAAAAGCATATTCCAGTGATTAAAATGGCTGGGGTTTAATGGGCTTTTTTGGTGTAATTCTTTGTGTTTTTCCATTGGATTTCCATCATAGTCAGCAGTGTAAAAAAGGATGTTTTCCCAAAAATCATACATCTTAGGCAAATGTTTTTCCCAATTTACTTTTGCTACATCATTAAACAAATAACCGATGACCGCATCTGTTTTTATTTTATCGTAGAAAGTGTTTACTAACTTTTCAATGTCTTTTCTATTTCTTATATCTGTTTTCATTTTACAAATCTTTTTTATTAAACTTTTTTAATGAGATAATAAAGGGAATAATTGCCCATAGGCTTAATAATAAAAAAGAAACTATTAATCCTGTTGAAGTTCCAAAGAAGTCTTTAAAAATAGCGCCGGTATAACCCATCATTGCAGAAACATCGAGGTGTAACAAAATTTGAATTCGAGCCAAATCAATTGGACTCAAAGCGGTCATTCCTACCATAGCATTTTCGATTGGATAATCTTGTAATTGAAATAATAGAAACAAAACGAGTCCATCAAAAATCAAGGCAAAAAACAACCAAGTCATAATAGCAATTCCAATTCCTTTGGCTTTATCTCTTGTTAGTATTGAACTTAAAAATGCTAATGCTGTAAAAATTATGGTTATCAAAGTACCATTGAGCAACATCATAATCCCCACACTATCGGGAGAATTGATTAGTAGCGGAATTCCTGCTCCAACAAAAAAAGCAGCAATCATTGAAAAAGACAGCCCAAGAAATAGGCTAATCCATATTTTTTTACGTTTGATGGGTTGACTTAACAAAAGTTCGATGAACTCAGAACTGTTATACAAATAAATCGTAGCAAACAGAATTGAAACAAGCGGAACTGTAAATAAAATGACATTCAGAATAGTTAAAAGCCCTTTAGCTGAATTGTCTTCCAAAGCGAATGAACTCCATGATAAAATGGCTAAAATAAAAGTGTAAGCCAAAACTATTTTGTTTTTTAGAATATCGAGCAATATGATTTTTATAATTCTGTTCATGATGCAGTTTCGAGTTTCGGGTTTTGAGTTTCGGGTTGCTTTTGTTTTAGAATACTGGCAATAGCTTTTGAAATTTTAGTTTCGTTAGTTTCTGCTTTTAAATCATCCACTTTTTTATGAAAATGAACTTCTCCTTCTTGCATGAAAATAATTTCGGTAATCAAATCGTCTAATTCACTCAAGAGATGTGATGTTATAAAGATGAGTTTCCCTTTTTCTTTTTCTTTAATGATTTTTTCTTTCAAAATTTCGGATGCCAATGGATCTAAACCTGCCGTTGGTTCATCTAAAATCAGTACTTCTGGATTGAATAGAAATGCTAAAACGGCACTCACTTTTTGAGTTGTTCCACCCGAAAGTGTTCGCATTTGCTTGTCGAACATTTTTTCTAATTCAAATGCATTTAATAAATCTTCATCTAATTCATGATTAGAATTCCTGATTTTTTTAATCATTTCGATGATTTGACCAATTGTCATGTTATCTGGATAACGACCAATTTGAGGCATATACCCAATTTTTTCACGGTAAACGTATTCTCCAACTACCGATTTGCCGTTAAAAACAATCGAACCTTTATCAGGTAAAACCATTCCTAAAATGGATTTTATTAGTGTTGTTTTGCCACAGCCGTTGGGACCGATTAGTGCAATACATTCGCCTTTTTTGCAAAGAAGATTTACGCCTTTTAGCACTTCTAACTTTCCGAATTTTTTACTTATATTTTGTATTTCAATCATAATGGCAACGATTTCATTAAAGGCGCATTGTCTATAAAATTATCGGGAGTTATGCTTGGTAAAACTTTTTCAGATTTGTCTAAAAGCGTAATCATAAAACTTCTGTACAATAACATAGACGAAGGCGTTTTTTCAGTCAAAACCGCAAATAAACTCAGTGGATGATAGGGAACATCGCCAATTCCATTTTTGTCTAAATCGTATCCTTCATATTTGTCCCAATAGTTACTGTTGAAAGTATTTAAAACTAGGCTTCCGTTAGTGCTTATGTCAAAAGTATTTTTTAGATAATTATTGTTTACAACTTCGTTATCCATGCAACTTGCTTGAATTTTCATTCCCCAACCATTCGATTCAAAAACGTTTTTTTCAACCTTGATTCTTGAAGTACCTTCCATGTAAATTCCCGATGTGTTTCGGGCAAACTTGTTATTGAAGATATAGCTATCAGCAATTTCTTTAAGCAATAAACCATAAGCAGAATCGCCCCAGTTTTCTTCAAAATAATTGTTATACATTTTTACATTTTTAGTAAACATCACGGCGACACCAGCACCATTATTTTTAAAAACATTCGTTATGTAAGCATCATCGTTAGAAAACATAAAATGCAAGCCATAACGAATGTTTTTATTAGAAATATTTCTCCAAATGATAGATTGTGTTACAAATTCAAAATAAATCCCGTCGCGATGTCCCGAAATTTTATTCGCAATTATTTGAAGATTATCGCTTTTCCAACAATGAATACCATTTCCAATAAGTTGTTCTTGTTTCCCATAAGCGGTAATTTTATTGTTTTTGATCAGGCAATTTTTAGAATTCTGAAGATAGATTCCGAAAAAATTATTATCAAGAACATTGTTCTCGATTTTGACAAAAGATTTATCATACACTTTGATTCCGCATGGATCTTCTAGTGAAGCATATCCTGAATTGATTATTTTAAATCCTTTTATAACTACATTATCTGCATTGATAGAAACTACTTCAAACTTATTCTGTCCATCCAAAATTGGAAATTTTTTACCAAGAAAAATTATTTTTTTGTTGATTAGAATATTACCTTCTTTATAAACTCCACTATTCACAATAACAGTATCACCATCGGCAGCCAATTGAAGAGCATTCTTAATTTTTTTGACAGGGTAGCTGCTTCCTACTTGAATGGTTTTGGCATTTGAAGTAGAAAATACGAGTAAAAATAATATGCCAATTAATTTCTTCATTTATAAGAATCATAAACTTGTTGCCAAGTCATAGGTTCAGCATTTAATTTGGTTTGGAATTCTTTTTGTTCTTTATCAGATGAAAATGCGGCAAGATTTCCTCGCATTGGAGAATTAATTGTACCTCCTTTTAAGTAATAGCATTTTTCTGCTGGAAACAATTCATTTTCTTTCAAATAATCATTCACAAAAAAATGATTTACTGGAGTTTGATTTGATTTTGCAAATTGAATCATGCAAGCAACATCATCAAATTTGTAATATCTACCTTTTGTAGTGATTAATTCAGATCCGAATTTTCCATTAGCTATGGTCATTTTACAGAAATCGCACATATCAGTATTTAGGTTAATTGGTTTTGGTTCATTTGAACCACAAGAAACCATAAGAAATGCTATTAATACTATAAAAAGTGATTTCATAATTTGTCTTTTTTAGCGTATAATTTATATTCTTTAAAAATAATAAAAAACAATAAAAGACCACAGGCAGTCAGCATCCAACCACCAATATCTGGAATAGAATAGGCTCCAAAATTTAATAATTGTTTATACCCTATTAAAGGCGGTTGATAGGCCATTCCTGGTACTTTTATGGCTGCATTAGGATCTAAATTATGTCCGTATTCGTAATTCCATCTGTAGAAATCTATTGCGGCCAAAATCACAAAAAGAATGTAAGAAATAAAGAATGCTAAAACTGCTTTTCTTTTTGCTACAAAAATTAGCAACAAAGAAATTACAGCAAAACCTCCAAAAATATAAGGCAATACGGTGAATTCGAAAAAGTTTTCGGTATGCAAAGTTGCCATTCCGATGTAATGATTTAAACCGTTGATGATTTCTACATCACCACCAATTTTATTAGCATGTAATTTTAACACTAACCCTTCGGGATATTGTGGCGCTTCTAATTCAATTTGCCACATTGGAAAAAAAAGCGAACCTATAAATAACGTTGCTATTATCAACAATATCAGTTTTGATACCATTGAAATTTTTGATTTTTTCATTTTGATTTGTTTTAAAAAGAATTAGTGACTAGAAATTAGTGATTAGCATTCGTACTATTCGCTAATTTCAAGTCACTAATCACTTATCTTTATTTTGTAGCAGCTGGTAAATTAGTACCAACACTCCATGTAAGTGGAACTGCACTTCCTGCTGGAGAGACTCTCACATATCCTTGCATTTCTTGGTGTAAAGCACTACAAAAATCGGTACAATACATAGGGAAAATACCTACTCTATTTGGTTTCCATTTAAGTGTTGCTGTTTCACCTGGCATGATTAGTAGTTCTCCATTATCGGCACCTTTTATAGCAAAACCGTGTGGAACATCCCAATCCTGTTCAAGATTAGTTACATGGAAATAGACTTCGTCGCCCATTTTTATTCCTTCAATATTATCTGGTGCAAAGTGAGATCGAATAGAAGTCATATAAACATGTACTTGATTTCCTTGTCGAACAACTTTTGCTTCTTTTTCCCCTTTTGTTACAAATGGATGATTGTTATCGGCAATTTTATAGAATTTCAATTGACCATTATTTCTAATCAAATCTGCTGGAGCAGCTTGAGCATAATGTGGTTCTCCAATTGTTGGGAAGTCTAATACTAATTCCATTTTATCACCACTTATGTCAAATATTTGAGCAGATTGTGCTAATTCTGGTCCAGTGGGCAAATATCTGTCTTTAGTAATCTTGTTATAAGCAATTAGATATTTTCCAAAAGGTTTTTTAGAATCGCCACCAGGAATACACAAATGCCCAACAGAATAATATGTTGGAACTCTATCCAAAACTTTCAAAGATTTTATATCCCATTTTACCACCTCAGAAGAAACAAAAAAGGTAGTATATGCATTTCCTTTTCCATCAAATTCGGTGTGTAATGGGCCTAAACCTGGTTTTTGAACTTCTCCATGAAGAGCAGCTTCATATTTTATTACATTAATTCCTCCATAATTTCCATCAAATTTTTTGTTTTTGATTGCATCTTGTAGTTTATCAAAACTAAACACAGGGATTAATGCTGCTAATTTTCCAGAACCAACAATATATTCTCCAGTTGGGTCAACATCACAACCATGTGGTGATTTTGGACATGGTATCATGTAGCAAATATCTTTTAGTTCTGCTGCATCAAGCACCATAACTTCGTTTTTAATCTCAGAAGTTGCAGTATGTGTTTTTTCATTCCATTTGTTGTGTGCGTATTTTACAACTTGTTTTTTTGCCTTTCCAGATTTTAGATATTCTTCGGCTTTTTTCCAATTGACAGCCATAATAAAATCTTTGTCTTTTTGAGAAGCATTTACTTCTAATAAAGTATTTGCTTGTTCAGTATTATAACAAGAGAAGAAAAACCAACCATGTGACTTCCCTTTTCCTGCATGTGAAAGGTCAAAGTTTACACCTGGAGTTACAATTTGAAATGCTAAATCCATTTCGCCTTCTTTTCCTACTTTTACAAAACTAATATGACCTTTAAAATTTTCTTTATAGGTGTTAATTGCCACATCACCATTAGAATAATCGCCAGGCACACTAAAACGAGTTCCTGCAACAACATATTCTGTATTTTCTGTAATGAAAGGTGAAGAGTGATTTCCACCACTATTTGGCAATTCAATAATTTCTGCTGTTTTAAATGTTTTTAAGTCAATACGAGCAATACGAGGTGTATTGTTGGCATTACCAAAAACCCAACGACCATCAACTTCACCGTTTGTTTGGGATAGTTCGGTGTGATGTAAATCATCCCATGGCACAAAACCATGAGAAGTATTCAACATTGGTTTAGTTTCTTCACTATAACCCCAACCTTTTTCAGGGTCTACTGAAAAAACAGGGATAACTCTAAACAATCTTCCACTCGGAAGACCATAAACACTTAATTGACCACTAAAACCTCCTGAAACGAAGTTATAGAATTCGTCATACTTTCCTGGTGCTACATATGCTTTTTCAGCATCTCCTGCTGAAGCATCACTGGAATTTTTTGGTTTACAAGAAGTGAAAAATGTACTTCCTAAAACGAGTACTACAATTGTTTTTACAATTTTATTTTTCATTTTATTGAAATTAGAAACCATCCTACTGCTTTCACCCAATAAGATGGTTTGTTATTATTATTTTACACCGTCAATTTTTCGCATATATTCAAGAATATTTCGTGCATCATCATCTGATAATCCTTGATTTGGCATTCGAACAAGGCAAATTTCCAATTGTGCTTGAACTTCTGGATCTTTATCAATCATTGGATCTGGATTGGTAATAAAGTTCATAATCCATTCAGGTTTTCTCCTTTCGGTTACACCTTTCCATCCTGGGCCAACCAGTTTTTCATCAGTTGGTTTATGACAAGAGGTACATTTTACTCCTGCAACTTCTTCTCCTTTGGTAGCCATAGCTTGATCTAAAGCAGCTCCTAGTTCAACGGTTGTAAATTTACCTTCACCTCTTTTAGGGTCGTAAGAAGATGGATCAGAAGGCGTAGATTCAGTATTGGGTTTTGAAGGATTGTAATCTTCTCCTTCTTTTTCTTTTTTGCCACATGAAAATAACATTACGGCTGTTGTGATTAACACTACTAATTTTTTCATATTGTTTTAGTTTAAAATAATACCCCAAAGTTCTGAATTGAATGGAGTTAAATTTTATGACTGCAATCATAAAGGAGATAGTTTTTTACAGTGTTTTTTTTGTAAAAAAGAATGGGAGTATAAGGCAATAGTAAATTTTGCTTTATATTTATAAGGTATATTTCAAGTAAAGGGTTTGCCCTTCAAATTATTAATAGACTTGGAACAAAGATTTTAAATTATTAAATACAAATAAAAACTCTATTTTGTTTAAATGCATTTAAGGCAAAAAAAAATGTTTGCCCTAAAAGACAAACATTTTATACTATTATTTCGTTTTCATATATGTAAAATTTATTTGTAAGCGGTCATATATGGTATCGCTTTTTTATTTATTGGTGTTTGTTTGCACAAACTCATTGTTAATGGCGATTTCATTTTATTTCTTTTTGAAACCACAAAACTGAAAATTTTGAATTGTATTGAATGGAGTAGTGTGATCTTCAGTAAAACAATTAACCGCTTCAAAGCTATCTTTAAATGTTTGTTTCATTATATTTTCTGAATATTGTTTTATTTCTAATCCGCTGCATTTTAGTGGGCCGTTTTCTGAAAAAGTTCCTAGTAGAAAGTTCCCGTTATTTGAAGTATTTTTATTGACTAATGCTACATATTTATCTATATTTTCTTCTTCGGTTAAGAAGTGAAAAACAGCTCTATCATGCCAAAAATCAAATTTGATGTTTGTTTCAAATTCTGTAATATCAGAAACTATCCAATGCACTTTATTTGCCTTTTTACCTAGACGTTTTTTAGCTCTTTCAAGTGCAAATTCTGATATGTCTAAAACCCAAATATTTTCATATCCATTTTCTAACAAAGCATCTACTAAGTTACTGTCGCCACCACCGATGTCAATTATATTTGCGGATTTTGAAAGTTGTAGACTTTCAATATACTTCATTGAAGTTGTAGGATATGTTTGTGTCCAACTTACTTCGTTTGGTTTTTTTGTTGCAAAAACGTTTTCCCAATGTGATTTCTTATTTTCCATGTTTGATACTTAAATTTATTTAGGTCACTAATTTTTCTTCAATCAGTATTATTAATTTAAAATCGGTGGTCAGCTAATTGTTTTATTAATGCGTTTTGTGCAGTAATTATATCTTCTATTATTTCAATTTGTCTTTTAATGTATGATAATCTAAACTCATGTGATTTACTTGATGTCCAAGTTTTAGCAATTCTATCCGTTTTTTTATCGTCTTTTTTTTCTTCGTAGAGGATTTTAGGTTCTCTACAAATTATCATCAGATCGTTCTCTTTTTCAAAAGGCTCGCCCCAAATACCATGAATGAACAAGTTTCTGTTTTTTCTAACACTACCAATCTTACTAATAAGATTACTTAATGCGTTTGTTTCAAAACACCTATACTTATTTATCTTTTTTAATAATTCAATATTTTGAGCAAGTGAATTGCTTTCTAATATAGTTGCTGTTAAAACGAAATCGTCAATAATTAAGTAACCTAAAATGGTCAAAATATTATACTCCATTTTAGCAAAACTTGTAGACATTTGACCTAAATAGAAATAAAATTCTTTGTCATTTTCAGGTATGTTTTTATATCTTTTTGCCATTGAAAATAAACTTTTATAAGCAATTATGAAATATCTATCCCTGTTGGTTTTGGAAAATCTATTCCTAAATAATTGTATAACTCTCTCACTTTGGAACGCCAACTTATTCTGGCTTGTATCCAAGTTTTACTAGCTTCAGTAATTTTTATGTTATCGTGTGTATGTGTTGGAAATTTTGAAGAAACTGTTATATTGTCAAAACTAATTAGTAGTTCAAGGTTGTCTAAAACTGATTGGTTTTTATCTAAATCAAAAATTGTTTTATGCTCTTCTTTATCGAATTTTTCAGCTTTTTCTTTTAGACTTTCATAGAGCATACTTAATTTGATTTCATCAGTAATAAAATCTAAATCGTAGATGTCTTTTTTAGTAGAACGATTGGACAAACTAACTAGCTTGTATAAACCAATATCTGCTTTACTGAATAATCGTATTTCATTTATAGTTTCAATTTTGAAAAGATGTTTCATGTTTTGTAAAACATCGACTTTAATCATTGTTCCATCTTCAGTATCAATAAAAAATCTTAAAAAAGAGTATTGATCATTTATATCACATGGGTTATCAAAATTTCTAGCATTCTTCCCGAAACTAGTTTTTACCTCTTCTTGAATTTTATTAAATCCATCTAAGCCGATAATTTCGGGACAGAATAAATCAATATCATCTGAAATTCTATGATTGAATTGTAATGCTAAATTTGTTCCACCGGCTAAACTGAAATTGGCTAACGATGGTAAACTTTGTAATTGAAGAATTGTTTTGACGATTGCTGGAGAAACTGCACTCATTTTAGAGCGAATAACGAAGAAAAGGTTCTACTTTATATCTTTTGGCCACACTTACGCAAACTTTGTTACTGATGTTTTCTTTTGTGTTTTTAAGGTATTTTACAATAACTCTAGGTGTGTATAATTGCTCTAATCTTTTAATGTCTTGCTCAAAAGTATCTGGAGTTGTTGCATACATAGCTCTTGGGATAATGATAGCTTTATCCTTTTCAAGATTTAACTTGTCATAATCCATATCCCAAAAAAGGTGTTTAGGAAAAATTGTCGCTATGTTTACTTTGTTTTTCATTATTTAATATAAATCAAATGTAATACCAATATAAGTTTTACATGTTGATTATCATTACAATATTATACAAAAGTATAAATTTTTTATTTAATAATCTAAATTGATATTTTACTTGTCATTTTGAAGTAATTGGTTAATTTCTATCTTCAATGGTATTGTCTAGAGATTTTTGCCATTCTTCTGAACGTTCAATATTAAATATTTTTCTTGTATTGTTTAATGAATTGAGAAGTTCTTGGTCTCTTGTTTTAATACTAACATTTACTTCAACGTAAGTGAAAATAACATCCGCAATTACTTTAGTTATTTCAATTTGTTTACTAAAAGATCTTCCTGTAAGACAAAAATTCACAAAGTGCTCACAATTAAATTCATTTTGCATGTAAATGGATTTAGATTTTGACTTTGCTCTTGATAACATTATTTCACCTAGAAGTCTATTATTGTTAAATTTTTCAACTTTATATCTTTTTTGGCCATTTAAAAAATCGTCAAAAGTTATGCATTCAACACCATTTAAATTGTGTTCAATCATCCACAGAATATTGTTTTCATCAAAACCATATACTATTGCGTAGTGTTTATAAATCCCAAGAGAATTAATAACCGGTCTAGAAAAAACGGATCCCGTTAAACCAATTTTATTATTGTATATAAAACTATTATTTACCAATTTTGGCAAATTCTCTAATCTGTATGTTCTGTTTTTACGAATAATATTTGCCATATTAAATTTGGTAATAATTACAATTTATATGTTAATTTTAACAAAAATTATACCTTAAGTTGTATGTTTTGTTAATAGTCTACAAAATATTAAATCTTTGACAAATTGTCATTATATTTAAATGAGATTTTTTGGTTATTGGTGTCAATTAATGTTTTTATTATGGTTCAAATAGATTTAGAAAGAAAAGCTTCTGAAATTAAAGAAATTATTTCCGCGTACACCAAAGAAAGCTTTATTGGTTTTTTTGCAGATTTTATTCGAAATAATAAAATAAGAGGCTTTGATGAATTTTCTGAAAAAATAAAATCTAAGTTGAGAGATTCTTTATACCTAATAGCATTGAGACTCTCAACTGATGAAGGTTCAATTCATTTTGATTTTAATGAAGAAACGAAAAAGGATTTAATTAAAGTAGCAGATATAATTAATGAAATTGTTAGTTCATTTTTAGCATCCAATTACAATGAAAAGTATTTAAGCAAAAACTCACAAATTAAATATGAACTTTTTATTCATGAAACTACATTTAAAAATTATTTTCAAAATGGGGTTTTAAATTTTGTTGAGCAAGAAGTTAATCATATTGTAAATATGTTTGAACCACACAATGATAAGATTAAGGAAAAAACTGGATTGGATTTATACACATTTATTGATTTTTATTACTTGACTGAAAAGTTATATAAAGAAAAAGTTTATGACTCTCATTCTTTTTTACTCGATAAATCCTTTCATGAAATGGCAATTGGTAAAATTGAATTTGATTTGAATAAATTATCTAAGGATGTTAAATCAAAATTTCTAAATTTTACTGAAAGACCACATTTATCATTAGTTTTCAATATTTCAGATTTTAATAAATTTATTGAAGAAGATAAGTTGAACTATTTACTTGATAACTTCTCAATAAACATCAATGATAAAATTGATTTTATTTACTACACACAAAAGAATCCACTTGATTTTCATCCTATCATTAAGTTGAGTAATAATGAATATTTAAATATTTTTCAAAAACAATTGCCTACTTCAATTTACAATCACCTTTTTAAATTACTTGGAGATAATCAAAAATCATTAACACAGCTTTATCAACGAAGAGGTAAATTAGTTTTTGAGGAAAAAACTTTGGAAATTTTTAAGAATTTTTTCAAAGATAAAAACACTAAAATATATCACAATTATACTCTTAATGGTTTTGAACAAGACATACTAATTATACACAACAGAATTGCCTATATTATTGAGTGTAAAACTTCTAAATTCAGAGAGCCAATGCGAGATACCGAAAAGGCTTACAAAAGAATTAAAGAGGATTTTAAAACTTCAATTCAAGAAGGATATAATCAGTGTTTGAGAGTTGAGAATGAAATATTTGAAAATGAAAGGATTATTATTGAAACTAAGAATCAGAAAGTTGAGATTAATACAAATAACATTTTAAATGTTTTTTCAATTGTTGTTACGCTTGAGAGATATGGTGCAATACAAACCGATTTGAGTCTTTTATTAGAAAAAGATAATGAAAATGATTTTTACCCTTTTTCAATTTTTATTGATGATTTAGAAATCTTTCTTTTAAGTTTATACAAGAAGTTTAATAATCCTTACAGAAAATTTGAAGAATACTTGGAAATTAGACAATCATTAAATGGAAAAATAATGTCTGCCGATGAATTAGATATTTGCGCAATGTTTTTAAAGAATTCAATTGGATTAAAGAAAATAATAAATAGCCATACTTATATAATCCCTGATCCTTTTTTACAAAACATTTTTGATGATATGTATTTTAATAAAGAGATAAAAGTCAAATTGAAATACGAATCAAAATTCATTTTTAGTTGAAGTTAATTAATCTAAATTTTGTCCCAATTATTTGCCATATTTGGGACAAAGTTTGTGTTATTTCATTTGCGATTTACTACAGATTGTGTAGTGTTTTGCAAATAAAATATTTGTTAAGTTTTGGCAGTAAATCATTTTTATAGCCGAAACTTAATTTTTTATTTCTGTTTCGATATATGATTTCAGATTATACAATTCAATTTGGTTTTCATCGTCTCCTTCAAATTGCCCAATTGCAATAAATGCTATATCATTGGCAAATGCTTTTTCACCAATTAAGTGCTCGATGTGAACGTAAATCACTTCTCGAAGTCTTGGGTTGTCTTTGTGGACTATGTAGTTTTGGAGCAACACTTTTATTCCTAAATCGGTTGGTTTGTTTGGGTTCTCTAATGGGATGAAATACATTTCACTTATTCGTAAAGTGATGCCGTAATATTCTAGTGGTTTGTCGGTGCCGTTTTCGTATTTGGTTAGGTTGGTTTCTGGTTGAAGGAATGCGGTTATTTTCCAACGTTCTACCACCGGTGCATGATGAACTAGTAATTCTACTTCTTTGAAAAGGTAGGGATTTCCGTTTGCAGTAATTATTAATTCGCCGCCTTTAGTTTTGTTTTTGATGATGAGGTTTAGGTCTTTGTTATATTGATGAAGTATCTCGATTAGTTTATCGAAATGGGTTTTAAGTTCGTCTTTTGGGATTTCGTTTAGGAGTAGGAAAACGAAGTTGGTTTGTTGGAAGTAGTTCCAGAAGTTGGTTATTGTGTTCATATTGTTTCTTTTTTTTGGAACGCGGATGAAACGGATGCTTCGCAACGCGGATTTATGCGGATTTTATCTTTTGTCTTGAGCTGATTTTTCAAATGCTATCAAATTGACCATTTCCCTTAATCTTGAGCGAACTCGGTTGCCATAATTTTTTTCAATTTCTGTGGCTGATAGGTTTGTGGTTATGTGGGTTTTTAGTTTTTTTGAGATGAATAGATCATATCTGCTTAATAGGATTTCCGCCATTACATTGCATTCGTTTCCGAAGTATTTTAGGTTGTTTTCTGTTCCTAAATCGTCAAAGCAATAGGTTCTTGGTTCTGATTGATATAGTTTGCCGATGCTGTATTTGTGGATTATTTGGTAGCCGTCCTGGATAAATTCAAAGCTTATGTCTCGACACGGTTTTACGAAAAATTTATGTTCTGTTGCTGTTAGGTATTTCATTAAGTTCATCAATGATGTTTTTCCGCAGCCGATTGGTCCGGTTAATAGAATTCCTTTGTTGAGGTTTATTCCATATTGAAAACAAGTTGGTTCGTCTTTTAAGAAATATGCGATTAGTTTGTGCACAATTGGGTAATCAGTTTCTATTATTTTGAAATGATTGCCGTATAGTTCAACTCCTTTTTGTTCTAGCCAATTGATTACTTCGGTGTAGCTGTAATGTGATTTTATTTCGTTTTCCATATTTTTATTTTTAACCACATAGAAACATAGGTTTTATAGTTTTTTTGCTGATTGAGTAAAGACGCTTCGCTTAAAATAGTCTTCATAGATTTAACCGCAAAGTCCGCAATGATTGACGCAAGGTTCGCAAAGAACCTGAAACAAGTTCAGGTTAAAGTGGCTCTGAATAGTCTTTGTCGGTTGATGTATTGAGTTGTTTTGCTCTGTTGGGTTGTTCTGCATTTGAAATGAATTTAGGTGCGTTAATCATCCAATTTTGTGCTGCTGCTTGCCAATCGACCATCGGTGTTTTGCCACCAACTAACCAACCGACACTGGAGAAATAGTTATAAAATTTTTGGGCCTCGAGTTCCGGGAAATTTTGAGACTGGAAATAAAGTTTGATTTCTTCAATGACAGGATTTAATTTTAGATTATGAGCTATCTCGACTTCGCTCGATATGACAAACTCGGTTATTTTCTTTTCTTCTTTTTTTGCGGAACTTTTTTGCCAACTGTTTTTTATTTGATTTTCATCGGAGTTGGCGAATGTTTGAAGTATTTGCCGATTATCATCGTCCAATGTTTCCAACATTTCTTCTTTTTCTTTTTTCGCGGAACTTTTTTCTTTTTCAGAATTTTCATTTTCTAAATTGGAATTATTTATTTCTTCAAAATTTTTTGTGAGCTTTTCCAAGTTTGAAACGTTTTTATCGTTTAAAATGTTTGTATTGTTTATATAGTTTATAGAAGGTACTACTGCTTGTTCAGTACCTGTTTCACTACTAGTACAAGACTTGTTCAAAGCTTGTTCAGAAACAAGTTCAATAAGTGGTTCATTTTTTGGTTTTCTTTCGGATTTTGGCAACGGTTTTAAATCTTCTGAAAAGTTGAATAAAATGACATGACTTCCTTTGAATGGATTGTAAGATGGTTCGTAATTGATGTAACCCAAACTATGCAAGTTCTTCAGACATTTATGATAAGTGGCTTTAGAACTGATTTTGCTTATTCGCATTACCTCATCGCGATTGATACTGATTGGGTTTTTAAAACGGTTACAATTCCAAAATTGGAATAAGGCAATGTATAAGCTTACGTGTGTTGGATTTAGCGTTTTATCAATGGCTACTTTCTCAAAGAAACCGGTTAGGTGTTTGATGTAATTCATTTACTAGTGATTAGTGAATAGTAATTAGTGAATAGTTAAGCTTGAACAAAGTTCAAGTGTTGACCTGATCTGCAGGAGATACCTCGACTTCGCTCGGTATGACAAATACAATACACTACTTAAAGAGAGTAGGCAAAGCGTTTACCTTATTTCCATTTAACAGCTTATCGATATCGGAATGGTCATAATACATTATGCCACCTATTTTGGTATAGGTTAGTGTTCCGTTGATGCGGAGATTTTGCAAAGTACCTGGAGAGATGTTTAACAGTTTACGGACTTCATTGGATTTGAGCCACTGTTTTGTTTGTTGTGGTTTGGATTGAATGATTTCTTTTAAATCGTTCAAAAGAAGACTTCTGAATTCGTTTAAGTCTTCGCGAGTGATAACTTCGATTGCCATAACGTATGTTTTAGATTGTTATGGTACAAATTTGTTTGTTTTGAATAAATAAAACTCACAACGCAAACAGAGTTGTGAACGATTTTATTTAAAATAGGACAAATCTAAAATTAAATTGGTTCGTCAGAATTATTCATTCTTTTCTCTAAAGTTTCTTTTAAAGTATTTAAAAATTTGGTTCTTTCCGTCTTGCGAACTCGAATTTCAAGAAAAGTTCTTCGGTATTGTCCTAAATCAACATTGAAAATATTTTCGAGATATTCAGCTATTTCTTTAAGATCAGTTGATCCATTGTTGAAAACTTTTTCTGATTGTAATGCGTAAAGTAATTCAATTAGTGCAACTTTAGGAGCTGTCCAAGTTAGTTTTGCGTTGTGATTGTGTTGTGATTTTTCTTTAACACTTTTGTTGTTTATTTCTATTAATTTATTTTCTAAATATACTTGTACTAAATCATGTGCCAAAATTTTAGCTACTTTAAAATCATGAGAAGTTGAAAAATTATGATCAACTTCAAAAAAGAAACTATCTATGGTTAGTTTTATATCGAATTTACCACGAACAAAATATTTAAAATCAAGATAGTTATTACCTGTTCTATAATATTTATAAAAGTCTAAATTATTATCGAAATATGTTTTTAGTTTTTGTAATTCGTTGTTGAGGTATTTTTTTACAATTCTTTCACCACCATAAGGTTTTTTTGTTTCGATTTTATAAATTATATTATAGTATATAAATTTTGAAGTAAACTTTGGTTTTATATTTTTGAAAAAATCTATTTCTTGTTCTTGATTTTTAAATTTTTCTTTGAGAAACAAAATTTTAAGTTTTTGAATTGAAACTATAATAATTTCAATTGCTTTTTCGCATCGATTAATTGTATCATCAAATTCTATATCTATAAAATTCAGCTGTTCATTTAAGTCTGAAAGTAATGTGTTTATTTTTAAATTCAATTCTAAAATATTTTAAAAACGTAAAGTTTCTGTCATTATACCAAATCTTATTGAGCTGATTTGATGTTGAAAATAAATATTATAATAATCCATACCATGATAGAATTGAACAAAAAATCCAATATCTTCTAAGAATTTTGGGTGATAATAGAGAATTAGACTTGCATTTAATCTTTTGGCGTCAAAATAGTTCCAATTATTAAAATTATCTAACATTATTGTCGTTTCAGCTTTAATTGAGAAGTTTGCTCTTTGTTTTTCGTTTGGAAGTGGATTTGTTTTCATAGGAAGTTTATAAGCTAAAAAGGTATTGTGCCATCGCAATCCGCTATATTGACCATGAAGTTCCTCTAACATCCAACTCTTTGGGTGGATTTCAAATGAGCTTTTTATAAATTTGAAAGCTTTCAAGTTTTGACTATATGATGATTTTAAAAATCCAAGTTCTATATAATTAGTTGCAAAGTTTCCTGATTGTAAATTGATATCTCCATTTTCGGTATAGAAATTTCCGTTTTGACCATTCGAATGATGTGCAATTTTACCAAAAAGTGTTAATTTATTGGCTGATTCTTTATGTCCTGTTAGAAAATAAAATGCTATTTGAGGAATATAACTGGGTGTTTTTACTGGATATGAATATTCATCAAACATTCTTATAATGATTTGAGAGGTAAGTACTGCCATTAATCTCGAATCTTTACGTTCTCGAATTTTAAAATTAGGACTAACATTTGCTTCAAATAGTAAGGGTTCTAAATTACCAATATCAAAGGGAAAAGTAACATAACTTTCTCCTTGATTTACTTGTGCAATTTTATCTAAAGATAGAATTGCTGTTGTATCTACTTTAGTTTGAGCTGAAGTTATGGTCGTTATTACAATAATAAAAACTAATACTATATTCTTTTTCATATTTTATTGCTAATTCGTCTATATTTTCAGATATTTTACAAGAAAGAAAATAATATTTTTCTACATTTTAGTATTAATTAAAAAGACATAGACAAGAATTGTTTTATTTTTCTAAAAACCACCATTTTGGTTTATATTGTTTATTTACTAACCCAAATTTTTTGATTGCATGCGTTTCAAGATGTGTAATTAAATCAGGAATAGAATCAGTTACAAAAAGGAGCTTCATATCTTCTGGACTGATGCTTTCATTTTCAAGCATAATTTTAATATGATGACAAAGTTCTTTATGATAATCTGAATCAAAAATAATTATCGGAAAGTTTTTAATTACTTTAGTTTGTATTAATGTAAGTGCTTCAAATAATTCATCTAAAGTACCAACTCCACCTGGCATCACTACAAAGGCATACGAATATTTTATCAGAACAACTTTACGAACAAAAAAATAAGGAATATCTATCCATTTATGTAAATATGGATTTGGTTTTTGTTCTCTTGGCAATACAATATTGCAACCAACAGAATAACCATCATTTTCAAATGCTCCTTTATTTGCGGCTTCCATTATTCCTGGTCCGCCACCTGTCATTATTGTAAAACCTAATTTAGAAATTTCTGCACCAATTTTTTCAGCATTTTTATAATGTTCTGATTCTGGTGTAAACCGAGCCGAACCAAAAATAGTTACGCATGGACCAAGGAAATGTAATTTTCTAAATGCTCTTATAAAATTAATTTGAACCCTAAATGTGAACATTAGCTCTTTAAATCTCGATAGCGGACCTCGAAAGAATAAAGATTCATTCGTAACTAATTTATTACCATTCATTTTTAATACCTTTTAAAAACTTAAACTTCTAATTTGATTTTTTATAACTCCAAACCGCCATGCCGTTTACAAATACTGCAAATCCGGTAACAATTAATAGGTTTGGCAATACTTCAAAAAATCCGGATCCTTTTAGTAGAACCATTCTTATGAACTCTACAAAGTATCGAATAGGATTTAACAATGTTAAGTTCTGTGCCCATTTTGGCATACTTTCGATAGGTGTAAATAAACCACTCATTAATATGAAAATCACCATAAAAAACCACGCAATAAACATTGCTTGTTGTTGGGTTTCGGTATGATTAGATATGTATAGTCCGAATCCTAAAATTAATAGCAAATACACTGATGTGAAACCATAAACAAGGAAAATATTACCTAGCATGGGAACATTAAAAACAACTTTAGCTATAAGCAAACCAACAGTCAAAATCACTAAGCCAAGTACCCAAAATGGAAATAATTTTCCAACTATAAACTGATATTTTTTTATTGGTGTTACATTAATTTGCTCCAATGTACCTAACTCTTTTTCTCTAACTATATTCATTGATGACAGAAATAAAGTAAGCATAGTAACCAATAAAACCAAGATACCAGGAACCATAAAGGTTTTGTAGTTTAAGGTTTTGTTGTACCAAAAAGACGGTATAACTATAATATTTTGAGGTATTTCTTTGTTTCCTGAAAAATAGTTGGACTGCATTTGAATATTTTGATTGTATGTATTTATAATTTGTGTTACATATACATTTTCAACACCTGCTGTTGCAGCATCTATAGCATTAATACTTACTGAAATACTTGTTTTTTTGTCTTTTTGAAGGTCACGATTGAAGTGAATTGGAATATTTACAATAATGTCGGTTTTTCCTTTTTGCATTTCTTGGATAGCTTCTTTTTCAGAAAAATAGGGTTCTGTAACTTTAAAATAGGTTGAGGATTTAAACGAATTTATTAAATCTCTTGATTCCCGACTTTGGTCATTGTCAACAAAGGTTATTACAATATTTTTAACATCGAATGTAGCTGCATTTGACAAAATTAATAATTGCAAAATGGGCAAAATAAATATCAGTTGGAGCATACTTTTATCTCTAAAAATTTGCTTAAACTCTTTCTGTATGATGAATAATATTGTTTTCATATGTAAATATTATTTGTTTTTTGGTGCATATGTATCGCTATTTTCATTGGTGTTTGTTTGCAACAAACTTGTTGTTAATGGCGATTTCATAATTTATTTTTATATCCCAATGATTGTTTTTAAACCTTTACAGTAATACTATTCTTACTCTAGTCTAATTTTATATTTTTTGATGCTCAATGTTATAAAAAACACAGTCATCCCTATTAATATAAGGGTTTCTTTCCATATATATTGAATTCCGACTCCCTTGAGCATAATGGCTTTTACAATAATAATGAACCATTTTGCAGGTATGATGTTACTGATTACTTGCATGGGTAAAGGCATACTATTTATAGGAAATATAAATCCTGATAGAATAATTACTGGTAGCATCAAACCCATTAATGATAACATCATTGCTGTTTGTTGAGAATTAGAAACGGTAGAAATTAATATCCCCAATGAAAGAGCAGAAATGATAAATAATATACTTTCAAAAGCTAACAAAAAGATGCTTCCATTTATAGGCATTTTGAACACAAAATAGCCTAATGTTAATATTACGATTGCATTGATAATGGAAAGAAAAATATAAGGAAATACCTTTCCAATAATTACTTGAAATGGTTTTAATGGAGAAACTAAAAGAATTTCCATAGTGCCTAATTCTTTTTCTCGTGTGATAGAAATAGAGGTCATCATAGCTGAAACAAGCATTAGAATAACAGTCATTACACCTGGAACAAAATTAAAAACACTTTTGAGTTCAGGATTATAAAACATTCTCGATTGTACTTCAACCTTTACCGAATTACTATTGGATTGTTTTTTTTGCGATTGATAATTTTGTATAATTGCTGAGGTATAATTTGCTATTGTGTTGGCAACATTAGGTTCGGTCGCATCGGTAATTGCTTGAACTACTGCTACTTTTTTGGTTTCTAGATTTTTACTAAAATTTGGTTCGAAAATAAGAACTGCCTTGATTTTTCCTTTTTTAAATTCTGATTCTATGTCGCTTTCTTTTTCAATTTGGTTTTCAACATTAAAATAGGGTGATGCTTTTATTTTATAGATAATTTTTTGTGTTTCTATATCGTTTGATTGGTCTAAAATGGCAATGTCAACATTGTTAATTTCATTTGTTATGGCAAAACCAAACAATAAAATTTGGGCAATCGGCATACCAAACAGAATAAACAAAGAACGTTTATCTCTGAAAATATGGTAGAATTCTTTTTTTACAAATCCGATAAATCTTTTCATTTGTTTTTTGTTTCTAGTTTAAGTTTCAAGTGTTGTAGTGATTTATTATTCTATATTCCTTGCTAATTTTAAAAAAACATCATTCATAGAATCTACTTTGAATTGTTGTTTTAAATTTTTTGGGGTGTCTAAAGCTTCAATAGAGCCGTCAACCATAATAGAAACACGGTCACAATATTCTGCTTCATCCATGTAATGTGTGGTTACAAAAATGGTAGTACCTTTATAAGCTTGTGTATAAATCATTTCCCAAAATTGTCTTCGGGTTATTGGGTCAACGCCTCCTGTTGGCTCATCGAGAAAAACAATTTTTGGCTCGTGCAGTAATGCAACTGAAAACGACAATTTTTGTTTCCAACCCAATGGTAACGAACCTACTAAATTATTTGCTACTTCTTGAAGTTCTAATTCTTCTATTAATTGTGCGATTTTTTGTTTGATTTGTATTCTTGATAATCCATAAATTCCACCAAAAAAAGTAATGTTTTCTTTAATAGTTAAATCATCATACATTGAGAACTTTTGGCTCATATAACCAATACTTTTTTTTACCATATCGGCTTGTGAGTGAACATCAAAACCTGCAACATTGGCTTCACCTGAAGTTGGATTTGAAATTCCAATCAACATTTTCATAGCTGTTGTTTTCCCTGCTCCATTGGCTCCTAAAAAACCAAAAATTTCTCCTTTATAAACATCAAATGAAATGCCTTTTACAGCAGTAAAATGACCAAACTCTTTTGTTAAATTTTTTACAGATATTATTTTTTCTCTTTCCATTTTTTTGTTTATAAGTCCATGAAAACATCTTCAATGGTTATTGTAGCAGGTTTAATAATTATATCCGTATGATTTTTATTTTTCAAATAGGTTTGTAAATCGTTTGGATTGAAAGTTGCATTTTTATCTATGTAATGTACAAACTCCCCAAAAGCATAAACACTGTATTGATTAGGATAATTTTTTAAATCGTGAATCAATCCGTGTGTGTTTTTTGCTTGTACATCATAAATTACTTTTTCGTAGTTGTTAATGATATTTTCAGGTGTTTCTATTTTTAAAATTTTGCCTTTTTGAATTAATGCAATTCTATCGCAAAGAGAAGCTTCATCCATATAGGGTGTTGAAACTAATATTGTAATGCCTTTTTGTTGTAATCTTTTTAGCATTATCCAAAATTCTTTTCGAGAAACGGGATCAACTCCTGTAGTTGGTTCGTCAAGAAATAATACTTTTGGAGCATGAATTAACGCACAACATAATGCTAATTTTTGTTTCATTCCACCCGAAAGAGCACCTGCTCTTCTGTCTTTGAATGGTTCAATTTGAATGTATATGTCTTTAATTAAATCATAATTTTCCTCAATTGTGGTTCCGAAAATAGTGGCAAAAAAATGTAAGTTTTCTTCAACAGTTAAATCTTGATATAGCGAGAATTTTCCTGGCATATAGCCAACAGAGTTTCTGATTTCTTTGAGTTGTTTGACTACGTCAAAACCTGCTACTTCAGCACTACCTTCATTGGCAACTAAAAGCGTAGTAAGTATTCTGAAAATAGTTGTTTTTCCTGCGCCATCAGGTCCAATTAAACCAAATAATTCTCCCTCATTCACATTAAAAGTAATGTTTTCGACTGCTTTTAACTTTTTGTAAGATTTTGATATGTTGTTTACTGCAATACTCATTATTTAATCAATAAGAAATTACTTTCATCGATTGCTTTTACAGCGTGTTTTACATTTTCTTCAATCATTACATAAGTACCTGAATTGAGATTAACGACTGTTCCTTTTTCATTTGTAAAAACAGCATTTCCTGAAATGCAAACCAACAATGCTGGTATTTTTGAAATGTGCTCTTTAAGTGTTTCTCCTTTTGCTATTTGCAATGAAATTACTTTAGCGTCTTTTGGTTCAAATAATAATTGTGTTTGAACTGGTTTATTTTCGGTATGTAAGTTTTTTAAAATCATTTGAAATATTCATTAAATGTTAGGAACGAATTTTGAATTTCTGTAAACTGATTTGCTGATTTTTCTTTAGAAAACAAATCGACTAATTCTATATATGGAACTAACCATTTGTGAAGTTCGTCATGAGCTTGTCCTTTCATGGTACAATTTGATGTTAGTATATCAATATTTGTTTTTAATTTATCAGCTAATAACGAATAATTTGTGCTTTTTTCTTGGTCAAAATGTACTACCTCTTTTTCCATATTACGAATGTGTATCATCATATTATCATCTACCTTCCATTTTTCACCATTGTTTAATTGAATTGTTTCGCTTTCAGAATGTTGGTGTTCTTCAGTTTTAATTTCAGTAGCTTTTTCTTCTTTCGATTTCGTATTACAAGAGAAAAGAAGTAAACTAAATGTAGCTAAAAGGGCAATTTTTATTTTTAACATGTTCTATAATTTTTTAATTAATATTTAATCCACATTTCTGCTGGCATTCCGATTTTTAGTCTGCCATCATTTTTTACTTTTACCTTTACGGCATAAACGAGATTTACTCGTTCTTCTTTTGTTTGAATAATTTTAGGAGTAAACTCTGCCGAAGATGCAATCCATGAAATATTTCCTTGATATGATTTCATATCTTTTTCAGCATCAATTTTTACCGATACATTTTGTCCAACTTTTATTTTTGACAACTGTGTTTCGCTTACATAGATTCGCAAAGTCATTTCAGAAATATCAGCTATCTTGTATAGTGGTTTTCCAAATGCTGTTATTTCGCCTGGTTCAGCATACTTAGTTAAAACAGTTCCATTAATAGGGTTAATAATTTTACTTTTTGCTATTTGATCATTGATTCTAGCAATTTGTACATCTATCGATTTTAAGTCATTTAAAATAGGTGCGTTTTGAGTTCCGACACTTTTAATTTGCTCTTCGATAACTTTTACCTTTCCTTCAATTTCATCTACTTGTCGTTTAGTTGCAGCATTTTCAGAATACATATTACGGATTCGGTTTTTCTCTAATTTAGCTGTTTTTAATTGTTCATTTAAGACGCTTTTTTGTGATATTATATTTGCGGATTTTGACGACACGGTGCTTTTAGAGGCAATTAATTGTTGTTTCGCAAAATGTAATTGTAATGTATCAACTAATCCTACTTGTAATTGAGATTTTAATTCATCTCCTTCTTCGACTTTTAAAAACTCTATTTTACCGTTAGCTTCTGAAGAAATAGTTATTTCAGTTGCTTCAAAATTCCCATAACCATCAGCTTTGTCGTTATTTTTGTTACAAGAAATTAACCCTATTGTTGCTAAAATTATTATGCTTATTTTTTTCATTTTTTTAAATTTTTCGGGTACTATTTTATTTTCCTTTAATTATTTCGTAATTTGATTTAGCAGCTGCTAATTGAACTTCATGTGTTTTCAAAATATTTTTTGCTTCAAATAAATTGGTTAATTCTATAAGATATTCAGACGATGTTATCACACCATTTTTTAATTGAGCATCTGAGGATTTAATAACTTTTTCACGTATTTGAATTATTTCGGTATCAGAAAGGAGCAGTTGTTCTAATTTTTTAATTTCAAAATCTTGCTCTTCTAATTGTATTTTGTTATTTAATTCAAATGTTTCTTTCTCAGATGTTACTATTTCTTTAGATATATCCAATGCTTTTTTATCAGTTTTGGTTTTGCCCCAATCAAAAATATTCCAATTCGCTTTTAAGCCAACAACATAAAATGTTTGAAAAGAATTGTCTAACATGTTTAATCCGGGATTACCATAACCCGCTTGACCAAAAGCATTTATTTTTGGAAGATTTGATTTAGATAGTACACTTTTCGAGAACTCTAATTGCTGATTTTGTAAATCATAAAAAGCAATTTCAGGTCTTGTTATATTAGTGCTATTTGGATATGATACTGGTTGTATTAAAGTTGTTTCGGCATCAATATCTGAAAAAGTTAATTCTGATAGGTTATTTAATAATTTGATGTTTTCAAATTTAATTTCGGTTAATTGCTGGTTTATTTTAATAATTTCTGCTTCTAAAACCTGTTCTGATGATGGAAGAATTGCTCCAAATTTGACTCCCGATTTCACTTCCTTAACTTTGGAAATTAATAACTCTTTTTTTGAAGATAGTAGTGCTTTTTTTTCTTGAAGTAACAAAATAGAAAAGAAATATTGACTGATTCGAGTTTTTATTTGGTATAAACTAACTTCTATTAGTTGTTGTTGTGTTTTGGTTTGTGCCTCTTTTAATTTTGCATTTGCATCAATTATTCCACCATTGTACACTAATTGATTTACATCTAAAGTTGCTCTATATTGATCTTTATTTAAAGATTGAACCCCTGGAAGTGAAGTAGGTAATCCAATCACATCAGATTGATAAGTTGCTTGTGCGTTTACATCGATTTTTGGTAATTTTCCTTTGCTTAATGCGTCAATTTCATAACTTGATTTCTGTTCTAATAAACCTGTTTGTTTTGATAAAGGATAATTTTTTGTAGCTAATGAGTAACAATCTTCCAAGGTTAAAGTCTGTTGTGCATTTGCATATATTGATATAAACAATACTATCAGTATGATTAACTTAATTTTCATAATTTATATTTTTATTGAATTAATGATAAACTCAGCCACTTCCGTTTTTCTATTTTCTAGTATTTTATTGTAGCTTTCTTTATCCACATTAACAAGCGCCATCAATAGCGGTTCTCCGATAAAAGGAAAAATATTTAAAGAGATAATATTGATAAATAACTGTTCGGCTTCGATTGGTTTAATAATTCCTTGATTTATAGCATCACTTACTTGAAGTTTAAATTTTTCAATGGAAGGAAAATTTTTTTCAGAGCGAAGCTTTTGAACAAATTCTGGGTTTTTATTTAATTCTTGTATTACAAAATTTGGTAAATAGGGATGTTTGATTACAAACGAAACATAATTTTCAGTGAACTTTCGTATTTTTTCAAATAAGTCACTATCATCATTTAGCACTTTATTTAATTGTGGTGCTAAAAGCGAAAAAGCACTTTTGAAAACAGCTTCAAATAATAATTGTTTGCTTCTATAATAATAATGCAATAATGCTTTATTAATTTTTGCTTTATCTGCTATTTCTTGCATTCTTGCACCTGCCATTCCTTTTTGCTGAAAGATTTCTTTTGCAGCTATTAATATTTCAGTTTCAGTATTTTCAGTTTTAATTTTATCCATATTGTTTAATTATATAGTTTAACTATTTGGTTAACAAAATTACTAAAATAAAGTTACTAAAATGGTGTTTATGCTTTTTTTAACAAATAATAAAGTCTTAATAGCTTTAAATAGCATTGATTACTAGAAATGTTTAGCTTGTGACTGAAGATTTTTTCAATATATTATTGTCTAAAATTGAAAATTTATCTTTTAAAATCTTCATATCATCACTAACTTTTCTATCTAAAACTTTAGCATAATGTTGTGTAGTTCTTAAATTTTTATGCCCAAGCATTTTGCTCACGCTTTCAATTGGAACGCCATTGGTAAGTGTCACAGTAGTAGCAAAAGTATGTCGAGCAATGTGGAATGTTAGTTCTTTTTCAATTTCACAAACTCCTGCAATTTCTTTTAGATAAGCATTCATTTTTTGGTTGGATAGGATAGGTAGTAGTTTATTTTCATTCAAACATTGTGGATGATTTTCGTATTTATCGATTATCATTTGAGTAACTGGAAGGATTGGAATTTTGGAAGCACTTTCTGTTTTCTGCCTGTGCGTGAATATCCATTTCTCTCCATCAATACCGTAGCTTATATGTGACTTTGTTAGGTTTTTGACATCTATGTATGCTAAACCTGTAAAGCAGCTAAAAAGGAAGATATCACGAACTAGTGAAAGCCTTTCATTCTTTAAATCCTTTTCGATAATATTTTGAACTTCCTTTTCAGTCAAGTAAACCCGTTCAACTTCTTTTACTTTTGCTTTATAGTTTGCAAATGGATTTTTGTCTAGCCAGTCATTGGCCAAACATAGCTTGATGATTTTATTGAAGTTTTTAAGGTATTTGACTGCTGTATTGTTAGCACAGTTTCTAACACTTCGTAACCAAAACTCGTAATCGGTTATAAAGGCATGATCAATCTTTGTAATATCGATATCGGAAACATTGTATTTCCATTGCATAAATTTGATAGTATGCTTGAGTGAAGTAGTGTAGCGTTCTAATGTTCCAGGAGCGTATTCCTTTCCAACCAATTCTTTTATTTTGTTGTTGTGGTCTTGGAAGATGGGAACAAGCATGCGTTTAGTTTCTGATAAACCAAACAATTCATTTTTCAAATTCTCAGAAGTAACACTAATGTCTTTTTTGAAAAGTTTCTTCTCTGCTTCTAAAACTTGACTTTTTAAATAATCAAGATGACTATTGATTGTTCTAGCTTCTTCATTAGCGCCTTTTACTTTGCTGCCTTCTGAGGACCATTTATCAGGATTGATATATTTGTTGGTACTAAACTCAAACCGTTTGGCATTGACTGTAACTCTGGTGTAGATTGGGCAAACCCCTAAATTGTTGGCTTTTGCTCTCTTGATGTAGAAGAGAATTGATACGGATGTGTTCATTATTGGTGACCTTAAAGTTAGTATTAAATTTATTTGATTTAATAACTACTCACAAGATGTACATTCTTTGAATATGCTATTGAACACCTTGTAGTAGCGGTGCTTTCGTTGCGAGGTGTCACTGAAAATTTAATTTTTTAGTGACACCTTGAAAGACACCTAAACTTTGAGATTTTATGAATAATTTGATATAACCCTAAAAGAAAAAACCCACTAAATTGTTGAATTTAGTGGGTTTTAGTACCGTTTGTATTTCTACTGGCGGAGAAAGAGGGATTCGAACCCCCGGACCTGTTACAGTCAACAGTTTTCAAGACTGCCGCAATCGACCACTCTGCCATTTCTCCAATATGTTTGCGCTACTTCCGTAATGCGGATGCAAATATAGTAACCTTTTTTGTTTTCCAAAAAAATATAATGGAAAAATTAATTTATTTTTTCAAATCAAAAGTATTTGCCTCAAAAAGATTAAGTTACGATATCAATAATTAACATATTCTATAATTTCTAGACCATAACCAATCATCCCAACTCTTTTTGATTGAGTAGAATTACTGATGAGTCTTATTTTTGATATGTCGAGATCATGAAGAATTTGTGCTCCAATACCGAAATCTTTAATATCCATTTTAATTTTTGGCGCTTGGAGTACTCCTTTATTTTGTAATTCTTTCAAATCGCCTAATCGACTTAATAGCTCTGATGATTGAATATCTTGATTTATGAAAAGAATTGCGCCTCTTCCCTCATCGTTTATTTTTCTAAACATATCATCGAGTTTCTTTTCTAGGTCGTTTGTTAGTGTTCCTAGAATGTCATTGTTCACCGCAGTCGAATTAATTCGAGTGAGAATTGCTTCTCCACTGTTCCAACTACCTTTTGTTAATGCTATATGAACACTTTTGTTGGTGGTTTGTTGATAGGCGCGAAGCCTGTAACTTCCAAAACGTGTTTGGATTTCAAAATCTTCTTTTTTGATGATTAGACTATCATGTTGCATTCTGTATGCCACAAGGTCTTCTATGGAAACTAGCTTCAAGTCAAATTTTTTTGCAACTTCTACTAACTGTGGAAGTCGAGCCATAGTTCCATCTTCATTCATAATTTCGACTATAACACCAGCGGGTTTAAATCCAGCTAGTCTTGCAAAATCTATAGCTGCCTCAGTGTGTCCTGTTCTTCTAAGAACACCACCTTGTTTTGCTGTCAAAGGAAATATATGGCCTGGTCTTGCCAAATCGTAAGATTTAGTATTTTCATTTACCAATGCCAAAATCGTTTTTGCTCTATCGGATGCAGATATTCCTGTAGTAACTCCATTTCCTTTTAAATCTACAGAAACTGTGAATGCAGTTTCCATGTGATCAGTATTATTTTTTACCATGGAATGCAGTTCTAATTCATTGCAACGTTTTTCTGTTAATGGAGCACAAATTAAACCTCTTCCGTGTGTTGCCATGAAGTTTATCATTTCTGGAGTAACTTTTTCTGCAGCGGCAAGAAAATCACCTTCATTCTCACGGTCTTCATCGTCAACAACAATTATTACTTTGCCTTGACGAATGTCTTCAATGGCTTCTTCTATGGTGTTTAGAATTATTTTATCCGAAATCATGGTGTTGTTGTGTTAGTTTTTTTAAGTTTATAAAAGTTATAAACAAAGAAAAAGATATAAAATGGAAATGCACCTAATAGCACTATCCATAAGGGTAAATCGTAAGATTTTAAATTTTTAGATACTACTTTTTGTGAAAAAAATACCAATATTAATAAACACAAAACTGCAATTATTGCTAATGTTTTTGTCAAGTTAGTAACATCAAATAAAACTAGTGTAGTGATACTAATTACATTAGCAACTAGGGCTAAAATTGAAAACAATCTATAGTTATCTTTTTTGAAATCAACTGGTTGTGATTCTTCAGCTTGAACAGGTACACTTTCATGTTTATTTTCTACTTTTTCATCTTGTATATACTGTTCATTATTTTCTTTTTCGATAGAATTTAAAGCAATATCGATTAGATTATCTTCTTCTTTTTTGGGAAAATATTTATCGATAATATAGTCTAGCCAAGAAAACTCTAGTGCTACACCTCTATCATCAGTGGCTCTTTTGGTAAAAAATATTGCTAAAGGTAACAAAACCAATGTTGCCATCCATGCTCCTAAAAATGGAGAAATTCCATCTTCTTGCGCTAGCTTTTTTCCAAAGGTATTGATGAAATGATACACGATAAAAATCATTACAGCAAAGACTATTGGAAGTCCTAATCCACCTTTTCTGATGATGGCACCAAGTGGAGCACCAATGAAAAACATCAAAATACAAGAGAATGCAATGGCAAACTTTTCAAAAAATGAAATCCAATGACTATTGATATTCTTTGTTTTTGCTTGAAACTCATATTTTGAACTTTCAATTGAGAAGTTATTAGACTCCACAACTCCAGAAGCTACACGAAGCATTTGTTGTTTTTCGCTAGTATTGAAGTTCGAGAGTAAATCATTGTTGTTTAGTTTAGCAGTATTGTTGAGGTTTTGATTGTTTTTAGCATTTGAAAAACTTGAATTTACTCTCGCGTTAATATTATCAATGTAAGAGCTCAGGTCTTTTTTGTAGTTTTTGTTTAATGAGTCTATAGTATATTTTAATTCACCAATAGTCAGCATGCTATTAGTATTCGTAATTTGCTCTTCGTTTTCATCAACTTTGTTTAGCTTTGACAAATCTATATTGATGACATATCGCTTAAATTCACTTTTAGCAAAAGGTAGTTTATTTCGTTCTTCATATTTTTTTGGAATTATTTCTTCATAATAATTTCCATCTCTAAGAACCATCATTAAATTATTCGAACTTTCGCTACTAACCAATTCTCCTTTCTTTGCTTTTATGATTGTAGTACCAACGGATTCAAAACCATTTTTTTTGTGAATGGTTACACCATCTAGAAACCTACCATTATCTCCCGATTTTTTGTCAACTTTTATACTGTAATTACCAACTTGGCTAAACTGACCTTCGGCTATAGCCATGGCAGGTTTTACTTGGGCGATATTACGTCTAAAGTTGATGAATTTATATTCAGCATAGGGAATTACATTATTGGCAAAAAAGAAAGCAACTACGCTGAGTAGGAGTATGAAAAAGGTTAAATATTTCAGAGCTCTTTTCAGGGAAACTCCAGATGATTTCATTGCTGCCAACTCATAATTTTCAGCAAGATTTCCAAATGTCATAATAGATGCTAATAGCACCGAAAGCGGAAGTACTAATGGAACAATTCTGGGTGTTGCAAATAGAAGAAATTTTAGAACTGAAATAAAATCTAGGTCTTTCCCAGCAAGCTCAGATATGAACAACCATACTGTTTGTAGAATAAAAATAAAAAACAGAATGACAAATACTGTCAAAAAAGTCGATATGAATTGCCTTAATAAGTACTTGTCAAGAATTTTCACTCTATGTGCTGTTAATCTATTTTGTTGATATAGTAATTTGGATATTTACTCGCAACAAAGGTAAACTGATTTTTTGATATAGGTTGATTTGTTTTGAACGAATTAACAGTTAGTGTTGTTTTTGTCCCATTTCTTCCTATTTCAATAACATTGTAGATTGTTTTTGTTTTAGAGTCAATGCCGAGAAGAATTTCTTTTCTTTGGTCTTTTGCGTTATTTGGAACAAGTTTTATGTATTGTATTTTTCTCCCTTTAACATCTTGAAGGATATCCCAATAATATTTGTATCCAGTGTTGAAAAACGTCAACATTTTTGATGGTGTAACTGCATTATCGTCTTTGTCGTTAACACTAGATATGGTAATTTCTTCATCCTCAGGAACAATGGTGTAGCTCTTTTTTCCGTCAAAAATTTTTGTAACACCCATGAAGTTGAGGTAATATTTATTGCCGTCAAGAATGACATTACCTTTACTTTCCTTGTTGATGTTTTCTTTCAAATTAGTAAGAGTGTATTTAAAATCGATGACAATATTGTCATAGGATTTAATTTTTGCAGTAACTTGATCTAATAAATCTTTAGCTTTTTTGTCTTGTGCAAAAGAATTTACACTTAATAGAAAAAATAAAACTAATGATAAAGCATTCTTCATTTTACAAATTGTTTTGTTCATTAATAAAAAATTGTTCAAGTGAAGCCAAGTCAGGAATGTTTACACTTCTAGCTTTGCTTCCTTCAAATGGACCAACAATTCCTGCTGCTTCAAGTTGATCAATTAATCGACCAGCACGATTGTAACCCAATTTCAATTTTCTTTGCAATAATGATGCCGAACCTTGTTGTGCAGTGACAATTATTTCTGCAGCTTCTCTAAACATACTATCTCTTTCTGATATATCAAAGTCAAGATTAACACTATTACCTTCTTCACCCACATATTCTGGAAGGAGATAAGCGCTAGCGTAAGCTTTTTGTGAACCAATAAAATCAACAATTCTATCTACTTCCGGCGTATCCACAAAGGCACATTGCACACGAACTAAATCATTTCCATTGGTATATAATAAATCTCCTCGTCCTATCAATTGATCGGCGCCTTGCGTATCAAGAATGGTTCTAGAATCTATTTTTGATGTTACTCTGAAGGCAATTCTTGCCGGGAAATTCGCCTTGATGATACCTGTAATTACATTTACTGATGGTCTTTGTGTGGCAATAATCAAGTGAATACCAATAGCACGCGCCAATTGTGCCAAACGAGCAATAGGTGTTTCAACTTCTTTTCCAGCTGTCATTATCAAGTCCGCGAACTCGTCAACAACAAGGACTATGTAAGGTAAAAATCTATGACCGTTTTCAGGATTTAGTTTTCTTGATTTGAATTTTTCATTGTATTCTTTAATGTTTCTCACCATTGCTTCTTTGAGCAAATTATAGCGATTATCCATCTCAATACAAAGAGAATTTAATGTGTTGATTACCTTTGTGTTATCTGTGATGATGGCATCTTCAGTATCGGGTAATTTTGCTAGATAATGACGTTCAATTTTGTTGAATAATGTCAACTCAACTTTCTTAGGGTCAACCAATACAAATTTTACTTCAGCTGGATGTTTTTTATACAATAGCGAAGTCAAAACGGCATTTAGTCCAACGGATTTTCCTTGTCCAGTTGCACCAGCCATCAATAAGTGAGGCATTTTTGCCAAGTCGACAACAAATGTTTCATTTGAAATTGTTTTCCCTAATGCAATTGGCAATTCCATTTCGGCTTCTTGAAAACGAGCCGATGAAATTACTGTTTTCATAGGAACCATAGTTGGGTTTTTATTTGGAACTTCGATACCGATTGTTCCTTTTCCAGGAATAGGAGCAATAATACGAATTCCTAATGCTGCCAATGAAAGCGCAATATCGTCTTCTAGACTTTTTATTTTTGAGATACGAATTCCAGCTTCGGGAACAATTTCATAAAGTGTTACACTAGGTCCAACTGTGGCTTTTATTTGGGAAATTGTAATACCGTAGTTTTTTAATGTTTCTACGATTTTGTTTTTATTTTCCTCAAGTTCTTCTTGATTTATTGTAATTCCTACAGTAGAATACTCCTTCAGTAAATCGATGGTTGGAAATTTATAATTTGAAAGCTCCAGTGTTGGGTCAAACTCTCCAAAGTTTTCTACCAGTTTTGCTGCAAGATTTTCAACTATTACATCTTCATCAGCAGCTTTTTCGATAACAAAAGCATCATCGTCTGTTTCAATGATTTCAGGTTCTTGTTTAGAAATAGGTTCGTTAACTGGAGTTATGGTTTTTAGTGTTGGCTCTAGTTGAATTTCCGAGGCATGTTCTATAGTTGGTTTTAAAGCTTCTTTATTTATTTCAAATTTTGAAACTAAAACAGGTTCTTCTTCTTTTGGTTCTTCTAAATCATTTTCTTCCACAGCATATTCTTCGAGGTTGTATGCAGTTTTAGTGTCGTTATTTTCAGTTTGGGACAAAGAAGACATGTTTTCTGATAAATCCTTTTTCTTTTTTTCAAAAAAAGCTTTTATCGCATCAGGCGAAACTTTTATTTTGAAAATAATATATATTACAATACCAAAAAGTAGTAAAAGTAATGTTCCTGCTCTACCGATGTAATCTTGTAAAAAAAGATTCATTTCATAACCTACTGTTCCTCCAAGTTCTGGAAGTGTAGTGGCAAAAAAACCAAAAGTTATTGAAAGTACAATTATTGCAAACAAATCCCAGAACCAAGTGTTTTTTAGTTTTTTTACGGGTAATTGTAACGCAAAAAAGGCTCCAGTGATAAGAAATAATTTGACAAAAAGGAAAGAAGCAACCCCAAATCCTCTGTAGATAAATAGGTGAGATATATATGCTCCAAATTTACCTAACCAATTTTCAGTCAACTCATTTCTGTTATCAAAGGCGTTCACTGCGCTTTGGTCATGTTCTCCATTGACAAAAAAGGAAATAAAGGAAATTAATAACCCTACTGCAAAAAGAATAAGCAAAACACCAAATAGCATTTTGTATTGCTTGGTTTTTACTTGAATATTTGGATTGTTATTCTCTTTTGAGTTTTCTTGTTTTGAATTTTTTGTCGTTTTTGCCATTAAATTTTCAATAATATCGATAAAAATAAAAATTTAATCGAAAGATTACATCATTTTTGGAACATAAATAAGTAAACCTACCGCAATTGCAGCCATTGCAGCAAACATTACTGCTCCAGCAGCGATATCTTTGATGAAACCTATTTTTTCATGGTATTCAGGATGGATAAAATCAGCTACTTTTTCTACAGCTGTATTGAGACTTTCAATTCCAAGAACTAAACCAAATGCTAAAATTTGCATCATCCATTCTTCTCTTGAAATATTGAAATAAAATCCAGCAATAATCATCAAGACTGCTAGACTTGATTGAACCATTACACTATGCTCTGTAGTTATAAGTTTGATAGCACCTTTTACAGCATAACCAATGCTTTTCATTCTTCCTGTGAAAAATGAATTATCTTTTTCAAATTCCATTATAATGCTGCTAATGCTTCTTCGTAATTTGGTTCATTTGCAATTTCAGAAACTTGTTCTGTGTATTTAACAGTTCCATTTTCATCAATTACAACAATTGCTCTAGAATGCAAGCCTGCTAATGGACCATCAATGATTTCCAATCCATAATCTTTTCCAAAAGTACCATTTTTAAAATCTGATAGATTTATAACATTTTCTAATCCTTCAGCTCCACAAAAACGTTTTTGAGCAAAAGGTAAGTCGCGAGAAATGCAAAGTACTTTTGTATTTTCGAGTGAACTTGCTTTCGCATTAAAAGTTCTAACTGAAGTTGCACAAGTTCCAGTATCGATACTTGGAAAAATATTTAAAATAACTTTTGAACCTTTATAGTTTGATAATTCTGCTATTGATAAATCGTTTTTAACCAATTGGAATTCTGGAGCTTTTGTGCCAACTTTTGGTAATTCTCCTATAGTGTTTATTGGATTTCCTCCTAATGTTATTGAAGCCATTGTTTGAGTTTTTTTTAGAAAGTCAAAAGTATGATTTTTTTTCTGAACGTTAAAATTTAAAAGTTATTAGAGAAAATTTTGGTTACAATATTATTATATCGTAATATTGCAATATAATAATTTAAAAATGGGAGCATCAAAATCAGAATCTTTTTCAGTTGAGCATAATGAATTAGCTAATCTATTCAAAGCGCTCTCTCATCCAGCAAGAATTGCAATTGTAGATTATTTGTTGAAGGTTGATACTTGTATTTGTGGCGATATTGTTAACGAATTGCCACTTGCACAACCAACTATTTCGCAGCATTTGGCAGCGTTAAAAAATGCCAATATCATCAAAGGGACAATAGAAGGAACAGCAATTTGTTATTGTATAAATCCAGATACTATTGATAAAATTGAAAATTACTTCGGCATCATTCGTCATAAATTAAAGAGCAAATGTTGTTAGATAAATTCCAAGATTTAAATTCCAAATTCCAACATCTTAATATTTAATACTTCAATCTTAATACTCATACCATGAAACTATCAGAATTCAAAAACAGATTAGAGCAAGTAGAAAATTTTACTATTCAATTGCCAAACGGAACAATGATTCCAGCGCATTTTCATATTACCGAAATGGGTTTGTTGACCAAAAATTTTATCGATTGTGGTAATACCATTCGTGAAGAAAAATTAATTACGTTTCAAGTTTGGTTTGCTGGCGATTTAGAACATCGATTGGCTCCAAGTAAAGTTTTCAAAATCATTGAAGCTTCTAAAAATTTAATTGGCGACCAAGATTTAGAGTTGGAAGTAGAATATCAAACTGAATATACTGTTGGAAAATTTGGTTTAGATTTTAATGAAAATAAATTCATTTTAACACCAAAAGAAACTACTTGTCTAGCAAATGATCATTGTGGCATTCCAGCTGATAAAATGAAAGTTAAAATAGGTGAGTGGAAAACAAAAGAAAATTCTTGTTGTACACCAAATTCAGGTTGCTGTTAAAAAATTTATTATGTTCAAAGATCTTTCTAAAACAATAGGAAAAATTGCCCATGTTACAGTTTCAATCGAGCGAAAGGAAATTTTACAACCATTGATTTATTATATTCAAAGTAAGGTAAATGCTAATGAAGAAATTCGTCTAAATTTCATTTGCACACACAATTCTCGACGCAGTCATTTATCGCAAATTTGGGCTCAAACCATGGCATTTCATTTCAATGTTAAAAATATATTTTGCTATTCTGGAGGAACTGAAGCTACAGCAATGTTTCCAAAAATAGTTGAAACGTTAATTAGTCAAGGTTTTGAAATTCAAAAATTAAGCGAAAATGAAAATCCGGTTTATGGAGTGAAGTTTGACGAAAATAAACATCCTATTATTTGTTTTTCTAAAACATATTTTGATGATTTTAATCCTAAAAGTAATTTTGGAGCCATCATGACTTGTAATAATGCAGACGAAGGTTGTCCGATGGTTTTTGGTGCAGAAGCCCGATTTCCAATAAAATACGACGATCCAAAAGCATTTGATGGAACCAAACTAATGAACGAAAAATACACAGAACGCAGTTTACAAATCGCCAGTGAAATGTATTATGTTTTTAGCCAAATAAAGAAATAAGACATGAAAAAAAGATTAAATTTTCTTGACAGATTTTTAACGCTTTGGATTTTTCTTGCCATGTTGGTTGGAGTAGGAATAGGTTATTTTATTCCAAATGCTGCCGATTTTATCAATTCCTTTTCATCTGGAACGACAAATGTTCCATTAGCAATTGGATTAATTTTGATGATGTATCCGCCATTAACAAAAATTGATTTTTCGAAAGTACCACAGATGTTTGAAAACCCAAAATTGCTGACGGCTTCTTTTTTTATCACCTGGATTATTGGTCCGTTTTTAATGTTTTTATTGGCAACTTTATTCTTGAAAGATTATCCCGAATACATGACAGGTTTAATCATTATCGGAATTGCTCCGTGCATTGCGATGGTCATTGTGTGGAACGAACTAGCCGAAGGAAACCGCGAATTAACCGCTGGTTTAATCGGAATTAATAGTTTGCTCCAAGTATTTTTCTTCAGTTTATATGCTTATTTTTATTTAGCAGTGATGCTGCCATTATTTGGAATAAAAGGTTTGGAACTTAATATCACGATTGCCGAAATTGCTCAAACGGTTGGAATTTATCTCGGAATTCCTTTTGCTTTGGCGGTGATTAGCCGTTTTGTTATCAAAAAATATTTAGGTAATAAATTCTTCAATCAAAAATTTATACCGTTTGTTTCTCCAATTACTTTGATAGCGCTTCTTTTTACTATTGTTGTAATGTTCAGTTTAAAAGGCGAAATGATTGTTGATTTACCAATGGACGTAATTAGAATTGCCATTCCGTTAGTGATTTTCTTTGCGATTATGTTTTTCTTGATGTTTTTTGTTGCAAAGAAAATAGGAGCTAATTATCGTGATGCAGTAGCGCTATCGTTTACCGCTTCGGGAAATAATTTTGAGTTAGCTATTGCTGTTTCCATTGGAGTTTTTGGTATCAATAGTGGACAGGCTTTTGCTGGTGTAATTGGACCTTTGGTGGAAGTTCCTGCTTTGATAATTTTAGTGAATGTGGCGTTTTGGTTGCGTAAGAGATATTTTAGTTAGAAATAAAAAACCAACTCATTGAGTTGGTTTTTTGTATTAATATCATCAAAAATCAAATGTGCAATGGTCGATTTTCAGTTGCTGCAAGTGCAGCTTCTTTAATGGCTTCGGCAAATGTAGGATGTGCATGGCTCATTCTAGAGATATCTTCAGCAGATGCTCTAAATTCCATTGCGGTTACTGCTTCAGCAATTAAATCGGCACAACGAGCACCAATCATGTGAACACCAAGAACTTCATCCGTTTTAGCATCGGCAAGAATTTTTACAAATCCATCTAAATCGCTACTTGCTCTTGCTCTACCTAATGCTCTATAAGGAAAGTTACCTACTTTATAAGCAACACCATCAGCTTTTAATTGCTCTTCAGTTTTTCCAACTGCAGCAACTTCTGGCCAAGTGTAAACCACACCAGGAATTAAATTATAGTCAATATGAGGTTTTTGACCTGCTAAATATTCTGCAACCATAACACCTTCTTCTTCTGCTTTGTGAGCAAGCATTGCGCCTTTAACCACATCGCCAATAGCGTAAATATTAGGAACAGATGTTTGTAAATGATTGTTAACTTCTACTTGTCCTCTATCTGTTAATTTAACACCAGCTTTTTCAGCATTTAATCCATCAGTATATGGACGACGTCCAACAGCAACTAAACAATAATCACCTTCTAAAACTAGTTCAGCACCTTTTGCATCATCAGCTTTTACAGTAACATTTTTTCCTTTGCGAGTTACTTCTTTTACTTTGTGTGAAGTATAGAATTTCATGCCTTGTTTTTTCAAGACTTTTGTCAATTCTTTTGATAATGCACCATCCATTCCAGGGATAATTCTATCCATAAATTCTACTACAGAAACTTGTGCACCCAATCGTAAATATACTTGTCCTAACTCAATCCCAATAACGCCACCACCAATAATCACTAAGTGTTTTGGAACTTCAGGTAATTTTAATGCTTCAGTAGAAGTGATAATTCTTTCTTTATCAATTGTAATAAACGGTAAGGTTGAAGGTTTTGAACCAGTAGCAATAATTGTATTTTTTGCTTCAATTACTTCTGATTTTTTACCGTTTGTAATTTTTATATGAGTAGCATCTTCAAATGAACCAACTCCTTCAAAAACAGTGATTTTATTTTTATCCATTAAAAACTTAACACCGCCAGAAGTCTGGTCAACCACAGCTTGTTTGCGCTCAATCATTTTAGCCAAATTCACTTTTACTTTACCAGAAACCTCAATACCGTGATCAGCAAAATGTTGTAATTCTTCATAATGATGCGAAGAAGCAAGTAAAGCTTTTGAAGGAATACAACCTACATTGAGGCATGTTCCACCAAGAGTTGGATATTTTTCAATAATTGCAGTTTTAAAACCTAATTGCGCACAACGAATAGCTGAAACATATCCGCCTGGACCTGAACCTATGATGACAACGTCAAATGAACTCATGATTGTGATTATTTTTTTGAATTGTGTCGCAAAATTACAAATGTTTTTTCGTTTAACAGATTTTGTTATAAATAAATATTTCAATCCATTAAAAATTTAACTCATTGACTTTCAATTGTTCATTTTTTTGTTTTAAAATAATTGAATATCAATACATTACAATGAAAACGATTTCGTAGATTTTTATTTTTTATGACAATTATCAGTTTTTTTTGAAGTGTTAAGTTGGAACTTTGATGTAGAAATTTAAGTATAACTAAACATTAAAATCATGAAAAATATTAAGCTAATTCAGGAGTTGCACGAAATGGGTATAACTGGTTATCATGAAATTGTCTATAACCCAAGTTATCAAGAGCTTTTTGAAGCTGAAACCTCTCATCAACGTAAAGGATATGAAAAAGGAGCAGTTACAGATACTGGTGCTGTGGCTGTCAAAACTGGAGTTTTTACAGGACGTTCACCAAAGGATCGCTACATAGTGAAAGACGAAATAACAGAAAACACTATTTGCTGGGACGGAAAAGTAAACTTTCCTACAACAAAGGAAATTTGGAGTGAATTGAAACAATTGGTTCTAAAACAACTTTCTACTTCTAAAAAACTTTATGTAGTAGATGCTTTTTGTGGAACAAATCCTGACACAAGATTGAAAGTTCGTTTCGTAATGGAAGTGGCTTGGCAAGCACATTTTGTTACCAATATGTTTATTAGACCATCAATCTATGAATTGGAAAACTTTGGTGAACCCGATTTTATTGTCATGAATGGTTCAAAAACTACCAATCCAAACTGGAAAGAAATGGGATTGAATTCTGAAAATTTTATTGTTTTCAATTTGACAGAAAAAATACAAATCATAGGTGGAACTTGGTATGGTGGAGAAATGAAAAAAGGAATGTTTGCTATGATGAATTACTATTTACCATTGCGTGGTATGGCATCTATGCATTGTTCTGCTAATGTAGGGGAGAAAGGAGATGTAGCAATCTTTTTTGGACTTTCTGGAACAGGAAAAACAACACTTTCTGCCGATCCTAAACGCTATTTGATTGGTGATGATGAACATGGATGGGATGATAACGGTGTTTTCAACTATGAAGGCGGATGTTATGCAAAAGTCATTGATTTATCTGAAGAAAACGAACCTGATATTTGGAGAGCAATCAAGCGTGATGCATTACTAGAAAATGTTGTGGTAAATGAATATGGCGAAGTAGATTACTATGATCATTCAATAACAGAAAACTCAAGAGTTTCTTACCCAATTTATCACATCAATAAAATTGTTTTACCTTCAAAAGCTGGTCATGCTAGTAAAATTATCTACTTGAGTGCTGATGCTTTTGGGGTTTTACCTCCAGTTTCTATCTTAGATGATGAACAAGCACAATATCACTTTTTATGTGGATATACTTCAAAATTGGCTGGAACCGAAAGAGGAATTACCGAACCACAACCATCTTTTTCACCAGCATTTGGAGAAGCATTCTTGACATTACATCCTACTATGTATTCTAAAACTTTGGTAGCTAAAATGAAAGAACATGGAGCAAAAGCATATCTAGTGAATACAGGTTGGAACGGAACTGGTAAAAGAATATCTTTGAAAAATACTAGAGCTATAATTGATGCCATAATTGATGGAAGTATTGAAAATACTGAAACGATGACAATTCCATATTTGAATTTAACTATTCCAACTAAATTAGAAAATGTTGAAGAAGGAATTTTAGACCCGAGAAATACTTATAAAGTTTCTGGCGAATGGGAAGAAAGAGCAAAAAAATTAGCAGCTTTGTATATCAAAAATTTTGAGCAATATACCGACACTGAAGAAGGAAGAAGATTAATTGCTGCTGGACCAACTTTAACAACAAAAGAAAACGCTGTAGAAGCATAAATTTAATAATTCAAAAACTCCAAGCGATGAACTGGTTAGTCAATTTGTTTACACAACATTCATTTGCGCACACTATGATTGTTTTTAGTCTAGTGATAGCAATAGGCATTATGTTGGGAAAAGTTAAGATTTTAGGCATATCGCTTGGAGTTACTTGGGTTTTATTTATTGGATTGTTATTTTCATTTCTTGGTGTAACTGTAGAAACTGAGCTACAAGATTTTCTAAAAGAGTTTGGTCTGGTTTTATTTGTTTACACTTTGGGATTGCAGGTTGGTCCGGGTTTTTTTGCATCACTCAACAAAAATGCTATCAGCAATAATTTTCTTGCAGGTTTGATAGTTTTGCTTGGGATTTTAATAACAATTGTTTTCTTTTTAATTTCAGGGAATTCTATTGGTATAATGACTGGGATTATGAGTGGAGCAGTTACCAACACTCCAGGATTAGCAGCTGCTCAAACAACATTGGGGAATATTTCTAGTAATAGTAGTGGAATAACCACAATGACTTTGGCTTACGCAGTTGCCTATCCGTTTGGTGTCTTTGGAATAATAGTATCTATGTTATTGCTAAAGAAAATTTTTAGAATTGACATAGTTAAAGAGACCGAACTTCAAAACAAACTTCAAAACCTTAGAGAAGATAAAGTTATTTCTAAGCATCTTAAACTCGAAAACAAACAACTCATTGGTAAATCAATACATCAAATTTTTGAAATGATAAAAACACCAATTGTGGTTTCTAGAATGTATCACAAAGGCGAAATAATAACTCCAACTCCAAAAGAAATAATAGCTGATGGCGATGTAATGCTCATTGTAGCTCCAAAAAACACCTTCGAACAATTACAAATTTTGATAGGTTCAGAAAGTGATATGAATTTGAAAGACTCAATGGACAGCAAGCTCGTTTCTAGTCATGTGACAGTTACTAACAAAAACATTACTCACAAAAGAATAGGTGATATACCAGAGTTCAATTTGCATGATTTCACTTTTACCAGATTATACAGAGCTGGAACTCAGTTGGTACCCAACGGAAATATTTCATTACAGCTTGGCGATACCGTAAAAGTTGTTGGTTCACCCGAAGGTTTGCAGAGAATAACTGCAGTTCTTGGAAACTCTGTAAAAAGATTAGAAGTTCCTGATTTGGCACCAATATTCATTGGAATTGTTTTGGGAATTTTGCTTGGAAGTATTCCTTTTCAGATACCAAATATTCCGGTTCCTGTAAAAATTGGTTTAGCTGGTGGACCATTATTAGTAGCATTAGCTTTGAGTAGATTTGGTAATAAAGTTTATTTGAATAATTACACCACAAACAGTGCAAACCTTATGTTGAGAGAACTCGGTATAAGTTTGTTCTTGGCCAGCGTAGGTTTAGCAAGTGGTTCAAAAATCGCTGAAGCATTCACAGGAAGTTCTGGGTTTATCTGGATTATGATGGGAATTAGCATCACACTTTTGCCATTGTTGATAACCGGTTTTGTTGCCAAAAAATATTTTAAAAAGAACTTTTTTGAAATTTGTGGATTACTCGCTGGAGCATCTACAGATCCGCCAGCATTGGCTTTTGCAATCAAAACAGCAGGTAATGATACACCTTCTGCTATTTATGCAACGGTTTATCCTCTTGCAATGATTCTGAGAATAATAGGTGCGCAGTTACTCATACTATTTTTTACCTAAAGTCTAGTCCCAATCTTGAGCAACAAATTTTAGAACTTCATTTTTGGAATTGGTAAGCGTTAAGAAATGACCGTCGATTTTGTATTTCATTTTGCGTTCCATTGCTTTAAGAAAGTCTCTTTCTAGTGTATTGCCTTCACAATACATTTCTGTTGCCATTCCATTTGAAAATGAAATTTCATCATTAGATACTATTTCAAAACCATAACCTATATTGTTACAACCCATATAAGCTGAAGCACTTTCGGCATTAGTTAAATCGAGTTTAGCTTTATTTTTTGTCAAGTTGTCTTTGGTGTAATTTTTAAACTCAACAAGCATCCAAACTCTCTTGTAGTTAGTAGTTGATTTTTTTTCATCACATTTTGACGACATGAGCATTAATGCTACAAAACAAACTAGTAAATTTTTCATATCAAAGGGAATAAGCGGTTGTGTTTTTGACTTCTCCAATCATAAAAGTACTGTGTGTACTTCCAATATGTTGTAACGTAGTAAGTTTAGTTACCATAAATTCTCGATATTCTTCCATGTTTTTAACAGAAATTTTCAAGATGTAATCATAATCACCACTCACATGATAGCATTCGCTCACTTCATCAAGCTTAACTACTTCTTTCTCAAAAGTAGTTAAAAATTCTTTAGAGTGTTGAATTAATTTAAGATGACAAAAAACAACAAAGCTTTTATCAATTTTGGCTCTATCTAATAATGCTACATATTTTGAAATTACTTTTTCTCTTTCCAGTTTTTTAATTCGCTCATATACAGCTGTTACAGATAAGCCTAGTTTAATCGAAAGTTCTTTGTTTGTGGTTTTACTGTCTTTTTGTAAAAGCGCAAGTAGTTTTTTGTCTGTTGTATCCATTTGTTTTAGAAAAATAATCCTAAAAAAATAATTTAATATTTCTTTTTTAGAAAAAATTTAATCAAAAATAAAAATATTTAGATATAAAATCTAATTATTGTAATATATGTTGAAAAATATAAATTAATTGAACAATTTTACAGATATTATTAACAATTGATTTATGGAAAATTTTAATCCCGCAGATAAAATTCAAGACTTACAATATTTTGGTGAGTTTGGAGGTGTAAATCCTTCAATATCCGATAGTTCAACGTATACTTTTCTTTCGGCCAAAACAATGTTTGACACTTTTGAAGGAAACGCAGAAGGTTGTTATTTGTATTCGCGTCATTCATCGCCTATGAATTTGTACCTAAGCAAAGCATTAGCTGCTATGGAAGGAACAGAAAGTGCCAATGTATCAGCTAGTGGAATGGGAGCAATAACTCCTGTAATCATGCAGTTGTGTAATACTGGTGACGAAATTGTTTCGAGCAGAACCATTTACGGTGGAACTTATGCATTCATGAAAAATATGTTGCCTAATTGGAACATTAAAACTCATTTTGTTGATATTACAAAGCCAGAACTGGTTGAAAAAGCCATCAACAAAAACACTAAAATGCTGTATTGTGAAACGGTCAGCAATCCGCTACTCGAAGTTGCCGACATTGAGGTTTTAGCCAAAATTGCTAAAAAACATAATCTAAAATTAGTTGTTGACAATACATTTTCACCGCTCACAGTTGCTCCAGCAAAACTCGGCGCAGATATAGTCATTCATAGTTTAACTAAATTTATAAATGGAAGTAGTGATACTGTTGGTGGAGTTGTTTGTGCATCGCAGGAATTTATAAACGATTTAAAAAACGTTAATAATGGTGCTATGATGCTTTTTGGCGCAACTATGGACAGTTTTAGAAGTGCTAGTATTTTAAAAAACTTACGAACGTTACATATTAGAATGAAGCAACACAGTCATAATGCAATGTATTTGGCTCAAAAATTTGAAAATGATGGTTTGAAAGTTGTTTATCCTGGTTTAAAAAGTCATCCAAGTTATGATGTGATTACTAGAATGATGAATCCTGAATATGGTTATGGAGGTATGATGACAGTTGATGTTGGAACTTTGGACAAAGCCAATGAATTAATGGAACTAATGCAAAATAGAAATTTGGGTTATCTAGCTGTAAGTTTAGGATTTTATAAAACATTATTTTCTGCACCAGGAACATCTACATCCAGCGAAATTCCTCTTGAAGAACAAAAAGAAATGGGATTAACAGATGGTTTAATTCGTTTTTCGATAGGTTTAGACAATGACATTGAAAGAACCTACCAAATGATGAAAAAGTGTATGCAAGAACTTGGAATTTTTTAAATTTTATATTTTAATTTGGTTAAAAAATCCGTAGGAGTAACTTACGGATTTTTTTTATTATATTTGGTTAAACTTATTTATTATGAGACGATTGTCAATTTGTTGTGTTGTGTTTTTTTGCTTTAATGTTAGTGCTCAGATAATAAATTTTCCTGATGCTAATTTTAAAGCCAAATTGTTGCAATCTACTAGTTCTTATGATATTGCTACAGATAACCAAGGGAATTTTGTCACAATCGACAGCAATAATGATAATGAAATTGATATTGATGAAGCTGAGGCAATAGTTGGATTGAATATAGTTTTTGGCTCAATAAATTCAGTTGAAGGAATTCAACATTTTACAAATTTAGTTTCATTTAATTGTTCTAACAACAATATAACTTCTCTACCTATTTCATCTTTGCAAAATATTGTATGGTTGAGTTGTGGTCAAAATAATTTGATGTCACTGACAGAAATTGAAAATATGCAAAGCATAGAATATTTAAATATTTCATATAATCCTTTAACAAGCTTTGATTTTCATAATCTAATAAATCTTCGTAGAATTGATGCAATTGGTACTACATTGACCGAAATAAATTTGTGTGGTACTCAAGTGAGTTGGCTATGGTGTTATGATAGCCCAAATCTTCATTCTCTATATTTAAAAAATAATATAATTTCTTCAGATATTGCGGCCAAATATTTACCTACCATTCCGCCACCATTGCATAATTTTGAATTCAATAATTCACCTCAGCTAAATTATCTTTGTTACGATGAAGGTGAATTGCCTGCTGTAACTCATGGTGTTGGTTATAATACTCAAGATAAGGTTTTGACAACAGATTGCTCTGTCGACTGTGCTAGTTTATCAAACACTTTGGTGCAAAAAAAATCATTCTTTATCTATCCAAATCCGGTTGAAAATATACTAACCATAAAATCAAACGAAGAAAATGGATTTTTATCAATTATAATAATGAATGCTATTGGTCAAAAATTATTTTCTGTTGATAATCAATCTTCAATTGATGTGAGTAGTTTGACAAGTGGTACTTATTTAATTAACATTGAAACTGATAACGGAAAACAAACGCAAAAATTTATCAAACAATAACTTTATGAAAAACATTTATTTACTTATTTTATTTTTTTGTTTCAATGTTTTTGGACAAGTAATTAATTTTTCAGACTTAAATCTAAAAAATAGGCTGCTCTCTTCTAATACTTCAAACGGTATCGCAATCGATGCATCAAATAATGCTTTTAATTTGGATGTTAATAGTAATGGAGAGATTGAAGTAAGTGAAGCGCTTTTAGCCCACAAACTAAATCTTAATTCATATTCTTGGCCAGTTTCTTCATCGATTTCTGATTTAGAAGGATTGCAAAACTTTCAAAATTTAAGAGTTCTAAAATGTTCAAAGAACTCTATTTCTCTACTAAATTTAACTCCTTTTGTTTTTTTAGAAGAAATTGAGGCTAATCAAAATTTAATTTCTTCAATTAATATTTCTAATTTAAGTAATTTAAAAAAACTTTTTGCATACTCAAATTCGATTAATAGTATAGTCAATTCAAATAATGATATGCTAGAAAATATTTGGTTAAGTAATAATTTACTAACAAGTCTTGACTTAAGCGTTTTTCCATCTCTAAAGTGGATTTCATGTGATAATAATCAATTGACATCTATAAATCTTTTAGGACTAAGTTTAATAGATCAAGTTGAGTGTGGAAATAATGCATTGACATCATTAAATCTTGAAGGGTTAACTTCATTAAGGATATTAGGTTGTGAATCAAATCAAATTAGTAGTCTAAATTTAAGTTCATTAACCACACTTAATATTCTTAGATGTGGTTTTAACCCAATTGAAAACCTTAATATAAATGGACTTACAAATTTAGGAATGCTTAATGTTGATAATACTCTTTTAACCTCAATTGATGCCTCTCAATCAGGCTTAATTCAGTTGTTTGCTTCTGGGTGTTCCAATTTACAGTCTATAAATGTTCGTAATGGTGTATATTCATATAGTGACCCAGATTTATTATATTATGCTTTTCTAATCTCCAATAATCCAAATTTATTAAGTATCTGTACTGATGACAATGAGCAAAATGAGTTACAATATACCGATTATAATACTAGCGGAACCGTAATGGTTTATAATGGTATTAATTGTGATATAGCTGTTGAGGTTAATATGGGTGTAAATGATATTAATATTTCTAAAATTAATATTTTCCCTAACCCAACCGAATCTATTTTAAATATTCAATCTGAAATTGAAATAAGTAACATAGTAATCATAAATATGCTCGGACAAAAGCTACTATCGAATATTAATCAATCTTCAATTGATGTGAGTAGTTTGACCAGAGGTACTTATTTTATTACCATTGAAACTTATAACGGAAAACAAACGCAAAAGTTTATCAAGAATTAATTTTTTCTTTGTTTAGATTGCTGTTTTTATAGCTGAAACCAAAGTAAATTGTTAAACCAATTATTAACCAACAGGTAAAATATAACCAATTCCAAACGCTCAATTCTGCCATCATATACAAGCAACAAACTAAACCGAGTAAAGGTATCAGTGATAGATTTTCTTTCCATGACCAAATAGCTAATCCGAGTAGTACAATCAAGAAAATCCACATCGGTATTTTATGTTTAAAAAGCGTAAAACCACTTTCGTATTTCAATGCATTGTCGATAGGTAAATTATCAACCACTTGTTTGTAAATCATTTCATCTTCAGCAAGTTGACTTAGGTTTTGTTCTAAATCATTACTTTCAAATTTTCCTTTAAATTCTTTTTGCAAATGAGTTGAAATGTCTTTTATTTGATTTTCATTGAGTGAAGTTACCAAAGTTGATGGTGAGTTGATTTGCTTCTCATTTGTAATGAAGTCCATTGTTGCTTTTTTGTTTACCGTAAAAGACAAGATTAATCCAAGCAATAATAACAAAGAGAAAATATATTTTGAATTGATATATGGAGTTTTGAATTTTCCTCTTGGCACATCAGGTTTGTTTTGAAGTACTAAAACCCCTGCGCAAACAAGAACGAATGCAAATAAAGTTCCAATACTACATAAATCAGTAACCATTGTCAGGTTTAAAAACAAAGCAGGAACAGCTACAACAAAACCTGTTACAATTGTAGCATAGGAAGGAGTTTTGTATTTTGGATGTATTTTCGAATATCTTTTTGGTAACAAACCATCTCTACTCATACTCATCCAAATTCTTGGTTGTCCCATTTGAAAAACGAGCAAAACACTTGCCATTGCAACTACAGCACTAACAGCTATAATTCCAGACATCCATTTTAAATTCAGTTTATCAAATACAAATGCCAATGGATCGCCAACGTTCAAATCACTGTATTTTACCATTCCAGTAAGAACCAATGCAATAATTACATAAAGAATTGTACAAATTATGATTGCCCACATCATACCTTTTGGTAAATCTCTTTGCGGATCTTTGCATTCTTCTGCCGTAGTAGAAATAGCATCAAAACCAATATAAGCAAAGAAAACAGCTGATACACCTTTTAGAATTCCACCAATACCATTTGGTGTAAATGGATGCCAATTATCAGTATCAACATAAAAAATTCCAACAGCAATAACCAATAGAATGATACAGAGTTTTACCACTACCATTAGATTACTAGCATTTCTAGACTCTTTCATTCCTCTGTAAACCAAATATGTAATGATGATAATGATTAATAATGCAGGTAAATCAGCAACTAAATGGAATGAACCAATTGTGGGACAAGTAGTCCAAGCGGTGTATGCCATTTTCAAATTTTCAGATAAATTGTCAAATGATTTTCCGCCTTGCATCAGTGCTGTTGCCTCATCAAACCCTTTTGAAGCTGTCAAATAATCCATTTGTATCCATTGCGGAAGATGAATGCCTCCACTTTCTAAAAGTCCAGTAAAATAATCACTCCACGAAATGGCTACCGTTATGTTTCCAATGGCATATTCCATAATTAATGCCCAACCTATTATCCAAGCTATTATTTCTCCAAATGCTACATAGGAATATGTGTAAGCACTTCCCGAAACAGGAACCATTGAAGCAAATTCTGCGTAAGCAAAAGCAGCAAAACTACATGCAATAGCCGTAAAAATAAATAAGAAAATAACTCCTGGACCACCATCAGCACTAGCTTTTCCTATGGTACTGAATATTCCAGCACCAATAATAGCTGCTATCCCAAATGCAGTTAAATCTCTAGCCGTTAAATGTTTCCCAAGAGAGTGATGACCATCAGCTTCATTTTTTTCAACTTGTTTAAGTATATCGTGAACAGATTTTTTTCGGAATAGATTTGAAAATGACATTTTATTATCTTTTGATTAAAACAAATATATACAATTTAGTTTCATATCCAATTCAATACAAAATCATAGTTAAAAACTATTCTTTTATAAAAACATATAATTAATAGTAATGATTTAAAAGATTACATTTAGGTAAATTTGCACTAGAAATTTAATAATTAATAAAAAAATAAAATCATGGCATTAGTAGGAAAAAAATTCCCAAACATTACAGTTGACGCAATCTCTTTTATGGGAGATAATTTAAGAATTAACGTATTAGAAGAAGCTACAAAAAACAGAAAGAAAGTAGTTTTATTTTGGTATCCAAAAGACTTTACATTTGTTTGCCCAACAGAATTACATGCTTTTCAAGCTGCATTACAAGAATTCGAAAAAAGAAATACTATGGTAATTGGTGCTTCTTGTGATACAAATGAAGTGCACTTTGCTTGGTTGAATACTCCAAAAAACAATGGAGGTATTGAAGGTGTTACTTATCCGTTATTAGCAGATACAACTAGAAATCTTTCTGCTGCTCTAGATATCCTTGATGCTGAATGGGTTTATGATGAAAATTTAGATGAAGAAATTTTAGAAGGTTCAAACGTAACTTTTAGAGCAACTTATTTAATTGACGAAGACGGAAAAATCTTCCACGAAAGTGTAAATGATATGCCATTAGGTAGAAACGTAAACGAGTATTTAAGATTAATCGATGCTTATACTCATGTTCAAACTAAAGGTGAAGTTTGTCCTGCAAACTGGGAAGAAGGAAAAGATGCAATGAACGCTGATAGAAACTCAACAGCTGCTTATTTAGCTTCTCATTAATAATTAGTTTCATGTTTCAAGTTTCAGGTTGATTAACGTGGAACTTGAAACTTTAAACCTTAAACTAAAAATATGTTTACAGAAATAGAAAAAGATAATTTATCCGAAATCGTTGCATCAAATGATGTTGTGGTTGTTCAGTATGCTGCTTCATGGTGTGGAAATTGCAGAATTATGAAACCTAAGTTCAAAATGCTTGCTTCTCAAAATGAAAGCATTCCTTTTGTGATTGTTGACGCTGAACAATTTCCTGAATCAAGAAAATTGGCTAAAGTTGATAATTTGCCAACATTTGCAACATTCAAGAATGGACAATTAGTAAATCAATCACAAACTAATAAAGCCGAAGTTTTGGCTGAATTGGTTAATGAAGTACTATAAAGATAAATTGATGTTCGGAAATTAGATATTCGGATGTCAGAAAATCTAGAATCTGAAAATCTAAAATTCAATAAAAATGAAACTTCCCGTAATAAAACAATTAACTCAGTTTATAGAAGATAATGATCAAGATTATCTAGTTGAAGCTATTGAGGTGTTAGAAAATTTAACCGAAGTTCCATCGCTGAAAGATGAAGAACTTGACGTTATTGGTGAATTGATTTCAAATATGTATGGCGCACTCGAAGTACATAAAATGATAAAAGAAGGTAAAGACAAAAAAGATGCGCTCAACGATTTTATGAAGCGTGTTCTCGGTTCTATTGATAAATAAAAAGTCTCCATTTGGAGACTTTTTTTATGGTTTTACAATTTCTTTATAACTGTCCCAATTTCTGTAAATTAGAAATAGATTTCCTATAAATAAAACTGCTGCAATTGGTATTCCATCAGGCATCATAAATATATTAATCAATAAGATGTTTAATGATACTGGAACTAAAACAATGGCAAAAAGTCGGACAAATTTACCTGTGACAAAAGATAATCCACAAACTAATTCTACCAATTTTGCTAATCCCATTAGGTAACCTGAAGCAACTAATCCATCACTGAAAGTTTTCATGTTTCCAGTAAATTCTGGCTCAGGAAAAGTTTTTAAAAAATAGGTTACAGATGCAAATAACAAAAATAACCCGAGTAGAACTCTAATAACAATAGTAGCGATTTTCATAAAGATTTAATTTAATGGTTAGTAAATCAAAGTTAAACAAAAAATTCCATCTTTTATTTGGATGGAATTTCTTTAATTGAAAATCAATTGTGAATTGTTTTCCTAGCGTATTTCTTGTAAATAAATATACCAATGGTTACGAATAGAATTAACCACCAAATTTTGACGATAAAAACTATAATTGCTTCAAGTACTAACCAACCTGATTTTAAACTTTCAACAATTTGTAAACCTATGTTTGGTCTGTACGAATCAATGTTTTTTGGATTAACTAATACGACACTTTTTATACTTTCTCTTTGGTATAAAAATAAAGTTACTGTACTAAAGGCTGTTCTATCTTCCAGACTTAAGCTATTCAAAGCGGCATTATCACTTTCAGTTTCTTTTTCCAAAATATCATTCTCACTGTCATTGATTTGGTCTAGCTTTTTACCTTTATTATCAATGTCGTTTTCAAGTCGTTTGGTGTGTTTTTGAATTCTTTTTTGCGACATATTGTTAGCAAGAAATTGCATCGTGACATCTTCAGCTTTAATATTTCTAGTGTCAAGAAAATCAACCTCTTTTGCCATCGATTTTAATATGGTATCAAGCTTGTTGTTTGGTGCTCTAAAAGTGATAGTGTTCTCAACGGTGAATTTCGTAGTTTCTACAATGCTATCTTGGTTGATTTGTTTTTCATCGCGTTCATTGATTGTACTTTTTAAATCGGTGAAAGTCACAAAACCTCCATTTCTAGATATGGCATCTTCTATAGCGTAAGTAGATTTTGCTACATCTTTTACTCTAAATTTCACATCGGCAGTTCTAACAAATTTTCTATTTCTGTTCTTGGGTTCAACAGCTGCTTTAGACGATAATGGAACAGTAGCTGTGCTATCTGTTGCAACAATTTTATCGGTAGAGTTTTCTCCTGTGTCTTCATAATTGACTTGTTTACAAGAAAATGCAAAACCCAGTAGGAGTAATGCTAAACTAATTTTTGATAAGTGTTTCATTTTTTAATTCATTTAAAATGGTTCATACTAATTTCCTTGAACTGTGTTTATCGATAAATTTTCAAGAGTAGTTTTATACCATTTTTTTAATGAATTAAGTTTGTATTTTAGCACTAAAATAATCCTATTAAAAAGCGTGCCAAAACTTAAGATTTGCTTAAGAATATTTTTTTAGTATAATATTAAAACCAAATTAAATTCCATTGAGAACCATTTTTCAAGAACAAATTCATGATGTAAAAGCCTTTAAAACCAAGCTTTTGCAATGGTCACAACAATTTAGAGAAGTTGTTTTTTTAGATAGTAATGATTATCATCAAAAATATTCCAATTTCGATTTAGTTTTAGCTGTTGATGCTTTTACTTCGGTTAAAACTGATTTTCATAATGCTTTTCAAGACTTACATGAGTATCAATCTCGAACAAAGGATTGGCTTTTTGGTTATCTTTCCTATGATTTGAAAAATGATATAGAAAAATTGGGTTCCAATAATTTTGATGGATTAAATTTCCCAGAATTATTTTTCTTCCAACCAAAAAAACTTTTTTTACTAAAAGGAAATATTCTCGAAGTTCATTATTTGAAAATGTGTGATGATGAGTTTGAAATAGATTTTCAAGAAATTAATAATATATATCATTCTATTGTCACACCAGTTTATACTGAGCGAAGCCGAAGTACAGTCGAGGTGCAACAACGCATTTCAAAGGAAAATTACCTTTCCAAAGTCAACAAAATGCTCGAATACATTCAAAGAGGCGATATTTATGAAGCCAATTTTTGCATGGATTTTTTTGCCGAAAAAGCAATCATCAATCCATTGGAAATTTATCAAAAACTGAATACAATTTCGCAACCACCATTTGCAGCTTACTTTAAAAATAATCATCATTATTTGCTTTCTGCTTCTCCAGAGCGATATTTAAAAAAAGTAGAAAACAAAGTCATTTCTCAACCTATTAAAGGAACTTCAAAGCGTTTTGAAAACAAAGATTTAGATAATCAATCAAAAGTTGATTTACAAAATAACCCAAAAGAACGTTCAGAGAATATCATGATTGTAGATTTGGTTCGCAATGATTTGTCTCACACAGCTACAAAAGGTTCCGTTGAAGTTGAAGAATTGTGCGAGATCTATACTTTCAAGCAAGTGCATCAAATGATTTCTACAATTGTTTCAAATGTTGAGTCAAATACTTCCCCGGTAGAAATTATAAAAACAACTTTCCCAATGGGAAGCATGACTGGTGCACCAAAAATTTCGGCGATGAAAATTATTGAGGAATTAGAAGAAACAAAACGCGGATTGTATAGCGGTTCAGTTGGTTATTTCACTCCAAGTGGCGATTTTGATTTTAATGTAGTCATCAGGAGTATTTTATACAATGCTGAAAATGAATATTTATCATTCTCAGTTGGAAGCGCAATCACTTCAAAATCTATTCCCGAAAATGAATATGATGAATGTTTGTTGAAAGCAAAGGCAATGTTTGAGGTTTTAAGATAATCAAGTGATAAGCAAAAAGTGATAAGAGATAAGTTGTAAATATTTAATTAATGAAAAGTTATAGAGATTTAGTTGTTTGGCAAAAATCAATGCAGATATCAGTGCTGATTTATGAGTTGATTATAAAGTTGCCTGAAAATGAAAAGTATGGTTTAATACCTCAAATAAAAAGAAGTGCAATTTCAATTCCCTCTAATATTGCCGAAGGTTATGGAAGAAATTACAAAAAAGACTTTTCTAGATTTTTACAAATTGCCAGAGGTTCGCTTTATGAAAACCAAACTCAATTGGAACTCTCATTAAATTTAGGATTTATAGAAGAAAATGATTTAAAAGAAATCAAAGAACTTTCTTTGGAAATTGAAAAAATGTTAAATTCGTTAATTAAAAAGTTAGATGAGTAACTTCTCTCTTTTTACTTATCACTTATCACTAATTTAGAATGCTTCAAAAACTTCAAAATCATATCGATAAAAACCTTTCTTTTTTAAAAGATAAAAGGCTTCTTCTTGCCGTTAGTGGCGGAATTGACAGCATGGTTTTGGTACATCTTTGCCATCAGTTGAAATTAAATTTTGCGGTTGCACATTGTAATTTTCAATTACGCGGAAACGAAAGTGATGAAGACGAAGAATTTGTTAAAGTACAAAGTGAAAAGTATAAAGTACAAAGTTATATCCAAAAATTTGATACGGACAATTTTGCCAAAGAACAAAAATTATCCATCCAAGTTGTAGCTAGAAATCTACGATATGACTGGTTTTATTCACTTCTTGCCAATCATAATTTTGATTACATCATAACAGCACATCACTTGGATGATAGTATTGAAACTTTTTTAATCAATTTTACTCGCGGAACTGGATTAGAAGGTTTGACAGGAATTCCTACTCGTAATGATAAAATTGTTAGACCATTACTCATTTTTTCAAGAAATGAAATTGAAAGCTATGCAAAGGAGAACAATATTGCTTGGCGTGAAGATAGTAGCAATTCTACAGATAAGTATTGGAGAAACAAATTGAGACATGATGTTATTCCAGTTTTAAAAGATTTGAACACAAGTTTTTTGAGTTCATTTCAAAATACAATTGAAAGTTTGCAACAATCTAATTCGCTAGTAAAAGATGCATCTAGCAATATGTATAAAAAAATAGTTGTTGAAGAAGAGCATCACACGGAAATTGATTTGACAAAACTCCTAAAACTCCCTAATTATAAAGCTTATCTATTTAAATGGTTGCAACCTTTTGGTTTTACTGACTGGAAAGCTATATATGATTTGATACAAGCAAATTCAGGGAAACAAGTTTTCTCGGAAACACATATTTTACTCAAAAATAGAAATTCACTACTACTTTCACCAAAGCAAACAAAAGTGAACAATGAACTTTTTTGGATTGAAAAAAGTCACCTCGAAGTTAAAGTTCCCTTAAAGTTGAGCTTTTGTAATGTAAGTGACATTTCAACTCAAGGAACAAATACTATATTTGTTGACGAAGATAAACTCGAATTTCCGCTTACCATTCGAAAATGGGAAGAAGGCGATGTATTTTATCCTTTTGGTATGAAAGGGAAAAAGAAATTGAGTAAATATTTCAAAGATGAAAAATTATCATTGATTGAAAAATCAAAAATTTGGCTTTTGTGTTCCAATAATGAAATAGTTTGGATAATTGGTAAACGCCAAGACGATCGATTTAAAATAACAAAACAAACAACTAATATTTTACAAATAAACTACACAAACGAATGAAAAAAGTACTTTTTTTTCTGATTACTATTTTGGCTTTTGCCAATTTGAATGCACAAATTGTTAATCCTGTAAAATGGTCTTCCAGAGTTGAAAAAATTTCAGATGCAGAATTCAACCTAATCATGGAAGGCAAAATAGAAGATGGTTGGCATATGTATTCTCAATTTACTCCAGAAAATGGACCACTTCCAGCAGAATTCAAATTTGAAAATGCAAAAGGAAACTATGAATTGATAGGGAAAGTAAAAGAAAGTCCATACAAAAAACAGTTCAACGAAGTGTTTGAAGTTGATGAGTATTATTTTGAGAAGAAAGTAACCTTTACCCAAAAAGTAAAAATTACTAATCCGAAGCTAACTTCAATCAAAGGAAAAATTGACTTTCAGGTTTGTAAAGAAGTGTGTATAAACCAAGATAATACATTCAATTTTGCTTTGCCAAAAATTAACGCAGCAACAAAAGGAGAAATTATTGATGTTCCAGTTACTGATATTAATATTGATAGCACTAAAACTGCAACTAAAGGAGAGAAAAAAGTAATAGATAGTGTTGTAAAACAAAAAGTTGATGAAATAAAAAGTTATGTAACCAAAAAAGAAGAAAATAAAAGTCTTTGGACAATTTTCTTTTTAGCATTTCTTGGTGGTTTAGCAGCTTTGTTAACACCTTGTGTTTTTCCAATGATACCTATGACTGTAAGCTTCTTCACAAAGCACAGTGGAAGCAGACAAAAAGGAATTGCAAACGCTATTTTCTATGGAATTTCGATTATTGTAATTTATGTTGTTTTGGGGTTAATTATTGTTGGTGTTTTTGGAGCTGAAGCCTTGAATGCTTTATCTACTGGTGTTGCATTCAATATTATTTTCTTCATAATACTAGTATTTTTTGCGCTATCATTTTTAGGAGCATTTGAAATAATGTTGCCAAATTCTTGGGCAAACAAAGTAGATAGACAAGCTGGAAAATCTGGGGTTATTGCCATCTTTTTCATGGCATTAGCATTGGCCATCGTATCGTTTTCTTGTACTGGACCTATTGTAGGAACATTGTTAGTAGAGTCTGCTTCAAAAGGTGGTATTGCACCAATTATTGGTATGCTTGGTTTTTCATCAGCAATTGCCTTGCCATTTATGCTTTTTGCTTTATTCCCTACATGGTTAAATTCATTACCAAAATCTGGTGGTTGGATGAATTCTGTAAAAGTTTCATTAGGATTTTTAGAATTAGCTTTTGCGTTTAAATTCCTTTCTAATGCTGATTTGGTTTTACAAATGCATTTACTCGAAAGAGAAGTTTTTCTTGCTATTTGGATTGCTATTTTTGGAACATGGGCATTGTATCTTTTTGGAAAAGTTACGTTACCACATGATAGCCCTTTATCACATATTTCGGTAGGAAGATTATCTCTTGGATTATTAGTTCTTTCTTTTACTGTGTATATGATACCTGGTTTATTTGGCGCACCATTGAAATTAATTTCTGCATTTCCACCACCACAAACCTATAGTGAAAGTCCAAGAGGTTTTTTTGGACACAGCAGCTCAACTTCAGGAGCAAAAACTGATTTGCCTGAAGGAGCAGTTTTAGGCGAACATGATATTATTACTTTTCATGATTATGATAAAGGTTTAGCTTATGCCAAAAAAGTAAACAAACCCATTATGATTGATTTTACAGGATATGCATGTGTTAATTGTAGAAAAATGGAAATCAATGTTTGGTCGGATGAGAAAGTTTTGGATGTTTTAAAAAATAAAGTAGTTCTAATCTCTCTTTATGTTGATGACAAACGCGAATTACCAGAAAGCGAAAGAACTATTTCAAAAACCACAGGTAAAGAAATAGTTACCTATGGCAATAAATGGACAGATTTTATCATATCAAAATATAAAACAAATACACAACCTTATTATGTTTTAACAGATTTGAATGAAAACAATTTGAATGAACCTATCAGTTACACTCCAAATATTGATGAGTATCTAGCTTGGCTAAATGATGGAATTTCAAAGTTTAAATAAATCGAATTCTAAATTAAAACCAGCAGATTCTAATTTATAGTTTCATTTTAACTCTAAGCAAGCAACCAATTATTGGTTTTTGTATCTTTAACTAAAATTTAAGATATGAAAAAACTTGTTCATGTATTCAGTTTGTTTTTGTTAGCTACTGCTTTCATTAGTTGTAATCTTGATGATAGTAAACCTACTAATGTTCAAGATGATGATACTTTTGCAGAAAACTTTGGTTCTGCAGTAAATAGAGATTTTATTGGTCAAGTTGTTGACGTGGATAATCATCCAATTCAAGGTGTGACAATTTCAATAGGAACATCTTCTACGTTAACGGATAGTAATGGGGTTTTTGTGATTAATAATGCTCCTGTACATCAAAATTTTGCTTACATAAAAGCAATAAAAACTGGTTATATAAATGGTTCACGTTCCATGATACCAACTACTGGGAAAAATAATGTAAAGATAATGTTGATGCCATACGCACCACTAGAGACAATACAATCTGATGTTGAAAGCGAGGTGTCAATTTATTCTGGTACAAAAGTAAAATTTGATGGAGCTTTTCAGGATGAAAACGGAAACGATTATTCAGGAGTTGTAAGTGTTTCCATGTTTCACTTAACACCAAGCGATGAGAACATTAGTAAACTTATGCCAGGAATGCTTTATGCCCAAGCATTCAATAATAGTGAAGCTATGTTACAAACCTATGGGATGATTAATGTAGAACTTCGTGGTAGCACAGGACAAAGACTAAATATTAAAAAAGGCCACAAAGCCGAAATAACTTTAAGAATTGATGATAGTCAACTAGCAACAGCTCCATCTACTATTCCGCTTTGGCATTTTGACGAAGAGAAAGGCTATTGGAAAGAAGACGGATTAGCTACAAAAGTTGGAAATAAATATGTTGGCGAAGTAAGTCATTTTTCTTGGTGGAATTGTGATTATCCATACCCGACAGTTTCATTAACTGTTAAAGTTGTTGATAATAGTGGCAACCCAATTTCTAATGTTGGTGTTGGCTTAACGTTAAGTGGTGCCACTTTTCCTGTTTTGGGATATACCAATGTAGATGGAATAGTAGCAGGTTTAATTCCAGCAAATCAAACCCTAACCATGAATGTGTATTCTGATTATTCTAATTGTAATTCTAATAATATTGTTTACACAACTACCATAGGTCCATTTAATACTGATACCATATTACCAAATGTTGTAATCACTTCAACAGCTAATGTACTAATATCAGAAGTTCAAGGAACATTGTTGAAATGTGATAATACAAATGTTACAAATGGATATGTTGTACTTTCTAAATATGGAAATATGTCATTCTCTCCAGTTACTAATGGAGCCTTTAGTTTTCATGAAATTTATTGTTCTAATGACACACAATTCACTCTAAAAGGAGTTGATATTGAAAATTTTCAGCAAACAGACACTATTGCCTATAATTTTACAGTTCCATTAACAACCATTGGAAATCTTCAAGCATGTAATGCAATTGACGAATTTATTTCTTATCAATTAGATAGTCAGCCTACAGTTTTTCTCGTAAATAATGTTGCGGCTTATCAATTACAGACTGCTTTAACTCTTCAAGCATCTGGTCAAGAGAATCAATCGTTATACATTTGGGGAAATACCATGTCACCAGGCATTTATGACAGTACAACATTTATTATGGAAGGTTACCCTGTTGGATTTGTCGATTCAACCACTCCTAATACTATGCAATATAATCTAAATCAGGTTGGAGCTGTAGGCGAATTTGTTGATATGACATTTAGCGGAACATATAATGATCAAACTGGAGTGCACACAATAACTGGTGTCGCTCACATAAGGCGAGATAATTAAAAATTAAAAAAATCCCAACCATTTGGTTGGGATTTTTTTATAGAAACTCTTTTAATTCGGTTTTTAAAAAACTCAAAGCAATGTTTGTAGCTGGTTCACTCTCCAATAAATCATTTAGTATTTTTTCTCGAAGTTTATCTGCATCGGTAACGCTATCATCCAAAGTAGTTTTTCTGATGCTTTGTATAACAGTATTTTTTGCCTTTAAAATTGTTACCCACAACTCGTCCGAAACATATATTTGTTGTGTTAGGTTATGTTCAAATTCTTGCTCGATGTGATGTATCAACAAGTTTTGGTAATCAGCTTTGTTGGTGCTCAATGGCGCAACACGAATTAACAGTTTCGATGGATTTATTCTTTCTAAAAACAATGCCAATCGTTCATAGGCTTGCAAACGAAGTGGCAAAGCATGTTTTTGGTTTTCGCGTTGCAAAATCCATCTTCGGCTGTTTTCTTGATCTTTAAAATGTCTTTCAAATAACAAATAAGCAACACCACCAGTAATAAGCGATGGTATAGCATACATTAGTACTTCAATAATTTTATCTGTGTTCATTTTTAAAAATAGTTTACAGTTATCATGTCAGTTCGAGTGTTCCAATTTTAATTGGAATGTATAGAGAACAATTCCTTAAAAATTGTTGACAAATATAATAGAATATTGTCTTAAATAAATTGTAAATAATTAGCAGTAATTCTAAATTTGAACCTTTACAAAAACGATGATAAACAAATATATTTCACAACTCAACGAAGCACAACAAGCTCCTGTTCTACAAAAAGATGGGCCAATGATTATCATTGCTGGCGCAGGATCGGGAAAAACTCGTGTACTCACCATGCGAATTGCCTATTTGATGAGTTTGGGTGTAGATGCATTCAATATTTTGGCACTAACGTTTACTAACAAAGCTGCAAGAGAAATGAAGAAACGCATTTCGGATATTGTGGGTAATAACGAAGCCAAAAACCTTTGGATGGGAACTTTTCACTCGGTTTTTGCTAAAATACTTCGCATTGAAGCAGATAAACTTGGTTATCCTTCCAATTTTACTATTTATGACACGCAAGATAGTGTTCGATTGATTTCGGCCATAGTCAAAGAGATGCAATTAGATAAAGATATTTACAAGCCAAAGCAAATCTATGGTAGAATTTCATCCTATAAAAATTCACTGATAACAGTAAAAGCTTACTTCAATAATCCGGAGTTGCAAGAAGCAGATGCCATGAGTAAAAAGCCTAGAATGGGTGAAATTTACAAAGAATATGTGGAACGTTGTTTCAAAAGTGGCGCAATGGATTTTGATGATTTATTGTTGAAAACCAATGAATTACTCAATGTTTTTCCAGATGTTTTGGCAAAATATCAAGACAGGTTCAAATATATTCTGGTCGATGAGTACCAAGATACCAATCATTCGCAGTATTTAATCGTTCGTGCTTTATCAGATAGATTTCAAAACATTTGTGTCGTTGGTGATGATGCACAAAGTATTTACGCATTTCGTGGCGCAAACATCAATAACATTTTGAATTTTCAAAAAGATTATGATGGCGTAAAAACGTATCGTCTTGAGCAAAACTATCGTTCGACAAAAAATATTGTTGAAGCTGCTAATTCCATTATCGATAAAAACCAGACCAAACTTGAAAAAGTAGTTTGGACAGCCAATGATTTTGGACCAAAAGTAAAAGTTCATCGAAGTATTACTGATAGTGAAGAAGGTAGATTTGTTGCGGGTGAAATATTTGAACAAAAAATGCGCAATCAATTGCAAAACGGACAATTTGCAGTTTTGTATAGAACCAATGCGCAATCACGTTCTATAGAAGACGCGTTGCGTAAAAGAGATATTCCATACAGGATTTATGGCGGATTGTCGTTTTACCAAAGAAAAGAAATTAAAGATGTTTTGTGTTACCTTCGTTTGGTAATCAACCCAAAAGATGAAGAAGCACTCGTGAGAGTTATCAATTATCCTGCTCGCGGAATTGGTGATACCACAATAGAAAAACTGACTATTGCTGCCAATCATTACAAGCGTTCCATTTTTGAAGTAATGGAAAATATTGATAAAATTGATTTAAAACTCAACTCTGGAACAAAGCAAAAATTGGAAGATTTTGTTACCATGATTAAAAGTTTTCAAATCATTAATGAAAATCAAGATGCCTTTTACTTGGCCGAACATGTTACTAAAAAAACTGGTTTGGTTCAAGAACTCAAGAAAGATGGAACTCCAGAAGGTATAGCTCGACTTGAAAATATTGAAGAATTACTAAACGGTATAAAAGATTTTACAGAAGGACAAAAAGAAGTTGATGGCGCTCGTGGTGCATTGTCAGAATTTCTAGAAGATGTTGCGCTTGCAACTGATTTAGACAAAGATACAGGCGATGATGATAGAGTAGCACTAATGACAATTCACTTAGCAAAAGGGTTAGAATTTCCATACGTTTTCATTGTGGGAATGGAAGAAGATTTGTTTCCAAGTGCTATGAGTTTAAATACAAGAAGTGAACTCGAAGAAGAACGTCGTTTGTTTTATGTAGCGTTAACTCGTGCTGAGCATCAAGCGTATTTAACCTATGCGCAATCGCGTTACCGTTGGGGAAAACTCACAGATAGTGAACCTTCACGATTTATTGAAGAGATAAAAGATGAATATTTAGAATACATGAATCCACAAATTGATACAGGTTATCGCTACAAACCAAGTATTGATTTGGATATTTTTGGTGATGTTGATAAATCAAAATTACGATTGACAAAACCAGTTAGTGGAACACCACCAAAAAACTTTGGAGAAGAATCAAAAGTGTCCTCAAATATTCGTAAATTGAAACCTGTTTCCAGCTCAGCACCAAGTAATAACACAAATTTATTTGATAGTAAGTTGACTGTAGGCAATATAGTAATGCACGAACGATTTGGTAAAGGTGAAATTCTAGGACTAGAAGGCGCAGGCGCAGACAAAAAAGCCGAAATAAAATTTGACGTTGGCGGAATTAAAAAATTGCTTTTGAGGTTTGCAAAGTTGGATGTGATTGGGTAGAAATAAATTCGTTCCGTCACTTCGAGTGTTTTTTACGAAGTGAAACGTAGTAAAAAATGTATCGAGAAGCATTTATGAAACAATCATATGTTTATATATTAAAATGTAGTGACAATACTTATTACACTGGAGTTACAAGTAATTTATCACAAAGAATATTTCAACATGAAACTGGATTTTATCCTGATTGTTACACAGTAAACAGAAGATCAATAAAATTGGTTTTTTATTGTGAGTTCACAGATATTAATTCAGCGATAGAAACTGAAAAGAAATTAAAAAAATGGTCTCGAGCTAAAAAAGAAGCATTGATTAAAGATGAGTTTGAAAAACTACCTAACTTGTCGAAAAAAAATTTTTAATTGGCTCTCGATACAATTTTGTTTCGTTCCTCACAAAATCACTCGAGCTGACGATGAACCAAATAAAAGCTAAAATATGGCAGAATTCATAAAAATATACGAAGACAAACCCAGCGAAGCTGCAATAAAAAAGGTTGTCGATGTTTTGCGCGACGGCGGAATAATTATTTACCCAACCGATACGGTTTATGGTTTGGGTTGTGATATAACCAATTCCCGTGCATTAGAACGTGTTGCCAAAATAAAAGGTATAAAACTTGAGAAAGCCAATTTCTCCTTTGTGTGTAGTGATTTGAGTAACTTGTCTGATTATGTACGCCAGATTGATACTTCTACTTTTAAAATTCTGAAAAGAGCTTTGCCTGGACCATATACTTTTATTTTGCCTGGAAATAATGATTTGCCAAAGGAATTTCGAAAAAAGAAAACCGTTGGTATTCGTGTTCCAGATAATCGTATTGCCCAAGAAATTGTAAAAATGCTTGGTAACCCAATTGTTTCCACATCTATTCACGATGATGATGAGGTGATTGAATATTCAACCGATCCAGAATTGATTTTTGAAAAATGGCAAAATCTGGTTGATTTAATAATTGATGGCGGTTATGGGGATAATACTCCTTCAACCATTATCGATTTGAGTGGTTATGAACCACTTGTAGTTCGTGAAGGAAAAGGTGATATAGATATTTTATAAAAACAAAAAAGTCCTGAATTTCAGGACTTTTTGTTTATTTCATAATAAAACTACTTCGACAAGGTTTTCATTTCTTTCTCAATCATGTCATAAAACTGATCGATTTTTGGCATGATAACAATGCGTGTTCTTCTATTGGTTGCTCTATTTTCAGCTGTTTTATTATCAACAAGCGGAATGTATTCACTTCTTCCGGCTGCTATCAACTGTTTCGGGTTAACACCTAAATCTTTTGTCAACATTCTTACGATTGCAGTTGCACGTTTCACACTCAAATCCCAGTTATCAAGAAGTATAGCGTTGCCAGTGAAAGGTACATTATCAGTATGACCTTCAACCAAACATTCAAAATCTGGTTTGTCGTTGATTACTTTTGCCACTTTTGCCAAAACTTCTTTTGCTTTATCGGTAATTACATAACTTCCGCTTTTGAAAAGCATTTTGTCAGAAATATTGATGAAGACAACACCTTTTTCAACATTTATGTTAATATCTGGATCATCAAGACCAACAGTTTTTTTCAAACTTGTAACCAATGCAAGTGTTACACTGTCTTTTTTGGTCAATGCATCTTGCAAACGAGATATTTTTAAATCCTTCTCTTTTATGCTTTCCAATGATTTTTCAAGATTTTGTGCACCTTTAGTAGTCAAAACAGTCATTTCTTTGTTGCTGTTTATCAAATCAGAATTATTTTGCTTCAAATAATCATTTTGTTTAGACAAAGCATCTTTTTCAGAAAGGCATAGATTCAATTTCATTGTTGTTGAATTAAGCAAATCTTGACATTCTTTGTTTTTTTGCTCTAATTCAGCAATTTTTTTCTTAGTTCCACACGACGTCAAAGTCAATGTTATCAATGAAAGGGCTAAAAAAACTTTTTTCATAGGTTGATATTTAATGTTGTTGCAAAGTTATGGATTATATTACTTTATAGGAACAAATTGCACATAAAGTATTGTTAATTTTCCTCAAAAACCTTGCCACCTTTTACAAAATAGTTGAAGACAATACTTTTAGTTTTGAAGTATTTTTCAGTTTGGTTGTTGGTTCTTTTTTTCAAAAATTTATTTATCAAACTGTAGAAATGGAAATGAGCTTTTATTATTGCCCAACAATGACTGAATTTTCCTTTTAAAATAAATTGTACTCCTGCAAGTCCATCGAGTACTAGTCTGGTAAAAATTATAGGTAAAATTTTCTTTTCTGGTAAATTTTTGACAAGCATCAACAAGGAGTTTCTAAAATTCAAAAAAGTCTTTTTTGGATTACTTTCTTTCAATGTTGCACCGCCAACGTGGTAAATGACTGACTGCGATGTGTAGTAAGTTTTATAACCAGTATTTTTTGAACGCCAGCACAAATCAATTTCTTCTTGATGAGCAAAAAAGCTTTCGTCGAAACCGCCCAGTTTTTCAAAAACTTCTTTTCTAATGAATAAGCAAGCACCACTTGCCCAGAAAATTTCGCAAAAATCATCATATTGTCCATTGTCTTTTTCAATACTGTCAAATATTCTTCCACGACAATAAGGATAGCCATATTTGTCGATATAACCTCCAGCTGCTCCAGCGTATTCAAAATATTGTTTATTTTTAAAATCCAATATTTTTGGCTGAATGATGGCAACGTGATTTTCTTTTTCAAAAATAGATAGAATAGGAGTAAGCCAGTTTTCTGTTACTTCAACATCAGAATTTAATAAGCAGAAATACGGTTCATCTACGTGTTGTAGCGCAACATTATAGCCATGTGCATAACCAAAGTTTCCCTCGTTTTGAATAATTTTTACAGTTGGATAATTATCTTTTACAAATTGAACCGAAGCATCTGTAGAGGCATTGTCTGCCAAATAAATTTGCGCTTCATTTGAAAATGCTAGTACAGAAGGCAAAAACTGATCTAATAGTTTTACACCATTCCAATTCAATATAACCACAGCAATTTTTTTCATAGATAAATTTGAGTGTCAAAAAAGTAACTCAAGAATGATTAGGAAGTTCTTTTAGAAAAATATATTTCTCGTTTAGAAAATCCATTTGACAAAAATAATTATTTAAACCATTGGTAACCATCAAATGTTGTGCATTCAGTTTTAGATTATAACGTGCAATTTGATCAAAAACATTTTGTGTGATGGAAACTTCTGGAGCTTTGCATTCCACTAGCAAAAAAATACTTCCATCTGGATTGAAAACTACAACATCATATCGCTTGGATAATCCATTGATTTTGATGTTTTTTTCAACGTTTATGTATGATTTTGGATATTTTTTTTCCTGCAACAAAAATTTTATTACATGTTGCCTTACCCATTCTTCTGGCGTGATAACTACAAATTTTTTACGGATTTCATCAAAAATCAATACTTTATTTTCACTATTTTTGAAGCGAAACGAATACTCAGGAAAGTTCAACTTTTGCATTGAACAAAAATAATTATTTTGTGTTTATTGCCAACTGAGAAAGTAGCTAAATAATGGACGAAGTACTAAAAATAATCAACGATATCAAAGCAGGAAATATTAAACCAATATATTTCTTGATGGGAGAAGAACCTTATTACATTGATAAACTCACAGAATATATAGAAGAAAATGTTTTGACGGATGATGAAAAAGGGTTCAACCAAATGATTATTTATGGTCGTGATACTACTATTGATGAAATTGTATCTAATGCCAAACGTTTCCCGATGATGGCAGAAAGACAAGTGGTTATTGTAAAAGAAGCTCAGGAATTATCCAGAACCATTGACCAACTCGAAGCCTACGCCGAAAATCCTCAACCTACAACTGTTTTAGTTTTTGCCTACAAATACAAAACCCTAGATAAACGAAAAAAGTTAATAAAAACTCTAGATAAAAATGGGTTGGTTTTTGAAAGTAAAAAACTTTATGAAAACCAAGTAGGCGAGTGGATACGCAGAGTACTCAAAGGAAAAGGCTATGAAATAGAACCAAAGGCAATGATGATGCTAGTAGAATTTCTTGGCAATGATTTGAGCAGAATAGCTAATGAACTCAACAAACTTGAAATTATTTTACCAAAAGGAAGTAAAATTTCTCCAGCACATATCGAAGAGAATATAGGTTTTAGTAAAGACTTTAATGTGTTTGAATTCAGAAAAGCCATTGGAGAAAAAAATCAATTCAAAGCGTATCAAATTGCTGATTATTTTGCCAAAAACCCAAAAGATAATCCGCTAGTTTTGACCACAGGATTGGTGTTTAGTTTTTTTTCTGCTTTGTTGCAATACCACGGATTGAAAGACAAATCGCAAAGTAATGTTGCTAGAGAATTAAAAATAAGTCCGTATTTTGTGAATGATTATATCTCGGCTGCAAAAAATTACCCAATGAAAAAAGTGAGTAGTATCATTGCTGCTCTTCGCGAACTCGACGTAAAAAGCAAAGGTGTAGGAGCCAATTCTCTTTCGGATGGCGATTTGCTGAAAGAAATTTTGGTAAAAATATTTAATTAAATGAATGGTTCTGTCAATTTGTACTTGAAAGAAAAAAGTACCAACCCTACTTTTGATTTAATATTAAATTTTTCAAATAAAGTTGCACGATAAACTTCTACAGATTTTACAGAAAGCTTCATTATATCAGCCATTTGCTCATAAGTTAGCTCTCTTTCATCACAAACTAATGATAAGAATTCTAACTCTCTTTCTGATAACTCAAAATTGAGTGAGCTAATCTCTTCTTTTGTATCATAATTTCTGATACGTTTTAGTATCTCTGAAATATTGTTGTAACCTATTGTTACTATATTATCAATAGCAAATTTCAAATCGTGTGCAGAACAGTTTTTGTGCAGAAAACCTCTTGCACCATGATGATAAGCACTGTTAATTATTTGCTCATCAAAATGCTGTGTAAGCAACAAGACTTTGTATTCTTCATCTTTTTTTTCTAGTTCTTGCAAAACTTCTATGCCGTTTTTGTGAGGCATTGAGTAATCAAGAATATAAATGTCGGGCTTATTTTCGAGTGGTAAAGCATTTAGAAACTCATCGCCATCGTTAAACTCATAAATAATTTCATAGGTGTTCATTTTCATCAATAGTTCTTTCAACCCTTGTCTTACAATGGCATGATCATCTATCAAGCATACTTTTGTTGTTAGTTCCATAGTTAATTCTCTTTTTCTTTGATGATTATTTTTGTTCCAGAACCATTCTTTGAAATTATTTTAGCAGAATAACCTATCATTTCGGCTCGGGAAACAATTGAATTCAATCCCATCGATGAAATATTTTTATTTTCCTCAATATTGAACCCTTTTCCATTATCTGAAATTTGCATTTCAAATTTTGGATTGGTTATTAAATGTACTACTATTTCTTTAGCTTTTGAATGTTTTAACGAATTATTGATGACTTCTTGAAAAATTCTATAGAGGAAAATTTTCTCTTCATTAGTAAATATTTTCTTTTCATTTTCTTCAATTTTTAACTCGATATTTACTTTTATATTCTTCCTAATGTTTTGGATTTCTTTTTGTAAAAAAATGATAAAATCATCTTTTGTTAAAGATATATTATTTAGTGAATGACTGAGGCTTCTGATACTTTTTGAAAGTTTACTTACTGAATCAGAAATTGGTTCAAGTTTTTCTGAATAATCAGGATTATCTAGTTTGAGGTTTTCGAGCTGAAAATTAATAAAGGTTAATTGCTGTCCTGCATCGTCATGGAGTTCATGTGATACGTTTTGCAAAGTTTGTTCTTGAGTTTCCATAACAATCTTGGTCATTGTTTTTTGAAAGTGAATGTCTTTTTGATACAATTCATTTGTATATTTTTTGTTTTTTTCAACATAAACTTTTATTAAAATACCACAAAAAATGACAATCAAACTGATGAAAATTAAACTGATAATGATGCCAAATGCTATATTATGCATAATCTCTTTTTTCTTTAATAATATAAATGTTTAATAAGCTGTAATAGATAATATTTACAAATATGATGATGAAACGATAAAGGGTTACATTTCCAAAAACTATAGTTTTAATTAATTTCATCGAGTTAAATCCAAACAGTATACTCAACCCAAAAAAGAATATAATAGGAGAAGAAATCAAAATAAAATGATTGGACTTAAAGAAACCAATATTTTCATCTTTCAAGTTTTTGTAGCTTATGACAATGAATAGCACTAAATAAATTAAAGCGCCAACAATCATTATAATTTTATTAAAAAAATTTGTAGTATCGATAAAACCATAAATTATTGATGAAAAAAATATGTAACATCCTATTATCTTTTTTTGATAGGAGTAATCATCTCTCAGTAATATTTTTAGCCAAAGTGAATTGTGGACGATAAAACTAAAATTATAAAGATACCATAAGGAAATATTATAGTATGTAAGTATTTTGGTTACCAATTCTGTAAAAGTACATATAAACAAAATCCAAAATAAATCCCTTGTATCTGAATTTATCTTTCTTTCATCTAAATAAATAAAATGAATAAAAGTTATTATTACTACAAAGAAAATTAAGTTTGACATGTTAAGCATTATTTATTATATGCCAGTTGATGGTTCTCCTGAAAAATCATAAATATACTCTTTTCCATCAAATGTGACCATTAAGTATGTTTCCGTTTTTCCACTTGTTACAAAATATATAAATTTAAAAAAACAATTTCTGTAATCATTAGATGTAAGGTTAATTTTTTTTGCAACACTTCTTATAAAAGGAACGGAAAAATTACTGTTATTTTCAGAATATTGTTCAAAAGTAAGTTCAACCTCTTTATTTATATTTTGTTTCAAAACGATATAGCGGTCATATTTATATGTGTCGAAATCTGAAATTAAATTTCTTAATTCGTCATAAGTATAACCAAAGAAGTTCTTTTTTATAATTTCATTATTCAACGAATTTAACAAATCACTATAATTATTGGTGTTTGGAGAAACATAATGACATTTTTCTATGTATGGATAAGAATTTTCAAAACAAATTAAATCTTGATTTCTATTCAACCATTCATAAACTCTTTGATTTTGATTTACACTCTCCATATCAATATACAATAGGTTTGAGCAACAATTTGATCCATAACAAGCTTCTGGGTTAGAATTTGTACATATAAAATCATTGTTTTGATTTCTCCAATTTGAATTGGTTCTGTCATAATCTATAACAATAATTCTTCCCAAATTGTTGCATGTAGATTGAGCAAAAGTAGCTGAGCAAGCGAATAGAAGTAAAGCGATGATAGTTTTCATAATAGGATTGGTTTTTGACAGTTTCACACAAAGGTCAGTTAATCTTAACAATTGTTCAATAGGGAAAACCCTAATTTGATTAGGGTTTTCCCTAAACTATTTTTCTCACATTTTTTTCAGTTAAAGGTAAATTAGGGGAAATCTTCCACAGAATTAGGGTTTCCCCTAATTGATATAAAAATTTATTCAAATAATTTTGACCTATACAAATCAGAGAAAATAGGTTATAATTATTAAACAGAAAAAATGCTTGATATGAACATAAATGCCTATCACAAAAGCAAACCATTGAAAGCTGCCGAGGATGAAATCGAAGCTTTTCAAAAAAAGTCAGCAGATTTTGATAAATTGATGCTCAAGGTACTTATTATAACAATAATGTTATCATTAGTTTTTGTTTCCTATCTGATTATCAATCTTTAAAAACTATATCTAAGTTATAGCCTCATTATAAAAATTAGTTAGTTGTTGATAAAAGTTTCCGTCAATTAGATGCATCCATCATCTAAATTAAATCAGGTTTTTGTGGTATTCTTCCTGAAACGACGGAAATTTTTTTTATTTATATCCATCAAATTATACATTTTATCCCTGTCAAAATATTTTAAATGGATTTAAATTAATCCAATATCTAAAAGTTAAGATTGTAACAAAAGGCACATAGAACTATTTTTTTCCTTATATCTTTGTTTTATAATAAATTCATTAGGTATGAAAATAGAACAAATTTACACTGGTTGTTTGGCTCAAGGCGCTTATTATATTGAAAGTAATGGAGAAGTAGCTATTATCGACCCATTGCGTGAAGTGCAACAATACATTGATAAGGCTAATGCTAATAATGCCAAAATAAAATACATTTTTGAAACACATTTTCATGCTGATTTTGTAAGTGGACACGTAACATTGGCCGAGAAAACTGGTGCACCGATTGTTTTCGGACCCAATGCAAATCCGTCTTTCAATGCGCATATAGCTCATGATGGCGAGGTTTTTCAATTAGGTGAAATCACCATAACTTGTTTGCATACGCCAGGTCACACGATGGAAAGTTCGTGTTATTTATTAAAAGACAAAGAAGGAAAAGATTATGCTTTGTTTAGTGGCGATACCTTATTTTTAGGCGATGTCGGTCGACCTGACTTAGCTCAAAAAGCAGCCGATATGACTCAAGAACAATTAGCTGGAATTCTTTATGATAGTTTGCGAACTAAAGTAATGACTTTGGCTGATGATGTTATTGTATATCCTGCTCACGGCGCGGGAAGTGCTTGTGGTAAAAATCTAAGTAAAGAAACGGTTGGTAGTATTGGCGAACAAAAAGCGACCAATTATGCGCTTCGAGCTGATATGACTCGCGACGAATTCATTCAGGAAGTTACGGATGGATTATTGCCTCCACCAGCTTATTTTCCGATGAATGTGAAACTGAATAAAGAAGGCTACGAAAATGTTGAAAATATCATCAGCGAAGCCAAAGCGTATGATCCTAAAACTTTCGAATTTATTGCTAATGAAACAGATGCACTTATTTTAGATGTGCGTCACCAAGATGATTATTCCAAAGGTCATATTCCCAAATCGATTTTTATTGGCATTGATGGTCAATTTGCCCCTTGGGTTGGTGCTTTAATTTTAGATTATAAACAACCTATTTTATTAGTAACACCAAAGGGTAGAGAAGAAGAAGCGATTACTCGATTGTCTCGTGTGGGTTATGATAATACACTCGGGTATTTAGAAGGTGGTTTTGAAGCATGGAAAAATGCTGGTTTTGAATACGATACGATTGCTGCTGTTACCGCAGACGAACTTGCAGCTAAAATGGCAGAAGAAAAAATACAACTCTTTGATGTGCGTAAACCAGGAGAGTATCAGTCTGAACATGTTGAAAATGTAGTTTCTGCGCCATTGGATTTTCTTAATGATCATTTGGCAGAATTCCCAAAAGACAATAACTTTTACATTCATTGTGCTGGAGGTTATCGTTCCGTGATTGCGGCATCAATATTAAAAGCACGTGGTTTTCATAATGTAATTGATGTAAAAGGCGGTTATGCTGCTATAAAAAACACTACGATTAAAAGAACCAATTATGTTTGTCCATCAACGCTAAAATAATGAAAAGATTACTGTTAACTAATTGGCATTTAATGCGATTCGTGCGTTTGGGTTTGGCTGTTTTTTTATTTGCCCAAGCTTATATTACTCATGAATGGTTTTTTATAGCTTTTGGATTTTTCTTTTTGTTCCAAGCTGTTTTTAATTTAGGATGTGGTCCTAACGGTTGTGGAGTTAATTACGATAAAAAAATAAATAATGAATAATACTTTTCAAGACATCATTAATTCAGAAAAACCGGTGTTAATCGATTTTTATGCTACTTGGTGTTGACCTTGTCAGATGCTGGGTCCGATTTTAAAACAAGTAAAAGATAGTCTTGGTGAACGCGTATCAATAATCAAAGTAGATGTTGATAAAAACCAAGAATTAGCAGCGATGCAACAAGTACGCGGTGTTCCAACGATGATGTTGTATCAAAACGGACAACAATTATGGCGTCAATCGGGAGTTTTATCTAAAGAGGAAATCATACAAATTATATTAGATAAAGCCAATTAATGAATAGGAAAGCTGTTATAATTACTTCAATTGGAGTTATAGTTGGAGCAATTTTGGGCTATGCTTATTACTATTTTGTGGGTTGTGCTAGTGGAACTTGTATGATAACTTCCAAGCCAATCAACAGTACATTATATGGAGGATTGATGGGAGGATTGTTTTTCAATATGTTTGTGAACGAGAATAAGTAGTGTTAAATTTTAAATAATTATTGGACTCAAGAGCTACTTTTTTATATTTTTGATTAACACAAATTGAATTGTATAACTAAAAAACAATAAATATGAAAAAAGTAGTATCAATGTTAGCTGTTGTAGCTTTCTTATTTACAATGAATGCTAACGCAACTGAGCCAAATAAAGATAAAAAGAAAAAAGCAAAAACTGAAAAAACTTGCTCATCAGAAGAAAAAAAGTCTTGTGGAGCTGAAAAAAAAGCAGGTTGTTGTTCAGCAAAAAAGGCTGAAGAGAAAAAAGCTTAGTTTTATCTTTTTATAATATTTAAGAGTGTTCAATTTTTTGAACACTCTTTTTTTTGAAAAAAACAAATATATTTGGTAACATTTTAATATAAATTAATACCAATATAATCAATCATTTATACGAATTAATATGGACTTACAAAAAAAGATAGCTACTGCCTTTATAGCATCGATCTTACTTATTTCATGCTCGAAAAAAGAGGTAAATGTTCCAGATCCTTTAGTTACTAATAGAGATACAACAATCAATCCAGCGGATGATTTCTTTATGTATGCAAATGGAGGTTGGTTCAAAAGGAACCCAATACCAAATACTGAAAAAAGTAATGGGATTTTTAGAACAATCAATGACACAGTAAATGCCCAAATTAAACAGATTTGTGAAAAATCTGCTGAGGTTTCAAATCCTATACTAGGTAGTAATGAACAAAAAATAGGAGATTTTTATGCTTCGGGTATGGATACTTTAACTATTGAAAAGAAAGGTTTAACACCATTGAAACCTTATTTTGATAAAATAAATAGCATAAATGATAACAAATCATTATTGAGTACAATTGGCTATTTACATACTATTGGTTGTGCACCTGCTTTTTCATTTTATGTTGGTCAAGATGACAAAAACAGTGAAAAAAATGCTTTGATGCTTGCCCAAGGTGGATTAGGTCTTGGAAATAGAGACTATTATTTTAACACTGATAAAGAAACTGAAAATATCAGAAAAGAATATATAAAGCATGTTCAAACTATCTTTGAATTAACTGGTACAGACAAAGCTAATGCTCAAAAAGATGCTTCATTGGTAATGAAACTTGAAACCGAGTTGGCAAAAAATTCAAGAAAACTAGAAGCTCTTCGTGATCCACAAAAAAACTACAATAAATTCACAATTACAGCATTTAAAACTATGACACCAGATATAGATTGGAATGCTGTTATGACCTCTTTGATGGTTAAAAATCCAGATTCAGTAATTGTTGGTCAACCAGAATTTTATCAAGCGTTGAATAAAATGATTAAATCCTATTCTATAGATGATTGGAAAGTTTACCTGAAATGGGATTTGATAAATACTTATGCTTCATATTTGAATAATGCAATCGAAAAGCAAAACTTCTATTTCTTTGGTACCGTAATGGGTGGAGTAAAAGAGCAAAAGCCTCGTTGGAAAAGAATTGTTGAACAAACAGATGGATCATTGGGTGAACTTGTCGGACAAATTTATGTAAAAGAATATTTGCCAAAAGGTTCCAAAGAAAAACTTCTTGAAATTGGAAATAATATCAGAGACGTTTATGCCGAACACATAAAAAAATTAGACTGGATGAGCGATGCAACCAAGAAAAAAGCATTGTATAAACTAAGCAAAATAGTAATGAAAGTTGGCTATCCAGATAAATGGAAAGATATGTCTAGTGTTACAATAAAACGAAATGCTTATTGCGAAAATATTATTGCAACTAATAAATGGAGTTACAATTACATGGTTCAAAAGTTTGGAAAACCTGTAGATAGAAGTGAATGGGGAATGTATCCGCAAACTTATAACGCATATTATAATCCAAGCAATAATGAAATTTGTGTTCCTGGATGTAACATAATCGTTCCAGGTTTTGAAGGAAGAATGCCCGATGATGCTGTACTGTATGGTATTATAGGTGGTTCAACTTTTGGTCACGAAATTACTCATGGTTTTGATGATCAAGGTAGTCAGTATGACGAGAAAGGAAATTTGAATAACTGGTGGACTGAAGATGACTTGAAAAAATTCAAGCAAAAAACAGAGTTAATCGTTCAACAATTCAATGAATATGAAGCTTTGCCCGGAAAATTTGTAAATGGTGACGCAACTCAAGGTGAAAATATTGCCGATTTAGGTGGTGTTGTTATGGGTTATGAAGCTTTCAAGAAAACAAAACAATTTAAAGAAAATGAAAAGATAGCTGGATTAACTCCTGATCAAAGATTTTTCTTGGCCTATGGATATGCTTGGATGGTAAACATTAAGCAAGAATCATTAGCACAACAATTGTTGGTTGACGTTCACTCTCCAGCCAAGTACAGAATAAATGGTCCACTTGCTAATATTCCTGAATTTTACAAGACTTTTAATGTGAAGCCAGGAAACAAAATGTATAGACCAAAAGAAAAACAAATAACAATTTGGTAAAAAAAATCCCTTTCAATTTGAAAGGGATTTTTTTTATTTATTATTCAAAGCTTCTTCATATCTATCGGATACTTTTTTCCAATTTATTATCTTGAAAAAGTTTTCAATGTATCTTTTTCTTTTATATTGATAATCCAAGTAGTAAGCGTGTTCCCAAACATCAATATTCAATAAAGGAATACCTTGAACAGGTTGTTTTGGCATAAGTGGATTGTCTTGATTTGGAGTACTAATAACTTGAAGTTTTCCTGTTTTGTCCAATATTAACCAAGCCCATCCAGAACCAAATTGCTTTTCGGCAGCATCAATAAATTGATTTTTGAAAACCTCAAAACTGCCAAAATCTTTATTTATGGCAACCGCCAAAGTATCTTGAGGTTTGCCTTCAGACTTTGGTTTCAATCCGTCAAAAAAGAAAGTATGATTGTAGTAACCACCAGCATTATTTCTCAAATCTAAATTATTTAAATCTAGTTTTTTCAGAATATCTTCAATAGTTAAATCAGTGAGACTAGGATCTTCGCTAACCAATTTATTCAAATTATTGGTGTATGTCAAATAATGTTTTGAATAGTGATTTTCCATGGTTAATATCCCAATATTTGGTTCACATTCGTTATATTGAAATGGAAGTTTAGTCAATGAGAATGCACCATCAGAAGCTTTTACATCATCGGGTTGACCGATAACTAATTTTTCTTCTTTTGCAGGAAGCGGAACTTCTACTACTTCTTCTAGTTTTTTTCTTTTACATGACGATAAGAGCGTCATAGAAGCAAGAAAGAATATTAATAATTTTAATAAATTATATTTCATTTTTTAAAATAGCATTTACAGTTTCTATATACAATTCTTTTGCTTCTTCTATCGAAAGGTGACTAACTTGAATCCAAGCATTTGTTTTAAATGCATTTCTCAAATCAAAACTTTGAGAGAAGCTATTTTCTATTGTGCCAAAAGTTGCTTGTTTATAATAGGCATATAATCTCAATTGCACATCTTGAGCCAATGAGGATGGTGCCATTTTTGAAGCTATCTCGAATGCTTTCTCAAATCGTTTGTCTAAATCTTTTTCAGACATAGTAGATTATTTATTTACTGGCAATTATAGTTTTGCCACCAATAGCTTTTTCGTTTAGTTTGACATTTATTTTTGTTCCGAGAGGTAAATATAAATCTACTCTCGAACCAAATTTTATAAACCCTGCATCTTCACCTTGAATTACGTGGGTTCCTGTTTCAGCATAATTTACAATTCTTTTTGCCAATGCACCGGCAATTTGTCTGTACAAAATTTCACCAAAAGAATTGTTCTCTATCACTACAGTCGTTCTTTCGTTTTCTGTACTAGCTTTTGGATGCCATGCAACTAGGTATTTTCCGGGATGATATTTACTGAAATTTATCCTTCCACTCATTGCATAACGAGTTACATGAACATTTATTGGCGACATAAAAATAGAGACCTGAAGTCTTTTGTCTTTAAAATATTCTGGTTCAAAAACTTCTTCAATTACGACAACTTTTCCATCTACTGGAGCAATAATGTGGTTTTCATTTATTGATACAATTCTTTTTGGATTTCTAAAAAATTGCAGTATCATTATTAGAAAAAACAATGTAACTATCTGAATAGTTTTTTCAAGCCATAAAACATCAACAAACTTGTGAGAAAATAGAAAGATAACTACCGTTAGTGATGTAGAAATTAGAATAATTTTGGCTCCTTCTTTATGAAACATAATATAAAATTTGATAAAATAAAAATACAATTGGTGCTACAAAGATAATACTATCTAGTCTATCTAAAACACCTCCATGACCTGGCATTATCGAACCACTGTCTTTTACTCCTGCAATTCTTTTAAATTTGGACTCTATTAAATCTCCCAATGTGCCAAAAACACTAGAGATTATAGCTATAATTAACCATTTGGAAATAGCCTCAACAACAAAATATTTTGCCAAAAATATACTCACTATTAATGAAAATAACATTCCACCAATGAAACCTTCTATTGTTTTCTTGGGAGATATTTTTTCAAAAAGTTTATTTTTTCCCAATGATTTTCCAACGATAAAAGCAAAAGTATCGTTTACCCAAATTAAAATGAAAAGACTTAATAAAGTTTTGGGTTCGAAAAAGTTACCATTTACAAATGGAATTTTTGATATAATGATAAAAGGAATAGCTAAATAGCCAATCAAATATGTTACTTTAGAAAAATTATTAATCGGTTTAAGGTTGTTGTCAAATAGAAATATCAAGGCTTTCATAGACACTATTATTGAAAAAATCAATAGTAGGATATCGAATGTCTTATTCGTCTTAGTAAATCCAAAAAATATAAATAAACCTGTAGTAAATACTACTGAAATAATAGAATTGAATTTTACTAATTTACTAAATTCTATAGTTGCAAGAACTAGAAAAATGCCAAAAAGTAACGTGACAGATTGCGAAGAGTACATTATACACGCAATAAGTAGTAATACATATACTGCTCCAGAAATTGCTCGGACTAGTGTAGAATTCATTTTATAAATCTTCTAGCAGCAATAAATAAAGATTTTTTGCTGTGCTTCCATACTGAAGAAAATCTTCTTCTTTTGCTTTTTCAAAGTATTTTATGGTAGTTATATTAGTAGGATATTCTTTATCATACTTCTTTTTTATCATTCTTAAACCATCACTTTTAGTTTCTAGAATTTGACTAGTTGTGGCTAGAATTACAATATTTATAGGTAGGTCGTTAGGTTTGTTTTGTTTTATTTGATTTGATGAAAACAACACCGAACCTTCATCAGCAATAAGGTTTTCACAACTTGCTAACAAGAATTTTGGTTCAGATGGATTATCATAGTTTAACTTATTTTCATCTAGTAAATGAAAAAGCTTCTTTTCAAAACACAAAGCTTCACACTCGAACCAATCGTTCTCTTCAAGAATGTTTAAAAATTGTTCTTTTATTTCGGTCAAATTTTCGCAGTAAATAAATTTACCGCCATTTTTCTTGAAATTATATGTAAATCTTTCATCTACAGGAAGCAGAGAAAAGCTTGAAGGTGCACTGTTAAATTCGCTTTGGCTTTCTTCATCAGAAGAATCATTTCCGCCACCAAATATTTTTCTAAAAAGACTCATTAAATATAAATAATCTTAAGATTGTTTTTTCGAATTCATCAAAGATAAAAAAATCTTAATTCAAAATCATCTTTTGAATTAAGATTTTAAAGAAATGTTAAATTTTTTAAGATTATTCCACAATTGGGTGATTTTCAAAATCTTTGAATGGTCTTTTGCCAAAAATCACTTCTAAATCATCCTTAAAGATTACTTCTTTTTCAATTAAAATATCGGCAAGTTGGATTAGTTTGTCTTTGTTTTCTTCCAAAATGGCTATTGCTCTTTGATATTGTTTTTCTATCAATGCAGAAATTTCTTTATCAATTGTCAAAGCAGTTTCTTCTGAATATGGTTTTGAAAAATTGTATTCGCTTTGTCCACTTGAATCATAATAGGTCACGTTACCTAATTTTTCGTTTAATCCATAGATGGTAACCATTGCTCTAGCTTGTTTTGTAACCTTTTCTAAATCACTCAATGCACCAGTAGAAATTGTGTCAAAAACTACTTTTTCAGCTGCTCTTCCTCCCATTGTTGCACACATTTCATCAAGCATTTGATCTGGTCTAACAATTAGTCTTTCTTCTGGTAAATACCAAGCAGCACCAAGACTTTGTCCTCTAGGAACTATTGTTACTTTTATAAGTGGCGCAGCGTGTTCTAGCATCCAGCTAACAGTTGCGTGACCTGCTTCATGTATTGCAATGGCTCTTTTTTCATCTGGAGTAACAATTTTGTTTTTCTTTTCAAGTCCGCCAACAATACGGTCAACGGCATCAAGGAAATCTTGCTTATCTACCATTTTTTTGTCTTTTCTAGCAGCTATAAGAGCAGCTTCATTACAAACATTTGCAATATCAGCACCAGAGAAACCAGGAGTTTGCTTTGCTAAAAAGTCTATATCTAAATCATCAACTTTTTTTAATGGTTTTAAATGAACTTCAAATATTTCTTTTCGCTCTCTAACGTCTGGTAAATCAACATATATTTGACGGTCAAATCTTCCTGCACGCATCAATGCCTTGTCTAAAACATCAGCTCTATTTGTAGCCGCTAAAACTATTACATGTGTATTGGTTCCAAAACCATCCATTTCTGTTAGTAATTGATTAAGAGTGTTCTCTCTTTCATCATTTGAACCAGAAAAATTATTTTTTCCACGAGCACGACCTACAGCATCTATTTCATCAATAAAAATGATAGATGGTGATTTGTCTTTTGCTTGCTTAAATAAATCTCTAACACGAGAAGCACCAACACCAACAAACATTTCTACAAAATCTGAACCTGACAAAGAGAAAAAAGGAACTTTTGCCTCACCAGCGACAGCTTTTGCTAATAATGTTTTACCTGTTCCTGGAGGACCAACGAGCAATGCTCCTTTTGGAATTTTACCTCCCAAAGTAGTGTACTTTTCAGGATTTTTCAAAAATTCAACAATTTCCTGAACTTCTTCTTTTGCTCCTTCTAAACCTGCAACATCTTTGAAAGTAACCTTAACATCTGTTTTTTCATCAAAAAGTTTTGCTTTTGATTTTCCAATGTTGAAAATTTGTCCTCCACCGCCAGCACCACCACCAGACATTCTTCTCATGATGAATAACCAAACTCCAATTAGAATTATAATAGGAAGTAGTTGGATTAAAATATCTGTCCAGTTATTTTTTGGTTTGAAGTCAAAATCTTTTAATTTTCCTTCGCTAACTGCTTTTTCTAGTTTGTTTTGAAAAATTTCATCGTTGCCTATGTCAAAAGTATAGTGAGGTCCTTTATTTAATCTGCCTAATAAATCTGTCGCAACTTTTTTGTGTTCCTTGTCCTTTAAAGCAGTTGGTTTTAGAAAAACTTCTGCTTCGGTTTTATTGTAGACAATAACTCTTTCAACTTGTCCTTTATCAAGATATTGATTGAATTTTGATGAGGAAAGCTTTGCTGCTTCCTGAAATCCTGAACCGCTAAACATGTTCAAGACAAGGAAAATCATAATTATAATTCCATAAATCCACCAAGGATTTATTCTAAAATTACTGGGTTTCTTTTCGTCTGCCATTTTTCTTAAAATCTGTTAGTAATTGTTTTGTATGGAAGTAATTTTGGCATCGCCCCAAAGTCCTTCGATGTTGTAGTATTCTCGAATGTGTCTTTGAAAAACATGGACTACAATATTCACGTAATCCATCAAAACCCATTCGCCGTTGTCTGTTCCTTCAACATGCCATGGTTTATCTTTTAGTTCTTTGGATACAATCTTTTGTATAGAATTTACAATTGCATTGACTTGAGTATTTGAACTACCGTTGCAAATAATAAAATATTCACACACAGAAGTATCTATATCTCTTAAATCCAGAATGTCAATATCATTTCCTTTTACTTCTTCAATGCCTTTGATGATGCTGGCTAAGAGCACATCGGTATGAACCGCTTTTTTCGTCATGTAATATAAGTCTATGTTTTGCAAATGTATTACATTTTGTAATTATTTTTGCTTAACAAAATTTTAAATTTACCAAAATCATTTTTACTTGATGAATATAATCAAACTCGATGCCATAGATTCTACAAATGAATATTTGAAGCAACTTATCTCTAATAATTTACAGCAGAATTATACAGTTGTAACAGCAAATTTTCAAACCAATGGCAAAGGACAAATGGGTTCTACTTGGAGTTCAGAAGCTGGTAAAAACCTAACAATGAGTGTTTTAGTTCAGGATGTTTTGAATAACTCACAAGATATGTTCTATTTCAATATGGCTGTTGCGCTGTCTGTTCAAGAAGTTCTGAAAAGTTATGATGTTTCAAATACTAGTATAAAATGGCCTAACGACATTATGTCAGGTAAAAATAAATTGGGTGGAATTTTAATCGAAAATTTAATCAAGCAAGATGGTACTATTTCCTCTATCATAGGGATTGGACTTAACGTGAATCAAACTAATTTTGACGGTTTGCCTAATGCCACGTCAGTTTTTAATGTTTTGGGAACAACATTAGACCTTGATGATTTGATGCTTAAAATAGTGGTCAAAATTCAGTATTACAGTCAAAATTTATTTCACCAAAAAAGAGAAATTTTAGACAAATACCATCAAAATCTCTTCAGAATTGGCATGCCATCAGCTTTTGAAGATCAATCTGGAAATCGATTTATGGCAATTATCAAAAACGTTTCAACTGATGGTAAGCTCATAATTCAGCTCGAAGATGATTCTTTCAAATCATTTGGAGTAAAAGAAATAAAAATGCTTTTATGAAAATATTCCAGTAGTGGGTTTATTATTTATCCCAATTTTTGAGTAATCGAAATTCATTTTTTCTTTCAATAAAGTGGCATAAATACTTCTAAAATTGGTTTCAAAAATCAAGTCGCCGTTATCAAGATTTTCTAGATTTGGGTTCGAACCAATGATTTTTCCTTTGTTATTTCCTCCAATGATGAATAATGGTGCAGCTGTTCCATGATCAGTTCCGCTGCCATTGTCACGAACTCTTCTTCCAAATTCCGAAAATATGACAATACATACATTTTGTATTAAATTCTCTTTTTTCAAGTCATTATAAAAACTCGCAATAGCATCATTCAATTCGGTTAAATTTCTGTTATGAACAGTGAGTTGATTGTCATGTGTGTCATAACCATTCTGAGATGTATAATATACTTTTGAATTTAAATTTCCTTTTATCAATCTTGAAATCCATTGCAAGTTCTTGCCCAAAGTTGTTTGCGGATAATCATTTTTTTCAATCGATTTGGAAAGCGCTTTCTGTATTTCATCAGAACCTTCAGTGACCGAATTTGCAATTTTTCTAACAAAATCTAGTTGTGGATTATCTGATAAAGTGGTTTGTTCTGAATTGTCATTTCTAACTTTAAACCTATTTGGATCTTTTACTGTAACAGTATTTGGTTCATTTCCTTTGAGCGCAAGATTATCAATATTATCAATATTTACACTAGCAGTTGGCTGATGTCCTTTGCATTGAAAATCTAAATATCGACCAATCCATCCATTATTCAAAAATTGATTTGAACTAGTTGCAGTTTGCCATATTTCTTGACTTCTGAAATGCGATCGATTGGGTTCAGGATAACCAACGTTTTGTAGAATAGTTAAATCACCATTTTGTTGAATTTTGGCAAAATCTTTCAATGCTGGATGAAACCCCATCCCATTGCTTTTGCCAATGATTTCATTTTTTTGGATAGCAATTTTTGGGCGTAAATCGTAGTATAAAGAATTTTCATAAGGAATAAATGTATTCAAACCATCGTTGCCACCATTCAGTTGAATAAAAACCAAACACTGTTCACCAATGATTGGTGAAGCGCTATTTCCAAAAGCGTGCAAAAAACTCGGTAACAATAAAGTTCCGCCAGTAAAAGTGCCTGTAAGTGTCAAAAAGTTTCTTCTATTCATGGCTATATTATTTGGAATTCAGGAGTTTTTATCATGGCATTGAATAACCTTAAAACACCATTTTCTGCGTTGGTGTCATTGGGATGAAAATCATATTTTAGAATAGTTTCAAATTCTTTTTGCAAATTTTCGTCAACGTTAAACAAAAGTCTGTTGGCTAGTTCTTTTATGACTGTTTTGTTTGTTCCGCTTCTGTCCCAATTTAATTTTACATCAATAGGAATATTGATTTTTTCATTTGTAAACTCATCATCAAAACGTAATCTTCTGCTAATATTTTTTCCATTGCAAAGCAAATCAGCCACATTATTTCTCTGAAGATAGATTTGAGAAGTAAGCCATTCTTTTCCACCATTCCATCCTTTTACATTGGGTTGATTGAATAAATCCATGCCTTGTTGCTTGAGGAAAAAAGCCAACAATTTATAATTAGGATTTTTAATATTCAATTCATCATAAAGTTGGAGTGAATATGTCAAAGGATCTTTAATTTTACTTCCAGAGTTATCTTTTGAAAACTCTTCTGTAAAAATTTTGATGAGCAAAGGTTTTATTTCGAAATCATTCTTTCTAAAAAAATCTGCATAATATTGAACCAAATTATCGGATGGATTATCATAAATAAACCATTTCAATAATTTTTTTGTAATTAGATAAGGTATGTTCTTTTGCTCAAAAATAATATCGACTAACTCATCCGATTTGAATGTTCCCTTTTTTCGAAAATAAATTATTGTATCATTATTTTCAAGAAAAGGTCTATAAGAAGCATTGTTTTCTCCAATTGTCAACCCAGCCAGACCTTTTGCACCATTTTTAATATCATCTTCTGTATAATTTCCGACTCCGAGTGTGAAAAGTTCGAGTAATTCTCTGCTTAGGTTTTCGTTGATTTTATCTCTTCGGTTGTCAACATTGTCAAGATAACACACCATTGCATTGGTTTTGATAATCCCCTTTGTTAATTCTCTAAAATTACCAAAGGCATGTTCTCTCAAATATTGATTGTGCTGAAAAATCCAGTGGTTGACTTTTACTTTTTGAAAAGTTGACACAAAATGATTGTGCCAAAAACAAGTCATTTTTTCTCTCAACGGAAACTCACTTTCGGTCATTTTTTGTAACCACCAAGCCTTCATTTCAAAAGAAACTTGAACTTCTTTTTTGAGCATTTCTTTGATGAGTTCTTGGTTACCACTTTTTAGTAGCTGTCTTTTTTCTCTCAGCTCTTCAATAGATTTTGGACTGTTTTCTAGAAATGGTGGAATACTTTTATCAAAAAGCGTGGCAAAGGATTTTTCAAGAAATTTTTCCAACCCTAATTCTTCAATAGAATTGCTTTGTTTTCCTGAAAATCCCAATCGTAATGACCAAAGTGTCTTTTTATCCATTATCTTCTTGATTTGACAGAAGTTCTTTTTACTCTAACGGCTTTTACGTTTCCACGTCTGTTTTTGTGTACAACAGTTGTTCCTCTGCGATTATGAACTACAAGAGTTGATGAATGTCTTCTTGGTGCATAAACTCTTCGAACTACTGTTACCCTTCTTACTGATGCAGGGCGAAAATAGCTTTTGTGAACAACGCATTTTGACACAAAAACAGTATGTCTAAATGGTCTCCATGGTTTCCACCATCGAGGATAAAATCCCCAATGATAGGGAGAAACCCAAACCACATAATTTGGAGCATAAATAAAACGGACACTTGGCCAAAACCAAACGTTTACAATCATTGGTTTACTAATTATCTCAGAAAAATTTGGTCCTTTTGATGAACCCGAAATTGTTTCTTTTTCATCAGCAGGTTCAATAATTATATTTTCTGCATACAAGTCACTGTCGCCTTCTATTTGAAGAACAGCACTTTCATTTCCAGTTTTCTCAATTCCAATAGTTGCAATGTCTTGTTTCTCTTTTTCACTCAAAAAAGTACTCAAAACTATAACGTGATTGTCACCATCTTTTATGTCCTCAACAGTGATGTAGTCAATATTGTTATCGTTGTCTAAATCAAGGTTATTTACGTTATTATTTTCCTCATTGAGTAGCTTTTCAAATTCTTCCAAAGAATTTGCTTTTTTAAACATAGCCAAAGCACCTTCTAGACTAAAATTATCCCCAAGATTTTGCGCATCAGTTTCTTCTTGTCCGAAGGTAAATGTTATTCCTAGAACAACTAATAAAGCAGAAAGTTTTAATTTCATAATTGATTAGATTTGTTATCATTTGAATTAAAAAAATGCGAAAGGTTTAATCATAAATATAAAATCAGATAAATTTAAAAAATGTATCTTTGAACTCAAATGTTATTTTATGATTTCTGAAGAAACTAAAACAGAATTAGAAATTTATTTTCAACAGTTTAGGGAAAATATTATTGGTATCAACCAAGAATTTCGTTCGCCATTTGGTACAAAAAAAATAATATATACCGACTGGACTGCAAGCGGAAGATTGTATCGACCAATTGAAGAAAAATTGATGAACGACTTTGGTCCATTTGTAGCCAATACACACACCGAAACAACTATTTCGGGAACAGCCATGACAATGGCTTATCACAAAGCTAGAAATATTATCAAAAAACATGTCAATGCTAACGAGAATGATGTTTTGATAACTGATGGAACGGGAATGACTGGAGTTGTAAATAAATTTCAGAGAATTTTAGGTTTAAGAGTTTCAGAAAACTTAAAAGAATTCACTTCAATTCCAAGTGAATTAAAGCCTATAGTTTTTATATCACACATGGAACATCATTCCAATCAAACTTCTTGGCTCGAAACAATTGCCGATGTTGAAGTAATTCCATGTGATGAAGAAGGGTTGTTTTGTTTAGAAAATTTTAAACAAATCGTCGAAAAATATAAAGAAAGACCATTCAAAATAGCTTCAATTACATCTTGTTCAAATGTTACGGGAATTCAAACACCTTATCATGAAGTGGCTAAAATTATGCATCAAAACAAAGGTGTCTGTTTTGTAGATTTTGCTTGTTCTGGTCCATATGTAAATATTGACATGCATCCAGATGATGAGAGTTATCTTGACGCAATTTTCTTTTCACCTCATAAATTTCTTGGTGGTCCGGGAACAACTGGAGTTTTGATTTTTAATAAAAATCTTTATAAAAATAATGTGCCAGATTGTCCTGGTGGCGGAACAGTGAGTTGGACAAATCCTTGGGGTGAACATAAGTACATAGACAATATAGAGGATAGAGAAGATGGAGGAACTCCAGGATTTCTTCAAGTAATAAAAACAGCTTTGGCAATTCAACTCAAAGAAAAGATGGGTGTCAATAACATTCTTAAAAGAGAACACGAAATTGTTGACTATGTTTTTGATAGATTATCAAATGTTGAAAATATTAAAATATTAGCTTCTCAACACAAAGAAAGACTTGGAGTTATTTCTTTTTATATTGATGATTTGCATTATAATCTTGGTGTAAAAATATTAAATGATAAATATGGTATTCAAACACGTGGTGGATGTAGTTGTGCTGGAACCTATGGACATTTTTTGCTTCATGTAGATAAAGAAACATCACACGATTTAGTTTGCCAAATTACATCGGGTGATTTGATAAAAAAACCAGGATGGATAAGAATGTCTATTCATCCTACAACTACAAATGATGAAATAAAATATGTGTGTGATGCTATTATTGAATTAGCCAATGAACATAAAAAGTGGAGTTTAGAGTATCAATATGATAATTTTAGTAACACTTTTCATCATGTTGATGATAAATTAGACGAAAAGCAAATGGTTAATAATTGGTTCGAATAAGCTAAGAATGGAAAATTACTATATGTGGGCAATAATCATTGCCAATATCATGATAAGCTACAAAGGAATTAATGATGATAATTTCTTTAGAAAATATCAGTTTCATGTAGGTAGTATTCGTGCCGGTGAACAAATCCGAATGATTACATCTGGTTTTTTGCATGCAGATATTGCTCATTTGGCATTCAATATGATAACGTTGTATTTTTTTGCTCCAATTGTTATTCAAACTCTCGGCGACTTTTCATTTCTGATTGTTTATGCAGGAAGTTTAATATTTGGAAGTTTATTGACTATGGCTTTTCATGGCAATGAATATAGTTACCGAGCTGTTGGTGCTTCTGGAGCAGTTACAGGAGTTTTATATTCAGCTATATTAATGTATCCAAATATGACTATTGGAATATTTGGAGTAATACCAATGCCAGCTTATCTTTTCGGAATAGCCTATTTATTATATTCTATATATGGAATGAAATCAAGAACAGATAATATTGGACACACAGCACATTTTGGTGGAGCAATTGGTGGTTATGTTATTACTTTAATAAAAATGCCAAGCCTAATTCACGATAATTTATTGATGGTGATACTTTTAGCAATTCCAATAGTTATTTTGTTTGCAATGGCAAAAATGGGAAAGCTATAATTGGCATAAATTTTGAAAACATTTATAAAACAATAAAATAAAGTATTATGAAAAAGACATTATTAATTTTAGCAGTATTATTTACTATGACAATTCAGGCTCAGGATACAAAATCTCAAGTTCCTCAAATTACAGTTTCGGGTGAAGGAAAAATCAAGGTAACTCCAGATCAAGCTATAATTTCTATTGGAGTGCAAAATTCAGGAAAAGATGCTAAGGAAGTAAAAAATCTTAATGACGTAACTATAGACAAAGTCATCAAGTTTTTAAAGAAAGCTGGTATTCCATCTACTGATTACAAGACAACAAGTGTTAATCTTTATAAAAACTACGATTACGAGAAAAAGAAATATAATTATCAAGCTAATCAAACCATTTCTGTTACTTTAAAAGATTTGTCAAAATACGATGAAATAATGGCTGGTTTGAACGAAAGTGGTGTTAACAACATCAATGGAGTAGAGTTTAAGTCTTCTAAAATGGAAGAATATGAAAGAGAGGCAAGAAAAAAAGCAATGCTCAACGCAAAACAAAAAGCAACTGATTATGTTTCTGTTTTAAATCAAAAAATTGGTAAAGCATTATTAATTTCTGATAATTCACAAGTATCCTATCCACAACCTATGTACAAAGGTGGAATGATGGCAATGTCAGCCGAAGACAGCAGTCCAAGAGAGACATTAGCTGTTGGAGAGATAGAAATAGACGCAAATGTTACAGTTACATTTGTTTTAGAATAAAAAATTACTAATAGAATAAATATAAAAAGCCCTGAATCTCAGGGCTTTTTTGTTTGAAATGGGTATATTGTTTTAAAAAAAATGTTGTTCAACGAATATTTTTGTTGTTTGTGGAAAAAAAGTACCAATAAATAAATTCTGCCAGAAATTTGCTTAACAGATTAACCCCATAATCTATGAAAACAAAAATATTTATTATTGCTTTATTTCTTATTTCATTCAAAAATGAAATTTATTCACAAGAATATCATCCATTGTTGAACGACTCTGCTTGGATTGTATATGATTGGGTTTCGTGTTGCACTCCATCGCAAGAATGGACAATTACACAAGAAGAGGAAGTCGTTATCGACTCTCATGTCTATAAAAAATTTATTCATACATTCAGGGACTCTTACAGCCCAACTTTTGTGAGAGAAGATGTTGTTGCCAAAAAAGTTTATAAACTAGTAAATGGAGTTGATACTTTGATATATGATTTTAGTATGAACGAAGGCGATACTATTGTTCAGTATGGAAATACATTTATAGCACACATTGATTATGTAGATTTACCAAATGTAGGTTTACGTAAAAGAATAACTTTACAAAGTATAGAACAATATTGTGATCAAAGCTTAACTCAAGTGTGGATAGAAGGCGTTGGCAGTAATAAGCATCCGTTTTATCCAAATTATAACATGTATAGTGTTTGTTCATCTGGTGGTGGTTACAACATAGCTACAAAGTGCAGTTTTCAAAACGGAAATAGAGTTTTTGGAACAGACTGTCAGTTACAGTTATCACAAGAGAATTTTACTCCTCAAAGTAAAGAAGTGAAATTCTATCCAAATCCATTTTCAACACAAATGAATATTATTTCTCCAAATGATTTTGAAAACGCTAGCTTAAAACTATACAATTCAGTAGGTCAGTTAGTTCTAGAAAGAAACAATCTTAACGGGAAATCAATAACCTTGGAACGAGAAAATTTATCCAATGGGATATATTTGATACAGCTTTTTCAGGAAGGAAAGATGTTAACAACAAATAAGCTGGTAATAAGAAACTAATTATAAAATAAAAAAGTCCTGAATTTTCAGGACTTTTTTATTTTGTGGGGAGAGCAGGATTCGAACCTGCGAAGGTGTAACCAGCAGATTTACAGTCTGCCCTCGTTGGCCGCTTGAGTATCTCCCCAACGCTTGTTGCGGTTGCAAATATAGAAACACTTTTGAGTTCAACAAATAAAAAAGCTATTATTTAGTATAGTTTTTTATAAAATATTGAAAATTAAAGCAATAAAAAAAGCCTCCAAAATAAGGAGGCTTTTTTTATTTAGATAAAAGTTCTTGTATTTTCTTTTTAAGTTCATCACCTCTCAAGTCTTTTGCTATGATAGTTCCGTTTGCATCAACCAAAAAAGTTGAAGGAATTTGCATAACACCATATGATTTTGCAATTGGGTCTTGCCATCCTTTTAAATTTGAAACTTGAGTCCAAGTAATCTTATCTTTTGCAATCGCTTCCTGCCATTTTTCTAATTTTTCATCTAGCGATACACCTATTATATTTAGTCCTTTGCTATGTAATTGGTTATATGTTGCTACTACATTTGGGTTTTCTGAGCGACATGGACCACACCAAGATGCCCAAAAATCAATAAGAGTAACTTTTCCTAAACTTTCTTTCAAAGAAATCATTTTTCCATCAGGGCTTTTTGCTGAAAAATCAGGAGCTTTATCCCCAACGTTTAGAGTTTTCATTTCTGTAACTTCCTTTTGTTTACGTATAGCTTCTTTAATGTTATCCAAAAGTTTTTTTCCTTCTTTTGTTTTTTTCAAGCTCTCATCAAGTTTGTTAAAAGATTTTTCTACATCCTCCAGTTTATTATCAGGATTGTTAAGTTTCGATTTAGTTATTAACAAGCTGATATATGCTTTTGGGTGTTTGTCAGCATAGTTATACATATAGTCTGGAACTACTTTTTGAATAGCTTTAAATTCTTTTGTCAAAGAGTTGATAATAGCAGTATCTTTAGTTTTACGAGCTTCATTTATCTTAGCCATGTTTTTCATTTGAAAATCCATCATTTTTTTCTGAAGGCCTTTCTGTAACTTGGCAGTTTCTTGATTGAAAGTGTTAAACTCATCGTTGTTATATGTTCCAGATATTTTTGATTTAAAAATACTGTCTTTATCAACTTCTACTGAAATGCTACCTTCTTCTAGGATGAAAGGAACTTTTCCTTGATATTTTTCAACTTGGATAAAATGCATTTCTGGTTCACCAGCTTTTCCTTTGATACTGAATTTTCCGTCCACGATTTTTACAGTGTCAACAGGTGTAAATCCCATACCTGCTAATTCATTTTGTTTTTCTAGAATTACAGTACCGGTTTTAACTCCTTTTATTGTTCCTGTAACCTCATATTCGCCGTCAGCTACATTTTTACAAGAAATCAATGTTAGAATGAAGCTTAATGTTAGAATGATTTTTTTCATTATTGGATATAATTTATTTTCGGTTGCAAATGTATTATAATAAATGCAACTCGAAAGAAAATTATAAAAAGTTTATGTTTATATGACTTATCTGAACGAACTGAGCTTATTTTCTATTTCCTCAATTTCATTATTTGCTATCGTCATGTCTAATGTTATTCTTTTTAACTCTCTGAGTTTGGTGGGATTTGCTGGGTTTTCGTTCAAAAAAGATTTAATTTCAAACAATTGGTTTTCCAATTCATCTCGCAATTGTTTTGCTCGTTCTAGTTGTTTCTCGTAATGACCTTGCATGGCGTTACATTTTTTGTTTAGCGTAAAAAAAATATTGGGATAATAAATTGAGACAGAGGCTAAAATACTTTATTTTTTTTAATTTACAAAAACATCATTATTAAATAAAATTTTTTTGAGTATTTTCTTTAAATGTTTTATTCTGTTGGAAAAAAACAGTTAAAAAAAACTTTTTGTTGCAAATGTTTCAAACATTAGAAATACTTTTAAGCCAAATTTATTAATGATGTTGAAAAAATACCACTTGTTCATAGCTTTGATAACCACTTTTTTGACGAACGCTCAAGTAGTTATCAATGAATTAGATTGTGATACTCCAAGTACAGATGATAGAGAATTTATTGAATTGAAATCTGACACAGCTAATTTTTCATTAGATGGTTATGTACTTGTTTTATTTAACGGAACAGGAACACAATCCAATTTGAGCTATTATGTTATAGATTTAGATGGCTGTACCACAGATGTTAATGGTATTTTCGTGATAGGAAATGCTCTAGTTTCGCCAGTGCCTGGTAAGTATTTACCCGATAATATTTTTCAAAATGGACCAGATGGAATAGGATTATATTTAGGGAATTCCTCCGATTTTCCAAATTTAACCCAAGCAACTACTACTAATCTTGTAGATGCGTTAGTTTATGGTACAAACGATGCAGATGCAACAGCATTAATGGCATTGCTTGGTGAAAGTGTGCAATGGAATGAAAGTGCTGGAACAGGAGGAAGTACGGCAAATTCTATCCAAAGAAAAACTGATGGAACATATGAAAGCAAAACACCAACTCCAGGAGCAAATAATGATGGTAGTGGATTTATTTACAACGGATTAACGATAGTTGTTGCTGCTACACAATATAACGAAGGACAGAGTTTTAATATTACAATAACATCTCAAACAAATGTTTCTACTGATACATCATTTACATTAAATCTTGATAATGGGACATTCACCAATGCTGATTTTACGGGAAATCTAAATTTAACAATTTTGTCAGGAACAAATTCTGTCTCGACAGCAATAAACTTGATTGACGATATTTTGGATGAAGGAGATGAGGTTGCCAAAATAAAGTTCGTCACTGTTCCATCTGGTTGCAATAGATTGAATGATAATATTCAGATAAGAATTATTGATAATGATTACTATGTTTCACCATTTGGAACACCACTAAACCCCACATTTGGAAATGTAGCGAGTACTGCACCAGCAGGATATTATGATTCATTAGAAGGATTGGCAGGAAACGAATTAAAGCAAGCACTTCAAAATATTATTGCAAATCCAAGTGTTGTTCATGCCCACAGTTATGGCGATATAATAGATATTTTGAAAAAAGCAGATCAAAATCCGTTAAATAGCAATCAGGTTTGGATGATGTATGTTGAAAGTCCGCGTTCTAAACTTGATTTTCAAGAAACTGGCGGTTCAAATACAGGTAAATGGAATAGAGAGCATATATTTCCTCAATCACGCGGAGGATTTACTGATGGGACATCTAGCTCAGCAGACGGAATTGATATTTGGCTTCCAACTAATGCTGATGATATTCTTGCAGGTCATGCCGATGCACACCACATTAGAGCAGAAGATGGACCAGAAAACACTAACAGAAGTAACAAAGATTATGGACTAACGGGTTATAATGGACCAGCAGGTAATCAAGGTTCGTGGAAAGGTGATGTAGCTAGAGCATTGTTTTACATGGCAGTTAGATATAATGCATTAAGCTTGGCTAATGGTGATTTGCCAGATACAACTGTTGGTCAAATAGGAGATTTGGCATCATTGCTCACTTGGAATCAAAGTGATCCAAGAGACGACTTTGAGATGAATAGAAATAACTACATCTACACTTGGCAAATTAATAGGAATCCTTTTATCGATTATCCTAATCTAGCGGATTACATCTTTGGAGCAAATTTTGGGCAACCATGGTTTTCAACGCTTTCATCAGCAGAAAATACTTTTTCAAAAATTACATTATATCCAAATCCTGCAAAAGATAGCTTTACTATTTTTGGATTGAATGAAAAAGCTAAAGTTGAGATTTTCAATAACATCGGACAAAAAGTTTTATTAGATGAAATTGAACCTAACACAGCAGTGAATTTTAGTCTATCAAATGGTGTTTATTTTGTGAAAATTAGTTCTGGAGATAAAATAATTACAAAAAAAATATTTGTTAACTAATTATTTCCCGATACAAAATTTACATTATTTTGAAATTTTCAGCGTTATAATGGTTCGTGTGCCAAATGATTGTCAAAAGCGAAATATTGACAAAAATGACTTATTTGAACTGATATTCTGTTAAACGTAATGCTCCAAATTTATTTAAAAGGTTTTGTTCAACTGCCCATTTTAAATCCCGACTTGCTGTTGGTGCAGATATGTTTTTAAAACTCTGCATATACTCTTTTCTACTAAACGTGTTTTTGCCTATTTTATCTTTAAATAAAAGTATTCTGTCCTCTGTATGAAGTGTTGGCGATTGAGATTGTAAAAGTCCTTCTAATGATTCTAAAATGATTTCCAACATAAATTCGATAAAAGGTGTTGAATTTCCTTTTTTATCGGATTCGGATAATTTGTTGTAATAATCGCTTTGTTTTTGTTTTATTAATGATTCAATAGGTAAGTATTCAAAAACGGGATATTGTTGCATTAGAATTAAGGTTTGCCACAATCTGCCCATTCTTCCGTTTCCGTCTAAAAATGGGTGTATAAACTCAAATTCATAATGAAACACACAACTTTTTATCAAAATTAAATCGTTGTCTTTTTTCAGATACTCAAAAAGGTCTTTCATCAATCCGTTTACCATTGTTCCGCTTGGTGCAATGTGTTCTACTTTTGAACCTTTTACAATTCCAACATTGGTAGTTCTTAATTTTCCAGCATTAACAATCAATCCATTCATTAAAATGGCGTGGGCTTTTTCTAAATCTCTTAATTGGAAAGGATTGAATGTATTGAGTTGTTCATATACTTTTATGGCATTTTGAACTTCTAAAATATCTTTTTGCGGTGCTATAACTCTTTTGTTTTCTAACAAAGCTGTGATTTGTTCTTCCGTTAAAGTATTTCCCTCAATTTCTAAAGAAGATTGAATAGTCTTGATTCTATTTTTCTTTCGTAATTCGGTAGCAGCTTTATATAAATGAGCAGCGTTAATTTCTCCTATCTTTTCTGAAATAGAAGCAACTAACGCTACAATTTTATCGGTAATGGTATAAGGTGGTTTCATTTATGATAGTATCATTTGATAGTATCACAAAAGTATAAAATAAGTTAGATATTTTTTATAACTTCTCTAAAATACCCATAATTTTTATCGATTAAAATTCTTCTATCAAGATAACAATTAAACATTTCACAAGATGTTTCAGGAAGTAGTGTACAACTAAAACAAGCTGAAAGATTAAGATTTGCGACACCTTGTCCTTGTGTGTGATAACAAATGGGGTCGGTTGCACAATCGGTTGCACGAATCATTGCCGATTCTATTAATTTACCAATTTTATCATCATCACAAATCGAAGTAATACCTCCATAACTTCCTTCCGAACCTGCTATTGTATAAATTAGAACTCCATTCATTTCTAAATCATTATCTATATATAATCGTTCTTGTATTGATGTTGAAGGATAACCACATAAATACTCTAATTCTTTTATAATCAAATGAGAAAATGTGTGAATGAGTATATATTTTGGATTGATTATTAAATCTTCATTAAAATTTGATTCTAAATAACTATGATTACCAATAATAATATCAATTCTCTCTTGAATTTTTGGATTACTTGAAATCCATTTTTCTAAAAGGTTATTATCAAACTCGAAAAATATTCCTTCTCCAAAACTTTCAACCGCAGGTAAATATTTTGTATTTACCCCATAACTGGAAGTAAATTTTTTAGTTATACTTTCCGTAGTTATTTTTTCGGTATCTTCATCTTCTAAAAATGAATTAGTTGAAATTGGTTCTTGTCTTGTATAAGAAGTTTGAACAGATGTAATTTTTATTTTGTCCATTTTATAAATGGATTTTATTAATTCATTTTGAAAAAACGTATCATCAATTTTATTTAATATTAGTTTATCTTCAACTCTTTCGCTACTATTTTCAATTATGAATTTATATTCATCATAACGATATTGATTTTCTGTTTTTGCAATTTCAGCATCTCTCTCACTAAAATTATTGTCAATTAGCTTTTGAACAATGTCCGCATCAATATCAATATTTTTATATCGTTTTAAATTTTTAGAAATTTGATTTGCATTACTACCATCTTCAAATTCTTCTTTAATTAAATTGATTGTAAACTCATTTAACTCATCATTTGCAGGAATATAAATGCTTGATAAAATATTAGGATAGTAAACACTATTACTCGAACGAATTACAGGTTTAAATAAAATATCGGTTTCTTTTGTATTGGGTAATAAGTCTTGTATTTTAATTCTTAAATTAAACAATCCTGATAAAGTGGCAAAACTTATTTGTTCTCCATTTTTTCGCTTTGCCATTATCCAAATTCCTTTTAAATCATCTAATTTGTCCGATGTCTTATATTCAAAAATGGCGTCATCAGGAACTTGAATATTTGAAAGTGTAATTATTTCCTCTTCATCAGTTGCTGAGTTTTCTACTTCCTTTTTCTTCGTCTTTTTCTTTACATCTAAAAACAAAGCCCATTTATCCCATGGAATATCTGCAATTTCTCCATTTGGTGCTGTTAGAATAAATCGAACTTGCTCTAAATCAAAAAATTTACGTTTTTTATCTCTATTGTTTACATAACAACAATAGCATTTTGGGGGATAAAAATAATTTCTTTCTGTATTAGTAGTTTTATGCTGACTTTCTACATTATTATCCCAATTTCGTTTCCAGTTATCTATCCTATCAAAACGATGGCAATTATTACAATAAAACCATTCTGGAAAATATTTAGCCGATAAAAAAGCAAATTTATTTTCGGGGTCGTAACCTTTTCTTAATTCATTTACTGGGATTTTAACCAAATTTTCTAACTGTTGAAAATATTTACTCAAACGGTTTTTAAACCTTTTATCTGTAATAAAATTATGTTCCTCGAATTCATTTTCTACACGCTGATAAAAAGGCCATTTATCAAAATTATCAATTAATATTGAACCATCTCTTGTTTCTATAATAGAACCAACACCACCGTAAGAACTTATGGCTTTTCTTGTTTGTATTTGTTCAAATTGCCCCATTATTTGTTAATTATTTTTACAATGCTATTTGTATCTATTTCTCTCATTGACATCATCAAACTAAAGTCATCTAAAGCTGACATATCCTTAATTAAATGATTTTTATAAGTCAAATCTCCTTCTTTTGAAGTCCATTTTTCTACTAAATCTTTTAATTTTTCCAAAGCATATTCTAATTGTTTTTGATTTTTAATTCTTTCGGAAATAAAAATTTTTAATTCTTCATAGTCTCCAACAAAATCTTTTGCTCTTTTGTCCAGGTATAAACCTTGTTTATGTCTCACAAAACAAACCAATAAACTTGCTAAAACTTTATCCAATGCTATTTCTGTAAAAGGAGTTACACTCAACGGCTCAACAAATTTGTAATAAGCATTATTAAAAGGTACATAATTTTCAAAATACGATTTATCTCTTGAACGGTTTGCATCTAATAAATTGATTACTATTCCTTTGTCTTTTCTCCCGACACGGCTTGATGCTTGAATGTATTCTGCAACATTTTTAGGTTGTCCGTTAATTAACATTACATTCAATCTTTCAATGTCTATCCCAACAGAAAACATATTTGAAGCCAACACTAAATCAACTGTATTTTGAGTAAAATTCCAGCCATCTTTTGATACCAAATGAAAGGGTTCTTCTAATTCATTTAACAATTTTTTTATAGAATTACTTTCAACTCTGCTTGTTAATTCTTTTGTTCTTCCTGATAATCCAAAATAGTTAAACCCATAAACTTGTTTATTTAGCTGATAACGGTTATGTAATAGCTTTAAGAAATCTAAAATTTCTGCGGGCACTTTGTTATAAATTTTACCAACATCACGCAAACTGTTGTAAAATGAAACAATCGTCCAAAAATTATCTTCTTTACCAATGGCTTCTTCTCGTGTTAAATTTTCTTTTTCTTTAAAGAACTTGAATAATTCGATACGAGCCAATAATAAATTACCTAATATTCTTATCTGTGAATTTAGTGCGGTTTTACCAGTTGGCATAAATCCAATATGTTTTCTTTTACTTTCATCGGAAACATAAGAAAAGAAATTATCATCATAGGTTACTCCCATAGGTGGAAATATACTCAAAGACCTGTTTCCATAAAGCATAGCTACTTGTTGTTCTGTATTTCTAGTTGTAGCCGTAGAAGTAATAATTTTAGGTTTCCTGTTTCCTTTTGTTGAAAGCATTTCAACAATAGATTCATATAATCCAGTAATGGACCCTAATGGACCACTTAATAAGTGTAATTCATCTTGAATTATTAAGTCAGGTGGTAATTTATTTTTATCTTTTTCTTCTAAAACAGAATTAAAGAGTTTGTGTCCTTCTTCTCTGTGAGAAAGCATTGCGAATTTATCAACTGTTGCAAAAAGTAATGTTGGTGGATTTTGATAAATTTTATCATCTACAAAATAAATGGGTAATTCTTCACTAAATGCACAATCAGGATTTAAACAATTTGTTGAGAATGATCTATCTGATGCGTAATATCCTAAATCAAATTTTTCATTATGATTTTTTGTAACCAAATTACAGCCACACCAAGAACAATTTGTGATAGGAAATGTATTTGTTTTTTGATAATTTCCCTCTTTTTTATTGTTTAGTTTTACAATTTCATCATTTACATTTTTCCATATTTTTTGAGCATCTTTATATGAGTTTGGAGTAGTAGAAGCTCCAACCCACATTCCGATTGAAACATTTTCGTTTCCAAAAAAGAATTCGTTTTCTATTTGAAATTTTCTTCTTAAAAAGTCTAATGATAAAATAAGTTTTGTTGCCCTTTCAAACTGTTGAGCCGTAAGTAACCTTAAAGTATATCGCATTATTACAGAAACACCATCAGCATTAGTACCATATAAAATCCTTCTGCTAATAATTGTAAATGCTGTAATTGCTAAATATGCTTCAGTTTTTCCTCCACCTGTGGGAAACCAAAGTAAATCAACAACATTATTTCTATCATAAGAGTCTTCGTTTATTATAGATTCCAGATTTAGTAAAAAAAACGCCAATTGAAACGGTCTATAATTTGGACTAAATGAATGTTTTTTGAAAAAATCTAAATCATTATAATTTAAGTTTTTATCAATTTCATTTAGTTCAATTCCTTTTTTTCCAAATAAATCTTTATTAGAGATTAGCATTTGGATATACATCGCTGTATTTGCAATTTGAAAAGATTTAAAAGCAACTTCATTAGAATTAAGAAATTCAATGTTTCTAACTAATCTTTCATAAGTAGCGTTTTGTTTTTCTAAAATTGTTTTTAAAGATTTTTTGTAATTATCTTCTGCAATCGTTGTTTCCTGCTTATTTATTATCCAATTTTTATATTCTTTAGCAAAAAGTTTTAATTTCTTAATAATTGTAGATTTATCCAAATCCGTCCAAATTGAAAGTTTTTTTAAAGCTGTTATTTCTTTCAATTCTTGTGGAAAAGTATCTTTAAACGCATTACTATAATTTTTTATGTCAACATCGGGCAAAAATGTTGTATTTAATTCAGTTGGTTTTTTATCATTATCCCAATTAACAGCACAACCATGACCAATTCCAAAGGAATATTCTTTTCTATATTGAAAATTGATTAGGTTAAGTTCTTCATCAAATGGATTTATTTCTGCAAGTTGTTTATATGGTAAAAATTCTGTGCCTGAAATCTTTATTTCACCTTGAAATATTGCACTTTTGTTTAATTGCTCATTACTGTACGAGAATTTATTTTTAGGGTGATTTAATCTATTTGCTAATAAAATTTTTATGAATTTACCATAATCTGTTTCGTAAATCTTTTTGTAATAGCAGGTTATAATTGATTTATCTTCTTGATTTTCATCAATTGGATAGGCGATTGATTCATCTAAATTGATTTCCTGCAAATTAATAGATACCGTAGCAGGTTCTCTTTTAACTCGTCTCCAAAGACGACCTAATAATAACTCTGCTTTTTTATATGGAATACTATCGAGTAATTCAGTTTGTCTTTCATCTTCTCTAAATCTTTGTCTAAAGTTCCGAACATCCAAATCTCCTTTTTCAAAAGCTTCTTTATTTAAGGACATTTGTCCTTTTTCAAATTTAAAATAGTTACTAATGTAATTATAGGGGTGTTCCACAAACCAACGATAATCTTTTTCTTCAATATCAATTACTGCATCTATGGGCTCGATCTGAATATACTTCGCATAATTGAATGTTACATCAATACTTTTCGTTTCTTTTGGAACACAAAAAGTCAATCCAAAATTAGTTGGGAAATATTGGTTGGCTTCCGAATATTCTTTTTCAGGTTCAACGTTATTACTTTTATTGTCATTTGAATCACTATTAACAAAATCATTTGAATCACTATTTTGTGGAGGTAAATCATCAATATTACTGTTTTCAGTTTCAGCATTTGCATCAATTGTTTCTTTTTCCCCTATTGATGTTGCCATATCTCTTTCGGGAAACAAAATACCTGAATAATATCTACTTAAAGGATAATCAGATATTATTTCGTTTTCATCATCAGAAACGAAGACATCAGATCCGGGACCAATCAAATTATTATGAATGGTATCTCTAAAAATCAATCTTGGTTCATCTATATATTTACTCATTTAGTATAGCTTTTTTAGTTACAATCTTCTGCTGGATTGTTGCTGTTAATTTTTTTAAAATATCTTCGGGCAATCTACCTAACGAATCACTTACGTCTGTTTTATCAGAAGCAATATAATCCAACAAATCATTGCCTAATATTTTCCCTGCTTGTTGTCTTATTGAATGGTCTTTTTTAGAATAGATTTTGAACTTTTCAAACTCATTTACAATCAATTCATTTTTGTAACCATTTTTTATACAAAATTCCTGAATAGCTTCTAATGTTTTCAATCTTGGGAATCTTGTTGAGGTGTTTTCAGTAAAATAAATCTTAAACGTGATGAAATTTATTTTATATGCATCAAACATTATGTCGTAAAGTTTTTCAATTCCACCAAAATCTAATGATAACTTTCTTAATGTTTCTTTCCAACTTTCTGAATATTCATCAAATGAATCTAACAAATTTTCGGTATCAAAAATTTTCAAAATTCGTTTAAACTCATTTGGACTATTATTTTGATAGAATCTAATCGTTGCATTATCATATAATTCGCCAATTGTAGTTTTTATTTGTTCTCCATTTTCTACAATAAATACACCTTTTGTAGAATCAAATTTATCTTTAGAACCATCATCAAAAACTACTTCATAAATTACCCTTTCTTTTGGTAAATCAATAACTTCGTTAGGGTCATTTCTAAAGTCTTCGTTATCTAAATTAAATATAAAAATATCATCTAATTCTCTTTTTTTGTATTCTTCGGCAGTTATGAAATCAGTTTTTATAAACTTTTTCCTGTCTTTATGAGTTAATCTTGATTTTTCTTGATTCAAGTAATCATTTACTACATTATCAAAAGAAATTTCATCGAGATTTTCATAACAAATTACTTCACAAGTTCCTTTTATTTGTTTTGCTTTTAAAAACAAATCTTTATTGTTCAAATAAGGAATCAGAACTAACTTATTTTCTGAATTTTGATTGTCGTTCAACCATTTGTCCAAATACAGTTTTGCACCATCAATTCGTTTATCACTTATTAAACGGACATTATTTATTCGTTCATTTGAAATTTGGTTATTTAAGGCATCGTAGTTTTTTTTATCCACTACCAAATAAATTGATTTTCCTTGAAATGATTTTGCCTTATCTTTTATGTATTTCCATTTTAGATTTTCATTTTCTAAATATTTTGAAATATTAGCGAATTTTTGAAAAATTCGTTGTGTATAATTATTAATTACATCTGGGTTATAAACATCTTTTTTATAGAAAAGATTATTGATTTCCTCTGAAAATGCTTCACTTTGGAAATAATGATTTAGTCTGTCTAAATATTCTTGAAAAATTCCTTTGGATAGGTTTGTATTCACTAAAAGCATCCTCATAAAAAAGTTGGTATATTTCAAAATAAAAGAGAGATTTACGCCACTTTCATCTTTTATTTTTTCTACTTCCAACTTTAACTCAATGATTTGTGAATATAGTCTTTCATCACAGATTCTAATTTTCTCAATTTTGTTTGGTTCTTCGTTATTAGCTATTTTAATTTCATCACTTGACCAAAACCACTCTAAAAATTGATTTTCTGTATTGGGTTTTTCTGAACCTATAAGGATAATGGTTTTGTATTTTCCTCTATCTTTTTCTCGAAGAATAAAATCAAAATTGTTTCTGTATTTAGAGGCCCCAATTATTACTATTTCATCAAAGCATTCATTATTATTTAACAAAAAGTTTTTAGCAGAATCAAAATCATTACAACATTCAACTAAATAACTAAAAAAAGGCAAATCATTACTTATCTTACCATTCTTATTTGTATATCTAATAGGCAAAAACTTACTTTCATTGAAAAATTGTTTTTCAGCAATTACTAATGTTCTATGTACAAAGTCGGTAATAAATGGAAATTTCTCATTGAAGTTTTCGGATAGAAATTTTCGATATGAATCTACATTAAAAGTAGATTTTTTTGTATCAACTAAACTAGGGTTTAATTTTGTGCATTCTGCTTTTTCAAATTGAAAATCTTTAATTCCTAATTCGTTATTTTTTGGAAACTTAAAATTTGCTCTAATTTTGTCATCAGTTACATGCTTTACTGTAAAAATGCGATGTTCCCTATTGTATTTTTTATAAATTAAATCTCCCTTTTCTAAAGTAGAAGGATTATTTCCGTAGGTAAAATAATTTTGATAAAGTTTAATTAATACAATTGAATGAAAAACAGAAGCAAAGAAATTTGTTCGATATTCATCTTCAGGAATACTTATAAAAAAATCTTTTTTACTGTCCTCAATAATATATTGGCTTATTAAATGAAAATTAATGAAATCAAAAGTACAGAAGTCAGCAAAATTATCAACCTTCATATCAAATTGATTTGATATGCTATTTGAGACTTCCAAATGTGCTTGTTCTAAATAGGTTTTTATTTGGTTTTTCATCAAAATTAAGTGGAAATAGTAATCGAAAAATTTCAATTAAATATCATCCTATAAAGATATAAAAAGTGAATTATTTAGAAAAAAAGGTTTTCCGTAAAAAATAGAGTTTTATTGAAAACAAGTCTTAAAAACGAATCATTTAACAACATATTTTTAATCGGATGATTAGTATTTATTAGCAATAAAAGAAATGTTTTAAAAATTTATCTACCAAGTTTCTATCAAAAAGTATTTATTGTTGCAACTATATAAAAAAAGGCACAGAATTTCTTCTATCCTCTTTTTTTATATTTACACGACTTACCTTATTGGCAAGTATATTCAAATTTACAAAGTGAATTTGAAACTTGCATATTCATAATAATATTACTTCCCGATACAGAAATTAGCAAAAATATTGCCTAGCAATTCGTCGTTTGTGACTTCACCGGTGATTTCACCAAAGTAATACAGTGCTTGTTTGATATCTATAGCCATTAAATCTGATGATAAGCCACTATCCAGTCCAAAGCGAACTTTTTGGATTTCCTCCAATGCTTTTAACAACGAGTCATAGTGACGCGTGTTGGTAACAATCGTTTCGTTATTGCGCAAAGCGCCAGTGTTTACAAATGATAGAAGTTGGTTTTTTAATTCGTCGATACCTGTTTTTTGTTTGGCACTTAACAAAATTTGTTTCAGGTTTAAAGTTTCAAGTTGTTGCACAAGTGATAACCGTTCTTCAACCGAAATTAAATCTACTTTATTTACAACAATAATTATTGGTTTTAGTGGATATTTATTTTTTACTTTTTCAATTTCGATTATGTATTCAGAACCTGAAACCTGAAACTTTAAACTTTCAAACAAATAAAGAACCACTTGTGCCTGTTCTATTTTTTCAAAAGTCTTTTGTATCCCAATACTTTCAACCACATCTTTCGTTTCCCTAATTCCTGCGGTATCTATAAATCTAAAGCCAACGCCATTGATGACCAATTCGTCTTCAATTGTATCACGAGTTGTTCCAGCAATGTCAGATACAATAGCTCTTTCTTCGTTGAGTAATGCATTTAATAAGGTTGATTTACCTACATTGGGTTCACCCACAATTGCTACAGGAATTCCGTTTTTTATAACATTTCCTACTGCAAAACTGTCAATCAATCGTTTTAAAACAAATTCTATTCGTTCCAATAATTGCTTGAATTGGGTTCTATCTGCAAACTCTACATCTTCTTCGGCAAAGTCTAGTTCGAGTTCAATTAATGAAGCAAAGTTCAACAGTTCTTCTCTCAACTTAGCAATTTCATTGCTAAAACCACCACGCATTTGTTGCATAGCTATTTGATGAGATGCTTCATTATCTGAAGCAATCAAATCGGCAACAGCTTCTGCTTGTGATAAATCGAGTTTTCCGTTGAGAAAAGCGCGTAATGTAAATTCACCTGGCTGGGCCATTTTGGCACCATTTCGTAATAATAATTGAATGATTTGCTGCTGAATAAAAACAGAACCATGGCATGAAAACTCTACAACATCTTCACCAGTATAAGAATTGGGGTTTCTAAAAACAGATGCCAAAACTTGATCAAAAGTTTTACCATTTTCCTCAATATATCCTAGGTGAATGGTGTGTGTTTTTTGTTTACTTAAGTCTTTTCCAGAAACAGATTTAAAAACTTTGGAAGCAATATGTAAAGCATTCTCTCCCGATAGCCTAATGATTGCAACAGCTCCAGCTCCAGATGGAGTAGCAAGCGCAACGATTGTTTCTTTAAAAAGCATAAGATTTTTTTTTGCAAAGGTAATCAAAGTTGACTTTTTTCATAGTCTTGTATTAACTAAGTTTATTAGTTTTAAATGTATGTTAATTCTTTGTTATTCTGATAATTGTCATGTGATTTTGAATATTTAATGGGTAACTTTGAGATAGAATTTAAAACTTTTCAAAATGAAACGAATAATTGTTCCTGTAGATTTTTCTAATGTGGCAGAAAGTGCTTTTACATTTGCTCTTGAAATTGCTTCTCGATACAAAGCCGAATTATTGTTGTTTCACAACTTTGAAGTTCCAGTAGTTGAGAGTCAATTCTTTCCGGTAAACTATATGGATGTTTATTCATCATTGGAGATGGCAGAATTTGACTTTTTCAAAGATAAAGTAGCCGAGTTGCGAAAAATAGCCGAAGACAAAAATTTATCCCATGTGGCTATGAGTCACATTCTAACAGACGGAGATTTATTATATAATCTAAAAGATGTCATTCAAAGAGAGAAGATAGACTTTGTTGTTATGGGTACATCTGGAGCTGATAATTGGTTTGAAAATTTGGTAGGAACCAATACAGGAAGTTTAATATTAGATGTAAATGTACCTGTTTTGACCATTCCTGAAAATACTAAATTTAAAGAAATTCAGACCGTAGGTTTTACAACTCGATTTAGAGATAAAGATCAAATTGCTCTAGAAAGTGTCTTGAAGTTTTCAAAGACCTTTAATTCAAAAGTAAAATGCCTCTATGTTAAAACTGAAAATTCAGATGTTTCAGAAGAAACAATTGACAAATGGAGAACAAAGTTTACAGCTAACAACGTTCAGTTTTATATAGTTTATGATGATGATGTTGAAGGAGCAGTAAATGATTTTCTAGTTTCTCAAGAAATAGATGTATTGGCAATGCTTACTTATAAGAGAAGTTTTTTCCAAAAGATATTTCATTCCAGTATGACAAAAAAAATGGCTCAAAACTTAACAATTCCTGTCTTAGCTTTTCATGAATAAAAAAAAGCATCTCATTTGAGATGCTTTTCTGTTTTTATACCTAATAAGATTATCTTTTGTTAGCAATAATATCTTCTGGTTTAACCGCTACAGAAACACCTGGTAATTTTATTGGCGCGCCAAGTTGAGCAAGGAAACTTCCTTGTACCTCACCAGTTTTATAAGTAGTGAAACCTATTCTGTACAATCCCATTACTAATGATTTCTCAGGGTTTGAAGGATCGCTTGTAATTCTCATCAATGAATTGTATTTGCTTCCAGATGGTTGAGCTGGCATTTCAGAAGAGTCATCATTTTTATCGATAGTAATTCATTTTGCAGTTTTTGCTTTTGAAGCAACATCCTCGATTTTGAAAATATCAGCTGCTCTTTCTAATGTTACCCATGTATCGAAGAGACTTTTTGTGTCAGAAGCATTTTCTGTATATGCAGCAGAAACATAATCTTTATCAGTTGGTTTTACGCTGTCAGGTATAGGAGAAATCATTCTTACTCCAATTTCTGGTGCGGCAACTGGTATCCAAACGTAGATATAGTACATTTTTTTTACCTTTCTTTACTTCATCTGGAGTAGAACCTGGTTTAATATATCCAAAATAGCTTGTAAGGTCTGTATAAGGAACACGAATTTCTTTTCCCATTACTGACTTTTTAGCTAAATCAGCTCCAAATTTGTCTAGTTTTTGAGCAAAAGAAGACATTCCAATTGCTAAACAAATTAATCCTGTAAGTACATTTTTTTTTCATAATTAGTTTTGTTTTAAAGTGTTAGTTTTTCAAATGTATAAAAAAACCATAAACTCACTTGGAATTTATGGTTTAAATATAAAAAGGGGTTAGTTAGTCTTAATTATTGAGCATTACCGGCATAACAAGCATAGTTACTGTTTCGCCTTCATCCAATCCGTCGATAGGAGTTAGAATACCTGCTCTGTTTGGCATAGACATTTCAAGTTGAATTTCATCTGATTGTAGATTGGTTAACATTTCAGACAAGAAACGAGAGTTGAAACCTATTTGAATATCATCACCTTGATAGTCACAAGTCAAACGTTCTTCAGCTTTGTTAGAATAATCAATATCTTCAGCAGAAATATTCAATTCTGCACCAGCTATTTTTAGTCTAATTTGATGTGTAGTTTTATTCGAGAAAATCGCAACACGACGCACAGAACTCAAAAACATATTTCTGTTAATCATCAACTTATTAGGGTTTTCTTTCGGAATAACAGCTTCATAATTTGGATATTTACCGTCAATGAGTCTACAAGTAAGAATATAATTTTCAAATGAGAAAGTTGCATTTGAATTATTGTATTCAATTTTTACTTCAGCATCCGATGTTCCCAAAATATTTTTAAGAATATTTAATGGTTTTTTTGGCATAATAAAATCAGCTACTTGCTCTGCTTTTACATCAGTTCTCGTGTATTTAACAAGTTTGTGTGCATCAGTTGCCACAAATATTAAACCTTCGGGAGAAAACTGAAAGAAAACACCACTCATCACTGGACGTAAATCGTCGTTACCAGCAGCAAAAATTGTTTTACTAATAGCTGTTGCTAATACTTCGGCAGGAACAACTGTAGATGAAGGTTCATCTATTGTAACTGCTTTAGGGAATTCTGCGCCTGGAGCATAAGCTATGGCGTATTTTCCAGAATTTGAACTAATCTCTATTGTACTGTTTTCTTCAACAGTAAATGTTAGAGGTTGTTCAGGAAAAGTTTTTAATATATCCAATAATAATTTTGCTGGAACAGCAACACTTCCTTGGCTTGTAGAATCAATTTCTAGAGTGGCAGACATTGTAGTTTCAAGATCTGATGCAGAAACTGTCAATGTTTTATTGTCTAATTCGAAGAGGAAGTTGTCTAGTATTGGCAAAGTGTTGCTACTATTAATAACGCTACCTAAAACTTGTAGCTGTTTCAATAAATAGGAACTCGATACAATGAATTTCATTTTTATTTATTTTTTACAAATATATTTTAAACTAACAGATTTCAAAAAGTTTTTTATTAACACTTATTTCGCATATTTTCTTTTGCGCAAGTAAGTAAATAGTAATCCAAAGACAAGAAGTACGACCAATGGTAAACCTACAGTGATGATTTGAGATGAAGTATAGCTTGCATACACTTTTTCTTTATCTAAAATAGGTAAAGCTACTTCCTTGCTTCTTATGTTGATAAGTCCTTTTTCATCGAGCAAATAATTGACACAATTCAGCAAAAACTCTTTGTTTCCATATAGATTATTGGTCCATTTGTCATAGCCTAATTCCATTGGTTGATAGTTTTTATCCAATTGGTTTTTGATAACATTTCCATCAGAAATAACAATCATTTTATTTTCTTTTCCAACTGACTTGAAACTGTTGTCCTTGAATGCTAAAACTCTATTTTCGTATACAGAATGAAATTGACCTTCAAGCAAAACAGCCACAGGATATTTTCCTCCACCAGTAAATTCTTTTTGTTCTGGTCTTTCTTCTACCATGCTGAGTTTTATTTCAGATGGTGTTCCAATGAGTTTGGAGTATGGTGAAGATTGTAATAAAACTGTTTTTTTAATAGAATTATTGAGTAATTCAATAGGACTTGCAAACTCAAATTTCAATCCATCAAGATTGCTAACAATTGGATTTTTTGTTTTTTCATCAGGATAAATAAGCGGTGAAAACATCCAAGGATATTGAGTGTATTGTGTTGCACTTCCTTGTTCGCCTGTAGCAAGAGCAATAGGCGTAGCCATAACATCTTTGATCAAATCGGGTTTTATTCTGATGCCATATTTAAAAAACATATCATTCAGGTTTAAATCTCTTGGGAAAGCAAGATTTTCTCCTGTTGACATCAAACTATCCATTTCCATATTTACTTGGTCAACGAGCCATAGAGTTTTACCACCATTAACAACATATTGATCCATTACTTGTTTTTCAGCATCTGTGAAAACTTCGGTAGGTTTTGCGACCACAACAAGGTCATATTTTTTTAAATATTTCAAACTCTCCATCGGGTTTTTTGCAACAGAATCTAGCGTAAATGTTCCGATGTAGTAATTATCTCGAACAGATTTTACAAAATCGGCTATGAAAATATCATGCAACTCTCCGTTTCCTTTTAGTATGGCAACTTTTTTCTGTTTTGCATTGGATACAGTATTAAACGCATTTGCAAAAGCATATTCAAGATGTTGAACAGAACTCACCACTTTTTCTGCAGTTGATGCACCCATCATGTTTTTGAGCAAAGGGACTTTTACACTTCTATTGCCACAAGTTGCAACTGCCCATGGAAAAACTACTTCTTGCGTTTGTTGCCCTTTGTCATTTACTGTAACATTTACTGGTGTTAAACCTCTTTCAACAAATGAATTAAACGTTTTTTCTTTGTCAGCTTCCTCATCTTCCAATGGATTTACAAATTGGAATATAATATTAGGATTTTCTGCTTTGAATTCTTCCAATAATTGTTGGGTTTCGGTTTGTAATTTTTTGAATTCTCCAGGAAAATTTCCTTGTAGAAAAACATCAACATAAAGTGGCTCTTTTACATCACTAACAATTTGTAATGAAGTTTCAGATAGTGTGTATCGCTTGTCGGCTGTGAGGTCAAAGCGCTTGAAAATAAAATGACCTACAAAGTTTAAACCAATCAAAAACAGAATGGTAACAACTACTTTTTTTAAGTTTTCTTTACGGCTACTCATCGTTACTTTATTGATTTAAGTTTGTAAACAGTTAATGTTAAAAATAGAATTGCAACACTAACAAAATATAAAATATCTCGGCTATCGAGTACACCTCGCGACATACTTTTATAGTGATAATCCATACCCAAAAGCGCTACTACATCAGATTGTGATTTGAACAAAGTAGTCAAGCCTTCAAAACCATAATAAAATAGAAAACATAAAAACACTGAAACTATAAAAGCCACAATTTGATTTTCTGATAGAGTAGAAGTGAAAATTCCAATAGATGTGTAGGCAGCAACTAAAAAAAGCAACCCAAAATAAGAACCCATTGTACTTCCCAAATCTATATTTCCTGCTGGCATTCCGAGCGATGAAATTACGTAGACATATATAAAAGTTGGGATAATTGCAATGACAATCAATAAAAAAGCACCAAGAAATTTTCCGTTTACAATTTGCCATACAGAAAGAGGTTTAGTCAAAAGCAACTCAATTGTTCCTTGTTTTCTTTCATCAGAAAAGCTACGCATTGTTACAGCCGGAATTAAGAAAATTAATATCCATGGCGCTAAGGTGAAAAACGGAGTTAAATCGGCAAAACCGCTTTGCAAAATGTTGTATTCCCCATCAAAAATCCAAAGGAACAACCCATTGAGCAGTAAAAAAATAGCAATCACCAAGTATCCTATTGGTGAGCCAAAAAATGATTTTATTTCTCTTATTGCAATTGATTTCATATTTATTTGTTGTCGGTTGTCGGTTGTTGGTTGTCGGTTTCATTGTATAAACTAACAACACATATCCGACAACTATTTTAAACTTACTAAATTATCTACACTCCAAGCTTCGGGTTTGTCATTGAAGAGTTTTTTTGTGAATGTCCATACTTCGTCAAATAATGCCGATTTACGATAATTTTCTAGGTCTTCTTCGGTTTCCCAATAGCTATATGTAAAAAATATGCAAGGATTGTTTTTGTCCTGATATAATTCTAATAAACGATTTCCGTGTGAATTTCGTATTTTTTCTTTTATAGAATTGAAATTTTCCATGAAAGCAGGAATATTTTCTTCATGAAAACTCATTTTTACTATTCTGATGAACATAATATTAATTTTTAAACTCAATTGTTATTACATCACGATAATTTAACCCTAACAATGTTTTTGCTGAACCTACATTTTCTGGGTTACTCCTAAAAATTGCTATTTCGAGAAAATCGTTTTCATTAAAAATGGCTAATTTTTGTCCTTCATAATCCTTTATAGGATATCTTCCTGTGTTTGCAATATCCGAATAACGAGCAAAAATATTTTTTAAGGATTTGTTTTTGAATAAAATTTCATAAGGTCTGCCTTTGCCTATTTCCAAAAAAAGTTTTTTTGAAATATTTGAAACAACATTTCCAAAATGGTCTATGTATATTACATGACCTTTAATCATATTGTTTTGTACCACAGGTTGAAGTTCGGAAATGGTTTTTATAGCGCTAATATCCTTACCGATAACATTTAAATTTCCACCATTTGCAAGATGGCATACAACTTTTACAAAAACATCAATATCTGTTGCATTACTTGGCAATCTATCATGAATATTGATTGCTACCATTTTTTGTGGAATGATTTTTTGGGTAAGAATACTCAAAATTCCATTGTCGGCACAAACGAAATACTGATCATTCCATTGTATTGCAATATGTTGGTTCTCTTTGTTTATTTCAATATCAACTCCTATCAAGTGAACAGTTCCTTTTGGGAAACTACTGTATGAAGCATTGATTATATAACTTGCTTCAGCTACATTGAAAGCATCAATTTGATGAGAAATATCAATAATAGTTGCATTATTTGCTTCAGACAAAATCTTACCTTTCAAAGCACCAACAAAATGATCTTTTAATCCGTAATCAGTAGTAAGCGTAATTATTGACATAAAATTGTTTATAACTAAATAGAAAACCTATTATCCTATTTATTAAATTTGAAATGAATGCAAAGCTAAATCTTTTTTGGCTAAAAATAATTTAAAAATTACCGCTTTTGAACGAAAGAATAATAGAACTTCATGACATAGCCCCGAAAGAATTTTGGGGAACACAAGATGCACATCTTGAAACAATAAAAAAATATTATCCAAAACTAAAAATAGTTGCACGAGGAACAACACTTAAAGTTTTTGGAGAAAAGGATCAACTTGATGAGTTTGAAACTCGTTTTAATCGGTTGATGTTGCATTTTACACGTTACAACAATATTGATGACAATGTTATTGATAGAGTAATACAAAGTAATTCACAGGATGAACAACGCATGCCTGATCATGATAAGATTTTGGTGCATGGACTGGGAGGTAAATTGATTAAAGCCATGACACCAAATCAACAAAAATTAGTTGATTTTGTTCAAAAAAACGATATGGTTTTTGCTGTTGGTCCTGCTGGAACTGGTAAAACTTACACAGGAGTTGCATTGGCTGTAAAAGCATTAAAAGAAAAACAAGTTAAAAGGATTATCTTAACTCGTCCAGCAGTTGAAGCTGGTGAAAACCTTGGTTTTCTTCCTGGTGATATGAAAGAAAAACTTGATCCCTACATGCAACCACTATATGACGCTTTGCGTGATATGATACCACCACAAACGCTAGAGGATTATATTTTGAAAGGAATAATTCAAATTGCACCATTGGCTTTCATGCGCGGTAGAACTTTGGACAATGCTTTTGTAATACTTGATGAAGCCCAAAATACTACTCATAGCCAAATGAAAATGTTTTTAACTCGTATGGGTAAAAACGCCAAGTTTATTATCACTGGAGATCCAGGTCAGGTAGATTTACCAAGAAGAACAATATCTGGATTGAAAGAAGCATTACTAGTTCTCAAAGATATAGATGGTATAGGGATTATATATTTGGATGATAAAGATATAGTGAGACATCGACTCGTTAAGAAAATAATAGACGCATATAAGAGTATTGAGAATAATGATTAGAAAATCCATATCATTAAAAAAGAGTAATCATAAGGTTGCTCTTTTTTTATTATTGTAGGTCTTAATTATTATTTTTGCAAAAACAACAACACAACTTTCATGAACACACTAACAACTACAAATTTCCATTTTCCAAATCAAAAATCAGTTTATAGAGGCAAGGTTAGAGAAGTTTACAATATCAATGATGAACTATTGATAATGATAGCTACTGATAGGCTTTCTGCTTTTGATGTAGTGATGCCAAAGGGAATTCCATACAAAGGTCAAATACTAAATCAAATTGCAACAAAGTTCATGCATCTCACAAAAGATATTGTACCCAATTGGCTTATTGCTACACCTGATCCGAATGTGGCTATTGGACATTTATGTACTCCATTTAAGGTTGAAATGGTTATAAGAGGATATCTTTCAGGTCATGCTGCAAGAGAGTATAATTTAGGAAAAAGAATTTTATGCGGAGTTTCATTGCCAGATGGGATGAATGAAAACGATAAATTTCCCGAACCAATTATTACCCCAACAACCAAAGCAGATTTTGGAGTTCATGATGAGGATATTTCACGTGAAGCTATTTTAGAAAAAGGAATTGTTTCCGAAGAAGATTATTTAGTCCTTGAGAAATATACTCGAGATTTATTTGCGCGAGGTACTGAAATTGCCGCTGCGAGAGGTTTAATTTTGGTAGATACTAAATATGAATTTGGTAAAACAAAAGATGGAAAAATAGTGTTGATAGATGAAATTCACACTCCAGATTCTTCACGGTATTTTTATGCTGATGGTTATGCTGAGCGCCAAAAAAATAATGAACCACAAAAACAACTTTCAAAAGAGTTTGTCAGACAATGGTTGATTTCTAATGGTTTCCAAGGAAAAGAAGGTCAAGCCATTCCTGAAATGACAGATGATTACATTAATACTGTTTCAGAAAGATATATAGAGCTTTACGAAAATATTTTAGGGGAAAAATTTATAAAAGCTAATGTAGATGATATTCATAATAGAATTGTAATTAGCATTAATGATTACCTTAATAAACGTTAACTCAAATCACAGAATGTTAAAATAATGTTATTGTTACTCTTATGATGTAACGGTTTTTAGGTTTAGTCGTCTGACAAGTATTAATCAAAAAAATCAATCATCATGAAAAAAACAATCATTTTATTTAGTTTGGCATTTTTAGCATTTGGTAATGTTTCTAATGCTAAAAATGTGAATTCTAATTTTGTAATTAGTGAAAATTACAACAATACACCTTTATGTACTGCCATTGTTAGAGGAGATTTAGCAACCGTATTGAAATTTATTGAGTATGGAGTTGATATTAATGAAACATCAAATGGTATGACGCCAATCATGTTTGCTGCTCGATACAATAAAGTAGATATTCTAAAAGCTTTAGTGGCTAGAGGTGCAAAAACTGATGAGAAAGACTCGAAAGGACTAACTGCATTAAAACATGCAGAATTGTCTAATGCTAAAGATGCTGTAGAGTTTTTGAAAAGCCTGTAATTTTTATCTTTAAATTTTTTAAAAGCCATCATTTTGATGGCTTTTATTATTTGAAATATGAAAAATTATGATTGTCTTCTATCCTAAGTAAAGTTTCATATATTAATTTGATAACATTTTCAACATCATCTTTGTGAACCATTTCAACGGTTGTATGCATGTATCTCAAAGGCAAAGAAATTAATGCAGAAGCAACACCACCATTGCTGTAGGCAAAGGCATCAGTATCTGTTCCAGTAGCTCTAGATGTTGCATGTCTTTGAAAAGCTATTTTGTTCTCGGTTGCAGTTTCTACAATTAAATCCCTTAACTTGTTTTGAACAGCTGGGGCATAAGCAATAACTGGTCCTTTACCTATTTGCAAATCACCTTCAATTTTCTTATCAATCATTGGGGTTGTAGTATCATGACATACATCTGTGACGATGGCAACATTTGGTTTTATAGTTTGAGTAATCATTTCAGCACCTCGAAGACCAATTTCTTCTTGTACAGAATTGACAATATAAAGTCCAAAAGGCAATTTCTTTTTATTTTCCTTCAATAATCTTGCTACTTCAGCAATCATAAAACCACCCATTCTATTATCAATTGCTCGACAAACAAATTTATTTTTATTTAGAATCATAAACTCATCAGGATATGTTATGACACAACCAACATGAACCCCGAGTTTTTCAACATCTTCCTTAGAAGAACATCCACAATCAATAAAAATATTGCTTAGCGAAGCAGATTCTTCTTTTCCTCTATTTCTAGTATGAATTGCAGGCCATCCAAATACACCTTTTACAATGCCATTTTTAGTATGAATATTTACTCTTTTTGAAGGAGCAATTTGATGATCGCTTCCGCCATTTCTTATGACATAAATTAAACCATCATTGGTAATATAATTTACATACCATGAAATTTCATCTGAATGCCCTTCAATAACAACTTTGAATTTTGCTTTTGGGTTGATAACTCCAACGGCTGTACCGTATGTGTCAGTAATGAATTCATCTACATACTGCTCAAGGTACTTCATCCATATCTTTTGACCTTCAGATTCGTGTCCAGTTGGAGATGCATTATTTAAGTATTTTTCTAAAAAAGCTATTGATGATTTACTTAAAATTGATTTAGTTGACATATTTTTTTTCGCTAAAATATAAATTTGGCATTACAATTGTTTAACTTAATGTATAATTTTACATCAAAATTTAAATTTATGTCTTTGAGGTTTTTGATTTTGTTTTTCGTCTTGATTTCATTTGGCTTAAGAGCCCAAGTAAAAAAAGACTCCTTAAATATTAAAGAAACTGTTGAGGTTGAAATTGATACGGCTTTTTCAGATACAATCCAATTGCACGAAGTAATTGTTTACAAAGATAAAATGTCTCAAGAAGAGAGAAACCAGTTTCTTTTGCTTCAAAAAAGAGTGTATGTTGTTTATCCATTTGCAAAAACTGCTGCTGATAGATTGACTGCTTTAAATAAAAATCTTGATAAGTTAAAGACAAACCGAGAAAAAAAGAAATATTTTAAAATAGTTGAAGATTATATGGAAAATGAGTTTACCAGTCAACTAAAAAAACTATCAAGAAAACAAGGTCAGATTTTGGTAAAACTTATTCATCGTCAAACTGGATTTACAACATATGATTTAATTAGAGATTATAAAAGTGGTTGGAAAGCGTTTTGGTCTAACAATACTGCAAGGCTTTTTGATATAAATCTTAAAACAAAATACCAACCTTACATAGATAATGAAGATTTTCTAATTGAAACAATTCTAGATAGAGCATTTTCTCGAGGTCGTTTGACTCCTCAAAAATCTGCCAACCCTGTTGATATTGATGAACTTACTGATTTTTGGCAGAAAAAAGCACTAAAAAAATAAATTTTCTGTAAAAAAATTTGCCAGATACAAATTGACGAGGTATATTTGCATCCCTATTTTTCTTTCTTTGTTTGTAGGTATTGAACATAAAATATCATAATTATTTTTTTTTAAAATATTGATTATGAGTTCGTTTAAAAAAAAGTCAAAAAAAAGATTAGAAAAAGTTTGTTAGGTAAAAAAAGATTTCTACTTTTGCACCCGCTAAACGAGAGAATAGCAAAAGAATAAAAGAGAATACGTTCATAGACATATTGGATTGACAGCATACAAAAAGAGTAAGGTTGTGATTATTGATTAATTGCAAAATAAAAAAACATACGATGAAGAGTTTGATCCTGGCTCAGGATGAACGCTAGCGGCAGGCCTAACACATGCAAGTCGAGGGGTAGAATTAGCTTGCTAATTTGAGACCGGCGCACGGGTGCGTAACGCGTATGCAATCTACCTTGTACAGGGGGATAGCCCAGAGAAATTTGGATTAATACCCCATGGTATAATTGAATCGCATGGTTTGATTATTAAAGTTCCAACGGTACAAGATGAGCATGCGTCCCATTAGCTAGTTGGTGTGGTAACGGCATACCAAGGCGACGATGGGGGCCCGAGAGGAGTATCCCCACTGGTATCACTTGTAGAGACGTGTATCAGATCCACGGAGGCAGCGAGGTGAGGAATATTGGCTTTCCACAATGAAGACGAACCAGCCATGCCGGCGGCAGAAGACGGTCCATGGATTGTAAAACTGTTTTTGTACGGGAAGAAACACTCCTTCGTGAAGGAGCTTGACGTACCGTAAGAATAAGGATCGGCTAACTCCGTGCCAGCAAACAAGGGTAATGCCGGAGGACCGTTATCCGGAATCATTGGGTTTAGCGCCTGTAGGCGGTTAGATAAGTCAGTGGTGAAATCCGGCACTTAACTGCTGAAAATCGCCATTGATACTGTTTGACTTGACCACTGTGAAGTAACTAGAATATGTGTGGTGTAGCGCAGAAATGCTGATATATGGAATACCAATTGCGAAGGCAGGTTACTAATGGTTTATTGACGCTGATGGACGAGCGTGTGAGCAACATTGGCGTTCTTGCAGTCCACGCCAAAATGATGGATACTAGCTGTGGAGTAATTTCAGTATGTGTTGAAAGTGATAAGTATCCCACCTAGAAAGGACAAAGAACGCAAGTTTCAAATCAAAGGAATTATCGGGCTTCCGCGCACAAGCGGTGGAGCAGGTTTAATCTCGATGATACGCGAACTTACCAAGGCTTGGAAATGGGGAGACGCACGTGCCGAAACAGCTTCTTCGACGCGTCTTCTTCAAGCGTGGCCATGGTTGGAGCGTCAGCCTGCAGCCGTGAGGCGTCAGGTTGTCCTAATGAGCGCAACCCCTGTTGTTAGTTGCCAGCGAGCAATGCCTGGAATTGAAGACTGTTGTGCAAACCGTGAGGAAGGTGGGGATGACGTCAAATCATCACGGCCCTTACGCCTTGGGCTACACACGTGCTACAATGGCCGGTACAGAGAGCAGCCACTTCGTGAGGAGGAGCGAATCTATAAAGCCGGTCACAGTTCGGATCGGAGTCTGCAACTCGACTCCGTGAAGCTGGAATCGCTAGTAATCGGATATCAGCCATGATCCGGTGAATACGTTCCCGGGCCTTGTACACACCGCCCGTCAAGCCATGGAAGCTGGGGGTACCTGAAGTCGGTGACCGTAAGGAGCTGCCTAGGGTAAAACTAGTGACTGGGGCTAAGTCGTAACAAGGTAGCCGTACCGGAAGGTGCGGCTGGAACACCTCCTTTCTAGAGAAACAATTAATCTAATAAGAGGCTTTACTCTTGCTGTTAGTTCAAAAAAAGCTTAAATACAGAGTCTCGTAGCTCAGCTGGTTAGAGTACTACACTGATAATGTAGGGGTCGGCAGTTCGAGTCTGCCCGGGACTACTTTTTTTAGTTTTCACTAATTTTAGTGAGGGCTATTCAAAGTTTTGTTTAAAAGCTAAAGGAAATTCTGGAGGTTATACAATGCCGAAAATTGTTAACGAGAACGAAAGACTGTTAACTGACAATACACGGGGACAGCTCAGCTGGCTAGAGCGCCTGCCTTGCACGCAGGAGGTCATCGGTTCGACCTGATACTCTCCACCACTTCGAGAAGAAAAGTTCATTGACATATTGAGATAAGATAAAATATTAAAAAATAGAAAGCACAAGTATTTGCAGTAGGAGCACAATACATATAAGCAAAAAAGGCGGTAGGGGGATGCCTAGGCTCTCAGAGGCGAAGAAGGATGCCGATAAGCTGTTGTTGCACAGAGAGTACATATCTGTTAATTCCGTAGATATCCGATTAGCGTTCCACTGTTGAAGCAAGACTTGTTAACCAGATAGGAGGCAAACCTAAAGCTGAATGAAACATCTAAGTAGGTGAGGTGAAGAAAAACAAGTGATTCCGTAAGTGAAAAGAGCGAACGCGGAAGAGCCCAAACCGTTGTTGTTAAGGCAATAACGTTGTAGGATCACAATATTTTATGCTAATCGAACTAGAATTACTTGGAAAAGTAGACGATACAAGGTGATAGTCTTGTATATGGTGAGTAATAGCCAGTAGTGGTATCCGAGTAGGGGCGGGGCACGTGAAACCCTGTCTGAATCTGGCGTAATTCATCCGCTAAGGCTAAAATACTCCTGGAGAGACCGATAGTGAATCCAGTACTGTGAAGGAAAGGAAAAGAACCAGAATACCCGAGCAGAAGCTGCTGCTGTGATCTCGAAACCATATGCCACAAGCGGTCGTATTTAAGGGTGACGGCGTGCCTTTTGCATACGGAGCCTACGAGTTACCGTTGCCGGGCGTGCGATAAGCACTTCAGATCCGTAGCGAAAGCAGTCTGAATAGGGCGCATAGCCGTGTTGGTAGACGCGAAACCGGATCGCATCGCAGCAGCAGGATGAAGCTGTGGTAACACATAGTGGAGGCCCGAACCGGTTGACGTTGAAAAAGTCTTTGATGACCTGTGGGTAGGGTGAAAGGCCAATCAAACTCGGAAATAGCTCGTACTCCCCGAAAAATGCCTTTAGGGCGCTGTGTTACAGTTTATTAGAGGTAGAGCTACTGATTGGATGCGGGAAGCCTGTCACCACCTCCTGACAACCTTAGTCGTTAATAAATGTTTCTATACAGTGAGGGCATGGGTGCTAAGGCCCATGTCCGAGAGGGAAAGAACCAGACCATCAGCCAGCACCCCAAATGTATGCTAAGAAAAACGAGGTTTGTCTGCCCAGACAGCTAGGATGTTGGTTTGTGCTACCTATTCATTTAAAGAGGCAATGTTCACTAGTCGAGCACGAGCATGGATAATAATCGGCGGCAGCACAGCCTGAAGCTATGGACAGAATATTCTGTGGTAGGGGAGCATTCTAACAGGGTTGAAGGGTTTAGCGTGAGCGAAGCCATCGTTAGAAAGAAAATGTAGGCATAAGTAACGATAATGCGGGCGAGAAACCCGCACACCGAAAGACTAAGGTTTCCCTCAGCTATGCTAATCAGCTGAGGTTAAGTCGGGCCCTAAGGCACTCGAAAGTGTAGTCGATGGCTAACGGAAGTAATATTCCGCATTCTTATACCCAGATAAAGGACGGAGTGATGAAAGCATCATGAACTGATGGAATAGTTCGTTAAAGCACCTACCTATAAAGATCGCAGGCAAATCCACGGTCTTTGGGGAAATGCGATAGTACACGGAGTCTTCGGACAAAGTGATAGTGTACCTAAGGGCTTCCAAGAAAAACCTCTAAACTTAGATTATAAGAACCCGTACCGTAAACCGACACAGGTAGTCGAGGAGAGAATCCTAAGGTGCTCGAGTGATTCATGGCTAAGGAACTAGGCAAAATAGACCTGTAACTTCGGGAGAAAGGTCGCCTCGTGGTAAGACACGAGGCCGCAGTGAAAAGGTCCAGGCGACTGTTTATCAAAAACACAGGGCTCTGCAAAATCGTAAGATGAGGTATAGGGCCTGACACCTGCCCGGTGCTGGAAGGTTAAGAGGAGATGTTATCTTCGAGAAGCATTGAATTGAAGCCCCAGTAAACGGCGGCCGTAACTATAACGGTCCTAAGGTAGCGAAATTCCTTGTCGGGTAAGTTCCGACCTGCACGAATGGTGTAACGATCTGGGCACTGTCTCAGCCATGAGCTCGGTGAAATTGTAGTATCGGTGAAGATGCCGATTACCCGCAACGGGACGGAAAGACCCCGTGCACCTTTACTATAACTTTGCATTGAGTTTGGGTAATTGATGTGTAGGATAGGTGGGAGACTATGAAGTGGTAGCGCTAGCTATCATGGAGTCAACCTTGAAATACCACCCTTCAATTATTTGAATTCTAATCCCGATTATCGGGAGACAGTGCATGGTGGGTAGTTTGACTGGGGTGGTCGCCTCCCAAAGAGTAACGGAGGCTTCTAGTTGTTCCCTCAGCACGCTTGCAATCAGTGTAGAAAGTGCAATGGCATAAGGAGCTTGACTGAGAGACAGGCGTGCAGGTCGATCAGGCACGGAAAGTAGAGCATAGTGATCCGGTGGTTCCGAATGGAAGGGCCATCGCTCAAAGGATAAAAGGTACGCCGGGGATAACAGGCTGATCTCCCCCAAGAGCTCATATCGACGGGGAGGTTTGGCACCTCGATGTCGGCTCGTCACATCCTGGGGCTGGAGAAGGTCCCAAGGGTTGGGCTGTTCGCCCATTAAAGTGGCACGCGAGCTGGGTTCAGAACGTCGTGAGACAGTTCGGTCTCTATCTACTGCGGGCGTTAGAAATTTGAGTGGATCTGATTCTAGTACGAGAGGACCGAATTGGACTGACCTCTAGTGTATCTGTTGTCTCGCCAGGGGCACTGCAGAGTAGCTACGTCGGGAAGGGATAAGCGCTGAAAGCATATAAGCGCGAAACCCACCACAAGATGAGATTTCTTTTAAGGGTCGTGGAAGATGACCACGTTGATAGGCTATAGGTGTAAAGGCAGTAATGTCATAGCCGAGTAGTACTAATAACCCGTAAGCTTATATATCGACTTCGTCTCGTTGCAAAACGAGACGGGTCAGACTTTCAAAAAAAGATAGAATTTTATCTCAGTATGTTAAGATATTACCCGCCAGGCGGGAAGTGAATAGTAAAAAGTGATTAGTTTAAAGCAAATTACTAATGACTAAGAGCTAATCACTAAAAATTTAAGGTGGTTATTGCGTCGGGGCTCACCTCTTCCCATTCCGAACAGAGAAGTTAAGCCCGACTGCGCAGATGGTACTGCAGTTTTGTGGGAGAGTATGTCGCCGCCTTTTTTTAAAACCCTCTTTCTGTTATAGATTGAGGGTTTTTTGTTTTATCGTTAATTTATATCTTAATGATGAAAATACTATCAATGATGTTTTATGGTTGAATAGTAATGACATACATTTTTTAAAATGCAATCGTGACAATTAGGTTTTGGTCGGCAAGTTTCTCTTCCTAAAAAGGATAATGCCATACCAATATCTCCCCAAATATTCTTGGGAAGGTTTTCCATTAATTGTTTTTCTAATTTATTTCCATCTTTTGTTTCAGAGGTTAACCCAAGTCTTGGAGCAACTCTTATGACATGTAAATCACATATAATTCCTTCAGTTGGTAAATTCATCTCTCTTAAAATTACATTTCCAGATTTTCTTCCAATTCCTTTTAGTTTAGTGAATTGATCTAATTTTTTTGGCAAATTATCTTCATTTAAATCTTTTGCAATTTGATGTATCCAATTTGATTTAGAATTATAATTTGTTACTTTATTGAGATGTGAAGTTAATTCTTCAAGTGTACTTTTACTTATAGACTTAAAACTTGGATACCTTTTAAAAAAAACTTTAGCAAGTTTATTAATATTTGCATCTGAATCTCGTGCAGACAAAATTACCATGATAATGAGTTGATAATAATTTTGATAATCAAGAGGATGTTTTCTTCTTTTATATTTTTCTATTATTGGATATAGTTTTTCTTCCCAATTTTTATCATCAAATAAATTCATGTTCTTTATTTTAAATTTGGTATTCCCTCTAAAAGTTCATTTAAACTAAAATGATAATTAACCAAAACTCCCTTGTGAACTCCATCAACAATATCTCCTTTGCCTGATGCTCTTTTAAATTTTCTAAAATTGTTTATATCATTTTTTCTTATATTTTCAAGCACTGATATTTCTTGATGGTAAAAAATATTTTGATTTTCTTCATTTATACACTTTCTATTTTTGAGGCACCAAAGAATATAAAAAGGAGTTTTTTCATTTTTTGATATTTCAAAATATCTTTCTAAATCACTTAAGTTTAAAGCAATTGTTTCAGAAGGTTTTAAATTACTACTAGGTAAATATTTCTCAATAGACATGAAAGTTCTTGATTGTACTTTTACTTCGATAAAAGCAATTGGTCTAGTAATTGATTGTTTAGAAATAATTTCAATATCTGGATAGCCATTTCTTTTAGTTTTAAAAGCAAATAGGTCTGAATATTGGCTATTGATTAAACTGATAATTTTGTTTTCAATCTCTTCAGAAAAATTAACATCTTTTTCAAAATCATAATTACCTTTTGAAATGCCATCGCATCTGCAACTACAAGTTGAACAATCAAATATATTCTTCGAAATAATTTTAGCTACCATTTTAACTATTTAAGAAATGATATGATATTTTCAATAACAAACTTGTCACCTAAAATTTTTCTATGTCCTAATTTTTTGGTAATTATAAGTTTGCTTCCCAACAGATTATTGTTAATGTTTTTTGCTGCACTGAAATGAACATCTTCATCGTTTTCATCATGAATAATCAAAAAAGGAATTTTTATTTTTTTTGAAGCGTTTGAGGTGGCATAATTTTCCATAGGTTCATTGAATTTTTTCTCAAAATACTCTTTCATCATTACACCTATTTTAGGTTTTAGGCTTATTTTTTTTATAAAATCATCAATGATATCTTGAATAATATCTCCACTTCCAATGATTATTCCTTTATTGATATTAAAACCTTGACTTACAGCATTTACAATTGACATTCCACCTAATGAATGACCAATAGCGAATTCGAAAGGACCAAATTTTTTATCAATTTCATGTATTGAAGCAATAAATTCTGGCATCAAAGATGATTTTGTAGAAGACTTTCCATGTGCAGGTGCATCAAAGCTGACAACTTTATAACCATTCTCTAATAAGGCGTCAGCAATCTTAACTAATTGTGTTCCTCTTCCTGACCAACCATGAACTAATAAGACCTTTTTTTCTCCTGAGCCATATTCATAAATTCTTATTCTCTTGTTAATTTTTTTTACTACAAAATCTGATTGAATACTTTTTTCAATCATGTGAATTTCTCTTTTAGGTGGAGGAAATTTTATAGGTGTTGTAAAAAGTTTTGCAGCAAAACGTGTAGCTAATTTTGAAGAAATTAATTCTAAAAATTTAGCAGTAACTATAATTGTTTTAGGAATTTTTAATGACTGACTTTGTATTTTAACTTTTTTTGTCATTTAAATAAATTTTTATGCAATTTATAACTTATTATATTTTTTTCTAACTTACAACGTTAAAATAACTACCGAAATGCAAAATCAAACAAGAATAATTATAGAGAATACAAAGCCTCAATTAGATGGCGGTGCTTTTTTTATCAAAAGAATTGTTGGTCAGAAAGTTAAGGTTACTTCAAATGTTTTTTCTGACGGACACGATGTTGTTGAGTGTTGTGTGAAATATAAACATGAAAAAGAAAAAAAATGGAGTGAAGTTCGCATGAAGCACATTGGTAATGATGAATGGGAAGCTGAATTTACCGTTGAAAAGCAAGGATTTTATAGTTATCAAATAGAAGGCTGGGTTGATTATGCATTGAATTGGCAACATGGTACAGAGCGCAAAATTCAAGATAATCAATATGTAAAATCAGAATTATTGGAAGGAGCAGAATACTGTGAAGCGATTTTGAAAGAAGTTGATAAAGATGAAAAAAACTATTTAACATCAACTATTAAAGCTTTTCAAGATGATAAGCAATACGATAAAGCTATTGAAATCGCTCTTTCAGATAGGCTTCATAATATTTTTAAAAAATACCCAACAAAAACCTTAGCTAATATCTCACCTGAATTAAAAGTATATGTAGATAGAAAAAAGGCCTTGTTCAGCACTTGGTATGAATTTTTTCCACGTTCATCTTCAGAAGAAAAAGGGAAACACGGAACTTTTAAAGATTGCGAAAAATTACTGCCACGAGTTGCAAGTATGGGTTTCGATACACTCTATTTTCCGCCAATTCATCCCATAGGAGAGGTTAATCGAAAAGGGAAAAATAACGCAACAAATGCTCAAGAAGGCGATGTAGGTTCGCCTTGGGGAATTGGTTCAAGACATGGTGGACATAAATCCACACATCCCGATTTGGGAACTATTGAAGATTTTAAATCTTTAGTAAAAACCGCAAAAGAATTAGGAATTGAAGTAGCTATGGATTATGCGCTTCAAGCAGCTCCAGATCATCCTTATGTAAAAAAACATCCACAATGGTTCAAATGGCGACCAGACGGAACAGTGCAGTATGCAGAAAATCCTCCAAAAAAATACCAAGATATTCAGCCTATTTATTTTGAAAGTGATGATTGGAAAAACCTATGGAAAGAGTTGCTGGATGTGGCTTTGTTTTGGGTTGAGGAATGTGATATTAGAGTTTTCAGAGTAGATAACCCACATACGAAACCTTTTTATTTTTGGGGTTGGTTGATGGCAGAAGTAAAGAAAAAACATCCAGATGTTTTGTTTTTGGCGGAAGCATTTACTCGTCCAAAAATAATGCATGAATTAGCAAAACAAGGGTTTACACAATCTTATACTTACTTCACATGGAGAAATTCAAAAGCTGAATTGATAGAGTACGTCACTGAACTAACTAAAACGGAACAATCTGAATTTTTTAGACCAAATTTTTGGCCAAATACTCCAGATATTTTACCCTATGCGCTGCAAACAGCTAACGAAAGTGTCTATTTGCATAAGTATTTTTTAGCAGCAACATTAAGTTCTAGTGTCGGAATTTATGGACCAGTGTATGAATATATGATTTCTAATGCCATGCCAGGAAAAGAAGAATATTTGAATTCTGAGAAATATGAAGTATGTCATTGGGATTGGTCAATTCAAAATAAATTGATAACCATCATAACTAGAATAAATAAAATTCGCCACGAACAACCATCACTACAACAAACGAATAATATTGAATTTTGTAATACAGATAACGACCAAATCATTGCATATTACAAATTCAATGACGACAAGACAGATGAAACATTAATGATATGTTCACTAGATCCATATTACAATAAGCAAGCATGGGTACAGTTACCGCTACAATCTTTGGGAATTCATGAAGGACAATCAATAAGAGTAGTAGATCTAATTACTGGAAACAGTTACATTTGGGACAAAGAATGGAATTTTGTAGAACTACATCCTACACTTCCATTTCATCTATTTAAAATTCATAAATAGTCAATATTATGAAGAACGATAATCAAGATACATTTGCAAATCCATTTGTGTTTAAAAGTGAATGGAAAAATGCTTTTACTGATGAAAATTTCATCAAAATATTCTCATCAGACATTCTCGAGAATTATATTATTAACAAAAGATGGTATGGTGGAAAAGCAAGCACACTCAAGTATATTGAAGTAATCGATCATTTTAAAATAACTTCTTCTAAAAACACTTATTATGGAATCTTACTTGAAGTAAATTTTAAAGAAGCATTTTTTCAGCACTATTTCATGCCGGTTGCTTTCATGACTAATGATGAGCTAGATACAAATACTATTATTGCACCTGCAAAATTTGGGCCTATTGATGGATATTTGGTCGATGCTCTCCATCAAGATGATTTCAGGAAATTGCTATTTGATAATATTGCTTGCTCAAAAATTTATCCAGATTTTAATTTGATTTTTCACAAAGGTGAATTTTTGGGAGATGCTAAATATGAAAGTTCTAAATTCATGGGATTAGAACAAAGCAACACATCAATAATTTACAATGATAAATTCGTTCTTAAAATATTTCGTAGAATATATGTTGCCACAAATCCTGATTATGAAATAAGTCGTTTTTTAACCGAAAAAATGCATTTCGAAAACTCTCCAGCCTATACAGGAAGTATCAATCTTGCTACAAATGAAGGGAATATTACACTCGGATTGATGCAAGAATTAGTTCCAAATCAAGGTGATGCTTGGAAATATATGTTAGAGCATATTGATAATGTTTTTGAATATCTTGGAAGAAAAAAAATAAAGATTGACAAATTACCCAAAGTAGAATTATTCAAACGATTAAAAATAAATGATATTCCTCACGAAATTATCAATTGGGCAGGATTGGACCTATTTCTTCGAGTACAAACATTGGCATTGCGAACAGCCGAAATGCACATAGCATTGGGAAGTGATAGTCAAGATACAGCATTCACACCTACAACCTATAACGGCGATTATTCTGTTTGGTTAAAAAACAGAATGTTGTACCAATTCCAGAATAGATTAAATATTATTGAAAATACACTCCACAAACTCGATGGAATGGCACTCGATTTAGCACATCAATTTCTCGAAAATAAAAAACTAATTCGTAAACATTTCGTCGATTTTGATTGGACAAAAATGAAATCCGAGCGCATTCGTATTCATGGCGACTATCATCTAGGTCAAGTTTTAGTAAATGGAGAGGATTTTTACATACTCGATTTCGAAGGTGAACCAGAAAGCACTATTCGTGACAGAAAGGTAAAACAACCACCGTTAAAAGATGTCGCAGGAATGTTTCGTTCTTTTCACTACGCCATCTACGCTACCATTTTCAACAATCCTGAAAAGTATCCATATACACAAGATGAGCTATTCAAAGCAGGTGAATTATTGTTCAATTATATGGTTGGAGCATTTTTAGAAACTTATGTAGAAACCGTTCAAAACGGAAATTTAAACATTGGCTACAATCACGAAATTGAGTTTTTATTGCGCTATTGTTTGCTCGAAAAAGCAGTTTATGAATTGGGGTATGAACTCAATTCTCGACCACGATGGGCAGTCATTCCATTGCGAGGTATTCAGAGTATAATGGATTATTAAAAGAACATTAAGTTATGAAAAGAATAATTTTTTTAGTGCTAGTTTTAAATGGTTTTTTCAGTTATGCTCAGAAGAAAAGTAAAGAAGAAAGAAAAGCAATTTTAGAACAAAAAAAATTAGAAGTTAAAAATAAAGACAAATTGATTGCTAGCAATGGGATGAAATTTTATAAAGGAGCAATCATTAAATTAGGTATTGGTTCAACAGATGATGGTAATTTTAAATTCATTAGAAGAAATGAGAATTCAATTTTTAATTATTATGGTGATGATAGTCAAAAAGTTAATGCAGCGAATTCATTACCAAGAAATCAATCAGGCTATAATGTTATAATCAAAAGAGTTGAAAATAGAGGTAATAAAAAAAAAGGTTATATTAAATATGCAGTTTTCACATTAGGTATTGTAAATTATGAGATTGATATAGAGAATGCAATAAATACTGGAGAAGTTGAAAGCTCAGGAATTAAAAATGATAAAAATAAATCTTCGAATAATTTTAGTGTTGCAGACGAGTTATCTAAGTTAAAAAAACTTTTTGATGATGGTGTGATTAGTAAAGAAGAGTTTGATGAACAAAAAAAGAAATTATTAGAAAGAGGATATTAATTCTAATAAATTATTTGTCATCCCGAGCGCAGTCGAGGGAACGCAACACAAAAAAAACACCTCGACTGCGCTCAGTGTGACAAAAAATAAAAAATGAAACTATATTACGTTTACATACTTCGATGCAATGACAATTCCCTTTACACAGGAATTACAAATTATTTAGAAAGAAGAGTAAACGAACATAATGACGGAAAATTACCAAATGCATACACTTTTAGAAAAAGACCAGTTCATTTAGTTTGGTATCAAGATTTTACCGAACCTAATCAAGCCATATATTTTGAAAAGAAATTGAAAAGTTGGTCAAAAGCAAAAAAAGAAGCATTAATAAAAGTAGATTTTGATATGATTGAAACATTAGCCGAATGCAGAAACGCAACACATCATAAATACAAACCATAAATTTACCAACTTTGTGTTCCCTCGACTGCGCTCGGGATGACAAAAAGTAAGGTTAATTATGTATTAAAAATATATTTCCAAGCGCAGTCAAAGCAAAGTAAAAAAATTAATTCGTGTATTCGTGGCAAAAAACCACAAACTATAAACAACAATAAAAAATGAACCAAGTACAAGTACATTCACTATTCACCGATTTTGATATTGATTTATTCAAAGCAGGAAAACATTTTAAACTCTACGAAAAACTAGGAGCACATATCACAGAAGTAAATGGAGTAAAAGGTGTTTATTTTGCCGTTTGGGCACCAGCTGCAAGGTCGGTTTCAGTGGTTGGCGATTTCAATTATTGGATACAAGGCGAACATCAACTCAATGTGCGTTGGGATGGTTCAGGAATTTGGGAAGGTTTTATTCCAGGTGTCGATAAAGGAACAAAGTACAAATATAAAATCCAATCTCACAACAACGGAATTGTAACCGAAAAAGCCGATCCATTTGCTTTATACTGCGAGCATCCACCACAAACTGCTTCAGTAGTTTGGGATTTGGAATACAAATGGAAAGATAAAAAATGGATGGACAACCGAAAGGATAAAAACGGTCTAGACAAACCATTTTCTGTCTATGAAGTACATTTTGGTTCTTGGAAAAGAAAATGGGAAGAAAATCGTTCGCTCACTTATATTGAAATGGCAGATGATTTAGTCAATTATGTAAAAGAAACTGGCTTTACCCATGTAGAGTTTATGCCTATTATGGAATATCCTTATGATCCATCTTGGGGTTATCAATTGGTTGGATATTTTGCGCCAACATCACGTTTTGGAAAACCACAAGATTTTATGTTTCTAGTGGATAAATTGCATCAAGCTGGAATTGGAGTAATACTCGATTGGGTTCCATCACATTTCCCTGAAGATGCGCATGGTTTGGGATTTTTTGATGGTTCAAATCTTTACGAACATCCCGATAGAAGAAAAGGCTTTCATCCCGATTGGAAAAGTTTAGTCTTCAATTATGGACGCAATGAAGTACGCTCATTTTTGATTAGCAATGCCATTTTTTGGTTACAGCAATACCATGTAGATGGTCTTCGTGTAGATGCAGTAGCTTCGATGCTTTATTTAGATTATTCAAGAAAAGATGGCGAATGGGAACCAAATATTTATGGCGGAAGAGAAAATCTTGATACGATTAGTTTCCTAAAAGATTTTAACGAAGCTGTATATTCTGCTTTTCCAGATGTTCAAACAATTGCCGAAGAAAGTACAAGTTTTCCAATGGTTTCTCGACCTACATATCTTGGTGGTTTGGGATTTGGTATGAAATGGATGATGGGTTGGATGCATGATACATTACAATATTTCAAAAAAGAAAGTGTGTATAGAAAATACCATCAAAACGACATTACTTTTTCGATGACTTATGCCTTTACCGAAAATTTTATGTTACCACTTTCACACGATGAAGTGGTTTATGGTAAACACTCAATTCTAGGCAGAATGACAGGCGATGAATGGCAACGTTTCGCTAATTTACGTTTGCTTTATGGTTACATGTTTACGCATCCAGGAACAAAATTATTGTTTATGGGAGCTGAATTTGGACAAAGTAGTGAATGGAGTTTTGAAGGAAGTTTAGATTGGCATTTGCTACAATATGATTTCCATAATGGTGTAAAAAAATGCATTACCGATTTGAATACTTTATACAAAAATTATCCAGCTTTGTATGAAAAACAATTTTCAGCCGAAGGTTTTGAATGGATTAATTATAACGACAGCGAAAACGCAGTCTTAAGCTACATCAGAAAAGGAAATAACGAAAAAGAAAGTTTGATTGTAGTGTGTAATTTCACACCAGTCGTAAGAGAAAATTATAGAATTGGTTTGCCATCAAAAGGTAAATTGACTGAAATATTTAATTCAGATAAAGAGGATTATGGAGGAAGTGGAGTTGGAAATCCAAAAGCTATCAAGATAGAAAAAATAGCTTGGAATTACCGAGATTTTTCTGCTGAAGTTACTTTACCTCCTTTAGGAATAACTGTTTTTAAGGTTTCATAATTTTAAATTCATTCAAATTTAAGTCGGTGTTTAACCGACTTTTTTGTTTTATACCTATTCGCAAACGTTGTAGTTAAAAAATCCCGCAATTACCTTGCTTATAATAGTTTTCATCTTTGTAAATTTGGCACTTTGTCATAAATAAAAGCATGATTACAAATACCGAATTAGAACACAAAGGCGACATTTTTCCATCGAAAATTGTTTCATTCGAACAAGATGTTGATAGTATATTTTTCTATACTGATAATAATGTAATTCTAAAAGTTACGATACTTCGCGATAGCTTAATCCGATTTAGATATACAACCAAAGGTTACTTCAGCAACGATTTTTCATACGCTATTGATAAAACACAATCTCATGGTTACAATCAACTTGATGTTACTGATGAAAAGGAATTTTATCAAATTAAAACCAGCAAAGTCACTTGTAATGTAAATAAAAGTGATTTAAAGATTTCAATTTTTGACGCTGATGGATTATCTATTCTTGACGATGAACTTGGTTTTCATTGGGAAGAAAGCTATGAACACGGAGGAAACATTGTAAAAATGAGTAAACATTCAAAAGAAGGTGAAAGTTTTTACGGACTTGGAGACAAAGCTACACATCTTAATCTAAAAGGTAAAAGAGTTGAAAACTGGGCAACAGATCAATATGCTTTTCAAAAAGATCAAGAACCATTATACAAGGTTGTACCTTTTTACATTGGTTTACAACAAAATAAATCCTATGGTGTTTTCTTTGACAATACCTTTAGAACGTTTTTCGATTTTTGTCACGAAAGAAGAAATGTAACAAGTTTTTGGGCCGAAGGTGGTGAAATGAATTACTACTTTATTTATGGACCAAAGATGAGTGATGTAGTAACAACTTACACACATTTAACTGGTAAACCCGAAATGCCACCAATGTGGACTTTGGGCTACCATCAATGTAAATGGAGTTATTTTCCAGAAAGTAAAGTAAAAGAAGTTACCAGTAAATTTAGAGAATTAAGAATTCCATGTGATGCCATCTATCTTGATATCGATTATATGGAAGGTTTTCGCTGTTTTACTTGGAGTAAAGAATATTTCCCTGAGCCAAAACGCATGGTTGCCGAACTGGCAAAAGATGGTTTCAAAACTGTAGTAATCATTGACCCAGGAATTAAAATTGATAAAGATTATTGGGTATATCAAGAAGCATTAAAAAACGATTATTTCTGCAAGCGTGCTGATGGTCCATACATGAAAGGAAAAGTTTGGCCTGGTGAATGTAATTTTCCTGATTATACCAATCCAGAAGTACGTGAATGGTGGGCAGGATTATTCAAAGAGTTAATTTCTGAAATAGGTGTAAAAGGTGTTTGGAACGATATGAACGAACCAGCAGTTATGGAAGTTCCAGGGAAAACATTTCCTTATGATGTGCGTCATGACTATGACGGAAATCCTTGTAGTCATAGAAAAGCGCATAACATTTATGGAACACAAATGGCTCGCGCAACCTATGAAGGCGTGAAGCGTTTTGCTTATCCTAAACGTCCATTCATTATTACTCGTTCAGCCTATTCTGGTGCGCAGCGTTATACTTCATCTTGGACTGGAGATAATGTAGCAACTTGGGAACATCTTTGGATTGCAAACATTCAAATGCAGCGAATGTCAATGAGTGGAATGGGTTTCACTGGTTCAGATATTGGTGGATTTGCAGAACAGCCATCAGCTGAATTATATGCTCGATGGATACAACTTGGAGTATTTCATCCGTTTTGCAGAACCCATTCATCTGGAGATCACGGCGAACAAGAACCATGGTCATTTGGTCAAGAGGTAATTGACATTACACGAAAATTTGTGGAACTTCGTTATCAATTGTTACCTTATCTATATACAATGTTTTGGCAGTATATAAACGATGGTGTTCCAATGTTAAAACCATTAGTTTATTTTGACCAAGAAGACACACAAACACATTACAGAACTGACGAATTTATATTTGGTAACCAAATTTTAGTTTGCCCAATATTAGAACCAAATGCTCAAGGGAGAAGAATGTATTTACCAAATGGTAAATGGTACAATTATTGGACAAACGAATTGATAGAAGGAAGAAAAGAACTTTGGGTTAACACTGCTTTTGATGAAATTCCAATCTTTGTTCTCGAAGGCTCAATTATCCCTAAGTATCCAGTACAACAATATGTAGGTGAAAAAGAAATAGAACAGTTGGAATTGGAGGTATATTATAAATTAGGTAAGGAGAAATCATATGTATATGAAGATGCAATGGATGGTTATGATTATAACAAAGGCAGATACTCATTCAAAACATTCAGTTTTGTAGGTAAAGAGAAAGAAGTTTCTATATTCCAGCACAAAGAAGGAACATATGAAACAAAATACAATACTTTTAAAATAAATTTAAAAGGATTTCCTTTCAAAGTGAAAAAAATTGAAGTTGATGGGGAAAAAATAGTTTTTGATAAAGAAAAGATTTCAGTTGATAATACATTTGAAATATATAAAGATTTCACAGAATTATGTATTAAAGGTAACTAGTATATTGCTAAATTTGTGTATTAATTTGTTTATCATGAAGAACAGAACAATTTTTTTAAGTGCATTAATAGCAGGCTTGATTTTTTCATGCGCAAAAAATCCTTTTACTGGTAAAAATACTTTGGCACTAGTGCCAAATAGTGAAATCCTTCCATCAGCATTTCAGCAGTATGGACAGTTCCTGAAGGATAATAAAGTAATTTCTGGAACTAGTGATGCTAAAAAAGTAGAACTCATAGGAGTAAAAATTAAAAACGCTGCCGAAAAATGGCTTAATGCTAATGGTTATCAAGGATATTTAAAAGACTATCAATGGGAATATAAATTAGTTGATAGTAAAGATGTTAATGCTTGGTGTATGCCTGGAGGTAAAATTGTAGTTTATACAGGAATTTTACCAATAACAAAAGACGATGCTGGTCTTGCTACTGTTCTTGGTCATGAAGTTTCTCATGCTTTGGCAAATCATGGGCAGCAGAGAATGAGTGCTGGTTTACTTCAGCAGCTTGGTGCAGTTGGGACTGCTGTAGCCGTTGGTAACAAAAGTGAAGAAACACAACAATTGGCAATGACAGCTTATGGCGCAGCAACTACATTAGGAGGAATGCTGCCTTTTAGTAGAGCTCATGAATCTGAAGCTGATAAAATAGGATTAACATTAATGGCTATTGCAGGTTACAATCCAGAAGAAGCTATTGTGTTTTGGCAAAGAATGTCAGCAAATTCAGGAGGAAATAAACCACCAGAGTTTATGAGCACGCATCCATCTGATGAAACAAGAATTGCAAATTTGAAAAAATTAGTTCCTGTAGCAAAAGCGGAAGCTCTAAAATTTGGAGTGATTTTTAAATAACTATTCTAAAAAAAGTATATTTGAATCCCGATTAGTCGGGATTTTTTTTATTTATAAAGATACTTATGCCAAACTTACCAAAAGGACATCCAAAACTGCTCAACGCCTGGGCATTTTATGATTGGGCAAATTCAGTGTATAGCCTTGTGATTGCTTCAGCGGTTTTTCCCGTTTTTTATGAAATGATTTTTAAAGAAAGTGGAAGAAATTATGTGACTGTTTTCGGGATGCAATGCAAGGACACTGCTATGATTAGTTTTGTTACTGCATTTGCGTTTTTGTGTGTTGCAATTTTTTCACCCATATTATCTGGTGTTGCGGATTACATAGGAAATAAAAAGAATTTTTTGAGGTTCTTTTGCTACTTAGGCGCAATTTCTTGTATTTGTTTATATTGGTTTGATTTGAACCAACTTTTTTTGAGCTTTACTTTTTACTTTTTTGGGTTAATAGGTTTTTGGTCTAGTTTGGTCTTTTATAACTCTTATTTGCCAGATGTTGCATTTCCTGAACAGCAAGATAGAGTAAGTGCTCGAGGTTTTTCTATGGGTTATATAGGTAGCACTATTCTCCTAATTTTTAATTTAGCAATGGTAATGTTTCCCCACACATTCGGGATAACAGGTTCAGATGCCGAGGCAAGTATGTATGCCATGCGAATATCTTTTATTACTGTGGGAGTTTGGTGGATTGGCTTTAGTCACATTACATATTATTATTTACCTAAGGGAAATCATAACAAACAGCCAATAACTAAGGCAGTAGTTTTGGATGGTTTTAGAGAGTTAAAAAAAGTGTGGAAACAATTGCAAGAAAACCTAGCCTTAAAAAGGTATTTATACAGTTACTTTGTTTTCATTATGGCTGTTCAAACAGTAATGCTTGTAGCTACCTATTTTGGTGCTACTGAGATTCAGTGGGAAACCCCAAGCCAAAAGACAACTGGATTAATAATTTGTATTTTAGTTATTCAGTTAGTTGCAGTAATAGGTGCTTTTTTAACTTCAAGAGCTTCTGGAAAATTTGGAAATATCAAAACGTTACTTTTTTTGAATGCAGTTTGGGCTATTCTTTGTGCTGTAGAATATTTTGTTCATACGCCAATTGGTTTCTATGTATCAGCTGGTTTTGTTGGTTTAGTAATGGGAGGAATTCAATCTCTAGCTCGTTCTACCTATTCAAAACTTTTACCAGAAACCGAAGACACAACTTCTTTCTTTAGTTTTTATGATGTGACAGAGAAAATAGGAATTGTTATAGGAATGTCCATTTACGGTATTATTGACCAAGTAACAGGAAGTATGCGAAATGCAATTGTATTTCTTGGAGCTTTTTTTATCATTGGATTTATTCTTCTTTTAAGAGTTCCAAAAAAAGCATTGACTTAATTAAAAAATAAATTATATTTGGACAAAATTACTTTTAAAGTTATGAAAAACATAAAAATTATAGGAAGCCTATTGTTACTTTTTACAGCATTAACTTTCATCTCTTGCGAAAACGAACCATTGGATCCTGAGTTAAATCTAGATGATTTTGGTGGAGGAAATAATGGTGGAAGTAGTTCTACATATTATGTAAGAGCCAAAGTAAATGGTACTTTAACAAATTGGAATACTATACAAGCTCAATATATTCAAGCATTAAACTCAATAGTAATTTTAGCTGCTGCTCCAAATGGTGCTAGTTCGATGTCATTACATTTAATTAAAGATGACAATACAGATTTTTCGGATGGTGTTTATCCATTAACTTGGACTTTAGTTGGATGCGGACATACGGTTGGAGCAGAAATTTTTTCATCTGACTATTCTGATTTCAACACAAGTCCAGGAAATATAACCATTTTAGAGTATAACACTTCCAATAAAACAATTAAAGGAACCTTTAGTTTTGTTGGTAAGAACGATGACATGTCAGTTACAAATACTTACACTGAAGGTGAGTTTTTTGTTAATTATACAGAACAATAGTTTTTTTATATTATTATATTTGAATCCGTCAAATTGGCGGATTTTTTTTGTGGCATAATCATTGTCTGATTATAAAATAATCGATTAAAACAGATTGTATGTCGATTTTATTTAAAATCAGATGTCATACAACGATTTTAATTCATTTGTAAAGAAAGATACTATACATTTGTTTAGCAAATGAGTGTTTAGTGAGAGATTGATTAATAAAAAAACCACACATGCCAATAAATAATATTTTATCATTTGACAGTTTGTCATTGCAAGAGTTAGACCACGAGTCTGATTTAATTCCTCTTTTAACTCCGGAGGATGAAGAAGAAATGATTAATGAAGAACTGCCAAACTCATTACCAATATTACCATTAAGAAATACAGTGCTTTTTCCTGGAGTTGTTATCCCAATTTCAGCTGGAAGAGACAAGTCTATTAAATTAATTAATGAAGCCAATGCTGGAAATAAAATCATTGGTGTTGTTGCTCAAAAAAATGAGGCAGACGAAGATCCAACAAAAAATGATATTTATCCAGTAGGAACTGTTGCAAAAATACTTAGGGTTTTAAAAATGCCCGATGGGAATATTACTGTTATACTTCAGGGTAAAAAGCGTTTTGCAATAGATGCTGTCACATCTGAAAAACCATACCTAAAAGCTATGGTTAAAGAGGTTGATGAAATTAGACCTGGAGTTCATGATACTGAGTTTTCTGCAATTGTTGACTCAATTCGAGAGTTGGCAATCCAAATAATTAAAGAAAGTCCAAATATCCCAACAGAAGCTACTTTTGCTATTAAAAATATTGAAAGTCAATCGTTTTTGATAAATTTTGTTTCATCAAATATGAATCTTTCTGTCAAAGAAAAGCAAGATTTATTGATGACTAATGTTCTTAAAGAAAGAGCACTCGAAACGCTAAAATTTATGAATATCGAAATGCAAAAATTGGAATTGAAAAATGATATTCAATCCAAGGTGCGTTTCGATTTAGACCAACAACAACGAGAGTTTTTCCTTCATCAACAAATGAAAACCATACAAGAAGAATTGGGTGGCGTTTCATATGAGCAGGAAATTGAGGAAATGCGTCAAAAAGGGAATTTGAAAAAATGGGATGCTAAAACTAGCAAACATTTTGAAAAAGAACTTTCAAAACTACAGCGAACTAATCCACAATCTCCAGATTTTGGTATTTTAAGAAATTATCTTGAATTGTTTCTGGAATTACCATGGAATGAATATTCTGCTGATAATTTTGATTTAAAAAGAGCTCAAAAAATATTAGACAGAGATCATTTTGGTCTCGATGATGTCAAAAAAAGAATAATAGAACACTTGGCGGTTTTGAAGCTTCGTAATGATATGAAGTCGCCAATTATTTGTTTAACTGGACCTCCAGGTGTTGGTAAAACATCAATAGGAAAATCAATTGCAGAAGCTCTCGGTAGAGAATATGTTAGAATTTCTCTTGGTGGTTTGCGTGATGAAGCAGAGATTAGAGGTCACAGAAAAACCTACATTGGCGCAATGCCAGGAAGAATTATTCAAAGTATCAAAAAAGCGGGAACATCAAATCCTGTATTCATATTGGATGAAATTGATAAATTGTCAAGTAGTAATCATGGCGATCCATCATCGGCTTTATTAGAGGTTTTAGATCCTGAACAAAATAAGGAGTTCTATGATAACTTCCTTGAAATGGGTTATGATTTGTCTAAGGTAATGTTTATTGCAACCTCTAATAATATGTCAACCATTCAACCTGCTTTGAGAGATAGAATGGAAGTCATAAAAATGTCTGGTTATACTATTGAAGAAAAAGTAGAAATAGCTCGTAATCATTTGCTGCCGAAACAATTAAAAGAACACGGATTAACTTCAAAAGATTTATCCATCGGTAAAAAGCAAATTGAAAAAATTGTTGAAGGTTATACACGTGAGTCTGGAGTTAGAAATTTAGAACAAAAAATAGCTCAAGTAATTCGCTCTGCTGCAAAATCAGTTGCAATGGAAGAGGAGTACAACAAGAAAGTTACTGATGAAGACATCATCAATGCTCTTGGCGCACCAAGACTTGAAAGAGACAAATCAGAAGGGAATGATGTTGCTGGTGTTGTTACTGGATTAGCTTGGACTTCTGTTGGTGGTGATATTCTTTTTATAGAATCTTTGTTGTCTCCAGGAAAAGGCAATCTAGCCATGACAGGAAATTTGGGAACAGTAATGAAAGAGTCAGCGACTATTGCATTAGAATACATTAAAGCAAATGCAGAACAATTTGGTTTAAATGCTGAAACAATAGCCAAATACAATATTCATCTTCATGTTCCAGAAGGAGCAACACCAAAAGATGGACCAAGTGCAGGAATTGCCATGTTGACTTCTCTGGTTTCACTACTCACGCAAAGAAAAGTTAAAAAAAGTATCGCCATGACTGGTGAGATAACTTTGCGAGGAAAAGTATTGCCTGTTGGCGGAATCAAAGAAAAAATTCTTGCTGCAAAAAGAGCTAACATCAAAGAGATTATTCTTTGTCATGAGAACAAAAGAGATATTGATGAAATCAAAAAAGAATATATAGATGGATTAACTTTTCACTATGTAAAGGAAATGAGCGAAGTCATAGATTTTGCAGTTACTAATCAAAAAGTAAAAAACGCAAAAACTTTATAGCTAGAAAGGATGAAATTTTCATCCTTTTTTTTATTCCTTTTTGCTTCCAATTTAAAATAATATCTTCGCATTTTCGTTATAGCTTTATTGCTGTCAGTAATTTTATGTATAAAAATATTTTAAGTTGCATCCTATTATTTTCTAGTCTGCTTGTTTACAGTCAGATAGGAGGTAAATCAACTTATCAATTTTTAAACTTGGTTACTTCTCCAAGGCAAGCTGCTCTGGGCGGAAAAGTAATTACATTATATGATAACGATGTAAATCAGGCTCAATTTAATCCAGCTACTATAAATCCTGAAATGGATAATAAATTGGCCTTGAATTATGGTAGTTATTACGGTGAAATAACCTATGGAACAGCTGCTTATGCTTATACTTATGATAGGCATGTTCAAACTTTTCATGCTGGTGTGAATTATGTTAATTATGGAAAATTTGACGGATATGATGAAAATGGTCAAGCTACTTCAAGTTTTACAGGTAGTGAGATTGCGTTGTCTTTTGGTTATGCATACAATATTCCCTTTACGAGTTTCTATATTGGTGCCAATGGAAAATTGATTTCTTCAACTCTTGAAAATTACAGTTCTTTTGGTGCTGCTGTAGATATTGGAGGTTTGTTTATTGACGAGCGTAATGATGTAAATTGGTCATTGGTCATCCGAAATTTAGGAACACAAATAACAACGTATTCAGGAACGCAAGAAAAATTGCCACTTGAAGTGTTGATTGGAGTTTCGCAATTGATGGAAAATGTACCTATTCGTTGGCATTTGACTTTGGAAAACATGCAACAATGGAATATAGCTTTTTCTAACCCAAATAGAGCTCAAGGCTCATTAGATGGAAGCTCAACTCCCGAAAAAGTTTCATTTTTCAATAATGCATTACGACATGTTATAGTAGGAGCAGAATTGTTTCCTGATAAAGGTTTCAACATTAGAGTTGGATACAACTTTAGAAGAGCAGAAGAGTTACGAATATTGGAACAAAGAAATTTTTCTGGCCTTTCAGTTGGTTTCGGCTTGAAAATTAGAAAACTAAAGTTTAATTATTCATATTCAAGATATACATTGGCAGGAAATACAAGTCTTTTTGGACTAACAATTGATTTTGCCGATAATAGTTATTAAATAATATAATTGTGAGTAAAAAAATTACAATTGCTATCGATGGATTTTCATCAACAGGAAAAAGCACATTAGCTAAACAGCTAGCAAAAGAAATTGGTTATGTTTATGTTGATACAGGAGCAATGTATCGAGCTGTTACTTTTTTTGCTATGCAAAATGGCTTTGTAGACAATACTAAATTTGATAAAGAGTCATTAATCAATTCTCTATCACATGTAAATCTAAAGTTTGTTTACAATCCAGATTTAGGTTTTGGCGAAATGTATCTCAACGATGTAAATGTTGAAAAAGAGATTCGAACTATTGAAGTTTCAAATTTTGTTAGCAAAATAGCAGAAGTTTCTCAAGTGAGAGCAAAGCTTGTAGAGCAACAAAAGGAAATGGGTAAAGGCAAAGGAATTGTAATGGATGGTAGAGATATAGGAACAGTTGTTTTTCCTGATGCCGAGTTGAAAATATTCATGACAGCAAGCCCAGAAGTCAGAGCAAAGAGAAGATTTGATGAGTTAAAAGAAAAAGGTCAAAATGTAACTTTTGATGAAGTTCTAAAAAACGTTCAAGAGCGAGATTATATTGACACACATAGAGAGGATTCTCCACTTGTAAAAGCTATTGATGCCATAGAGATTGACAATTCAAATCTTTCTAGAGAAGAACAATTTCAAAAAGTACTACAATTAGCAAAAATCACCTCGAAATCGTTATAATTTTTTGTTTATCTCATTTAAAATAGTAGATTTACGAGCTATTTTTTAACGAAATCTAAAACTATTTTTTATGAGTATAAAGAACAGATTGATAGTCATGAACTTCTTTCAATTTTTTGTTTGGGGTGCATGGTTGATTACAATTGCTAATTTTTGGTTTGGTACAAAACATTGGGAAGGAACACAATTTGGACTAGTTTTTGGAACCATGGGAATTGCTTCCTTATTCATGCCAACACTAACAGGGATATTAGCAGACCGCTGGATTAATGCAGAAAGACTTTACGGAATACTTCATATTCTTTATGCGCTGGTTTTGTTTTATCTTCCTCAAGTTGCATCTCCAGGAAATTTTATTTATATTATGTTAGTTGCCATGTGTTTTTACATGCCAACCATTGCATTATCTAATTCTATTTCTTACACTGCATTAAAAAATAGTTCTGATAGCGATGTTGTGAAAGATTTTCCTCCAATCAGAGTTTGGGGAACAGTTGGTTTTATTGCGGCTATGTGGTTGACAAATTTAACTGGAAATAAAGCTACCGCTTATCAATTTTATATTGCTGGTATAGCAGCTATTTTATTGGGAATATATGCTTTCACTTTGCCAAAATGTAAACCTCAACATACTAAATCTGAAAAAGCCTCTTTGTCAGAAACATTAGGATTAGAAGCTTTTAAATTGTTTGGAACCTACAAAATGGCACTATTCTTTATTTTCTCAATGTTTTTAGGTGGAGCTTTGCAACTCACCAATGCCTACGGCGATGTGTTTTTGGATGAATTTAAAAATGTACCGGAATATGCAGACTCATTTGTTGTAAAATATTCAACAATAATCATGTCAATTTCTCAAATTTCGGAAACATTGTTCATCTTAGCAATTCCTTTCTTCTTGAAACGATTTGGAATTAAGCAAGTCATGTTAATATCAATGTTAGCATGGGTTTTACGTTTTGGATTGTTTGCTTTTGGAAACCCAACAGATGGATTATGGATGATTATTTTATCGTGTGTAGTTTATGGAATGGCATTTGATTTCTTTAATATTTCTGGTTCTCTTTTTGTTGAAACTTCCACAAATGCAAAAATTCGCTCTTCTGCTCAAGGATTGTTTATGATGATGACAAATGGTTTTGGAGCTGTTTTGGGTAGTTTTACCTCTGGTTGGTTGATTGATAAATATTTTACACATGATGGTGTTCGAGATTGGCATCATATATGGTTGTCATTTGCTGCATACTCTTTAGTTATTGCAATTGCTTTTGCAATTTTATTCAAGCACAAGCATGATCCTAATGATGTTGCGAATGTAAGTCATTAAGAAAAAATAGTATTTGAAATTTTTGACCTGACAGGCTTTTAAAACCTCTCAGGTCTTTTTGTTTCCAAGAAACAATCAGATTACTTGTTTAGCCCCGATTGTAGTGAAAATCCTCGCAGAGATTGTAACGAAAAGCGGGAAAATGGTTTTTTAAAACTCCCATACGTTTTGCTACTAATAAAAATGGATATTTCTTGTGTTAATTGTTTTGTAATTAAATAATTATCATTACTTTTGCACACCTTTTGGCGAAGTAGAGTTTCCTTTAGGTATCAACATTTTATGTAAAACACTGTTGTTGTTTTATTCGCATTTTGAAACTCAAAAATAACAACATACAAAATTAAATTATCAGCATGGCTGAATTAAACAAAGATCAACAAGAGTTTTTAAATGGTTTTAACTGGCATAACTATGCAGAAGGCATCGATGAAGTAGATGAAAAAAACCTAAGAGAGTTTGAAGATTTAGTAGCAAAAACATTTATTTCTACAGATCACGAAGAAGTTGTAGAAGGTGTAGTTGTAAGAATCACAGACCGTGATGCAATTGTTGACATCAATGCAAAATCGGAAGGAGTTATTTCTCTTAATGAATTCCGTTATAATCCAAACTTAAAAGTAGGAGACAAAGTAGAGGTATTAATTGATGTTCGTGAGGACAAAACAGGTCAATTAGTATTATCTCACAAAAAAGCAAGAACTATCAAATCTTGGGATAGAGTTATTGCTGCTCACGAAAGTGGAGAAATCGTTAATGGTTTCGTTAAATGTAGAACTAAAGGTGGTATGATTGTTGACGTTTTTGGAATTGAAGCGTTTTTACCAGGTTCACAAATTGACGTGAAACCAATCCGCGATTACGATGTATATGTGAATAAAATGATGGAATTCAAAGTGGTTAAAATTAACCATGAATTCAAAAACGTTGTTGTTTCACACAAAGCATTAATCGAAGCTGATATCGAAGTTCAGAAAAAAGAAATCATAGGTCAATTAGAAAAAGGACAAGTATTAGAAGGTGTTGTGAAAAACATCACTTCATATGGTGTGTTCATTGATTTAGGTGGTGTAGATGGATTAATCCACATTACTGACCTTTCTTGGTCAAGAATCAATCACCCAAGCGAAGTTCTTGAGTTAGACCAAAAATTAAACGTTGTTATCCTTGATTTTGATGATGAAAAAACAAGAATTCAATTAGGTTTAAAACAATTACACGCTCATCCTTGGGATGCTTTAGCTGCTGATTTAAAAGTTGGTGACAAAGTAAAAGGTAAAGTAGTTGTTCTAGCTGATTATGGTGCTTTCATCGAAGTAGCTGAAGGTGTTGAAGGTTTAATCCACGTTTCTGAAATGTCATGGTCAACTCACTTACGTTCTGCTCAAGATTTCGTAAAAGTAGGTGATGAGGTTGAAGCAGTTGTTTTAACTTTAGATCGCGACGAAAGAAAAATGTCACTTGGTATTAAACAAATGACTCAAGATCCATGGACTGATATTACTGCTAAATATCCAGTAGGTTCTAAACACACTGGTATCGTTAGAAACTTTACAAACTTTGGTATTTTCGTTGAATTAGAAGAGGGAATTGATGGATTAGTTTACATCTCAGACTTATCTTGGACTAAGAAAATCAAACATCCATCAGAATTTGTAAACGTTGGTGACAAATTAGATGTAGTAGTATTAGAATTAGATGTTGAAGGACGTAAATTATCTTTAGGTCACAAACAAACTACTGCTAATCCTTGGGATAAACATGAAGATGCTTTTGCTGTTGGAACTATCCACACAGGAACAATTGCTGAAATCGTTGACAAAGGAGCTACTGTAGATTTCGGAGATGATGTAGTTGCATTCATTCCAACTCGTCACTTAGAAAAAGAAGATGGTAAAAAATTGAAAAAAGGAGATACAGCTGAATTCAAAGTAATTGAGTTTAATAAAGAATTCAAAAGAGTTGTAGCTTCTCATACTGCTATCTTTAGAGAAGAGGAAGAAAAAGCTGTTAAAGCTGCTGCTGAAACTGTAGCTTCTTCTAATGCGCCTGCAAACGCTCTTGGCGATAACAATGATATTCTTGCTGATTTAAAAGCAAAAATGGAAAAAACAGAGAAAAAGAAGTAATTTTCTTTTAATCTAAATATTAAAAACTCCTCATCTAATGAGGAGTTTTTTTTTAGTTGTTATAATATTTTCGTTGCCAGATTTCTTCGTTGAAGTTCTTACCCATCATAAAGAAATAATAGGCAAATACTGCAAAAATAGATTTGAATGCAAAAAGAAATACAATCACTGAAGCTAGTGGAACAGTTTTACTCAAATTATTTTCAGGAACAAGCATGCTAATCAAAATACTAATCAAAATACTTGTTACAGTAAAGTACCATAAATTTTTAAAAGGCAAAACCACCCATCTTCTCAATGAATTCATTTCTTTACCCCATTTGTGTATCAAATAATAATAATCATTTCCTATTGGCACAAAAAGTAATGGATCATCATAATTCAATAGATGAAATGATTTACTAGGAGCAATAATTTTGAATCCGTTTAAAGTTGTATTGTGCTCTTTTTGAAGAATTCTAATTTTGGTAATAGCTTCTTCTGGAATTTCATTTTTAAAAATATTACTATCTAAAAATCTCAATCGATAATCAATGCATATTTTTTTTATTTGTTCCAAATGAAAAATCTTATCGGTATCGAGCAAATCAAAATTTAAATCATTTTGAATTGTTGAACTTTTTTCTTGTAAAGTCTCGTGGGTTTTATTTCTATCAAAGTCATTTTTAGCAAAAATGGCTTTCACTTCCTCCATGATTGCTTTTTCTGATTTAAATTTTTTTCTTCTTGTCAGTAATTCTCTTTCTAAATTAATTGTATTTAAAAGCATTTTCAATAGATTTTAACATGAAAAATTATTTATCAACACGAAAATTAAAGTAATAATAAATATTTAAAAACACAAAATCTAATAAAATTATTTTATGAATATCAATACTTTAAACTAATGTTAAAGATTTTTAGAATAAATAAAAAAAAATCCTTTCGATTAAGAAAGGATTTTTTTATAGTTATAATTCTTTATTTTCTCAAACTAGCGCCAACTTCATTTTCTAAATTCTTTTGAAGCTTATTTACTATTTTATCAATTTGCTCATCTGTTAAAGTTTTTGAGGTATCTTGTAAAATGAAACTTATAGCATATGATTTTTTTCCATCAGGAAGGTTTTTTCCTTGATAAACATCAAAAAGGTTTACTTCTTTTAATAACGATTTTTCTGTTTGACGAGCAATATTGTATATAACATCAAAAGTTACATTTTCATCAACCAATAATGCTAAATCTCTACGAACTTCAGGGTATTTTGGAATATCTACAAACTTAATTTTACCGCCAATCAATTTCAAAATCAAATTCCAGTTGAAATCAGCATAAAAAACCTCTTGTTTGATATCAAAATGTTTCAAGATGGATTTCTTTATTGTACCAAACTCTACCAAGTTATCGTTTCCGCTTGCAATAGCTATTCCTTCGGCAAAAACATCAGAAGTGACAGGTCTGTTTTGAACTTTCTGAATGCCAAGTCGTTCTAATATGGCAGAAATGTATCCTTTAAATAAAAAGAAGTCACTTGGTTTTTGTGTATTAGTCCAACTTTCTTTATTTCTGTTTCCAGATAAATATAAAACAAGGTGTTTAGGCTCATCATAACCCGAAGGTAATTTATGATAGGTCTTACCAAATTCAAAAAGTTTTAAATCAGTATTTTTTCTGTTAATGTTGTATGAAACCGCTTCTAAACCTGAAAACAATAATGATTGTCGCATTGATGATAAATCATTACTCAATGGATTTAGCATAGAAACATTGTATTCTTCTTTTAGCATTTCAGATAATGAAATGTATTCAGGAGTTGTCAGCGAATTAGCCATCATTTCATGAAAGCCATTTGCATTTAATAACGATGCAACAATGTTTTGAACTTTATAGTCTTCTGTTCTAGCCGAATTTGAAACAGTTGCATTCAATTTCTTTGTAAAATTGATGTTGTTGTAACCATAAACTCGAAGAATTTCCTCTATTACATCAATCTCTCGTTGCACATCTACTCGATATGAAGGAATAATAAGCCCTAATCCTACATCTGAAACTGTGGTAACTTTAATATCTAATGAGGCTAAAATTTTCTTTATCGTTTCTTTTGGTAATTCTTGCCCAATGAGTTTAGTAGCTTTTTCAAAACTCAAGAAAACTGGAAAATCTTCAATTTTTTTTGGATAAATATCAATAATATCCGAAGTAATTTCACCTGCAGCTACTTCTTTTATTAATAAGGCAGCGCGTTTAAGAGCAAATTCGGTAATGTTAGCATCAATTCCTCTTTCAAAACGGAAAGAGGCATCTGTACTCAAACCATGTCTTTTTGCCGTTTTTCTAATAGAAACTGGATTAAAATAAGCACTTTCTAAAAAGATGGCATTAGTAGTTTCAGTTACTCCAGAGTTTTTTCCACCAAAAACACCTGCCATACATAATGGACCTTTTTCATCACAAATCATCAAATCCTCTTCATGAAGCGTTCTTTCAACATCGTCTAGTGTAACAAATTTTGTTCCTGCTGTTGCGGTTTTCACAATAATTTTACCATTTATTTTTGAAGCATCAAAAGCATGTAATGGTTGACCTAAATCATGTAAAATATAGTTTGTAACGTCTACAATATTGTTTTTTGGTGTTAGTCCAATTGCCTTTAATCTGTTTTTTAACCATTCTGGAGACTCTTTTACAGTAATTCCAGAAATAGTTACACCACAATAACGTGGAGCCAATTTGCTATCCTTTACATCAACATCAATTTTTAGAATTCTCTTGTCAATTCTAAATGTGCTTACTGAAGGAGTAATCAACTCAATGTTGCTATTTTTTTGAAGTAAACTTGCGCGCAAATCACGAGCAACTCCCATGTGAGACATTGCATCAGCACGATTAGGCGTTAGTCCAATTTCGAAAATTTCATCATTTTCAATATTAAAAACCTTTGCACATGGTGTTCCAGGTTTTAATTTTTCGTCCAAAATCATAATTCCATCATGGCTTGTCCCTAGACCTAATTCGTCTTCGGCACAAATCATTCCATGACTTTCTTGACCACGAATTTTTCCTTTTTTGATTTCAAATTCATTACCTTCTTTATCAAATAATTTAGTTCCGATTGTTGCAACAGGAACTTTTTGCCCAGCAGCTACATTGCTTGCTCCACAAACTATTTGAACAGGATTTCCGTCACCCAAATCAACTTTGGTAATACTCAATCTATCAGCATCTGGGTGTTTTTCGCATGACAAAACATGTCCAACAACAACACCTTCTAATCCTCCTCGAACCGATTGATATTTTTCAACAACTTCTACTTCTAGTCCCAAATCGGTAAGTATAGCTGCTGTTTCTTCTGATTTTAAATCTATTTTAATGAATTGTTTTAACCAGTTGTATGAAATCTTCATTTTTAATTTTTTTCAAGTGTGCAAATATACTCATTGTTAAGTTTAGATAAAAAATATTTGTTGGCTCAAAACACTTAATTATCAATATTTAATTCATCAAAAAAATAACTCAAAAAATATGATATTTTTAAAAAAAGTATCTCAAAAATGTGTTAATAACAATTTTGTGCTATAATTTGAAAAAATTGTGCTATTGCTTGAAATCATTTCAAATTACTTTTGAGTAAATCAAAAAAATAAAATTATGAGTAATTTAATTCAAAGACCACAATTAAAAGAAAAGTACGATAACTACATTAACGGAAAATGGACTGCACCTTCTACTGGACAATACTTCGAAGTGCTATCTCCAGTTGATGGAAAACTAATGGCAAAAGCAGCTCATTCTGCCAAAATGGATATAGAATTAGCTGTAAATGCTGCTGATGAAGCTTTCAAAACTTGGGGGCAAACTTCTTCTACAGAAAGAAGTATAATTCTAAACAAAATTGCTGATAGAATGGAAGCCAATCTTGAGCATCTTGCTGCTGTTGAAACATTGGATAATGGTAAAGCAATTAGAGAAACTATGGCTGCGGATTTACCCTTGGCAATTGACCATTTTCGTTATTTTGCTGGAGTTATTCGTGCCGAAGAAGGTTCAATATCTGAGTTGGACAAAGATACCGTTTCTATTATTGTTCATGAGCCAATAGGTGTTGTTGCGCAAATTATTCCTTGGAATTTTCCAATTTTGATGGCTGTGTGGAAATTAGCTCCAGCTTTGGCAGCAGGAAATTGTGTGGTGTTAAAACCAGCAGAAAGTACGCCAATTTCAATCATGGTTTTGATGGAATTAATTGGAGATTTATTACCTGCAGGTGTTGTAAATGTTGTTAACGGATTTGGTGCAGAATTAGGTAGAACATTAGTAACTAACCCAAAAGTTGCTAAAGCTGCATTTACAGGTTCAACAGCTACTGGTAGAATGGTAATGCAATATGCAACCGAAAACATTATCCCAGTTACATTAGAATTAGGAGGAAAATCTCCAAATATTTTTTTCCCATCGGTTATGGATGCTGATGATGAATTTTTGGATAAAGCACTAGAAGGCGTTGCTCTTTTTGCTCTAAATCAAGGAGAAGTTTGTACTTGTCCTTCAAGATTGTTAATTCATGAGTCTATTTATGATAGATTTATTGATAAAGTTATCGCTAGAATTCAAGCAATTAAAACGGGTAATCCTTTTGACCCTACAGTAATGATGGGTGCACAAGCATCACAAATTCAAAAAGATAAAATTCTTTCTTACATCAAATTAGGTAAAGAAGAAGGAGCCGAATTGTTATGTGGAGGAAATGTAAACCATCTTGGTGGTGAGTTAGAAGGCGGTTATTATATTCAACCTACTGTATTTAAAGGAAATAATAAAATGAGAATTTTTCAAGAAGAAATTTTTGGGCCAGTTTTGGCAGTAACTACCTTTAAAACTACTGAAGAAGCTATCGAAATTGCAAATGATACTATGTATGGTCTTGGTGCTGGTGTTTGGACTCGTGATGCACACGAACTGTATCAAGTTCCAAGAGCTATAAAAGCTGGTAGAGTATGGGTAAATCAGTATCATGCTTATCCAGCTGGTGCGCCATTTGGTGGTTATAAGCAATCTGGTATTGGTAGAGAAAATCATAAAATGATGCTCGGTCATTATCGTCAAACTAAGAACATGCTTATTTCTTACAATAAAAATAAATTAGGGTTCTTTTAATAGTGAAAGTTAATAATTAATTAAACCGCAAGTTTAATAGCTTGCGGTTAATTATTTTTACATATGGAAAAATTAAAAAGACTTGATTCAACTCCAGATGCATTGGAACTTATAAAAACTCTTAATGAAAAACATGGTGATTTAATGTTTTATCAAGCTGGAGGTTGTTGTGAAGGAACTCAACCACAGTGTTTTGAAAAAGGTGGTTTTTATTTAAGATATGGCGATGTGTGCATCGGTTCTATTATGGGGTTCGATTTTTGGGTTGACAAAGATTTATTCGAATATTGGAAACACGCTCATTTTACACTAGATGTTCTTGAGGGTTTTGGTCCAGGAGGATTTTCTCTAGAAACACCGCTAGGAAAAACGTTTAAAGTACACTACAGATTGTTTACAGAAGATGAATTGAATAATCTAGAAGATGTGAGGTATAACGAATAATCATCCATTAAAATTTAATAACTGGTATTGTTTAGGGGTAATGCCTTCGTATTTTTTGAATAAACGAATAAAATAATTGCAGTCCTCAAAACCAGTTGCATAAGAAACTTCATTTACTTGAATATTGGGATTACTCAATAATTTTTTTGCATATTTTATTTTTTCATTCAAAATATATTCAATCGGGCTCATGCCTAACTCACGTTTAAAATAGCGGTAAAAAGAAGTAGTACTCATACACGCTTTGTCGCTCAATTCTTTTAAATGGATAGTTTCTCTGATATTACTTCTAATGTATTCTATTGTTGGTAAAAGAGGATTGTTTGATTCTAAAGGAAGTGCGTTATCAAATTTCTTTACAGTTTGCGTTTGAATAATTCTAATAATCAATTCTTGCAGTGTAAGATCGGCAATGGCATCCTTAGTCAAAGAATTTCCCATACATTCCTTGATGAGCTTATTGATGGTTGATGCCAATTCTACATTATTATAAAAAAAATAATTTTCGTGGTCGAGTTTCCAAACGTTATTCTTACCTTCTTTTGGGTATTTTTCGTTTAAAAAATCGAGAGTTTCAGTTATTATTTGATTGTCAATAGCAAGTGCTATGCATTGAGTTGGGTTTTCATTTGTAGCTTCTGGAAAATCGATTTTCATTTCAACATTTGAAGGAACAATCACTGTTTCGCCTGGCAAATACTCAAAACTTGGGTCATCAAAAAGATGCATTACTTTTTTTCCTCTAAGCATGCTTGTAACTACTAAATCATTGAACTTCAATGGAACTAATTCTGTAGTTTGATAGGTTTCAAAAATATTCAATTCGCAATGATCAAGTGAAAATATGGTCCTGTTTTCGACCAAAGTTTTCAAAGACTTTTCGTGAGTTAGCGCTGGTTTATTGAGCAATGCTTTAATTGGCATTTTTTAAATCTTTATTGTAAATATAGCAAAATAGTTTTTTACAAAATTTCTTCCACATGTTTTTTAATGTTTGAAGCTATTTTTTTGGTAGGTAAATCGTTCAAATCTCCACCAAAAGGATCTTCAATTTCCTCTGCAATGAGTTCTAAGCTTGCCAAAGCATAAAAAATAAACATAACGACTGGCGCAACGTAATAGCCAAGACTGAATGAATAACCAAAAGGCAAAGTCATTACATAAATAAAAATAAACTTTTTGATAAATGCGCTGTACGAATAGGGAATAGGTGTGTTTTTTATTCTTTCGCAAGCACCACAAATATCTGTAAATGATTGTATTTCAGTGTTGATTGTGATAAGTTCATCACCTGATATTTTTCCAGATTTATGCAAATCATATATCTTTTGTATCATCATTTGAGCAACTTGATTTGGACGATGTTTATGATGATTAATTTCTAAATCTAAATCATCAAAAAGTTGTTTGCCTGTATCTTCATTGGATAAATGTTTTTGCAAAATCGATGCATATGCAGGAATTATTTTTTTAAAAAAACTTCTGTCGTGTTCATCTTTTAGTAAAGCAGATAATTTTAAGGCAAGATTTCTACTATTATTCACCAAACTTCCCCAAATTTTTCTTCCTTCCCACCAACGGTCGTATGCAGTGTTGGTTCTAAAAACTAATAATAATGATAAAACAAAACCGAGCAGTGTATGCATTATTGTTATGTTTTTTAAATAATTACTTTCATGAATTTGCCAAAACTCAACTTCTAAATAACCAATAATTGCTGCATAAATACCTGTTGCAAGCATAATGGGGAAAAGAATTCTAAAAGTATCTGATTTGTGAAATTGAAAAATTATAGAAAACCAATCTTTCGTACTGTAATTTATCATTTTGGGCTATTTTTTAATTCTAACTTATATAATTCCAAATATTCTTTTTCTTAGTCATTTCAATAAAAATCTGTTTCAACGTTTGATGTTCTGGTAACTTCATTGAAGCATCTTTTTTCAGTAATTCAATGGCTTTGTTTCTAGCCAAAATTAAAATGTCTTTGTCTTTAACTAAATCAGCAATTTGAAGATTGAGAACACCACTTTGTTGTTTCCCCATAATGTCGCCTGGACCACGAAGTTTCAAATCAACTTCGGCAATTTCAAATCCATCATTGGTTTTGCACATGGTTTCCAATCGGATTTTGCTTTCGTTGGAAAGTTTATGCGAAGTCATTAAAATACAATAACTCTGTTCAGCGCCACGACCAACACGACCACGTAATTGATGCAATTGAGACAAACCAAAACGTTCCGCACTTTCAATAATCATCACGCTGGCATTGGGAACATTTACACCAACTTCAATTACCGTTGTGGCAACCATGATATTGGTTTTTCCTTCGGCAAAGCGTTTCATTTCGGCATCTTTATCGGCGGGTTTCATTTTTCCGTGAACAATTGAAATACTATAATTTGGCAAAGGAAAATCTCTGGAAATACTTTCATATCCATCCATTAAATCTTTGTAATCCATCGTTTCACTTTCCTGAATTAATGGATAAACAATATAGATTTGTCTGCCTTTGGCAATTTCATCTTTGATAAATTTCCAAACTTTCAATCGGTTACTGTCATAGCGATGAACGGTTTGAATAGGTTTTCGTCCAGGTGGCAATTCGTCTATTACCGAAACATCTAAATCGCCATACAAACTCATGGCTAATGTTCGCGGAATTGGCGTTGCAGTCATTACCAAAATATGTGGTGGGATTTCATTCTTTTTCCAAAGTTTACTTCTTTGTTCCACACCAAAACGATGTTGCTCGTCAATAATTGCTAATCCTAAATTATGAAACTGAACTTTATCTTCTAATAAAGCATGCGTTCCAATTAAGATATGCAAACTGCCATTTTCTAACTCTTCGTGAATGATTTTTCGTTCCGAAGTTTTCGTTGAACCCGTTAGAATTTTGATGTTAATATTCAAATCTTTGGCTAATTCTGTCAAGCCATTAAAATGTTGATTGGCTAAGATTTCGGTTGGCGCCATTAAGCAACTTTGAAATCCGTTGTCCAAAGCAATTAACATTGCCATTAATGCAACAATGGTTTTTCCCGAACCAACATCACCTTGCAATAATCGGTTCATTTGTGCATTACTTCCTAAATCATTTCGGATTTCTTTCAGTACTTTTTTCTGTGCATTGGTCAGTTCAAAAGGCAAATGATTTTTGTAGAAATTATTGAAATTTTCTCCAACAATGGTAAACGGATGTCCTTTGATTTTATGCTTTCGAACCAAGTTTTTCGAAATCAATTGCAGTTGAATGAAAAACAGTTCTTCAAATTTTAATCGGAATTGTGCTTTTCCTAAAAGTTCGGGACTTTTGGGAAAATGAATATTAAAAAGCGCTGCATTTTTTGGAATTAATTTTAATTCATCCAAAAGATATTGAGGCAATGTTTCCGTGAATTTTGCTTGCGTTTCAAGGAATAATTGTTGCATCATTTTATTCACCACTCGATTGGAAATTCCCCGATTAGTCAAGGTTTCAGTTGATGGATAAACGGGTTGCAACGCTGAGCGCAAACTCTGTTCATGTTCGCTGAGCAATTCCATTTCTGGATGTGCCATATTGTATTGTCCGTTGAATGATGTTACTTTTCCGAAAATAACATACGGAGCGTTGATTTTTAAACTTTCCCTTATCCATTTATGACCTTGAAACCAAACCAATTCCATTTCGCCAGTTTCATCAACAAAAGTTGCCACCAAACGTTTTTTGGCTTTGCCAAATTCAACTGTTTTGACATGAATGATTTTACCAATAATTTGAACTTCCGCAGGATTATTTTGTAACTCATTGATTTTGTAGTAACGAGTTCGGTCGATGTAGCGATTGGGATAAAAATTAATCAAATCTTCATAACGATGAATGCCTAATTCTTTACGCAAAAGTTCGCCACGTTGCGGACCAACGCCTTTTAGGTATTCGATAGGTGTTTGAAGAAGTTGATTGGACATCACTTGAAATTGTTAAAGCGAAGATAAGTTTTTAATTTGAAAATTTTAAATTGACTATATTCGTAATCTATAATATTTAACTAATGCGAATACTTTTTTTCCTTCTTATTTCTTTCCTTTCTTTTGCGCAGCAAACTACCAAAGTTGATTTTAAAACTGCCAAAGGAAATATTGCTATTGATGTCAATCAAAAGAAAGTTTTTGGAACAGTCAGTTATGATTTTGAAGTAAAATCAACTATTGATACGATTAAAATTGATGCGCAGAAAATGACTTTTTCGGATGTTAAAATCAATAAAAAAATCGTTAAATTTTCTAATTCAGGAAAGATGTTAAATTTGTTTGAAGGTTTTAAAAAAGGGAAAAACACAGTCACTTTTTACTACGAAGCCTTTCCAAAACAAACGATGTATTTCATTGACAAAAAAAGTGTCATCCCGAGCGCAGTCGAGGGACAAGTTTGGACGCAAGGTCAAGGAAAATATACAAGTCATTGGTTTCCGAGTTTTGATGATGTAAATGAAAAAGTTATCTTTAATATGAATGTTACTTTTGATGAAAAATATAATGTTATTGCAAATGGTTTTCTGAAAAATAGCTACGTAAAAGATCATCAGAAAAAATGGTATTATGAAATGAAAAAACCAATGAGTTCTTATCTTTTGGCATTGGTTATTGGTGATTTTTATAATAAAATTATTGCTTCCAAATCGGGAATTCCGTTGCAGTTTTTTATTCAGCCAAAAGATACATCGAAGTTTGAACCAACTTATCGTCATTCGAAGCAAATATTCGATTATTTAGAAAAGGAAATTGGGTTTAATTATCCGTGGAAATTATACAAACAAGTTCCGGTGGAAGATTTTCTCTATGCCGGAATGGAAAATACGACTTGTACCATTTTTGCCCAAGATTTTGTAGTTGATGATATTGGTTTCAATGACCGAAATTATATTAACGTCAACGCACATGAATTGGCGCATCAATGGTTTGGTGATTTGGTTACGGCAAAATCTGGTAAACACCACTGGTTGCAAGAAGGTTTTGCTACGTATTATGCTTTGTTAGCAGAAAAAGAAATTTTTGGAGAGGATTATTTCAATCATCAACTGTATCGAAATTCATTGCAATTGCGAAATGCCGCCAAAACCGATACTATTCCGGTGATGAATGAAAAAGCAAGTTCGTTATCATTTTATCAAAAAGGAGCTTGGGCTTTGCATTATATTAGGGAAAAAATAGGAGCGAAGTTGTTTCAAAAAGCGGTTCAGAATTATTTGAAAAAATACCAATTCAAAAACGTTGAAACCAGTGATTTTTTGACTGAAGTGAAAAAAGTTGCGCCTGATTTTGATACTGTTGCTTTTCAGAAAACGTGGCTTGAAGATTATCATTTTCCAACAGAAATAGCCAATGAGTTATTAAAGAAAAACGACTTCATGAAAACGCTGTTTGAGGTACAGCAAATGCGCAAAAAATCATTTGCTGAAAACAAAGAGACCTTTGCCGAATTGCTTCAATCGGATTTGTTTTATCCTATAAAAACGGAAATTATTTATCAGTTAAAAGAAGTAAAATTTGATGATAAAAAAGAACTTTTGGAATTAGCCATCCAAACCAATGATATCAAAGTTCGTCAAGCTGTGGCTGAATTTATGGATGAAATTCCGTTGGAGTTTAAGTCAAAATATGAAACATTTTTGGATGATAAATCATATGATACGCGAGAAATTGCATTGATAAAATTATTCAATGCTTTTCCCGAAAGTCAAGCAAATTATTTAGAAAAAGCTAAAGATTGGTATGGAAATAATGACTTGGGATTGCGCACGACTTTTTTACTTTTAACTCAAATGACTGACAAAATTGATGAAAATCAAAAAGCAAAATATTTTGATGAATTGGTTAATTATACATCGTCAAACTATGAAAGCTCCATCAGGCAAAACGCTTTTGGTACAGTTTTTCAGGCAAAGCAACCACTCAATGCGCAAGTATTAAAAAATTTGGTGAATGCTACTATTCATCACAAATGGCAAATGACAAAATTTGCTAAAGATTATATTCGCCAATTATTAAAAACAGGCAATTATCGTGAAAAGTTTTCTGCTTTAGTTTCTACTTTGCCTGATAACGAGAAAAATCAACTACAGAAATTACTAGATGAGAAGTAATTAATCATCTGCTTCAAGTGAAAATATTTCTTCAACAGGTTTTTCAAAAAACCGAGCAAGTTTTAATGCCAAAACAGTAGATGGTACATACTTACCTTTCTCCATTGCATTAATCGTTTGACGACTGACTTGTATTTCTTTTGCTAATTCTTCTTGAGAGATATTTTTAATAGCTCTCAAAACTTTTAAGTTATTAGTCATCTTGAAGCGATTTGTTTTGTTTGTAAATCATGTAATGAAATCTAAGTATAAAAAACAAAAGTACTGTAAACACGTTATGAATGAGTACTTGCATATAACCCATTCCATAAACAAAAATAGTGAATAACAATATCAACCCATAGTTAAGATATATTGCCCAAACAAGGCTTTCGTATCTAATTTTGGTAGTAAATTCGTCTTCTATTTTTAGTTTTGAAAATCCAACTAAAATTCCACCACAAACTAGACCTATTAAAAGTAATTCATCTACAATACTGTTTTTAATAAAAGTAAAGTGTTCTGGTTTTGAAAGAGGGAAATCATTTAAAATTGCAAAAACTGTTACGTTTAAGTATTCATCGGTGTTAATGTTAAATAAACTTATAATTACTGTAATTATTACACTAGGTATAAATAATAACCAGCCAAGAGCTTTAAATTTGTTAGGAAATAAAAATTTTGTTTTCATTTGAATGAGTTTTAAAATTATATTACAAATGTATAGTTTGTTTTACATATAGACAAATAAAATTTACAAAAAGTTTATTTTGTTTTACATTTGTTAACGTTTTGATATATTTTAACTAAATTTGTAGCTTTATTATTATTTTAATCGTTATATGCTCGTAAAAGTTTTTGGAAGTGCGGTATTTGGTGTTGAAGCTACTACAATAACTGTAGAAGTAAATATTGATAAAGGAATTGGTTATCACCTTGTTGGTTTGCCAGATAATGCCATTAAAGAAAGTAGTTATCGTATTGCAGCAGCATTGAAAAATAACGGTTATTCACTTCCCGGGAAAAAAATTACGATAAATATGGCTCCAGCCGATTTGCGTAAAGAAGGTTCAGCTTATGATTTGACTTTGGCAATTGGTATTCTTGCAGCTTCTGGACAAATAAAATCAGATGAGGTTGACAAATACCTAATCATGGGCGAATTGTCACTTGATGGTAGTTTACAACCAATTAAAGGTGCGTTGTCAATAGCAATAAAAGCCAAAGAAGAAGGTTTTAAAGGTTTCTTTTTACCAATTCAAAATGTAAAAGAAGCAGCTATTGTTGCTGGATTGGATGTTTATGGTGTAGAAAATGTACTCCAAGTAATTGATTTTTTCGAAGGAAAAGGAACACTTGAACCAACAGTCATTAACACTCGAGAAGAGTTTTATAAAACTTTAGATTTTCCAGAATTTGATTTTGCTGATGTCAAAGGTCAAGAAAGCATCAAGCGATGTATGGAAATTGCCGCTGCTGGTGGTCATAATATCATTCTTATTGGTCCACCAGGTGCAGGAAAAACGATGCTGGCAAAACGATTGCCAAGTATTTTGCCACCAATGACGTTGAAAGAAGCACTCGAAACTACAAAAATTCATAGCGTTGCTGGAAAAATTAAAGATGCAGGATTGATGAACCAACGCCCGTTTCGTTCGCCACATCACACAGCTAGTTCGGTCTCATTAGTTGGAGGTGGAAGTTATCCTCAACCTGGAGAAATTTCTTTGGCACATAATGGTGTTTTATTTTTAGATGAATTACCTGAATTCAAGAGAGAAGTTCTAGAAGTGATGCGCCAACCGCTAGAAGATAGAGAAGTGACGATTTCCAGAGCAAAATTCACAATTACTTATCCATCATCGTTTATGTTGGTTGCGAGTATGAACCCAAGTCCAGGCGGATATTTTAACGATCCAGACGCACCAGTTCAAACATCACCAGCTGAAATGCAACGATATTTGAGCAAAATTTCTGGACCATTGCTGGATAGAATTGATATTCATATAGAAGTTACACCAGTTCCTTTTGAAAAACTGACAGAAACACGACCAGCAGAAAGTAGTGTAGAAATCCGAAAGCGAGTAACCAAAGCTAGGGAAATACAGTCAAAACGTTTTGAAAATTTTGAAGGTATTCACTATAATGCTCAAATGGGAACAAAGCAAATCAGAGAATTTTGTGCTCTTAATGCCACTTCATTGCAACTTTTAAAAACTGCTATGGAAAGATTAAATCTTTCCGCACGTGCGTATGATAGAATTCTAAAAGTTTCAAGAACAATTGCCGATTTAGAAGAAAGCGAAACAGTTAATTCCTATCACATTGCCGAAGCAATTCAATATAGAAGTTTGGATCGCGATGGTTGGTTGGGTTAGTTTTAGTTTACAGTCGCAGATTGTAATACTCAGTCTTCCAGATGATTACTGAGGCTGAAATCTATAAAACCTCGCACCAATTAAAACTGGATTTTCTTTTTCTATTTTATCCAAATAAAATTCATTTTTTGGAGCAATCACTGATTGTTTCAATTCTTTTTTATGTAGGTTTTCATAAGTTGAAAAATCAATTGCTGTTGCTTGTTCCAATGTTTCAAAAAGTTTCACTTTATCAATGACAGCTTTCCAATTTTCTTCTACAATGGCTTCAAAAACTTTTGCTTTTGAACCGCTTCCATAAGCAATAAACCCAAAAGTGGTATTATAAATATTGATTTCGTTTTTAAAATAATAACAAAGAGTAGAAAGTAAGCCTAAAAAAATCGAACCAGTGTAAATGTTTCCAATTTGTCCCGATGCCATTTCCGAAGGTAAAATGTATTGGTTTACTAAACTCAAATATTCAGGACTTTTGGCAAGTGCTTTTATTTTTTCTTTATGGTTTTCCCCTGATTGACTTTCTAGAAGTTCAGAATTTTCATTGGCAAAAATTTCAATAAATGTTCTTCTGCCTTGAAAACAGTATGGCAAATGCATCAATATAGCAGACCATTTTTCATACAGTTTTCCTTTTTGGTGACTTTCTTCTTTGTAATGTTCATAAGCTTCAGTTATTCTGCTGATGTAACATTGGTTGGAATATTGTCCATCAAAAACTGGTTGTTCTTTGTAGATATTGATTTCGTTTTCTAAAACGCCATTCCATTCCGGATTGTTTTCGGTTTGAAAAATTTCTTCTTTGGTAAAATTTCTTCTTGGTTTAAAAAAATCAAAAACACCTTCGGTTGCAACGCCAACTTCTTTTGAAAAACTCAAAATTCTTGGATTAGCACTAATTAGCATCGCAATCGATCCTGCGCCTTGCGTATATTCGCCTGTAGAATTTAAGTCATATTTTGCATTATCAGAAGCGAAGACAATTGCTTTTTTATCTGGGTTAACTCTAATGTAATCAAGGCAATTTTGCAATGCATCAACCGCACCAATACAGGCAAAAGTCAAATCGACCACATCGCAATTTTTAAAACTTCTATCACCAAATATTTGTTCTAAATTGGATAAAACATAGGAACCAACTGGTTTTGAGCTGTCAACACCACTTTCTGTTCCAATGTAAATTCTATTGACTTCCTGTGGATTTAATTTCTCTTGTTGGATTAGTTTTAATGCTGCATTTGATGCCATTGTCACTACATCTTGATGCACATCGAGAAAGCTCATTTTGTGTAATCCTAAACCTTTTACTAGCTTGTCTGCTTCAATATTTCGGTTTTCTGCTAATGTTGCAATTGGAAGATAAATTTTTGGAATGTCAAAGGCAATACTGTCTATACCAACTTTCATTTTCAATTTTTTTGAGAAAGCAAAATTAAAAAAGGTAACTTCAATTCTACTTGAAATTACCTTTAAAATAAAGAGTTCAGTTACGATTTATGATTTATATAAAAAATCTGATTTTAAATTTTTGAATTATAAATTTAACTCAAAAAAAATGAGAATTTTTAATCTAAAAGAGCTGAAAATGTATCACCTTGCTTGATATCTCCAGTTTTATAACCTTTCATAAACCATTCCATGCGTTGTTCTGATGTTCCGTGAGTAAAACTATCTGGAACCACATGTCCTTGCATTTTGCTTTGTATTGCATCATCACCAACTGCATTTGCTGCACTCAGCGCTTCTTCGATATCTCCAGCTTCTAGCAAATTTTTATTGTAATGTGCCCAAACTCCTGCATAGAAATCAGCTTGAAGTTCTTGACATACTGAAAGTTTATTAGCATCTGCTTCGCTTTTTCCTTGTTGTAATTGACGAACTTTAGAAGATGTTCCTAATAATGTTTGCAAATGATGTCCCATTTCATGAGCAATTACATAGGCAATAGCAAAATCACCACCTTCTGCTCCAAAACGAGTTTTTAGTTCTTCAAAAAAACGCAAATCCATGTAAACTTTTCTATCACCAGGACAATAGAATGGTCCAGCTGCAGAAGTAGCGCTTCCACAAGCAGTGTTTACACCATCGTCAAAAAGTACCATTCCAGGTTCTTCATATTGCATACCGTTTTCTTGAAAAACTTTTTGCCAAGTTTCATTGTTGTAGACAAAACAAGCTTCCGAAAAATCGCCAAGTTGCTTTTCTTCTTCAGAAAGTTCACGAGTTTTTGTTCCATCTGTTTGTTCAGTCTGTTGAGCACCTTGTGTTTGCTGAAGAATGTTTCCTATGGTTTGCCCTGTTTCACCACCAAACATATTGAGTAAAAGTATTATAATACCAATAGCTCCACCACCAATCAATGCTTTTCCACCACCAGATAAACCTCGTCTATCTTCAAAGTTTCCACTGTCTTTTTTATCCCATTTCATTTTTAATAAAATTTGTTGTTATTGTAAATTTAGCAAAATTTAGACCAAATTAATCCATCGATTGAGAACATTTTTAAGCTGTTCTTTATCGATAGGTTTAGAGATATAATCATTCATGCCAGTTTCCAAGCATTTCTCTTTTTCTCCATCTGTAGTTCCTGCGGTTAAGGCTATTATTGGTGTGTTACTAAATTTTACATTTTTTCTAAGTTCAATGGTAGTTTCATAGCCATTCATTTCGGGCATTTGAATATCCATCAAGATTAAATCAACTTTTTCATAAATGTCAATTTTATCAAATAGCTGTTTTCCATTTTCAAATTCAAAGATATTTGAGTTTGGTAAATATTGCTTTATCAAAGTTTTGGCTAAAAGCATATTTATTTTATTGTCTTCAAAAATGAAAATATTAAAAGTGTTTTGCGAAACTATTTCGAAAACATTGTTTTTTTCTGACGTGTTTTTATTTTGTGAAGATTTATCTTTTTCTAAATCAGAATATTTAACATTGATGCTGAAATGAAAGTCACTTCCTTTACCATATTCACTTTCAAGTTCAAGTTTACTATTCATTAATCCTAAAAGTTGATTTGATATGGATAATCCAAGTCCAGTTCCTCCAAAACGTTTATTGGTTGTTGCATCTTCTTGGGAGAAAGCTTCAAAAATTTTATTCTTATTTTTTTGTTTAATTCCAATTCCAGTGTCTTTTATTGAAAATTTAATTTTTGCATAATTTTCATCTACAAATTGATCTACGCTTATATGGAAAATTATTTTTCCTTTTTCAGTGAATTTTACTGCATTGCTCAATAGATTGATTAAAACTTGTTTTAAGCGAACATAATCAACCCAAATATATTTTGGTACATTGCTATCAATATCAAGAACTAAATCAATGTTTTTTTGATTTGTTTCATATTGAACTAAATCAATAACTTGATTAGCAATGTCATATATTTTGTTTTTTTCAATTGATAATTCAATTTTTCCTGATTCTAGTTTAGAAAAATCGAGTATATTATTGATTACTTCCATCAACGAAATTGCAGATTCGTTTATGGTTGACATATATTTTTGTTGAATATTTTCAAGATTTGTATTCATTAACAACTGAGTGAAACCAATGATACCGTTTAGCGGAGTTCTAATTTCATGACTCATGTGTGCAAGGAATTCAGATTTTGCTTTGTTTGCAGCTTCGGCATACTCTTTATCTTTTATTGCGTTTTCTGCATTTTTTCTTTCTGTAACATCCAGAAAAATTCCTTCTATAGATGATATCTTCCCATCTTTGTGAATAGCATCTCCAAATTCTTCAATCCAAGCGATAGAATTATCTTTTCTTATAATTCTGTATATAAAATGAAAAGGTTTACCCTCATTGATTGCTTTATGCTGTTCTTCTAGTGTTTTTTCTTTCTCATCAGGATGAACTAAATCAATAAAATTTAACTTTCCATCAATAAAGTCTTCTTTTTTATAACCGGTGAGTTTTTCAACTTGTTCGTTGAGGTAAATTTTGGTAAAGTTTTTATCGTTATTTGACAAATAAACTACTCCAGGTATATTATCAGCCAATAGCCTGAATTTTTCCTCACTTTCTTGAATAATTGTTTCGTTTAAATTACGCTCTAATGCAAATGATATGTTCTTTGAGAGAGTTTCTAGTGTGCTTAACTCATCTTTTGACCAATCTCTTTCATTTGCTGAGTCGTCAAAAACAATAAAACCATAAAAATCTGATTTAATGAATATTGGTAAAAAAAGTATTGATTTAGTATTTAATCTGTTTAGATAGTCTTTGGTTGCTTGGTTCTTAATTTTTCTAACTACTGAAAAGTATATTTCTTTTTGCTGGAGTTTTTCAGTGACATCTGGTATAACATTTATATCTACATCAACTAAGTTAGGGTTTGGCGGAGTTAAAGATTTTGCGCTTGCTGTCCATCTGTATTGTTGAGTGTATTTATTTTCTACAGAATTAAATTCAAAAAAAGAAACTTTGTCAACATTTGTAACATTACCTATGGTAAGAATTATACCTTCGAGAATTTCTTTATTAGTTTTAGAAAAAAGGAATTTTTCTGTGTTTTTTATAATCTCTTCTTGAATTCCACTCTTATAAGCTAATTTTTTTTCAGCATCTATTCGCATTTTCGCTTCTATCGAAATGGCAATCAAATCTGATATTGAGCGAGCAAAGTTTATGTCCTCGTTGTCCCATTCTTTTATGTTTTCTGTAATTTCGAAGCATAGAATACCAACAACTTTGTTGTTGATAAAAATAGGTGTATCTAGTAAGGATTTAATGTTGTTTTTTGGGAAATATTCATAGCAAAGTTCTTCAAGTATTTTGTTTTCATAGACATTGGATGCTACAATTTGCAAACCTGTTTTTATTCCTTCAAAATATTTTTCGAAATCGGTTTTATTCAAAACAAAATTCTTTTCAAATCTTTTAGATTTTAAATAGTAGATGCTTTCACATTTTATAGCATCATCAAGATGTGTCCAATAACTTATTCTGTCAATATTAGCAATTGTTCGAAACAGTTTGAATGATGTTTTTTAGTGTTGTATTAAAGTTTTCATCATTGGAATAGCTACGAGATGTTAATTGTTTTATGATTTGATTGTGAATGCGAATTTTTGAAGCTCTTTCAAAATGTTCAATCTCAAGGCTTTTGATGAGAGTGATATCTCTAGCATAAGCATAATAACTTATTTTGTTTTCAGCATCATTATGTTTGATTGTTACTTTCTGCGAAACCCAAATGGTTTCACCATCTTTTTTTATTAGAGGAAATACAAATTCCTGAAAATCACTTGTTTTATCGGGTCTATTTAAATAATATTCTTTAACTTGGTCTAAATAATCTGGTCTAATGAAAGCTTCATAAGAATTACTAAAAATTTCTTCCTTGGAATATCCTAATGTTTTTATTGTAAAAGCATTTACGTAAAATATATTTCCGTTTTCATCAATTTCATAAATCAAATCTTTTGCGGTTTCAATAAGATCTCGGTAGTGATTTTTAATGTTTATCTCTTCAGTAACATCTTGTCCTATACCAATAATAATATTTTCAGAAAATTTTTTGTCTTTCCACTGAATATATTTGTAATCACCATTTTTACATTTTAGTTTTCTGACATATAGGCGATTGTCTATATATTCATTGTGATATTCTTCACCCACAAACTCTGAATCTTCTGTCAATCTCCAATATTCCATACCAAGCACTTCTTCTGCTTTATATCCTAATATTTCTGTTATAGACTCGCTACAAAATGAAACTTCACCTTTTTTATTTGTTATTAAAATAATTGAACTTCCATTATTTACAACCATGTTGGCAAAAAGAAATTTGTTCCTGTTTTCTATTAATGCCAAGTGACGTGATGTGTGGATAGCTACTGTCAGGATTAATGAACAAACTAAAACTATTGTGTTCTCTTTTGGGATTAGTTCATAATTATAAGATGCTACAAGAAGCAAAAAAAGAGTTATTATATAAACCCAATAATGGAGAATGTTTTTGAAAACAAAATAGGATAGAAATACTGCAACAATAAGACTAACAAAAGATATTAATTCGAATTCTTTGCAATAGACATTGTGTATTATAAAGACAAAATAACTAAAATAACAAAGGATGAAAACTGAATTAATTCTTTTTGAAAAAAAAGCAGTTCTTGTGCATAAATTGTAAAAACTTATTAGAATAATTCCAACAGTAACATTAATAAAAAGAAAGCTTTTACTTCGTATATCAAAATAATTAAGAATAACTTCGATAAGAGGTATTGAAATTCCAAAAAACAACAAAAAAAAGCTATATTGTCTTTCTCTTGGTTCAAAATCACTGTAGTTGTTAATATTTAATGATTTTGTTAAATTTTTACTGGTAAAGAAAAAAGAAGCATATAGTAATATCAACAATGTGATAATAACTAGTAAGTTGATGTTAGAAAAAGTAAAATATTCGCTCAAAATAACAAGGTTTTATAATAAAAATTTGGGTTTACCAAATGTATAAATCCTTGTTAAAATTACAACCATTTTGCTATTTTTTTTAATGCTTTAATTTTATTTTTATAAGGTGCGTATCTTAATTTAATATCAAGCCAAGTTGGTTTTTTTACGATAGCTTTTTGGTGTGAGAAAATATTAAAACTTAATTTTCCATGATAAGCTCCAATACCGCTATGACCTACACCACCAAAAGGTAATCTACTGTTTGCAAAATGTACAAGTGTATCATTGACACAACCTCCACCAAAACTCAAATTTTTTATCAAATCCTCTGAGAATTTTTTATTATTTGAAAAGACATACAACGCTAGAGGTTTTTCATATTTTTCAACGATATTATTTATTTGATTTTTGTTTTCAAAAGTTAGAATAGGAAGTATAGGTCCAAAAATTTCTTCCTGCATTACTGGACTTTCTAGACTAGGTTCATCTATTAATGTTGGGGATAAAAAAAGATTATTTTCATCATGTTTACCGCCATAAATTATTTTTTGATTTTTAGTAAAACCAACTAATCTTTCCCAGTTTTTCTTATTTATTATTCTAGGATAATCATTAGAGTTTTGCTGATTTGTGCCGTATGAAGTCTCAATCTCATGAATTAGCTTTTTAGTCAGTTCTTCTTTTACTGATTTTTCCACCAATAGAAAATCTGGAGCAATGCATGTCTGCCCAGCATTAACAAATTTCCCCCAAGCAATCCTTCTAGCCGCAACATCTAAATCAACTTTTTTGTCAATTATACATGGATTTTTCCCACCTAATTCTAGCGTTACAGGTGTTAAATTCTCAGCAGCAGCCTTGGCAACTATTTTACCCACATTTACACTTCCTGTAAAGAAAATATAATCCCATCGTCTTGATAGTAATTCTTGCGACACCTCAATTCCGCCTTGAATGACTTCTACATGTTCTTTTTCAAATACCTCAGAAAATATTTTTGCAATCAATTTTGAAGTATTTGGCGTTAGTTCAGATGGTTTTATGGTTACAGAATTACCTGCTGCTATAGCTGCAATAGCCGGCGAAACAGCAAGTTGAAAAGGATAATTCCATGGCGAAATTATCAAGACTTTGCCATAAGGTTCTTTGTAGATATAGTCGAGAGAAGGGAAATTCAAAATAGAAGGCAAAACCATATTTGGTTTTGCCCATTTCTTCATGTTTTTTATCGTTAGCTTTAGTTCAGAGATTACTATAAAAGTTTCCGTGAGGAATGCCTCAAATTCAGTTTTTTTGAAATCATTATTAAGCGCTTTTGCAATTTCATTTTGATTTTTTTCAATTGCATAAAGTAACTTTATTAATCGTTGTTTTCTATAGTTAATATCTGTTCTAAACATTTTTTATATTATAAAAATCCCCAACGGAAACCCAAGTATACATCACCTTGTTTGCTATCGTTTATCAATGCAGTAATCATTGAACTTGTTCCTAGATAGAAACCGCCAAGTCTAAAACCAATTCCAACATTTGTTCCAGATATTTCGTGGAAAGTTAGTGGAATATAGCCTTCAAAAAAGCCTAGATTTACTCTAGGAGTAATGCTAAAAATATTTGACGCTGTTATCTGCTCGTTCGCTTCATCTTTATTGGTTTTTTGCTGCAAAAAAGCCGTTACATAAAATTTAGGAATAATTTTAACATCGGCATATGCATTGATTGTTGTTGGTAACTTAACACTAAAATCTTTTTTTTCAGGGTTTTTAGACAAATAACCTCCATCAATCAATATTTGTTCAACATCACTCAAATTATCAATATCATTGAATAAGCTTAAATCCAAAGGACTATTGCCTTGAGTTGTAAAAACATAGTTTGTGCTGTAATTATTGTCATCTTTGAATGTCATGCTTCCTAAATTTCTCAAAGATAAACCCAAGTTCAGAACACTTTTGTATTGATAATTTAAACCGATATCACCTGAAAAACCATTTAAACCACCAAAAATTGACTTACTGTAATCATCAAAATTTGAGAAACTTTCGGCAAGATTTCCCGAATAGGCAATATTTAAACTTGCAGGACTATTGGTTGTTAAATAAGCGTTTCCGGCAGATTGAACAATAGTTCCATCTAATTTGCTTAAACCAAAGTTTGAATATGAACCTGGAAAAAGTATTTTTAATGTAATTCCAACACTAAATTTATGGTTGTCCTTTTCGTAAATAGTTCTTCCAGCAGATAATCCAATTTCGCCATATGATGTTCCACTCAATTTTTGATTACCTGAATTGTTTAATAGTGTTGTGTTTAAAACCAAATTGTCATTTGTGATTGCATTTCCTATAGTTGGATCAACATTAACCATATCAAACATTGCATGAGCTTTTGTTGTAAAAGCAAATCCCCATTTGTTCCATTTCATTGCAAATCCTGGTCCCATAATTTCAGTATTAATTCTAGCATTTACTGGATCGGTTCCTGTAAAAAGCAATGTTTCAAGATTGGTGTCTGAAGAAAAATCACTAAAGCCAATTTTATTGTTGGCTACATTAAAACTCATTCCATAAATGTTTACTTCAAACTTCTTTGAAAGATTCGGAAGTTCAGCAGGATTAATATTCGAGTTTAAAATTCCAACTCTATTTGATGTACTTATCCCAGAAAAATGTTCTTGGGAAATTGCAAAAAGAGAGTTGAACAAAAGGAAGATTAAAATTATTTTTTTCATAGCATTTTGATTTGAAATATAAATATTAAACGTAAAAATACAAATTTATTGTTTAACATCATTCCATAATGTATCGTTTGGAGTAGGTGCAATAACTGTTAATTGTTCTTTGGTAACTGGATGAATGAAACTTAGTTTTTGAGCATGAAGATGAATGCCGCCATCAGGATTACTGCGGTCAAAACCATATTTCAAATCACCTTTTATTGGACAACCAATAGCTTGAAGTTGTGACCTTATTTGATGATGTCTTCCAGTGTGAAGGTTGATTTCTAGGACAAAGTAATTATTCAACTCTTTGATGATTGTATAATCTAGACTTGCTTTTTTACTATCAGGAACTTCTTTTAGATGCGCTTTTGAAGTATTGTTTTTTGGATTTCTTTTCAAATAATGAACAAGTATATCCGAAGTTTTTGGAGGTTTGTTTTTCACAACTGCCCAATACGTTTTTTGAGTTTCTCTGTTGCTGAACATAGCATTCAATCTTTCTAGAGCTTTACTTGTTCTCGCAAAAACAACAATTCCAGTTGTAGGTCTATCTAATCGATGAACAACACCAAGAAAAACTTCTCCGGGTTTATTATATTTTTCTTTGATATATTCTTTTACAATCTCCGATAAGGGTTTATCGCCAGTTTTATCGCCTTGAACAATATCTCCAACACGCTTATTCACAACAATAATGTGATTGTCTTCGTGAAGAATTTGGAGATTGTCTTTATTTGAGACCAACTTAGGCATTTTAGAAATCTTAGAGAATTAGATTTTTAGAGTAGTTTGAAATCGAGAAATCATTTTTATGATTTCATTTAATTCTGTAGCAACTTTTTCTATTTCATCTGTATTTATAAAGTTTAAATCAAAGGCAATTAAGAGTTGGGTTTCAATTTCATAAGCTGAACCTATAGCTATTTCCAAAAATCTTAAAACATCTTTATTGGAACTTCTGGACGAACCTTCTGCAATATTAGACGGAATCGATACACAAGCTCTTCGCAATTGATTAGTAAGTCCAAATTTCTCACTCTCAGGAAAATTTGAAGTAATTTTATAAATTTCAGAACAAAAAAGCCTACTTCTTTTCCAAATCTCAAGTTCTTTGAATTGATGCATATAATTTGATTCTACGTCTAAAATGTCTAAGGTTTCTGAAATGTCTAATCCAATCTGAACTAATATTGTTCATTCGAATTAGGAAAATCCTTCGATTTCACATCAGTAACATATTGACCAATAGCTTTTGTCATATCTTCATATAAATTCATGTAACGACGCAAAAACCTTGGGCTAAACTCATGA
>JAXLVF010000007.1:0-273217 GCA_046329205.1 Flavobacteriaceae bacterium | reverse complement strand
ACCAAAGCTAGATAACATGAATACTGAAAAACCAAAAAACAAAACAATTGAGGTGTAAAACATGCTTATTCCCGCATCATTGAACGTAGCAAAAACCGATTTTTTTATCTTCCAGTCATTTTTAGAAAGCTCCAATCGATATTGTGCCAAAAACCGCAAAGTGTCATCAACTGACATTCCGAATGCAATTCCAAAAACCAAAAGCGTAGAAGGTTTCAGCGGAATTCCTAAAAAGCCCATTAATCCAGCGGTCATTAATAATGGTAATAAATTTGGAATAATAGAAACCAAAACCATTTTGAAAGAACGGAACATGATAGCAACTAATCCGCCAGTAAGCGCAAAAGCAAAAAGCAACGATGACAACAAATTATCTAGCAAATATTTTGTTCCTTTTTGAAACACTGATGGTTTACCGGTTATAATTACTTCGTAGCGTTCTTTTGGAAAAAGTTTATTCGTTTTTTCTCTAATTCGAGCTTCTATTGCTTCCATTTTTTCACCATTCTCATCCTTTATAAAAGTGGTAATTCTGGCAACGCTTCCATCTGCAGTAACGTAGCTTTTGAATGGATTGTCTTTTGATTTTTGAAGCGAATTTTTTATATAAGGCAATAGAAATATTTCTTCTTGTGAAGTTGGCAACTCATAGTATTCTGGATTACCATTATAGTATGCTTGTTTGAAATTTTTTGCAATACTCACCAGCGAAAGTGGTTTTGACAATTCTGGAATTTCTACAATTGTTTGTTCCAATTCATCCATTCTTCGCAGATTTGTGAGTTTCATTGCACCATTTTTTCTGTGCGTATCAATCATGATTTCTAATGGCATAACACCATCAAACTCTTTTTCGAAGAAACGAATATCATCAAAAAAAGCAGTCTTTTTTGGCATGTCTTCAATGATGCTTCCGGATATTTTTATTTTATAAATTCCAATAATACCGAAGATTAAAAGACACAAAGAAGTGATGTAAACGCCAATTCTGTTGTACTTAACAGTATTAACAATCCATCTTAAAAAAGAGGTGAGTGACTCGCGTTCAAGATGACCAAGATGTCTAGGAATAGGAGATGGAATGTAGCTAAAGAAAATTGGTATTAACAGTAAACTTAACAAATAAATTGCCAATATATTTATGGTTGTTACAACTCCAAATTCTTGAAGCAAGACATTATTTGTGATGATAAAAGTAGCAAAACCAACAGCTGTAGTTATGTTAGTCATCAATGTAGCAGTTCCAGTTTTGGTAATAACTCGTTGAAGCGATTTGGCTTTATTAGAATGTTTATGGTATTCTTGGTGGTATTTATTAATAAAGAAAATACAGTTTGGAATTCCGATTACAATAACCAATGTTGGCACTAAAGCAGTTAGCACTGTAATTTCATAACCCAATAATCCCATCAGTCCAAAAGACCACATCACACCGATAACAACTACAATCAATGAAATCAAAGTTGCTCTAAAAGACCTGAAGAAATAGAAAAATATCAAAGAAGTTATAAGCAATGCGGCACCAATAAACAAGCCTATTTCATCAATGATAGTTTTTGCATTTAGCGTTCTGATATAAGGCATTCCAGAGGTGTGTAAATCAACGCCCGTTTTGTCTTTAAAGGTTTTCAGCGCAGGAATTAAATCGTTGATTACAAAATCTTTTCGGGCTTTAGTATTTACAATTTTTTTATCTAAATAAATAGCAGAACGAATGGCGCCAGTTTTTTTATTGTAGAGTAAACCTTCATAAAAAGGCAATTTTGTAAAAAGTTCTTTTTGAATTTCTTGCAGGTATTTTTCGTTTTGAACTTTACTTTTATCTACAAGAGGTTTTAGTTCAAATTTTTCTAAAGAGTCGTTTTTAACGATTTTTTGAAGATTATCAACAGATACAATCAAGCTGACTTCTTTATGACTTTTTATGGTTGTCATCAATTCGCTCCAAGCTTCATAAACTTTTGGAGTGAATAGTTTGTTGTCTTTAGTGGCAATGACGATAAGATTACCTTCTTCTCCAAAGTTTTTTAGGAACTTAGAATAATCAACGTTTACCTTGTCATCAGCAGGAATGAGATTTGCTTCTGTTTGAGTGAAACGTATATATTTCCATTGAGTAGCAAGCAAAATTGTAATTAAAATAATGCTGCAGAGTATGATTATTCTGTTTCTGAGTATAATTCTTGCAATAAGCTCCCAAAAACCAATTCCTAATAACTTCTTCATAAATCTAAAATGGGTTGCAAAGGTAATTAAAACCTAAGGAATTAGCCATTGGTTTGATTAAGATTTAATTATTTTAATTAAAGTTTTTTAATCCAAACCTAAATCGAGAATAAAACTCAGTTTAATGGCCAAATTATCTTCAAAACGGCTTAGTTGATTTGGCCCATATCTATAAAAGCCAGTTAGACCAAAACCTTTATAAATTTGATTGAGTTCGATTCCAGATTCAAAAAAGCCTTTGTCAAGTGTTTTATAATTCACACCATGATGCTGTTCGGGATTTTGCATATTCCCCCAAGCCATTCGGGTAACTAGAACCATTGTTGGGCGAATTTTTCTAGCAATTTGAACTCTCTTGAAGCCATGTTTTAGTTGAAGCATGGCATATTGGCTAGAGAAAAATTCATTAAAAAACATGGTCTCAAAACTGTTTTTACCCGATATAGTTATACGTTGTAGGATATTATCTTTTGTTAAGTTGTTTGGTGAAGTGTTGTACAAATGTGTCAGTGGAGTATCGCCAAAAGCATAACCGGCTTGAGCTAGAACTGTTGATTTCTGTCCATTGAGGTATTTTTTTTCAAAATCAATTCTCAAATCAATTTTCCCAAAATCAAAATAGTTATCAAGAAAATTTGGTAAAGTCTTCGTGAATTGAAAAGTAAATTTCGGGTATTTTTTTTCTATTTCAAGCTTTCCGTTTGGTGTTTGCATAAACGAACTGAAAGGATTCCATTGTAACGAAACCATTGCAGTAGTTGCGGTAAAATTTCGGTAAAGAGTACCATCTTTTTGGAAAGTATATTCAAAAAGAGGTGAAATATCACTGTGTGTTATTTGCCAAATGCTTTCTGTTTTTGGGATGATTTTGGTTTCAATATAAGCACGCCAGGTTTTATGATTGTAGAACGTGCTCAGGTTGATAGGTCTTGGATCATAAAGTTTAAAAACTCTTTTATCAATGGCAAAGTTTGTACTAGCAATTTCTCGAATATCATCTGTATATGAACCGCCTATCCAAGTGTTAGAAAATTTCCCAATTCGAGTAGATGTTCCAATATTATATTTTATAGCTTCATCTTTTAAACCAAAAGCGGTGTAACCTTCAATTTTGAAAATTTTGGAAAAATATTCATTTGTATTACCGCCAATACCAAAGCGAAAACCTTCATAATTATTATAGCTCAGTAGATGACGTAAATCAAAATCAAAAAATCCAACTGGTAGAAATCCGTTGATTATTTTTCTGCCAATGAATATTTTTTTATCAATTTTGTTTTTGTTTCCAATGCTATCCAGAGTGCGGTATGTTGTCAAACTTCTTTCATCTATTTCTTCATTCCTTTTCAATTTCCAAAAAACTTCGTCTCTAGATGTAGCTTGGTCTTTGACATCAACACTTACATATGATTTTTTGATTTTTTTTAAATCATTAAAAATAAGGTTGTTAATATTTGTTTCAGAATAAAGAAAAACAAAGTCAGAGTTTTTGTTTTTCTTGTTAGTTTCATCATTGTTTTCAGCCTCAAAAGTTATTCTTCCACCAAGTATTTTTGTCTCTTGTTTGCTTTTCCCTTTCACTATTTTGAGAGTTTTTTTCTCAGGAAACCAAACATCTTCTTTTGGGTAATAAGTATAAAAATGTTCCGAAGTAATGTCTAACACGCTTCTTGCTCTTAGTGTAGCTTTTGCAACAGCATAATTTTCTGTGTCTATATACAAAAGACCTTCAAGTCCTTTTAACAGTTTTTTGTTTTTAAAATAAATTACAAATGTTTTCCTGTTTTGGATAAACGTTGTATCAATGATTTTATAATGATATTCTTTTTTGTATCGATTACCAATTGGGCTGATATATCTTGTTTCGAATAGTTCATATTTGTTATCATAGATTGAAAAAGATTGCAAGTTGAACCCATAATATTCATAAAAAGGTTCTTTAAAACCAGCCATTTTTGCTCCAGTTATCACCTCTTTGAAAACGGGTTTCAGATACAAAAACTCAGATGTTTTTTCGGCTAAAAAAAGGTGTTGTTTGTCAATAATTTTCTTGAATTTATATCCAGACGAGTCAATTTTTGAAAATTCAATACCATTATCTGTTTTATTATAAATGCTATCTATTTTTCCTGTAATTGAGTCAGGATTTGCAGTAACCATTAGTTTGTTATAACCATCAAACTGAAAAGAGTTTAGCTTCTCAAAAGGGTTGTTTTTCTTTCTGTTTTCGAAAACTTTTTTTAGGATAGCGTTGGCTCTGTCATTGTTTTCTATTTCAATATTTTTTAAATTTTCGGTTTTCGGGTTCAAGAAAATAGTAAAAAAGTGCTGATTATTAATTTCCTTTTTTTGTGTTTCAAAGCCTAAAAAATAGATGCTAAAAAAAGTGTTAGACGATGAGCATTTCACAGAAAATTTTCCATTTACATCGGAAAATATTTGAGTATTGTCTTCAAATTTTAGAATTGCAAAAGGAAGTGGTTTTTTGGTGATGCTATTTTTTACAATACCATTTATCTGTATTTGAGCTTGAGAAGTCAAGCAGATACAAAACAATAATGGCAAGAGGTATTTCATCAAAAAATAGTTTTGACAAAAATAGGAATAAAAAAATCCGCACAAGGCGGATTTTAATATTGAATTAACAAAGTTACACTTTCATGATTTCTGCTTCTTTAATTGACAAATGTTCGTCAATTTTTTTGATGTAAGTATCTGTTAGTTTTTGAATATCTTCTTCAGCTTTTTTGCACAAATCCTCAGAAGCACCATCTTTTTCTAATTTTTTTATTTCAGTGTTAGCATCTTTTCTATGGTTTCTAACACCTACTTTTGCATCCTCAGCTTCCGCTTTTGCTTGTTTTACTAATTCCTTTCTTCTTTCTTCTGTTAATGGTGGAACACTGATGATAATATTATCACCATTATTCATAGGGTTAAAACCAAGATTTGCAATCATAATTGCTTTTTCAATTGGCTGCAACATGCTTTTTTCCCAAGGCGTGATTGTGATAGTTCTCGCATCTGGAACATTAACATTAGCAACTTGTGAAAGAGGTGTTTGAGAACCGTAGTAATCTACAAAAACACCGCCAAGCATTTGAGGAGAAGCTTTTCCTGCTCTAATGTTGAGGAAAGTCTTTTCAAGATGACCAACAGAGTTGCTCATAGCTTCTTTTGTTTCGTCTATTATAAAGTTTATTTCTTCCATTGTTTTTGTTTTTTAGTCAATTAAACATTAACGACTGTTCCTATATTTTCTCCTTTACAAATTTTAAGTAAGTTTCCTTTTTTATTCATGTCAAAAACCACTATTGGAAGTGAGTTTTCTTGACTAAGCGTAAATGCTGTTGTATCCATGACATTCAATCCTTTTGAAAGCACTTCATCAAATGTTATATTGTCAAATTTGATAGCATTTTCATTTTTTTCAGGATCAGAGTCATAAACACCATCCACACGAGTTCCTTTAAGGATTACATCTGCATTTACTTCCACACCACGCAATACAGCAGCTGTATCGGTTGTAAAATATGGATTTCCAGTTCCAGCTCCAAAAATTACAATTCTTCCTTTTTCTAGATGACGAACAGCTCTTCTTTTGATGTAAGGTTCAGCAATAGCTTCTATTTTCAATGCTGTTTGTAATCTAGTAAGCATGCCTTTGTCCTCCAAAGCTCCTTGTAATGCCATGCCATTTATGACAGTTGCAAGCATTCCCATATAATCGCCTTGAACTCTATCCATTCCATTACTTGCGCCAGCAACTCCTCTAAAAATATTTCCACCACCAATAACTATGGCAATTTCTACTCCTCTATCGTGAATTTCTTTAATCTCATCTGCATATTCAGCTAGTCTTTTCGGGTCAATTCCATACTGCCTGTCGCCCATTAGTGCTTCACCACTTAGTTTTAGAAGAATTCTTTTGTATTTCATCTTATGTGATTAGGTTTTTAGTGTTGCAAATATAATTATTTCTAGCTCAAAAAAAATGGGACAGAATTTTAAAGCGATTGTTTTTAGAAACATTCTCCAATATAATATGACTGTAACAATTATTACTGTGAAAATTTTATTTTATGATTAATTTTGTTCCAAATAAAAAAGGAAATGAAAAATCAGGAAATTTTCAGAAAAAGCATAGAAAAAAGCCATTCATATATTGAATATAGAACTTTATTAAAGTCTTTGTTATCTCAAGGAAAATCAAGCGGTTCAGAGCAGTCAGAAGCGTTGTTGCACTATAGTGAACTCAACGATACAAGAATGAACAGATTGGATAAAACGATAAGTATTCCAACTGAAAATGTAGAGAAATTGAAACAGCTAGAAAATGAGCAAATCTGGTTAGTTATCTCCGAAGGTTGGTGTGGAGATGCTGCTCAAATTTTACCAGTTATAAACAAAATGGCAGAACAAAACACAAAAATTAATTTGCGAATAGTTTTTAGAGATGAAAATGATGAATTAATGCAATTGTTTTTGACTAATGGAACGCGTTCAATACCCAAATTAATTGTTTTAGACAAGGATACTTTAGAGTTTATAACCGACTTTGGACCAAGACCAAATGCAGCAAAAAAGCTTATACTTGATTATAAAGCTCAACATGGAATAGTTGATGAAACTGCAAAAACCGAATTACAACTTTGGTATCTGCATGACAAAGGATTGAGTACGCAAAATGAAATTTTGGAAGCTATTGAGACAAAACTTCTTTCTCAAAAATCTCTGGAGTAACAGCATTTTCAACTGAGTAATCACCAATTTTTGTTCTTCGCAAAGCGGTTAAATGTGCGCCAGACTTTAGTGCAACGCCAAAATCAAAAGCCAGCGAACGAATGTATGTTCCTTTGCTACATTGAACTCTGAAATCTATTTCGGGTAAGGCAATTCGGGTTATTTCAAATTCGTAAATAGTAGTTTTTCTCGATTGAATTTCTACTTCTTCACCTGCACGAGCGTGTTCGTACAATCGTTTCCCATCTTTTTTGATGGCAGAAAAAACAGGCGGTTTTTGATCTATTTCGCCAATAAAATTTTTGGCGGTTTGTTGTATCAATTCTTCGTCAATATGGTTTATTGGAAAATTTGCATCAACTTCTGTTTCCAAATCATAGCTTGGTGTGGTTGCTCCAACGGTTATTGTTCCTGTATACTCTTTGGTTTGCGCCTGAATTTCGGTGATTTTTTTCGTAAATTTTCCTGTGCAAATGATAAGTAAACCTGTTGCCAAAGGATCAAGAGTTCCCGCATGTCCAATTTTAAATTTCTTTGGAAGGTTATACTTTCGTTTAAGAATATATTTCAACTTATTAACCGCTTGAAACGAACTCCAAGTGAGTGGTTTATCAATCAAAATTATTTGACCATTTTGAAAATCTTCAGCTGTTTTCAAATGAAATTATTTTACAAGTGAAAAGTAAACCAAAAGAATAACTCCAGCAATAATTCGGTAATAACCCCAAGGTTTGAAACCAAATTTTTTGATGACTCCAATGAAAAATTTAATAGCAATAAGCGCTACAATGAAAGCTACAATATTCCCAATGATAAACATTTTTAAATTTTCATTGGTTTTTAGAATTAATTCGTAACCCTTCATTTGTGAAGTTTCATAAGTTTTTAAAAAAACCGAATAACAAGTTACTGCAAGCATGGTTGGCACAGCCAAGAAAAAAGAAAATTCGGCGGCTGTTTCACGGGTTAAACCTTGTTGCATTCCACCGATAATTGATGCAGCACTTCTGCTTGTTCCTGGCATCATGGCAAGACATTGCCAAAATCCTATAGTTACCGCTTTTTTTATGGTTATATCTTCTTCATTTGTTACCGTAGGAGAATGAAATCTTCCATCTATAAACAAAAGAATAATTCCACCAATTATAAGAACAATGGCAATGGGAATTGGTTTTTCTAATACGGCTTCAATTTTGTCATCAAATAATTTTCCTAAAATTAGCGCTGGCATTACAGCACATGCGAGTTTTACATAGAAGTTTATTTTTGAAAAATCAAAGAATTTTTTCCAGTATAACACCACAACTGCTAGTATTGCACCAAACTGAATGGAAACTTGAAATAATTTTACAAAATCATCACTTTGAATACCAAAAAATGAGCTTGTAAAAATCATGTGTGCCGTAGAAGATACAGGTAAATATTCTGTTAAACCTTCTACTATTGCGATAAGAACTGCTTGAATGAAATCCATGTGTTTATTGAAAGTAGTTAGTGTGGAGTAGATAGTCAACAGTGATTTTTACTAATCACTAGTTACTAATCACTATTTACTCTTTTTAAAAATAGAATAGATAGTGATTCCGAAACCCAATAGAACAACTGTTGGTGCGAGTCCTATTCTTCTAAAATCAAAAACTGATTCATTAAAGACTTTCGGATTATCACTTCCACCACCAGACATCAACAGGAATCCAATAGCTATAACTGCCAATCCTACTAAAAGAATTTTGTAGTTTACTTTGTCAAACAAAAAATCAGGTTTGTGATCACTTCCTTTCATAAAAATATTTTTTAGTATAAATCGTCAGTTCTTAAATTAAGAAAACGTTGCGTTGCAAAAAATGTACTTATCCATGGAATAAGAGCTCCAAGGACTAATACACCGAGCAATACCAATGAAGTTAAAACAACGTCTTTTAGAATATCAAGGTTAGGATAATTGGTTTGAATGTAAAACAAAACTCCAATTAATGCTATAACTGCCATCACAGCACCAATCAACCCAAGATAAATACTTCGCATGATGAATGGTTTTCTGATAAACGATTTTGTAGCACCTACCAACTGCATCGTTTTGATAATAAATCTATTGGAATAGATTGATAATCGCATGGAACTATTGATTAAAACTACTGATATAAAAGCAAAAATTCCACTGATAATCAATATCCACATACTGATTTGTTTCACATTATCGTTTACCAATGTCAACAATTGTTTGTCATACACCACATCTGCAACCATCTCATTTTTGCGTAAGCGATTTTCAATTTTGGCAAAACTTTCGCGAGTAACATATTCAGCTTTCAGATGAACATCAAATGAATTTTGCAACGGATTTACGCCAAGAAACTGCATAAAATCCTCGCCTAAAACTTTTTGATGGTCGCGAGCTGCTTTTTCTTTTGAAACATATTCAAAATCTTTGGCAAATTTTGCCGTTTTTAACTCAGCATCAAAAGCCTTGATGATGGAGTCGTTTGCTTCTGTTTTAAAGAAAACAGTCATCACAATATCTTCCTTGAAATTATCAGAAATTCTCTTAGAATTGATTACAAAAAGTCCTAATGCTCCAAGTAAAAATAGTACTAAAAAAACACTTAATACCACCGAAAAATAGGAAGTAATAACTCTGCGTTTTTGGAATTTCTCAAAATTGGATGCCATACAAAAGATTTTATGCCGTAAAAATAAAAAAGAAAATTGTTTTTATCCTTTATAACGAACAAAGTTTTAACTTTCTTATAATAAATGTAAATTTGCACCTTAATTTTAAGTACGTAGCCTTAGTCGCAGTAAGCAGAATATAGATTTTATTAAAAACTGAGGCTAAAAACTGAATATAATGAAATACTTCCACAACGAAATCGAAGCCAAATGGCAAAAATATTGGGCAGAACACAAAACATTTGCTGCATCAAATCCATCCAGTGATAATTCCTCTCCTTTGGAGAGGTTAGGTGAGGCTAAACCAAAATATTATGTTTTGGATATGTTTCCTTATCCAAGCGGTGCAGGATTACACGTTGGTCATCCGCTGGGTTATATTGCTTCCGATATTGTAGCAAGATTCAAACGTCACAAAGGGTTCAATGTGTTGCATCCACAAGGTTACGATTCGTTTGGTTTGCCAGCCGAACAATATGCGATTCAAACCGGGCAACATCCGGAAAAAACGACACGTGAAAACATTGCGCGTTACCGTGAACAATTGGATAAAATTGGTTTTTCGTTTGATTGGAGTAGAGAAGTGCGTACTTCAAATCCTGATTATTACAAATGGACTCAATGGATTTTTATTCAGTTATTCAATTCGTGGTACGACAACGATTCGGATAAAGCTGAAGATATTTCGACTTTAATTTCAATTTTTGAAAAAGATGGAAATGCAAAAGTAAATGCCGTTTGTGATGATAACGTTGAAATTTTCACAGCTTCTCAATGGAATTCGTTTTCATCAGATGAACAACAAAAAATACTTTTACAATATAGATTAACTTATTTGGCAGAAACCGAAGTAAACTGGTGTCCAGCATTAGGAACGGTTTTAGCCAATGACGAAATCGTAAATGGTGTTTCAGAACGCGGCGGACATCCGGTTATTCGTAAGAAAATGACACAATGGTCAATGCGAATTTCTGCTTATGCCGAACGTTTATTGCAAGGTTTAGAAACCATCGATTGGACAGAAAGTTTAAAAGAAAGCCAACGAAATTGGATTGGAAAATCCGTTGGAGCTTCAGTTTCGTTTAATGTCATCCCGAGCGCAGTCGAGGGAACACAACATAAAATAGATGTATTTACTACAAGACCTGATACCATTTTTGGAGTAACGTTTATGACTTTAGCACCAGAACACGAATTAGTTTCACAAATCACAACTCCAGAACAAAAAACAGCAGTTGATGCATACATTGAAGCTACAGCAAAACGTTCAGAACGTGAAAGAATGGCAGATGTAAAAACCATTTCTGGAGTGTTCACCGGTGCGTTTGCCGAACATCCGTTTACCAAAGAACCAATTCCGGTTTGGATTGGCGATTACGTTTTAGCAGGTTACGGAACAGGCGCGGTTATGGCAGTTCCATGTGGTGACGAAAGAGATTATGCCTTTGCTAATTTCTTCAAAGGTCAAAACGGAATGCCTGAAATTAAAAACATTTTCAATCAAGATATTTCTGAAGCTGCTTTTGCAGAAAAAAGCGGTTTCGAATTAGTAAATTCAGATTTCTTAAATGGTTTGGGTTACAAAGAAGCAACCAAAAAAGTCATCGAAGAATTAGAGAAAATTGGACAAGGAAAAGGCAAAACCAATTACCGTTTGCGCGATGCCGTGTTCTCTCGTCAAAGATATTGGGGTGAACCGTTTCCAGTGTATTATGTGAATGGATTGCCACAAATGATTGATGCCAAACATTTACCAATAGTTTTACCAGAAGTTGAAAAATATCTTCCAACCGAAGACGGACAACCGCCGTTAGGAAACGCAACCGATTGGGCTTGGGACGTTGAAAAGTTGGGAGTAGTGAGTTGTGAGTTGATAGATAACGTCAAAGTTTTTCCATTGGAATTAAATACCATGCCAGGTTGGGCAGGAAGTTCATGGTATTGGATGCGTTATATGGATGCAAAAAATGAAAACGAATTTTGTAGCCAAGAAGCATTAAAATATTGGGAAAATGTAGATTTATACATTGGTGGAAGCGAACACGCAACCGGACATTTATTGTATTCTCGTTTTTGGAATAAATTTCTAAAAGACAAAGGTTTCGCTCCAACGGAAGAACCATTCAAGAAGTTGATTAATCAAGGAATGATTTTGGGAATGAGTGCGTTTATTTACTATATATTTTATTCAGTAATTAATCAAAAAACAGGAGATGTAATTATTGATAGGAATAAAATTCTTATTTCAAAAGATTTGTATTGGAAAACTCTAGAAACTAGAGATAATCAATCTATTAAAGAAATTACAAGAAAATACATTTCTTCAGATATTTTGTCAGAAATAGATAATGGTAAATTACACTTGATGCCATTAATAAATTCTACACATGTTGATGTTTCTCTAGTTAATACTTCAGATGAATTGAATATTGAAAAATTTAAAATGCATCCGTTATATTCTTCTGAATATAAAGACGCCGAATTTATTTTAGAAAACGGTAAATACATCGTTGGTCGCGAAGTAGAAAAAATGTCAAAATCTAAATACAATGTTGTCAATCCAGATGATATTTGTAATGATTATGGTGCAGATACGTTGCGTTTGTATGAAATGTTTTTAGGTCCATTGGAACAAGCAAAACCTTGGAATACTGCTGGAATTACAGGAGTTTCTGGTTTCTTGAAAAAACTATGGCGTTTGTATTTTGATGATAATGGTTTGAATGTTACTAACGAAGAACCAACAGCAGAAATGTACAAATCGTTACACAAAACCATCAAAAAAGTAACCGAAGACATCGAGAATTTCTCGTTCAACACGTCGGTTTCACAGTTTATGATTTGTGTGAATGAATTATCCCAAATGAAATGTCATCACAGAGCAATTTTGGAACCATTAGCGGTTTTGGTTTCGCCTTATGCGCCACATATCGCTGAAGAATTGTGGTCGCAATTAGGTCACGAAGGTTCGATTTCTGCTGTGGCTTTCCCAATTTTTGAAGAAAAGTATTTAGTAGAAAGCGAAAAAGAATATCCGGTTTCGTTCAATGGAAAAATGCGTTTCACGATTAAATTGCCATTGGATTTAACCAAAGACCAAATCCAAGAAATCGTTATGGCAGACGAAAGAACCATTGCACAATTAGCTGGAAATACACCTAAGAACATTATCATCGTTCCTGGAAAAATTATCAATTTGGTTGGGTAAAAACCTGTATTGTCATTCCGAGCGCAGTCGAGGAAACAAAATTGTATCGAGAAGTTTATTTACATAAGTTCTCGATACGCTTCGCTACTCGAACTGACATTATTTTCGTTTCGTCAGCTCGAGTGTTCGACGCAGTCGAATGTATCGAGTGCCAAATAAAGTTATTTATGCAAACTTCTTTTGTATATATTCTTAAATGTTCAGACAACACTTATTACACAGGTGTTACCCAAAATGTATTTAAAAGATTTGAAGAACATCAATCTGGAAAACACTTTGGTTCATACACTTACAACAGAAGACCTGTAGAATTAGCCTATTATTGTTCGTTTACAAATATTGAAATTGCTATAGAATTTGAAAAGAAACTAAAAAAGTGGTCAAGCGCAAAGAAAGAGGCTTTAATAGAAGGTAGACACAACGATTTACCAAATCTCTCTAAAAAGAAATTTAAAAAATGAGTTCTCGATACGCTTCGCTACTCGAACTGACGTTATTTTTGTTTCGTCAGCTCGAGTGTTCGACGCAGTCGAATGTATCGAGAGCTAAATAATTTTTTGTAACAAATTTTATTTTTTACGTATAAGTAAGAAAAAAATAGTATGAAAAAACACGAAGTACATATTCTAAAAAAATCGGCTGGTTTTGGTGGAATGAAAGAAGACTTAGCAAAAGAAGTCGAACATTTTCTCGATAAAAAAGTAAATGAAGGATATGAAATTGTCAATATTTCATTTACCTATTATGAGGCAAGTGAATTAATAGCTTTTGTTACTATTTGTCGATAAAATTTCATAAGTAGCCATAATGAATTGACAATTTGTCACTTTGATTTTTTGGCGCACAATTTGTTATCAATAAAGTAAATTTAATTAAAAGAAAATGATAGGGTATTATATAATTCTGGGACTTATAGCATTGGTTAGTTTTGCTGTGAGTTCAAAGCTTAAAAGTAAATTTGAACAGTATTCGCAAATTCATTTGCGCAACGGAATGAGTGGAGCAGAAATTGCAACTCAAATGCTTCATGACAATGGTATTTATGACGTAAAAGTGATTTCAACTCCAGGTCAATTGACAGATCATTACAATCCCGCTGACAAAACTGTAAATCTTTCAGAAGCAGTTTACAATCAACGTAATGCTGCTGCAGCTGCCGTTGCTGCTCATGAATGTGGACACGCAGTGCAACACGCAACGGCTTACAGCATGTTACAAATGCGTTCCAAAATGGTTCCCATTGTAAACGTTTCATCCACATTGTCACAATGGTTAATAATGGGTGGATTGATACTAGGAATTGCTAGCAAAGGCTTGTCATTTGGTTACATCATTGCAGTTGTTGGATTAATTCTGATGGCTATTGCCACTGTTTTCTCACTGATTACACTTCCAGTGGAATATGATGCTAGCAATAGAGCTTTGGCTTGGCTAAAAAACAAAAATATGGTAAGTCAGCAAGAATATGCTGGCGCTGAAGATGCTTTAAAATGGGCAGCAAGAACCTATGTCGTAGCCGCAATTGGTGCTGTAGCTTCCATGTTGTATTGGGCTTTGCAAGTTTTCGGCAGAAGAGATTAAGAATAAAAAAACTCAAAAAATAAAATCCAAATTTCAATTATCGAAATTTGGATTTTTTTATACTTGAACTTTGTGTCTCCAACTTCGTACTTATAACTTCTAACTCCGTACTTACAATTGTATTTGTCTTTCAAGTTGTTGTTCAAGCGAAATAAAAGTTTCAGTTCTAGAAACACCATCAATAGGTTGGATTTTCTTATTTAGCAATTGCATCAAATGCTCATTGTCTCTACAAATAATTTTGATTAAGATACTCCAGTTTCCAGTTGTATAATGACATTCGAGTACTTCTGGAATTTTTTTCAGCTCACGAACAGCATCAGAGTTGCTCGATGCTTTGTCGAGATAAACGCCAATGAAAGCCATGGTTTTATAACCCAAAACTTTGGTATCAATCACAACTTTTGAACCAGCAATAACGCCAGCATCTTCCAGTTTTCGTAACCGTTGATGAATTGCCGCACCAGAAATACCTATTTTGTTTGCTATTTGTAGAATGGGTTTTCGAGCATCTTGCATTAAATCGCGAAGAATTTCTTTGTCGATACCATCAATTTCAATTTGTAGTTGATTTATTTTCATTTTTAATTTAGGTATTTATTTTTTCCGAATGTCCACCGGACATTCTCCTCTTAATATCAAATCATCAATTTCTATTTGTAGTTGATTTATTTTCATTTTAAATCTAAAAATTTTAAAGTAAAAATAATGTATTTGTTTCAAATAGAAACAAAAAAGCCAAAATCAATGACGATTTTGGCTCTAATTTTCTTTTATAGATTATATTAACTTACAATCAATTTATCTGGATTATAACCAACATAAGGCATTTGCGTTTCTTTGAAGATTACACCAAATTCCTCAAGTTCTTTTAGAATAGGTTCATAAACTTCTTTTTTTATTGGTAATTGTACACCATGAGTTTTTATTTTTCCATTCAAGATTTGAATGGCTGCCATGGCTACAGGTAAACCTACGGTTTTTGCCATAGCTGTATAGGTTTGGTCGTCACCAATGCAAACCATTTTGGAATCGATTTGTTTTTTCACACCGTTGATTTCATAACCAAATTTGTGATACATAACAATCATATCTTTGTCTTCAGGTTGTAAACTCCAACTTTGTGAAAGGATGTGTTCTAGGATTTGTGCTGGAGTTGCATTTTTCAATCCCACTTTTTTGTTAGCATTGAACAAATCTAGTTCCAAGAGTTTATCCCACATAATATCGTCTTGTTCTATTCCAAGTTGTAAACGGGTTTTTATTTCAACGGAGTCGGTAGGATGATAGGGTAAAAAAGCATTGATAAAGTCGCGATAGCTCATATTTTCGGAATTTTCCATTACATAAGTATCATCTGTCATACCCAATTGAACAAACATATTCCAGGCTCTTGAATAACCTACTCGACGAATAGTACCGCGATACAAAGTTAGAATATCGTCAAGTCCATATACACTTCTATATTTTAGAGAATCTCTATTGGCATAAGCCTCAAATTTTCCATAATCTTCTACAAGAAGAAATTCTGTTCTTCGAAATAATTTGTGATAAGGAATGTATTTGTATTTTCCTTCCTGAATGAATTTAGCAGCGCCACCTTGACCAGCCAAAACCACATTTCTTGGTGCCCAAGTGAACTTGTAATTCCAAAGATTAGTGTCACTTTCTGGAGCAACTAATCCGCCGCAAAACGATTCAAATAAAATCATTTTTCCGCCATGATCTCTTATTTCATCTATGACTTTCATTGCACTCATGTGGTCAATTCCTGGGTCAAGACCTATTTCATTCATGAATATCAAACCATTTGCTTTAACTTCTTCATCTAGTGCTTGCATTGCATCTGAGATATAGGAAGCAGTAACCATATTTTTCTTGAACGCAACACAGTCTTTTGCAACATCAATGTGCATGTGAGCTGGCAACATCGAGATAACAAGATCTGCTTTTTGAATTTCTGTTTGTCTTTGTTCAACGTTGTTAATATCAAGTGCAATAGGTGTTGCATTTGGATGATTGTTAGTTTTTCTTTGAGCTAATTCAAGTGATAAATCGCCTATGGTAACATGAAGATTTTCTTGATTAGATTTTTCAAGAAGATATTTTATTAGAGATGACGCCGAACGACCAGCGCCGATGATTAAAATTTTTCTCATTCGTTTGTTTGTTGTTGTGGCAAATGTATGAATTTGAAAAAATAAAAAACCCATTCGCAGGAATGAGTTTTTAAAATTATTCTAAATCATTTTCGAGTTCTTCGAGTTCTTTTTTTGCCTCTTGTTTTGTCTCAATTTTTTGTTGTTCAAATTTTTGATCAACTTCTACTTCATCTTTTATAAAAAGCGTTTTGCCCAATACAAAAACTGAACAAATCACACTGATGATTAAAAGAATTTTTGGAAACTTCTTCTGATTTTCATCAGATTTTAATAGCGTCGTTAAACTCAAAGCGATTGCTATTCCAATGGGTAGAAATGCTAGCGTATCCATAGGTAATACAGAAAAAAGTATTGCCAAAACCGTGAAAACGACTGTCGATATTAATAATAACTTTCTCATATATTAAATACCTGTTGCAGATGAAAGCGCTAATTGTCCAGTTCCTACTGGAATACTAAACTTAATTAGAGCTGGAATTTTTTTAGAATCAGCTGTTAACCAAATAAGGTTTTTATCCTTTCCTCTAAGGGCATCAGTTTTTGCACCTATAGAAATCTTATAACATTCTTTTGTTCCTAGGTTTCCAGCTTTTACTTCTTCTTTACCCATATATCTAAGAGTAACTGGAATTTCTTTTTCATCAAATACTATGGTGTAGGATTTAGTTTGACCTGCTTGCATTTTTGAAAAATCCACTAATCTTAATTGGTAAAGAATAGAAACAGCATCAATGCTTGTTGGTTTTATATTGAAAGTTCTAGATGATTCAGGATAGGTTCTTTTTTTAACAGTACTTGTTATTTTGTTGTTCTTGAAAACATATTTTTCTTTTTTGGTATAACCACCTTCGTCAATACTTCTTTTGTAAAGACTTGGTTTTAATGTTACTGGGTGAACATAAGTTTCATAAATATCTCTAATCTTGAAAAACTTATCCCATTTACTATAAGTAGAAAGTTCGCAACTCAAGTGTAAATAATTATTTTTTGCAGTCGAAACATTTTCTGTAGACATGGTTACTTGTGCCAATTGTGTCATCAAACCACTCATGTTGTAGGAACCATTATAGACCAATCTCTCGCCAGCTTTTACTTGCATTCTTGAAGCAGAAGAGAATGAAAGTAAAATTAAAAACACGGGTATTAAAAGTAAAATCCTTTTCATATGTATTTATTTCGTGCAAATATAATTCTTTGAAATTGTTAAAAAATAAAAAACTTTTTGTTTAAAGTCGATTATCTTCAAATAACGAATATTTTTGTCCTTTAGTATATAAGTAATGGAAAATAGAATAACAATTACAGGTTTATTTTTTGGTGTAACTTCAATAATTTTAGGTGCATTCGGAGCACATGCATTGAAAAATTATTTAACTCCAGAACAATTAGTGTCTTTTGAAACAGGTGTTAGGTATCAAATGTATCATGCTCTTTTTTTACTTTTCCTTTCAAGAAATCAGTCTGTGACGCAAAAAACAAAAAAAACAGTTTTTTACTTAATAAGTGTTGGCGTTATCCTTTTCTCTTTTTCTATATTTCTTTTGACAACTAAGAATGTAACTTCAATAGACTTTAAGTTTTTGGGTCCAATAACACCAATTGGCGGATTACTTTTAATATCTGGATGGATGATACTTTTTATAAGTTATTTAAAGAGGAAAGAATAAATTTTCACCAACTACAACGTTGTAATAAATAAATTTCTACCTTTGTAGCCTAATTATTATTACAACAAACTAAAATTCAATGGAGAATTACACTCAAGCAACGAAATCGATTTCGTTAGAAAAATACGGGATATCAAATGCACAAGAAATAATTTATAATCCATCGTATGAATATCTATATAATGAAGAATTAAACGATAATCTCGAAGGATATGAAAAAGGTCAGTTAACTGAGCTAGGTGCTGTAAATGTTATGACTGGTGAGTTTACTGGTCGTTCTCCTAAAGACAAGTATATCGTTAAAGACTCTGTTACTGAAAATACTATTTGGTGGAATTCTGAAAAAGCTGCCAATGATAATAAGCCAATATCTACTGCAACTTGGAATGCTCTAAAAGAGACTACTGTTAAACAGCTTTCTGGCAAAAAACTTTATGTTGTTGATGCATTTTGTGGTGCTAACGAAAACACAAGATTGAAAGTTCGTTTTATCATGGAAGTTGCTTGGCAAGCACATTTTGTAAAAAATATGTTCATTCGACCAACTGAGGAAGAATTAGAAAACTTTGGAGAGCCAGACTTTATAGTAATGAATGGCTCAAAAACAAGTTTTAAAGATTATGCTTCGCATGGAATGAATTCAGAGGTATATATAGCTTTTAACTTAACAGAAAAAATGCAACTTATTGGTGGAACTTGGTATGGTGGAGAGATGAAGAAAGGAATGTTCTCGATGATGAACTATTATTTGCCATTACAAGGAATAGCTTCAATGCATTGTTCTGCTAATAAAGGTAAAGATGGGGATGTAGCAGTTTTCTTTGGGTTATCAGGAACAGGAAAAACCACGTTATCTACAGACCCAAAAAGAGAATTAATTGGCGATGATGAACACGGCTGGGACAATGATGGTGTTTTCAATTTTGAAGGTGGTTGTTACGCAAAAACGATTGACTTAAGTAAAGAAAACGAACCAGATATCTACAATGCTATACGTCGTGATGCGTTGTTGGAAAATGTTACCGTAGCAGCTGATGGAACTATTGATTTTAAAGATGGATCGGTTACACAAAACACAAGAGTTTCATATCCTATTTATCATATAGATAATATTGTTAAGCCTGTTTCAAAAGCTGGTCATGCAACAAAAGTGATCTTCTTGACGGCAGATGCTTTTGGAGTAATGCCACCTGTTTCAAAATTAACACCAGAACAAACGCAATATTATTTTCTTTCAGGCTTTACTGCAAAATTAGCAGGAACAGAAAGAGGCGTTACGCAACCAGAACCTACTTTTTCAGCGTGTTTTGGAAAAGCATTTCTATCTCTGCACCCAACAAAATATGGTGAAGAATTAGTTAAGAAAATGGAACAAAATAATGCTACAGCATATATGGTAAACACGGGTTGGAATGGAACAGGGAAGCGAATTTCCATCAAAGATACAAGAGCAATTATTGACGCAATCCTAGATGGTTCGATTGAGAATGCAGAAACAAAGGTAGTTCCAATTTTTAATTTTGAAGTTCCAACTTCTTTGCATGATGTTGATTCTAATATTCTTGACCCAAGAAATACTTATGTAGATTCAAATGAATGGAATACTAAAGCTACTGATTTAGCAGGAAGATTTATAAAGAACTTTGCACAATACACAGATAATGAAAAAGGGCAATCGCTTGTAAAAGCTGGTCCAAAAATTTAAGCAAACAAACCCAACCAAAAAAACAAAAGCCATTCGAAAGAATGGCTTTTGTTATATGTGTTAAAAAGAACTATTTTCCTTTATTCGCTTCAGCAATATATTTTTCCAATGCCATTGTCATACTAGGTGTTTCTGGAGTTGGAGCCAAAATATCTATTCGAAGACCATGTTCTAATGCTTCTTTTTGAGTAGTACTACCAAAAACGGCAATTCGAGTATTGTTTTGTTTAAAGTCTGGAAAATTTTTAAACAAAGATTTAATTCCAGTTGGGCTAAAAAATGCCAAAACATCATAATATACATCAGCCAAATCTGATAAATCACTCATTACTGTTCTGTAGAAAGTAGCTTGTGTCCAATCAACTTTTAAGTTGTTTAAAGTCTGTGGAACGTCAAAATTTAATTGATCAGAAGCAGGTAGTAAAAACTTTTCGTCTTTATATTTTTTAAAAAGCGAAGTCATATCTGCAAAGTCTTTTTGACCTACATAAATTTTACGTTTTCTGTAAACAACATACTTTTGGAGATAGAAAGCAATAGCTTCTGATTGGCAAAAATACTTTAAATCTTCAGGAACTTTATAACGCATTTCTTCAGCAACTCTAAAGAAATGGTCAACTGCATTCTTGCTGGTTAGAATGATTGCAGAAAAGTTGTTCAAGTCAATTTTTTGAGCTCTTACATCTTTTGCACTAACACCTTCTACATGTATAAATGAACGAAAATCTATTTTTACCTTATGTTTTTGTTGTAACTCAAAATAAGGAGAATTTTCTACTTTTGGTTCAGGTTGTGAAACCAAAATTGTTTTCACTTTCAAATAATTTGACATTCTAATTTGTTAAATTTTTGTAATCAAATAATATATGAAATAATAGGGCGCTATTTCAAGAGCGCAAAGATACAAAATAAAATAAAACAAGTTACCAATCAATAAATTTTGATAATTCTTCAATGAAATTAAATATGTAGCCATATTTATTATTAAAATCACAGCTAATGTTATAAAAATCAAATAATTTGATGGATTATTGTAAAAAAGATAAATGTTTACAGGTAGGATTAATAAACCTATAAATGTACGATAACCTACTTTTTGAAGGTTAAATTGCTCTATAAACTCTTCAATTTCAAAGGTTTCAGCAATAATTTTTTCTATCAAAAACTTAGACAAAACAAAAATTGTAAGTAATGAAGAAATTCTAATAAAAGAAACCCAATCGGTTTTCTTTACATAACCAAAATAGTCTAACAACACCTGAATAAAAAATGAGAATGAAATTATCTGAACGATAAAAAGCAGAATAGTAAAACCACTCATCAAGTTTGTAGAGTCCTTATAAACTTTAATGTATTTGTCAGAAACTAAAATTCTTAGGAATTCATTGAAACGGGTTTCAAAAACGGTTTTTGTAATTGCAATTAGAATAAACGATAGCAGGAAAACAAATGTTGCCCAGTCTTTGGTCTCAATAACTCGTGGATTTAGAAATACTTCAATCATCGACACAAAATTACTAAAATTTTGCATTAGGCTATTATTATAATTTTATTAAGTGTTTAAGAAAACAAAAAGATTATTTTTGCATTCAAATAGTATTGTCTATGGCAGATTGTCTGGTTGTAATTCCCACCTATAATGAAATTGAAAATATTGAAAGTATTGTTCGAGCAGTATTTTTGCTTCAACATCCTTTTCATGTTTTGATTGTAGATGATAATTCTCCTGATGGAACTGCTGAAAAAGTCTTGGAACTACAAAAAGAGTTTCAAGATAAATTACACCTTTCAGTTAGAAAGAAAAAATCTGGGCTTGGGACAGCTTATGTCCATGGATTTAAATGGGCTTTGAAACATCAGTATGAATTTATCTTCGAGATGGATGCTGATTTCTCCCATAATCCAAATGATTTAGAGAGACTTTATCATTCATGCAAAAATGATAGTGCTGATTTGGCCATTGGTTCTCGTTATGTTACTGGTGTCAATGTTGTCAATTGGCCTTTGAGTAGAGTATTATTATCCTATTTTGCATCAGTATATGTAAGGATGATAACTGGAATGCAAATCATGGATGCAACCGCAGGTTTTATTTGCTACAAAAGAAAAGTTTTAGAAACACTAAAACTCGACAGAATTAAATTTATTGGCTACGCATTTCAAATTGAAATGAAATACAGAGCTTTTGCCAAAGGATTTGTTATCAAGGAAGTGCCTGTTATTTTTACCGATAGGACAAAAGGGCAATCCAAAATGAGCGGAGCTATTATCAAGGAAGCAGTTTTTGGTGTTATTTCACTCCGATTGAGAAAAATGTTTAATCGTTTATAAAACTATCAAATGAATTCGATTTTAATAAAAAATGCAAAAATTGTAAATGAAGGAACAATCTTCGAAAGTGATTTGCTGATTGAAAACGGATTGATAGTAAAAGTTGAAAAAAATATTTCTGCCACTGCTGATAGTGTGATTGATGCAAAAGGGAACTATTTAATTCCAGGTGCTATAGATGATCAAGTTCATTTTAGAGAACCAGGATTAACGCACAAAGGCACAATAGAAACCGAAAGTAGAGCTGCAATTGCTGGCGGCATTACATCTTTTATTGAACAACCCAATACAGTTCCTAACGCGGTTACACAAGAATTATTAGCAGATAAATACGAAATCGCCTCAAAAAGTTCATACGCAAATTACTCATTTATGATGGGTGGAACGAATGATAACTTAGAAGAACTTTTAAAAACAAATCCAAGAAATGTAGCTGGAATTAAGCTTTTTCTTGGTTCCTCAACGGGCAATATGCTGGTTGATAATCCTGAAACATTGGAAAAAATATTTTCTTCAACAAAAATGCTAATAGCAGTTCATTGTGAAGATGAGAACACCATAAAAACCAATCTAGAAAAATATAAATCTCAGTATGGAGATGATATTCCAGTAAAGTTTCATCACCTAATTAGAAGTGAAGAAGCATGTTATCTTTCATCTTCAAATGCCATAGAATTAGCAAAAAAAACAGGTGCAAGATTGCATGTTTTCCATCTTTCTACTGCTAAGGAAATGGAGTTGTTTACCAATAAAATTCCATTGGAAGAAAAACAAATCACAGCCGAAGTTTGTATTCACCATCTTTGGTTTACAGATGAAGATTATGAAACCAAGGGGAATTTTATAAAATGGAATCCGGCGGTCAAAACAGCAAATGATAGAAGCAAACTTTGGGAAGCATTGCTAGATGATAGAATTGATGTTATTGCAACAGATCATGCACCACATACGCTGGAAGAAAAATCACAATTTTATACCAAAGCGCCTTCTGGTGGACCATTAGTGCAACATGCGGTCGTAGCCATGATTGAAAATTATCATTCAGGAAAAATTTCACTGGAAAAAATTGTCGAAAAAATGTGTCACAATCCAGCAAAAATTTTCAAAATCGAGAAAAGAGGTTTTATTCGCGAAGGGTATTTTGCTGATATAGCATTAATCGATGTGAATTCACCTTGGATGGTTTCTAAACAAAATATTTTATATAAATGTGGTTGGTCTCCATTTGAAGGAACAACCTTCAAGTCAAAAATTACACATACCTTTGTGAATGGTAACTTGGTTTATGAAAATGGAAATATCAATGAGGGAAAACACGGACAACGTTTACTTTTTAATAGATAAAAATTGAAAAAATTAGCTTTAATAATAGTTCTTTTTGTTTTTTCGTGCCAAAATAATGGTGTAGAAAAACCAGACAACCTAATAGAAAAAGACAAAATGGTTGATATTCTCTATGATGTTTCTTTGCTTGAAGCTGTAAGATCTCAAGGGATTAATGGTGGCGTAACTAATAAAGAAATCAATGATTTTGTAAAGAGAAAATACAATGTAGATAGCACCCAATTTGTAAAAAGCAATCGCTATTACGCAGCCGATGTTGAGGAGTATAAAGAGATGTATGAAAAAATAAAAACGAGAGTTGATGAAGAACTAAAAAAAGCAGACCAAACTGTTCAAGGTGTTAGTCAACCATCAACTCCTGCTAATAGCACTCAAAACTCTGATACGCCAAAAGTTTATTGATTTTTGATTATTTCGTCGAGGACATTATCAATGCTTTGAAAATTATAATTCAAAGCATTTTTTATTTTAGAATTAGATATGGTTTCTTGTGCATGTAAAGAGTTTGCGCTAAATTTTGATATTTTCCTTTTTTTTCTAAAAATAAACGACAACACAGCATCGATGCGCCATGCAAAAGAAGTCATCCAAGGCTTAGCTTCAAATGATGGTTTCTTTACTTTGAGTTTATCAGCTATCGTAAAAATAATTTTATCAAAAGAAATATTTTCTGAAACCAAGGCAAATCGTTCGCCACTGATGTCACTTTTCATGAGCAAAACCATTGTTTTCACAACGTCATTCACACCTATGTAACCTGTAGAACCTTTTGAATAAAACGGGAAACCTTTTTTGATTTTTGTAAAAAATGCACCACTTCCATCTTTCCAAATCATTGAACCAAATATTACACCCGGATTTACAATAACTACATCTAAACCTTCTTGAAAACCACGCCAAACTTCCATTTCTGCACCATGTTTAGAAATGGCGTAATCGCTATGGAAAACCTCTGGATTCCACTCAGTTTCTTCAGTGATTTCTTTATCATGTTCTTTCAAGTCGCCAAGCGCAGCAATAGAACTAACATGGCAAAGTTTCTTTACCTTAAAATCAATACAAAGGTTTACAATGTTTGCAGTTCCTTCGATATTGGTTTTGCGAAGTTTATCCTCATCATTTGGGTCAAATGTTATCAAAGCAGCACAATGATAGACAAAATCAACACCAACAAAAGCTTTTTCTAGAGATGGAATATCAAGAATATCGGCTTCTATCCATACAATTTTATCGAAAAAAGAGGATTTATTAGCTTCAGAAAATAGTTTTTTTGTGAGTTCAATCTTGGATTCATTTCTATAAATAGCCGAAACTTTTTCTTCAAACTCAGTTAAATGAAGTAAAAGATGTGCGCCTACTAAACCTGTTCCGCCTGTAACTAAAATCATGTTGCTAATTTACAAATTAGGAATGATGAATTGCGAATTTTTTGTCTTCAAATAACCGAATAACAAAACAACAAAATCAACAAATATTTTATCTTTGCGCCAAATTGATTTTAAAAATGACACGAGCCAAAAAGGCGACTGCATCGAACACCAATAATAAATGTTAACTTAGTGAGATGAAAAACTTAGTAGAAGAATTGAAATGGCGTGGATTGGTTCACGATATAATGCCTGGAACAGAAGAACAATTATGCAAAGAAATGACAACAACTTATATAGGTTTCGACCCAACAAGTGATTCGTTGCACATAGGAAGTCTAGTTCCAATAATTCTATTGGTTCATTTAGAAAAGTTTGGTCACAAACCCATCGCTTTAGTTGGTGGTGCAACCGGAATGATTGGTGATCCATCTGGCAAAAGTGATGAAAGAAACTTGCTTGATGAAGCTACACTCGAAAAAAATGTTGCTGGGATAAAAGCTGTTTTATCCCGTTTTCTCGATTTTAATTCAACTGCTGCCAATGCGCCAGTTTTAGTAAATAACTATGACTGGATGAAAGATTTTTCATTTATCAATTTTGCACGCGATGTTGGAAAAAGAATAACGGTAAACTACATGATGGCAAAGGACTCGGTTAAAAAACGATTGAGTGGCGAAAGTGGTGAAGGAATGAGTTTTACGGAGTTTACCTATCAATTGATACAAGGTTACGATTTTCATCATCTATATAAAACCCATAATTGCTTACTGCAAATGGGCGGAAGCGATCAATGGGGAAATATCACAACAGGAACAGAATTAGTTCGAAGAATGAATGGTGAAGGCGCAAAAGCTTTTGCAATGACTTGTCCGCTTATTACCAAAGCTGATGGTTCAAAATTTGGAAAATCTGAAGGCGGAAATGTTTGGCTAACTGCCGATAAAACCTCTGTTTACAAATTCTACCAGTTTTGGTTAAATACAACTGATATTGATGCTGAAAAATACATCAAGATTTTTACATTTTTAGACAAAGAAACCATTGATGAATTGATTGCAGAACACAATCAAGCACAGCATTTAAGAATTCTTCAAAAACGATTAGCAGAAGAAGTAACGACTTTTGTACACGGAAAAGAAGAGTTGGAAAAAGCAATCTTTGCCTCGAATGCCTTTTTCAGCCCAACGATGGATGATTTAAAACAATTGGATGAAAAGACTTTTCTAGATGTTTTTGATGGTGTTCAGCAAGCCGAGATTTCAAGAGATGATATTAATGAAGGTTTAGATATGATTGCGGCACTTTCTGCTAAAACTGGTTTTTTGGCTTCTAATAGTGATGCGAGACGCGAACTAAAACAAAATGCAATTTCCTTAAATAAAACAAAAATTGGAGAAGACTATAAAATCACATCTTCAGATTTGATTCACAACCAATTTGTGATGTTGCAAAAAGGAAAGAAAAATTATTATTTGATAATTGTAAAATAACAAAAAAGTCCAATCAATTCGATTGGACTTTTTTATTCTGCTAAGTTGATTTTCATTTTATCTGTTATAAAAACACCTTGAATAAAATCTGGAAAGGTCTTTATGCTTGATAGGTCATCTCTTGATAAATCTTTAAAAAGCTCATCTTTTAAAATAATTAGCATAAGTTGTATTTCATAATTAGCTTTTTCGTCAAGATAATTTTCGGTATTGTTTATCATATAATATCGCTCTTTGTTCCAAAATAATGTCTTGCTAAAGTTCTTTTTCTGAAAAGGTTTTAGAATTACAATGCTACTCATCAATCGTTGGCTTCTCGATTTATTTATTTCTTCCATCGATTTTGGTGAAGTTTCCCCTGTGAGTTCTCTTCTTTTTTTTAAGTATTCTTCCACCAGTTGCTGTTTTAATGTTTCATCAGTAATATTTCTCAAGTCGGGAAAACTTGGAAACTGAAATATTTTCTCTTCAAAAACACCATCAATTGCCAGTTCTACATCATTTTGAAATAGTTTGTAAAAGACATATGGTTGCAATGAATTTTGATGAGCAGGAGAAAAAATGTCTGGATTTAGAAAAAAACTAATCTCTTTGTTGGTTGTGTTTTCGATTGAAAAGTCTATAACAAACTTCCGCTCTTCTTTTATGGTGTCTTTCGACGTTACCGAAATCAAATTTAATTTCAAAGGCTTATTTTGACCAAAAAATAAAAAAGGAATAAATAAAATTATATAAGAAGCTATTTTCATATAATACAATAACGAAAAAGTAAAAAATATATTATATAACCATCAAGTTGCATCCACGAATATCTGAATTGTCAAATCTTCCCAAGATTTCAAATGTATTATTGGAGTATTTTTTTCCTAAATCTTGTGTAGCAATAAATGAGCATGAATTGATATTTGCCAAATCAATAACGTTTACGCCGCCAGTTTTGCCAAAATCGAGATAGGTTAGTGCATCTTCTGTATCTCGGATTAGTATTTGCATCCAGTTAGGACATTCAAAAATTCCTTCGCCCATTGAATATGCTTGCGATAATAATTCGGTCATTCCATATTCAGAGTGAATAGAGTTTACCCCAAGACCTTTGCACAAAATATCATGCAATTCCTCACGAATGATTTCTTTTCTTTTGCCTTTCATTCCTCCAGTTTCCATGATGATGGTGTTCTTCAATTGAAATTTTTGTTTTTCAATTAAATCCAGTAGCGCATAGGTAACACCAATCAAAATTATATTCTGTCCAGACGAGTCCAATTCAATAAGTCTCGAAATTAGTTCGTCATAGTTGTGAAGATAAAAACCACTATTTTCATTATTAGTCAATTCTATCATGTCTTTAACCATGTAAATCAATGAAGAACCTTTTCGTTCCAAATAGGATGGAAGCAAGGCTAAAATAACATAGTCTTCTATATTCCCATAAAAATTGGAAAAGGCAAGCCTGTAACTTTGTTCATAAAGCGAAACATCAGTAACCAAATGCTGACTAGTTATCATTCCAGTTGTTCCGCTACTTGTAAATGTTTCTTGAATTTCGTTTGAATTAGAAACTATACTATGACTTTTAAAAAACTGTATCGGTAAAAAAGGAATTTTCTCCAGAGATTTTACTTTTTGAACATCTGTATTCAATAAATTGCAAAACTCTCGATAAACTTTGTTGTTTTCATGTTGAAAACGGAAAACCTTCAGCGCTATTTTTTCAAATTGCTTTTGTGAAGTAATAGTAAATATGTCCTGAGGATTTATCATAAGTAGTTGCAAAAATAAAGAAAATAAAAAAGCCCTAACTTTCGTTAGAGCTTTTTATGTATAATGATTATTGATTATTTGATAATCAATTTTCTTGTAGCAGTTTTACCTTCTTCAGTAATTTTAACGATATAGACACCACCTTTTAAAGCACTGATGTTTACTTCGCTGTTTGAAGTAGTTGTATTTAAAACATTTTTGCCTAATACATCATAGATGGCAATTGTTCTTTCTGCATTAGCTGCAGTTTCTACATATAATACTCCGTGAGTTGCAGGGTTTGGATATACAGCCAAACCTTTGATAGAGTTTTGAGAAACAGCCAACAATTGTGAAACTGTAGTAGCAATTCTTAACTCGTCAGCAACTACAGTTGGTGTTGTTGCAGAGCCATCTTGTCTGAAGATAAACCCGCCAAATGCAGTTGGAGCTGTTGTAGGGGTAACAGTTAGGGTAGCTGGAGTTGTTTCTGAGAAAGTATTTAAATCTGGATTAATCCAAGCATTCAAAGTATTGGTATTGAAATCATAACCCATAACAACAAAAACTACATCACCAACATTTCTCAAAGTAGCATCGTAATTTGTTGTTGTTGATGCAGAATCAAAACCAAATTGATATTGAGTACCAACTCTATTGAAAAATAATCTAGCATTATAACCACCTGTTGAACCATCAGTTAAACCAGCAAAATAAGTAGCAGATGGATCAGCAGTTATGTTAGCAATATCAGTTACACTTACTATAAAAGATGCAAAGATAGTTCCAGATGTAGTAGACGTAAACGGAGTAAAAGACTCAGCTCCACTTCCTGAAAAAGTAATTGAATTTCCAGAAGATGTAAATCCAGAGTAATTTAAACTACCTGTATTGATAGTAATTGCATCACCTGAATTAGCAGTAGTCCATTTTTGTTGAGTATTCAATGCAGTTCCAACAGTGTAATTAAAAGCATCGCTAAAAGGTAAATCATTGATAGGTTTACACTCTGGGGCATTTGCATTTGCCTCAAGAGTACAAGTTCCACCAGTAACTTGCATAGTGAAGTTTGTTCCTTCAGCTATACCTGACACAACAATATTTCCTGCAGCTACAGTAGATGGATTGTCACCACCAACAGTTCCTGAAGAAGGAGTAATTGTGTAGGTAGCATTTCCTCCACCTGTGTAAGGTATGGTTACTGTGTAAGTATCAATATTTAAAGTTGAAGCGTCGCATAATGTAGTTGCTGTTCCTAATGATAAAGTACAAGATGCAGAAACATTGCTCAATTTTATATCATCAAGCCTTATTTGAGCTGAAGCAGTTGATGGATTCGTAAATCTTAAAGATAAAGTTGTTGACGAAGGGATTTGACCACCTGTAACAGTAACCAAGTTCCAACTAGTGTTTGTATTATCTGTAAAAGTAACAGGAGTCCAAGTAGAACCATCAGTACTTTGCTCAACCACTAATTGTGGATTTGCAGCACCATTTTTCAAATAACCAAAAGAAAGTTGAATGTTTGCTGCTGTGTAAGCAGACGTGTTTAATCCATCAATTTGTAAAATTTGACCAACACTAGAAGTTACTCCCATGTAAACGTGTGAACCACCTGAAGCACCATTGTATCCTGTAGATAATGTTCCACTTGTTCTGGCAGAACATGTTCCTGAATAAACAATTGGTGAAGGGTTTTGAAAACCTGTATAGGTCCCAATTGCGGGATAAGGACTAGACGATGGTGCAGCAGTACCAAAATTCTCAGAGTAAAAAGTCTGAGCAGAAGCAATAGATGCTACAGCCAAAAATAATAACGTGTAAAGTTTTTTCATTTTTTAAAAAATTTAAGCCTACAAATATAAACACAAAAAATCTCTATTTCAAGAAATAGCGTGTAAAAAAACAATTAAATAAAAGTTAAAGATTAAAATTAACTATCTGACAATTAATTTTCTAGTAGTAGTATTTTCACCTTCAGTGATTTTTATGATGTAAACACCTGAAGGAATAGCATTGATGTTAACTTCTTTTGAAGAAGTAACCGTTTGAAAAACTTTTTTACCAAGAACGTCAAAAATCAAAATTTCTTTGTCGAGGTTAGTTTTTGAAGTGATAAAAATTTTACCATTATTCACCGGATTTGGATAAAAACCAAGCGTTTCGCCTTGTTGTAATCTACCATCTTGCGCAGAAGCAGCGATAGAAACAAGACAAAAAAGAATAATTGTATAAAAGTAATTTTTTATCATAGCACGATTTGATATTACAAATATAGAAAATTATTTCAAATATTGTACCAAAAAAATATCCCGAATGTAGTTCGGGATATTAATTTAACGATTTTTTATATTTTTAGTTTGAAAAACCTACTGACCATCCTGTTGCCCAGCTAGGTGTTCCCACGCCATTTCCTGCTCCAGTAGCTGTTGATAATTCAGTAGCGATTGCAGAAACATCAGCAGAAGTTCCATCAGTCTTTTTACCTTTTGTTTTTGTTGCAACATCAGTTATGTAGTTTACATTTGTTGCTTTTAAATCTGTTCCAACACCTGCAATTGTCTCGTCGTGTTCTACATTGAAACCTTCTTTCCAAGAACTCAATACTACGTTTGTCAACTGAGCTTTTGTACCTCTTCTTAGTTTCAAACCATTATTTTCTAAATATGTTGTTGCATCTGCTGCGCTTCCAGGACCAATAAGGGTTAGGTTTGAAATTGTTGGGAAAGAAATTGGTGTATTTGCAAATCCAAATTCAAAGTTATCAGCTTCAATTCCTCTATTTCCTTTTCCAAATGCTAATTTTCCATACCAGTTTGTATTAGTTCCAACCCATCCTTCTGTCCAGTCAAATTGGTCATCTTCGTTACCGATAGATATTAAGTTCGAAGTATTAACTGTTCCACCAAAAAACTCAAAACCATCATCTGCTCCGTGATACACTTCTACATTCTCTACAATTGTGCCGTTTCCAACACCAAAGAATGAAACTCCATTAAATTCTTTTTCTGAGTTAAAAGCTGCTCCACAATATTCGATAACTAAATAGCGAATAGAACCTGAACTATCGTTGGCTACTGTTCCACCATAAGCTAAATCAGCAACTTCTGACTGTGCAGTACTTGTTCCTCCAGAAACTCTGTTGATAGGTGCTTTTCCACATATTACTAATCCACCCCAATCACCAGCATTTTTTGTTGTCAAACCACTTGTCATAACAACAGGATTTGAAGCTGTTCCGTTTATGTATATTTTACCACCTTGAGCAACTGCAATATAAGCAGAAGTTCCACCTTGTGCCTCAATTCTTGTTCCTGCTGGTATAGTTAATGTTGCACCATCGTTTATTTGTAATTTTCCAGTTAGCACATAAACTGTATTTGAATTAAGAATTACTTCACCATCTGCAATTGTCCCTTGAAAATTACTAGGATCAACTACGAAAGATGAACTTGGTTCATCATCGTCTGATGAACATGATGTAGATACTAGTGCTGTAATTGCTAAAAGACCAAATAATTTAGCGATAGATTTTTTCATTTTGTTGTATTTAATAGTTAAAATTTATTTTACAAAATTCACTTTTCAGTTTTTTTTAAAAGTTATCTGAATATGATTGTTGTATTAAATAGTAAAAGGTTTTTATTAATAAAATGTTTCCAGTGTTAACTTATTTCAAACAAAAAAAGCGGTATTACACCGCTTCTTAGTTTAGAATTGATAACTCATGTTGAGACTAAGAGTTAGACCTTTTTTATAAGATAAAACATTTACATCACCATTCTTGTTTTCTTGAACTCTGTCAATTGATGGATTGAGTATGTTTTTTGCAATTAAACCTAAGCCAATTTTTTTGTTCAATTTACATTTTGCAATAAAATCCAATGTTCCGACTGCTTTGTCAACAAGGTTTCCTCTATCGTTCGTACCTAGTGCATAAACTCTGTCCGAAAAGTAGTTGTAGGATAACGTTGTGGTTAGATTACTTTTTTTATCATTCCATTCGTTGAAGAAGGAAACATCAGCATTTACTAATAAATCTGAAGCACCAGTAAACTTGCTACTCTTGTCTGAGAACACAACATTATAATCAGTTTCTTTAATAACTTTATTAGTACTCAAATCTTGATTGCTGTACAAATAAGAAACATTTAATCCTGCGGTTAGTTTTTTTGAATTTCCTTCATCAATATTGAATAGTAGCTTTCTATACTCAACTTCTGCACCAGCAACATAGCCATAGTCGCCAGTATTTATAAAAGAAATATCATTAGTAGATGAAGCAATTGTCACTTCATTCATAGGGTTTTGAATGTATTTTCCAAAAGCTGTTACAGATATGATTTCTTCACTCTTTGGAAACATTTCCCATTTCAAATCAAAATTATAATCATCTGAAGCATACAAGTCTGGATTACCAACTTTTACTTCGGTAACGTCTTCATAAACAAATAAAGCTCTTTCTTTAAATTGAGGAAGTGTATAAGTTTTGCTAAACCCAAATCTTAGATTTTGTTTTTCGTTTAATTCATATTTTAAAGTTAAACTAGGTAAAAAAGCTATTTTTTCTAATTCATCTTTACCGCCATTTGGAGCCAACTGAGTATTCCATTTTACTTTTTGGAATATGTATTCACCTCTTAGCCCAAGAACTGCGGTCAATTTGTTGAATGTGTATTCTCCGTTAAGAAAACCTCCATTAATAAATTGTTCACCGTTATAAGTTTGAGGTTTTAGAGCATTAGCTACTTGCGAATTTCCTCTAAAAGTAGAGATTGTAAAGTATCCACTAGCAAGATTTTGTTGGTTGTAGAAAAGGTCAAGATTGTTTGGATCTACAATTGTGTTTGTGAAAGAAGGGTTTGCTTTAAGGTTAAATTGTGAAGCTTCGAAATCTCTTTTTTTCATTCTTCCGTTATATCCAAAAGAGATTTTCCCTTTGTATTCGCCTTCACCAGTTTTGCCAATTTTGTAATCTAAAATAGCATTTCCTGCCAATTCATTTTCTTCCAAAGATTGAAAGTATCTATTATTGTCTGGTGCTGAAATGCTAGAAAGATAATATCCGCTGCTTTCTTTTCTAAAGATATTTTGATTTCTATCTGGCATATCACCATTGATAGTGTTGAAAGAAGTTGCCCAGTTTAGTTTTGTTCTTTCGCTCAATTTGTGTTCTCCCAATAATTGATTTATCCAAATTGTATTTTTTTCAAATTTATTTCTACGGATTAATCCATTTCCATCATTGGCAATATCTACAATGTAACCAAAATATTCTTCTCTTGATAAAGATGAAGTATTGATAAATACTGTATTCCAATTTAATTTGTGGTTATTGTTCAATTTATAACCAACATTAGCCATAGCAGTCGTATTCGTGTTGTAGCTGATAGTTGTATATTTTTCAAAGTTTTTATTGATCAAACTTGCATCTCCATTTACACCACCTTTTGCAGTTCCTTCACCTCTTGATGTAAAATCATTACCAAAACTTGCCGTTGCAAAAAAGTTCAATTTCCCTTCGTTACCTACATTGAAACTTTTTCCACCAGATAAACCAAATGAACCTGCAATTGTGTTTTTGCTTTCAAACTGTAAACTTTGAAAACCATATTGTGTCAGGGCATTAGTTGGTATAGAACGACTATCAAAGCCAAATGTTGAATATCCTTTTTGCAATGCAAAATCATTTTCATTTAAAGCGTTTGTATTGACTTTGCTACCTACTTCAAGGTTCAAAAATCCATTTCCTTTATAATCTTTTGAAACGATATCCACATTTCCGCCAGCAAAATCGCCATATAATTTACTGTTATACACTTTATCAATTGACACATATTCTAATATATCAGTAGAAAAAATATCAAGATTTAGGTTCTTTTTCTCAGGATCATTCGACGGAATAGGCAAACCGTTCATTGTTGTAGAATTATATCTGTCGCCAAGACCTCTAACGAAAATATTTCCTGTTCCTTCTTGTTTTGTGATACCTGTAGTTTTGGTAACAGCAGTTGCTACATCGCTAACTCCTTTTCTAGATAATTCTTGAGCACCAATACTTTGTTTGATCTCAACAGCATTTTTTTGGTCTAATAATAAAGCAGTTTCTTTTTCTCTGCTTTTATTGTTTTGAACTACTACATCTTGAAGTTTATAACTACCTGAGCCAAGAGATTTATTAAGTGTTATTGTTTCTCCTTCTTTGATAGTAATTTTTTCCTCTATACTTTCATAGCCAAGAAATGAAAACTCAATAGTGTAATTACCAGCAGGTAAAGAGATAGAATAGTTTCCTTTGTCATCTGTAGAAGAGGAAAAAGAAGTGCCTTTTATCACAACATTTGCAAATGGAAGAGGTTCATTGTTAAAGTCTTTGTCAGATATAATTCCTTTGACAGTTCCTTTTGATTGGGCAAGACTCGTTAAACCAAAAAACAATGTGATAACAAGAAATTTAAGTTTCATTAGTGTAATGTTAAAATTTTCTGCAAAGAAATTGCACTAATGTAAAGACCGTGTTAGTCCTTTATTAGCATTTTGTTTACAAAATATTACCAAATTGTTATCATATTAAATTATAGTTAACTCGACTTCGTGGCGAATGTATAAATTGTATTATCTTTACATTTGTGGAGCAATAAAACTGCAACAGCAAATGAAGAAAAAAGATATTAAGATACTGCTTGTTGATGATGAACAAGATATTTTAGAAATCGTTGGATATAATTTGGAGCAAGAAGGTTATCAAATTATAACAGCTTCTAATGGGAAAGAAGCCGTATCCAAAGCAAAAAAAGAAACTCCGCATTTGATAATAATGGATGTCATGATGCCCGAAATGGATGGAATGGAAGCTTGTGAAAACATCAGAAAAACACCTGAACTCAATAGCACAATCATTACATTTCTAACAGCTAGAAACGAAGACTATTCACAAGTAGCCGGTTTTGATGCTGGAGCTGATGACTACATAACAAAACCAATAAAACCAAAGCTTTTAGTTAGTAAAGTAAAAGCTTTATTGAGAAGATTAAAAAATGATGAAAAATCATCAGAAACACTTAAGGTAGGTGATATTGAGATAAGCAGAGAAGAATACAAAATAATCAATAACGGTAAAGAAATTATTTTACCAAGAAAAGAGTTTGAGTTATTTTATCTTTTAGCTTCAAAACCAGGAAAAGTATTCAAAAGAGAAGAAATTCTAGATAAAGTTTGGGGAAATGAAGTGATTGTTGGTGGTAGAACAATCGACGTTCACATCAGAAAGTTACGCGAAAAAATTGACGAAGATTTATTCAAAACCATCAAAGGAGTTGGGTATAAGCTAGAAGTCTAAATGGCTATAAAATTTAAAAAGACATATACATTTGCTTTAAAATCTGCTGGATATATCACTTTGTTTTCAACAGGTTTTTTAGCCCTTTTACTTGTCGTATTTCATGAATTTTCTTGGATATTTTGTTTTATTTTTTCAATAACAGTCGCCATCTTCTCTTTCTTTGTTATTCAATATAGGGCAGAAAGATTTATCTACAGAAGAATCCAAAAAATATATGACGATGTAACTCTGCTTGAGTCAACTAACTTGAGAAACCAGTCCATAACGACTGATATGGCTACACTTACCAGAGAAATAAAAAAATTCGCTACCGATAAGAAGCACGAAATAGAAGGATTACGTGTTCGTGAAGAATACAGAAGAGAGTTTATGGGAAATGTTTCTCATGAATTGAAGACACCACTTTTTACAGTTCAAGGCTATTTATCTACACTAATTGATGGCGCAATGGACGACAAAAAAGTTAGAAAAAAATATCTCGAAAGAGCTGAAAAAGGTGTAGAAAGACTAATTTATATCGTGGAAGATTTAGATATGATTTCAAAACTCGAAATGGGTGATTTAAATCTTGAACTATCAAATTTTAATGTTGTTGAACTTATACAGAGTGTTTTTGATATGCTCGAAATGAAAGCAGATAAAAAGAATATTATTCTAATGTTTGATAGAAAATATAATAAACCAATAAATGTTTTTGCTGATAAAGAGAAAATTCAGCAAGTTGTTACAAACTTGGTAATGAATTCCATCAAATATGGAAAAGAAAACGGAACAACCGAAGTCACAATAGAAGATTTAGTAGATAATAAACTCATTGTTCGTTTGCGAGACAACGGCGAAGGAATAGAAAAACAAAATCTTTCCAGAATTTTTGAACGTTTTTTCAGAGTTGACAAAAGCGGTGCAAGAAGCGAAGGTGGTTCAGGTCTCGGACTTTCTATTGTTAAACACATTATCGAAGCACATGGCGAAAAAATCTATGTAGAAAGCGAGTTCGGAAAAGGTTCAGAGTTTTCATTCACGCTCGAAAAGCACAAATAATTGTTTCCAGTTTAGCTCTTTCTCACTGGTCAAAAAAGGTTTGTACAAATCTATTTCATCAAGCATTTCCACCTCAAAATCCTCTTGTTTCGAATAAGGGAAATGTCCGTTTTTTTTCAATCTTCTCGCAAGATATTCCTGTTCTGTTTGTCCTGGTGTAGGGATTAAAAATGCTTTTTTATTGAGTTTTACCAAATCCATAATTGTTGTGTAGCCAGATCGACAAAGAATAACATCACTTTCATTAAAAGCGTTTTCAATTTCTGTAGATGTCATAAAATTGTAGAAAGTGATGTCTTCAATTTCAGTAATCACTTGCTTATCGTTTACTATACCTTTTACAAAAAGAATTTTTTTATCCAATAAATTTATTTTTTGCAAAAGCAAATTTTCCAATAAAGTTCGCTGAGGTTCAGGTCCTGAAAGGATAATCATCAAGTCATATTTTTTCTCAGCTTTTTGAATATTTAACCTGCTAAGTGGACCAAGGTATTTGATAGAAAAACTTGGATTTTTCAAATGACCAAGTTTCCCCGTAAGATTAGGTTTTTTTTCAAAATCAGGAACCCAGCATTCATTGAATTTTTTGATAAAACGTTGATGAATTTTACTGGAAATCCATGTTGTCTTTCCCGATAAAACTTGAAGTTGGTGCGTTATTATTACACTAGGAATTTTTTTGTTGTAAACCCCCAATCTGTTATCAGAAATTATTCCAGCCAAATCGAATTCTTTACACCATTTTTTGACTAATTTTCTTTCTTCTATTATGGCGTTAATGGTTTTTGGGCTGTTTTTTAATAATTTCCACTTAAAATTTTTAGCCTTTTTTGCATATTCAATTTCATACGATGGAAGTTCTAATGCGGTCAATTCTGGAAATTCTTTTTTCAATAAATTCAAAGCATTTCCATCTGATGCCAAGATGGGTGTGTAACCATATTTTATCAACTCTCTAATGAGTGGAACGCATCTTGTGGCATGGCCTAAACCCCAATTTAAAGGAGCAACTAATATATTTTTCGTATTCAATTTTTGAACTTTTGTACTGTATGCTAAATTTTTAAGCAAGGTAAAAATAGTTTGTAAAGTTTATATTTCCTTACTTTTGCCAAAAAATTAAATTTTTGTGGGAAGTAAGAATAAATTAAAGCGATTTAAAGAAAACGAAACATTCAACAATGTAATTCAACCAACAAGAGAAGAAGTTGTCAACGGAAATTTTCCTTTCAAAGGAAAATGGAATTCAGATTTTTTCAAAAATGATAAACCAATTATTGTGGAATTGGGTTGTGGAAAAGGCGAATACACCATTGGTCTTGCCGAAAGAAATCCAAATGCTAATTACATCGGGATTGATGTAAAAGGTGCTCGCTTTTGGCGTGGAGCAAAAACCGCAGTCGAAACAGGATTGAACAACGTTGCTTTCGTTAGAACACAAATTGAACTTATTGAAGATATTTTTGCAGCCAATGAAGTTTCAGAAATTTGGATTACTTTCCCCGATCCACAAATAAAATACAAACGCACAAAGCATAGAATGACCAATTCTGAGTTTTTGAAAATATACAAACGAATTCTAAAATCTGATGGCGTTGTAAACCTGAAAACAGACAGCGAGTTCATGCACGGTTACACACTAGGGTTGCTTCACGGTGAAGGTCACGAAGTTTTGTATGCCAATCATAATGTGTACAAAAACGAAGGTTCACCAAAGGAAGTTACTGAAATTCAAACGTTTTACGAGAACCAATATTTGGAAATTAACAAAGCAATTACGTATATTCGTTTTAAGATTAAATAGTTTACTAGTTGTGAGTTATGTGTTGTCAGTTTTGAATTTTTCTAATCCAAGCAGATAACCTATAATCCATAACTCACAATTCAAAACCAAATGAACATCATCCTACCTTTTTTTTCAGGATTTTTGGCAGCAGTTATTGGTATTTTTCCACCAGGATTAATTAATATGACAGCAGCCAAAGTTAGTATTAGTGATGGAAGAAAAAGAGCATTGATTTTTGTTTTAGGCGCATTATTAGTTATTTTTTTACAAACTTATTTGTCTGTAATTTTTGCTCAATATATCAATCAACATCAAGAGATTGTTGTTTTGCTTCGCGAAATAGGATTAGGAATTTTTGTTACGATTTCCATCTATTTTTTATTTTTTGCCAAAAAACCCAAACCCATTCTCGAAAACGAAAACTTGCAGCTAAAAAGTAAACGAAGTCGGTTTTTTATGGGAATGTTAATTTCAGCAATCAATTTTTTCCCTATCCCATATTATGTTTTGGTTAGCATAACATTAGCTTCATACAAAGTTTTTAGTTTTGAAATTAGCTCAATTTATAGTTTAGTTTCTGGGGTTGTAATTGGTTCATTTACTGTTTTTTATTGTTATGTGGTTTTCTTTGATAAGCTAAAATCAAAAACCGATTATTTTGTTAGAAATATGAATGCAATTATTGGTATAGTTACCGGATTGGTTGCAGTTCTAACACTAATAAACATACTCAATCACTATTTGTAGAAACATGGCTTTAAAAAAATCGAAATCAAATGATAATTTTTTTGAACGAGTTTATGAAATAGTTCGTCAAATCCCTGAAGGAAAAGTTACCAGTTATGGTGCAATTGCCAAAGCTCTTGGTGCAGCTCGTTCAGCCAGAATGGTAGGTTGGGCAATGAATGCATCACACAGTATGGATGATGTTCCAGCGCACAGAGTGGTTAACCAAAAAGGGCTATTGACAGGCAAACATCATTTTGATGGCACAAACTTGATGCAACAACTCTTAGAGAACGAAGGAATAGAAGTGATTGACAACCAAATTATTGATTTTGAAAAACATTTTTGGAAACCTGAAATTAGTGAGCACTAAACAGTAAACAGTTTTGAAGAAAATAATTTGCATAGTAATACTTTTAATTTTTTCTTTTTGTACCAAAGAAAAATATCCTTATCCTAGAATTATTGTTCCACAACAAAAGAATGTTGTTGAGGTGAATAGTAAGGAGATGTTACATATCTCTTATGCTAATATTTTAGCTCAAGGATTTGAAAATGATGTTAATGTCAATTATAATAAAGATTTCTCTGAAGATTATTATAAAAGTAACTATAAATACTTTAAAGATTTTGACACAATTTTGCCCAAATATGATTTAAAGGTTATTATTGATACTTCATATACAATTGCTAATAATGGTTTTGAATATAAATTTGTTAATGTTCCTCCAAAAGAATATCGATTTAAAAGAGATAACCTTATTGGTGGTAAATTACCTTCAAAAATTCTTAGAGAAAAATCCATCAAGTTAATGCAACAGTGCATTAATACTTGTGTCAATGAAATGAAAGTTATGGTAAATTGCTTTCCTGTTTTAATTAAAAACGGTGATGATAAAACTGCATTTATAAATGATGCGTATATTAAAATAATTCAAGAAGCAAAAGACGTTGATGGAGTTTGGAAACCAATTGAGTTTTCTCATCAAAGTTATGGTTGTAGTGTTACAAGTAGTTTGTATAAACTAAAACCTAAGAATTATATTGGTCTTTCAATGATAAAATATAATGGTAATTTCAAAACAAAAATTAGAACTAAACTTCAAATTAATAATCATTATTATTACTCAAATGAGATTGAAGGTAAAATAAATAGAACTCAATTTAGTCAAAATAAAATTTATGATTATGTTGATTTCTATTTCCAAAGAGAGATGGATGAAAAGGAGTTTAATGAAATCAAAAACAACTGTTTGTTAAAAAATGATTTATAATTATTTCCTAATTTTTGAAAAATTCACAAATGATTTCAAATCTATTCTAGCAAACAAACTGTAAATTTTGTTTGATTTTCATTGCTTTCAAAAGCTAGATAACCACCATGAGCTTCAATAATATTTTTAGATAACGTTAGTCCAATTCCAGCACCATCTTTTCGTGTAGTGAAAAAAGGTAGGAAGATTTTATCTTCAATTTCACTCTCAATTCCTGTTCCAGTATCGCTTATAATAAGGTAAATTCGTTTTTCTTTAATCTCTGATGAAATAGTAATTTCTTTAACTTCTTTGTCCGCAAGTGCATACATACTATTTGTCAATAGATTGATGATGACTTGCTCCATTTGATTTTTATCTACAAAAACCCAACGTTTAAAATCGATGTTATTTTGAACTAAAATTTTGTCATTTTTAAGTAAAGGTTGCATAATCATAAGGCAATTCTCTACAAGTTCAGAAAGTTCTGTTTTTTCTTTTTTTGGAGATGGCAACATGGCTAGCTTTCTATAACTTTCTACAAATTCTTGCAAATGATTACTGCGGTTGTGCATTGTAGCTACACTTTGTTTGATATCGTCTAAATCTTCTGTAGAAAGTGTTTCTTGCTGTACTAACTCATTTAAATTCTGCGACAGCGAACGAATTGGTGTAAGCGAATTTAATAACTCATGAGAAATCACTTTCATCAAGTTTATCCAAGCTTCTTTTTCCTTTTTTTCAACCACTTTTTGAATACTATCCAGCAAAATGATGTAGTATTCTTGATTAAAAGTTTTTGTAGCCGAGGTTTGAATGATGAATGTTTGTGTATCTTGTTTATTCACTCGAATTTGTAGTGAACTTTTCATTTCCTGAAAATTTTGCTCTTCTATAATTTCGCAAAGCGAAGGCAATTGTTTTTTCAAATAATTCCATTTCGAAACTTTTGGAACAGTAAAATGCTTGGAGAAATAATCATTCATCAAAAAAATGTTCCATCCATCAGCTTCTTTTTGAAGTATTATTATTCCAGTTTCTATATTATTCAATATAGAACGATAGATTATATCTCGTGAAACTTGTTCGTGTTGTTTTTCCTTTAGTTTGTAGTAAAGGTTGAAAAGACTTGCGTAATTTTCAGAAGATTTATGTTTGGAAAAATCTGATGAAAAATCATTCTGCAAAATCGCTGCAATGGTTCGGTCGTAGAATTGCAAAACGTTTTTGGTAAAAAAATAAATATCAGAAAGCAACAAAACAGAAATAAATACCACAAAAAGTCCAGTGTAAAGTAAGTCTTTTGAAAACAAAAACATACTCAAACCAATACTGATTAAAACAAGTATTAACCGAAAAAAAAGTTGATGATATAGTTGTTGATTTTTAAACATTTTATTTTTACACCTGACAGGTTTTGAAAACCTGTCAGGTGTTGAAAGATTAATTTGTGTTAATATTATATTTTTCCATTCTTCTGTACAATGCTGCTCTAGATAAACCAAGCTCTTCGGCCGATTTGCTTATATTGTAATCGTGTTTTGCTAAAACTTTTTCAATGGTTATTTTTTCAATATCTGAAAGAGGAATATCTTCAAGATTTTCAAAAGTTGTAATTTGATCCAAATCTAAATCAGAAGACGAAATGATATTGTTTTCACACAAAATTACGGCGCGCTCAATGCGGTTTTCCATCTCACGAATATTACCGTTCCAAGAATGGTTTTCTATTTGTTCTAATGCTTTTTCACTAAAAACAATTTCATTTCGTTCATATTTTGAAATCATTTTTTCCAATAAGAATTTAGCCAATGGAATTTTATCTTCTTTTCTTTCTTTTAACGATGGTAATGTAATTTCCATTGTATTAATGCGATAATACAAATCCTCTCTAAAATTCTTGTGGTTAACCTCTTCTTTCAAATTCAAATTGGTTGCCGTAATAATTCTAACGTTCAATGGTCTCGCTTTTGCCTCGCCAAGTCGAGTAACGGTTTTGGTCTGAATGACCTGTAATAATTTTGATTGTAAATGCAACGGAACATTTCCTATTTCATCTAGAAAGATTGTACCATTTTGAGCATTTTCAAATCTTCCAGCTGTATCAACTTTGGCGTCAGTAAAAGCACCTTTGGCATAACCAAAAAGTTCACTTTCAAAAATGTTATCGTTCAATGAACCCAAATCCACGTGAACAAACGCATTGTTTTTTCGGTTGGAGTTTTGGTGAATATAACTTGCCATGACAAATTTTCCTGTTCCGTTTTCTCCCAAAATCAAAACATTAGCATCTGTATTTGCTACTTTTTCGCCCAACGCATAAGCTCTTAGAATGCTTTTTGATTTACCAATAAAGTAGCGATTATCGGTAATATCCTTTTCGCCTTTTTTTCTAGTTTTTCTAGCTTCATCAACAGCTTGTTTTACTGTTTCAACTAGTTTCTCGTTTTCCCAAGGTTTTAAAACATAATCAAAAGCTCCGTTTTTCAATCCTTCAACTGCAGTTTCAACTTTGCCAAAGGCAGTCATTAAAATAACAATTGTTTTTGGAGAAAGTTTTTTTATTTCTTTTAAAAAATACAATCCTTCACGACCATCTTCAAAACCTATTCGATAATTCATGTCTAGTAGCACAACGTCAATTTCATTTTCTGATAACAATTGAAGAACGTTTTTTGGGTTATTGAGCGTAAAAATGTTTTCAAAATGTTTCTTCAAAAGCATTTTTGCTGCAAAAAGAATGTCTTCTTGGTCGTCAATAATTAAAATGTTGGCATTGGTTTTTTTCATCACTGTTCGGTTTCGTACAAAAGGTGTTCGATAATGAACACTTAAATAATTTAATTATTATCAAGATATTAAAAATCAAGCAATTACATTTTTTAAAACTTTGGCACAATATTGTTTTTATATAAACCAAAGAAACAAAAATGGATACAATCATCAATCGTAAAAGTAGCAAAAAAAAATATCTGGCAATAGCAGTTTTAGCAATTGTGGTTTTAGGTTTTGTTGCCTTTTCAATAATTACTAAAAAGAGAACGTTCAACGTGAAAAAAAGCGAAATAAGCATCAAAGTTGTTGAGACGGCTTTTTTGAAGATTTCATGGTTTTTCAAGCTCGAGTTGAACCAATGAATTCAATTTTAGTAAATATAATCGAAGGTGGTTCTGTTCAGGAAATTTTTGTCAGTAATGGTGATAATGTTGTAAAAGGACAACCATTAGCAAGGTTATACAATCCTAATACTGAACTGAATTATATGCAACAAGAAACCTCAATCATAGAACAAATCAATAATCTCAACAAAGCAAAGTTAGATTTGCGAAATCAGGAACTGAATTTGGCAAAAGATTTAGTTTCTATTGAACATGATTTTATGGATGCAAAAAATCAATATGACTTAAACAAAAAATTATTCGAGCAGGAAATTTTGTCAAAAAATGAATGGGAAAAAACACAAGAGAATTTTCGTTTTCAAAAGAGAGAATAAATATCATTAAACAAAGCGTTACTAAAGAAAAGCAAGCCAATCAAATTCAAATTGGGCAACTCAATCAATCCATTGGGATTATGGAAAAAAGTTTGAATATTTTACGAATTAACAAAAAGAATTTTCTAGTTGTTGCTCCACTTTCAGGAAGATTATCATCTTTTGAACCGGTGTTAGGGCAAAGCTATCAACAAGGTCAAACTCTTGGAAAAATTGATGTCATGAAAGGGTATAAATTATTGGCAGATGTGGATGAATTCTATTTACAAAAAGTAAAACAAGGACAAACGGGAACAGTTGATTTTAATGGTAAAGAAGTAAAAGTTTCTATCGCAAAAGTTATTCCTGAAATTAAAAGTGGCAGATTTCAAGTGGAATTAAATTTTGTGACCAATGAAACTTTAGATTTACAACAAGGATTGAGTTTTGCAGTTCGTTTAAATTTATCTGAAAAAACAAAATCATTAGTTTTATCAAAAGGAAGTTTCTATGAAGACACATCAGGAAAATGGATATTTGTTGTAAATGGAAACAAAGCAGAAAAAAGAGATATTAAAATAGGAAGAGAAAATCCATTGTATTATGAAATTTTAGATGGATTAAAAGAAGGTGAAAAAGTGGTGACCTCAACTTATAAAGATTACAAAGAAGTTGAAGTATTAAACATTGAACAATAAATCAAAAAATGAACAATCATGATACAAATCAAAGATTTATCAAAAATTTTTAGAACAGAAGAAGTAGAAACAAAAGCTCTTAGCGAAGTTTCAATCACAATCAATCAAGGTGAATTTGTTACCATTATGGGCGCATCAGGAAGTGGGAAATCGACACTTCTAAACATCGTTGGGCTTTTAGATGGAGCATCAAGTGGAAGTTATCAATTATTAAATCAGGAAATGTTGACACTCAGTGAAACCGAAAAATCAAAAATTAGAAAACAAAACATTGGCTTCATCTTCCAAAATTTCAATCTAATAGATGAACTTTCTGTTTTTGACAACATTGAACTGCCTATGATTTACAACAATATTCCATCATCTGAAAGAAAGAAAAAAGTAGAGGCAATTGCAGAAAGATTAGGAATTTCTCATCGTTTAAAGCATTATCCGCAACAACTTTCTGGTGGTCAACAACAAAGAGTTGCCGTAGCAAGAGCACTGATAAATGATCCAAAAATAATTTTAGCCGATGAACCTACTGGAAATCTTGATAGTAAAAACGGTAATGAAGTAATGGAATTACTGACTGATTTGCATGCTCAAGGTTCTACAATTCTGATGGTTACACATTCTGATTATGATGCTTCATTCTCTCAAAAAACAATTTTCATGAAAGATGGAATGATACTTTCAGAAAAAACAAACAGTCGAAATGTAGATGTATTTATTTCTTAACCAATTAAAAATCGAAAACATGTCAAAAGTAATTGTAACAATAACAACTTTTTTATTAAGCTTGATGGCTTTCTCTCAGGTTTCTGAAAACCGAAGCGTAAGCAATTTTTCAAAACTGAAAGCATCTCATGGTATTGAGGTTTTTTACACCATTTCTACTACAAATAGTATCAGAGTTGAGACAGATGATAATGAAAGACTTAAAATGGTTAAAACTGAAATTGAAAACGGAACTTTAAAAGTTTTTGTAGAAACAAAAGATAATAAAAATTACAGTTCAAAAAACTCAAAAGGGTATAATATAGATGGCGTAAATTTCAAAGTTCTAAAAGTTTATATTTCTGGACCATCATTAACGTCTTATAAAGCAAGTTCCTCTGCAGATATTTCTATTGAAGGTGAAAATGAAACTAGTTCTGTTTCGATAGATGTGAGTTCTTCTGGAAGTATTTCAGGAAAATTTAGTGCTGATAAGTTCATGCTTGATGCATCATCAAGTGGAGATTTTAATGGAACTGTTCAATCAAACAATGTAGCAATCGAAACCAGTAGTTCGTCTGATGTAGTAATTAGTGGTAAAACGGAAACATTAGATATAAAATCCAGTAGTTCTTCAAGTTGCGTTGCAAAAGATTTATTGGCAAATAATGTTATTGTATCTGCAAGCAGTTCGGCAGATGTGAAAGTATTTGCATCAAAAGTTTTGAATGCCAAAGCATCTTCTAGCGCAGACATTGTTTATTATGGAAATCCAGCTCAATTGACAGAAGATGAAAGTTCATCGGGTTCAATAAAAGGAAAATAATCATCAATCAACCTGAAGCGATGCCAATTGATTGGAGCGCAACGGAAAAATCAAAAAAAATCAATAATCATGATCAAAAATTGGCTACATATATTTGTTTACAATATAAAGAACAACAAACTGTTTACAGCACTCAATGTTCTTGGATTAAGCATAGGTATTGCAGGATTAATATTCGCTATATTATATTGGAACGATGAACACAGTTATAACGACTGGAATCCAGAGAAAAACAAAGTTTTTCAATCTATAAGCAAAGTCGCACCAGAAACTTTTTGGGCAAGTAATGTTGCTGGCTATATACCATATTTCAAAAGTTCTTTTCCCGAATTGGAGTCGTATTGCTACCTAGACAATTGGTATTATGAAGAAATCATTCAGTACAAGAATAAAAAAGAAATTGTAAAAATAACGGATGCACAAAGTACTTTTTTTGAGTTTTTCCCTTTTACATTTATAAAAGGAACACCAAAAACAGCTATAAAAGATGAGTCTAGTATTGCCATTTCCGATGAAACAGCTAGCAGACTTTTTGGGTCTGAAAATCCAATGGGAAAACAAGTTAGGTATTCTGGTAGACAACTCATCGTTAGAGGTGTTTATAAAATTCCTGGAAATTCATCTATGGCACCGATGGCAGTTACAAACCTTATAGAACCTAAGTTGAAAGAAAACTTACAACAATGGGGAAATTTCAATCATGGGTTGTTATTAAAATTTAAAAATCCTAACGACACTGATAAAGTGATTTCTAGAATGGAAAAAATATTGTTTGAGAACCGAGTTGTCAGATGGGCCAAAGATGAAGGATTGACTGTAGATGAATGGCTGAAAAAAAATGGACAAGAAAGTACAAGGATTATTTTGGAACCTTTGGCAACAGCTCGTTTGCATTCAATAACAGAAGGTTATGCAGAGTCTAGAGGTAATTATCAATTTTTGTTAATTATGGTTGGTCTTTCAATTTTAATCTTGACATTATCAATTTTTAACTATGTAAATCTTGCAACTGCAAGTGCCATCAAAAGAGCAAAAGAAGTTGGTGTTAGAAAAATAATTGGTGCGACCAAAACAAATATTATTTGGCAATTTATTTTTGAAACCACATTGATAACGATTTTTTCTATAATGCTTTCGTTGGTAATAGTTGAGTTATCATTGCCATATTACAATGATTTTTTGAGTAAAAAACTCATAATACATGGTGAGCAATTTTATTTGCAATTGGTTTTGATATTCTTTGTGACTGTTGCTCTTGCAGGTATTTTTCCTGCCATATATGTATCAAACTTTGAAACGCTAAAAGTTCTAAAAGGAAATTTTGGCAGAAGTAAAAGTGGTGTTTGGCTTCGTAATGGAATGTTAGTTTTACAGTTTTCGATTGCTACATTTTTTATTATTGGTTCATACATAGTTTATGAGCAAGTAAAATTTTTAAGCAGTAAAGATTTAGGTTTTAAAGGAAATCAAATAGTTTCAGTAAGGTATAGAAACAATTATGATTGGAAAGAAAAAGATTATACACTAAAATTATATAATCGCTACCAAACGATAAAAAGCGAATTATCAAAAATTAAAGGAGTTCAAGAGGTTTCTACAGGTTCTTTTACTTTTGGTTCAGGTTCAGGTTCATCATCGAGTTTTAATTATAATGATAAAACTATTCAAGGACAAAACATGGGTATCGATTTTGGTATGCTCGAAATGATGAAAATCCCATTGAAGGAAGGAAGATATCTTTCAGAAAAATTTGCCTCAGATACCATTAGTACGATGTTGATTAATGAAACAGCTATGAAAATGATGAAAGAAAAAAATCCAATTGGTAAAGAAATTGATTGGAATGGTAACAAACTTAAAATAGTAGGTGTTGTAAAAGATTTTAGTCTTTATAGTCCTCAAGCCGAAATTCCACCAATGGTTTTCTTTCATTTCAAAACGATTGATTGGATGCTTGGAAATGTAAATAAGATATATTTTAGAGCAGACTCTAGTAACATGGAAGAAACACTTGCTGAAGTTGAAAAATTTTGGGTAAAAAAGGTTGATACAGAATATCCATTTAGTTACGATTTTGTTGATAAAGCTTATGCAAGAACCTATGAGAACTATGTGAAACAAAAAAACCTATTCTCATTACTAAACGTCATTGTAATACTTATTGCATTATTTGGTCTATTTTCTCTTGCTTCGTTCTCTATACAACGCAGAATGAAAGAAATAGCAATTAGAAAAACACTTGGTGCCGAAACAAAAGTTTTGCTAAAAGAGTTATCCAAGCAATATGTTATATTCTGTATAATTGGGTTTTTAATTGCTTTATTCCCAGTTTATTATCTTCTTGATAAATGGTTAGAAAACTTTGCTTTCAGAATAAATATAAGTCTAATGCCATTTGTTATTGGATTTATAATTCTACTAATATTGACGTTGATAGTTGTGCTATCGAGAGCTTATCAAGCAACAAGAGTTAATGTTTTGAAGTATTTAAAATATGAATAAAAAATCTTTTTTAATCGTTTGCCTCTATACGATTTGTGTTGCTGCATTTGGTCAAGAAAACTCTTGGCCATTGCAGAAATGCATCGAATTTGGGATGAAAAATTCGATAGAAATAAAAATCAGTCAACTCGAAGTAAAAAAATCTCAAAAACTGCATAATTCAGTAGTCAACCAACTATTACCAACTGTTAATTTTACCGGTAATCAAAGTTATAATTTCGGTTCAACAATTGACCCAGCAACAAATGGTAGAGTAAGTTCAAACATCCAAAACGATAACTTCTTTTTAAATGCTCAAATGAACTTAATAGATTTCAAAGCTCTAGCTAGTTCAAAAAGAACAAAAATAGATTTAGAAAAATCCAAAGCAGACTTAGCGGTTATTGAAAATGAATATCAATTGCAAATTTTAGAAAGCTATTATCAAGCTTTGTTTACTCAGGAATTACTTAAAATTCAGAAAGAACAGTTTAAAAATGCAGAATTTAATTTTAGCAGAATAGAAAAAGAAGTTGAAATAGGCAGTAAACCCAAGAGCGACTTATATGATATGCAGTTGAGTTTTGCTCAAGAGGAAATGAAGATTATGCAAACAGAACAATTGCTCTTCATCCAAAAAAAGCAACTTTTTCAGTTAATCAATGTGAGCGATGTTTCAATAGCTGAGGTTATTTTAGAATTTCCAATTTATAACGAATCAGTTGAAACTTCATTTGAAAGCAACCCAAAAATAATTGCAGCTAAACTAGTTTACAAAAGTTCTTTGACTGATACAAAGCTAGAAAGAGCTAATAATTTGCCATCTCTAACAGCATATTATGGATTTTCCACATTTTATTATAAACCATTAAATCAAGCTAATGCAACTGTTGATGATTTTAATAAACAAATAGGTGACAATAAAAACCAACAAGTTGGATTGCAGTTGAATGTGCCAATTTTCAATGGTTTTAGAACAAATAAGAGAATTTCAGCCGCAAAAATTGAAACAGATAAATCAAAATGGTTGTTGGAGCAAGAGAAAACAAAAATTAAAAACCAAATTGATATTGAAATTCAAAACAAAGAAAATTATGAACAGTTAGATAAAAAATTAGCTGAACTAAAATCCTACGCAAACACCTCTTTTAGGACTTCTCAATCTAAATTTGTTTCAGGAATTATCGATGCTGTAGTTTTTTCGTCGGTTAAAAATCAGTTACTTTTAGCAGAGTATGATTTGCTAAAAAATCGTTTGCAAATACAATTTACTATCAATAAAATAAATTTAATTCAAGGAAAAGAATTATAGAGTTTTACTAATTTCTCCATAAACATTTTCAATTCTTTAGAGGATATTTCCAAACATTTAATACTATCTTTGCAATTCATATTCAGTTTAAATAAAAGTTACTCAACTTTTAGACTTTTAAACTCATAAACTTTTAAACAAGAAGATGAAGTTAGATAGAAAAGAAATTCTAAAAGCATTAGAAACTATATCTATTGCTGGCGAAGGAAAAAATATGGTAGAAAGTGGTGCGGTAAAAAATGTACTCACTTTTGGAGATGAAGTTGTTGTAGATTTAGTAATTTCAACTCCAGCAATGCACATAAAAAAACGTGCAGAAGACGATATCAAAAAACTCATTCACGAACAATTTTCTCCAAATGCGGTTGTGAAAGTAAATATCAAAGTAGAAACTCCCGAAAATCCAAATCAAATAAAAGGAAAAGCAATACCTGGAATTTCCAATATTATTGCGGTTGCTTCTGGTAAAGGTGGTGTTGGAAAATCTACCGTTACAGCAAACTTAGCAGTTACTTTAGCCAAAATGGGTTTCAAAGTTGGTGTTCTCGATGCGGACATTTATGGTCCAAGTATGCCAATCATGTTTGATGTGGAAAATGAAAAACCGATTTCTATAGAAGTTGACGGAAAATCAAAAATGAAACCGATAGAAAGTTATGAAATTAAATTACTTTCAATTGGATTTTTTACTTCTCCAAGTCAAGCTGTAATTTGGCGTGGACCAATGGCTGCTAAAGCATTAAACCAAATGATATTTGATGCTGCTTGGGGAGAATTAGATTTTATGCTAATCGATTTACCTCCAGGAACTGGCGATATTCACCTTTCTATCATGCAATCGTTGCCCGTAACAGGTGCAGTTGTGGTGAGTACGCCACAAGCAGTAGCGCTAGCAGATGCAAAAAAAGGAGTTTCAATGTTCATGAGCGATGCGATAAATGTTCCTGTTCTAGGAATAATTGAAAACATGGCATACTTTACACCAGAAGAATTGCCAAATAATAAATATTACATCTTTGGAAAAGAAGGAGCAAAAAATCTTTCAGAAGATTTACAAGTACCATTCTTAGGTGAAGTTCCATTAGTGCAAAGCATTCGCGAAGCTGGAGATTATGGTCGTCCTGCAGCATTACAAACAGCTTCTACATTAGAAAAAACATTTGAGGAAATAGCTCGAAATGTAGTGGAAGAAGTAGTAAAAAGAAACGACAATCTTCCACCAACAGAGGCAATTAAAATAACAACCATGGCAGGATGTTCTGCAGTTAAAAAATAGACTTGATTAGATATTTTAGATTTTAGACAGCATAGAAATTCTCTCTGAAATCTAAAATATCTAAGGATCTAATAATCTAAAATGCCCAAAAAAATGACAAACGAAGAATTAGCTTCAAATATTGAGAAAGCTCTGGAAGAAATTAGACCGTTTTTGAATTCTGATGGTGGTGACATTCAATTAGTTTCCATTGAAGATGAAAAACATGTGAAAGTACGTTTTGAAGGTGCATGTAATAGTTGTAGTATCAACCAGATGACTTTAAAAGCTGGTGTAGAAACTACAATAAAAAAATATGCTCCACAAATAGAAACAGTTCAAAATGTTTTATAACTAGATAAACTGATATTTATCATTTTACAAAAATACAATAATAACAACCTTTGAACTTTGTAACAAAAGTAGCTTGACACATTTGAGCTAATCATTAGTTTTGCGGTATAAATTTTACTCATGATAGAAACCGATATACTTATTATAGGCGCTGGACCAACAGGTCTTTTTGCTGTTTTTGAAGCAGGATTATTACAACTAAAATGTCATATCATTGACGCACTTCCACAACCTGGCGGACAGTTGGCTGAGTTGTATCCGAAAAAACCTATTTTTGATATTCCGGGTTATCCCGAAGTATTGGCAGGTGATTTGGTCAATAACTTGATGGAGCAAATCAAACAATTCCAACCCGGATTTACTTTAGCTGAAACCGCAGAAACTATTGATAAATTAGACGACGGAACATTTATCGTTACAACTAATAAAGGAACAAAACACCATGCCAAAGCAGTTGCTATTGCTGGAGGTTTAGGAACTTTTGAGCCTCGTAAACCAGCCATTGAAAACATTGCTGATTACGAAGAAAAAGGCGTTGAGTATTTTGTAAAAGATCCTGAATTGTTTAGAGATAAACGAATTGTTATTGCAGGTGGTGGTGATTCGGCTTTAGATTGGAGTATTTTCCTTTCCAATGTAGCTTCCGAAGTGACTTTGGTGCACAGAAGAAATGAATTCCGCGGCGCATTGGATTCGGTTGAAAAAGTGCAAGAACTCAAAAAACTGGGCAAAATTAACTTAATCACACCAGCAGAAGTTGTAGGCATTCAAGGCGAAAATCATGTCGAAAGCATTACTTTAGAAAACGAAGGTGTTCAACAAGTATTTGAAACCGATTATTTTATTCCACTTTTCGGATTAACTCCAAAATTAGGTGCTATTGCCAATTGGGGATTGGAAATTGAGAAAAACGCCATCAAAGTGAATAATGCTTTAGATTACCAAACCAACATTGACGGAATTTATGCCATTGGCGATGTGAATATTTATCCAGGTAAATTGAAACTCATTTTGTGTGGTTTCCACGAAGCGACCTTAATGTGCCAAAGTGTTTACAATCGCATCAATCCAGGCAAAAAATATGTGTTGAAATATACCACAGTTTCGGGTGTTGATGGGTTTGATGGAACTCGAAAAGAAGCTGAAAAAGCAGTTGTAAAATCGATTGACTAATGCCACAAGACGTAACTATATACATAACCGATAGAAACGGAGAACGACACGAAGTTCAAGCTCCAACTGACATGAACATGAACATCATGGAACTTATTCGTGCTTATGAATTAGCTGAAGAAGGTACTGTTGGTATTTGTGGCGGAATGGCAATGTGTGCATCGTGTCAATGTTATGTGTTGAATGATGTGATTTCTCTCGAACGAAACCCCGATGAAGAAGCGATGCTTTGGGAAGCATATCACGTAAAAGAAAATTCGCGATTGGGTTGTCAAATTCCAATTACAGAAGAAATAGATGGATTGGAAATTGAAATTGCACCTGAGCAATAATTAATTTAGGAAAAGATTCTGCACGTCTTCCTTAAAAGTATCGCCAATTGGTATGGAAACATCATCTATAAAAAGGTTTTTATTTTGAATAGTTCTTACCTTTTTTATAGGTACTATAAATGATCTGTGGACTCTTATAAACAGATTTTCTGGCAATTTGGAAATTATGTTCTTCATCGAAAAACGAGCCACAATTTTTGATTTATTTTCCAAATGTATTTGGATATAATCGTCTAGTCCTTCGATGTATTTTATATCTTCAAATTCTATTCTGTATAATTTATAATCTGCTCTAATCATCAAGTGAGTTTGAGCATTTGTCATATGTCTAAACTGATACTCATTGCGAGCTTTTTGAACTGCGGTCTCAAATCTTTCAAATGAAAAAGGTTTTAATAAATAATCTGTAGCATTGAGATTAAATCCCTCTACTGCATATTCGCTAAAAGCCGTTGTAAAAATGACCATAATGTCTTTTTCCAGAATTTTGTAGAAATCTATTCCATTCTTATTAGGCATTTGAATGTCAAGAAAAATTAAGTCAACAGGATAATTATTGATATATTTTTGAGCTTCATTTTGCTTGGTGAAAGTTTTTTCGAGTTTGATAAAATCAATTTTTTCACAGAAATGATTTATTACCTGCAAGGCAAGTGGCTCGTCATCAATGGCTATAGCATGTATCATGTTAAATCAATTTTCAGCGTTACTTCATATTTTTTCTCAGTTTCATTTATCGTTAGCTCATGTTTATTTGGATAAATGATTTCTAATCTTTTTTGTGTATTTCTTAATCCTTCTTCTGTTTTTGATGCTTCATCTACAATTGAATTTACAATTGAATTCTCTACATCTAAAGTGATATATTTTTCATCAGTTTCAATGGAGATATGAATAAATGAGTCTTCATCTGGATTTATACCATATTTGAAAGCATTTTCAATGAAAGGAATTAAAATTAACGGAGCAATTGACTTGTTCAATAGTTGTCCTTTGATTTCATATTTAAAGTTCACACTTTCATCAAGCCTAATTTTTTGTAATTGGATATAATCACTAATATAATTTATCTCTTTTTCGAGTGTAACAAACTCTTGTGAGCTTTCAGTTACTACATAACGCATTATTCCTGAGAGTTTAAGCACGGCAATAGGCGCTAAATCTGATTTTTGAATCGTCAATGCATATAAACTATTAAGTGTGTTAAAAAGAAAATGGGGATTTATCTGAGCTTTCAAATAGGATATTTCAGCTACTTGTTTTTGATCCTTTAAGTCATCATACCTTTTATTAAGTTTTATGAGAAATGATATAACAATTACTAAAACAAATTTAATAAATCCTTCTCTAATAAAATGAAAATCAAATTTTGGAGGTTCCATTCTATTCATCGAAGGCATATTTGGCTTATGAATTTCAAAAGGAAAGAAGTAATCAGGAACTTTCAAAATAATAATTAGAAACAATAATATGAAAATAGAATAAACAACTTTTTTTTCTTTGAAGTAAAAAAAAGGAAGAAGCACATAATGATTGATGTAGAAAAAAACAAGCAACAAAAATTGCAGACAAAAATTATTTAGAAAAGGAGTAATCGTCCACAAATTTTTACCAGTATTGAAATCTGGTGATGAAAAAATGGGTATACTTAGGAAAGCTATACTTCCTAACAAATGAATTAATATATCTCTATTCTTCGAAGACATCATTTTTTCTTTATTCAAATGTATGAGATTTAATATTTCTCAAACAAAAAAAGAGGTTAATTCATACAAGATGTAGGTAAAAAAAAACTGATTATCTATAAAAAAGTGTATTTTACCTATTTTATTTTTTCGCTTTTAGCTTATAATTAACTTTGTGTTAAATTTTTGTAAATAATCATTAAATAGATAGTATCATGTTAAAGAAATTTTTAGGATTATTATTAGTAGCAGTTTTGGGTTTAAGCTCATGTTCTCACGATGAAGGATATGGCGGATCCGCAACTATTAAAGGAAAAGTATATGGGTTAGATTTTAATTCGAATGGTACGCTTGTGGGTCAAGGGTATATAGGAGGATTTAAAGTTTACATTAGTAAACATGGAGATACTAATTACTTTGACAGAGTTGACACTGCCTATGATGGATCTTTTACTTTCAAATATCTGTACAAAGGAACTTATGATATATGGGTCTTTGGAGATTGTGACAGTTGCCAATGGGATCAAACCTATGTATTAAAAACCATAACAATAGGCACAAAAAATGCTGTTGTTGAAACAGAAGATTTTGTTGTTTCATTTTAATAAATTTTATGAAATCCAATCTTAATTTCCTCAAATCTATGAAGTCTATTTCGCTTGCCGAAATGGACTCCGTTGCACTCTTAAATCGTATTGACAATAAATACGTTTTAAATGAAGAGCAACTTGCCCTGATCGTTGATAGTATAGCCGAAAATTATTTTGTGCTAGAAATTGATGGACACAGAGTGTTTACCTACGAAAACAATTATTTTGACACTAAAGATTTACGTTTTTATTATGATCATCACAATGGTTATGTAAATAGAATAAAAGTAAGAAGTAGAAAGTATCTTGAAACTAATTCCAGTTTTTTTGAAATTAAAAAAAAGGAAAAAGTTGATAGAACTAATAAAATAAGAGTGTCACTAGATGATATCTTGACAGAATTAGACAATGAAAAGAGTCAAACCGTTCGTTCTTTTTCAAGAAAGAGTTTAGACGACTTGTGTGTAATTCTAAACAATCGCTTCAATAGAGTAACATTTATCAATAAAAACTTTACCGAAAGAATGACTTTGGATTTTAATATTCAGTTTTCAGACAATAGAAAAACCAAAGAATTCAATAAATTTTATGTTCTCGAAATAAAACAATCTAAATCAAGCAGTCGTTCGCCAATTACTGAACAATTGAAAAAGAATAATATTAGAGAACAAAGTTTTAGCAAATATATTTTTGGAGTTCTTTCACTCAATAAAAACGTTAGACGAAATAATTTTTTACCCATTTTAAAAAACATAGAGAAAATTTAATTCATGGAAACAGTTACAAAGCCCCTTAGTCTTTTAGATATTTCTGATTTTGGTTCAAGATCATTAATAGATATCCTAGCCATTATAATATTAGTTGGATTTATATATTATCCAAAATACAAAAACAAAGATTTTATCTTCACGTTTGTATTATTCAATATCATCAATTTTATGATATGCTACCTTCTTGGAGCAGCAAAAATCAAAATTGGTTTCGCATTCGGACTTTTCGCAATCTTCTCAATTATCCGTTATAGAACTATCATGGTTTCTATCAAGGATATGGGTTATTTCTTCGTTTGTGTTGCGCTTGGAATGCTCAATTCATTAGCCACTGTAACAGATGGATTTGTTATTCTAATTTCATGCAACCTAATCATTTTAATTCTTACTTATTTCCTTGAAAGATTAAACTTCATGAACAATGAAAACTACAAGGAAATTGTTTATGACAACGTTCAGTTAATAAAACCAGCAAACAGAGAAGATTTAATAAATGATTTAAAAGAAAGAACAGGACTTGATATTCATAAAGTAGATGTTATTTCTATAAATTACCTTAAAGACACTGTTTTACTGAAAGCATATTATTTTGCAAAAGAAAGTGAAAACACAATCCTAAACACATCCGATGATGACTAAAAAAACAATTGCTTTTTTGATTTTTATAATCTCATTCAATGTTTTTTCCCAAAATACAGATTGGCAATTGAGGTTTTCACCTTCATTAAGCTATAAAATCAACAAAAAATGGGAATTAGATTTTGCGTACAGATATTCTTTAGACAAGGATATTTCTGAATTCAGATCTAGTAATTTTCAGTTTTCTGGTAAATACAACATCACAAAAAAGATGAGTTTAGAAGCTGGATATCGTTTCACGACAACTTATGAGATTGATAATCACAGATTTTTTGGAGCTTTCAAATATGATTATAAATTAAAGGATTTTACTTTTTCATCTAGAACACAGTATCAATATACTACAGATAAGTTTGATAGTGAATACATGTCATTAGTAAAAGATGCAAGGGAATATTTGAGAGAAAAAATTTCTATTGATTATAATGTGCCGAAATGCAAAGCGTCATTCAATATTGGTGCAGAAGTGTTTTTAAAATTCGATAATCCTATTACTTACAACCGTATAAGATATATTGTAGGCACTGATTATAAAATGAAACACGGAAGCACATTTGGCTTATCACTTTTTTATGAAGACAAGTATAATGAAACCAAAACAGACAGATTTGTGTTAAATACTAAATACAATCTGTCATTGGACGAGTTGTTCGGTAAAAAGAAGAAAAAAGACAAAAAGGATAAAAAAGACAAAAAGAAAAAAGATAAGGATAAAGAAAAGGAGTTAGATTAAACTAACTCCTTTTTTATTATGAGAGAACTCAGTCATTTTATCACAATCCCAAAATCACTTTTGCTTTTGGGAAAATTCGTTCCACAAATCGAGAATAAGCCAAGTCTGAAGGATGCAAACCGTCATTTGCAACAAGAGTTGGTTGTGCTAAACCTTCTCGAGTAATGTCAGTAATATTAACAAAAGTGATGTTGTTTTGAATACAATAATTTTCTGCAAAAGCATTGTAAATGTCAATTTGAGCAGAAATAGTTGTGTTTCCATTTCCAAAAGGCGTATAAGCATAATCAGGAATAGAAACTACAATAACGTTGTTTTTATTGCCTTTAGCTTTTTCTATAGCAATATTGACAAGTTCTGGAAATTCCTGTTCATACAAACTAAAAGGCTTATTTTGATATTGATTATTAACACCGATTAGCAACGTAACCAAATCATAGTTATTTGCTGGATTTTGTGCTGCAATTGCATTTTTTAAATTAGCAGTAGTCCAACCCGTTTGAGCTATAATATCAGTAAGAATATTGTCTGTGCTGGCCATGCTTTGTTTCAGTTTTGTTTTCAACTGAATAGGAAATCTGCATGTTTCACAAACACTTTGTCCAATAGTATAACTATCGCCAAGCGCTAAATATCGGTAAGTTTTTGAAACGTTGATAGGAGTTTCAATTTCAGTATTATCACTTTCTTTGCTACAGCCAAAAACTAAGGAGCAAATTAATAGGATGGATAATATGGAGTAAAAACGTTTCAATGGCTAAACTATTTCAACAGCTTTTTCAATCACTTCTTCAATTGAATTCCAAAGTCCTATACGCTTTTCCAAAGCCATGATGGAAACTTCTTCAACTTCTCTCCATTTTTGAGGATCATTTTCACAAAGTTCTGAGATCATTTGCATAGCCATTGGTCCGTGTTCATCAGCGTCCAATTCAATATGTCTTTCAAAGTAGTAAATCAGTTTTGATAAATCAGTTTCAGGGAAATTCATTTGAAAATTTTTCAAAATTTCAGTAAACATATTCGGTATCAAATCTTCTCTACCAAAAGTGAAAGCAGCAGCAATTTTGTGAGCTTTTCCTTCTTCTATTGTACGGAAGGTAAAATCAAGAAAATCTTTAACATTGTTATGAAGTGAACTTGTTTTGATGCTCACAAAAATGTTTTGCGTTTTTTTTACGTTTTCCAAAAAATTAAACAACTCATCAGTACTAGCACCACAATCCTTCATGGCATCTACATACATTTCAAAATGACTTAATCTTTTCCCGTCCAAAGTCAAATCGCTTTCTTCAGCCAAAACAATTTCGTTAATCAAATACCTTGTTTCTGGGTTTGTTGAAGCAAACCAAGGAGTCACAGTACAAGTTAATTTACTTTGTAATGCTTTTAATAAAGACATAAAATCCCAAACTGCATAGACATGAAATTCTAAAAACTGATGTAAATCATTTATTGTTTTCACTTTATCGTAAAGCGAATGACTTAGTAAAATGTCTTTTTGAGGTTGAATTTTTTTATTAATGGAATTAATGTTCATAGCAATTATTTAATGATTCAAAAATAAAAATGCTTCCCGTATTAGAGAAGCATTTTATATCATTTTTAGTTATTGTTTAATCTAATAAATCGAATATTATTTAAACGCTGGAATTCCTGTAATATCCGCACCTGTAATTAGCAAGTGAATGTCGTGCGTTCCTTCGTAAGTAATTACGCTTTCTAAGTTCATACTGTGACGCATAATCGAATATTCGCCTGTAATTCCCATTCCGCCCAACATTTGTCGAGCTTCACGTGCAATATTAATCGCCATATCCACATTGTTTCTTTTCGCCATCGAAATTTGCGCTGTTGTCGCTTTTCCTTCGTTTCTCAACACGCCTAATCGCCAAGTCAACAATTGTGCTTTGGTAATTTCAGTGATCATTTCGGCTAATTTCTTTTGTTGTAGTTGAAAGGCTGCAATTGGTTTATCAAATTGAATGCGTTCTTTCGCATAACGCAAAGCCGTATCGTAACAATCCATCGCAGCACCAATCGCACCCCAAGCAATGCCATAACGAGCCGAATCCAAACACATCATTGGCGCGCCCAAACCTGATTTTCCTGGTAACAAGTTTTCTTTAGGCACTTTTACGTTATCAAAAATCAATTCGCCCGTAGCCGAAGCACGCAACGACCATTTGTTGTGCGTTTCGGGAGTCGTAAATCCTTCCATACCGCGCTCAACGATTAATCCGTGAATTCGTCCTTCTTCGTTTTTCGCCCAAACTACGGCAACATCAGCAAATGGTGCATTTGAAATCCACATTTTAGCACCGTTCAACAAATAATGGTCACCCATGTCTTTGAAGTTGGTTACCATACCGCTCGGATTCGAACCGTAATCAGGCTCTGTCAATCCGAAACAACCCATAAATTCGCCAGTTGCGAGTTTTGGTAAATATTTCATGCGTTGCTCTTCAGTTCCGAATTTCCAAATCGGGTACATCACTAAAGACGATTGTACCGATGAAGTCGAACGAACGCCCGAATCACCACGCTCAATTTCTTGCATGATCAAACCATACGAAATTTGGTCCAATCCAGCGCCACCATATTGCTCTGGAATGTAAGGTCCAAATCCGCCAATTTCGCCCAAACCTTTAATAATTTGTTTAGGAAATTCAGCACGTTGCGCATAATCTTCAATAATAGGTGATACCTCGCGTTTTACCCATGCACGAGCCGAATCGCGCACTAATTTATGTTCTTCTGTTAGCAATTCGTCCAACAAATAATAATCAGGAGCTTGAAATAAATCTGGTTTCATTTTGTGTCAATTTTATGATTTACGAAAACGTTTGCAAAGGTAATAAAACATATTTGAGTTTCACTTTAACAATTGTTATTTTTTGGAGCTGTTTCCAGCTGTTCGCTTTATCTTTTTCTTTAAAAAAAGAAAAAGGATGCCGCTTCCATCTGGGCTAGAACTTGGTGTTGAATTATCGCTCTAGTTTTTTGAATGCTTCGTTTTTAGTAGTAAGAAATTCCATAGTTTCTAAAGTGTCTTCGCGTTGCATGATGGCTTTGTAGTTTGCATCGGTTTCACAAAAAGCCATGAATAAATCGAGTTCTTGAAGATTTATTTTTAATTTTTTATAAAAAAAATCGTTGACATCAAATTTAGAAACAGCATATTCTTTAAAAGAAGCAAATTTTGATGTTCCATCTTTATCTTTCTTTTTATTTGACTTGAATATTTTTTTAAAAAGCCCAACAAAATCAACACCATAAGGCATTTCTCCGGTGTAAACACCTAAAACTTTTGGTGAGTTTTCAAACTTTGCAATTTTTGCCATTCGTATTTCTTCGGGCGAAACTTTAACGCTAATTTTTTCTACTTTCGTTATGGCAACTTCTTTGAGTTCAATGGGTTTTTTGCTTAAACTGATGATAAATTTTTCCGATGTAAAATCCTTTTTTTCAAGTGTAATTTTTATGTCATAATAATCATTGGATAATAAAAAAAGTTCATCGCCAGCTTTGGCTTCTATGCTAAAATTCCCTTCAGCATCAGTAGTACTACTTTTTTTAATGGTAAGATTGACAACATCTATTTTTTCTATTGCCATTTCGTTAAAAATGACTTTTCCATGAATTGTTTTTCTGTCTTGAGAAAAGCAGTTCAGAAAAGTAAAAAAGAAAAGGAGTAAAAGTAATTTTTGCTTCAAGTGAATCGGTTTTAGATTTTAGTTCTAAAAGTATCCGATTTAAGCGATGCTAAATGATAAAGGATTGTTAATTGTGATTTCTTTTATGATTTGACAATTACATTTTAAGGTAAAAATCTTTCGTTAAATTAATGTAATCGTCAGTATATTGATGACGGCTGATTTCAATGACCAATTCTTCGGCTTCCAAAACAGGCAGTTCGTAGCGTTTGAAGGCGAGTAAACTGCGCACAATTGGGGTAGTGTGTGATCCTTTAACGCGCGTCACTTTTACGGGGAAAAGCTCAGCCTCGGCGCACAAATCAATAAATCGTTTTTCTTCTTTAAAAGGAATAATGACGGCAAAAATTCCGTTTTCCGACAGCAGTAATTTCGCAGCCTCAACCAATTCTTCAAAAGGCAAGGCATCTTGAAAACGAGCCAAATCGCGCGATTCGTTGTCGGTTTTGTAGTTTTCAGAGTAGAATGGCGGATTGGAAATGATGATGTCATACTCGTCTTCGGGTTCTTCAACAAATTCGTCTAAACCAGCATGAAAACAAAATAACCTGTCAGACCAAGGTGAGTTTTCAAAGTTTTCTACACATTGTTCGTAAGCATCTTCGTCAATTTCGATTGCGTCAATTTGTTCAGCAGAAGTGCGTTGCGCCAATATTAAGGATAAAATTCCTGTTCCCGCTCCAATATCCAAAATAGAAAAAGGATGGTTGTCAATAGGACACCATGCGCCAAGTAAAACAGCATCGGTGCCAATCTTCATTGCACATCGGTCTTGTTTGACGGAAAATTGTTTGAATTGAAACGATTTCATAATAAATTCCAAATCCCAAAAACAAAATCCCAAATTTTTAGAAAAAACATTTTATCTTTCAAGTTTTTTAATCATTGCGGAAAGGATTTTTCTTATTTCTTCGGCTTCTTGTTTCAAATATTTTGATGTTATTTTTTCGTCAGGGTTCATTTCTTCTAACAATTTAATCCAAAGTAGAGATTCTTTTGCTTCTTTTCTAGAAATTTTTATTTTAAATATTAGGTCTTTTTCGCCTAATTTTTCGTTTCCTTCTATATAGTTTGCTGCAACTGAACCTGATGAGCGCACTAATTGTTTGCTATCTTCAATGTTTGAAATTGTTTTTGGTAAATTTTTAATATAAATTCTACAATCTTTAGCAAAAAGATAGGTTCTTTCTTCAAGATTATATGGTTTTTCCATTTTTTAATTTTTTGGAATTTTGTTTTTGGAATTTGTAATTTTCTATAAATACAAATCCACCAAACCTTCAGGAGTTTTTAAAAGGATTTTCTTTTCTTTTCTATTGACTTCAATAATGAAGTGGTCAATCATCGGAATTAAAATTTCTTTTCCTTGAAAATCAATTTCGAATAAAGGTTGTGCTGTGCTGTCATTTATGGAAACAATTTTACCAATATTGCCCAATCTTTCATCAATAACTTCAAAACCAATGACTTCATGAAAATAGAATTTGTTGCCTTCAAGTTTTGGTAACATAGATAGAGGTAAGTAGATATGACAACCAATTAGTTCGTCAGCGTCTTGTTCGCTGTCAACATCTTCAAATTTAACTCGAAGAAAGTCACCTTTGTGAATAGAAGAGTTTTCAATAAAAAATGGAACCAAATTTTTGTTGAATTCAACAAAAACTGATTCCATTTTATCATATTGTTCGGGCTCGTCTGTGTCTAAATAGATAAGGACTTCACCTTTGAAACTGAATTTTTTAGCAATTTTACCTAAATAGAAACATTCCTCTTTACGCATAATTGCTGTACAAATTATGCTTCAGTTTCTTCGTTAGCTTCTTCAGTAGCTGGAGCTTCTTCAGTAGCAGGAACTTCCTCTGTTGCAACTTCTGCCACAACTTCTTCTACTGTTTCCTCCGTAGCTTCTTCTGCAACAGCTTCAGCTTCTTGAGCTTTTGCAGCTTCGGCAGCAGCATTAGCACGTTTTTCGTTCACTTCTTTTTCAGCTTTCAAAGCTTTAGCTTTAGCTTCTTCTTTTGATTTTGCTAAACCATCTTTTTTAGCAGTAACTTTTCCAGCTTTTTCATCTAGCCAAGCCGCTAATTTAGCATCAGCTTGTTCTTGTGTCAAAGCACCTTTACGAACTCCACCATCTAGATGATGTTTCAATAAAGCACCTTTGTAAGAAAGGATAGCTCTTGCTGTGTCTGTTGGTTGAGCACCATTGTGTAACCATTGAACAGCTTGGTCAAGGTTTAAGTCAATAGTTGCTGGGTTTGTGTTTGGATTGTAGGTTCCTAATTTTTCAAGGAATTTACCATCTCTTTTTGAGCGTGCATCAGCCGCAACAATCCAGTAAAAAGGTTTTCCTTTTTTACCGTGTCTTTGTAATCTAATTTTTACTGACATAATCTTTTTGATTAATTTGAGGTACTCGACCTCGGTTATTTAAGGGCGCAAAGATAATTATTTTTCTCAAAATCAATCTAAAAAAGTGTTTTTTTTGATGCTTGCAAAACAGATTTTAAATCTTTAACATTATTTTTTTAAATATCATTATGCTTTTTGCTTGAAAAAGTTATTTTTGTAAAAGTAATTCAAATGAAATGAAAAAGATAATAACCTTATTTTTGTCAAGTATTGCCCTAACATCTTGTCAAGAAGATTTAAAGTTTAGTAATCCAGGATTTCAAGCACTCAAAGACGATGTGTTGTGGAAGTCCAATGATGCTCGTGCTTATATTTCTGAAACTGGAAAGTTAACCATTGATGCTTACACGGAATATGAAAAAGTAACTTTAAAAACAAGTAGTACCAATATTGGAACTTATGTTTTGGGTTCAACGAATACTAATAATTTTGCTTCATACTCTTCTGATTTGGACAATCTAGTTGCCGAATATGAAACAATTCCTGTTACTGGACCAGTTTATAGTGTCTCATTATATAGTGCTGGTTCTGGTTATACATCAGATTGTGATTTACAAAGCAATAATGAATATGTTTGTGATTACTCTCACGAAACAACTGGTGGTTCTGGATCTGGGTTAAAAGTTTCTATCGTAACCAATAATGCTGGAAATGTTCTTAAAGTTGTTAGAATAGCTAGTCGTGGAAACGGGTATGTTCCAGGTGACATTGTAACAGTTACTGAAGGAAATCTAAACTGCAAACTAAAAGTAGTCAATGTACAAAATAGTAACGGGGAAATTCAAATTACCAATTTTGATAATGAGAAAATGACTATAACTGGTAAATTTAAGTTTAATGCTGTACAAGTTGGTGATAATCCTTTATTAGGTTCAACGGTAAACTTCCAATATGGAGAATTCTACAATGTTCCTATTTATCCAAATCCTTAAGAATAAATTTTTTGAATATTTAAAGCCAACTCAATTGAGTTGGCTTTTTTGTTGATAACTAAAATTGATACTCTCTTACTTAAAATGTATTTTTGGTAAACTATTTACTAATCACTAATTAACAAAAAGTGTACTTAATTTTTGACACCGAAACAACTGGTTTACCTCGAAATTGGGCTGCGCCAATATCCGATACAGATAATTGGCCAAGATGCGTTCAGATTGCATGGCAATTGCATGATGAAAAGGGAAATCTTATTGAGCATCAGGATTATTTAATCAATCCAGAGGATTTCAATATTCCTTATGACGCAGAGAGAATTCATGGAATTTCAACTGAACTAGCTCAAAAAAATGGCTTTCCACTTGTTGAAGTGCTCGAAAAATTTAATCAAGCTTTATCAAAATCAAAGTTCATCGTTGGACAAAACGTTGGGTTTGACGTTAATATCATGGGTTGTGAATTCTACAGAAAAGGAATTGCCACACAACTAACAAAAATGCCCATTTTAGATACTTGTACTGAAGTTACCGCCGAAATGATTAAACTTCCTGGTGGTCGTGGAGGAAAGTATAAGTTACCAACATTAACAGAACTTCATGAATATCTTTTTTGCGAAAAATTTGAAGAAGCTCACAATGCAACTGCCGATGTTGAAGCCACAACAAGATGTTTCTTAGAATTAATAAAGAGAGAGATTTTTACTAAAGAAGAACTTGATGTTCCTGCAACTTATTTCAAGGATTTCAATGAAAATAATCCTGGTGAAATTCAACTTATTGGATTAAAACATATCAACTTAAAGAAAGCTTCGGAAGAAATTAGAAAACAATTTCAGCCCAAAGAGCAAGTTGATATTTCTCATGAAGAAATCAAACAAAATCAAGAAAGTCTAGTTGATGTAGATTTTGTTCATTTACACAATCACACACAATTCTCTGTTCTGCAGTCCACTATTTCAGTAAAAGATTTAGTAAATGCTGCAATAAAAAATAAAATGCCTGCTGTAGCCATGACGGATATTGGTAATATGATGGGCGCATTTCATTTTGTTAGAGATATTCTCAATCATAATAAATCTTCAGAAGAAAAAATAAAACCAATAGTAGGTTGCGAGTTTTTTGTTTGCGATAATCATAAAGATAAATCTAGAAAAGACAATGGTTATCAAATCGTAATGCTCGCAAAAAATAAAAATGGGTATCACAATTTGGCAAAAATGGCTTCTATTGCTTATACCGATGGGTTTTATTATGTGCCAAGAATTGACAAAGAAATTGTAAAAAAATACAAAGATGATGTCATTGTTTTAACAGGTAGTTTATATGGTGAAGTGCCAAGTAAAATATTGAATATTGGACTTAATCAAGCAGAAGAAGCACTATTGTGGTGGAAAGATATTTTTGCAGATGATTTATACATCGAATTAATGAGACACAATCAAGAGGATGAAAATAGAATAAACGGCTCATTGATTGATTTGTCAAGAAAACACAATATTAAAACGGTTGCCACAAATAACGTTTTTTACATTAATAAAGAAGATGCAAATGCTCATGATATATTGTTGTGCGTTCGCGATGGTGAGAAACAAGCAACTCCAATAGGTCGTGGACGTGGTTATCGTTACGGATTGCCCAATCAGGAGTATTATTTTAAATCTTCTGATGAAATGAAAAAATTGTTTGAAGATTTTCCTGAAGCCATTACCAATTGCAAAGAAATAGTTGATAAAATTCAAATTTTTGACCTTTCGAGAGATGTTTTGTTACCAAAATTTGATATTCCAGAAGAGTTTTTGGTAGAAGAAGATAAATTAGATGGTGGAAAAAGAGGTGAGAATGCATACTTGAGACATTTGACTTATGAAGGTGCAAAAATTCGTTATAAAGAAATCACGCCAGAAATAGAAGAACGACTTGAATTTGAGTTAAAAACTATCGAAAACACAGGTTATCCTGGTTACTTTTTAATTGTACAAGATTTTATTGCTGCAGCAAGAAAAATGGGAGTTTCCGTTGGTCCAGGTCGTGGTTCTGCAGCTGGTTCAGTTGTGGCATATTGTCTTTGGATAACCAATATTGATCCGCTAGAATATGATTTACTTTTTGAGCGTTTTCTAAATCCTGATCGTGTTTCGATGCCGGATATTGATATCGATTTTGATGACGAAGGCAGAAGTAAAGTCATGGATTATGTTATCGATAAATATGGTGCCAATCAGGTTGCGCAAATTATTACCTATGGAACAATGGCGGCAAAATCGTCTATTCGTGACACAGCACGTGTATTGGATTTGCCACTTTTTGAAGCAGATAAAATCGCCAAACTTATACCCAATTTAAAGCTAGATAAAATTTTCTCTATGGATGAAAAGCAACTTAAAGATGCTTTGCGTTCAGAGGATTATGAAAAAGTAAAAGAACTTATTGAACTTGCAAATGCAGATGATTTAAGTAGCGAAACCATTCAACAAGCAAAAGTTCTTGAAGGAAATTTAAGAAATACAGGTATTCACGCTTGTGGTGTTATTATTACTCCAGATGATATTACCAATTTTGTTCCAGTTGCAACAGCAAAAGACAGTGATTTATATGTCACTCAATTCGATAACTCGGTAGTAGAAAGTGCTGGCTTGCTTAAGATGGACTTTTTGGGATTGAAAACTTTAACCTTAATAAAAGATACTTGCAAGCTTGTAAAATATAGAACTGGCATCGAACTCAATCCTGATGAATTTCCTATTGATGATGTAAAAACCTATGAGTTATTTCAGCGAGGCGAAACTGTAGGTATATTTCAGTATGAAAGTGTTGGGATGCAAAAATACCTTCGCGATTTAAAACCAACTGTTTTTGGTGATTTAATTGCGATGAATGCCTTGTATCGTCCTGGACCATTGGAGTACATTCCATCATTTGTTAGAAGGAAAAATGGAGAAGAACCTATTGTTTATGACCTTGAAGCTTGTGAAGAATTACTAAAAGAAACTTACGGAATTACAGTATATCAAGAGCAGGTAATGTTGCTTTCACAAAAACTGGCGAATTTCTCTAAAGGTGATGCCGATGTCTTGCGTAAAGCAATGGGTAAAAAAGACAGAGCAACACTCGATAAAATGAAATCTAAATTTATCGATCAAGCTGTCGCAAATGGTCATGACGGAGAAAAATTAGATAAAATTTGGAAAGATTGGGAAGCGTTTGCTAGTTATGCTTTTAACAAATCACACTCAACCTGTTATGCTTGGATTGGTTATCAAACAGCGTATCTAAAAGCACATTATCCAGCAGAATACATGGCTGCAGTGCTTTCTAATAATATGAACGATATTAAGCAAGTTTCATTTTTTATGGAAGAATGTAAACGAATGGGATTGAAAGTTCTTGGTCCAGATGTAAATGAAAGTTACTATAAATTTACCGTAAACGAAAACTATGCTGTTCGTTTTGGAATGGGTGCAATAAAAGGTGTTGGTGCACCAGCTGTGGAAACTATTGTAGAAAAAAGAAAAGAAAGTAAATACAAATCTATTTTTGACTTAGCAAAACGCATTGACCTTCGTGCTGCTAATAAAAAAGCATTCGAAAGTTTAGCATTAGCTGGTGGTTTTGACTGTTTTACTGATACGCATCGCGCACAATATTTTCATATAGAAGGAGAAGGAATAACTTTTTTAGAAAAAGCCATGCGATTTGGATCTAAATTTCAAGAAAATGAAAATTCTTCTCAAGTAAGTTTATTTGGTGAAACCAGCGATGTTCAAATTGCTGAACCTATTGTTCCACCATGTGAAGAATGGAGCACTATGGAAAAATTGGCTAGAGAAAAAGAAGTAGTGGGAATTTATATTTCGGGTCATCCGCTAGATGATTATAAATTTGAAGTGAAATATTTTTGTAACGCCAAATTAGAAAATTTGAAAAATCTAACACCTTACATTGGTAAGAACTTAACCTTTGGCGGGATTGTTACAAATGTTCAATTCAAAACTGGAAAAAATGGAAAGGATTGGGCAATGTTTACATTAGAAGGTTATGATGAAAGTCATGAGTTTAGAATTTTTGATGAAGAATACCTCAAGTTCAGACATTTTTTGGTAAATAATCAATTCGTATTTTTCAAAGTATTTGTTCGCGATGGATGGGTAAACAAAGAAACAGGAAAAAAATCCGACCCAAGAATTCAGTTTCAAGAAGTTAAATTACTGGCGGATGTTTTGCCATCATTTGCAAAGAAATTGATTATTCAGTTCAAGATTAATGAACTACATGAGGAAATGATTAGCAAAATGCGAGATATTTTTAGAGCAAATGAAGGTCCACACAGTTTGTCTTTTGAAATCATGGAAACTGAAATCGCAAAAACTTCCAATAGTATTCTTGCTCCAAAAACTTCTTCAGAATTGAGTGAAGAGGAAGATATCTTAGAAGATAATGAAATAGAAATTGAAGAGCAGCCAGAACAAATAAAAGTGGTAAATTTTCTTAATATGCCTAGCAGAAGAGTAAAAGTTTCAATTTCTAAAAACTTACTCGAAGAATTAGAGAAGATGCAGATTAATTTTAAACTAAATTAACTATCCTTTTTGTTTATTGCCAGTAAAGATAAAGCATAAATAAAAAAGTTTAACCCATATTAATACTTTCAATATATTGACAAAATTCTTTAAGAAAATTTCGTTCTAGCCAATTATAAATAGATTTATCCTACTATTGATACAGCATTCGTCTATTTAAAATGTCGTTGGTATATTATTTAAAAGTGAAAACTGCGAAAAAATTAAGTTTGTTTTAACAAATGATTTTCAGCTAGTTGAAAAGAGCTTTTTTAAATAATATTATGAAAAATATAATTATTGTTTTTTTCTTTTTATTACTATTTTCTGGTAGTGTAAAGGCACAGGAATTAGAAACAATAGGCACTCAAAAACCTTTTGAAATTAGTGGTGCATTTACAATTTTTAACTCCTATTACCATGTAGATGGTATTGACCCAAGAAGAAAAGATTATACTTGGTATTTCACTGGAACTCCGTTAATAAAAATATATGGTGTAGAAATACCACTTTCTTTTACTGTTAGTGAACAAGAAAGATCCTTTAGACAACCATTTAATCAATTTTGTATCAGTCCATCCTATAAATGGGTAAAAGCACATTTAGGATATACAAATCTAACATGGTCACCTTTCACTTGGTCAGGTCAAACAGCAATGGGTGTTGCGGTTGAATTAAATCCAGGAAAATTTAGACTTGGCATGTTGTATGGAAGGTTAAATAGAGCAGTTGAAGAAAATTTAATTTCGCCAGAAGTCCAAACACCAGCATATAAAAGAATGGGTTATGCCGCAAGAATAGGATATGGAACAGAAAGCAGTCATGTAGATTTTATTGTACTAAAGGCTAAAGACGATGAAACTTCATTGAAGTCAATTCCACAAAATACCGATGTTCTTCCAGGAGAAAATTTAGTAGCAGGATTATCGTCTAGAATGAAGTTTACTCAACATTTGTTTTGGGATGCAGATGTGGCTACAAGTATTTATACTAGAGACCTGAGAGCACTGCCTCTTTCTGATGATAGTAATTCTATTGTAAATAGTTTCAGATCATTTCTCACAGTAAATACTTCATCTTCTATGTACAATTCCTACCAAACAGAGTTGCGATATGAAGCCAAAACCTATAAAATAAAAGCTAAATATAGAAGAGTTGAACCCGATTTCCAGAGTATGGGAGCGTATTATTTTCAAACTGATGTTGAAAATATTACCATTGAACCATCTCTATATCTAATGAAAAATAAGTTCAAATTGCTTGCTAGTTTTGGTCATCAGAGAGATAATTTACTAAACAAAAAATCATTCACAACCAAAAGAATTATTGGTAACCTAGGGTTCGACTGGAATATTTCAAAAGTATTTGGATTGAATGCATTGTATGCTAATTATTCTGGTGAGCAGAACAAAGGTCTAAAAATTCCCAATCAAGCCACACAACAATCTTTTGTTTCACAAAACATGATAGTGATGCCAAGGCTAACGTTTGTCAAACAAAAAATCACTCATTTTCACACCATTGTTGCTAACCGACAATGGCTTACGGATAGAAATCCAAATACAGCTAATTTAACTGAATATCAAGTAGATAATTTGAATTATAACAGTTCTATTATTATAAACAAAACAGGATTGACTTTTGGGATTAATTACCTGTTGTCAACTTTTGATTCTCAGGCAAATTATAACAGATTGGATGGTGTAGGGATAAATTTCTCGAAACCATTTTTCAAAAATAAAATGATGACAACCTTAACGGCTAATGGAACTAAACAAAAACTTAATCATGAACCATATGCAGATATTTTAAATTTCTCATTAGTAAACACTTTTAAATTTAATCAGCATCATGGATTGACTTTGACTGGAGTTTACATTGATAATAAATCTAAAATTCCAGCAGGAATAACGTTTAATGAATATAATATTGATTTAGGATATACTTACACATTTTAAAAATAAATAGTATGAAAAGAGTTTTTAAAATATTTTGCCTTGGTGTACTATTGATGACACAATTGGCTTTTTCGCAAACTACACCAACTGTAAATGTAACAGTTCAAGTTTTGCCACCATATTCAACTTACTTACCCGATTATTTGAATAGTCCAAATCGAGTTTTGTTTACGCTACTTTCTTATACAACGGTTAATGTAAAGTTGAAAGCAACAATTACTGGCGACAATGGAATTTCAGTAAGAACCTCGGATAGTTATGTTCCTCCAACTTCCATTCAATTACAAGCCTATCAGCAGAAGATGCTTACAGGTCTGGACTTGAAAAATTATTTGGATATAAATTCTGTTATTGTATCTGGTATCAATAAAAATGATCTTTACAGAGGTTCGAGTATTCCAGAAGGTACTTATACTTTTTGCTTACAAGTGTTGGATTACAATACTGGAGCAGTCTTGAGTAATCCAGAACCACTAGGTTGTAGTAATCCTTTTGAAATAAGACAAATTCCACCGCCACAGCTTATCTCACCAAGATGTGATGAACCTATTGTAGCTTCAAACATTCAAAACATTGTCTTTTCATGGTTGCCTCCACAAGATGCACCAGTTGGAAGTCAATATAAATTGAAAATAGTTGAGTTAGTGCCAAGTTCTAGAAATCCAAATGAAGCATTGAATAGCGCTACCACACCAGCATTTTTTGAAACTACAACGAATGCATTTTCATATTTATATGGTCCATCACAACCACAGCTAAGAAAAGGTAAAAAATATGCTTGGAGAGTAACTTTATTATCTGGTAGAGGTTCGGCAGTTCAAGCGCAAGCTATAAACGTACAAAATAATGGAAATAGCGAAGTGTGTAGTTTTGAGTATAATGATAATACGATTTCTTCTAACGATAATTCTAGAAGTATAAATCTTCTTTCACCTATTGATAGAAAAAAAATAAATAGCGGAGAAATGTTCAGTTTTAATTGGACTGCTTCTCAAAACACAAGAGTTAAAGAATAAAGCTTTGTTACTAATAATGTAAATGACACAAAAAGATACCAATGGAAAGTGATATTTCAGAAAAATCTTTAAACATGATAACCACAACATTTTCAGCACATTTAAAAACCAATTTGACGCTAAATTCCATTGCAAATTCCAAAGGCAAATAGTGCCGAAAGTTGTCGCATTGGATGAAAACAAGTAAATATTGGTTGATGAAAGCCTTGGTTGAAGCATTTGAGATTTCCAAACTCGAGTTCTTAAAGGTGTGCAACAATCTAGTTGATAAACCTCATTAAAGGGAAACAAATACCAGCAGGAATAACAAGTTACTCATTTGAATGGTCTTCCTCTCAAAATCCCTTCAGAGGAATAATTCAGCGCTGAGCTTATTTAGAAAATAATGGAAAGCGTCATGAAATGTTTACAAATAAGTCCAAAAACGTCAGTGGTTTTAGGACTTTTCAGTAAAAACATTCAATTTCAAAAGTAATATTGATGCCGAAAACAGAAAAATTGTGAGATGGAGAATAGTTGGCTTTTCCAAAGAAATCTGTAGATATTAGCGGCGAGGTTGAGAATTGCAGAATTGTTGAAGATAAAAGTGAGTTGGCAAATCTAAAGGTTCTAATGATTAATGATTATGTTATTCAAATCAATAAAATTTCAACAAGGAAGATCAAGATAACTTTTTCTGGTTCAAAAAAGTATTATTGTGGAAGGAGGAAAAGAAGTACCAACCTTAATAACCTAAAGTTAGACCAATTGCCATTTCCCAAAAATTAAAAACATATCAATGGGCGTTTATAAAAGGAACAATGGAGATTGATACTAAAGGATGTTTCCCAACAAAAAATTGATTTAGAAACACAAAAAGATAGTGATGGCGCTTTTCAATTGCCATTGAACAAGCTTAAAGATTTCGCAAACCTAGCAAAAATGGATGCTGAAAAGGTTATTCAAAATCACGAACAATTATGGAACAAGCAGCTTTCAAAATAAAATCAAAATGGTTTACTAATTTCTTTATCTATCAAAATGGTTCTAGTAGTTCAAATGAACAATATGTCATAGATCTTCGGGAGAAGGTTCTGTGAAATTTCTTTCAAAGACAAGTTTGACGGAAGTTTGATCATGAAAATCAAAAACTTCAAAATCTGAAAAATGGTGAATAGAAGTAGATTTTTCGCCAATTTCTGTATAAACATGATTGTTAAAGGATTAGAAGCTCAATTAGATTTGAATGAAACCGTAAAAAATTCCAAATGCAAAACCTATTAAAGTACGATTACAATAGTTTTTCTGCATTAGAAATCGGATTAAAAACCAAAAGAATTTAAATTTCCATACAAATTTGATTCACTATTAAAATGGAAAAATCAATGAAGATGGTTCAGTATTGGCTAATGTTACAGAAACTTATGTTCATCTTTCTGATATTGGAGCAATAGAAAGTCAATTTGAAAACTACAACAATGGATTGAATTTTGACAAATTTGGCATTGAGTGGTAAAAACTCCTGTGCCAGCAAAAAGGAAGCAATAAAACATCAACATTAAATTTATCTTTCGATAAAATTTGCCATATAATAAAGGAAAAGGCCGTATACAACTAATACAAAAACCAGGTGTTGAAACAAAAAACACTGCTGATATATTGGTTTGCATCCAAACTCAAGAATTCGTCATTCATGATAAACAAACAAGTTATCTTCGAATGCTTCAGGCAACTTTATTTGTGCCATTTCTTAACGATTGGCAGGATTGTTGATGACTATCGATGATAAAAAAATTCAGGAAATAAACCTTTCTTTGACTACAACAAAAATATTATTTTGCACCAGGTGATAGCTAGTGCTATAAATCCAAGTTCTTTAGAAGATTAGAGAGCAACCTCAATAGTAATATCACCAAGTATTACAATAAAAAATGGGAGGAGAAAAAAGGTCGAAACAGAGAACATGTCTATGTGTGAAACGTTTATAAATCCAAATGGAACAATTTCCTATGACGGCAATTTTTTCTGAAAACATGAAGAGTTTGTTTGCGAAGGCACAAAAGATGGAAGGTTACGGGCTTACTGGGGCTTTTCTTATAGCGGATATTATGAAAATTAAAAAAGAACGCCAAAACTGACGGCAACTTTCCCCTTTACTGGAGATGGTAATGGCCAAATAGATTCAATACTACTGAAAGAAATGATTTGTTTACCATGGTTCTGAACCAAACTAAATATGCTAGATTTGAATGACGGAAGTGTTAATCGGCAAACACCAAATCCTAATAATATTCAAATTCCAAAAGGAGGAATAAAAGGGCCATGGTCAAGGAGATAATTACTATGTAAACTCTTTGAAAATGGTATCCAAATATTCGATGATGGTAAAGAGATTAATGGTTATGAAGATGGCGCACAAAAATATGGTGGAGGATTCAAAATTGTTCTGGATGATCCAAAGAGAAATTATTTCACATTAACGAAGTTACAGACAAAAGAACCTGAAGTAAAAGGTAACTGCAAAATGATTTTGGGGAAAACATTGAAAAACTAATGGAAATTACACCTCTATTGGTTCTTTGAATTCATCAATCAGATTTTAGTTGTGCCAATAGTTCAGGAATTATAGAAGCAAATGGTTTTGGAGTGCAAAGCATATTATCATATTGACGGATTACAATAATCTAGGACAAATAACTGGAGATGAAACCAAACAAAAGCATACTTCCTAGGAATAGCAACAGCTAAATGCAAGAACTTCCTATGATAACGGGAAAACGGTACACGGACATGTACAAAATAGTAACTCAGTTCAAAGGTTGGAGTATAGATGGAATAAGCTATTATATAAAAGCCGATGTCACGAAGATAGTAACTCACTCTGAATGCTTCATGAAGACTAAATGTCAAATGAACGGATAAAGAAATATACAGATACGCGATTATGATGGGGTAAGGCAAAAGATATGGTTTGTAGCAATGAAGGAAAGGCAAATGAAGCGTTCGATTTTTTTCTACTTTGGAGCAGATGATTTTTATCTAAATGTAGGAACAGAGCAAGCTCCATTGGTTGCAGATGTTATGTGGCAGTGATTGACAATGGGAGTTTACACCTTGATACAAAACGGACGAAGTAGGAATGGTGGGAGAACTATGATTCAGGTTGGAAGGTTTAAATCTTGGAATTGCATCAGCTGAAATAAAAGATTAAAAACAAATTTTAATGCAAAAACTTGGTGTCGACTTTTCACCATTCAAAGTACACAGGAGGCATCTTTTTCTGGAAGAGCATATGAAAGGATGGTTGATTTATACTTTATTCAGGTTGCATCATGAAGCTGTGAGCAGAGCAAAAATTTATCGCATTCAACTAAGTCCATCAGCTTTTGAAGGTAGTGTAGAAATGTGACATTCACAAATAATTCCAAATCACACACTACATGCAAGATGGTCTTCGAACAATGGTTTTGATATTTGCCGCAGAAAATAATAATTATGAAAAATAATTTTCACTATAGTTTTTACTACTATCGTTTTCAGTAAAGTCTCAAGAAATAAAGCTCTTGGGAGAATTCGTTAATGGTAAAATTGGCTAAAATGGATGTCAAAAAACTATTTACCGATTACTTCATATGACATATTGGTAAAACGATGGAAATGGTAATTGGCAAAAAAATTAATTCATCACCTATAATTGCATCTGAAATAATTTCTGTTGCCGAACTTAAGAGTTCAAAGAATAAGTACCTAAATGATAAATCATAAGAAGTTCTATATTGAAACAAAAAACACAAAAGAAAAAGATGTCAATAAACAAGCTTATGCCGATTATCAACTTCTATAGGAGCAATTTTTGACAATCAACTGGCAAAACAATATGATTTATCACATGTTAATGTTGAAGCTAAAAATTATAGCTACAAAACTAGTCGATGCAAAAAGTCAAAAGAAATTTCAGTTTTAAATAATATTAACCAGGCGATTTCACCAGCACCAGAAAAAGTCGAAATCAATCAGGAAAAGCGCAATGTAAAACTGTTGATTTTGGAAAAACAATGAAAATTTCTTTGACACAATATTTACAGAAATGGTTCAAAAATCAATGAAGAAATCGATTTTGCAAACCTTGAAAACAATATTTATTCAGTGAGTTATGTTGATCAAAAATTACCTGAAGGAAATTATAATTATGTTATCAAGGAATTACTTTCTGAACACAGATCTAAACCTAGTAATGATTAAATTTTCGGTAAAGATTTAACAATTACCATTGGCTGTAAAGGAACAAAAGCAGAAAGAAAAGATAATATTGTTACAATATTCGATACAACAAATGATAAAGAAGAAGTTGGCTACAAGTCACTTGAGAAGCGATGATAACGGTAAATTTATAAAAAATTACAGCACAGCTCGCGAAGATAAAAATGACGCAAAAGTATAATGATAGATTTGAAGAAACTCGTATGTACATTTTATTACAAGATAGAAACTATTGATTCCAATGGTACAGCACAACTTCAAATAATGGGCAGCCAGCCCCGATCATTTTTCTCCACGCTACAGTTGACTTAACTTAGAGTTCAATCCTAGGAAAATATTGCTGAGTTGGAACTTAATTCCAGAAAGGATTTGAAGAAAGCAATGCATTACCGTGGATTGAAAGACGACGATGAAAACGAAAATGTTGTTACTTAATGTTGCACTACAAAAGAAGCTAATTACATGATATTTTTAATGAAAAGCTAAACAAAGTTTATTTACAAGTTAGCTGCACAGATAATTCATTAATGAAAGTCTGTAACTTAGCCTTTTGGGTTCAACTACCTGATGAATTGCAATCGCAGGCTCCAGTTCTAAAAGAAGCAGTAATAGAAAATGGCAAAGTAAATTTAAAATGGGATGAGGCTTGATCAGATAAAATTTGCCATGATGTCTATCGAATTTACAATAGCAAAAGAGGAAAAGATAACTTCTAACCTGTAAAATCAAATTTGTTTTCTGATGAAGCTATTAAAAGAGGAATAATAGAATATTTTATCAAAGCTGTTGACTTTGTGGCAAAATTAGAATCAAACCATTCAATAAAAGGAAGCATATAACAGCAGATGGTGTAGCTAACCAATTAAGATTAGTAATCAATCAAGATTTAAGAACAAAAAAATTGAATTTGAAAATAGAAGGAGTAAACCAGATGAGGTTCTAGAAATAAAAATTGGTTCAAAAAACAGGCAAGTCAGGTTTTGTTAGAACGCCATTCAAACTCAATCCAGATGGGTTTTTTTGACGAAGAAACTGCTGAAGGGAAATTTATGAATATTATGAAGTCATCATGATAGATGATGCCAAGTTAAAATCTGAGAAAGTTGTTTTCAATAATTATTGATTTAGGAAGTTTTGTTTATACTAATTATCAACAAAAAAATCACTCTTTTCAAATATTTGAAAGAATAAAAAAATAGTAAATTTGCTAAAAAATTAAACATATGGCTTTTAGCAGTACAGATGCTAAAGATTTAGAGAAGTAGTATTAAAATCAAACAAACCGGTAGTGGTAGATTTTTGGGCAGCTTGGTGTGGACCATGTAGAATGGTTGACCAGTTATTTGACAGAACGGTTATGGAGCTGAAGGAAAAAGCAGTTGTAGGAAAAGTAGATGTGGTAGATGTAAATCAAGAGTTTGGTCGCTAAGTATGGCGTTCGTAACATCTCCTACAAGCGATTATTTTCCAAAATGGAGAAGTAGTTGGTCGTCAAGTAGGCGTAGCTCCTAAGAAAACATACACAGATGCTATTGATGCGCTTTGTTTGTAATAGAGCATTCAAAACATAAAAGGTCTTACGGAAAGTAGGACCTTTTTTATTTAAATGCTAGAGTTTTTTTTGAATTTTAACTTTGTCTATTTAAATCGTCAATGTTGGTTCATTTGTGTTTTTTTTTTAGAAAATGACACTTCAATTTAAAGGAAGACGGCAAAGAAACAATTAAACTATCATCGCTTTTGGTTTTGGTTTCAATCGTGGATTTTCCAAGTCGTGAATCCTTCAATACGATATCCTCCTGAATTTTAACAATTGGATATTCGTCGCACCAATCACAACTCCATCCAACACTGATGGAATTTTAATTCCGAAAATAGACGCTTTTCCCATCACCAGTCCTGGTTTTGATCACTACTTGGCGATAGTCTATTTAATCATCTTGACGGTAAAGAGCCCGGATTTTACTATTGAATTTTGTTCTATCGATTGGTCGCCACTTAGTCCAAAAAAGATTACGATTTTCTGGAGCGGAACACTGAATGCTCCCAACGATATTAAATGATGATGGTCTTACCATTCAGGATAAGCGCTGAAAAGTTACGCTCGGCGCAAAACTTGATGTAGACCGTCGTTTGTAAATGTAATTGTGAGAGCCGCAATATTTCACAAAGCGCACAGTTATTCAGTGGTTTATAAGTCACAGATATCAACAAGAATCAAACCAATTCTATCTATTTTAGGTTTCGAAAAATAATGTTTCGCCCAATCTGAACAATAATAAAGCCATGGGAATTTTCAATGATTTTGAAGGCTACACCAATTGATTATGTTTATTATTCAAAAATGATTTCAGTACAGCTGGTTCCGGATTGCGCAGGAGTAAGTAATCAATTTTTGTATAACGAAGGAATAGCCTACGGATTTAACAATAATAATGTCTTTAGTATTAGTTCAAGTTTGACAGCAGGTTTTACGCAACGAGTTTATTGGGACAACTGCCGAACGAAACGCAAAAAATTTAATCTTTTCGGAACTTGGAACGGTGTTATTTATGGTCTTAAAAACACATTTGATCATACAGGAATGCAATTTATATGAAACGTGAAGTACTAATGCTACTAAAAATTTAGAAACAGTCATAAACTAAATACGGAAATTATAAGCTGGCGAATCCTTCTGCAGGTAATTCACTACGGCGTTTATTCTGAAGCCACAAAGTCCAATTCGTTCTCAGGCTATTTTTTAGTAATATCGCTATTGGTAATACCAGCCAATACCTATAAGTAATGCCAGCTTCTCGAGGAACCAATGGACAACTACAAAACCGATGGAGTTTGGAATGCACCTGGCAAACCCAAATGGCTATGCCATTAATTTTGCTTGGACAACAACAGGAACGTTCAGGAACCAATCCTAACAACCCATTTTATGGGAACGATCGATAATCAAGATGTAGTATTCAAAAGAAATGGTCTTTTCCGGATTATTATCTGCTTTTCCAATACCATTTTGGTTACACCATTCAATACAACAAAATAACCGGCTGAATAATGGTTATCCCGGAAAGTTTGTTTTTATGCAAGACAATACCACAGGATATTTAACATTGCCATTGGTGATGCTTCTTTGAATTCGAATATTACTGGATACGAAAACATTTCAATCGGATATATCACTAATCTTCTGGTGCTACGTCATCAAGGCATCACAGCCGTAGAAGTCGCTATGGTCAGTAATACGTCGGGTTGGATCAATACTGCTGTCGGAAATGGTTCTTTACACGATATTACAACCGGTATGGCTAATGTTGCTAATGGAAGTGTTTCATTGTACACACATGCTGCTGGAAGTTATAATGTTGGTGATGGGTCTACGAAGCTATATTCAAATACTTTAGTGCAGAAATACACTACGGTTCAGATGCCTTACAATCCAACATTACAGGTAATAATACAGTTTAGATACGAAGCCTTATTTGATATCAACGAAGTAATAATGTGAGTATCGGTTACCAAACCTTACGTACCAATACGTTAGGTAACGGAAATATTGCTATCGGAAATCAAGCGGCTTACAAACGAATTAGGCTCCAACAAATTATACATTGAGAACTCGCTTTCGGCACCTGCTCATTTGAGGAGAGTTTGATAACGATATTTTACGCGCCAATGCACAACGGTTTTTTGTGAATGATCCAATCGCAAACGAGTTCAAATGGCATTGAAAATGTTAATCGTTATCAACATTTTGTGGATGCCAATCTGAATTTCGAACAGCTGGCGGTGATTTTTTAATGGCTACAGCCGAAAAAACAATACAGAAACAGCCGAATCGGAGGTGATGGCAACAATGTTCATTTGGTCGCCAGGTGATGGTGGACGACAATTGGCATTAGATGAAGATGATGGTTTTATTGGCCAATGAAATCCGTACGATACGCCGCAGAAGTGCTTTCATATAGCCAACAATGGGCAATATTTTCAAGTTTCCGATAGAAACAAAAAAGAAAACATACAAAAAATTGATAACGCATTACATAAAGCGCTTACGCAGGTTTCAGGATACACTATCAATACAAATTAAAATCCAGCCGAAATCGAGAAAGGAGAAACCAACTCAAGCCAAGTGGTGTTTTAGCGCAAGAAATTCAGACGGTTTCGCCCGAAGTGGTTCAAAAAAATGAAAGCGGAGAATATTTTGTCGATTATGCCGCGATCACACCTTTATTAATTGAAGCGATTAAAGAACAAATAGCCAAAATCCAATCGCTGGAAGAACGATTAAAAGCATTGGAAGAAAAGATAAGTAAGTAGTTTTAAGCAGAAATTGGCCTGACGAAAGTTGGGCCTTTTTTTATAATTTCAAAGTAATTATCGTTCCTTCATTTACTTTAGAATCTACTTTGATTTCACAATTAATGGCCTTAGCCAAATCGCGAATCAAATGCAATCCTAAACCAGTTTTAATTCCAACAACTTCTTTATCATCATACAAAGCTTTGAATTGTTCTAAAGCAGCACCCGAACCATTATCGGTTATAGACAAAAAGGTTATGTTCTTTTCTTGCCATGCTTTCCAAATAATTTTAGGATTTTCAATATTTTCCAGAGCTTTTACAGCATTTCCTGTTAAGTTTCTAACGATGGTTTTGAGGTAATTTTCATCGGTTGAGATTTCGATATTGTTTGGGTTTTCAAAAGTAATTCTAATGTTTTTTTCACTTTCAAAATGTTTTTGAGTATCGTTGAATATTGATTTAATAGAAATTGTTTTGGGCTGAGGTTGAAAATTTTCCATTTGGCTTTTACTCCATTGCAAAATATCTTCCATTGAAGAAAGTAAGTTTTCGGCAGAACTTAGAGTAGTTTTCTCAATGCGTATTTTTGTTTCTTCATCTAACAAGTCTGGACTGTTTTTTTGGATATGTAGAAAATCTATTAAGTTAGAAACCGGACTTCTCAAATCGTGATTTAAAATGCTAAAAAAACGCGTTTTGGTTTTATTAGCATTATCAAGTTCGGCGTTAAGGTTTCGTAGTAACTGATTGGTTTTTTTTCGGTTCTGATTTTGATAAAAAAGTAATAATCCTATCACAGACAAGGAGATTAAACCTATAATTAAAAACCATTTTTGTCTTTTGTTTTCTAGGATTGTTAGCTTTTTTAAGGCAATTTCTTTATCCTTTTGGGTTAATTTTTGTTTGCTTTCTAATTCGGCAATTTTGTTTTTGTTTTCTTGTGAGAATAGTGAGTCATTCAATGCTTGATATTCGTTCTGAAGCAAATATGCATTCTTATAATCTTTTTTTGTAAAATAAATTTTAGCTAAAACTTTTGCAGATTCTATATAAGTCGTTGTATTATCTGATTTTTTTGATTTTTGAATGGCTTGAATGAGATAACTTTCGGCTAATTCCAAATTTTTTTGTTTCTCTTTTTCTGGAACGTTCTTTGTCTCTGCTTTTTGATGATAGAGTAACCCAATTTGACTTAAATTTGTTATTGACATAATGTTGTCTGGGCTTAAATCATTCCATATTTTTTGGGCTTCTTCTCTCATTTTTAGAGCTTCGTTGCCTGTTTTTATATTTGCCCAATTGGTTAATGTCCAAGCTATTCCCATTTTGAAATCGCCTTTAATAGCCTCGTCATATGATTTTCTAAAATAGTAATCAGCTTTGTCATCCACATACATCATGCTGTAAGTTTCGCCTATTGCACCATAAGCCACACTTGATTTTTTTGGGTTATTTATTAACTTGGCATAATACAATGATTTTTTGCTAAAATCCAGAGCTTTCTTATAATTTTGTTGATCTAGATAAAGCATTGCCATGTTGCGATAATTGTATTCTAAAAGCTCAATGTTGTTTATTTTTTTGGCAAGTTCAATCGATTTTAAGCTATAATTAGCCTGTTGAGTAAAATCAGCTTCATATTGAAAAATTTGTGATTGAACAAAGTAGCTTCTGGCAAGATTTTCTATAGAATTATTTTTTTGTGATAGTTGTATAGATTTTGAGACATATTTTTGAGCCGAATCTATTTCAGCCAAAGCTATGTATGATTTTGCAAGCAAAATAAATGCGTCCTCTTTTATATTCTTTGGTTTGAGAAGAATTAAATTTTTACTTATTTCTATGCATTGGTTATAATTTGAACTTTTAAGATATTCGGTTGCTAATTGTAATTCAAGTTCATGTTTTTTTAAAGTATTAGTTTCTTTATTGATCAACGAAATCAATGAGTCATTTTTTTGAGCTATCGAAGCCAATCCAAATAAGAAAAATATTCCAATCCACTTTTTCATTTACAATAACGCTGTGTTAGATTTAAAAGCATTTCCAATAGGTAATTTTGTGTTATTAAAAAGAGTTATTTCATTGGCGCCAACTTTTTCAACAAATTGTTTCTGAACAGCATAACTACGGTGAATGCGAATGAAATGGCTAAAATGCGATTCTTTAATCAAATTACCGATACTCGAAAAGACACAATATCTTTTATATGAAGTAACCAGAATGCAATAATCTTTTAGCGCTTCGATGTATAGTATATCGTGTAATTTGACCTTTACTTTTTCATAACCATCTTTGATATATATAAAATCATCACCAAAACTGGTTTCATACAAAACGGCTTTCTGTTTGATTTCCATAAACTCTTCAATGCGAGAAACGGTTTGAGCAAATCGTTCCTCACGCAATGGTTTTACAATAAAATCTAAGGTTTCCAATTCAAAACTCTCAGCAGCATGTTCAGGATGAGACGTGATGAAAACACAAACCGGAATGTTCATCAGTTTTTTTCGAAGTTCCAATCCACTCAAAGTAGGCATATCAATATCTAGAAAAAGCACATCAATTGATTCTTTTTCAGAAACCGAAAAGGCAGCAATAGCCGATGAAAAATTACCTATGATATTAAAAATAGGAAAATTACGCACAATCGAAACCACTTTCAGGCGTGCGACTTCATCATCATCAACTATAAGGCAATTGAATTTTTTCATCTCTTTCAAATATAGAAAAAAATATGTATTTGTCTATTAATTGCCTTGTTCGTCTAAATTTTTCATTTTGGTTATTGTAAAGTTAGAATTTCGTTGCACAATTTTTTAATTCTATAATATAATGAAGAGTTCTGTTTTGCTATTGGTTTTTTTATTTGGTGCTTTTGGCTTTAGCTATTGTCAAGAGTTGGATACTAATTTTGGGATCAACGGAATTACAATACATACGTTTTCCAATGTTTATACGGCTCAACATCAATCGTGTTTTTTACAAAATGATGGAAAAATTTTAAATACGGGTTATGCTTATGAAGGAAATTATTTAGCAACTATTTTAGTTACACGTCATTTGAGCGATGGAACTTTGGATACTTCGTTTGATACTGATGGCGCACTTACATTCACTTATGGACAAAATTTTGAAGAAGCTAATAGCATTGTGCAATTAACTAATGGAAAAATTTTGGTTGGTGGAGCTTCTTTTGGGAATGCAGTTTTGGCAATGTTAAATAATGACGGATCATTTGAAACTGGTTTTGGCATCAATGGAAAAAGATTTATTACAACAGGTCAAGGCAATGGAAGTAAAATTGAAAAGATACTTCAGCAACCCGATGGTAAGATTTTAGTTTTTGGTAGAGCATACAATGGGAATGATTTTGACTTCATGATATCTCGTATTAACTTGGATGGAAACTTTGATTCGAGCTTTGGCTCAAATGGTATAGTATTGATGCCAATCTCAAATTTCCATGACTTCGGTATGGATGCAGCATTTCAGAGTGATGGAAAAATTGTAGTTGCAGGTTACAGCACAAGCTCACAAGATTCTGTTTCGGTTATTCGGTTGAATTTAGACGGAACCATAGATACTACTTTTGCAACAAATGGGAAATATAATGCTGTTTTTGGTTCTTCGCTCAATGTAATCAATGCTGTAGCCATTCAGTCTGATGATAAAATTGTTCTCGCAGGAAGTGTTTCTGGTGGAGCATTTAGTTCTATAGAAACTTTAACCATTAGATTACAAGCCAACGGACAGTTGGACACAACCTTTAACGGTAATGGTTTTACCACAGTTGACCTTCGATTGAATGCGCAAGACAATATAAATGATGTAGTCATATTGTCAAATGGAGAAATTGTGATTATGGGAAGTAGTAATTTGTATAGCGATTTTGCATTGCTAAAATTCAATTCAAATGGAACAATTAGTAATGGTTTCGGGACTAATGGTAGGTTTTTTATACCAGTTGGTAATGCCCAAAATTCTTGGATAAATGAAGCAATACTTATGCCAAATAACGATCTTATTTTGTGTGGTTTGACCGTGCCAGAGTTAGGTGATAAAGGACAATTTGGTTTAGTTAAGTTAACTGGTTTAAACCTAGCAAAAAATAATTTTGAAGATAGAAAACCTCTTAAGATTTCTTCCAATCCAGTCTCCGAATTCATAACTATAGACGTTGAAGATGATTTTATTGGTTCAGAGTTGAAACTTACTAATTTGCAAGGACAATTAGTGTTTCAATCGAATGTGGTCGCAGTTAATCAAATAATTGGTGTTTCTGAATTACCTTCTGGAATTTATTTATTATCTGTCCAAAAGGATGATAAAATTTTCACTCATAAAATCGTCAAAGAATAATAGTTAGTAAGTAGTTTTTTGCAACCATATCAAAACATAGTAGGTGTGGTTGCATTTTTTAATATTCAAATCATGAAAAAATCAATTTTAATTATCATAATATTCTTTTTAAACTTAACCATTAAAGCCCAAACAAAATGGTTTACTATTTATCAAGACTCCATTGCTTTAATGAGAGATGCTAATGAGATTTCAGAAAAATTCAAGAATGATGTCTCAAGTTTTAGAACAGACAAAAAGTTTGAAACAAAAACAATTCTCAATACCACACCTTATTTAATTTTTTTTGATGGTCAAAATCGTGTCAATATTCCATTGTGGAGTCAAGTTTTGCCCGAATTAAAAGCATTTACAAAAGAAGTTACAGGAAGTGAAGAAGAAGGGAAAAGAATGTTTGGGTTGTTTTTCAACGGTTTTTATTTAATTCATGAATATGGTCATGCCTATCAAGAAACCTATGATTTTGAAAACAGCAGAGTAAGTTATCAAAATGAGCATTTAGCCAACACTATTGCAATGCTTTACTGGAGGAAAATTGGCAAAAACAAGGAGCTTGAACAATGTTATGAATTAGCCAAAAAGATGTTTGTCAAATTGCTTAATCCTGTTCCTGAAGGAATGACTAAAGAAGATTATTTCACTAAAAATTACGAACAAGCAACCCAAAATCCGTTTGTGTATGCCTACATGCAATTTGGTCAGTTTATAGAAATCTATGAAAACAAATCATTACCGAGTTTTGATGAATTTATGAAATTGAATTTTCAAAAATAAAATGCCAGTCCAATGAAGAGAATATTGCTTTGTTTTTGTTTTTTGTTTTTTAAAATGCAAGCCCAAGTAGGTATCAATACCACAACTCCAAATGCCCAACTTGAAATCAAATCTAGTGACCAAGCCAATCCAGCCAATAACGATGGAATTTTAATCCCAAAAGTTGATGCTTTTCCAGCCATAAATCCTACCATCGACCAAGATGGAATGTTAGTTTATCTAACCACAGATGTTGGAGCCAACTTAAAAGGGTTTTACTATTGGGATAATGCCAATGCTATTTGGAAGAGTATTTCTGGTGATAAAGGCTGGGGTTTAACTGGAAATTCGGGAACAAATATAGCTACTAATTTTATTGGAACAACTGATAATCAAGATGTTGTTTTTAAACGATTTAATAATCTTGCGGGACAAATATCACCTAACAATACATCGTATGGGAATGTTTCTTTTATTAATAATACAATAGGAATTAACAATACGGCAATTGGTGCGGGGAGTTTATATGGTAATACTATAGGCATTGAAAATACAGGATTAGGCGTGAATGCTTTAACGTTTAATTCTTCAGGAAATTATAACACATCTTCGGGTGCATATTCGTTAAATTTTAATACAACTGGAAGTGAAAATACTGCTACTGGAGCCTATGCGTTACATTCAAATACAACAGCATATTACAATACTGCTTTTGGCACCAATGCTTTAAGAAATAATACAACAGGTGAAGAAAATACGGCTATTGGATCCTATTCGTTAATGAATAATGTTGTTGGAAATGATAACACGGCCATTGGAACAAGTGCGTTACGTTCAAATTTAGGAAGTGCAAATACAGCCATAGGAAGAAGAGCTATGTTCAATAACACCATTGGTTATAGCAATACGGCAATAGGAACACATGCACTATACGAAAATATTGGTGGCATTAGAAATACTGCCATTAGTAATGGTGCTTTAAGTTCCATAACATTTGCGTCTGATAATATTGGCGTGGGTGTACTTTCATTATACAGCAATACTCATGGTTTTAATAATATTGCCATTGGGAATTATGCGCTGTTTTCAAATATATCAGGTTATAATGTAGCTATTGGTAATAGAAGTTTGTATTATAATTTGAGTGGAGGTCACAATACGGCTATTGGACATGATGCATTAACAAACAATGTAAGTGGTTCTGAAAATTGTGCAATAGGTGATTTGGCTTTATTTGGCAACACAACAGGATATCAAAACAGTGCTTTAGGTGCATCAAGTTTATATTATTGCAATGCGGGATATGGGAATACGGCTTTAGGTAATTTTGCGTTAGGTAATATTTATAACGGTAATTATAATACCGGTATAGGTCATAATGCAAGAAATTGGTCGGGAACAGACCCATCGAATTTTATAGCTTTAGGTTATTACTCTGGTTATGTTGGCAGCAACAGCAACACTATAGAAATTGGAAACACGAGCATCAATTGGATTGGAGGACAAGTGGGGTTTTTTAATTACAGCGATGCACGAATCAAGAAAAATGTTCAGAATAATGTGCCCGGATTGGCTTTTATTACCCAACTTCGACCTGTGACTTATAATTTTGACCTTCATAAACAAAATGAAATTGTATATAAAGATGTTGAAGTGGGTGAATGGGAAGGCAAATACGATTTAGAAAACCAATTGCAAACCGGATTTATTGCTCAAGAAGTTGAAGAAATTGCCCAAAAAATAGGATTTGAATTTAATGGCGTAAGAGCCCCAAAACACGAGAAAGATTTGTATAGTGTTCAATACGCTTCATTTGTTGTGCCTTTGGTCAAAGCCGTTCAAGAACAACAAGAAATCATAGAATATCAAAACTCCAAAATCCAATTGCTTGAGGATCGATTAAAAGCATTGGAAGAAAAATTAAGTAAGTAGTTTTTTCGAATTGGCTTGGGATTATTTTCAAATAATTCTGAGCCTTTTTTATTTTGAAAGTTTCAAAGTGATGGTTGTTCCTTCATTTAACTTTGATTCAACAAAAATTTCACAATCAATGGCTTTTGCCAAATCGCGAATCAAATGCAAACCCAAACCAGTTTTAATGCCTACAACAACTTTTTCGTCGTACAAGGCTTTAAATTTTTCTAGACTTGCTCCAGGACCATTGTCATGAATTGATAAATGAATTTTTTCATTTTCACTCCAAGCTTTCCAAATAATTGTTGGGTTTTGAGTTGAGGTAAAAACATTTATAGCATTACTCGTTAGGTTTCGAACAATTGTTTTCAAATAATCAATATCAGTAGTCAGCGCTATGTCATCAGGATTGTGATATTCAAAGCTGATATTATGATAACCTGAAAAGACTTTTTTTGTATCATTAAAAACATCATCAATTTGAATTAGCTTGGGTGCAGGTTTAAAATTTTCCATTTGACCTTTGCTCCAAAGTAATAAATCTTCCATCGAAGTTAATAAGTTTTCCGCACCATCAATGGTTTGTTCTTGCAATCTTTTGTTGGTTTCTTCATCCAGAATGTCTGGATGTTTTTGTAGTTGGAGATAGCTAATAATTTTCGAAACTGGACCGCGCAAATCGTGGTTCAAAATGCTAAAAAAACGCGTTTTAACACGGTTTGCTTGGTCGAGCTCTTCGTTGAGCTGGCGTAATTGAATGTTGCGTTTTTTTCTAATACTACTCAAATACCAAAATAAACCTCCTAAAACAGCAAGTGCCAACGCTACAACAATCAAAAATAAACGTTGCTTTTCTTTTGATTGCAATTCGAGTTGTTGAATCTTAAGTTGTTGATTTTTAATTTTTATCAAGTATTGATTTTCGATATTTTGTGCTGTTGATTTTGTTGAAGATGTAAATACATTATCATCAAGTTCTTTGGCTTTTTTTTGATAAAAACTTGCTTGCTTGTAATCACCAAGAAGTTCGTATAATTCGCCAAGGTTAGAAGCACTTTCTGTTGCGTTTAAATATTGTTTTTCAGCAATAAAAGTGGGAAATGCTTTTTTATAATAATCAATGGCTTTGTGCAAGTCTGTGAAAGATTGTGTTTTGTTTCTTAAAGTAAAATAGTAGTCTCCAAAGTGTTTTAAAATATCAGCTTCAAGGATTTTATTTTCCATTTTCTGGGCTAATGTCAATGCTTCAGATAATTGTACTTTTGCATCTGTAAATTTCCCTTTTTGAATGTTTATTTTGCCCAACGCAAGCAAATCACGGCTTTTTTTGAATGGATCTTCGTTTAAACTTTTATCTTCTAATTTTTTTTCTAAATAAGTAGCTGCCAAAACATCGTGATTGGTAGGTTTTTCTGATGGTGTTTCCTTGTTTGTGGGTAAAAGATTTTCAACAGGCGCTTTTTGTTTGTCTAATAACTCTTTAACAGCCAAGGCTTTATTTTTATACTCTTTGTATTTTTCAATTTCATTGAGTTGGATGTAAGTGTTGGCAATATTGTATAGTGTAACGTATTGCAAATCATACGATTGTGTTTTTTCAAACAATTCTAAAGCTTTGAATTGGTATTCCACACATCCTAAAAAATCAGAAGTTTCGGCTTTTAACCGACCTATACTGCCATAAATTTGCCCAAGTACTTTTTGGCTTTTAGCGGCAGCAAGTGCTTTGTTGAAGTGGTTATGAGCTTCATCGTATTTCCCTTGATTCATGGCGACGATACCCAAATTTCGATAAGCAGTAGCTGTTCCGTCGACATAGTGGTTTTTCTGAGCTAAATCCAAAGCTCTTTGCGATAAAGTATTGGCTGTGTTAAAATCTTTGGATTTATATTTTAAAGCAAATTCGTTTAGTTGATCTACTTGATTTTTTGGGTTAAGTTCTTTTTGAACAATCGAATATAATGAATCAATAGTCGAGTTTTGAGAAAAAGTAAGTTGCCAAGCCAAGAGAATAAATGAAATAATTCCCTTTTTAATAATGATATTTCTAAATATTTTCTTTAACAAGCTACAATACAATTTTTCTATGTTTATGGAAATATGTTTACCAAATGTACAAAAAGATGATTGAAGAAATGCAAACATATAAATACTTCAAGATGAAATTTGATTAAAATACTTTTAGTAATAGTAAGTCATAAAGGTTTTTAAACAAAAGCACAAGAAATATAGAATTCATTATCTTTACCAGATGAATTTAGAAAAACAAAAAGAATTAATTTCAGAGTTCAAGCACCTCGAACTTTTGGCAAATCAAGTGGTTGAAGGATTTATTTCTGGAATGCATAAATCACCGTTTCATGGTTTTTCTGCAGAGTTTGCAGAGCATAAGATTTATAATTCTGGCGAAAGCACTAAGAATATCGACTGGAAACTTTTTGCTAAAACGGATAGATTGTATAGTAAAAGATATGAAGAAGAAACTAATCTTCGTTGCCATTTGATTATAGACAATTCATCATCGATGCATTACCCTAAGTTATCTTCTAACGAACTTTTTTATAAAAATAAAATAGGATTTTCGGTGCTAGCATCAGCAGTTTTAATGAATTTATTAAAAAAACAGCGAGATGCGGTTGGTCTAAGTGTATATTCGGATACATATGAATATTATTCTCCAGAAAAAGGAAGTGATCGTCATCATCGAACGATTCTCAATAAACTAGAAGATTTGCTTCAAAACTCAAAAGAAGCCAAACAAACTGACACTGTGACTTTCTTGCATCAAATAGCAGAAAAAATTCATCGCCGTTCCATGATTATTTTGTTTACAGATATGTTTCAAAATGGTGATAAAGAAAAACTATTTACAGCACTTCAGCATTTAAAACACAATAAACATAGAGTTGTTATTTTTCACGTTTTTGATATTAAAACAGAATTGCATTTTGATTATGACAATTCTCCAAGGAAATTTATAGATTTAGAAAGTGGTGTTGAGATTAATGTTTTTGCAGATAACATTCAAAAGGAATATGAAAAAAAAGTGAAAGAGTATTTTCATGAGGTAGCATTAACTTGTGCTCAAAACAAAATTAAATACGTTCCTGTAGCTGTTTCTGATGATTTTGAAAAAATACTAACAACATACTTGGTTGAAAAGCAAATGTTTGGCTAGCCAAAAAGAATAATTATTCAAAAAATTAATAAAAAGTCTTGCAGATATAAAAAACCGTTGTATATTTGCAACCGCAATTAAGCGAAGGTTTGGTAGTTCAGTTGGTTAGAATACATGCCTGTCACGCATGGGGTCGCGGGTTCGAGTCCCGTCCAGACCGCTAAAATTGGGAAAGGTTTTCAGAAATGAAAACCTTTTTTGCCCAAAAAAGTATTTAAGATTAGTTGTGTTGTTTCGTTCCGAGAAATCGGAACAAAGGTTTAGTAGTTAGACCAATGAAAAGCTTTCCCATTTTTGGGATGGCTTTTTTGTTTTTAGATAAAAACGTATGTTTTATACTTATATAATATTTTCAAAATCTTTACAAGTTTATTATAAAGGATATTCAGCAGATTTAACTCAAAGACTGGAAAAACATAATAGCGGGAATAGTACTTACACTTCAAAAGTGAATGATTGGGAAATGGTTTACTGGAAATCGTTTTTGACCAAAAAGGAAGCTTTAATAGAGGAAAAAAGGCTAAAAAAGCTAAATGTAAATTCTCTCCAAAAATTGATTTCAGAATTTAAAAAAGACCAAAAGGTTTAGTAGTCTCGTTGTACCAACGAGATGAAAAGCTTTCCCATTTTTGGGATGGCTTTTTTGTTTTTAGATAAAAACGTATGTTTTATACTTATATAATATTTTCAAAATCTTTACAAGTTTATTATAAAGGATATTCAGCAGATTTAACTCAAAGACTGGAAAAACATAATAGCGGGAATAGTACTTACACTTCAAAAGTGAATGATTGGGAAATGGTTTACTGGAAATCGTTTTTGACCAAAAAGGAAGCTTTAATAGAGAAAAAAAGGCTAAAAAAGCTAAATGTAAATTCTCTCCAAAAATTGATTTCAGAATTTAAAAAAGACGAAAGGGTTTAGTAGTCTCGTTGTACCAACGAGATGAAAAGCTTTCCCATTTTTGGGATGGCTTTTTTGTTTTGTATATGTTGTAATTGTTTGAAAGTTTGTATATTGGCACTACTTTTCAATCAAAAACCAACAATATGAAAAAAAAATTACTTCTACTTTTTGTATTATTCACTTTTATCAAAGGTTTTTCTCAAGGGTTTAATCAACCAACAAGTTTCAATAATGTTTGTGATGATTCTACCAATGATGGTTTTGCAACCTTTTATTTAGGAGAAATATCTTATGAAATTTTAATGCAACAAAATGCTCAAAACTTTGTTGTAACTCACCATCTATCACAAGGCGATGCAGCTGAAAATGTAAATCCTTTACCAAATGATTACATAAATGTCTCTAACCCGCAATTAATTTTTGCAAGGATTTTCGATATTACAACATCAGAGGTTACAATTATGGCCTATAATCTAACTGTAAATCCAGCACCAACTGCATTTGCTACTTCAATAACTATTTGCAATGAGAATGCGAATAGTTGTGTTGATTTAACTCAGCTTGAACCTTCCTTATCAGGTGGTGCAACGTCATTTCAAATTGCTTTTTTTCCAACTCAATTAGACGCTGAAAGTGGAACTAATGAAATAGTAACTCCATATTGTTATATTCCAGTTTCTCAAATGGCAGCATACAGAATCACTAACACTGTTACAAACTGTTATTCAATAGGTACTATCTCTTTTATTTATGAAGATTGCGGTGTTTCTACTTGTCCTATGCCAACAGTAACGAGCACACAAGTTACACAAAACTCTGCTACAATTGCTTGGGCTGGAACAGGAAATGAAACTGGATTTGAAGTTGAGATTAATGGTGTTCCAATCACTCAAGCTACTAATCCAATAGTTTTAACTGGGCTGAATTGTGGAACAATTTACACTGTAGCTATTAGAGCAAATTGTGTTGATAATACCTACAGTCAATGGAATTATTATACTTTTTTAACAGAATATTGCCCATCACCAGGTCAAGCACAAAGCTACAATCAGTGTGTAGAAACTGGTCAGCAAGCATGCTTTGATTTGCAACAAAATGATGTTAACGTTATAGGAACTTTAAATCCATTAAACTATACTGTTTCATATTTTATGGATCAAGCATGTACAGTTCTTGTTCCTTCACCATACTGCATGACACAAGGATTTCAAATGCTTTTTTCAAGAGTAGAGAATAATACAAACCCAAGTGAATACTTCATAAGTCAGTTTTCTCTAAATGTATTTGACTTCAATTATATTCAAACCACATTACAACCTATGGTTCAATGTGATGATAATAATGACCAGTTAGTGATATTCGACCTAACAACATCTCAAACTCAAATTAATTCTACAAATTCATTAGAATATTATACGAGTTCTTTAGATGCACAGAATCAAGAAAATGTTATTACAAATCCTAGTGCTTTTTCTGTTAGCACTATGAATACTAGTCAAACAATTATTTTTATTAGAGAAATAATTGATGGTGGTTGTGATAACATTTACACAATGCCTCTAACAGCTTCATCAAATTGCAACAATGCATCCAATTGTATACAAGCAAATTCACTATGTAATGCTTTGGGAGTTCCTTTTAATAACACTATCAACTCTACTGTAAATGAGCCTGGAGCAAGTTATGGTTGTCTTTTTAGTCATCCTAACCCAACATGGTTCTACCTGCCAGTAAGCCAAGCTGGACAAATTAATTTAGTTGTTCAACAAAATACAAGTATTGACTTTTTAGGTACAATGCGAGATGTTGATTATATAGTCTATGGACCATTTAGTTCTCCAACAACTCCTTGTTATAGCCAACTTACTCAAAACGCTATAGTGTCATGTAGTTATTCGGCTTCATCTATTGAATATCCTGTAATACCAAATGCTTTACCGGGTCAATATTATTTGATTATGGTTACTAATTTTAGTAATCAACCTGGTTATATAAAAATAGAAGAATTGGGAAGTTCGTCAGCTGAAATTGATTGTACAGGAATGAGATTGAATGCTTTCTTAGACAGTAATAATAATGGCGTTCAAGACAATGGTGAAAACAACTTTCCTCTTGGGCAGTTTCATTATGAAATAAATAACAATGGAGCTGTGCATGATATTACCTCACCAACAGGAATTTATAATATTTATGATATTAACCCTAATAATTCTTATGATTTAAGCTATACAATTAATTCATCCTATGCTTCAATGTACTCTATCTCGACGGCTAATTTTAATGATGTGAATGTTATTGTTGGTGGAGGAATGATTACATATAATTTTCCAGTAACTATTGTTCAAAGTTATAATGACTTGTCAGTAGCAATTGTTCCATCAAATGCACCAAGACCTGGATTCACTTATCTGAACAGAATTGTTTATTCAAATATGGGTAATCAAACTATTTCGAGTGGAACAATTACTTTCACAAAAGATAATGCTGTTTCAGTTAGTGCAGTTACTCCATCAAGTGTAATTAACACAACAACTGGATTCACCTATAATTTCACCAATCTTTTACCTTTTGAAACAAGAACCGTTGATGTAAGTCTTCAAGTTCCAACAATCCCAACGGTTGAAGCAGGTCAATATTTAACAAATTCAGTTTCAATTGAACCTACAGCAGGCGATGTTGTACTTGAAAACAACCAGAATTCAGTAACTCAAATGGTTGTCAATGCTTATGATCCAAATGATAAAATGGAGGCAAGAGGAGAACAAATTTTGATTTCATCTTTCACACAAAATGATTATTTGTATTACACCATTAGATTTGAAAATACTGGAAATGCAAGTGCTATAAATGTTAGAGTAAACGATGTTTTGAATGATCAACTCGATGCATCAACGGTGCGAATGGTTAGTGCAAGTCATCCATATATTTTGGATCAAGTTGATAATAATTTAACTTGGAGATTTGATAATATTCAATTGCCAGTATCCATTGCAAATACAAGTATCGGTAAAGGTTACATTACTTTTAAAGTAAAACCAATGTCTGGTTATGCTGTTGGAGATATTATTCCAAACTCTGCTGCAATTTATTTCGATTATAACCCAGCTATCATTACAAATACTTACACTACTGAATTTGTAAATCAATTGTCAATCGGTGAAAACGAGTTGAGTAATTTTATTCTTTCGCCAAATCCGGCAAAAGAGTCTTTCACCATTTCACTAGCAGATAATTCTCATGCCATCAAAGATGTTTTTGTGTATGACGTTGCAGGTAAAATTGTTTTAACCAAAAAAGCAATAAACTTCTACACAACTTCTGTTGATGTCTCGAACATAAGCTCTGGTATGTATTTCGTTGAAATTGTCTCTGACCAAAAAAATAAAGTCACCAAAAAACTAATAATTAAATAAAAAAATGCTCCGAAAATCGGAGCATTTTTTTTGAACAATAGAATGAATAAATGACTTAGCTGATTATTGAAGGTAAATTTATTACATTTGAAAAATCAAATAAATTTTCGTTCCAGCGAATATGAGAAAACTTTTTGTAATTCTTTTTTTGTCTAATTTCTTATTCACCTCTTGTCAGCTTTTTGATAAAAAAGTTCCAGATGAAAATGAATTGCTAAAAAAACAATTGAATGAAATTAATTGGAATGAAGTTGATGAATATCCATCAATAGTTGATTGCGAAAAAATAGCTGATAAAGAACAAAGAAAAAGATGTTTTTTTGAGTTTATGACAAGCACTATAGAACAAAAATTAAATATAGACTCGCTTTCGACTGCATTTCCAAAACTTGATACGATAGAAGTAAAAGTTACAGTTTTTCCAACTTCTGAAGTAGCTTTTGAACCACAGTTTCCAAAAGATAGTGTTGCTTATGACACCATCAAAATAGATAGTATTCTCCACGCTAGGTTGTTAGATTTTCCAAAAGTAAATCCGGCAATAAAACGTGGAATTCCTGTGAAAACACAATTTGTGTTGCCAGTAATTATAAAGCAAGAGTAAATTACTTTTTATAAAATCTTCCTTTCCAAGAAAATTTTCCAACGAGAGAATAAATCCCAACTATAACAGCATAGAAAGGGTAAATGATACTGCTGGCCAACGGAATAATCAATTTCTTTTTCTGCAAAAAAGCATTTGCTTTATTGATTAATAAAAAGTCAATAAGGTATTTTATTAAAAAAATAATGAGGAATACTTCTAAATCAATTTTCCCAACAACCATCAACCAACAACCAACAACCAAACTCAAATTCATTAGAAAAACGATTATTGCTAGAAACTGAGCATAACCGCTTTTATAACCAGTTGTTTTTGCAGCCCAGCGAACTCTTTGCATAAAAAATTTGAACAAATCATTTTCTGGTTTTGTCTTTACAGTCGCTTGATTGTTTTTTAAATAGTGAACTTTTCCGGGATATTTTATAACAGTTTTTTGAAGTAAAAAAACATCATCGCCACTAGAAATTTTATCGTTACCGCTGAAACCACCAAGTTCATTGAAAAGTCTTTTGGTGTAAATAAAATTGGCTCCGTTGCACATAAACGGCTTTTGAATACCAAAACTACCGATAGTTGTTCCTTGCAAACTCAACATGTCCAATTGCTGAAAGATATGAAACCAATTGTTTTTAGTTTTATAAATTACACTACTAGCAATCATTTCTACATCATGGTTTTGGATGTAATTATCAATCACTTTAAGCCAATTTCTCTTCACAACACAATCAGCATCGGTTGTGATGATCCAATCGTGTTTAGCAATCGGCATTGCTCTCGATATAGCATCTTTTTTGGGTGAATTGGTTAGTTTGAGATTTTCGAGTAGAGTAGTATCAATATCATTATTTTGCATTCTCCAGTTGATGTAAACACGCTCCGATTTGTCTTTGGAAAAATCATCTACCATGATGATTTCAATCAAATGATGCGGATAATCAAGGTTAGAAAACGATTCAAGTAATCTGGGTAAATTTTTTTCTTCATTTCGGAATGGAACGATGATAGTGAACGCTGTTTTGGGCAACTTATCATCTGGTGAAAAAGTTTTGATTTTTTCGAAACCAAAGACCAGCTGAAGTATCAAAAAAGAATAAATCGCGAGGATGATTATAATGATTATGAGTTCCATCTTGGTTTGTATTTAAGTACATAAAAGCAACCTATAACAACTGGTATTACTACATTTAAAAACCACATCAAAGTAGCGATGAAAACCACAATCCATTCACTAACATCCAGTTTGCCAAAGAAAAAAGTCGCTACACTTCCTTTTACGGCAAAATCCAAAAACTGAAAACTTGGTAATGACGAAGCCAAAAAATAAACAACAGCTATTGTTGCCATCAAGGTTGCGTAGGGTAAATCTACATCAAAAACTAGAAATAAAAAATAATATTGATGCGAAAAAACGATATATCTGCCTATTGCCAATAGATTGTTTTTCCTGTGAATTGTTTTAGGAATTTCATTGATTTTTGAAATAAGTTTTTCAATTGAATATCCTTTTACTTTTATTGACTTCGTCAAAAAAGAAATTCCAAAAAGTAAAAAGCAAATTCCAATAATGACTATCGCATAAAACGTGTAACCCAGAAAAAATAATCCAATAGTTCCAAAAAGTATCGTTAATATCATTTGGATACCGTTACAAATCAGATTTAGAAATACTATTGTTTTAGTTTGACCTTTATCAAAGTAAAGCGCTTTTCCAGCATATTCTCCAATGCCGTTTGGAGTAAAAATTCCTGCTGCAAGTGCTGCCAAAACTTGTTTTGTTGCTTCGCTAGTAGAAATGATTTTGATAAATGAAACAAGATTTTTCCACTTTAGAATTTCCAAAAAACGGTTCAAAAAACTCATAAAAAGCAAAACGGAGATTACACTGAAAGTAAATTTGTGTTGTGCAACATTCCAAAACTTTTCCCAGTTTAAACTTTCATCATGAGCTAGTTTATCATATATAAAATAAAATGCACCAATTACAATCAAAAGTTTGATTGAAAAAACGCTGAATTGTTTAGCTTTGTGAGAAATGGAAATCATTGGCGCAAAGAAACGAAAACTTTGAGCTAGAAATTTGAAACTTGAAACAAAATTTGGCAAACGAACGCATCATATTAGGAATAGACCCAGGAACAACCATCATGGGTTTTGGATTGATAAAAGTAGTCAACAAGAAAATGGAATTCATTCAGTTGAATGAACTTTTATTGAGTAAATACGACGATCATTACCTCAAATTAAAAAAGATTTTTGAACGCACAATCGAGCTGATTGATACTTTTAATCCAGATGAAATTGCGATTGAAGCACCATTTTTTGGTAAAAATGTGCAATCTATGTTGAAACTTGGAAGAGCGCAAGGTGTTGCCATGGCAGCAGGTTTGTCGCGCCAAATTCCGATTACAGAATATGAACCCAAAAAAATAAAAATGGCAATCACGGGGAATGGAAATGCGAGCAAAGAACAAGTTGCCAAAATGCTTCAACAGCTTCTTGGATTGAAAGAATTACCAAAAAACCTCGATAGTACTGATGGTTTGGCGGCTGCCGTTTGTCATTTTTTTAATTCTGGAAAAATTACCGCTGGGAAAAGTTATAGTGGTTGGGAAGCTTTTGTGAAACAGAATGAGGAACGTGTTAAGAAATAGTGCTCAGTGTTCAGTTTTTAGTGTTCAGTCAAAAATATATTTATGAGATTTCAAGATTTATTAGCTTACAAGAAAGGGTTTGAAGTTGCGATGGAAATTTTTGAAGTGACCAAAAGTTTTCCAAAAGAGGAGAAATATTCTTTAACAGATCAAATAAGAAGAAGTTCAAGAAGTGTAACTGTTAAAATTTCTGAAGCGTATCGAAAAAGAGAATATCCAAAATATTTTCATAGTAAATTAACAGATGCTGATGCTGAAAATTCCGAAACTCAAGGTTGGTTAGAATATGCTTTTGCGTGTAAATATATTACGCAAGAAACATTTGATTATTTGACAGAAAAGTCAAAGGAAGTCGGAAAATTAATAAATTATATGATTTTAAATCCAGAAAAGTTCGGTTCAAAATCTGGAAACTGAATATTATTGCATCATCACTGAACACTAACTACTGAACACTGAATACTAATAAAATGTCTGGCATTTATATTCATATCCCTTTCTGCAAGCAAGCTTGCCATTATTGCGACTTTCATTTTTCGACTTCGCTGAAGAAGAAAGATGAAATGCTGCAAGCATTGGCTAAAGAAATTTATTTGCGAAAAGAAGAGTTTAGAAATGAAATTGTAGAAACCATTTACTTTGGCGGCGGAACACCTTCGATATTAACGATTGAAGATATTAGATTTTTAATAGATGAGGTTTACAAGCATTATAATGTTGCGGAAAATCCCGAAATAACTCTTGAAGCCAATCCTGATGATTTGTCAGAAAATCAAATAATCGAATTCTCAAAAAATCAAATCAACAGATTATCAATAGGTATTCAATCTTTTTTTGAAGACGATTTGAAATTGATGAATCGCGCACACAATGCTGATGAAGCTAAAAAATGCCTACAAAAAGCAACACAGTATTTCGATAATATTTCCATCGATTTGATTTATGGAATGCCCAATATGAGTAACGAAAAATGGTTGCAAAACATCGAAACAGCTTTGTCTTTTAACGTTCCACACATTTCGAGTTATGCCTTAACGGTCGAACCCAAAACGGCATTGCATTCATTTATTAAAAAAGGAATTATCCCACAACTAGATGATGAAGTGGCTCAAGAACATTTTCATATTTTGGTCGATAAACTTCAGGAACATGGATTTATTCATTATGAATTATCCAATTTTGGGAAAGAAAATTATTTCTCCAAAAACAATTCGAGTTATTGGTTGGGCAAAAAATACATAGGAATTGGACCTTCGGCACACAGTTATGATGGAAAAAATAGAGGTTGGAATATTTCAAATAATTCGCTCTATATCAAATCGCTTCATGATGATAAATTGCCAATTGAAATGGAAACGTTGACTAAAACCGATCGTTACAACGAATACATCATGACTGGTTTACGAACGATTTGGGGTGTTTCATTAGAAAGAATTGAAACGGAATTTGGCATTACTTATCTTAATTATCTAAACAAGCAAGCAGCAAAGTTTATAAAAGATCATTTACTGTTTGTAGATGATAATGTCTTGTACACTACAAAAAAAGGTAAGTTTCTAAGCGACGGAATTGCGAGTGATTTATTCTACATAGACTTAGCTACTTTTCTTTAATCAACAGCCAATTTGTTCCGTAATTCAAATCTATTCTTTTTGTTTTAAAATCTTTTGTTATAGAACTAAAAATGAGCTTGCATGAATACTTTTCTAGTTCAAAGGTGATCGATAAATCTTCTACATCTACAGTTCCTCTTCTCTTGCCTTTTTCAGCAAACAGGTTGTTTATTTGAGGAAAAATATCGACACTCGAGTTATTAATTTCGATAATTATTTTTTCAGAACTTTCGTTCTCATTGATTACTCTTATAGCCATTTTGTCAAAATCATAACTTTGTCTGTACAATGAGGTAATTTCGAGTGCTTTGTCATAGCCTTTAATGTCTATTAACCCTTCAGGTGATCTCAATGTGAGCAGATTGGCTTGATAATTATTGTCATGAGCATAGGTTATTTGAGAAAAATATTCAGATGAATTCCAAAAATATCCTTCTTTAAATTCTTTTTTTTCTTGAACATTTTTCGGGACTAAAGTTTCTAAAAAAGGTTTTTCATTTCTTTCGTTCAAGTATTCGAATTTATCCAGAATATTGTTAGCGGTTGTATCACTGATTTTTTTATCAAAATTTATCTTTCCATTTTCAATCAGTTTTTCAGAATTTAATAACGAAATCAACTCTGCCTTTTGGCTTTTTACTGATACTGAAAAGGCATTCAAAAAAGGGAATAACAAACCAAAAATTCCAAAGCAAAAAAGTGAAATAGGAATAAATTTTATGGAAGCTTTTTTATAGAAAATGTAATAAATAGTCAATGTTGCAAGCCATATAGCTAGGACAAGAACATAATATCGAGCTTCAGTAAAACCATATTGTAATACTCTCGTGAAAATTGCAGTAAACAGGAGAATTAATAGCGGCAACAAGCTGTAATAAAAAACTTTGGAAAAGATAACAACCCAGGATTTTGCCTTTATCTCTTTTAACGGATAAACCAGCAACAGAGCCAAAATACCTACTATAGAAAATGCCATAACTAGATAAGTAACCCAACCTCTAGGCAATTCCCAAGCGAGAAGAATTTTCCCTGAATAAAAGTATAATATTACCAAATAGATTATTAATAATGGGATAAGAACAAATTGAGTAAAAAACTTTAAAATAACTGGGTATTGACTTTCTTTTTCAAGATTTGACAGACCTTTTGCATTGAATAGTAAGAAAATAAAAGTACTGCCAAAAATAGCCATGGATAATCCAGTTTCTGGATATATTTTTTCGTCAAAATGAAAAGCAAAAAGTTTTTCTACAGCTAATATTGCAAGTAAAACTCCCAATATCAATACCTGAGTAAAGATTGTTGTCAATATAAAATTGATAAATAGATTTTTGTTGTATTCCCAGAAACCTTTTTCTCGGTAAGATTTGCCAACAAAAGGAATAAAAGCCACAAAAAGATGAGACAGAACATACATTGGAAAAACCACAAAAACATATCGATCAGTGAATTGTTTTTCATTATTTGGTAAAACAAAATAATAAACAGCTAATAATAAAAATCCACCTAAACTCAATAAAATTTCTTTTCCAACTCTTTCTGAAAGCATTTTGATTCCAAAAAAAAGTGATATTCCCAGTGAACTTGTTAAGAGTAATTTCACTAAAAAGAAATTTTCTTTTTTGACGTTTTCGGTCTCAATCATATAACACACAACAAATGTCATCACAAAAGACATCAACAAGACCAAAGGATATTTTTGAAAAATAGTTTTTGCAGAATGGATTATTTCTTCAAGTTTTTTGTTCATAATCTTGATTGTTGAAAGATTCAAATGTAAATTTACAAAAATATGCAGTCATTTATGGTTTCAACGATACGTATTAACTCTCATGAATATAATTTAGATTTATCAAAACCGATTGATATTTCTATTCCAATCACAAATGATGATAAAAATCCTATTGCATGGTATATCGAAAAACCAGTGATTGAGCCTGTTGTTTTTGGCGAATGGATAGGAAAAGTTTCTGAAGGAAGTTCTACTAATTTCAATAATATTTTCTTCAATCCTCATGGACACGGAACGCATACCGAATGTCTCGGACACATCACGCGAGAGTTTTATTCGATAAATCAATGTTTGAAACAATTTTTCTTTACGGCAGAATTGATTTCGATTACTCCAGAAAATATTGATGGTGATTTGGTAATTACATCAAAAAGCATCTCGACTGCGCTCGATGTGACATTTAAATTAGGTGTTCCAAAAGAAGCATTAATCATCAGAACATTGCCAAATCTTGAAGAAAAAAAACATAGAAACTATTCACATACCAATCCGCCATATCTTTCAGAAGAAGCTGCAATTTTCATTCGAGAAATCGGAATAAAGCACCTTTTAATTGATTTGCCAAGTGTTGATAGAGAAGAAGATGAGGGCAAATTATTGGCGCACAAAGCTTTTTGGAATGTAAAAAATGTTACTAATTTGAACGATGACGCACGATTAGATTGTACAATTACCGAAATGATTTTTGTGCCAAATGAAATTCCCGATGGTTATTATTTATTAAATATTCAAATTGCCTCTTTTGAAAATGATGCATCGCCTAGTAAACCAGTTTTGTATAGTTTGAAGTAATGAGTAATGAGTTTGGAGTTTTAGTAAGGAAAAAAAAGTTTTATGGATTATAGAGATTTATTGGCGTATAAAAAATCATTTGATTTAGCGATGAAAATATTTGAAGTTTCAAAGTTTTTTCCAAAAGAAGAGAAATATTCTTTAACAGACCAAATCAGGAGAAGTTCTAGAAGTGTTACTGTTACCATAAGTGAAGCTTATAGAAAAAGAGTTTATCCTAAAAACTTTTTTAGCAAGTTAACAGATGCCGAAGCTGAAAATACTGAAACTCAAGTTTGGTTGAATTTTGCTTTAGCTTGTGGTTATCTTGAACAGTTAAAATTTGATGAGTTAACGGCTTTAAATAATGAAGTTGGAAAATTACTCTATTACATGATGAATAATCCAGATAAATTTGGTTCATCAAGAATTTAATTTTTTAACCACAAACTATTCACTCCTTACTACAATCTCCAAACTCCAACCTCAAAAAAAATGAACATCCAACAACTCTACGAATTCTGCTTATCTAAAAAAGGTGTAACCGAACATTTTCCGTTTGATGAAGATACTTTAGTCTTTAAAGTTGGTGGAAAAATGTTTTGTTTGACATCATTAAAAGAATGGGAAAAAGGAACGCCTTCGTTGAATTTAAAATGCGAACCAGAACGAGCTTTAGAACTTCGAGCGGAATATGAAGCGATAAATCCTGGATATCACATGAGTAAAATTCATTGGAATACAGTTGATTTTAATAGTGATGTTAATGATAAAATGATGCTTGAACTGATAAATCATTCTTATGAATTGGTTTTTAAAAGTTTAACTAAAAAAATCCAAAACGAAATCCTCAAAAAAGAGAATTAGGCATTACTTTTGTACAAGTTTTGACAAAAAATAGAATCATGCTAGATAATTTAAAGAAAATATTAAACGAAGACCAAGATCCAAAAGCAATAGAAAAAATTACCTCCAAATTAGATAATTTACTAATGTCAAATGAAGAAGTGGGTTACATTGCTGTTCAAAAAAAACCAGCAGTTACCATTTTGCCCGATAGTGTAGTGGTTACTAATAAAAGAATAATTCTTTGTAAACCCAAAAACCTTGGTTTATCGATGGAGTTTATTGATTATGATTGGGATGATATTGCAGCAAGTTTTGTAAAAGAAGGTATTCTTGGAGCCGATTTTACTTTTTCTACCAAATCCGATTTAACTCACACAGTAGATTATTTGCCTAAAAATCAAGCCAGAAAATTGTACACTTATGCTAAAGAACAGCTAGATTTATTGAAAAATCCTGTGACTTTTTCTGCTCCAATTGCGGAAGAAGTAAAACCTGTTGAAGTTTTACAAATGCAACCTGAAATTGTAGAAGAAGTTATTGAGGAAATTCCAACAGAAGAAGTTACCGATTTTGCTGAAATTGTTCCAGTTTCTGGTTATAGAGATGAAAAACAATTCCCTGAAGATAAAACAGAAATTACAGATAAAAGTTTAGGAGAATTATCGCAAGATGAACTTTTTGAAAAACTTCAGAGTTATAAAAAATTGTTAGATAATGGATTAATTCTTCAAGGTGAATATGACAAACTAAAAGCCGAAATTTTAAAATATATCTAATATTTTTTTAAAAAAAGTTAGCCGACTGTGACTAAAAACAGTCGGTTTTTTTTATGTTCTTATGTAACATTTGATACCTTCTATTTATTGATGCTGAAGTAACTTTATACCACTAAAAATCAATAATCATGACAACAACAGTAGTAGTAGGAGGAAGTTTTGCTGGTATGACTGCAGCGCTTGAAATTAAAAGAAAAGGCAAAAACGAACATAAAGTAATATTAATTGATAAATCACCACTTTTTTTGTTCATTCCTTCATTGATTTGGATACCTTTTAGAAGAAGAGAAATGAAAGATATTTCATTTAAAAAAGAAGAAATTCTAACTAAGAAAGGAGTTGATTTTGTTCATGCAGAGGCTTTGTCAGTGGATACTGAAACTCAAGTTGTAAAAACCGATAAAGGCGATTTCAAATATGATAATTTGGTTGTTGCAACTGGTCCAAAAGTAAAATTTGACATTGCTCCAGGAGTTGCAGAATATTCTCATTATGTAGGAACTCCAAATGGTGCAATGAAATTGAGAACAGCATTAGAAGAATTCAAAAAAAATCCTGGACCAATTGTTATTGGCGCAACTCAAAATGCAGGATGTATGGGCGCAGCTTATGAATTTTTATTCAATGTAGAAAAATGGCTTCGCGAACAAAAAATTCGTAAGAAAGTTGATTTGTATTGGATAACACCAGAAGATTATTTGGGACATTTTGGAATTGATGGTATGCCAATGGGCGAAACGATGCTTAAAACATTCATGAAAATGTTCAACATTCATTACAGAACGCAAGTTGCAGTAGAAGAAGTTACACCAGATAGCGTAAAATTGTCAAATGGAGAAGTTTTAAAAAGTCATTTAACTCAATTAATGCCACCATTTGTGGGTGTGGATTTTGTTCAAAATTCTCCTTCATTGACACCTACAGCCAATGGATATATTCCTGTAGAAGATACCTATCAACATAAACAAATAAAAAATGTTTGGGCTGCAGGAATTGCGGTTCAAGTTGATTTACCTTTTACTTGTAAAAATATTCCATTTGCCGCGCCAAAAACAGGTTATCCATCTGATGAAACTGGAAAAATTGTGGCAGAAAATATAGTGCGTCTTTCAAAAGGAAGAACTGATTTAAAACACAAAGCTTGGGGGAAAATACCAGGATTGTGTATCATGGATGCTGGGAAAAAAGAAGTAATTATTTTCTCAAATCACTTGTTCAAACCTAGAACATTTGCAATTATGCTTCCAAATGTAATTTATGATTTTAGTAAAGTTATGCTAGAAAAATATTTCCTTTGGAAAACTAGAAAGGGATATGCATTTTTGCCATAAAAATAAAACCCAACTTTTTAAGTTGGGTTTTATTTTACATTGATTTCTTTTGTTTTTCTACAAAACCATCGGCTTGCAGTTTCAAGAGTTCTGTTGCGCCTTTCTTCTTGTAATTATACAACTCTTTATCGTCTCGAATATCGGAGTATACTTTATCGTAAATTTCGGCATCGGTTTTGCGTTGCAAATCACTTTGATATCTGTTTTGAGCAATTAGGTTTTTTATGCCCATTTCCGCATCTTCTTGTTTAAAATCATATTCACCTTTAGGCGACAATAATTTGGCAATAATAGGCGAGGTTTCTATAGCAAAAAATAGTAACATTATAAATAACGATGGTAACGAAGGCAATTTTCCAAGTGCATTAATTCTGGCCATCAATCCATCAAAACCATCAATAATAGGTTGTGTTTCGGTTACTTTTTTGTCTAAATCGGCTTGAAGTGTTTTGGCTTTAGCTTCTTTCTCGGCGATTATCTTAGCATTTGTAATTTTCAAACTATCCAATTGTTTTGCGGCTAAATCGTGTGCTTCACGTTTTTCTTTATATATTGGACCTTTACCCATTTTCTTGGTTCCTGCTGTGCCTTCAGCTTCAGTTATATAGGAATTGTAAAGTGCAGCAACTTCTTTTTCTTTCTTTGAAATCGAAGATTTTAAACTATCTATTTCGGCTTTGTTTTTATCTACGTCTGTTTTGAAATAATTAGAAACTTGCGTTTTATTAGCAATAGCCATTTGATTTTTTTCTTTTAATAAAACGGTATTAATTTCCTTTTCAAAAATTTTGATTTCCAATGGTTTTGAAATTACAATAGCAATAATAATCGCCAAAACAATTCGAGGTGTTGCTTGAATAAATTCGTCGAGAAAATTATCACGTTTTTTTATCGTTGAAACAATAAATCTATCGAGATTGAAGATTAAAAAACCCCAAACTAACCCAAAGAAAACGGCTGTATAAACATTGTCAAAAACCGTAAAAAGTGCATAACTACTGGCAATAAAAGCCATAATCGCAGTGAAGAATACTGTAGCTCCAATTCCGGCATATTTGTTTTGTTCGCCGTTGGAACAACCGTTCACAATGTCGCTATCGACACCAGAACATAAGATAAAAAAACGTTTTAACATGATTGATTGATTTTATGATGATTGATGATATACAAATATAACGCCAAAAAAATGCAATTATTGTAAAATGCTGATTATAAATAAAAAAACCGCTTGATTAGAGCGGAATTTTGAACTTTTAATTATTTTCTTTGTTTAATTTATTTCTGAAATAAAATCTAAAATTGATTTAGCAATTTCGGTTTGACCTTTTTCACTCGTAATAAAATTTCTGTCACTTTCATTTGAAAGGAAACCAAGTTCAACGACCATTGAAGGACTTGTGGAATTCTTCAATATATAGAAAGGAGCAGTTTTTAAACCTCTGTTTTTAAGTTGTGTTTTTGATATTTTTGAAGATAGTTTTTCGGCTAATAGTTTCGATTTTTCAAATGTTTCATTTTTATCGCTAACAAATATTTCAAATCCCTTTGTTTCGGTATTTTTATTGAAGTTTATATGAAGTGAAATAACCAAATCAGCCTTATTCGCATTGATGAAATCAGTTCTGCTTTTTAAGTCCATAAATTCATCTTCATCTCTTGTAAAAAGTATTTCAACATTTGTATCAGAAAATAAAGTTTTGATTTTTTTTGCTATCTCTGAGGTTAATTTTTTTTCATTCAATTCCTCTTTTGTAGCACCCAAATCTGTTCCTCCATGTCCAGCATCAATTACAATAATTTTCTTTTGTTTTTTCTCATTAACATATAGATTGTAACCTTCTTTATCTTTCGTGTACCAAGCTATTGTGTCTGCTTTGGGATTTAGATTTTTTAAAACTTTGTCTTTCATTACAGTTTTATAGGAAGCAACACCTATTTTAATCGTGTCTCCGCTAAAATGTAAATGGCTATTCTTTAGATTTTCATCAAAATATTTTTTGGTATAAAGATTATATTGATATTCTTGAGGGAAACGTTTTGATCTTGCATTTTTGTGAACAAAACTATAGGTATAGTAACTGAAATCTGTTCGCTTATATTTTTTAATTTCCTCTTTTGAAATTACTTTTCCATTGATCCAAATAGCCATATCTTTAGTTTTCATTTTTTCAAATAAGGGCTCAGGAATTTCATTTTCAATCATTATTTCGGGTACAAAACTCAAATATTTTCTTCTGTCTTCAAGAGAAAGATTTTCATAAAGTGTGACTTCTTTTCTATTGTTTTTTTCATCATATATTTTCACATAAACTCCGCTGTAATAACTATCTCTAATTTTATCTTTGTCTGTTATTTGAGGGTTTTTTATTTCAGGATTTGTGTTCACAACTTTTTCTTGTGCGACTACATTTATGCAGAAAAAGTAGATTAAAACTCCAAGAATAGGAACAATAGCTACTTTTTTTAGTAAAGCTATTTTTTGCGATGTGTTTTTCGTCATCATAATCAATCGTTTTTTGGTTACCAAATAGTTCAAATTACTCGCCAAGTAAACCGTTTTTGTTCCAAAGCCTTTTTGCAAAAGCAAATTTTGATAAAATGAAACATTGTTATAGGTTTTCACAATTTCTTCATCGGCTAGAAATTCATGATTAAGTTGAATGGCTTTTTTGTAGAAAATAAATATTGGGTTGAACCAAAAAATCACTCTCATGAATTCAATAAATAATATATCTAAAGTATGCCTTTGAGTTACGTGAACCAATTCATGGGCATACAATTCGTCTTCTATTTTTTGATTATTGTAATCTTCAAAATTGATAAATATCGAATTCAAAAAAGTATGTGGAAGCGTTTTTTCTTCAATCAAAATCAAAGTAGCATTTTTATATTTTACAATCGGATTTAATTTAGACTTTGAAATTAATTTCCAGATGTTTTTTCCGAATCGCAATAATAATAGGAAACAGATTATTCCATACAAACTCCAAAGAATGAAAGAAATTAAATTAATATTTTCTTCTCGGGAAATACTATTTGCTTGAATTTCATTATCTGGAATCATTCCAGGTGTAATGGTCATATTTAATGGTTCTATTGCTTGAATAACGGGAACAATTTTGATAATTTCAAATGTTAGAAATGGAATTGCCAATGAAATTACAATCGAACCCAAAAGATAAAATCGATTGAATTGATGCATTTTTTCTCGCTCCAAGACAAGATGATAGAAGCCAAGAAAAACAGTTAGGCAGATGGTTGATTTTAATAGAAAGTCGATCATTTTTTCTTTTTTTGAAGTTCTACATCTATAATTTTTTTCAATTCTTCTAATTCTTTTTCACTCAGATTTGTTTCTTTAGTAAAGAAGGATGCAAACTGCGAAGCTGAATTGTTAAAGAAATTTTTAATCAATCCATTGACGTGTTTAGAAAAATAATCTTCTTTTTTTACCAACGGATAATATTCTCTGGAATTCCCAAATTCGTTGTAAGCCACAAATTTTTTATCAATCATTCGTTTCAAAAGCGTGGCAACTGTTGTTGTAGCTGGCTTTGGCTCAGGGTAAGCTTCGAGTAAATCTTTCATGAAAGCTTTTTCGAGTTTCCATAAATGTTCCATTACTTGTTCTTCGGAATTGGATAGTTGCATTTCTACATTTTTAGAATTAACTCTACAAATGTAGAATATAAATTTAATTCTACAAGTGTAGAATGAAAATTTAACATTTTTGCTTTATTTGAAAAATTGGGATAAAAGGAAAATTTTAGTTGGTTTTTCTTAATGTAAATGAGTTTACATTTCAATTTCAGAGATTAATTCGCCTTTTTCATATTTTTTTATCCCGATGATTTTTCCACTTTCATCATAGAAAATCCAATCGCCAGTCAGATACCAATGGGTTTCATTATTTTCATCAACTATAATTGATTTTCCTGATGAAGTTGTTCTGCCTTTTTCGTCAAAAGTTTTAATATGACAAATATTATCCACGTATTTTTCAACTTTAACGAGTTTGCGATTTTCAAAATATTTCCAAGTTTTGATTTCCCTACTTTGCTTATATTTTCCTTTAGATTTGTATAAAACGCCGTTCATGGTATCTTTAAAAACCCATTTTCCTTCCCGATGATGGTTGATGGTTTTGTTGGTTTTACAGCTAAAAATTAGAAGTATAACTGAGAGAATGAATGCTTTTTTCATGGTTTAAACAAATAAAAATATCCGTTTGTTTGAAACGGATATTTTATAAATTTATTTATTCAATTCCACAAAATACTTGTAGAAAAGAGGAATGGTTTCTATTCCTTTCAAATAATTAAAAATTCCATAATGCTCGTTTGGCGAGTGAATAGCATCACTATCCAATCCAAATCCCATTAAGATGGTTTTAGATTTTAATTCTTTCTCAAATAGTGCAACAATAGGAATACTTCCACCTGAACGAACAGGAATAGCTTGAACGCCAAATGTTTCTGTGTAGGCTTTATTGGCTGCTTGGTAACCAATACTGTCAATTGGTGTTACATAACCTTGTCCACCGTGATGAGGTGTTACTTTTACTTTAACAGCTTTTGGAGCAATACTTTCAAAGTGTTTTGTGAACAATTCGGTGATTTCTTCCCAATCTTGATTTGGAACTAAACGCATGGATATTTTTGCGTAAGCTTTGCTTGCGATAACTGTTTTTGCACCTTCGCCAGTATAACCGCCCCAAATCCCGTTTACATCTAGCGTTGGACGAATAGAATTTCTTTCGTTAGTTGAATATCCAGTTTCGCCATAGACATCGGCAATGTCTAGTGCTTTTTTATAATCTTCTTCGCTGTAAGGACGTTTTGCCATTTCGGCTCTTTCATCTTTAGAAAGTTCTTCTACTTTGTCATAAAAACCAGGAATGGTAATATGATTATTTTCGTCGTGTAGCGATGCAATCATTTTGGTTAAAACATTGATTGGATTGGCAACTGCGCCACCATAAAGTCCAGAATGCAAATCGCGGTTTGGACCAGTAACTTCCACTTCTACGTAGCTTAAACCGCGTAAACCCGTTGTGATACTTGGTTGTGAATTTGAAATCATTCCCGTATCGGAAATTAAAATCACGTCGCAGCTTAGTTTCTCTTGATTGTTTTCAACGAACCAACCTAACGATTTAGAGCCTACTTCTTCTTCGCCTTCAATCATGAATTTTACATTGCAAGGCAAACAATTATTGGCAATCATGTATTCAAAAGCTTTTACATGCATATACATTTGACCTTTGTCGTCGCAAGCGCCACGAGCAAAAATGGCTCCTTCTGGATGAATTTCGGTAGTTTTAATCACAGGTTCAAATGGAGGAGAAGTCCAGAGCTCCATTGGATCTGGCGGTTGCACATCATAATGACCATAAACTAAAACTGTTGGTAAATTTTTGTCAATTATGTGTTCACCAAAAACAATTGGATAACCTGGTGTTTCACAAATTTCTACATGATTACATCCAGCTTTTTCTAAACTTTTTTTGACGGCTTCAGCAGTGTCAATAACGTCTTGAGAATAAGCGCTATCAGCACTTACAGATGGAATTTTTAATAACTCGATTAATTCATTGATAAAACGTTCTTTGTTTTCTTGAACGTATTGTTTGATATTGTTCATTTTAATTTTAAATAGAATATTGTCAAAAATACTTAAAAAAAGAGATTTAAAAAAAATCAAGATTCACATTTGAATTTGATAATTATTTATATATTTGCACTCACAATTTTTGCGGGTGTGGCGAAATTGGTAGACGTGCCAGACTTAGGATCTGGTGCCGCAAGGCGTGTAGGTTCGAGTCCTATCACCCGCACAAAAGCTCAAACTTAGGTTTGGGCTTTTTTATTTCCATGACGTTTTATCAATTTTTTCAGCTGTTTGTCGGTTATAATTTATCACATTTATAAATTTATTTACTTTCGTCGTCTATTTTTTAACAGGTCAGTAAATTGTTAAACTGAGATAAAATGAAAAAAAGCTCGCTTATGATTACAATAATATTAGCCATACTCGGATGTTTACTAATTGGGCTTTCGATTTATTTTTTTCTTAACGGAAATGAGAACATCAAAGCGAATAAAACCAAAAGTGAATTAGAGGAAGCCAGAAGAAAATTGGAATTATTGAACTATGAATTGGAGCAAAAAAAGGTTTTAGAAAATAATGCTGATAAAAAAAATGGAAAAGACGAACCTTTCAAATTGATGTTTGGGAAGAATATTCCAGTGGTTGAAATTACTGATATTGATTTAGCAAAAGACGAATCTGGTGACAAAGATGGCCAAAAAAGTTATAGACACCAAATTAGATTTTACCTTTTTAATGTTGGCAAAAGCTCGTTAAAGGATGTTATTTTTTCTATCAAAGATATCTATAATGATCCTAAAGAGATAAAAAAGAAAAGTCATGTTATAGGACATAACGATGATAATCACTCTAAGGGGAAGGAAATTGGTACGTATGAAAATTTTGAAATAGGAACTTTAACATTAAAATCAAGAAGGTTGATTTATGCTACAACGATGCGACCAAGCACTGGCGTTTCTGATTATACATTTGATGTGATTGTGGAGTGGAAAGGTGGTTTTTATCAAATGCATGTTAGAATCGATGAAGTTGACGGAAAGCTCAAATACACTTATGATTATTTTGATATCGACGGTAAAACATTGGACTTGCCAACTCTTGAAAAGGCAATTAATAATTAAAAAAAAGCGCTTCAATTTTGAAGCGCTTTTTTTATTTTCTTGTTTCAATCCATTTATCAATTTTATTTTCTAGCAATGCTAATGGCATCACACCAGACTCGAGAACTTTTTGATGAAATACTTTAATGTCAAATTTGTTTTGCATTTCTTTTTTGGCTTTTTCACGAAGTTCAATAATCTTTAATTGTCCTATTTTGTATGACAATGCTTGACCAGGAATAGCCATGTATCTTTCGATTTCTTGAACAATGACATCTTTGTTTTCCGCTAGATTATTCATTCCAAACTCAATAGCTTGTTCTCGTGTCCAACCTTTATAATGCATCCCAGTATCTACAACAAGTCTAACTGCTCTAAGCATTTCGTTCCCTAGCATTCCAAAATATTGGTATGGATTTGTATATAAACCTAAATCTTTTCCTAAACTTTCTGTATACAAAGCCCAACCTTCGCCATAAGCTCCAAACCAGTTGAATTTTCTAAAATCGGGTAAATCCTTGTTTTCCTGTTGTAGTGAAATTTGAAAATGATGACCAGGAATTGCTTCATGCAAAAACAAAGATTCATCACCATAGAAATTATAATTTTTTACATCAGGAATAGGTACATAAAAAGTTCCAGGACGAGAACCATCTTCTGAACCTTGAACATATTCTGCACTTGCCGTTTTTTCTCTGAATGCTTCTGTTCTTTTAATTTGGAATGGTGTTTTAGGTTGTAGAGAAAAGAATTTATTCACATTCGGTGTAATGATTTTGTGGATACGCTCAAAATTTGAAATTACCTCTTCTGGAGATTTAAAAGGTTTTAGCTCTGGGTTGTTTCTAACGAAATCAAAAAATTCTACAATGCTTCCTTTGAAACCAACTTGCTCTTTCACTTTCTCCATTTCCGCTTTTATTCTTGCTACTTCGCTAAGACCTAATTGGTGAATTTGCTCTGGGGTTTTATCTGTAGTTGTCCATTGCTTCACATAAACTTTATACAAATCATTTCCTCCTTTCAAACTTCCAATGCCGCTTGTGGTTCTCGATGCAACTAGATAGTCAGTCTTCATAAAATCGATTAGCTTTTGAAATTGAGGCACTAATTTTTCAGAAATGGCTTCAGAATATTTTTTTGAAATAGCTTCTTTTTCCTCTTTCGTGAAGTTGTCTGGAAATTTTTTGCAACTTGAATAGAAAAGATTGTCTTCAACTTTTGGAGTTATTAACGCTTCAAATTGTGGAACTACTTTGATGGTTAATGATTTTGGTAAGACAACTTTTTCTTGAATACCTTTTTTCATGTACACCATTGCAGAGTCAACCCAAACGCTAAAAAGTTCCATTCTTTTCAGAAAGTTTTCATAGTCTTTTACAGTTTTAAATGGTTGTGCGCTTTCGCCACTAGCAAATTGTCCCATAGTTAAATGCGTTCCCTCAAATTGATTGATAGGAGTTAGGTTAGCATTTTGTTTCAGTAAATCTAGTCCGCGTTCAGCTTCCCATTGCAGAATATCATAGCTGTTTTTTTCTTCATCCGTCAAGTCATCTTTTTGGATAGATTTAAGTTCATTAAGATATTTTTCAAAAAAGGCTTTGCGTTTATTCCTGTAAGAATCTGTCATTTCAAAAACCAATTCATCATTAAACTCACTTTGACCATTCAAAGTTGCATCTAATGGATTTAAAGCATTTTTCTCTTTGAAATAATTGTCAGTTAATGTTTTAAAGTCAGTCATTTTTTCTTCAGATTTGCATGAAGCAAAAAGTATTGCAGAAAACGTAATTATGGAAAAAGCGTATATTTTTTTCATAGTTAATGGATTAGTTGTGTAAAACTAAAAACTTTTAGGTTGATTTTTTGTTAATAGTACTATAATTTATCCGTGATATACTCTTGAGAAAACTATTTTTCCGTCTTTAATTTCCAATACTTCAGCTACAAGCATTTCTGTCTCGCCTTCTACACTTCGGGTGTATTCCATAAAAACTCTATCTGAATTGGCTGTGAGCGAAGTTACCTTGTAGTATAAACTTGGTAATCTGTCAAAAGCATCTTGCCACCAAGAACGCAATGCGTCTTTTCCTATCACTAATCCATTGGTTTCTGGATGGCGAATTTTTAATTTTGGACTAAAATGTTGTGCTTCATCATCATAAAGCGATAAGAGTTTTTCAAGATTGTGTGCGTTGAAAGCCTCGAACCAAAGATGCGCTATCGATAAATTTTTTTCTGCTGACATGTTATTTAAATAAAAAATCCTCTCATTTTAGACAAGAGGATTTAGGTTTTGTAAATATAAAATTAAATATTTTTCAAATTGATAATTTCTTGTTCTGTTAAAAAACGCCAGTTGCCACGTGGTAAATTCTTTTTGGTTAAACCAGCAAATGAAACTCTGTCTATTTTCAATACATTGTAATCAAAGCTTTCAAAAATAGCTCGAACTACTTTTACATTTGGTGTTCTCAATTTTAAACCAATTTCTGTTTTTGGTTCATTATCGATATAGCTAATTTCGTCTACGAAAAGTCTGTGATTATCAAGTGTTACGCCACCAGCAATTTTTTCTAAATCTTCAAATTTTAAATTTCTGTCTAGGGAAACCTGATAAATTTTTGGTGATTTTTGATTTGGTAAACTGAATTTTCTAATCATATCCGTATCATTTGTGAAAACCAATAATCCGGTTGTGTTTTTATCCATTCTGCCAATAGGTTGGATTTTTGCTTTTGTAGCTGCGCGTACAAGTTCTAAAACATTTCTATCGTTGCTGTCTTCTTCATTTGAAGTAGTGAAGTTTTTGGGTTTATTGAGTAGAATGTATTCCTTTTTTTCTGGCTTTAAAGTTGAACCATCAAAGGTAACCACATCGCCTGGTTTTACTTTGTAACCTAGTTCAACGATGACTTGACCATTTACTTTCACATTACCAGATTGAATGTAAACATCTGCCTCACGACGAGAACACACACCAGAGTTTGATATATATTTGTTCAAACGAATATCATCAGATTTGATAGGCTTTGGCGAATTATTTGCAACTGCAGGTTTTGTTGGTTTTTGAGATCTTTTTGCCAAAGGTGCTTTAGATTTTGAATGTTCGCTTTTACCACGAGTTGGCTTGTCTCCAAAGTTTTTTCCTTTACCAGTTGGTTTGCTCGATGATTTTCTGTTTGAGCGATTGGAATTCTGCATTGCTAAATAATTTTTGCAAAGATAGTGAAATTTGAAACCTTTGAGTGATAGTTTATCGTAAAGAATTGATGACTATTTTTCCGTGTATGAGTACTTCAGGGTTTATCAAAATAATGCAAAATACACCCGAAACAACTAAAAACTTTAGGATGTTATGAAGTTTTAAATAATCTGATTTTGTTTTTGATTTCCAAAGTTTTTGAACAAATAGTATCAATGTCAGCATGCTCACATAAAAATAAATATCCATATATCTCACCTCAAATATTTCAATTAAAAAATAAATGGGAATAATGGTAGATATTGTCAAAATGGTCACAACTTTTTTGGAAAAAATTTCGCCATAAAGTACTGGAATGGTTTTATAATCGTTGGCAATATCGCCTTTAATGTTTTCTAAATCTTTAATAATTTCTCTAATCAATAACAGTAAAAAAAGAAAAGTTGCGTGTGCAAATATTTGAGGATACAGATTCTTGTAGTATAAAAGGATGGCAAAAAATGGTAAAACGGCTAAGAATGCTGCAGTCAAATTTCCTATAAACACCTTTTTTTTCAATTTGTGTGAGTAAAACCAAATCAAAAAAATGTATACTGAAAAAAATAAAACCGCTCTAAATGAAATAAAAAAAGCGAGAAGAAAAACAATAAAGTTTACAGAAAAATATACTTGCAGTTTGGTTTTTTGACTTACTAATCTATCGAGTTTTGATTTATTTGGTCGATTGATTAGGTCTTTTTTGCTGTCATAAAAATTATTAATGATATACCCTGATGCAATTGTCAAACTAGAAAGTACAACAATCAAAAAAAGGTTGACGTCTAGGATTACATTGAGTGCTCTTTTTTCTGGAGCAAGAATAAAAATCGCTGAAAGGTATTGCGCTAGCGCAATTATTGGAATGTTATAGCCGCGAACAACTGAAAACATGCTGAATATTTTTAACAGCAAATGTTTGGTTTTTCGGTTAAGCATGATGAGAATTAAAACTGATAAACTACCTCTAGTTTATAATCTTTTAGCGCTTTTTTTGCTTTTTCTAAATCTTCAGTAAAACCAAGGATGTATCCGCCACCACCAGAACCACAAAGTTTCAGGTAATAGTCATTAGTGTCAATTCCTTGTTGCCAAACACCATGAAATTTTTCTGGTATCATGGGTTTAAAATGGTTCAAAACCACTTTTGAAAGTTGTTTAGTGTTTTTGAATAAAGATTTAATATCACCACCAAGAAAGTTTTCCACACAAGCATCAGTATATTTTACAAACTGATTTTTTAGCATTTTTCTAAAACCTTCTTCTTTTAGGTTTTCCATGAAGATATTCACCATTGGCGCAGTTTCACCAACAATTCCAGAGTCTAATAAAAATACAGCACCCTTTCCTGTCGCGCTTTGCGAAGGAATTCCTGTAGCTTCGATATTATCTTTGGAATTGATTAAAATTGGAATGCTCAAATAGCTGTTCAACGGATCAAGACCAGAACTTTTTCCGTGGAAAAAGGATTCCATCTGTGAAAAAATACCTTTTAATTGTAATAATTTTTCGCGTGTTAAGTTTTCTAAAACAGTGATTTTGTCATTGGCATATTTATCATAAATAGCTGCTACCAAAGCACCGCTACTTCCAACACCATAACCTTGTGGAATACTCGAGTCAAAATACATTCCGCGATTTATATCAGCTTTCAAAAGTTCAATATTGAAAGTAACCAAACCTGGTTGTTCATTTTGTAATTGTTCCAAATAATCAGCAAATCGCTTCAATGAAGCATTTGATTTAATGGCTTCATCAGTTGGATTTTCATCAACCTTGAGTGCACCATTGTAGAAGTTATATGGAATAGACAAACCTTTGGAATCTCTTATAATTCCGTATTCCCCGAAGAGAAGAATTTTTGAATAAAAAAGTGGTCCTTTCATGAGTTATATCAATTGACTTCCGTTTCCAATTTCATCACAAATATAATTACCATTTTGACAATAGCCAACTAATTCTAGCTGAATAAATTGTAAAACTTTTTCTCGAACGTTTTCGGGATACAAAATATGCACATTTGCACCAGCATCAAGTGTAAAACATATAGGAATATTCGTTTGTTTTCTGAATGTCCAAATTTTATTTATGATTTCTAACGTATTGGGTTTCATTAAAATAAAATAAGGCATCGATGTCATCATCATGGCATGAAGTGTCAATGCTTCGCTTTCGACAATGCTAATGAAAGTCTCCAAATCACCATTTTCTAGAACTTTTTTTATTGATGAAAGATTATGATGTGCTTGCTCAAAACGTTTTTCGGCAAAAGGATGATTGTGCATCAAATCGTGTCCAACTGTGCTCGAAACTTGTTTTTCACCTTTGTCCACCAATAAAATGGTGTCTTGATAATTGTGGAAATTTTCATGAAGTTGTGTTGGGAATTCTAAGCCAAATAAATCAGAGCTACCATTTATTTCATCATGTTTTCCCCAAACAACTACATTTCCTTTGATGCTTCTACAAGCACTTCCAGAACCTAATCGAGCAAGGAAAGATGCTTTTTGATAGAAATAGTCATCAGTCATTTCTGTCCCAAAGTTTCGGGATAAGGCTTTTTCCAAGCTCATGATGTTCATGGCCATAGCTGCCATTCCAGATGCAGAAGAGGCAATTCCAGAGCTATGAGGAAAAGTGTTTTTTGTGTCAATAACAAAATGAAAATCATTTATGTACAAACAGTACTTTTCGATGCGTAAAAAAAACTGATTGATTTTTTGATTAAACTCTGGTTTTGGTTTTCCTTCAAAAAGTAAATCAAATGTAAAATTTCCATCAAATCTACGTTCAATGTCAACTTTAGTGACTGTTTTACAATTGTTTAATGTAAAACTTATCGAAGGATTTGCAGGTAGTTGGTTTTCTTTTTTACCCCAATATTTAACCAATGCAATATTACTAGGCGAACTCCATTCAAAAGATAATTTCTCAACCGTACCGCTATTGCCTTTGTATATAAAATCGTTTTCAGTAAGCATGAATTCTATTTTTTACAAAGATACTTTTTTATAATTATTATGAGAATTGTGCAGTATATTTGAACAAAAATCTTTTTACACATGCAAAAGAATTTAAGAATAGCAGCTATTGTTTTGACTTGTTTGGCGGTTGGATATTTTTCGAGTTTGATAACTAGGGAAAATATTCCTACTTGGTATGTCACCTTGAAAAAACCAATTTTTAATCCACCGAATTGGGTTTTTGCGCCTGTATGGACAATTCTTTACATCATGATGGGAATAGCTGCGGGAAGAGTTTGGAATAAAGTTGATAATGACCTTCAAAACGTAAAAAAAGGGATGTATTTTTTTATTGTGCAATTGGCTTTGAATGCTTTATGGTCTTATCTTTTTTTTGGTATACACAATCTTTTTCTATCATTGATTGAAATTATTCTACTTTGGTTAATGATTTATGAAACGATGGTTCAGTTTAAGAAAGTTGATAAACTTGCATCAAAATTACTCATTCCTTACCTCGTTTGGGTGAGTTATGCTACTATTTTAACAGCATCAGTATGGTATTTAAACAAATAAAAAAGGCTCTGTAATCAGAGCCTTTTTCTTTTATTTCAAAATCAATTTTTTAGTAAGTTTAGATTTATTTTCTGAAACAATTTCTACAAGATAAATTCCTCTGGCAAAATTGGAAACATCAATATTGATTTGATTTTCAAAAGATTTCTTGGTTTCAAAAACCTTTTTACCACTAATTTCATAAATAGTAATTCCGCTAATTTTTTCATTACCAATGTTGTTGATGGTAAAATAATCTTTGGCAGGATTAGGGTTTAATGAGATTGAGTTTTCGTTGAAATCAACATTTGATAACGATTGAACAAATTCAGTATTGAAAGTATTGGTTACAATGGCTGGATTGTAGTCAAAATAAATTTCAGCTGTATTAGGAATAATATCCCCAATAGCATAACCTGGTTTTGGTTTGATTTTATATTTAACAAACCCGTGTCCGACATCTGAATTTGGAATGCTTGGAGGTAAATTTATGTTGAAGTAACGAAATGTTAGTTGATTGGCATTTCTCGTCACATTAACATCGTGACTTGAAGTAACTAATTCAAAAGTACTCTCATCAAGTTGATTGTTTAATGTGTTTTCAATTCTAACAAATTCAGCATCAGCGTTGCCAATGTTTTCAAACATTATAGTATAGGTAAGATATTCATTGGTTGTAAAATTGTCAAATGTTATTTTTTCACCATGTGACTCTAGAATATTATTAGGATCGAGAGATGCTAGAATAGTCTGGGTTAATGACGAGTGGTTATTACTATTGTCTATATCATTTATTACGGGTAAATCTACAGAATTGGTTATCAAATCGCCCAATTGAAGTGAAGTGTTATCAGGAATATCGAAAAAAAATTTACTACTTCTAGTTTCAAGAGGAGCTAAATTTATAACAGGATATGTAAAACTATTAGTGCTGTATATTATATCTAGAGGTGTGCCAATTGTGTAATACATAAGATTATCTAAATTAACATCTTCTGTGAAACTTACAGTTTCACCAGAGACTATTTCAGTCCCTAAATTTTTATATTCAACAGATAATATTAAATTGTAACTTAAAGATGGACTTGAAATAGGTGTTAAATTAATCTCAACATTTTTAATTGGATTTGGATTTATAACAGGAAAATAATAAGTATTAACACCGCTTCCAGCTAAAACTGTAACATCATTAATCGAAGTACTAGTATAGAAAGGAGCCAAAGAACTATTTATAATAAAACTAAGATTATAAATATCACTTTCACTATTAACATGAATTGTAAAAGGTCCTGAGTTATTATAACTGTGTATGTCAACTGAATTATTTATGTTATAAGTAAAATGCCCTAAATTAAAAATGGGTTCATCTAAATCTTTAATTCCATTCAAATTTGTATCTAAGAATGGTATTAATTCTAATGATTGTTGACAATTATTACTAAAATTACAATCAAAACCAGATGTGATACTCAAGTTGTCGATTATCCATCTATCTCCAAAGTCACCAACATTATGACTTAATTGAGTATGTATACGAACAAAAGCTATATAAACTTGCTGACCAGCATACAGTGATAAATCAACTATTTTTTCCTCAAATGTAGAGAAATTTGTTGTTAGATTACCATCGGTAAATTCTTGAACTAGCTCATATCCTGATGCATTCGTCTGTAGATTGCTTGCTGGTGAAACTTTTATCTGGAAAATAGTTCCTTGATTACCAATCATGAAAGATCTTGTATAAAATCGTAACTTACCTTCAGCAGGTATAGTTACCAAAGGAGTGGCAAGATAGTCTATAGATGTAGCACCAACTCCTATGTTTTCTCTACTCATGTAAGCACTATTTAAACCACTATATACAACTGGAGGCGTTGTGGTAAGATTAGTGATCTCCCAACGTTTTTCTAAGCCAACACCATTATCAAAAACAGCCCAATTTCCACTTCCCAACGTCCAGTTAGTAGAAGGCAAAGCATCCGGACCGGTTGTGTTTTCAAAATCTTCATAGAATTGAGCACAAAGTCTAGGACAGAACAGCAACAACAAAATGAGAAAATACGCTTTCATAATATGCAATTATTTCAAAATCAATTTTTTAGTGAGTTTAGATTTATTTTCTGAAACAATTTCTACAAGATAAATTCCTCTTGCAAAATTGGAAACATCAATATTGATTTGATTTTCAAAAGACTTTTTGGTTTCAAAAACCTTTTTACCACTAATTTCATAAATAGTAATTCTGCTAATTTTTTCATTACCAATGTTGTTGATAGTAAAATAATCTTTGGCAGGATTAGGGTTTAATGAGATTGAGTTTTCGTTGAAATCAGCATTTGATAACGATTGTACGAATTCAGTATTGAAAGTATTGGTTACAATAGCTGGATTGTAGTCAAAATAAATTTCAGCTGTATTAGGAATAATATCCCCAACAGCATAACCTGGTTTTGGTTTGATTTTGAATGTTACATATCCATGACTAGAAACTTCATTAACAATGCTTGGTGGAAGGTTTATATGGTCAAATATCCAAACCAAATTTGTATTTGTTCTAGTTAATGTATAGTTGTGGCTTGAGTTAACCATTCGAATGCTAGTTTCATCAAGTCTAGAGTCCAATGCATCTACTAGAGTAACAAATTGTGCATTGGCTGTACCAGTATTTTGAAAACGAATAGTATATGTCAAATAATCATTTTCGTCAAAATCATTTATAGCAATTTTTCCGCCATGAGATTCTAATTTGTCATTTGGATCAAAAGAGCCAACAACTACTTGAGAAAATTCAAGTGAATTGTTCAAAGGATTTATGTCACCAGTATTTGTGGAACTGATAGAGTTTACAATAGTTTGTCCTAGATTTACTGTTGGTATTGTTGGAACAGTAAGATAAACATAAATTGCTCTAGTTTCGCCTGGTAAAAGGTTTGTATAATTATATGTAAAACCATTTGCAATTGGAGTTGTTCCAGTTTGAGAGATATTTGAAATGCTTAATGCACTATCATGATTAAATTGTAAAGTACCAGATGCAGGAGTTATTCCATTATTTTTATAAATGATTGTGTTGTAATAACTGAACCCTGGAACAGGACTTTGGAATGAAGTAATTGTAACTTCTACATCATTGTATGGTTGAAGATTTGTAATAGGGAAGTAATAAATGTTATTTCCTCCGTTTTCAAAAACAATATCCGAAAAAGATGTACTATTACTAAAATAGCTATTTAATTCAGGGTAAACTGAAAAATTTATATCGAAACTATCAGTTAAATTTTCAGGATAAAGGATTAAAACACCATTCGAGCTTTGACCTACTATTTCATTTCCAGAATTGTTGATTGTATAGTTAAATGTACCTTGAGAATAATTTAGTTCATTAGTGTCTTTGATACCATTATTGTTTTCGTCAATAAATGCTACGAGTTGAATATTGTCTTGACATTGATAACCAAACGCAAAACTTCCACCTTCAATAAAAACAGCAGAGTCAAACATACTGTCTTGATAATCACCAACAGCCAATTTTAATGAATATTGATGGTTAGGAACAAGTAATGCATTTGCAGTCATTGGAACTGTTTGACCTCTGAAATTAATTTCGCTTTGTGGATCATTTACGTTGTAACTATCAAAAAACTGCGAATTCATAGACACACAAGCACTATTATACAAGTTGTTTCTTATCGTTGTTGTAGAAATTGGCGTTGATGTTCCTGGCACGACAGCAATATTTTGTTTTGCCCCAGTTACCAAATCGGTTAAAACAAATCCAAAAACATCTGAAAATGAACACTGATAGCTTCCGTATTCATTTGAAGCAAAAAGGAAATTAAAGGTTAATAAATTTGTTTCAGCTGTAAAATTGAATTTTAGTGAAGTAACGTCAGTTATAGTACCAGTTTGACCAGTACCAAGCATAATGTTTGTCAAATCGCTATCACCAATTTGTGAACAAGAAGATGATATGGTATTACTGTTGTATGGTCCAACAGAAGAAGCTACTGTTCCAGAACGGATTATAAGACCTTCCTCAAAAGGGAAATCACCATTGTTATTGTTAAAATATCCAATCCCACAATTACCTTGAGTTACAAAATTGTTTCCTGTAGCGCAAGTATTGCTCAATAGTATTTCGTTTACAAGTTGTGCAGGAGTATAGTTATTGTTTACAGTAATAAATGATGTACAACTAGCTGTTTGAAATGCGAAAGGACCAACCCAAGTCGATTCGATCAAATCACAAGTAGCTCTAACGTAAACATCATAAGTTGTGTTGCAAATTAAATTAGAAATAACAAAAGGATTAACGTTTGTTATCATACCAGTAGTGCCTTGCGTTGGAGCTTGTCCATTGGAAGCTACAACATAGACTTCCCAAATAGTTTCATTATTCATTGCAACCCAGTTTACTGTAGCAGTAGTTGTAGTTGTGCTTGTTATAGCTACGTTGGAAGGAGGATAACAAGTGTTAGTGTTGCAATCTGTAGTTTGAAATGAATATGGTCCAACCCACTCAGATGTTGATGCCACATTGCAGTTTGCTCTCACATAAACACTGTATGATGTTCCACATGTTAAACCAACTATCATACTTTGATTAGTTGTTGAAATCATAGTGGGTGTGGTGTTTTGTGTAGGAGAAGGACTTCCGGTAGGACAGAAATAGATATCATAACTTACTCCGCTATTTAAAGATGACCAGTTTAACAATGCAGAAGTATTTGTAACTGATGATACAGATAAATTTGTAGGAGCATAGCAAGGAGTTGCACAATTAATAGCGTGAAGTGTTATACTACTTATGTTATTACATCCTGCTTCCAGATTTGTTGCATTGATATACAGTACTGTTGAATTATCCTGAGTTGCAAAATTGTATGGTAGAGGATTAACGTTATTCATCGCATCAGACATACTGTAATAAAAATTAACGGAGAGTGTATTTGGCGTAGCACTATTTTGTACCCAAATAGTTTCAGCAACTGAGCCTAAATCAAAATAAGCAACACCTTGATTAAAGCATGCTTCTAAATCGGGAACATCAATAAATGGCGGGTAATAAACAGTTATCATAAACGAGTGAATCTCAAACGTATTGTTTTGCAAATCATAAACTCTCGCAAAAACAACATGAGAACCTATTGAAACTGTAAAGCTTGTAGGGTTTGCAATGGGGTTAATATCGTTCTCGGCATCAACACCAGACCCATAAAAGGTAACATTGAAATTTTGTGGATCTTGACCGTTTAATATTTGAGGAATTAATGCCTCAAGGTTGAATGTCTCCATTTGATTCAAATCTGTATCACACAAAGCAACTGGAGAAACCTGAGCGTTTATGTTGATAAAAGTTGTTGAGAATAAAACCAAAAATAGGAGTAATAGTTTTTTCATAAAATTGTTTTTTGATTATCAAATGTAATTGATTTTTAGCAAACTACAAGTGTAAATTAGAATTTACAGGTTTTGACTGAGTATATAACCACTTGTCCAAGCGTTTTGAAAATTAAAACCACCCGTTATAGCATCGATGTTTACAATTTCACCAGCAAAAAATAGGTTAGGAAATAATTTGCTTTCCATGGTTTTGAAGTTAATTTCTTTCAAGTCAATGCCACCAGCAGTAACAAATTCTTCTTTGAATGTGCTTTTTCCATTCACTTGAAATTCACCATTAGTCAATTGCATGGCTAAATCGATGAGTTGTTTTTTAGAAAGATCTGCCCATTTCGTTTCATTTGTCACACTGAGAGATCCCGAAGTTTCGGAAGAAGTGTCAATACCAACTGCGTGAACCAAACTTTCCCACAAACGATTAGGAAATTCGAATGGTGACTTTTTGGCAACAATTTTTTTGGAATGTTCTAGTTTTAATTCTTTTAAAAGTTCTAAAGCTTCTTCAAATGTAGTATCGTTCAACCAATTGACTTGAATAGTAAATTGATATTTTTTTTCAGCTAAAATTTTTGCGCCCCAAGCTGAAAGTCGCAAAATTCCTGGTCCACTCATTCCCCAATGCGTGATTAGCAAAGGTCCAGAAGCTTCAAGTTTAGTGTTTTTTACTTTTACATTGGCAAGAGCCGAAATTCCCATCAAATCTTTAATGCGATTGTCTTTGATATTGAAGGTAAACAACGATGGAACTGGTGAAATAATTTTGTGACCCAAATTTTCAAGCATTTCCCAAATTTTCGGATTGCTTCCTGTGGTCATTATAAGTTTTTGGCACGAGAAAGTTTCATGATTAGTTTCTACTTTCCAATAATCATTTCCTTGAAAAATAGATTGCACACTTTGTCCAGTCAAAACATCGATTTTTAGACGCTTTACTTCCGATAAAAAGCAATCGATTATCGTTTGCGAACTATCAGAAATTGGGAACATTCGTCCATCGTCTTCAATTTTAAGTTCAACACCATGATTAGAAAACCATTCAATAGTATCGCCACTACAAAATTGATGAAACGGACCAACAAGTTCTTTTTCACCACGAGGATAATTTTTGGCTAATTCTTTTGGGATAAATTCTGCATGAGTAACGTTGCATCGTCCGCCACCAGAAATTCTAACTTTTTCCAACACCGATTTTCCTCGTTCCAAAATGGCAATTTTGTAGTTTGGATTTCTTTCAGCAATATTTATTGCCGAAAAAAAACCTGCAGCACCACCACCAACAATGATTATCTCGTATTTTGAATTCATAACCTATCAGGAAAATCAGTAATAATACCGTCAACTAAAAACGATTTTACAAAGGTAATATCTTCTGGGTTATTTACTGTCCAAGGGTAAATTTTAAATCCGTTTTGATGCATCAATTGAACATTTTCTGTATTCAAAAGTTTGAAATAAGGATGGATAGAGTAGGCGCTAATTTTTTTAGCAAATGATAAAGCTTTATCTATTGAGTTTTCGGTTAAAACTCCCAAATGAATGGCTGGCTTTTCTGTATGACAAAGTTGTAAAACATTCCAATCAAAACTTGAAATGATAATTTTTTCAGTATCAAATGAATAATGGTTTATCAAATTCAAAACAGCTTTTGTAGCTTCAAAATCTTTGATTTCAATGTTAATTCCACATCTATTTTCGACCAAATCAAAAACTTCTTCCAAAATTGGAATACCTAAATTTTGTAATTCTTTGGCTGTGAAATTGGTTACTTTACCTTTGGCGTTTGTTGTTCTATCGACCGTTTCATCATGAATAACAACAGGAATATTATCTTTACTGACATGAACATCAAGCTCAATAATATCCACGTCAAGTTCGAGCGCTTTTTGAAAGGAAGCTAATGTGTTTTCGGCAACATATCCTTTTGCACCGCGATGACCAATTTTGAGCATGCTATAATTTCTCAATCAAAACAATCTCAAACTCACTATCAATAGCCACTTTTCCGCCAGTAACGGTTGCCGTTTTTCCAGAATAAAAATCTCTAATTTTTTCACCTTCCGCAAAAAGACTTTCGGTTGAAATTTCTTTTACTCCTTTGTTGAGGTTTAACCCAATAAGCACTTTATCTGAATAATTTCCATTTGAATAAATTCTACCAAAAACATAACCATTCACAGGAAAAGCTTTGTGAATACCAGCACCAATAGCAGGATGATTTTTTCTGAATTGTCCTAATTTTTGCCAATGTGTTAAAACTTCTTTGGTTGTAGCATTGTTTTTAATATCATCCCAATTCATCAACGAACGCAAAGTAGCATCGCCATTTGTCTCTGCAATATCAAGAGAACGAGCACTTTCATCGCCATAATATACTTGAGAAATTCCCGGAGCAAGCAGTAATTTTGTACCGCTTTCAAATGGTTTTTCTCTTTTTTTATCAAATGGCCAACCATCGTCGTGAGAGGAAACATAGTTCATCACAGTGTAACCTTTTAAATCGTTTTGCAGCAAATCATTGTATTTTGAAAACAATGGTTCATAATCCATTTTGGCCTCGTTTCTAAAATCAAAATTGATTAAGGCATTGAAACCATTTTCGTAATAATTGACTTTTTTATCGCCATAATCATAGAATTTTTTTGCACCAATGTTGTAGCCATAAACTTCACCAACGGTAAAAAACTTGTTGTCATCAAGCACTTTATCTGGATTGTTTTTTTTGTATTCATCAAATGCCATTTGACACACTTTTTGAAAATCAGCCCAAACGTCTTCTGTTGTATGTTTCACTGTATCAGCTCTGTACCCATCAATTCCAAAATCTGTAATGTAATCTGAAAGCCATTTCATGATGTAGTACTTTGGTGCACGAGGATAACCTGTTTTTTTGAAAAAAGCATCTAGTTCGGCAACTTCTTGCTCATAACGTCCTTCTTTTTTCCATTTTTCTATCAAAAAAGGAGGTAAATCTACATTTTCTGTGCTTTCAGTTTTTACATCAAAAAGTCCAGTTACCAATGTGCAATTGATGTTTGTATCATACGAATTGTATTTACAATTTGGCGCGGAACGAACCCAATTGTCAGGGTATTTTTCGTCTAGTTCTGTGGCATGACCAGTATGATTGATAACGGCATCGAGCAAAATTCTTATTCCTCTGGCATGCGCTTTAGTAACCAATTCTTTCAAATCTTCACGAGTTCCAAAACTTGGATCGATAGCTGTCCAATCTTTTGTCCAATACCCATGAAAACCATACGTATTTCCTGTTCCTTCATCAACAGAACCATGAATTTGCTCCACAACAGGCGTCATCCAAATGGCTGTAATACCGAGTTTGTCAAAATAACCTTCATCCAGTTTTTGAATAACACCACGAATGTCACCACCTTCAAAACCGCGTAATTTTGCAGTTGGTTTGTCTCTTTTGATAATATGATCATTATCTGGATTTCCGTTTTTAAAACGGTCAATCAAAAGGAAATATACATTGGCATTTTCCCAGATAAAAGGTGTTTTGGTTTCCTTTTTTGCAGCAATTTCTTTGGTAGAATTGCAACTAAAAAATAGGAGCGAAGTGGCGATGGTAACAAATATTTTTTTCATGATTAGTATTCAATTTTAATTTCGATAGTAGTGTTTTTCTTCCACTCAACAGGAAGCTTGATGATTTCTGCTAGAGTTTCACTTGATGCAACTACACCATTTACGACTACTTTTTTTGCTTTGATATTGTGAACGTATAGCATCACGTTTTTGTCGGTTGAACTGTATTTTTTTCCAGTTTCTGCTGATAGTTTGATGGTGACATTTTTACCATTATTTGCGCTCTCGAAATGTAATATTTCATACATTCCTTTATCAAATGCGTTTGGAGTTGTACCATCATCATTGTATAATTTTCCTTTGGAAGAGGCAACACTTTCATCGAAAAAGAAATGTAAATCAAAATTTTCAAGAGAATATTCGGTTGTATTTTGCATTGTTTTTGTCATCGGGATAAAACTTCCGCCTCGAACAAATGTTGGGATTTCGGTCTCGGTAACTGGTACAGTTTTAGTAGTTCCAGATTCGTATTTTTTTCCTGAATAAAAGTCAAACCAGTTAGACGATTTTGGGAAATAAACTTCGGTTGATGTTACCCCTGATTTGGTTATTGGTTTTATTAAAAAATCATTTCCCCACAAATAACTCTCTTTTTCAATTAATAATTTTTCGTTTGTTGGTTCTTCAAAAAATAATGGACGCATCAATGGTTTTCCAGAAACCGAATTTTCGAATGCAATGGTATAATTGTATGGCAATAATTGGTAACGAAGTTCAACGGCTTTACGAGCTTTTTCTCGAGTTACGATATCTTTTCTGGCAATTTCTGATGCAACATCTTCTTGCGCATGCGGACGAAAAACTGGGTTGAAAACACCATATTGCAACCAACGTAAATACAATTCATTATCATAATAATCGCCAGCAAAACCGCCTAAATCACTGTGCATATAGGCCAAACCTTGCATTCCCATTTGCATAGCAATTTCCATTTGACTTTGTAATCCGCCCCAACTTCTAGAAACATCACCACTCCAAGGTATCATCCCGAAACGTTGTGAACCTGAATATCCCGCACGCATCAAGATAAATGGTCGTTGATTTGGAAAATCTTTTTGATAGCCTTCATAAATCAATTTTGCCCAATTTTGCCCATAAATATTATGTACTTCATCTGCTTTTCCGGCAGCTGTTATTGCTTTTGACGGGAAAACTTCTGGTTCGCCTAAATCTCCCCAAATTCCACCAACACCTTGATTGATAAGTCCTTTATAAATTCCCCAAAACCATTCTTTTCCTTGTGGTTTAAAAATATCTACCAAACTTGTGTTTCCAAAATAGAAATCCCATGTACAAGGTTTTCCTTGTTTGTTTTTAACCAAAACATCTTTGGCAACAGTTTCATTCCATTTGGATGAAGTTGTGAGGATAAAAGGTTCAGTGATGAGAATGGTTTTGATATTTTTTTTATTCAAATCGCTAATCATTTTTTCAGGATTTGGGAAATTGTCTTTGTCCCAATCGAGATTTCCCATAGTGCCTTTAATAGTTTTTCCAAACCAATACAAATCAAGAATGATAGCATCTACAGGGATTTTGGCTTCTTCAAATTTGCGAATTGTTCCTTCAACACTTTCCTGCGAACGATAACCAAAACGACTAGCAAAATTTCCAAAAACCCAACGCGCAGGCAATGGTTGCTTTCCAGTTAAATCCGTATAATTGGAAACTAATTCTTCCCAAGTATCGGCAACAATGACTTGATACGTTTTTCTTCCTGAGATGGTTTCGTACTCAAGAGTATTATCTTTTTTACTGTCTAAATCCAAATAACCAATAGCAGGATTATCAAAATGCACGGCATAAAGATTGGAAGACAAAACCATTGGAATACAAAAATTCATCAATTCCGCATGAGTTTCATAACCATAATGTGCTCTATTGTAGAGTTGTAATCTATTTCCTCTTCGGTTCATCCCTAATGCTCTTGCTCCACCGCCATAGAGTTTTTCGTCTTTGGAAATGTTGAATTGAAGAATTTGTGTGCTATCGTTTTTCTTGATGAAACCTGTTTTTTCTGAGAAAAATGGTTTTCCTTTTTTGATATAAGAAATTTTGAATGGCGATTTTTCAACCGATACGCTTATTGCATTTGTAGTCAATTGAAGGTTGTTTTTTCCTTCGGAAAATTTGTATTTTTTCTTCTCTGGAATTTTGATGACAGCTTCAGAATTTGGGTTGAAAGTTTCATCATTTGGAATGAAAGATGTTTCAATAACTTTATCTGAATAGGGTTTTATTAAATAATTACCATCAGATGTTTTTATTTCCAAAACATTGTTTTTCCATGTGTGTGAAATGTATTTTCTGTTCACATTTTGGGCAAATGAAACAGTTGATAGGAGCAGAAGTAAAAGTATTTTTTTCATGATTTTATTTTCCAAACAAAAATTGAAGCGGAATATCTATTCGTTTTTGCCATGAAGCTTCAGAATGATTTTCATTTTCAAATTTAAGGTTTTTATAATTTTCTGTTGTGTATCCTTTTGATTGCAGTACTTCATCTACACGATGCTCATATTTGACATAATCGGCATCAAGCGTTTCTGTTCCGTAGTCAAAATATATTTTATGATTTTTCGGGTTGGGTAATTTTTTCGTCATATAAGTAAAGAAAGTTTCAGGAATTGGGTTGTTTTCAAATTCACGAAAACCAATCCAATGCGTCGATAAACAAGCAGCTTTTCCAAAAACTTTTGGATATTCACAAATGGCATACATTGATATCAATCCACCCATACTTGAACCCATAATAGCCGTATGATTGGCATCAGTATAAACGGAATAATTTTTATCAATGTAGGGTTTTAGCTCTTTTACAATGAATTTAAGGTAATTGTCAGAGTTAATTTTATTTTCATCAAATGCAAATTGTGATTTTTTTGCTTCGACAAGAACTTTGTTTTTTTGCTCTATTGATAATAATTGGAAAGGCTTTTTTGGGTATAAATCAGTATGACGAATTTGTGAAATATTCCAAATGGCTACAACTATAAAATCGTCTGTTTTATTTTCTTGCATTAATTTAGTTGAAACTTCATCAACCATCCATTCTTGCTTGTTCCAAGTGGTTGTGGCATCAAAAAGCATTTGGCCATCATGCATGTAGAGCACACTGTACTTTTTATTGCTTGAATAATCTTTTGGTAACCAAATATCAACTGTTCTAGGAGTAATATATTTTGAAGGGAATGTTTCAATTCGATTAATTATTCCTTGAAATTTTTCATTATCAATGATTTGTTGACTTTTAATTTTGTTTTGAGCAAATGAAAAAGTAGATATAAAAAATAATATTAGTAGTTTCTTCATCTCGCAAAGGCGCAAAGGCGCAGAATTTTATAAGTTATTTACAATTCTTGTTATTCCGTTTTTTATTAAATCTTCATTGAAGTTTATGAGTAGTCCTAGTTTTAAATCAGTTAGCCTTAAATAAGTTAACAACTGTTTTGGATGCACGTTTATTATTTGTTCAACAGATTTTATTTCGACAATCACTTTATTTTCGACTATTAAATCAGTTCTAAAACCTACATCCATTTTTAAATCATCCCATATAACAGGCAAAGGTTTTTGTTTTTCTACTTTTAAACCTCTTTTCTGTAGTTCATAAAATAAGATGTTTTCATAAACACTTTCAAGTAAACAAGGACCAAGTTTTACATGAATTTTATAACTTGCATCAACTATGATTTTTGAAATTTCGTTTTCATCCATATTAAACTTTGCTTCTTTGCGCCTTTGCGAGATTATTTTAACTCCAAAATCATCGAAGATTTTGCGTCTATGGTAATTTCTTTTTTTAGGTCTAATGTTTTATCACTAATTACGTCTTTTCCAGTAGTGTAATTCAAAATATTTTCTTGAAATCTATCTGTTTTGAAAGTCTGTTTTTCATTAGAATTATTGATGATAACCATTACGCTTTCATTTTCATTGTGTCTAAAGTATACATACACATTATTTTCAGGAATGTAATGTGTGGTTCTGCCTGAGTGAATGACGTTTTTGGTTTTTCTCCAATTCAAGAGTTTTGAAGTAAATTCAAAATATTTTTGTTGTTCAGCTGTTCTACCTTCTTTAGTGAAGGCATTGTTAGTATCATTTGCCCAACCACCAGGAAAATCTCTACGAATATCCGCATCACCTTTGCCTTTGTCTCCAGCCATACCAATTTCGGAGCCATAATATATCTGAGGAATTCCACGAACAGTAGCAATAACAGTGGTTGCCATTTTGTATTTATTGAAATCATTTTTATAAATTTCGTTGATGCGACTAGTGTCATGATTTTCAAAAAACACCAATAAATTATTTGGATTGGGATACAAAAAATCATTTGTAAAATTTTCATAGATTTTTACCATTCCATTTCTCCATTCTTGTTTGTCTTCATTAAAAACACCATTATGAATTTGCTCTTGAAGTGTAAAATCCATGACACTTGGTAAATATGAATTAAAGCTTTGAATAGCTCCAATTTTGCTATCTTTTTGCCAATAAGCCATGTGAGCTTGATCATACATCCAAACTTCTCCAACAATATTAAAATTTGGATATTCGTCAGTTATTGATTTTGTCCATTTTGCAATCCCAACTTTGTCATTATAGGAATATGTATCTACCCTAAAACCGTCTAAATCAGCATATTCTATCCACCAAATAGCATTTTGAATTAAATAATTTAAAACCAAAGGATTAGATTGATTTAGATCGGGCATTGAAGGTACAAACCAACCGTCAGCGCAATATTTTGCATCTCTTCTAGAAGCATTTGTGTCAAATTGAGTGGTCATTCTATAATTAGAATTTGTAAATTCAGGAAATTGATGTACCCAATCACGAGTTGGTAAATCTTTGTACATCCAATGTTGCCAACCCCAATGATTTGTAACATAATCCATGATGTTTTTCATACCACGTTTATGTAATTCATTACTCAATTGAACATATTCTTCGTTTGTTCCATATCTTGGGTCAATTTTATAAACATCAGATTGGCCATAACCATGATAAGAATAGGTTTCGTCGTTATCTTCACAAATAGGAGTAGGCCAAACAGCCGTTGCGCCAAGTTCTTTTATGTAATCAAGATTTTTGATAATTCCGGCAATATCTCCACCATGTCTTCCACCTGGATTACTACGGTTGACTTTTTCGGTTGTTGAGTTTGAGCTATCATTGTTAGGATTTCCGTTAGCAAATCGGTCAGACATAATTAAATAAATCACATCAGAGCTGTCAAAACTTTTTCTGTTTTTGGAATTTTCTCTTCGCTTTTTTAGGGAATATTTTTGGGTAAAGGCAACTTTGTTTTTTTTAGAAAATGAAAAAGTAAAATCTTCAACAGGAATATTTTTGGTATCGATAGTCACAAAAATATAGTTTGGATTTTCTGTCTTTTGGACCTCTTTGATAATAATCCCATTTGAAACTGTTACTTGATTTTCAGCAATGTTTTTTCCATAAAACATAATTTGCAAATCAGAATGGTTCATATCATTCCACCAAAATGGAGGTTCAACTTTTTCAACTTGAGAAAATGCAGAAATTGATATGAGCAGTAAAAAGATGATTTTTTTCATTTTTTAAATAAATTAAAAACCCTGTTAGAACTTTGAACTCTAACAGGGTTGATTTTAAGTTTTGTTTTAAACTGTCACCAGACTATTAGGTTCAACAAGAACCTCTTTTCCATTGACAAAAACTGTTATTGAATTGTTGCCTTCAAGACTAAATTTTGTTTCATTTTGATGAACGGCTATTTTTAGAATTTGATTTCTAAAATTAATTTTAAAAGAATATCCGTTCCATTCTTTTGGAATTCTTGGTTCAAAATGCAACTGATTATTTTTAACTCTCATTCCGCCAAAACCTTCTACAATACTCATCCAAGTTCCAGCCATTGAGGTAATGTGCAATCCTTCTTCTACTTCTTTATTGTAATCGTCTAAGTCTAAGCGAGAAGTTCTCAAATAAAAAGTATAGGCTTGTTCCATTCTACCCAAAACCGCTGCCTGTATTGAGTGTACACAAGGTGAAAGCGAACTTTCGTGAACGGTAAATGGTTCATAGAAATCAAAATGTTTTTCGAGTTGCTCTTTGCTGAAGTGATCTTCAAAAAAGTAGAAACCTTGCAACGTGTCAGCTTGTTTAATATATGGTGAACGAAGTATTCTGTCCCAAGACCATTTTTGGTTTATTGGTCTTTGACTTCTATCTAAATCATGAACTTTTACTAATTCTTTATCCAAAAATCCATCTTGTTGCAAGTAAACGCCATGTTCTTCAGAATATGGAAGATACATGTGATCAGCAACTTTTTTCCAATGTAATATTTCTGCGTCATCTAGATTTACTTTGCTCATAATTCTAGAATAATCTGCAGCATATTCGTTTTTGATTTTTTGAATTTGCTCCATAGTATAATCTATACACCATTTTGCTATGTAATTAGTATACCAATTATTGTTTACATTGTTTTCATATTCATTTGGACCAGTAACACCAAGAATTACATATTGGTTTCTGTAGGTTGAATAAGTTGCTCTTTGATACCAAAAACGAGCAATGCCAATCAAAACTTCAAGTCCTTTTTCAGGTATGTATGAATAATCACCAGTGAATCTGTAGTAATTGAAAATTGCAAAAGCAATAGCACCATTTCTATGAATTTCTTCAAATGTGATTTCCCATTCGTTATGACATTCTTCGCCATTCATGGTAACCATTGGGTACAAAGCTGCACCATTTTTGAAGCCTAATTTTGCAGCATTTTCAATGGCTTTGTCTAATTGATTGTAACGATAGGTTAGGAGATTTCTAGCAACTTGTTGATCTTTGGTAGCCATGTAGAAAGGAATGCAATAGGCTTCTGTATCCCAATAGGTAGAACCGCCATATTTTTCGCCAGTAAATCCTTTTGGACCAATATTTAATCGGCTATCTTTTCCAAGATATGTTTGGTTTAACTGAAAAATATTAAAACGAATACCTTGTTGTGCTTTCACATCACCATCAATAGTAATATCGCTCATTTCCCAAATTTTTGACCAAGCATTTTTTTGGTTTTCAACCAAAGTTTCATAGCCAATTTCCAGTCCTTTTTCGATGATTTTTTCAGCAGCAATTACTGTGTCATCATGATTGGTTGAAACGGTGTAACCACCAAGTTTTTGAATGGAAACAGTTTGATTGCTTATTGCTGATACCTCATAAGAAAAAAGTATTTTATCAGATGAAGTCTCAACATTATTTGGTATTATTTCCATTTCTTCATTAGAAACAAAAATTGAATTGTGCATGTAAGTAGTAGCAACAAAACCAGTTTTGAATGTTCTAGCTGTTACAAATGCTTGATTTCCCAAATTTTTAGTGTCTAATGTTTCCCAAAAACGTTCTTCCCAGTTAGCATCTTCGTTGTGAACACCTGCGTCAACATAGGGTTTGAATGTAATTTTCGCATCTTTGTTTAATGGAGTTATTTCATAATTGATAACCCCCAATTCATCTAAGTCTAATGAGAGAAAACGGGTAACTTTGACATCTATTTCAGTTCCATTTTGTAGAACAGCATTGAAAGAACGATAATATATACCTTCTTTCATGTTCAACTCACGTTTGAAATTTGAAACTGATTTGCATTTGGCTAAATCCAAATTTTCACCATTGATTTCAATGTCAATTCCAATCCAATTTGGAGCATTTAGAACTTTGGCAAAATACTCTGGATAGCCATTTTTCCACCAACCTACTTTGGTTTTGTCTGGATAATAAACGCCTGCAATATAGCTGCCTTGGAATGTTTTTCCTGAATAATATTCTTCAAAATTGGCACGTTGTCCCATGGCACCATTGCCGATGCTGAATAGACTTTCAGACGATTTTACTCTTTCAACATCGAATCCTTCTTCAATAATTGACCAATTATCTGGTTTTATATAGTCTTGGTTCATCTTAAATTTCTTTTTTCATTCAATTTTTGTTTATCAATGAATCAATGAAAGTAACATCGATAAACGTAAAATCTTTAAAATTATATTTTGCTTCGTGTAGTATTTTTTCTTCGCCAATACCAATACTTGTCATATTGGCAATATTTGCAGCTTGTATGCCTGCTACTGAGTCTTCAAAAACGAATGAACTTTCATTAGCAGTGTGTAATTTTTTGGCTGCTTGTATAAACACTTCTGGATCGGGTTTTGCGTTTGAAACATCATTACCGTCAACGATAGCGTCAAATAGATTTATTATTCCTGTTTTTTCAAGTATAGGTCGAGCATTTTTACTTGCAGAACCCAATGCTATTAATTGATTTTTATCTTTTAGATAATGAAGAACAGGCAAAACTCCAGGTAAAATTTCACTTTCATCCATATTTACTAAATAGGATAGATAGTCTTCATTTTTTTGAATTAACCATTTGTTTTTATCTTCTTGTGATGCTTTTATTCCTCCAAGCCCAAGAATGATATCAAGTGAACGTACACGGCTAACACCTTTTAATTCTTCGTTGTGTTCAGGAGTGAATTCAATTCCTAGTTGTTGTGCCAATTTTTGCCAAGCTAAATAATGATATTTAGCTGTATCAACAATTACTCCGTCTAGGTCGAATATGAATGCTTTTTTAGTCATTTATTTTACGTCTGCGTTATCCTTTACTTTGGTTACTAAAAATGATGCGATTATGAAACTTACTCCACTCATCACAAGCGCATATATTGCATGATCTCCGTAAACATATTTTACAAGTGGACCACCAATTAATGCATTTACTATTTGAGGTATTACAATAAAGAAATTAAAAATCCCCATGTAAACTCCCATTTTTTTTGGGTGAATTGATCCCGCTAAAATTGCGTATGGCATAGCTAAAATACTCGCCCAAGCAAATCCCACTAAAACCATTGAAAATATTAATGCTTCTTTATTTGGCATAAAATAAACTGAAATCAATCCAATTCCACCAAGGACTAACGATAGAGCATGAGTTTTTCTTCTTCCAATTTGTTTGGCGATGTAAGGCAATGCAAAAGCAACGATTGCTGAAACTAGGTTGTAAACTCCAAAGATAATTCCAACCCAATCACCCGCCGATTGAAACTCAGCACTCTTAGTGTCATCAATTCTTAGTCCATAAATATGTTGTGCAATAGCTGGAGTAGTAAAAACCCACATACCAAATAATCCAAACCATGAAAAAAACTGTACCCAACTCAATTGACGCATAGTTTCTGGCATTTTGGCAAAATCAGAGAAAATATCGGATAATTTCACGCTTGTTTTTACAGTTTCGACATCATGAGGATTTTTCGCATTTACTCTGTCAAATTGTTCTAATTCTTCTGGCGAATATTCTTTGGTTGTGAAAATGGTAATCAATATTGAACCTACAAGAATTAATGCACCAATAATAAAAGAATAAATTAAGTTTTTTGGAACAGCTGAATTTTCTGAGGCTAAGTTACTTACCCCAAACCAATTAGTTAGCACATAGGGTAACCACGAACCTACTACAGCACCAACACCTATTAGTGCTGTTTGAACGCTAAATCCCAATGTGTGTTGATCTGCTCTAAGATTATCTCCAACCAATGCCCTGAATGGTTCCATAGCGATGTTGAAAGATGCATCCATAATCATGAGCATACCAGCACCAACCCATAATGCCGGCATAAAAGCAATAAAAATTTCAGCTTGCGGCATTAAAATTAATCCAATAGAAGCCAATAATGCACCGGTAAGAAAATAAGGTTTTCTTCTTCCAAATCTACCCCAAGTATTATCACTATAGTGACCAATGATAGGTTGTACAATTAAACCCATTAAAGGAGCAATTATCCAAAACCATGAAAGTTCGTGTACATCTGCGCCAAAAATTTGAAGAATACGGCTAGCATTGGCATTTTGTAGGGCAAAACCCATTTGTATCCCTAAGAAACCGAAACTCATGTTCCAAATTTCCCAGAAACTTAACTTACGCTTTTCCATTATCGTAATTTATTGATTAATAATACGATAAGTCTATTTTAATTTCAAAACTTATCAAAATTTTCGAAGTAAAGTATAAGCTTTGATTTTGTAAAGATAGAAAAGTTTTTTTATCATAAAATAGATAAATTTCTCAAAGAGTGGAAAGTTTTTACGAAAACGTTTTTTGTTGATAAGTTAGATTGTGGATTCTCTTTCAACTAATTCTGTTTCTATAACCTCAGTTCTGTAGTGTTCCTCCTCTTCGTTTTCTTCAGATTCTAATCTTTCGATTAACATTTTCGCTGCTTTTTCTCCCATTTTAATTCCATTTTGACTTACGGTAGTAATTCCTGGGGTTGAGTATTTTGAAATAATCCCATCAGTAAAACCAATTACTGAGAGTTGTTCTGGGACTTTAATGTTCAATTTGTGAGCTAGTTTTATTGTTGTAGCAGCAAATATTTCATTTACAGCAAATACTGCGTTTATTTCATTATTTCTTAGTAATTCTTCAATTTGAGGTTCAAAATTCTCGATATCTTCAATTTTGAGAATCAAATTTTCATCAATCGTAAGATCATTGTTTTTTAGCGCTTTTTTATAACCATCAGTTCTAAGTTTGCCCACACTTACATAGTCAATAGTTGTTATTAATGCTACTTTTTTGAGACCTTTATCAATCAAATATTGAGTTGCGTTGTAGGCAGCATGTTCGTCATCAATAATAATTTTATCACAAAGAATGTCATTCGTTACTCTATCAAACATAACCACAGGCATTCCTTGATTGATGACTTCTGTGATATGATGAAAATCTTTTTTTGATTGGGTTTCTTTGGATAGAGACATAATAAAACCATCTATACTTCCGTTTGCCAACATTTCCATATTTATAACCTCTTTATCAAAAGATTCATCAGATAGACACACTAGAACATTGTATCCGCTTTCATTAGCAATATGTTCGACACCGCTAATAACTGTGGCAAAAAAATGATGAATTATTTCAGGAATGATGATGCAAATTGTTTTTGTTTTTTTGTTTTTCAGGCTTAGCGCAATATTGTTTGGCTTATAATTATAAAGTTTTGCAAATGCCTGAACTTTTTGACGTGTATCTTCGCTTATTTCCAAGCTATTTCTTAGTGATTTAGAAACAGTTGAAATTGACACATCTAGTTCTTTAGCAATTTGCTTTAGGGTAACTTTTCTTTTCATTTTTTGTAAGAATGATGATTTGACAATAAAGATATATGTTTTTTTTATTAACATCAATTTTGCTACAAAAAAATAGTCATATTCGAAAAGTTTTCAACACGAAAACGTTTTCGGCGAGTATATATATAAGGACAATTTTTTATCTAAAAAAAATTAACTAAATTTAACATTCGAAGTTTAAAGTATAAGCACAAAAAAATTTTTAACCTAAACAAAATGTATGAAAACAATTTACAAAAAGTTGTTATTTTTATTTCTGTTGTTGCCGCTTAGTGTTTTTGCGCAGAGCAAGTTAAGCGGAGTTGTTTTGGACGGAAGTTCAAATCAGCCAATGCCAGGAGTAAATGTAATCGTTCGCGGTGCTTCAAACAGCACCACAACAGATTTTGACGGAAAGTTCCAGTTGAACGGACTGAAAAAAGGAGATGTTATTGAAGTCTCTTTTATTGGTTACAAAACCGAAACTGTTTCTTTTTCTGGTCAAGCTTCTGTTACAGTTACTTTGTCTGAAGAGGCAAATCAATTACAAGAAGTTGTAGTTCAAGTAGGTTATGGAACTGTTAAGAAAAAAGACGCAACAGGTTCAGTATCCACAGTTACTGCAAAAGATTTTAATAAAGGAGCAATCGTCTCTGCAGACCAGTTGTTGACTGGTAAAGTAGCGGGAGTTAGAATCACTAATGCTGGTGGACAACCAGATGCTACTCCAAACATTAGAATTAGAGGTGGTGCTTCAATCAATGCAAGCAATAATCCTTTGATAGTTATTGATGGAGTTGCTATTGATAGTAACAGCCCGGCTGGAACAAGCAATCCTTTCAATTTGATTAATCCAAATGATATTGAGAGTTTTACTGTGTTGAAAGATGCGAGTGCAACTGCGATTTATGGGGCAAGAGCTTCTAATGGTGTAATCATTATTACGACCAAAAAAGGAACTTCAGGTGAAATCCAATTTAATTATTCTGCTAATGTAACAGCTGGTAAAGTTGGTAAATTAGTTGATGTAATGAATGCAACTCAGTTTACAAAGTTTATACAAGATTTTCATCCAACATATACCAACTTTCTGGGTATTGATGATCCAAATTCACTTGCAACGGATGATTTAGCAACTTCTGATGTCATTGAAGGTAGAATTTTATCTAACTCCAATTGGCAAAACGAAATTTACAGAACTTCTATTTCTACTGATCATAATTTTTCTGCAAGAGCAAATATTTTTAATGGTGTTCCTTTCAGAGCCTCAATTGGTTACAACAATACACAAGGTCTTGTGAAAACTAGTGATTACAACAGATTAACTGCATCGGTAAGATTAACACCTACTTATTTTGACAAGCATTTAAAAGTTGATTTCAATGTAAAAGGAATTCACTCTAAAAAGAATGCTGTTGACGAAGGTGGAGCTATCGGTGGAGCTGTGAACATGGATCCTACAAAGCCAGTTTATGATAATTCACCGAGTAATAGATTTGGTGGATACTATCAAAACCTGACATTAAATGGAGGTAGATACTTGTTAGATGGGCAATGGAATCCTCTAGCATTACTTGAGCAAAGAACTAGACCTGAAAGAGTTTACAGATTGTTAGGTAATGTTGAATTAGATTACAAACTACATTTTCTGCCAGATTTAAGATTTTATAACAATTTCGGCTTGGATGCTTCAAGAGCTGTGATTTCTGAAAATTATTCTGATAATTCAATTGCAACTTACAGATTTGATAACTCAAATAATGATCCTAATACAAACTATGTTTTCAATCCTGGTAGAAATTATTATGAAGCACAAAGAATAACCAATACCACTTGGGATACTTATTTAATGTATTCTAAAACACTAGATGGATTTTTAAATAAGTTTGACTTACAGGTAGGGTATTCTTATCAAAACTTCAAGAACGATGGTCACAGAGAATTATATGATTACGATACAGATACTGGTGTTAGGTATTTAGTGGATAACCCTTCACGTCCTAATAACGGATATTTTTCTGAATTGAATTTGCAATCTTACTTTGGAAGAACCAATATTGATTTAGCAAAAAAATATTTGTTTACATTTTCATTTAGAGCAGATGCATCTTCTTTGTTTAGCAAGTCTGATACAAGATGGGGCTATTTCCCTGCTGCTGCTTTGGCATGGAAACTTAAAGATGAAAGTTTCTTAAAAGATGTATCGGTTGTTAACGATGTAAAAATCCGCTTAGGATGGGGTAAAACAGGTCAACAAAACATAACTGATGCAGTTGGTTTTTATCCTTCTACTCCTTTGTTTACTGCTGGTAATAATTCAAGTCAATATTTACCAGGTTATAACTTATATGCAGCAGACCCATTTAATAAAGACGTCACATGGGAAAAAACAACTACTTACAACGCAGGAATTGATTTTGATTTCTTCAAAAACAGTTTCTTTTCAGGTAGTTTTGATATCTATAAAAGAGAAACAAAAGATTTGTTAGCTACAGTTCAGTTACCTCCAGGGCAAGGTTTGACAAATAGTTTTATCAAAAATGTTGGATCAACAGAAACAAAAGGATTTGAGTTTAGTATGAATCTTAAACCAATAAAATCTGATAAAGTTAATTTAGATTTTAACGCTAACATTGCTTATAATTATTCTGAAGTAACAGATTTAGAAGGAGTAACTTCAATTACTGCAGGAGGAAGATTGCCTATTCAAACAGGTGTAGAAATCGCTAGACATGCGGTAGGTTTTCAACCTTATTCGGCTTGGGTTTTCCAACAAGTATATGATGTGGATGGATCACCAATTGTTGGTGCTTATGTTGATAGAAATGGTGATAATGTAATTACTAATGATGATAGATACTATAAAGCATTAAGACCTAATTGGACTTTCGGATTTGGATTGACATTTAATTATGGAAATTGGGACCTTAGTACAAGCTTTAGAGGACAATATGGAGGTCAAGTTTATAATGCAGGTAAACTTAAGTTAGGTTGGGTTGATAAATCTGTTCCTAACAACAACAACAGTTTGTCTAACGTTCTAGTTGGAACTGGTGAAGATAATTTCGACTTCCAAAATATACAAGGTAACATTCCTTTCTCTGATTATTATTTAGAAGATGCTACATTTGTACGTTGTGAAAATATTGTTTTAGGATATAAATTCCCTAAATTCATAAAATCTTCATCATTGAGAGTTTATGGAGCATTGAATAATCCTTTTATAATAACTAAATATAAAGGTCAAGATCCTGAAAATTTTGACTCTATAGATAATAACTTCTATCCAAGACCTAGAATGTATACATTTGGGTTGAGTTTAGATTTTTAATAAAAAACTATGAAAAAAATGAAAAATATTAAATTATTAAGCATAGGTATATTGCTTCTTGGAGGTATAGCTTGTACTGATGATTTGAATACGGCTCCAGTATATCAGTCATCATTAGAACAACTATTGCAACAAGATCCGAACGCAATTGTAGGGGTTATGTCCAAGCTTTATGGTTCGTTTGCTTTGTCTGGAACAAATGGTCCATCAAGTTCTGATATTAATGGAGATGATGCAGGAGAGTCACCTTTCTTGAGAAATATCATCAATCTAGAAGAATTTACTGCTGATGGAATGAAAAATCGTTGGGGTGATGATGGTCTAGATCAATTGACAACAACATCAAACTGGGATGAAAACAATAAATTCTTTAGATACTTATACAATAGAGTTTATTATACAGTGCCTCAATGTAATAACTTGATTGGAATTCTTGAAAGGGTAGATGTTGAAAATGAAGAGCAAATTCTTGGTGAAATAAGATTTTTGCGTTCATTAGCATATTTTTACATGATTGATTGTTTTGGTAAAGGAGTATTGTTGACTGAAGCAAATAATGGACAAACTACTCCAGCGCCACAAGCTTCACGTTTAGAATTGTTCAATTTTGTTGAATCAGAACTACTTGATATAGAAAGTGTTTTACCAGCAACAAATGGATATGGTAGAGCAAACAAATCTGTAGCTAGAATGTTGTTAGCAAAATTATATTTGAATGCTGAAGTTTACTCAGGTACAGCAAGGTACAATGATGCTTTAACTTATGCTAAAAAAGTTATTGACGAAGGAGGATATTCTTTGGATCCTAATTTTGTTCATGTCTTTTCTGCAGATAATAATACTTCAACAGAAATTATCTATCCGTTGATTGCTGATCCACTTGTAAGCCAAAGTTATGGTAATACTACATACATCGTAAACGGTAATATGAGTACAAATACAATGACTATTTCACAATTTGGTGCTACAGACGGTTGGAGTGGACACAGAGCTACAAAAGCTTGGTATGGATTATTTGGAAATTTAGGTACTTCAACAGATGTTAGAGCGTCACTATTCTGGACAGCTGGTCATACTTATGAAATGGGAGATTACAAAGAATGGACTAATGGATATCCATCAACCAAATTCCGTAATACAAACTTCAACTCTTCTTCAACTCCAGTTTATTTCTCTGGAACAGATTTTCCTTTATTCCGTTTAGCTGATGCTTATTTAATGTATGCCGAATGTGTAGTTAGAGGAGCAACTGGTGGTTCAATGACTCAAGCAGTAGATTATGTTAATCAAATTAGAACTAGAGCAAATGCCTCTACGATTACTGCGGGTGACTTAGATTTGAACTTCATTTTAGATGAAAGAGCAAGAGAATTGAATCTTGAAGGGCATAGAAGAACTGACTTAATCCGTTTTGGTAAGTTCACAGGAGGAAGCTATTTATGGCCATGGAAAGGAAATGTTCAAAATGGAACAGCAATTCCTTCTACCTACAATGTATTCCCAATTCCATTAAAAGCTCTTGAAGCAAACCCTAATTTAACTCAAAACCCAGGCTATTAATAATTAATAAAATCGATATGAAAAAAATATTAAAATTATCAAGTATAGCATTTTTATTATTTGCAGGTGTTGCCTGTGAAAATGATGATCAAAAGATTATTCAAGGTAAAGATGCAGCTGAGCTACTAGCTCCTGTTAATGGTGCTACCTATGTTCTTTTGCCAGAGAATGCAGCAAATGAAATGACTACATTTGTTTGGAATCACGCAGAGTATACTCAACAAACTTCTTCAAACTATGAGGTTCAAGCTGCAGTTGCAGGAACTGATTTTGCTGATGTAATCACTTTAGGAAGTACTCAAGGAATTAAGTTTTTAAAACTTACAGTTGAGGAAATGAACGGTTTAATGCTAAACGCTGGATTTACACCATATAGTGAAGCAGAAGTAGACGTTAGAGTTAAATCTTCATTAGGAGATAATAGCGAAATAGTATCTTATTCTAATGTAATTACTTTAAAAATAACTCCTTATTCTACTGAATTACCAAAAATGTATGTGGTTGGTAACTTCTTAAACTCAGGAGGTTATGGAAGTGATTGGACACCAGCAAATGCTGTGCCTATTGCATCTTCAGGTTTTGGTGAAACTGATTTTGAAGGATATGTTTACTTCAATCAGGCTTCTTTTGAATATAAATTCTTACCAACAAATACAGGTTGGGATGGAGATTATGGAGACAATGGAGATTTCGCGGGTGTTTTAGTACAAACAGGTGAAAGCAACTGTGTAGGTACAGGTGCTGGTTACTACAGAGTAAAAGCGGATACTGATGCATTAACTTATTCAATTACTCCAACTGATTGGGGAATTGTTGGAGCAGCTACGCCAGGTGGATGGGATAACAGCACAGCATTAACTTATAATGCATCTTCAAAAAAATGGACAGGTGTTGTAACGTTAACTGCTGGTGAATTCAAATTCAGAGCTAATAATCAATGGACAATCAATTTAGGTGGTGATCCTGACGGAGATGGCTCAATGAATTATGATGGTCCAAACCTTTCAGTTGGTGCAGCTGGTACTTATAATGTAGAATTAGATTTAAGTAATCCAAGAGCATATACTTATTCAGTAACTGCCCAATAAATTCAAGAAATATAAAAGGGCTTTCTTAAGAAAGCCCTTTTTTTAAACAAAAAATAACTTACTATGAAAAAGAATTATTTACTCCTATTAATGATTATTGCTTCTAGTTTTTCTTTTGCACAAGTTTCTTGGCAAGGAGGAACAAATCCTGATCAGACTGCTTCAGCAACAATTTTGTTTGACAAGACAGGTACAGGTTTAGCAACTTACACAGGAACTATCTATGCTCATACTGGAGTAACTTTAAACGGGAATGCTTGGCAAAACGTAATTGGTTCATGGGGAGTTAATACTTCACAGCCAGCTTTAACTTTGGTTTCGGGTAACATTTATAAATTAGATTTAACACCAACATTAATGAGTTATTATGGGGTTTCATCGGGTTCCATTACTAAAGTTAATATTGTCTTTAGAAATGCAGCTGGGAATGCACAAACTTCCGACTTAACTTTAGACGTTGGCGCATTTCAAGCTAATTTATCTGCTCCAGCTGAAGGAAGTAATACTATTGTTAATAGTGGACAAAGTTTGAATATTACTGCGAACAATACTAATGGTAATGCAAGTTACAATTTATTAGCAAATGGAGTATCAATAAATACTTTTACTGGATCAAATTATAGTTTCACGGACACCAATATTACAGTTAATAAAAGTTATGAATTGGTAATTACGCAGGGAATAACAGTTTTTTCCAAAAAGTTTGGAGTTATTGTTAATGCTGGTACAACTTCACAAGCAATGCCCTCAGGTTTAGAGGATGGAATAAATTATAATTCGACCGATGCTACAAAGGCAACTTTAGTTTTAACGGCACCTGGTAAAGAATTTGTTTATGTTGCGGGGAGTTTTAATAACTGGGTTCCTGGAACGGAATATTTAATGAAGAAAGATCCTTCAACTAGTAAATTTTGGTTGGAATTAACAGGTCTAACACCAGGAGTTGATTACACTTACCAATATTGGGTTGTAGATACAACGCCAACGACTAATTCACCTGCAGTTGTTAAAACTGCTGATCCATATTCTACATTAGTATTATCACCATTTGATGATCCATGGATTCCTGCATCAACTTATCCTAATATTCCGGCATATCCTTCTTCACAATCAAGAGAAGTAACAGTTTTAAAAACTGGACAAACTCCATATTCTTGGAGCAGTTCTACTACAAATTTTGTTAAACCAAATAAAGACAATTTAGTTGTATATGAAGTTTTAATTCGTGATTTTGACTCACATAGAAACTTTCAGGATTTAATCGATAGAATTGATTATTTCAAGAATCTTAAGATTAATGCAATTGAATTAATGCCAGTTATGGAATTTGAAGGAAATGAAAGTTGGGGTTATAACACTGCCTTTCACATGGCGTTAGATAAATTTTATGGAACATCAAGCAAGTTCAAAGAGTTTATTGATTTGTGTCATCAAAATGGAATTGCAGTAATCCTAGATGTTGCTTTAAATCATGCTTTTGGAAGAAACCCAATGGTTCGTATGTGGATGAAGGATGCTGATGGTGATGGTTGGGGAGATGCAGCTTCTGATAATCCATACTTCAATGAATTTGCTAAACATAGTTATGGAGTTGGAAATGATTTTAATCACTCATCAGCTTATACAAAATACTATGTAAAAAGAGTTATTAAACAATGGATTGAGGAATATAAAATTGATGGTTTTCGTTGGGATTTAACCAAAGGTTTCACTCAAGCATGTTCATCTGGTGACGACTCTTGTACAAACTCTTATCAAGCAGATAGAGTTGCGATTCTAAAAGAATATGCAGATTATTCTTGGTCTTTAGATCCGTATCATATTGCAATTTTTGAACATCTAGGTGCTAGTAATGAAGAGAAAGAATGGGCTGATTATAGACTTAGTGAAACTCCAAGCAAAGGTGTTTTGATGTGGGGAGAAATGACTTACCCTTACACACAGTTGATTGAAGGTTACTCAACAGGTGCTGATATTACTGCCATAGGTCATGTTAGCAGAAACTTTGCTGGTAAAAGATTGATTGGATACCCTGAAAGTCATGACAAGGAAAGATTAATTTTCAGTGCCATGACTTATGGAAATGGAGGAGGAACAGCGCCAACATATAATAATCTAAATAATTCTCTTTATAGAATGTCAGCTATTGGAGCCATTTCTTTGTTAGTTCCTGGTCCAAAAATGATTTGGCATTTTGCAGATCTTGGTTATGATGATTCTATTTTCACTTGTAATAATGGTTCAGTAAATACAGATTTTGACACAACCACTGGTGATTGTAAACTAGATACAAAACCTCAAGAACAATGGACTAACAATTGGCTAGCAGTTCCGCAAAGACAAACTATCTATAACAACTGGTCTAAAATGATTGACCTGAAAAAGAATAATGCTGTCTTTAATGGAGATTACGCTATAAGTCCAAATGGTAGTAATATTCGCCAGAGAGTATATGTGTACAACAATTCATTGCCATCATCTCAATTGAAAAACGTCGTTATTCTAACGAATTTTTCTGTTGCATCACAAAACGTAACTGCTGATTTCCCTTATACAGGAACTTGGGTTAACTTAATGGATAATACAACTTTAAGTGTAACAAACACAGCAATGACTGTAACAATAGAACCAGGTGGTTTTAGAGTATATGGAAACCAAGCTGCTTTGTCATCTGAAGAGTTTTCACCTTTTGCAACTATTTCTATTGTGCCAAATCCTGCTAATGATTATTTTACAATATCAGGCGATATTTCTAAAACTGAAATCTACTCAGTGACAGGTCAGTTGATAAAATCTTATGAAAGTATATTTAATTCTGATTATCAGTATAACATCCAAGACTTAAATAAAGGTATTTATTTGGTGAAAGTTTTTGACGCGCAAAACAAATCGAAAACTATGAAACTCATCAAAAAATAATGTTAAGTTATTTAATTTAATTAGTAAAAATGGTCATACAATTTGTATGACCATTTTGTTTTTAGACATTAACTTACTGTATATTTGCACCATAAATTATTTGCCGTGAATACTTTAATCAAAAAGATTTTAAAAATTACTGGAATTACTATAGCTATTTTGCTGTTGTTGATGTTTCTTTTGCCTATACTTTTTCCAGGGAAAATTGCCGAAGAGGTAAAATCTTTTGCAAATAAAAAACTCAATGGCGAGCTAAACTTTAAAGAGGCTAACCTTTCCTTTTTTAATCATTTTCCTTCTTTAACGCTAACATTAACTGATTTTTCATTAAAAGGTTCCGCACCTTATAAAAATTCTGATTTGGTTAAAGCTAATGAAATTGCATTTGGGATAAATATAAAATCACTTCTTTTTGATAGTAAGGTTAATATTGATAAAATATATGTATCTAATGCTAGAATTAATGTTTTAGTCAATGAAAAAGGAGAAGCCAATTACAATGTATATGTTTCAGAAGAAAAAGAAACTTCAAAAGATACATCATCTACAGCACTAAAGCTAGAAAAAATTGCTATTGAAGATACACACTTAGTTTATAATGATAAGTCGACTAAGATTTTAATCAATGCTAAAGGATTTAATTACATAGGTAATGGAGATTTAGATAAATCGATTTTCGATTTATATACAGAAGCTCGAATCGACTCATTTGATTTTACCTATGATGGAGAACAATACCTAAAAAATAAAAAAGTAAAAGCTGATTTGATAACGAAAATCAATACCAACTCGTTGGCTTTTATTTTCGAACAAAATAATTTAAAAATCAACAAACTTCCAGTAGAATTTAAAGGAAAGTTCGATTTCTTGAGCAACGGATATGATATGGATTTTGCCATCAAGTCTGAAGACAGCAGATTGAATGATTTTTTTACAGCACTTCCACCAAATTATGTTACTTGGTTAGACAAGTCAAAAGTAAAAGGTTCAACAGATTTATCCTTGACGTTGAAAGGAAAATATATAGCGTCTAAAAACCAAAAGCCAAATTTAGCTTTCAATTGGAAAATTCGTGATGGCTACATAAATTATAATGATGCACCTGTTTCGGCATCCAATATTTTTTTAAATTTTGACACAAAACTTCCTTCTTTAGATACAGAAAAATTACAGGTAAATATTGACTCTATTTTTCTGAATGTTGATAAAGATTATCTCAAAGCAATTATAAAATCTCAAGGATTGTCTAAACCCAAAGTCAATGCATTAATCAAGACTAAAATTGATTTATCAAAACTAGATAGAGCTTTAGGATTGCAGAATATGGATTTAAAAGGAGTTTTAAATACCAACATTCTTGCAAAAGGATATTATGATTATAAGAATGGAAAAATTCCTGTAATAAGCGGAAGTGTAAATTTAAAAAATGGCTATATAAAGACAGATTATTATCCAAACCCAATTCAAAAAATTAACCTTTTAGCCAATATAAATAGTAAGAAAGGATCTCTTTCTGATCTTGATGTTTTGATACAACCTGCATCGTTTATTTTTGAAGGCAAACCAATATTTGTAAAAGCAAAACTTCATAATCTAGAGAATGTAGCTTATGATATTAAAGCAAAAGGCGAGCTAGATGTTGCAAAAATCTACAAGGTCTTTTCTAGAAAAGGATTGGATTTAGAAGGATATGTAAAAGCCGATGTGAGTTTCAAAGGCACACAAAGTGATGCAATAAATGGGAATTATAATAAACTACAAAATAGCGGAACATTAATTCTAAAAAATATAAAAACTCGTTCGGAGTATTTGCCAAAACCATTTGTAATTCGTGAAGGAACATTTGTATTCAATCAAGATAAAATGAATTTCAATGAGTTTAAAGCTACTTATGGTGAATCTGATTTTTTAATGAATGGATTTATGCAAAACGTGATTGATTTTGTCTTGACTGATAAAGCAATTCTCAAAGGTAATTTCATACTAAATTCCAATTTTATAAACGTAGATGAATTTATGGCGAAACAAACCGTTAAAGTTGATTATCCACCATTAACTGCTCAGGATAAAGTACAAGTTGAAAATACTGTAATCATTATTCCACCAAATTTCAATTTAGAATTTAATGCATCAGCAAACAAAGTTAATTTTGAAGATTTAAAAATTGAAAATCTAAAAGGAAATATGACCATAAATAAAGGTCAGCTAGCCTTAAAAAAATCGACTTTTGATGTGATTGGTGCCAATGTAAAAATGGATGTTGTTTATGGAAGTCAATCGCCAGAAAAAGCTTTTTTTGATTTCAAAGTAAACGCAAAAGACTTTGACGTAAAACGAGCTTATAATGAGATTAAAATGTTTCGCGAGATGGCATCAGCTGCCGAAAGTGCTGAAGGGATCATTTCTTTAGATTATGCTGTAGCAGGGATTTTAAACAACAATATGGAACCTATTTATCCTTCATTAACTGGTGGTGGAACGCTTTCTGTGAAAAATGTGAAAATGAAAGGTTTTAAAATGTTCAACGTTGTAAGTAGAAAAACAGGTAAAGACGCAATTGCAAACCCTGATTTATCTAAAATAGATATAAAAACTAAAATTAAGAATAACATTATAACTATCGATAGATTTAAATTTAAGGTCGCTGGTTTTAGACCAAGAATTGAAGGAACTACAAGTTTTGACGGTAAGTTAAATATAAAAATGCGTTTAGGTTTACCTCCGTTAGGAATAATTGGAATTCCATTAAAAATAACTGGAACTCAAGAAGACCCAAAGGTAAGATTAGGAAAACAAACCGAAGACTTGCAAGAAACTGAATATGAAGGAGATGTTCCTACACCTTTACAAAATCAACAAAAAACAGAAGAGAAAACTCAATAAAATAAAAAACCCGAACAATTTGTTCGGGTTTTTTGTGGTACCTCCAGGAATCGAACCAGGGACACATGGATTTTCAGTCCATTGCTCTACCAACTGAGCTAAGGTACCGTTGCTAATGCGGGTGCAAATATAGAATGATTTTTAATTTATCCAAAACAAATAGTAAAAAAAATCTATCGTACTTTAGCATTTTAAAAATTAAGATTATGCTTTTGGTAATCGATGTCGGAAATAGTAGAATCAAAGCGGCTGTTTTTGAGGAAAATATACTTTTAGAAAAATTTGTTTTTCAAAAAGAAAAATTAGTTGAAGAGATAAATAATATCGTAGATTCTTTTGCAAAAATTAAAGATGTCATTGTTTCTTCAGTTGGAAGTATTGATGAAAATCATTTTAGTTTTTTGAATGAGAGAGTAAAAATTATTTTTATAAATCATCAATCTAGTTTTCCTTTCAAGAATAATTATTCAACTCCAAGCACACTTGGAATAGATAGAATGGTTCTTGCGGCTGGAGCTTCATTGCTTTATCCTGACTACAACAAATTAATTATAGATGCTGGAACTTGTGTTACATATGACTACATTGATGATAAAAACACTTATCTTGGTGGAGCAATATCACCTGGAATAAAGCTTAGGTATGAGTCATTACATAATTATACAGCTAAACTCCCGCTTTTAGAAAAAAAAGTCCCTGAAAATCTAATAGGTAATTCAACAAAAGAATCCATTCATTCTGGAGTAGTTATTGGCTTAAAAAATGAAATAGATGGATTTATAGACAATTATATAAGTTCAAACGCTAAATTTATCATAATTTTGACCGGTGGTGATGCAGATTTTTTGGCTAAACAATTAAAAAATACCATATTTGCCAATTCAAATTTCCTTTTGGAGAGTTTGAATTTATTATATCAATACAATCAAAAAAATGATTAGAAAAATTATAACAAGTTTTATCTTGTTTTCAGTATTTGCCTCTTTTGCTCAAGAAAGCTCATCTTCTCCTTATTCATTCTATGGTATAGGCGATGTGAAATTTAAAGGAACTGCAGAAACACGTTCGATGGGTGGAGTTTCAGTTTTTGCAGATAGTATTCACCTTAATTTACAAAATCCAGCTCAATTAGCTAGCCTAAAAATAACTTCTTTTGCAGTTGGCGGAACTTACCTAAACACTAAATTAACTTCTGAAACTCAAAAGGAAAAAGCTAGAAGAACTACACTAGATTATTTAGCAATTGGTATTCCTACTGGAAAATTTGCTTTTGGCTTTGGGTTAATTCCCTATACTGCTGTTGGTTATAAAATTCAAAAACTCTCGACAGACTCTGATCCTTTAACAACGAGATACAATGGTTCTGGAGGTATAAATAAAGTGTTTTTTGGAATGGCTTATAAATTGACAAAAAATATAAACATTGGTATTGACGGAAATTATAACTTTGGAACTATAGAAACTACTAGCTTACGTTTTCTTGACGCTGTTCAATATGGAACAAGAGAAACAAACCATTCGGAATTAAGTGGTTTCAATATCAATGCTGGTTTAACTTTTCAAGCAAAAGTAAAAAGCAAGTACACTTACTTTGGTAGCTTAGTTTACTCTCCAGTTTCTGATTTGACATTGCAAAACGAAAGAGAAATTTCAACTGTACAAATATCATCTTCAGGAAGCGCAAGTATTGTTGATACTCAAGAAATTATTGTTCCAGATGCAAAAATGAAATTGCCTTCAAAGTTCTCGATAGGCTCAGGTTTTGGGGAAGTAAAAAAATGGTTAGTTGGTGCTGAAGTCACTTTTCAATCTAATAGTGATTTAAAAAATAGATTTGATGACATTAACGGAGTAGTTTTTGAAAATTCAACCAGATATAGTCTTGGTGGTTATTTTATTCCTAATTTTAATTCTTATTCAGATTATTATAAAAGAATTACCTATCGTGGTGGTTTGCGCTTCGAAAATACAGGAATGGTTATTCAAAACAAGAAAATTGACGATTTTGCTGTGAATTTTGGACTAGGATTTCCTCTTGGAGGAACATTTTCAAATATTAATGTTAACTTTGAAGTTGGTAAAAGAGGAACAAAATACTATAATCTGGTTCAAGAAAATTACTTTAATGTTAGTTTAGGGTTATCCTTGAGCGACAGATGGTTTGTAAAACGTAAATACGACTAAACTCGATGAAAAAAATTCTTTTTTTCTTAGCCTTCTTCTCTTTCTTCCTTGCCAATGCTCAAAAGGAAGATTGTGCCACTTATGTTACTGAATACAAAGGCTTGTTGAATGAAGGAAGAATAAATGAAGCCTATTTGCCATGGATTTCAGTTAAAAAGAATTGCCCAAAACTGAATGAAGAATTGTACCTTGATGGATTCAAAATACTTCAGTATAAAGCTGATAATCTTTATGGTGAAGAAAAAGAAAAGATGATAGATGAAATCTTATCTCTTCATGATGCTTTTTTCAAAAATTTTCCTGAAAAAAATCAACAAATAGAATTAGATAAAGCACTAGTTCTGATAAAAAATTCAGTTGAAAACAAGAATAAAATTTATAACTGGCTTGAAATAGCTTTTAGCAAGTATCCAGAAAAAATAATTGATGTTCAGGCTTTTATAAACTATTTTAGACTTTCTTACGAAAAGTTTTCTGAAGCTGAAAAAACATTAACTTCAGATAAACTCATCGAAAGATATATTTTGCTTAATGGACTGTTAGACAAAATATCAGTTTCAAATCCAGAAAAAGAACAAGATTATTCTGCCGCTCAAAGAGCAATAAATGGTATAGCAAACAATGTAATGACTTGTGAGAATTTGGACAGTTATTTTACAAAAGAATTTTCCAAAAACAATGAGAACATAGATTGGCTTTCGTCATCTTTGAACACGTTACAAAATAAATGTAGTGATTTGTCCCTTTTCAAGGCAATGGCTAGTAAATATTACAGTCTGAGTGAAAATAACATTTCTGCAAAATATATGGCAATAGCCTCACTAAAAGAGAGAAATTTTGATAATGCTAAAAAGTATTATGTTAAATCTGCAGAGCTAGAAAGCAATCCTGTAGAAAAAGCAAAAACATATTACACATTAGCAACAAGTTTGTATAGTAATGAACCACAAAAATCAAAAGAGTATTTAAAAAAATCAATTGATTTCAATCCACAAAATGGCAGAACATATCTATATCTTGCACAGTTGTATGTAAACAACATATCTGAATGTTATAAGACTGATTTCGACAAGAAAATAATTTACTACTTAGCTATTAAAACAGCCCAAAAAGCTCAAGAAGTTGAGCCAATTTTGAAATCTTATGTGAGTAGATTTAATGCAGAAAATGGTAAATATGCCTTGACTGATAATGATATAAAAGATGGTAAGCTAAGTGGAAAATCTATAAAATTAGGCTGCTGGATAAACGAAACCATAGTTTTGCCATAGTAAAATGAAAAAAATAGTATTACTTATATTTTCCATCATTTTACTTTCTTGCGAAAGTAATTTTAGAGAAGTTCAAAAAATGAGCTTGGCCGAGTTTAAACCTAGCGGTGAAGCAGATACGATTAATCTAAAATATACTGACTCTGGGAAGATACAAGCTGTTCTGAAGAGTCCTAGAATGCTCGATTATGCTACAGTTGAATATCCATTCACAGAATTTCCTAAAGGTATTGATTTAACACTATTTGATAAAAATGGTAAAAAGACCTTTGTAAAGTCGAACTTTGCTGTATCCTACAAAGGAACAGATATTATTGACCTACGAGGAAAAGTTACTATTTCAAACGAAAGTGGAGAAAAGCTAGAAACAGAACAATTGTATTACGACCAAAAGGACGAATGGTTTTATACCGAAAAAAGATTTAAATTTACTTCTCCAAAAGGAGTATCATTTGGAGAAGGAATTGATTTCAGCAAAGATTTCAAAAAGGTAAATTCCCAAAAAATCTCTGGTGAGGTTAATCAAACAGAATAAAAAAACATGAATTATTTAAAATTTACTCAGTACGCTTACTTAATTGCAGGAATTGTTTTTGCAGTAGATGCTTTTTTAAAATATCAAGAAGAGGAAAACAATAAAGCTATAATAAGTGCAATTTTTGCGGGAATAGGAGTTTTTATGTTTTTTTTCAGACGTAATTATGCTAAACGCTTTGAACAGCGAAATAAAAAAGAATAATTCATGGAAATCGGAATTATCATAGCCTGTTTGATACTTTCCGCTTTCTTTTCTGGGATGGAAATTGCCTATGTTTCTTCCAATAAAATATACCTCGAAATTGAAAAAAAACAAGGAGGTTTTCTTGCGGACATATTAGCAAAACTTACCGAAAAACCATCAAAATTTATTGCAACTATGCTAGTTGGAAACAATGTTGCATTGGTTGTTTATGGTTTTTTCATGGGAGAAATGGTGAAAAATTGGTTTGTTAATCAAGGATGGCATTTTTCAGGAATTATAGAAGTTGTTTTTCAAACAGGTATTTCTACATTGATTGTACTAATCACTTCAGAATTTTTGCCAAAAGTTTTTTTTCAAATTTATGCCAACACTATCATAAAAGCGTTTGCATTACCAGCCTACATATTTTATAAGCTGTTTTATTATGTATCAACATTTATGATTTGGATATCAGATTTTGTTCTTAAGAAATTTTTTAAAACAGAAGGAGACCAAGTTAATTTAACATTCACAAAAATAGACTTGGGTAATTACATTACTCAACAAATGAGTACCGTGGAAAACAAAGAAAATGTTGACTCTGAAATACAAATTTTTCAAAATGCTTTAGAGTTTTCTGGAGTAAAAGCAAGGGATATTATGACTCCTAGAACAGAGCTTGTTGCAGTAGATTTATACGATTCAGTAGCAGAATTAAGACAGTTGTTTATTGATACAGGTTATTCTAAAATATTGGTTTTCCAAAATACTCTCGACGACATAATAGGATATGTTCACTCATTTGAATTATTTAAAAAACCTAGGACTATAAAATCTGTTCTAATACCCGTAGAGTTTATTCCTGAAACTATGTTTATAAAAGACGCATTAGATATTTTGACAAAAAAAAGAAAAAGTGTTGCAGTCATAATAGATGAATACGGAGGAACTTCGGGAATAATCACTGTAGAAGATATTATTGAAGAGCTTTTCGGTGAAATAGAAGATGAGCATGATGAGGATGAATTATTGATTGAAAAACAAGAATCAGAAGACACATATGTTTTTTCTACAAGACTTGATGTAGCCTACATCAATGAAAAGTATGAATTGGAAATACCAGAGAGCGATTCCTATGGTACGCTTGGTGGTTTCATAGTTAATTTTACAAAAGAAATTCCTCAAAAAAGCGATATAATTTCTATCGACAACTATCTTTTTGAAATTCTTGAAGCTACTAACAAAAAGATTGAAATAGTCAAAATGACTATCTCCGATAAAAATTAATAAGAAATCAAAAAAATAGTTAAAAATTATAGCTTTACGATTGTTATTATTTCGTAGATAATTGTATTTTCGCAAACTGAATTAAAATAACGTAATAGAAAATGGCAGTTTTATCAAAAATTAGAAAACGTTCAGGCTTACTATTGCTTGCTATTGGTTTTGCACTGTTAGCTTTTGTTGTACAAGATTTGTTTACAAAAGGATTCAACAGTTTGTCAAAAGAAGTTGGTAGTGTAAACGGAAAAGATATTTCTTTTGAAGACTTTAGAGTAAAAGTTGCAAATGTAGAGAAGAGCGGACAAGGTATGTCTTCAATGCAAGCCTCAAACCAAGTTTGGAATCAAGAAGTTAGTATAGCTTTGTTAGGCGCAGAATTTGAAAAATTAGGTCTAAGAGTAGGCGAAAAACACATATTGGAAGTATTAAAAAATGATCCAAATATTGGACAAAACCAAATGTTTTTAAACGCTGCTGGAAAGTTTGATATTCAAAAATTTAAAGACTATTTCAAATCAAATCCAGAAGGAATTCAGTTTCTAAAAGACAAAGAAAGAGACGCTGAAATCAATGCAAAATATCAAATATACAATTCTCTTGTAAAAGGTGCTTTGTTTACAACTGAAGCAGAAGGAAAATTAAAATATCAAATGGAAGCTGACAAAGTAACGTTTGATTTTGTAAATGTTCCATTTTCTTCTATCAAAGACAGCGATGTGAAAATCACAGATGAAGACATCACTGCATACATGAAGACTAAAGAAAAACGTTTCAAATCTGAAGAGACTAGAGAGATTGACTATGTTCTTGTAGAAGACAAACCATCAGCTCAAGATGATGCAGAATCTATCAAAAAAATCCAATCTTTACTAAATCCAAGTGTTAGATATAACAATGAAACTGGTAAAAATGATACTATTCAAGGATTTAAATCTGCTGTAAATGTTGCAGAATTTGTTAATGCAAATTCTGATATTCCTTTTGACTCAACATATATTGCAAAACAAGATTTACCTGCAGAAAACGCTGAGCAATTATTCAACTTGCCAGTTGGTGAAGTTTTCGGACCATATAAATTCAATAATTACTATTGCCTAAGCAAAGCATTGGGTAGAAAAGCTGGTGCAAAAGCAAAAGCTAGTCATATTCTTATCAGCTGGGAAGGAACAAAAGTTCCAAGCAAAAAAGAGAAAAGAACAAAAGAAGAAGCAAAAGCAAAAGCTGAAGGCTTATTAGCTCAGGCAAAAGCTAATCCTAATAACTTCTTTATGCTAGCATTAACAAACTCTGACGACTCTTCTGCTCAAAATGGTGGAGATTTAGGTGTTTTTGCTCCTGGACAAATGGTAAAACCATTCAATGATTTTGTATTCAATAGCCCAATAGGAGCTATTGGTTTAGTTGAAACGGAATTTGGATACCATGTTATTAAAGTTACTGATAAACAGGATGCTGTTAAATTAGCTACAATTGCACAAAAAATTGAACCTTCTGAAGCTACTGACAACAAAACTTATGAAACTGCTACTAATTTCGAAATGAAAGCTGCCAATAAAGATTTTGCTGCTCTTGCAAAAGAAATGAAGCTTACAGTTAATCCAGCAATTAGAGTAAAGGCTATTGATGAAGGATTTGGAACAATAAGCAACCAAAGACAAATCGTTAAATGGATTTTTGGTGAAGATACAAAGGTTGGTGATGTAAAAAGATTTGAAGTACCAAATGTTGGTCATGTTATAGCAAAACTTAAAAAGGTTACTGAGAAAGGATTAATGACTGTTGAAGAAGCAAGACCAATGGTTGAGCCAATTCTAAAAAACAAGAAAAAAGCTGAGATGATTAAATCTAAAATGAATGGTTCTTCATTGGCTTCAATAGCTTCTGCTAACAAAGTTACAGTGATGAATGCTGTTGATTTAACATTAGAAAACCCTTCAATTCCTGGTGCAGGATTTGAGCCAAAAGTAGTTGGAACAGCATTTTCTTCTAAAGTTGGTCAAGTTTCACAACCTATAGATGGAAATACTGGTGTATATGTTGTTTCTACTAAAGCTGTGGCAAAAGCACCAAAACTTCCAAAACATGATGAGTATGTAAACAAGATGAAACAACAAGTTGCATCTTACGCAGGAAGAGTTTTACCAGCTTTGAAAAATGAAGCAGATATTACGGATAATAGAGCAAATTTCTATTAATATAGAATTTAACCAAAATAAAAAGCCCTAGACATTTTGTTTAGGGCTTTTTTTATAAAATCATTTTTTCATACTCCAAAACTATTGGATAACCTTTTTCTTCGAAGTATTTTTTTGGATTATTATTGGAAATAGCCATAATAAAATCTCCACCCCAAGCTCCTAAACTTTTAACAACACCATCAAAATCAGAAAAAAGTGTTTCCTGAATTGTACTCATCGATAATAAATTGCTCAATTCAATTTCGTGTAATTCAATTTCTTTGGCAAATTCTTGAAGGTTTTTTGTAGTAGCTACTTTATCAGTTATTTTGTCAATTTTTGAAATTGCTTTAAAAATATCTCCACGATTTCTGAAATATTCAGCAATGGCATTTTTACTATTTTGTTTTTGATTTAGATAAACAAAATACAAATTCTTACTGAAATCTGGGTAAAAATTTACAGACGTAACGGTAGGTTTTTCATCTATTAATTGATAGATTATAGGTGAGTTACTACTTGCACAAGCCACATCATAACCACTTCCGCCAAAACTATTTTTCAGCAAATTGTAAGCATCTATATTCACCCACTGCGCTATATTGTTGATGAGTGTTGAAGAAGTTCCTAATCCCCAATTCTTTGGAAACGTAAGTTGTGTCGTAATCTTATATCCTTTGGATTTAGTTATGAAATCTGAATTTGTATTGTAGGCTTCATGTAGAATTTCAATCAAAGTGTTTTTGATGTTTTGCGATAAATCGATTCTTTCTTTTCTAATAATAGAGTCAAAGGGAATATTAGCTTCAAACCATATGCTTCCATCGCTATCAAAACTTTGCCAATGTATTACATCACCATTGGTTTCTTCAACAATTAGACTTTGACCAAATCGTGTTGGCAAAGCTAGAGCTTTTGCACCATCAAGCACAACATATTCACCTGTAATAAGTAATTTTCCGTTGCTGTAAAATTCTTTCTTCAAGGTTTTATTTTCTAAGGTTTTCTATTAATTCAACTACTGAAGCATGTGAAATAGTGTTGTTTTCAAAATGCTTTGTAATGGCTATTCGTTCCTCTTTTGTAGCTTGATATTGATTTAAGATATTGTTTATGTGCATTTTCATATGTCCTTCTTGAATTCCTGTTGTAGTCAGAGATCGCAGAGCAGCAAAGTTTTGAGCTAAACCTGTTGCTGCAATTATTTGCATCAATTCTTGAGCTGATGGTTTACCCAATATTTCTAGTGCGATTTTTACCAAAGGATGTAAAGACGTTAATCCGCCAACGGTTCCAAGTGCTAATGGGATTTCCATCCAAAAAGTGAATATTCCATTTTCAATTTTTGCGTGTGATAAGCTTGAATATTTGCCATTTCTTGAGGCATACGCATGAACTCCAGCTTCAACAGCACGAAAGTCGTTTCCAGTTGCTAAAACCACTGAGTCAACACCATTCATAATACCTTTGTTGTGAGTAACAGCTCTAAAAGGCTCAATTTCAGCAATTTTTACAGCTTGAACAAATTTTTCTGCAAACTCTTTTGGGTTATCGATTTTCTTTTCTGCTAAATCTTCAATTTTACATGATACTTCTGCACGAACAATACAATTTGGAACATAATTAGACAAAATACTCATGACCACAGTGATGTTCTTTTCATCATCATCAAAATCATTATAGTTCTGAGCTTCGCTGGTTAACGTTTTTGCAAATTGTTCCAAACATGAGTTTATAAAATTTGCACCCATGCTATCTTTGGTTTCAAATGTTGCATGGAGTTGGTAGTAGTTTTTGAGTTCGGTTGTTTTATTTCGAAGCTCAATATTCAAAATTCCACCGCCGCGTTTTTGCATGTTTTTAGTGATACTTTCGGTTTCGGCAAAAAACTTTGATTTTATCGATTGAAAGAAAGTATTGAGTTTTTCGAAATCTCCATTATATAAAAAGTGAACTTGCCCAATTTTTTCTGAATTTATTACCTTAGTTTTAAAACCACCGCGTGTACTCCAAAATTTTGCAGCTTTTGCAGCAGCAGCTACAACACTACTTTCCTCAATCACCATAGGAACAGAATAATAAGTTCCATTTATCAGGAAATTTGGCGAAATTCCCATCGGTAAATAGAAATTAGAAATGGTGTTTTCTATAAATTCATCATGCAGCTGTTGCAATTTTTCATCATTGTTCCAATATTGTTTTATTATAGAAATAGCTTCTTCTTTATTTGAAAAATACTCATTTGCAATCCAATTTATTTTTTCTTCCTTGCTGAGTTTTGAAAATCCTGAAATAGCTTCGCTCATTATTTATGATTTAAAGTGCAAAGATAAGGTTTAGTTGATATTTTGAAATCGATTTTTGGTTTTAAAAGTGAATTCTAAAGCTCCTTTTAACATAAAAAAGGGAAAAAGTTTGTAAAATTTTCACTAAAATTGACAGTTTTTTAAAATCAATCAAAAAATGAAAGCAAAATTTTTCTTTTTACTTCTACTAGTAACCAGTTTTTCGAGTTTTTCACAACAAAAAATAACAGTAGAAGAGATATATACTGGAGTGTTTAGAGCAAAAGGTATGGACGAACTTCAAGCAATGAAGAATACCAATCAATACACTGTTCTCAATTTTGATCGAGCTACAAACACAATGCAGATTGACTTGTATGATTTTTCAAATCTAAAAAAAGTAGCTACTCAAATAAATACCAAAGATTTCAAAGAGTTGGATAACGGAATTGATAGTTATGCATTTAGCAACGATGAAAAACAATTATTGATTGCTAATAGTTCAAATCAAATCTATAGACATTCGTTTACTGCTGATTATTTTTTATTTGATATTGCTTCAAAAAAATTAACTAAAATTTTAGAGCAAGTCCAAGAACCAACATTTTCACCTGATGGTACTAAAATAGCTTTCGCAAAAGAAAACAACCTTTTTGTTTACGACATTTTGTCAAAAGAGATAAATCAAATTACTAATGATGGGAAGAAAAATGCAATCATAAATGGAATAACTGACTGGGTTTATGAAGAAGAGTTTGCTTTTGTTAGAGCTTTTGATTGGAGTGCTGATAGTAAAAAAATTGCTTTTATTCGTTTTGATGAAAGCCAAGTTCCTGAGTTTTCTATGGATATTTACAAGAAGAATTTATATCCAACTGCAGAAACCTTTAAATACCCTAAAGCTGGAGAAAAAAATGCAACCGTTTCTTTGCATATTTTTGATTTGGTAAGCAAGAATATAAAAAATGTTAATCTGAGTAATTATAATGATTTTTACATTGCTAGATTAAAATGGACAAATGATGCCAATATTCTATCAGCTCAGGTGTTGAACCGCCATCAAGATAATCTTGATTTGTTGTTTATAGATGGAAACTCGGCTTCTAGTAAAGTTGTTCTTAATGAAAAAGACAAAGCCTATGTTGATGTTACTGATAATTTGACTTTCTTGAAGGATAATAGCTTTATTTGGACATCTGAGAAAGATGGTTGGAACCATATTTATCTTTATGACAAAACAGGTAAATTAAAAAACCAAATTACTAAAGGAAATTGGGAAGTAACTGCTTACTATGGATTTGATGAAAAAACGAAATCAATTTATTATCAATCTACAGAAAATGGTTCAATAGTTCGCGACGTATATAAAATCTCACTTGACGGTAAGAAAAAAACAAAATTGAGTAAAAATATTGGTACTAATGAAGCCACTTTTAGTCCAAATTTTAGCTTATTTATAAATAAATTTTCATCATCTACAGTACCTACAACTTATACCTTAAATAACTCTATTGACGGGCAACAAGTTCAATCAATAGTAGAAAACAGCACTTTGTTAGAAAAGTTGAAGAAGTATAATCTTCCAAGTAAAGAGTTTTTTGAATTAACTACTGAAAAAGGGCATAAATTAAATGCCTGGATGATAAAACCAAAAGATTTTGATGCGAGCAAAAAATACCCAGTTTTTATGTATCAATATTCTGGTCCAGGTTCTCAGGAAGTTGCAAATAAATGGTTTAACGCAAATGATTATTGGTTCATGATGTTAACTCAGCAAGGTTATATTGTAGCTTGTGTTGATGGAAGAGGAACGGGATTTAAAGGAGCAGCTTTCAAGAAATGTACTCAAAAAGAGTTAGGGAAATATGAAGTAGAAGACCAAATTGATGCTGCTAAAGTAATCGGCAATTATCCTTATGTTGATAAGACTAGAATAGGAATTTTTGGTTGGTCTTTTGGCGGATTTATGGCAAGTAATTGCATTATGAAAGGAGCAGATGTTTTTAAAACTGCTATTGCTGTAGCACCAGTTACAAATTGGCGTTTTTATGATAGTATTTATACCGAAAGATACATGCAAACACCACAAGAAAATGCAAGTGGATATGATGATAATTCACCAATAAATCATGTGAGTAAATTAAAAGGGAACTTTTTGTTAATTCATGGAACTGCTGATGATAATGTGCATGTTCAAAATTCAATGCAAATGATTGAAGCTTTGGTTCAAGCAAATAAACAGTTTGATTGGGCAATTTATCCAGATAAAAATCATGGGATTTATGGAGGCTATACAAGAATTCAATTGTATAATAAGATGACAAACTTCATCAAAGAGAAGCTGTAAAAAATGAGCCAACATCAATTTTATTTAATAACAGAATTATTAATTTCTTTAATTGGTGGGTTTTTATTGCTTTCGATTTGGTTAGTCATTCAAAATAAATTCAAACAAAAATTAACTTCTGAAATTTCGGTTAAACGATTTGACAAAGGATTACTATTTATTAGTTTTTCAGTTTTTGTATGGTCATTATCTTCTTTTTTGATTTTGGTTTTTACCAAATTCAACACTAGCAGTTGGATAATTCTAATTAGTCAAAACATGTTTTCGATATTGAATTCCATGTTTTTGATATTGGCATTGTATTATTTTGATAATTCTCCAGAATATCTCTATAACAACAAGAAAAGCACAAAAAGAATTTTAATTTTCTTTATTGGGTTATCGCTAATTTCCTTATTAATCGCACTTTTTTTTGGCGAAACTATAAATACCTATGGAATTCGTTTCAATACTATTCCAGATGTGTTGTTGTCGGTTATTCTTACTTGGTTTTTAATGCTTTCCTTATACCGTACTTTCTACAACAGGAAGATGAAAAGTGTTGCTGTTATTGCAGTTTTGAGTATTGTAATTTTGTTTATAACACAAGTGCCATATGTTTTTAATTTTGAAGATTATATCTCAACTATTGAATTGGCAAAGCTTATTTCCAAAACTACTTTAATATTTTTGTTTTTAGTGCTCGGGACAAGTTGGGTTTTAGAACTTTCTCAATTGCCAGAAGCCACAACCATGAAAATAACTTTTGTCAACTGGAATGTTGTTGAAATTTCTATCCCTTCAAAAAACATCATTAAACAAACGATTGATTTTGGTAATAAAACCACTCAGTTCAATAATTTACTAAAGTTCGCTATCAGAAGGAAGTTTGCTTCTGAAGAAAACATGTGTATTGAGGTTTTCAATGGAGGAGAAATATTAAGCCAAACATATTTGACCCGAATTATTGATAATATAAATGCTATTCTATCCCTAGAAGAAGGTATGAAAATTACCAGAAATGACTTTTTTACTTTTATTGGTCAAGCCAAGTATCGACTCCGTTTTTTACCTGAATTTATAGAGATAAATGATGCGTTATTGCTTGAATTTACTAGTAATATAGACAATGGACACTACAAAGACTTTGTAAAATAATCATGCCGCTTATCAGTTACAATTAGTTACAAAAGCTTATTTTTTGTGAATTCTCATTTTCAGCTTATTGTTTATATGTGATAGTTTGTACTTTGCACTCACAAACACTAATTTATAGTTTATGAAAATGAAAGGTATTAAGGTTATTTATTATCAATTTTTATTGTGCATTGTGTTTTTAAGTTGTGGAAATTCGGTTGAAATAAAAGATACGATTCCTCCACACGATAGTTTTAGGTTGGTTTCTAAAAGCCTAGGGGAAACAAGAGTAATCAATGTTTGGATGCCAGAAGAATATAAATCTAGTTCAGACTCATTGCCAGTAATGTATATGCCAGATGGAGGAATTGAAGAAGATTTTCCTCATATAGCGAATACTTTTTCTAAACTAATCAAATCAAAGAAAATTTCACCAATGATACTCGTTGGTATTGAAAATACCGAAAGGCGTAGAGATTTGAGTGGTCCAACTGTTGTAGAAACAGATAAAGAAGTTGCACCTGTAGTTGGCGGTTCAGAGAAATTTAGAGCATTTATTAACGATGAACTTTTTCCTGAAATAAATAAACGTTACAGAACATCTAATAAAAAAGGAATTCTTGGCGAGTCTCTAGCTGGGTTGTTTGTTGTTGAAACCTTTCTCATAAAACCAGAAATGTTTGACTACTACATTGCCTTTGATCCATCTCTCTGGTGGAATAATCATTTCTTAGTTAGAAATTCAAAAGAGTTTCTAGCAAATGAAAAAGCTGTTGGGAAAAAACTTTGGTTTGCAGGTTCTAGCGCTTCTGATATATCAATTTACACTCAAGAATTGTCTAAAACACTGACAAACAGCAATATTGAAGAAATGGAGTGGAAATATTCAGATGAACCAAAAGAAAAACATCAAACAATTTTTAGGGCAACTAAAGAAAAAGCCTTAATTTGGTCTTTTGGAAAAAATTAAATTTTAATCAACTTAATAAAACTAAAACAATAATTATGAGTGAAACTGCTGTAAAACAATCACATCCAAAAGGACTTTGGGTATTATTTGGAACCGAAATGTGGGAAAGGTTCAACTTCTATGGAATGAGAGCAATATTAACCCTATTTATGGTAAACTCATTGTTAATTAAAGAGTCCGATGCAGCTATTATCTATGGTGGATTTTTGGCATTATGCTATTTAACGCCTCTTTTAGGAGGATTTATTTCTGATAAATATATTGGAAATAGATATAGTATCATGCTTGGAGGAACTTTGATGGCAATAGGGCAATTTTTATTATTTATTAGTGCATCAACTTTTGACTCCAGTATCAGTAGTGCAAAACTAATTATGTGGATAGCTTTATTCATAATTATTTTTGGAAATGGTTTCTTCAAACCAAATATTTCTTCAATGGTAGGAAGTTTGTATCCAAAACAAGAAAAAAATAAACTTGACTCTGCGTTTACTATTTTCTATATGGGTATCAATATTGGTGCTTTTTTAGGACAATTTATTTGTCCTTATGTTGGAGACGTTAAAGATGCGGCAACTGGTGTTAGAGATATTTATGCTTTTAAATGGGGCTTTTTGTCAGCTTCAATTGCTATGATTATTGGTACAGTAACTTTCTTTTTGTTAAAAAATAAATATGTTGTAACACCTGAAGGAAGACCAATTGGCGGTTTACCAAAACACAACGATGCTAATGATTTTGAAGAAGGTGAAACTCAGACTGCTCATTTTAGTAGTAAATCGATAGGAATCGCAACAGTAATTTTTGCAACGTTATTCTTTGTTTTTAGAAAATTCTTAATTGGCGAAATCGGTTTTTCATCTGTTGAAATGGGACAACTAATAAAAGGGATTATTTATCCGTTTATATATTCAGCTGGAATTTCATTGGCTTATTTAATTATGAGTTCAGCAGAAAACAAAATTGAACGTCAAAGAATTTGGGTAATATATATAGTTTCATTCTTTATAATATTCTTTTGGGCTGCATTCGAGCAAGCAGGATCTTCGCTTACCTTTATTGCAGATAATCAAACGGATAGAAATATATTTGGATGGGATATGCCACCATCAATGGTGCAAATTTTCAATGGTATTTTTGTTGTAATGATGGCATTGCCATTTAGTTTGTTATGGGATAAATTGAGAGCAAATGGTAAAGAGCCAGTTTCTCCAATGAAACAAGCCATAGGATTAGCTTTGATTGCGCTAAGTTACTTTATCATTGCTCATAATGTTAAAGATTTAGGAAATTCTGGATTGTTGGCAATCAAATGGTTAATGTTATTATATTTTATTCAAACACTGGGAGAATTGTGTCTTTCTCCTATAGGATTATCATTGGTAGGTAAACTAGCTCCAAAACGTTTTGCATCATTATTGTATGGTGTATTCTTTATTTCAAATGCTGCAGGATATGCTTTGGCGGGTTCGTTAGGAGCGATTATTCCTGCTACAGGAGATAAATTTGCTAAAGCAGAAAAATTAGGGATTAACCTTCAAGATGTATTGGATAAAAAAATAACATTGACTCCAGAACAACTTGCTTTGTTTGAGAAAGAGCAATTACCAATTGAAAACACCACATTTGCAGGCTTTGAAATTCACAATTTGTATGAGTTTTTTATGGTGTTTGTTGTTCTTTGTGGTATAGCAGCTATAATTTTAGCCTTGCTATCACCTCGTTTAAAGAAAATGATGCACGGCATAAGATAATTTATTTAAAAACATTATAATATTTTCAAACCTCCATGAATTTGGAGGTTTGCTTTTAAAAGAAAAACTATGTGGAAATCTCATCCTAAAGCATTGCCTTATTTGTTTTTATCCGAAATGTGGGAACGTTTCGGGTACTATTTGATGATAGGAATTTTTACGCTCTATTTGAAAGATGTAGAGGCAGGTTTTGCAATGACAGAAAGCGAAGCATCCGATTTGTATGGAACATTTATTGCCTTAGTGTTTCTTACTCCGTTTATTGGTGGATTGGTTGCTGATAGATATTTTGGCTATAGAAAATCAATTATTATTGGTGGTTTGATGATGGGAGTTGGATACTTGATGATGGGAATTCATAGTTTGCCAATGTTGTATCTTGCCATGACATTGGTAATTATTGGTAATGGATTTTTCAAACCCAATATTTCAACTCTTTTAGGTAATTTCTACAACGATGAGCAATATAAAGACAAAAAGGATGAAGGATACAATATCTTTTACATGGGAATAAATGTAGGAGCATTTATCTGCAACTTCTTTGGCGCAGCATTCAAAATTCTTTTTGGTTGGAAAGCAGCTTTTGCAGTTGCTGGAGTAGGAATGTTCATCGGTGTAATCGTTTTTTTATTAGGCACAAAACATTATGGTGATAAAACCGAGAAAAAAGGAGTTCAACCTGGTGATATGCCTTTCTGGAAAATAGTAATGTTTATTCTAGTTCCTTCAGTAGTTTTTGGAGTAATTGGTTGGTTGATAAAAGGTGTTGCATCAGACGTTAATACTGATAGCGCCATTTTTGGTTCAGATAGTACAGATGCATTTATATTTGCTTGTATTCCGGTTGTGCTGTTTTATTCGAGCCTTTATTTTAGAGCAAAAGAGGATGAAAAAAGACCAATTGGTGCTTTGTTGGCTATATTTTCGGTAGTAATTCTGTTTTGGGCAGTTTTCAAACTCAACGGTTCTGCCTTGAATAATTGGGGCGATAAATATACTGATAGACAACTAACAGGAACATCACAAAAAATAGTCTCTAAACTAGTATTGACAGATACTTTGATATACAAAAAAGATAGCGTAGCACTTTATGATAAAGCTTTCCGTATTCAAAAAGAGGATGGCAAAGTAATAAAAACATACGATCATCCTTTATATTTTAGAAATGTGGCTAAAGACAAATTACCAAAAGAAAATGAAGAGGTTTTTACTTGGTCGTCAAATCTTAGCCAATCTATAAATCCGTTTTGGGTTATTGTGTTGACTCCATTGGTTGTTGCTTTCTTTACCTATTTGAGAAGTAGAAAAAAAGAACCTTCAACACCAACAAAAATTGCTTTTGGATTATTTATTTCTGCTTTGTCTGTACTTGTTATGGTGTTGGCTGTAAAAGCAGGAAACAATGGTTCGGAGAAAGTTTCAGTATTATGGCTTTTTGCAAACTATGGAGTAATCACAATAGGAGAATTATTATTATCCCCAATGGGATTATCAGTAGTATCAAAATTAAGTCCTAGAAATATCACATCGCTCATGATGGGTGGATGGTTTTTGGCAACATCGATTGGAAATAAATTATCGGGAGTTTTAGCTTCAATGTGGGATAGTTATGACAATAAAGCCCACTTCTTTTGGGTGAATTTTGGATTATTGATGTTTGCAACATTGCTGATGTTCACACTACTAAAAAAACTAAATAAAGTAATGAAAGAAAAAGGAATAAATTAATGGAAACAAATCAAACAATAGAACAAATACAGAATTTTAAAGGAAAATACCCAAAACAGCTTTGGTACTTGTTTTTCTCCGAAATGTGGGAACGTTTCAGTTTTTATGGAATGCGTGGAATGCTTGCGGTATTTATGGTAAGTCAATTGAATATGGATGAGACCACTGCAAACCTTCAATATGGAGCAACTCAAGCATGGGTTTATGCTTTTACTTTTATTGGCGGATTATTTGCTGATAAAATTTTAGGTTTACGACGTTCACTTTTTTGGGGCGGATTATTGATGATTTTAGGAAGTGTGATTTTAGCAGTTAGTCCAAAAGAATTATTTTTTACAGGTATCGGATTTACAATTGTGGGCACTGGTTTTTTTAAGCCTAATATTTCATCAATGGTAGGACAACTATATAAAGATGGTGATAGTAGAAGAGATGCAGGTTTTTCTTTATTCTATGCCGGAGTAAATCTAGGAGCATTAATTGGAGGTTATATTTGTATCGCTGTCGCAAATGGAAATCTCTGGGCAGATTTGGTGCCTGAGAATTTGCGTTGGAATTACGCATTTGGTTTTGCATCTATAGTAATGATTATCAGTTTGCTTACTTTTACTCAAACACAAAAAAGTCTTGGAGAAATAGGTTTGTCACCTTTGAAGCACATTGAAATGTCGAAAAGAAGGGTTTTTGAAATTGCAACTTATATAGGTTCTTTAGCAATCATTCCTGTTATAATTTTGATGGTAGCAAACACAAAATATACAGATTATTTTATGATGATAATCGGACCAGCATCTATAGTTTATTTGTTTTATGAAATGAAAAACTTTTCAAAATCTGAAAACCTTAAACTTCTCGCCGCTTTAGTTTTTATTGTTTTTTCAATTTTCTTTTGGGCTTTTTTTGAACAAAGTGGAGGTTCGCTTAGTTTATTTGCTGCAAATAATTTGAATAATACTGTTTTAGGAATAAAACTTGATCCAAATGGCGTTAATAATTCTGCTAACTCTTTATTCGTAATTGTTTTTGCTGCATTAGTTGGTATGGTTTGGTTGTGGATGGCAAAGAAAAAAATAGAACCAAACACGGTTGTAAAATTTGGATTAGGATTTTTGTTCTTGGCTGGTGGATTTTATGTGTTTTATTTGACAAAAAATTATGCTGATGCTTCAGGTAGAACATCATTGGATTTATTTACATTCGGGTGGTTTGTAATTACTTTTGGAGAGTTGTGTTTATCACCAATAGGCATGAGTGCTATGACTAAATTATCACCACAGAAGACACAAGCGGTGATTATGGGAATGTGGTTTTTAGCTAGTGCATATGGTCAATATTTTGCTGGATTATTAGGAGCAAACATTGCTGAAGCTGCTGAAAATGCAACAAATCTTGAGAAATTAAACACCTACGCAGATGGATATGAACAATTAGCTATTTATGCATTGGTCGCTGGAGTTGTTCTAATAGTGATATCGCCATTAGTTAGAAAATTAATGCAAGATGTTAAGTAATTTGGGTTTTGGCATCTTTTTTGTTTAAATTTGGAAAAAGTTCGATTTATGAAAAAAAAAATTTTAATACTGTTTTTAATCGTTGGAACCTATAATCTTGAAGCACAAGAATTAAAATGGTACACAGATATGAACCAAGCCATGAAAGTTTCTAAAAAAACTAAGAAACCACTAATGTTGTTTTTTACAGGAAGTGACTGGTGTGGTTGGTGTATTCGATTACAGAAAGAAGTCCTTAAAACTCCTGAATTTGCAAAATGGTCTGATAAAGTAGTTTTGGTTGAACTCGATTTTCCAAGAAAAACTGCTCAACCTCAAGAAATAAAGGATCAAAATATGAATCTTCAACAATTACTTGGCGTTAGAGGTTATCCTACTGTTTGGTTTGTAAAAGCAACAGAAGGTAAAGACGGAAAAATCAATTTGGAACAACTCGGTTCAACAGGTTATGTAGCTGGCGGTCCAACAGTTTGGTTAGAAGGTGCAAATCAAATTTTAGCAAATAAAAAAGCCTAAAAATATTTTTTTAAAACATATAGAATCCCTTTTCATGAGTATTATGAAAGGGGATTTTTCTTTTTCTGCAAGTGGCTTCCCATAGTTGAGAATAGCTTTTAAAATTTGAACCATCCACAACTACAATTTTTGGAGTTATGGTTTGTAAAACTCTATCTAAGTTTAATTTTGGAGAGTTGGTAATTAACAAAATATCTGGTTGAATGTTTTTTGAAAACACTGCCACACTATCTATTACAAGTATTTTTTTTGAGTTTATATACATTAAATTTTGCATTGGATAAGTGTTAGTAATTTTGCTGAAATTACCCATCAAGTAGGACTGAACGCCAAGATTTGCATCCAAGTTCTTGATGATACTATCATTAGCATAAACAGTTACATTTTGACCTTTCCTTTCTGTAATTAGATTGTTTTTTCTAACATTAAAAACAATCCCTTCACTACTAGATTCAGATACAATTTTGTTGTAGATAAAAGCTGATTGTAGCAGAACTACTGATGCAATTGCTGCCAATAGATTCCTATAAGTTTTATTTTTTGTATAGATAAAAAATGTAATTATCAAGCCATAGAAGCTGAGCATCATCAGCTGATTAAACGAAATATTTCTAAAAACAAAACTGTCAAAGCTTGCCACCCAATGAATTATTGAGTTTAGTATTTGAATCAATAATTCAAGGATTTTTACAACGATTTGAGGAATAAATCCAACTATTGCCATTAGCATGGTAACTACACCAAATATCATTATTACGCCAACCAAAAAAAGGATTAGAACATTGGTTAGGAAAAAAAGTCCTGGAAACTGATGAAAATAATACAAACTTAGCGGTAAAGTTCCTATTTGGGCAGCAAATGAAACAGTAAGGATGTCCCAAAAATAGGTTAGAATTTTATTTTTTGGCTTCCATAGTTCTTTAAAAATAGGTTGTAGCCAAATAATAAAAAACAATGCTAAATAGCTGAGCTGAAATCCTACATCATATATAAATGATGGTTTTATGAGTAGGATTAAAAAAATTGATACTAAAAGTGTATGATAAATATTTGTTTCTCTTTTGTAATATAATCCGATTGCTAAAAAAGAAAACATTACAACAGAACGAATTACGGAAGGAGACATTCCAGCCAAAATAGAAAAAACAGAAAGCGATAACAAAACTGCGACTAGCTTGATAAACCGTCCTCTTTTTGTATTGGGAAGTGGTTTTAATAGAAATTGAACGAACAAAAGTATAAAACCAACATGTAGTCCAGAAACAGATAATATGTGAACAGCGCCTGCAAATTGATAATCTTGAACAATATCAGCTGAAATATCCTGCTGTTGACCAAGGATTAAAGCTTTGTACACAGAAAAATTATCACTCGATTTAAAATAAGGTTCGAGTTTGAGAATTATTTTTTCTCTATAATTCGATAAGTAATTCCATATATTATTTTCTGAACCTAATTTGTGAAAACTACTGCTTTTTGTGTAACATTGAGCATAAATTTCTTGTCTTTCCAAATACTTTCCATAATCAAACTGAAAAGGATTAAATGAACTTCTGTTTTCATAATAGGTAGCTTCTAATTTAATAATGTCGCCATACTCAATTTTTTTAACAGGTTCATTTTTTGAGAAATTTAATATTGTTTTTCCTGAGCATTTTTTACCATTAACGGCATAAATTTCAGAAACAAAACGATAGTTTTTTTGAGTGGTTTTTAGTCTTTCAATAATCTTCAAAGTCAAATTGTATTTGCCTTCAGATGATAGATTAAGCTTAGTATAATGATTTGGATTATTTGTTTCTTTATGAGTGAATGCAGTATAAAACCCTAATAAAAAACCCAAAAGTAAAATGTTTACACCAAAAATTATCTTGAATTTATCTTTTCTATAAAATGAATGTGAAAGTATGGATAAAGCTAATAGAGCAAAAACCAAAATTATTACATACAAAATGTCTAGATTGACGTATGGATAAATTAAAATCCCGACTACGAATGAAAAGATTAGTTTTACTAATGGAAAATGAAGAATTTTCATGTAAATAAATTTACAAGAAAAATTCTAAAAAACAAGAGCTTACTCCAAAACTCTATTTACCTGAGCAAAAGTTCTAAGGTAATATGGTTCTTTTAGGGAAGAAACGATAACGCCAAGCTGAGTAGATGAGTGAATAAATTTTACTTCATCACCGTTTATTTCTGTTATCATACCAACGTGTGAAATTCTACTACCACCAAAAGTTCTAAAGAAAATTAAGTCTCCTTTTTTGTATTCGCTTGGCTCAACTTTTCTTCCAATCAGAGCCATTTCATAGGATGATCTTGGTAGTGTTATGTCAAATTTTTTAAATGTAGAATACATCAATCCTGAACAATCAAATCCTTCTCGAGTTGTTCCTCCGCTTCTATACTTTATCCCAAGATTATCGGAAGCATTATAAATGAGTTGTTCAGCTATGTAACTATCATTTTCATTCAAAATGATTATATCATCATCATTTTTTGTTGCCAGAATGTTGTTTTTATCTTTTTTTTGCTTTGGCTTAATGCTTTGTTTTTTCTCTTTTTCTGGTTTTGGAGTTTCAATAGAGGCGATTGCATTCTCTGTTGAAGGTGGAGAATAAATTCCTTTTTTGATAGCTTGTTCTTTAGAAACCACAATTTTACCTGATTGTGCCACAACAAATTGTGCTACAATCAAGAAAATGAAGATTAATATTTTTTGTAAATCTCTCAAAGGGATTAAATTTCTGCAAATTTAAAAAACAAAAAATAAATTTTGCCTAACAAATGTCATTTATGATAAATTTAGCAGTTTTTTCACTTGCACCAACACCGCCAAGTTTGTTCTCCAGAACATCATAATTTTTTAAAATAACTGCTCTAGTTTCTGGGTTTAAAAGTTTAGATAATTCGTTGCTCAAGTTTTTTTTGTTGAGTTCGTCTTGTATCAATTCTTTTACAACTTCTTTGTCCATAATTAAGTTGACCAAAGAAATATATTTGAGTGTAATTATTCTTTTTGCTATTTGATATGAAATCCAATTTCCTTTGTAGCAAACTACTTCGGGAACTTTGAACAAAGCTGTTTCTAGTGTTGCGGTTCCAGATGTAACTAGCGCAGCAGTTGCCACACTCAATAAATCATATGTTTTGTTAGAAATGTATTTGACATTTTTGTTGCCAAGAAACTTTTCATAAAAATGAAAATCTTGACTTGGTGCACCAGCAATAACGAATTGATGGTCTTTAAAATCATCTACAACACTCAGCATGATACTCAACATTTTGGAGATTTCCTGCTTGCGACTTCCTGGGAGCAAAGCTATAATTGGTTTTTCGTTGAGGTTATTTTCTTCTCTAAATTTTTTTTCATCCGTTTTTGGTCTGTTGTGTATGGCGTCAATCAATGGATGCCCAACGAACTCAACTGGATAATGGTGTTTCTTTTCGTAGAAATCTTTTTCAAAAGGAAGAATGACATACATTTTGTCAAAATCTCTTTTGATGGCATTAATTCTGTTTTCTTTCCAAGCCCAAATTTGTGGAGAAATATAATAATGAGTTCTAATTTTTTTTGTTTTAGCCCATTTGGCAATCCTCATGTTAAAACCCGGATAATCTATAAAAATCAAAACATCTGGATTGAATTCAAGAATGTCTTTTTTACAAAAATCAATGTTTTTAAGAATGGTTTTTAAATTCATGACTACTTCAGCAAACCCCATGAAAGCTAAATCTCGATAGTGTTTCACTAATGTTCCGCCTACTTGTTTCATCAAATCTCCACCCCAAAACCGAATTTCAGCCTTTGGATCCTGATTGATGATTGATTTCATTAGGTTTGATCCATGTAAATCGCCTGATGCTTCTCCTGCTATTATATAATATTTCATGATAGTTCCCAAGAATTTAATGTTTGAATAGCGTGATGAGCAGTCATGTCAAATTGTATCGGAACAATGGATGCATAACCATTGGATAATGCCCATTCATCAGTATCTTCACCTTTGTCTTTGTTGACAAATTCACCAGTTAACCAATAATAATCTTTACCAAAAGGTGTTTGACGTTTATCAAATTTTTCAACCCACAAGGCATTTGCTTGTCGGCATATTTTTAGACCTTTAATGTTGCCAAGTTTTGGTTTTGGGAAGTTGACATTCAAAACAATTCCTTCAGGCAAACCATTTTTTAAAACCTGTTCTGCAATTCTTTTTACAAAAGGTTTTAATGGTTCAAAATTTGCATTCCAGCTGAAATCAGACAATGAAAACCCAATGGCAGGAATACCTTCAATACCAGCTTCAACAGCTGCACTCATGGTTCCTGAATAAATTACATTGATAGAAGAATTTGAACCGTGATTAATGCCAGAAACGCATAAATCTGGTTTTCTTTTCAAAATTTCATTTACAGCAAGTTTCACGCAATCTGCAGGTGTGCCAGAGCAACTATATTCTTGTGTTAATGAATCTTCTTTTGAAATTTTATTAAGATACAAAGTATTGTTCACAGTAATAGCATGTCCCATTCCGCTTTGTGGACTATCTGGAGCAACTACAACAACTTGACCAAGTGTTTCCATTACTGATATTAAGGTTCGGATTCCTGGTGCAGTTATTCCATCGTCGTTGGTAACTAAAATCAAAGGTTTTGTATCCATTATAATATTTTCTAACTATTTAGCAAAATTAACAAATTTTAATGCTTTTGACTGTTACATTTTTTTAACTTTGGACAACTAATGTGTCTTGATGGTTAAATTTGTAGAAACATCATTCAACATCTTGGCACGGTTTTTTATGTATTAGTTTAGAAATTAATGAATGGTTTTGTTCGTTTTATGAAAAGAAATTATAAAGTAATTATAATTGTTGCAGCAATTTCTGTAGCATTATGGAGTTTTATTCCTAGAGAAAAAGCAACTGATCCAGAAAAGGATAAAATGTTGCTAGAATTATTAACCTTTGTTATCGAAAAAGGGCATTATAACCCAGCACCTATTGATGATACTTTTTCAAAAGGTGTTTACAAAGATTATATTGAAGCTTTGGATCCATCAAAAAGATTTTTCCTTCAGTCTGATATTGATGAATTTGCAAAATATGAGTTGCAAATAGATGATCAAATTAAAAATAAAGAATTGTCATTTTTTGATTTAACTTATAATAGACTAATGCAAAGAATGGCAGAAAGTAAAGAGTATTACAAAGTAGCTCTTGAAAATCCTTTTGATTATAAAAAAGACGAATCGATAAACACCGATTATGAGAAAATGCCTTATGCAAAAACGAAAGATGAATTGAAAGAAAGATGGCGTTTACAAGTAAAACTTTCAGCTTTGTCTTCATTGGTAGAAAAGCAAAAGATTGAAGAAGAAAAAGCAAAAAATAAAGATACTGACAAAAAAGAAGCACCAAAGTCATTTGAACAGCTAGAAAAAGAAACAAGAGAAAGCACTCTAAAATCATTGAATGATAACTTCAATTTCATAAAAGATTTAGATAGAGAAGACTGGTTTTCAGTTTATATAAATGCAATTTCATCTCGCTTCGATCCACACACATCCTATTTTGCTCCTGACGAAAAGGAACGTTTTGATGTTAGCATGAGTGGAAAGCTTGAAGGAATTGGCGCTAGACTTCAAAAAGAAAATGATTTTACAAAGATTTCGGAGTTAATTTCTGGCGGACCGGCATGGAAAGGAAAACAATTGGAAGCAGGTGATGTTATTTTGAAAGTTGCCCAAGGCAAAGATGAACCTGTTGATGTAGTTGGAATGAGATTGGACGATGTTGTTAAAAAAATAAAAGGACCAAAAGGTACAGAAGTTAGATTAACAGTAAAAAAAGCTGATGGTTCAATCAAAGTAATCTCTATCATCAGAGATGAAGTTGAGATTGAGGAAACTTACGTAAAATCTAGCGTAGTTGATATTGATGGCAACAAATACGGTATTATCTATCTGCCAAAATTCTATATAGATTTTGAAAATAAAGATGCACGCGATGCAGGAAAAGATGTGGCTCAAGAAGTAGAACGATTGAAAGAAGCTGGTGTACAGGGAATTGTAATGGATGTTAGAGATAATGGTGGAGGTTCTTTGAAAACAGTTGTTGATATTGCAGGATTATTTATAGATCAAGGACCAATTGTTCAAATTAAGTCTGCTGCTGGAAGAAAAGAAGTTTTATTTGATAAAGACCCAAAAGTACAATGGGATGGACCATTAGTGATAATGACCAATGAGTTTTCGGCTTCGGCATCAGAAATACTTGCTGCCGCAATGCAAGATTATAAAAGAGCCGTTATTGTAGGCAGTAAACAAACTTATGGCAAAGGAACTGTACAAAATGTAATTGATTTGAACCAGTTTGTTCGTGGAAGCACTTATGGAGATTTGGGAGCATTAAAAACAACAACTCAAAAATTCTACAGAATTAATGGTGGTTCAACACAAAGAGAAGGAGTTAAGAGCGACATTGTTATGCCTGATAAATATGAATATTTAAAAATGGGAGAAAAAGATGTTGATAATGCAATGCCTTGGGATAAAATTGATCCAGCTGATTATAAGGTTTGGAACAAACAAAGCAACTATGATTTTGCTGTAAAGCAGAGCAAACTTAGAATGCAAAATAACCCTCAAATGCAGCTGATTGCAGATAATGCAAAATGGTTAGACGATAGAAACAAAGAAGATGTTTACAGTTTGAATATTGATAAATTCAAAGCTGAACAAAAAGCTTTGGAAGAAAAAAATAAAAAGTACAAACCTATTAATGATTATAAAAACTCTTTAACTTTCTATTCACTGCCTTATGAAGATGAAAAAGTAAAAGACGATCCAGTTCTAAAAGAAAAAAGAGATAGATGGCATGAGAGTCTTTCAAAAGATGTTTATGTAGAAGAATCTCTTCATATTCTGAATGACATGAAGAATGGAACTGAAAAAGGATTGACTTCAAAAGTAAAATCAGAAAAGCTAATTAAATCATAAATAAAAAAGCCTCGTTTAAAACGAGGCTTTTTTTTAATTTATTTTTTGGAAAACAGTTATTCCATAACCATCAGGAAAGTCTTCATCAGTATATTTTACTTTTAATGTGCTTCCTGTTAATTGCAAAATAGTTGCTGTTTCTGGACTTTCTGTACCTAAAGTAATTGTGTTACCACTTCTGGTATAGGTAGATGAATATGTTTCTTCGGAACAATCGCTGTTAAAGTAGTGGGTAACTGCAGTACCATCAGATTTGAATTCTATATAATCTCTTTTTGTAGAGCAGTAGTTTTCATAATCTGTTAATATCTCATTACCACTTACAGTTCCACCAGTTTTGTAAAAAGCCCATTTTCCAATTAATGAAGCTGAGTCATCATCACTAGAACACGATACAAATGTTCCACCCAAAGTTAGAGCAGCAACAAATAACAAAATAATTTTTTTATAATTTTAAATAGTTAAGATTAGTTTGATAAATATATATAAATAGAATAGCTAAATAAAAAAGCGGAAAATTTATTTTCCGCTTTTAACTATCTTAATTTACTTAATTTTTTTTCTGCTTTAGCAACATCTTCTTCCAATTCTTTTATTTTTAATTGTTGTTTTGTGATGTTGAGATTTTCTTTTTCAATTTCTACTGGTGTCATTTTACCTTTTGCTCTATTTCGAGAGAATTTTTCTTGCATTTTGTCAAGCTTTTTCATCTCTTTGGATTGCTTATCTTTTAGCTTTAAAAGAGATTTTTCTGCAGATGCAATTCGGTTTTGTTCTTTTTCAAATTTTTTCTGTTCTTTTTCAAGTCTTTTTCTCTCTTTTTCAACTTTTTCTGCCTCTTTTTCTCTTTCTTTTTCCTCTTTGTAGGCTTGTTTATCTTCTTTTAATTTTTGCTCAAGTTGTGCCTTTTCAGCTTCTTTTTGTTTTTGCAATTCCATTTCTTTTACTTTGAGCGAGTCTGTCACTGTTGTAACTTCTTGAGCTTTAGCAAATTGAAAGCCAAATAAAATTAGCGTTACTAAAAATAACTTTCCTTTCATCATGTTTAATTTATTAAGATTAGTAATATCTTTACGCAAAAGATTTAAACCATAAAGTTATGAAAAAATGCTTATTTATACTAGTATTTTCGGTGTTTTGTTCAGTTTTGTTTACATTTTGCAAACAAGGAAATGAAGATAATACTCCTAAAATCTTGAAAATAAGTAATGATATTGGTTTAAATGAGAATGGCTTTTTCGATTTTTTACCTAGAAAAACCCAAAATCAAATTGTTAAACATGATTATTATACATTGTCTTATAACGAAAAATTTGAACAAGCCGATTGGGTAGCTTATGTGCTTAAAGATGAATATATAAAATACAATAGTTTTAAAAGGCCTTTTTTTATTAATGATAAGATGGTGACAACTCATTCGGCAGATTGGAAAAATTATAAAAATTCTGGTTTTGATAAAGGACATCTTTGCCCTGCTGGCGATATGAAGTTTTCAAAAAAGGCATATTTCGATACTTTTTTAACCTCTAACATTTCTCCTCAAAAGCATGATTTTAATGATGGCGTATGGAATAGATTAGAAGAAAAAGTGAGATATTGGGCAAAAAAATATGATAAGTTATATGTTGTTTCAGGTGGTATATTGAATGATAATTTGAGTACAATTGGCTATGAAAAAGTTGCTGTGCCCAATTATTTTTATAAAATAATTGCTAGAGGAAATTCAAATGATATGAAAATAATAGCTTTTTTAATTCCACATGAGGAATCAAATAAGCCACTTTATAAATTTGTTGTTTCAGTTGATCAAATTGAAAAACTTTCTAATCAAGATTTCTTCCCAAAACTACAAGATGATTTAGAGAATAAAATCGAAAAATCTTCTGATTACAAAGATTGGAGTTTTAATTAGTGGTTACCATTCATTTACTTTATTGGCATCCATTTTTAGGAAAATAAAAAGTAGAATTGTGAATCCCCACAATCCTGAACCACCATATGAAAAGAATGGAAGCGGAACACCTATAGTTGGGAAAATCCCAATAACCATTGCGATATTTACAAAAAAGTGAATAAATAATATTCCTGCTACACAGTAACCGTAGACTCGGCTAAATTTTGTTTTTTGTCTTTCTGCTAAATAAATTATCCTAATAAATAAGCTCACAAAAAGAATGATAATGAACATTGAGCCCAAAAATCCCCACTCTTCACCAACTGTTGTGAATATATAATCTGTATGTTGTTCAGGAACAAATCCTCCTTTTGTTTGAGTTCCTTCAAGATATCCTTTTCCAAACCAACCGCCAGAACCGATTGCTATTTCTGATTGATTAGTGTTGTAGCCAACACCTTTCATGTCAACTTCTTTACCCAAAAGAATGTTGAAACGATCACGATGATGTTGTTTAAAGACATTATGAAAAACATAATCTACAGAGAACACAAAGCCGGAAATGAGAACAAAAATAATAGCGCTCAAAATCCAATTTCTATCCACAAATCGACTTCTATAGTAAACAAGAATTATAACTAATAGGGATAATAGTATTAACACAATCGGTTTCAAAATCAAAGCCAATACAAATAGTAGAATGGTTATAAAACCTGTCCAAATATACCAAGCTGGTAATCCTTCACGGTAAAGTACTAATATAAAAACGGAATAAATTAATGCGCTTCCAGGATCGGGTTGAGGAAGTATAAGTAATACTGGTAGAGCAATTATCATTAATGCTTGAACTTGTCTGTTGAAGTCTTTTAAATTAACTTGTACGTCGCTCAAATACTTAGCTAAAGCAAGAGCTGTAGCAGCTTTGGCAAACTCTGATGGTTGTAGTGTAAAGGTTCCTATGGCGTACCAACAGCGTTGTCCAGCAATAGTTTTTCCGGCAACAAAGAGACCAGCTAAGGACAACAATGAAATTGCAAAAATTATTATTGCATATTTTTCATAAAATTTGGCGTCAATAGCCATAACACTAAAAATTATTGGGATTGTAAAAAGAATAAAAAGGAACTGTTTACCATAAATTTGTGACACATCAAAGATGGAAGTTTCACCTTCAATAGATGATAATGAAGAAGAATAAATGTTTAACCATCCTAAAATTACTAGAATAATATAGATGATTACACTTATCCAATCAAGATTATTTGAAATACTTTGATTCTTCATTTTTCTTTACCCAACTTTGTTTTCAGGAACTATTATTTCTTCCTCTTTTTTACTCTCCTTATTAGCATCAGTTTGATTTAACGCTGGTAATATAATGTCTTTTTTAATTAGTGTATCAACAACAGGTTTTGCGTAATATTTGTTATACTCACCTTGTAAACTGCCTTCTAGCATTCTTTTTTCGAGGTCTTTACGAGTGATTTTTCTTTTGATATATTTTTCAATCATTAAACTTGTTATCGGTCCAGCCCATCTTGCTCCCCAATATCCATTTTCTACAAAAACAGCAATTGCAATTTTTGGATTATCTTTTGGAGCAAAGGCAACAAATATGGAATGATCTTGAAGCTTTACTCGTTTGCCGTTAATTTTTGCAAAGTTTTCAGCTGTTCCAGTTTTACCACAAATATCTATTCCTTCAACATTTAATCCATGTGCGGTACCAAAATTATAAACATCAAACAAGCCACTAATCACTGGATCAAAATATTTTTTGTCAACTGTTGTAACATGTTTTGTTCTAAACTTTTTATCAATCATTTGACCTTTAATACTCTTGATAATGTGAGGAGTATAATAGTATCCTTTGTTTGATACAGTTGCAATCATATTTGCCAATTGAATAGGTGTCATCAAAACTTCACCTTGTCCTATTGCGTTGGACACAATTGTTTTACTTGACCAACCCCAACCTGGATACATTCGTTTATAAGTTTTAGATGTTGGGATTTTTCCTTTTCTTCCCGTAGGTAAATCATAACCCATGAACTGACCTAACCCAAAACTCTTGAGATGGTTACTCCATACATCTACACCATCAGCTGGTTTTTTATATTTGTTAATAGTGGCCATGTATGAACTAGAAAAATAAGTATTGCATGACTCATAAATTCCTCTGTGTAATTGTAATGCTCCACCATGACAATGGCATTTCATAAATCTTCCAGGAGCATAGCTAAAACCATGTCGGCAAAAAAATGTTGTATTTTCATCAATCACACCTTCTTGCAGAGCAACTAATCCAGTTAATATTTTGAAAGGTGAACCAGGGGTATATTCTGCTAATAGTCCTCTATCATAAAGTGGTTTGGCTATAGAGTCATTGTATAGCATGGTATAATTTTTTGATCTTTGTCTACCTACAAGGATAGCTGGATCATATGATGGTGCTGTGACTAGCGCAAGGATTTCGCCAGTTTTTGGTTCGATAGCAACTATTCCACCGCGTTTGTTTACCATCAATTCCTCGCCATATTTTTGTAATTCTGCATCTATAGTTAGATGAATATCTTTTCCTTGTACGGCTACAGTATCATATTTTCCTTCTTTATAACTACCAATCTCTCTATTGTATTTGTCTTTTTGGATGTATTTTACGCCTTTTATTCCACGCAATATCTCTTCATAACTTTCCTCAACACCTTGCTTTCCTATCAAATCTCCACTGTTATAGTATTTATTTTTTTGAATAATATTATCGTTTACCTGAGTGATAAAGCCAAAAACATTTGCACCGTAGTTCACTTGATAATCACGCAATGAACGTTTTTGAATATAAAATCCTTGAAATTTTCTTTGTTTTTCTTGGAAGGCAGCATATTCCAGTTTGTTCAATTGAGGTAGAAATACTGAAGGTAATCTTGGGCTGTAAACTTTAGCTTTTGCAATCTTTTTAAGGAAATCTTCTTTAGTAATATTTAGCAATGAACAAAATTCAGTTGTGTCAAGTTCTTTGATGTCTTTGGGTATTACCATTATATCATAGGAAGGTTGATTGGCTACCAATAATTTTCCATATCTGTCATAAATGTAGCCTCTTTCTGGATAATCATATTTTATTTTTATGGCATTATTATCAGATGCCAATTTAAAACTGTCATCAATTATTTGGAGATAAAAAATCCTTGCCACAATTAAAATTGTAGCAATAAAAATAACCGTTGGGAAAAGCACTTTTCTCATCGTTTACTAGGCTTAATAATATAGATAATAATGATACAGGTAATGAGTGTAAAAAGAGTTGTCAGAACTGTTCTTTCGATAATGTCCCAAATAAAATAAAAGCTAAATATCTCTAGTATGAAAAGGATAAAGTGATGCAGAACTACAGCTATTAAAATAAAAGAAAAGCGTTCAGGTGTCAATACATCATTAAGTTTTACTGTTTGGTATTCATAACTCAGTCCAAATGAAAACTTAAAAATATATGGTCTATAATTTGCTAAAATTAAGCACGATGCCGCATGGACTCCTCCGGAATTACTGAACATATCCATTATTATTCCAAGGAAAAAACTTGATAAAAGAAGACCATACCTGTTACCATTCACTGGATAAAGAATAATAAACAAAATGTATGGAAATGGGTTGATGTAACCAAATAAATTGATTCTGTTGAAAATCAATACTTGTGCCATCAACAAAAGGATGAAACGGGCAATATTCCAAATCAGAGCACTATTCATCTTTATTAGATTGTTTTTCTAGATTTATTATTTCTTCCCTGTCTTTACTCTTTATGATGTAAACATAACCAAGGTTTGTCATGTCATTGAATAGTTTTACATCTAGTGTGTAATAGTTTGTTTCATTGTCTATATACACTTTATCAATCGTTCCTATACCAATATTTTCTGGGAAAATATGTGATTGTCCTCCAGTTACAATAGTATCTCCTTTTCTTACTCCTGCAAGTCTTGGAACATCTATAAGCTGGACATAACCAGTGTTTTTACCATTCCAAATCAATGAACCGAAATGGTTAGATTTTTTAATTTTTGCATTTATTTTTGACTGTATGTTCAAAATACTAATAACAGTGGCATAATTTGGAGTTACTTTATCAATAATACCAATAATACCTGCACTATTTATAACACCCATATCAGTTTTCACGCCCGATTTTGAACCCGTATTAATTGTTAAAAAGTTCTCATGAACATTGTATGAGTTATGAATTACTTTTGACACAATTAGTTCATTCTTTTTTACACCAAGTATACTGTCTGGAAAATGAATTTTTGTTGTGTCTTTTAAATTGAATAGAATAGATTTCAATCTAGCATTTTCTTTAGCTAACTCGTCATTTTGAGATTTCAAATGGAAATACTCGTTAATGTTGTTAATACGTTGATAAATTCCACCAGTGAAAAAATTTGCAGAACTTATTATTTTGCTTTTGTGGTAGGAATGCGATTGAACTGTTAAACCCAATGAAAGGAACAATAGCAGCAAAAACAGTATTCGATAACTGTTTTTTAATAGAAAACTAAATATCTGCTGCATTGTAAAAAATTATTTTTTTAACGATTAAATTCCAAACTCCAATGTATAAAAAAATAATGGAATTTGGAATTTATTTTATTAACTCTCGAATCTATTTTATTAAAATACTTCTAAATCTAGGGATGTTTTTCAAAGCCATTCCAGTTCCTCTAACAACGGCTCTCAATGGATCTTCAGCAATAAAAACTGGAAGGTCAGTTTTTTGTGAAATTCGTTTGTCAAGTCCTCTTAACATTGATCCACCACCAGCAAGATAGATACCAGTATTGTAAATATCGGCAGCAAGTTCTGGAGGAGTTTGAGATAGTGTTTCCATGATAGCATCTTCAATTCTTTGAATTGATTTGTCTAATGCTTTAGCTATTTCTCTGTATGAAACTTCAACTTGTTTTGGTTTACCTGTTAACAAGTCTCTACCTTGAACAGACATATCATCTGGTGGTGTTTCTAAATCATCAGTTGCAGCACCAATAGTAATTTTTATTTTTTCGGCTGTACTTTCTCCAACAAAAAGGTTGTGTTGAGTTCTCATATAATAAACAATATCATTTGTGAAAACGTCACCAGCAATCTTCACTGATTTGTCACAAACAATACCACCAAGAGCAATTACTGCAATTTCTGTAGTTCCTCCACCTATGTCAACAATCATATTCCCTTTTGGTTGCATAATGTCGATGCCAATACCAATTGCCGCAGCCATTGGTTCGTGGATCAAATAAACTTCCTTACCGTTTACACGTTCACACGATTCTTTCACCGCTCGCATTTCAACCTCTGTAATTCCAGATGGAATACAAACTACCATTCTCAATGCAGGAGTAAACATTTTTTTCTTTAGAGCAGGGATGCTTTTGATGAAAAGATTGATCATTTTTTCAGATGCATCAAAATCTGCAATTACACCATCTTTTAACGGGCGTATGGTTTTTATGTTCTCATGTGTTTTACCTTGCATCATGTTTGCCTCTTTTCCAACAGCAATAATTTTACCAGTTATTCTGTCACGAGCAACAATTGATGGACTATCAATAACTACTTTATCGTTATGTATGATTAGTGTATTAGCTGTACCAAGGTCAATCGCGATATCCTCGGTCATGAAATCAAAAAATCCCATACTTCATTAAGGGTTTAAATATTTTATAAAATTTTAACGCACAAAGGTAAACAAATTAATGTTTAAAATGACGTGTTCCAGTAAATACCATTGCAACTTTATTTTGATTACAATAATCTATGCTCAATTCGTCTTTTATTGAACCTCCTGGTTGAATAACAGCACTTATTCCTGCTTGATGTGCTATCTCAACGCAATCAGGAAACGGAAAGAATGCATCACTAGCCATTACTGCATTTTTTAATTCAAACCCAAATGAATTTGCTTTTTCTATGGCTTGTTTCAATGCATCAACTCTAGAGGTTTGCCCTGTTCCAGATGCTACTAATGTAGCATTTTTTGCTAAAACAATTGTATTCGATTTTGTGTTTTTACAAATTTTTGATGCAAAAATTAAATCTTCAATTTCTTGATTTGTTGGTTCAGTTATAGTAACGTTTTTTAACGCTAATTTATTATCAGTAACATTGTTTCTTTCTTGCACCAATAATCCATTCAAACAAGTTCTAACTTGCATATTTGGTAATTCAACATCGTTTTGTTGAAGAATTATCCTGTTTTTCTTTTCTTGTAGAATAGAAACTGCCTCGTTTTCAAAACTTGGAGCTATTACAACTTCACAGAAAAGGTTGTTGATTTCTCTAGCAGTTTCAGCGTCAATTTTATCATTTGCTATCAAAACTCCACCAAATGCTGAAGTAGGATCACAAGCTAATGCAGAAAGATATGCGTCTTTCATATTATCTCTTGTAGCCAATCCGCAAGCATTGTTATGTTTCAATATAGCAAATGTTGGTTCGTTGTTTTTGAATTCTAAAATCAAGTTTACAGCAGCGTCAACATCTAATAAATTGTTGTATGACAGCTCTTTACCATGAAGTTTTGTAAACATTTTATCAAATTCGCCAAAGAAAAATCCTTTTTGATGTGGATTTTCACCATAGCGAAGAACTTGTCCATTCTCGATACTAGATTTAAAATAAGTTTGATCTGTATTAAAATAGTTGAAAATAGCAGTGTCATAATGAGACGAAATATGGAAAGCTCTCGTAGCAAAATGTTTTCTTTGCTCTAAGTTTGTTTCGCAATTTTGGATTGAAATTATTTCTAGGAAAGAAGTATAATCATCCATTGATGGAATGATAACAGTATCCTTAAAATTTTTTCCAGCAGCTCTAATCAAAGAAATACCACCAATATCAATTTTTTCGATAATGTCACTTTCAGATGCACCCGAAGCTACTGTTTTTTCAAATGGATACAAATCAACAATTACTAAATCTATTTGAGGAATTTCAAATTCTTTCATTTCCTCGAGGTCTTTGGCGTTTTCCTGTCTGTTCAGAATTCCACCAAAAATTTTTGGATGTAATGTTTTTACTCTACCACCAAGTATTGATGGGTAAGAAGTCACATCTTCTACTGGAACAACAGGAATTCCTAGGTTTTTAATAAATTCTTCCGTTCCGCCAGTTGAATAAATGACCACATTGTGTTCGTGTAGTTTACGAACAATAGGCTCCAATCCGTCTTTTGAAAACACAGAAATTAAAGCTGAATTGATTTTTTTTGTCATGATTTTTTTGTTGTGTGTTTGGAGGTGCAAAAGTAGTTTTTTTAACACCAAATTTCAAGTGGTTTTTGTAACAAAAAACGATAATCAGCTACATATTAGAATATTTTTTATAATTTCATAAAATCATTAAAATTTAAATTCTCAAAAAACTATAGCATGATACTCTATTTTAGGTTATTGAAAGAAAGTTTCGCCTTTGCAATGAATGCTTTGCGAAACAACAAATTGAGAACCATGCTTTCTTTATTAGGTGTTACCATTGGTATTTTTTCAATTATAGCGGTTTTGGCAGCTGTAGACTCACTAGATAAAAAAATTAAAAGTGATCTAAGTACTTTAGATAAAAACACTATGTATCTCACTAGTCAATCATTTGGACCAACAGATGTGCCACGATGGAAAAGAGAACAATTTCCAGATGTAAATTACGAGGAATTCCAATATCTAAAAACCAATTTGAACAATGTTGAAAACCTTTGTTTTCAGTATTTTGCAGGAACGCAAAGTATAAAACAGGAATCAAAAACAGTCACTGGAGTTAATGTTGTTCCAGTTACATTTGAATTTGCAGATATACAAAGAATGGAAATTGATAATGGTCGTTTCTTTACTGAACCAGAATCAAATAATGGTAGCGCAGTTGTAGTTCTTGGATATGATGTTGCAAAAAGTTTGTTTGATGATTTTGACCCAATTGGCAAAACAGTTCGTTTATATGGACAAAGATTTACAGTCATTGGAGTAACAAAAAAGAAAGGACAAAGTATGGGATTAGGCGATAGCGATGATAATTCAGCTTTTTTCCCTTCAAACTTTTTAAGAAAACTATATGGCGATAATAACCAATTTGTTCTACCAGTAATAGTTATAAAACCAGAAAAAGGAGTAGATATTGATGCCCTTAAAGCTGAAATTTCTCAAAAGCTTAGGAGTGTAAGAGGAGTAAAACAAGGTGAAATAGATAATTTCTTTATCAATATTTTATCTGGATTTACGGATATGATTGATGGAATTATTTCCAATTTAAAAATTGGCGGCTGGATTATTAGTATTTTCTCTTTGCTTGTTGGTGGATTTGGAATTGCAAATATCATGTTTGTTTCTGTTAAAGAAAGAACCAACCTGATTGGGATTCAAAAATCTCTTGGTGCAAAAAATAAATTTATTTTATTTCAGTTTTTGTTTGAAGCTGTTATTCTTTGCGTGATTGGTGGTTTGATAGGACTATTTTTAGTTTGGATTGTGGCCATGATTTTATCTAAAGCATTAGATTTTGAGTTCGTATTAGGAATAGGCAATATCCTGCTAGGAACTTCATTGGCGGCAATTATTGGTCTTATCTCTGGAATACTTCCAGCAGTGAGCGCTTCCAATCTTGATCCTGTAGAAGCTATAAGAAGTGGTATGTAAAATTAAAATCATAAAAAAATGCCTCAAAATTTGTTTAACTTTTTGAGGCATATTCATTTTCAAAACTTTCTTGTTTAAAAATCTATTGTATCAATTTTATTCTCTTGATCTTTCATCTTCCAACAGTTCAAGCATTTGTTTTTGGGAAGTCCTTTTTAATTTTTCGTAAACTTCTTTAAATTCATTTAATGTTTTCTCTGTTAGTTCCATCATTAATTTAAACATTGAGTTGCCTTCCTCAATACTTGAAAATTTTGTTTTCGAAATATTTTGTGTAATCCATTTATTGAAATCTTCATTTGTTTCAATGTTAGATAATTTTTCTCCATTTATTTTACCTACAATCAATTTTGATTGCGCCTTCATAGCACGATAGCTATCGGAATTAGTCATTTCTATATATAACTTTTTTAGTTTTTTAAATTCAGTTTCACTTAAGCCATTATGGTTTTGAGCAAACGAATTAATCGCGGAAATAAATAAACAAATAAAGAATATTTTTTTCATAATAACTGAGTTTTTTTAAGAACAAATCATGATTTATAAGAGTAAATAGATAAAAAAAAACTGCCAAACGGCAGTCTTTTTTTTATCTAATATCTTGATTAAGTATCAAATCTATATAGAGGTTTATTTTATCTTTCAATTCTTTCCTTGGCGAGATAAAATCCAAAAAGCCATGTTCTAAAACGAATTCAGAAGTTTGGAAGCCTTCTGGTAAATCTTTACCAGTTGTATCTTTTACTACTCTTGGTCCAGCAAATCCTATCAATGCTCCTGGTTCAGCTATATTGATATCACCAAGCATGGCATAGGATGCAGTTGTTCCTCCAGTTGTTGGGTCAGTACAAAGAGAAATATATGGAACTTTTGCTTCTGCAAGTTGAGCAAGTTTAGCCGAAGTTTTGGCGAGCTGCATCAATGAGTATGCTGCTTCCATCATTCTTGCTCCTCCAGATTTTGATATCATCAAAAAAGGAACTTTGTTTTTAATAGAGTAATCAATTCCTCTAGCTATTTTTTCTCCAACCACTGCTCCCATTGAACCACCAATGAAAGCAAAATCCATACAGCAAACCACTAAATCTTTTCCTTTAGATTTTCCTACAGCAGTACGAACAGCATCTTTTAGTTTGGTTTTGTCCATGACTTCTTTTAGCCTGTCAGAATATTTTTTTGTATCAACAAACTTTAAAGTATCTTTTGATGTGATGTTAGCGTCTAGTTCTTTGAATTGGTTATCGTCAAACAATATTTCAAAATATTCTTTACTACCAATTCTAACATGAAATTCATCCTCTGGACTTACCCAAAGATTTTTTGCCAATTCATCTTGGTCGATAATTTTTCCTGTTGGAGATTTGTACCATAAACCTTTTGGTACATCCATTTTTTCTTCAGTAGGTGTCTGTATTCCTTTTGCAGTTCTTTTAAACCAAGCCATAGTTTATAATTATGAATTATAAATTATGAATTATGAATTACGAAATCATCATAATACATAATTCGTAATTTTTATAATGTGTTTACGTTGTTTAAGTCAGCAAATGCTTGCTCTAATCTTTTGTTGAAAGTAACTTCACCTTCACGAACCCATTTTCTTGGGTCATAATGTTTTTTATTTGGAGAGTCTGGACCTTCAGGATTACCAATTTGTGTTTTCAAATAGTCAATATTTTTGGTAATATAATCTCTGATTCCTTCAGTAAATGCAAATTGTAAATCGGTGTCAATATTCATTTTTATTACTCCATAAGAAATTGCCTCTCTAATTTCTTCTAGAGTTGATCCTGAACCACCATGAAAAACAAAATCTACTGGATTTTGACCAGTGTTGAATTTGTTTTGAACATATTCTTGAGAATTTTTCAAAATTTTTGGAGTGAGTTTTACATTTCCGGGCTTGTACACACCGTGAACATTACCAAATGAAGCTGCAATTGTAAATCTTGGTGAAACTTTCATCAATTCTTCATAAGCATAGGAAACTTCTTCTGGTTGAGTGTAAAGTTTTGAACTATCAACATCAGAATTGTCTACACCATCTTCTTCACCACCAGTAATTCCTAGTTCAATTTCTAAAGTCATACCCATTTTGCTCATTCGGGATAAATATTCTTTACAAATTTCAATATTTTCATGAATTGGCTCTTCAGATAAATCAATCATGTGAGAAGAGAAAAGTGGTTTTCCTTTTTCTGCAAAATGTTTTTCTGAGGCATCGAGTAATCCGTCTATCCAAGGTAATAAATTCTTTGCACAATGGTCTGTATGAAGAATTACTGTTGCTCCATAAGCTTCAGCTAGAGTATGAATGTGTTTTGCTCCAGCTATTGCACCAAGAATTGCAGCTCTCTGTCCTTCGTTTGAAAGTCCTTTTCCGGCATTGTATGCAGCACCACCATTGGAAAATTGAATGATAACAGGCGCTTTTAGTTTTGCGGCAGTTTCCATGACACCATTTATTGTGCTTGAACCAATCACATTTACAGCAGGAAGCGCAAAGCCTTTTTCTTTTGCATAGTTGAAGATTTTTTGAACTTCATCACCAGTAGCAACACCTGGTTTAATATTATGAGCCATTTTTATGTTGTTTTTTTAGTTTAAGAATACAAAAATATGAATTTCTAAAATTAGAATGGATAATTTATCCCAATATTTAAAACCGATTTGTCAAAACGCATTTCTTTTAGCCATCTGTTGTTTTCTTCGAGAGCTGGGTTATAAGTTTTAAATCCTAAATCAAATCTAATTACAAAAAAATTAAAATCGTATCTGAACCCAAAACCTGTCCCTAATGCTATTTCTTTCAAAGATCTTAATCCTGAAAATTTTGCGCTTTCTAACGTCGTATTATCAAGAACGTTCCAAATGTTTCCAGCGTCAGAAAAAATGGCTCCATTGAGTTTTCCTAGCATTTTAAATCTCATTTCGGCACTCAATGCTATTTTCATGTTTGCTTCGTTGAAATCCAAAAGACTTTGACTGCTTCCTGGTCCAAGACTATAGGACTGCCAAGCTCTAATATCGTTTGAGCCACCACCAAAATAACTTCGAGAAAAAGGAATACTGTTTGAATTTCCGTATGGAATTGCAATTCCAAAAAATGTTCGTGTGGCAAAAACTGTGTTTCTAATTAAACTCCAGTGTTTTATGAATTCAAACTCTGTTTTAATGTATTGCGAATATTCAACGCCAAAAATCGTATTAGCACCATCTTGGTTTTGTAATTGTTTTGAAATTCGGGCGAGTAATGATAGAGTACTTCCTGCAGATTCTATTTTTCCTTTGAAACTATAAAAATCATTGTCTAACAAATCTTTTTTAGATGTTTTTGTATATGAAATACTCGATGCAAAAATCAAATTGTTTTCTGTTAACCTAACTCTTCTCTCGAGTATACTCAACAAAGATTTCAAATCATTGTCAGTAACTCCCATACTAGTATCTGTAAAAGCATCATTCATGAATCCAAAGACACCATCTTCTATTTTTAAATTACCATTGATATCATAATATATTGGGTTTACAGTGTAGTTCTGAGAAATTTCGTTTACAGCATTATAGGACGATTTGTAAATGTTGAAATAATTACTTGGATTTAAGTTTTTTACAAATTGAACGTTGAATAAATCAAATTTGAAAGTAGTGTTTTTCTTCGGTGTCCAATTATAGGTTAGCGAGCTTGTAAAATTTTGCTTATCAAGACCTACATTTCTTTGTTTTGCAAAACCGACACTAATAGTTGTGAATGGAATCATTCTTTTTGGAATGATTTTGTCAGTATTGAAAAAGAAAAATATTCGAGGAAAATTCAATTTGGCATCAATACCAATTTCAGAAATATTAAAGAAAGTGTTATTTGGGTTAGCCAAATCCCTAGACGAACCTATATTTCCTCTAAAACCAAGGTCAAATGTTTCAGCTCCATTAAAAACATTTCTAATGATTAATGATGTTGAACCGGTAATTCCAAAATCCTGAATATTCGAATGAGTAAAATCCGTATTAAAACCAAATGTATATTTTTTTCTTGGTGTTAAGTAAATGTTTGCAATTAAACTATTTTGCTTTTTTGGGTCTTCTGTATATTGAATTAATGGATAATTGAAAACTTTTAGATTACTCAGGTATCTTGAAGTGATGACATTTTTTGCATCAGAAAAGTAATTTCCTGTATTTACAAAAATACCATCTGTAATAGCTTTGGGTTTGTATTTTAATTTATTTACACTATACAATGTAAAGTTGTTATAGTTTACACTGTCTTTTATTATTGCATTCGAATTGTTTGTACTGTGATCGGTGAATACATTTACTTTACTGATTTTATATAACTTAAAAGGAGCAGTAGTTGTACTGTCCTCTGTTCTAATGATTTGGTCCTCAATATTCAGGTAAATTTTTGGTAGATGATTTTTACCAGTTGAATCTATTTCAAAATTTATATAGTTTTTTTGAAAATAGAAGGCGCCATTATCTCTAAAATCGGATGTTATCCTTTTGCTTTCTTCATCAAAATTTTTTGTATCAAACTGTTCTCCTTTTTTTATTAAAGAAGCATTCTTTTTCAACTCATATATTGAGTCCAAAGGTTTACTCGTGATGTTTTTCGTTATGGAGTCAATTATATAAGGTTTTCCCTTAGTCAAAGTGTAGGTGAGTTTTGCTTTTTTTGCTGAAATGCTATCAACTTTGAATTCACCTTTTACATCAAAATATCCTTTGTTGAAATAATATGATTTCAATCGTGTTAGTGATTTTTTTGAACTTGCTGTGTCCAAAATTACGGGTGGTTCACCAGTTTTTTTTAGAAAATTATGTATTCCAGAATACCAAAAAGATTGCCCCAATCTTTTTACTTGTTTCTTTGAGAGCCATTTTGCTTTTCTGTAATATTTGGCTGGATTATTTAAGAATTTTGCTCTATAAATAGAGTCTGTTTTCTCTTTGGCAAGATTGTATAAATTTAATCTTAGTCTGTAACCCAGAATTGATGAATTTTGTTTTTGATAAAGTTGATTGACAACATCTTCTGTTTTTACCTTTTCATTATCAACAGATATGGTGTTGTTAGTAAGTAATTGTCTTCCATTTGGAACTTTTTTTGTTGTGTTACATCCAAGTATAATTAGTCCAAATAGGATAATAAATGATATTTTTGCAAAGGAGTGTTTCAATCTATGGCATTTATAATTCAAAAATACATTATTTTATGGTTAGTAAAAACCAAATAAAGCTGATAAATTCTTTGCATCAAAAAAAGTATCGAATAGAACATGGTCTTTTCATAGCTGAAGGTGTAAAAGTAATACAAGAATTGTTGCAATCAAATTTTAAACTCAAGCAATTGTATTGTTTGGACAAAGGCACTTTTAATGGTTATGAAAATCAATCAACAGTCATTACTGAAGCTGAGATGAAAAAAATATCGGCGCTTTCCACACCAAGTACTTGTTTAGGTATTTTTGAAATTATTAACCCAAAACCTATCAAGGAAAAAGGTATTGTTGTTGCTTTGGACGACATCAGAGATCCAGGAAATTTTGGAACCATAATAAGACTTTGCGATTGGTTTGGTGTTGAAGAGATTGTATGTTCAAACGAAACAGTTGATGTTTATAATCCAAAAGTTATTCAAGCTACAATGGGATCAATAACTAGAGTAAATATAAATTATTGCGATTTGAAAAGTTTTTTAAAAAAAGCCAAGCTTCCAGTTTTTGGAACATTCATGGATGGTCAAAACATTTATAAATCACATTTGCCTCAGGAAGCAATTATAATTTTAGGGAATGAAGCAAACGGAATTTCTAAAGAGATAGAATTTCTCGCAAAAAACAAATTGAGTATACCTAGATTTGGGAATATTCAAAAAACCGAGAGTTTGAATGTAGCAACAGCAACAGCAATTATATTGAGCGAATTCAGAAGAAACGATTAATGGAAAGTAAAATTTATCAAAATTGCTCTAGTTTTCATTGATTTTATATTTCCTGTCCATGGGCTGTTTGGGTCGTTGTCTCTAATGAGTTCATCATTTAAACCGAAAACACCTCTTATCGATGGTGAAAACTTGAAATATTCAAAATATAAATCAACCCCAAAACCTAGTTCATAATTTTGTGTCCATTGTTTTACTCTGAATTTTTGCTCATAGTTGTCGTCTTTGGACTTAGAATTACTAGATAAATTCATTGTTGTACTCAATCCACCAACTATGTATGGACGAACATTCCCAGTTCTCAAGGAAGAAAATTTCAATAATAAAGGGAAATGCAGGTAGGTTGCTTTCACTTCTCGTAGTGCATCTCTTTGATTGTTAAATCCTGAATAGGTCAATGTTCTGCTTCCGTAATAAAGTCCAGGTTCAAATCTTAAATCTAAATATTCATGAAGTCTCAAATTACCAACCAATCCCACATTGAAACCAGTGTTGCCTTTGATATCTATATCTTGTCCTGGAACCTTGTATTCAGTTTTGAAATCATAAGTACTAAAACCTAAAAAATAACCCCAATGAACTCTTTGCTTATCAAAGTTTTCTAGATTTATAATTGGATCTTTCGAAAAAACACTTTTTCCAAATTGAGCATTGGCAGCTACTACAAAAGTTAGTAAAAAAAAGGAAAAGAATTTTTTCATGTTCTTTAAAAAATTATTTTTTGGTCGCTTTATAAATAGTTGCAACACCCATGGTTTGCGGTAGAGCAACACAATCTATAAACGAAACTTTTCTCAAAATAGTATTTAATTTATCTCCATAAGGAAAATTTGCTGCCGAACTTGATAAATATCCATAGGCACTTTTATCTTTCGAAAACAATTTTCCAATCAAAGGAAGTATCAATTTAGTATAACAAAAATAACCTTGTTTGTATGGAAATTTTGTTGGGACAGAAGTTTCAAGGATAACAAATATTCCATTTGGTTTTAAAACTCTATATATTTCAGAGAGTCCTTTTTCAAGATTTTCAAAATTTCTAATTCCAAAAGAAACCGTTATGGCATCAAAATGATTATCTGGGAAAGGCATATTTTCACTATCTCCTACAATTAATTCAATCTTGTCGGATAGATTTTTCTCTTTTATTTTTTTGTTACCAATTTCCAGCATTCCTTTTGAAAGGTCTAAACCAATGATTTTTTCTGCGGATGTTTCTGCCATTAAAATAGCTAAATCACCTGTTCCAGTCGCAATGTCCAATATTGTTTTTGGTTTTTGGTCAGCAACAAGTTTTAATACTTTTTTACGCCATTTAACGTCAATTCCCATTGATATAACTCTATTCAGTTCGTCATAATTGCCTGATATAGTATCAAACATTTGGGTTACTTGCTCTTTTTTGCCAAGCGAAGAATCTTTGTATGGAGTAATGTTTTTAGACATAACAAATTTTGGGCAAATATAGTTCAATCATTTCAAATTTGTTGATTTATAATGTGTAGTATTTTTTTCTGAAAAATAAAGGCTTTATTTTTTAAGATATGTTAAAAAACTGAAACTAAATTTGTGTTTTTCATCTTCGGGATGAAAAACCTCTTCAACAAGTTTCCATTTAGTATTATCTATTTCGGGGAAAAAAGTGTCAGCCTCAAATGATTGATGAACCTTTGTTATTTCCAATTTATCAGCAATATCCATAGACTGCGCATAAATTTCACCACCACCAATAATGTAGATATCTTCATTTTTAGGACATGTCTCTATGGCTTGAGTTAAATTTTTAGCTACAAAGCAATTGTCTGGAACAGTATATTTTTCTTGTCTTGTAATAATTATGTGTGTTCTATTTGGCAATGGTTTTGGAAAACTTTCAAATGTTTTTCTTCCCATGATAATATAATGACCACTTGTTAGCGTTTTAAATCTTTTAAAATCATCTGGTAAATGCCATAACAAATCATTGTCTTTGCCCAAGGCATTATTTTGTGCGACAGCCGCAATAGTGATAATCATTCTTTTATTGGGGTTTAATTTTTTCTGCTTCTATGTCAGCTTTTAGTTGTTCGATTTTTTTTTCTTGTCGTATAATCAATTTGTCAATTTGCGCTCTTTCCCAATTTTTATTCATAAAACTATCAGTAATGAATACATTTATAAAATGTAGAACAAATAGAAAAGCCCAAAAAGTAATTGCCCAAATCCACCAATTTTTCTGAGGGTAAACATTCAAAAATTTATTGGATATAAAAAGGAGTATGCTTCCCAAAAAAAATAAAACAAAATGATAATAAAGCATTTTTTTTTGTTTTATTCTTTTTCGTGCATATTCATATAATTCGTGTTGTTCGCTGTTCATCGTTAATGAATTTTAGGCTTAAATATAAGATTTATTTTTAATAATTAAAAAAAGTATGATTAATGAATCTCTATTAAGAAATCGATTTCTTGATTTCAAATTAAAAATTAAACGGGTAAATATTTATTAATAAAACCAAAATAATTATTGGTTTTTGTGAATTTGTGAAAAATGATGATGCTTGTAAAATGTATTAAAAAATGAACTTACTTTGTCTCAGTAATCTATAAATGAAATAGTTATGTCTATAAAGAAACAATTTATGAAAGCTAAACCAGTTTGCAAGGTGACTTTTTCTATCGAAGCAAAAGACGCAAAATTTGCAGCTGTTGTAGGTGATTTTAATAATTGGGATGTTAATTCTGGAGTTTTATCAAAATTAAAAAATGGAACATTCAAAGGTTTATTTGAAGTTCCAAAAGATGCTAGTTATGAGTTCAAATACTTAGTCGATGGTGATTATGTAAATGATCCTCAGGCAGATAGTTATGTATATAATGATTATGCTGGTTCTGAAAACAGCGTAGTGACTGTATAAATTTATTGGTTTGTTTGTTTTAAAAATCCGTTATTAAAATAACGGATTTTTTGTTTTAAACGGCTACTTCGCCTTTAATATGTGGATGTGGATCGTAATTGACTAAAGTAAAATCTTCAAATTTGAAGTCAAAAATATTTTTCACTTCAGGATTTAATATCATTTTTGGTAAAGGTCTAGGTTCGCGAGATAATTGTAATTCCAATTGTTCAAAATGGTTGTTGTAAATATGAGCATCACCAAAAGTATGAATGAACTCACCAACTTGTAAATCGCAAACTTGTGCAATCATCATTGTCAACAAAGCATAAGAAGCAATGTTAAAAGGAACACCAAGAAAAATATCAGCACTTCGCTGATATAATTGACAAGATAGTTTACCGTCAGCAACATAAAATTGAAAAAAAGCATGACATGGAGGTAATGCTGCTTTTCCGTTAGCTACATTTTCAGCAAAAGATTTTGATGTGTCTGGCAATACTGAAGGATTCCATGCCGAAACCAGCATTCGTCTGCTGTTTGGGTTAGTTTTTAGAGTTTCTATCAATTCACTGATTTGATCGATTTCTTCACTGTTCCAGTTTCTCCATTGATGCCCGTAAACTGGGCCTAAATCTCCGTTTTCATCTGCCCATTCATCCCAAATTTTCACTCCGTTTTCCTTCAAATAATTAATATTTGTATCACCTTTTAAGAACCAAAGCAATTCATAAATTATTGATTTTAAGTGTAGTTTTTTGGTTGTAACCATAGGGAAGCCTTCAGCCAAATCGAAACGCATTTGGTAACCAAAAACACTTTTTGTTCCTGTTCCTGTTCTGTCTCCTTTTTGACAACCGTTTTCTAAAACGTGTTTTACTAAATCGTGGTATTGTTTCATTTTCTTAGGTTTAAAAGTTGCGAGTATCGAGTTTCGAGTTTTTGTAGCGGGTTTCTAATTTGTAACCCGTAACCCGAAACATTCAAACCGTTTATGATTCTCTTTTTGAAATTTCGTCTCTTATTCTTGCAGCTTTTTCATAGTCTTCGTCTTGAACAGCATTTTCTAACAGAGTGTGTAATTCAGATAAGCTAAGTTTTGAATATCCTTCTTTTGGTTCATTTCCTTCCTTTTCTAAACCAAATGTTTCAGGAGTAGATAAAACCCCATCATCTTCTTTTTCACTTTCAATTTCAGATGGATTATTGAGGTAAATTCCAGCCTTGTCCAAAATGTTTTTGTATGTAAAAATTGGTGCATTAAAGCGTAACGCTAGCGCAATCGCATCAGATGTTCTTGCGTCAATGATTTCTTCTATTTTATCTCTTTCACATATAATACTAGAGTAAAAAACACCATCAACAAGTTTGTGAATGATGACTTGTTTTACAACAATGTCAAATCTATCAGCAAAACTTTTAAATAAATCATGGGTTAAAGGTCTTGGTGGTTTTATTTCTTTTTCTAATGCTATAGCAATGGATTGAGCTTCAAATGCTCCAATCACAATTGGTAATTTTCTTTCGCCGTCAACTTCGTTCAATATCAATGCATAAGCACCATTTTGTGTTTGGCTATATGATATTCCTTTGATAGTAAGTTTTACTAAACTCATTCTTTATTTTGTGTAAAGTCAATGTACAAATTACGAAGTTTTTTTTGGCTTTGTCAATAAATTTTACATACAAATTATAAAAACTTTTTTAACAGAAAAAAATAAGCCACTCAATTAAACTGAGTAGCTTATTTTAGGGATTAGGGTTAGTTATTTTTAAGAATTCGCAGCTTTGAATTCTTTTAGTTTTTGTGTCAATTTTGGCACTATTTCAAAAGCATCACCAACCACACCATAATCAGCAACTTTAAAGAAAGGAGCTTCAGGATCAGAATTGATGACTAATTTTACTTTTGAAGAATTAATACCAGCTATATGCTGAATTGCTCCAGATATACCAACAGCTACATATAAATTTGTTGCTACAGGTTTACCTGTTTGTCCAACGTGTTCACTGTGAGGTCTCCATCCTAAATCTGAAACAGGTTTTGAACATGCTGTTGCTGCACCTAGAACAGAAGCAAGTTCCTCTAGCATTCCCCAATTTTCTGGACCTTTTAATCCACGACCGCCAGATACAACAACATCAGCGTCTGCAATGGTTACTTTTCCAGAACCTTTTTCTACTGATTCTACTTTTATGTTAAAATCTGAATCACTTAATGCAGGTTCAAAATTTTCTTCACTCAATGAACTTTGATTCTCAACAATTCCAAATGAATTTTTTGATAATGCTAAAACTTTTGTTTCGGTTTCTATTTCAGTAATATTGAACGCCTTGTTTGAAAATGCACTTCTTTTCACTTGAAAAGGAGACATGTTTACTGGTAATCCAATAACATTTGATGCAAAACCAGCATTTAAGCCAATAGCTACAAGTGGCGCTATATATAGACTATCTGTTGTTGACGAGAGAAGAACAATTTTTGAATTTTCTTTTTGTGCTGCTTTCGAAATCAAATCTGCATATGCTTTTGCACTGAAATTTGATAATTTTTCATTGTTAACTTTTAACACTTTGTCAACACCATATTTTGACAAATCAGAAACGTTATTATTGTTAACCGTTACCGCAGTTACTGTTGTGCCAAGTGATTCGGCAACTTTTTTTGCATATGAAGCTAATTCAAATGCGACTTTTTTAAATTTACCTTCAGAAGATTCTGCGTATATTAATAATGACATATTTTTTTATTTTAAAAGTTGAATTGTAAATTTTAAATGGATTTAATGAGTCATTTAAAATTCAAAATTTAGAATTTATAGTTAAATAACTTTTGCCTCGTTGTGTAATAAATTAATTAATTCATCAAGATTATCAGCGGAAATTAATTTTACAGCTGATTTTGGAGCTGGTTTTTCAAATTTAACAGCTTTAGTGGTTACATCAGCAGCTACCGGTTCAAGGTTTGTTAGTGGTTTTGTTCTTGCTGTCATAATTCCTCTCATGTTTGGAATACGCAAATCTTTTTCCTCTACAAGTCCTTTTTGACCTCCAATAACAAGAGGAAGTGATGATGAAACAGTTTCTTTTCCGCCGTCTATTTCTCTTGTAACCTTAGCAGTATTTCCTTCAACTTTGATGTCTATACATGAATTAACAAAGTTGTAATTCAACAGACCAGCAAGCATTCCAGGAACCATTCCGCCATTGTAATCTAGAGATTCTTTACCGCAAATAACCAAGTCATAATTACCATTTTTCACAACCTCTGCTAACTGTTTTGCAACATAAAATCCGTCAGTAGGAGTTGCATTTACTCTAATTGCATCGTTAGCTCCAATTGCCAACGCTTTTCTTAAAGTTGGCTCAGTATCTGCACCTCCAATATTTACAACAGTAACTGTGGCACCTTGCTGTTCTTGAAACCAAATAGCCCTAGTTAAGCCAAATTCATCATTTGGGTTTATGACATATTGAACACCATTATTATCAAATTCTGTATCACCATTGATGAAGTTAATTTTGGAAGTTGTATCAGGTACATGGCTAATGCAAACTAATATTTTCATTTTATTGATAAATTTTAAAATTTTGTGAGTGTAAAAGTATAAAATAAATTTCTAATTTTAATATGCGCGCATAATATTTTTTCATATTTCAATCGATTTCGTAATAGCAATAATCTTTACACATGAAAATCATGATATTTAATCGAGATAGAAATACTCTAAATCAGTTTAATTTTTTATTTTTGCCTTTCAAAAAATTAGAACACATATTATAATGAGAACGATACAATTTAGAGAAGCAATTGCTGAAGCGATGAGCGAAGAAATGCGCAGAGATGAGTCGATTTATCTTATGGGCGAAGAAGTAGCTGAATATAATGGTGCTTACAAAGCTTCCAAAGGAATGCTAGATGAGTTTGGACCAAAAAGAGTTATCGATACGCCTATTGCTGAATTAGGTTTCGCAGGAATTGCTGTTGGTTCTGCAATGAATGGTTGTAGACCAATTGTTGAATTTATGACTTTTAATTTCTCTTTAGTAGGTATTGATCAAATTATTAATAATGCTGCAAAAATGCGCCAAATGTCAGCTGGTCAGTTCCCAATGCCAATGGTTTTTAGAGGACCAACTGCTTCTGCTGGCCAATTAGCAGCAACACATTCTCAAGCATTTGAAAACTGGTATGCTAATACACCAGGATTGAAAGTGGTTGTGCCATCAACACCTTATGATGCTAAAGGTCTTTTGAAATCTGCTATTCGTGATAATGATCCTGTTATTTTCATGGAAAGTGAGCAAATGTATGGTGACAAAGGAGAAGTGCCAGAAGGAGAATACACAATTCCACTTGGAGTTGCAGATATCAAAAGAGAAGGTAAAGATGTTACAATTGTTTCTTTTGGGAAAATTATAAAAGAAGCGCTCATTGCTGCCGATGAATTAGCTAAAGAAAACATTTCTTGTGAAGTTATTGATTTGAGAACAGTTCGTCCAATGGATTATGACGCGATTATCAATTCTGTTAAAAAAACTAATCGTTTAGTGGTTCTTGAAGAAGCTTGGCCTTTTGCAAGTGTTGCTTCAGAGATTACATATATGGTACAAGACAGAGCATTCGATTATCTTGATGCACCAATACAAAGAATAACTACTGCAGATACACCAGCTCCATATTCTCCAACATTGCTAAAAGAGTGGTTGCCAAACTCTAATGATGTTGTAAAAGCAGTAAAAAAAGTAATGTATAAGTAATAAAAAAACTATTATATTTGAAACCACGCAATGCGTGGTTTTTTTATTCGCTATGAAAAAAATATTTATACTATTACTCATTTTAATACCGTTTTTTGGTATTGCTCAAACAAAAGTTAGCGGTATTGTTTTAGATAACACTAACCAGCCTATTCCATTTGCAAATATTACTTTCAAAGGTTCTAAAATAGGAATTGTTTCCAATGAGGATGGAAGGTTCTACATAGAGTCACCTGACAATTATGAAGCAATTTTAGTTTCATTTATGGGTTTTCCTACTAAAGAGGTGAAACTTCCAAACAGAGTGAACTATGATTTCAAAGTTGTTTTGAGCGACAGTCAAAGTTTGAAAGAGGTTGTTGTATACTCTGGAAAAACTTCCAAAAAAAACAATCCAGCATTAGATATTCTTAAGAAAATTTGGGAAAGAAGAAGGAAAAATGGATTGAAAATGTTCAAGCAATATCAATATGACAAATACGAAAAGGTAGAGTTTGACATGAATACTATTGATAGTGCGATGATGAAAAGCAAACTATTCAAAGGGATGGAATTTGTTTTCAAAAACGTTGATACCTCAAAAGTTACTGGAAAAACCTATTTACCTATTTTTATCAACGAGTCGATATCTGAAGTATATGGTGATAATACAATTAAAAAGTCTAAAGAAATCCTCAAAGCCAATAAAAATTCAGGTCTTGGAAATGGCGATGGGGTGAATACTTTCATCAAAGATTTATACAACGACTTTGATGTGTATGACAATTACATTAATTTATTTGATAAAAGTTTCACGAGTCCGCTTTCTAGAACAGGAGTTGATGTATATAATTATGTATTGACAGATACTGCATTTATTGATAATAAGTGGTGCTACAACATTGTTTTCTATCCAAGAAGGAAAAATGAATTAACGTTTAAAGGTGATTTTTGGGTAAACGATTCAACATTTGCCATTAAAACAATCAACATGGCAGTTACCAAAAGCGCCAACATCAACTGGGTGAAAGATATTTACTTAGAACAAGAATTTGATGTGATGAACGACTCGGTTTTTCTTCCAACGCGTGATTACATGATGTCTGATTTTTCTTTGAATAAAAAAGAAAGTTCAAAAGGAGTTTATGGAAAGAGAACAACTATGTATCAAAACTTCAAATTTGATGAAAAGAAGCCAGAGAAGTTCTATAAAGAAGAGGTAAATTTTATAGATAATTCAGTTTATGCTAAGACGGATGAGTTTTGGCAAGAAAATAGATTTGAAAAACTCAATAAAGACGAGTCTGGGATATACAAAATGCTCGATACACTGAAAACGGTCAAGAAGTTTAAGCGAATGTATAATTTGGTTTCCATTATTGGTAGTGGATATATAGAGTTTAAGAACTTTGATTATGGACCAATTTTTTCCACATTTGGATACAATGAAGTTGAAGGCGTTCGTGTGAGAGTTGGTGGAAGAACATATTTTGGTCCAAATGACAAATGGCGATTACAAGCTTATACCGCTTATGGATTTGAGGATGATAAATTCAAATATGGATTTTCAGGAAAATGGATGGTTGACAAGAAGAACAGAATAATTCTTTCTGGAGGTAACAGAAGAGACGTAGAACAAATAGGCGCAAGTTTAACCTCTACAAATGATGTCTTGGGAAGAAGTTATGCTTCTTCAGGGCTTTTTACTACAAGTTCCAATGGAAAATTAACGAATATCAACTTGAGTACAGTAGCAGCAGAAATTGAACCTGTTAAAAATTTAACATTCCAACTCGGATTTTCGTATAGAACTCTTGAGTCTGCATCGTCAACTTTCAGTTTAGATTATTTTACAGATAGCTCGTTTACTAATACTAGAAGCGATGTTAAACAATCTGAAATAACTGCGCAAATTGAATATACTCCAAAAAAGAGGACAGTGGGTTATGGTGTTGAGCGTAGAGAAGTTGACAGCAAATATAGTAGAGTATTTCTAAGCTATAGTCAAGGTTTCAAAGGAATACTCGATAGTGATTTTGATTATGAAAAACTTCAATTATACTATAAACAACCCATTATTATTGGAGCACTTGGAGTTTCAAATCTTACGGTTGAATTAGGAAAAACATTTGGTAAAATTCCTTTAGGTTTAATGAGTGTTGTACCAGGAAATCAAACGTATTTTATAATTGATAACACCTTCAGCAATTTGAATTTTTATGAATTTGTTACTGATGAATATGCAACATTCAATTGGCAACATGATTTCAATGGAAGAATTTTTGCTAGAATTCCTTTCCTTAGAAAATTAAATCTAAGAGAAATTGTTGGAGTTAAAGGAGTTTATGGAACAATCTCAGATGAAAATAGAGCAATCAATGCTTCAGGCTTAACTTATTTAGCACCAGAAAAACCATACTGGGAATACAATGTTGGTGTTGGAAATATTTTCAAAGTTTTTAGATTAGACTTTACTTGGCGAGGTAATTACAGAGATGTTCCAGAAGCGAGTAATTTTACAATAAAAGGTTCATTTGGGTTCTATTTTTAATGGATGATGCCATTTCATATTTGGTTGAAAAAGAGATAATTTTTAAGAAAATTATTGATGATTATGGTTTGCCAATAATTCCATCACGACCAGAAGGTTTTGAAACGCTTTGTAAACTTATTTTAGAACAACAAGTATCCATAGAGTCTGCTAAAGCTTGCTTTCAAAAAATCGAAAAGTTATTAAAAACAGTTTCACCAGAAACTATTTTTAAATCTTCGCAAGAAGATTTAAGAAGTTGTGGAGTAAGTCGTCAAAAAATAAATTATCTCTATCATTTATCAGAAAATATTTTGTCAGACAAAATACAACTGGAAACTTTTTCACAAAAAACAGATGAAGAAGTAAGGAGTGAGCTTATTAAGATAAAAGGAATTGGACATTGGACAATTGATGTTTACCTTATGTTTTCGCTAAAATCAAAAGATTTGATACCTCTTGGTGATATTGCTGTAATAAATACCATCAGAGAACTTTTTGATTGTTATGAAAAAGAAAATATTCAAAAATTAACTGAAACTTGGAAACCATACAGAAGCATGGCAACCTATTTGTTATGGCATCATTATCTGTCAAAAAGAAACAGAAAAGTAATTTTTTAATTTATTTGAAAAGACCATATTTCAAAATGCAATAAATTGCTCTAAAACCATCTTTCCAATTTATTTTTTTTCCTTCCTCAAACGTTCTTCCATAGTAACTGATACCAACTTCATAGATTCGGATATTAGGAATTTTAGAAATTTTGGCTGTAACTTCAGGTTCAAAACCAAATCTTTTCTCTTTGAGTTCAATAGATTTTAAAACATCTGAACGAAACATTTTATAACATGTTTCCATGTCTGTTAAATTCAGATTAGTCATCATATTGCTCAAAAATGTCAAAAATTTATTGCCAATGCTATGCCAAAAGAAAAGAATTCGATGAGGTTTTCCGCCCATAAATCTACTGCCATAAACGACATCTGCATACCCATCAAGTATTGGTTTTAATAGAATTGAATACTCATTTGGGTCATATTCTAAATCTGCATCCTGAACTACAATTATATCTCCAGTTGCTATACTGATAGCAGTATGTAAAGCAGCACCTTTTCCTTTGTTTATGTTGTGTTTGTTTAGAATTATATTCAGGTTGCTGTTTTCAATATATCTTTCGATGCTCTTACTAGTTTCATCCGTGCTACAATCATCTACAATGATAATTTCTTTTGTCAAATTATTTGGTAAATTAACAGTAGCTATTTTATCTAATATTTTATGAATAGTAGATGCTTCATTGTACGCAGGAATAATAATGGAGAGTTTTTCAAACATTAAGCAATCATAATTTTCTCAAAAATAACTTTTTTTGACAGAATTACAACTTTTGACAATATTGATTTATGTATACCAAATGAGCTAATATAAATTGATTTATGTTGCAATATTTGTTAAAGATTTGTTACTTTTGCCCGATTTAAAAAAATAACGATGGATAAATTTATGATTTATTTGCCAATTGTAATGGCAGTTCTAGGACTTGTATTCATGGGAATAAAAGCCGCATGGATAAATAAACAAGATGCAGGTGAAGACAAAATGCAAAACATCGCAAAGAGTATTCAAGAAGGTGCAATGGCATTCTTAAAAGCTGAATACAGAATTCTTGCTGTTTTTGTTGTGATTGCCTCAATAGCACTATTTGCTGTTTCACAGATTTCTGGTGTTTCTCATTGGATGATTGTAGTAGCATTTATTTTTGGTGCTATCTTTTCTGCTTTGGCAGGAAACATTGGTATGCGTATAGCAACCAAATCAAATGTAAGAACAACTCAAGCTGCAAAAACTAGTTTGCCTCAAGCTCTTAAAGTTTCTTTCTCTGGAGGAACAGTAATGGGGTTAGGAGTTGCTGGTTTGGCTGTATTGGGTCTTAGTATATTTTTCCTTTTATTCCTAAATCAATTTATGGGAATTGAAGGTAAATCATTCTACGAAAACATGTCAATGGTTCTTGAAACTTTGGCTGGGTTTTCACTAGGTGCAGAGTCAATTGCACTTTTTGCTCGTGTTGGTGGTGGTATTTATACAAAAGCTGCTGACGTTGGTGCTGACTTAGTTGGTAAAGTAGAAGCTGGTATTCCAGAAGATGATCCTCGTAACCCAGCAACAATCGCTGATAACGTTGGTGACAACGTTGGTGACGTTGCAGGTATGGGTGCTGACTTATTCGGGTCATATGTAGCTACAGTTCTTGCTTCAATGGTATTAGGGAACTATATCATTAAAGACATGACAGAAGCTGCTGGTTCTCAATTTACTGATGCTTTTGGAAATATGGGACCAATTCTTCTTCCATTAGCCATTGCTGGTGTTGGAATTTTAGCATCAATCATTGGTACTTTCTTCGTGAAAATTAATAATAATGATGCAAAAGAAGCTCAAGTTCAAGGTGCTTTAAACTTAGGAAACTATATTTCTCTTGCGTTGACAGTTGTTGCTTGTTGGTTCCTTATCGGAATGATGTTACCAGAAACAATCAACATGAATTTCTTTGGTGAAGGTTTGAGAGAAGTTCCTAGAATCAATGTGTTCTTTGCTACTTTAGTAGGTCTTGGAGTAGGTCTTTTGATTTCTGCTATCACTGAATATTTTACTGCTTTGGGTAAAAAACCAGTTTTAAATATCGTTCAAAATTCATCTACTGGTGCAGCTACAAATATTATTGCTGGTCTAGCAACAGGAATGAAATCTACGTTTGGTTCAGTTATTCTTTTTGCAGCAGCTATTTGGGGTGCATATGCTTTAGCTGGTTTCTATGGAGTTGCTATTGCTGCTTCTGCTATGATGGCTACAACAGCAATGCAGTTGGCTATTGACGCATTTGGTCCAATTGCCGATAACGCTGGTGGTGTTGCAGAAATGAGTGAGTTGCCAAAAGAAGTTCGTCAAAGAACTGACGTGTTAGACTCAGTAGGTAATACAACCGCTGCAGTAGGAAAAGGTTTTGCAATCGCATCTGCTGCGTTAACTGCATTAGCATTATTTGCTGCCTACGTAACATTTACTGGAATTGATGGTATTAACATCTTCAAAGCTGATGTTTTAGCGGCATTATTTATTGGTGGTATGATACCAGTAATTTTCTCTGCACTTGCTATGCAATCAGTTGGTAAAGCTGCAATGGATATGGTGAACGAAGTTCGTCGCCAGTTCCGTGAAATTCCTGGAATTATGGATGGAACAGGTAAACCTGAATATGGGAAATGTGTAGATATTTCTACAAAAGCTGCTTTACGCGAAATGATGTTGCCTGGTGCTATCACCATTATTACTCCAATTTTGGTTGGATTATTTATGGGAGCAGAAGCACTTGGAGGTTATATGGCTGGGGTATGTGTTTCTGGTGTACTTTGGGCAATTTTCCAAAACAATGCTGGTGGTGCATGGGATAACGCAAAGAAATCTTTTGAAGCAGGTGTTGTTATCAATGGCGAAATGACTTATAAAGGCTCTGATGCTCACAAAGCAGCTGTAACTGGAGATACTGTTGGTGATCCATTCAAAGATACTTCTGGTCCATCAATGAATATTTTAATTAAATTAACTTGTCTTGTTGGATTGGTTATTGCACCAATCTTGGGTTCAGGCCATTCAACTATTTCTGAAAAAGAAGGTTGTGCAAAAAAAGAGCTAAAATGTTCAGGTAAATGTTCAGGTGAAGAAAGTGCTATGATGATTGGAAAATGTGATTTGAGTAAATGTGCAACAATGACAAAAGAAGAGTGTGCAAAAATGTGTGACTCTCTTGGTTGCTCTGCTGAACAAAAAGAACAATGTCTTTCTCATTTCGATGAAAACGGAAAATTCGTTGCTCCTAAAGAAGGAGAAAAAGCAGGGTGTTGTTCAGGTAAAAAAGAATAATATTCAATTATGATAATAAAAAAGCCTCGCAATGCGAGGCTTTTTTATTTATGTGCAACTTTTTTAAAATAATCCATTTAATTCTGCATCAATTCTGTTGATGATAGTTCCTAAATCTTCAGGATTATTTACAAAGTCGATGTTGTCTACATCAATAATTAATAATTTTCCTTTATCATAAGTTTGAATCCATGCTTCATAACGTTCATTAAGTCTGCTCAAATACTCAATAGAAATTGAGTTTTCATAATCACGTCCTCTTTTGTGAATTTGACCAACTAAGTTTGGGATTGAGCTTCTCAAATAAATTAACAAATCTGGCGAACCAACAAGGTTTTCCATTAGTTCAAATAATGAAGAATAGTTCAAAAAATCTCTATTAGTCATTAGTCCCATAGCATGAAGGTTTGGAGCAAAGATGTGTGCGTCTTCATAAATAGTTCTATCTTGAATAATGTTTTTACCACTTTCTCTGATTTGCAATACTTGGCGAAAACGACTATTCAAGAAATAGATTTGAAGATTAAAACTCCAACGCTCCATTTGGTGATAGAAATCATCCAAATATGGATTGTCAACCACATCTTCAAAATGTGGTTCCCATTTATAATGTTTTGCTAATAATCTTGTCAAAGTTGTTTTTCCGGCGCCAATATTGCCTGCTACTGCTATGTGCATTAGTGTATTTTTATTTTGTAATTACTAATTTGTTGGAGCGTAAAAATAGCTAAAAATTGGTCTTTGTAATAAAAATTTTCAAAGGATTTCTCAACAATTTGTATTTCAGAAATTGATTTTGTAGAAGTATTTAATAGAAATAATTGGTTTTTTTTGCTAAATAATAATGATTTTTCATCGATGATTTGAATTTTATCGAAAGCAGGAAGGTTTGATAATAGCTCAATTTTTCCGAAAAAATCACATTTGTAGAAATTATATAACTCATCTACCCAATAGAAATTATTGAAATCTGATTGAGTATATAGGATTGGGTTTTCAATAGGGATTGGTAATTCTTTATAAGTTTTATTCAGAGTATCAAAGAGGAGTAACCTTTGGCTAACCTGATTATAAATCCATAATTTATTTTGACCAGCTAGGCCAACTTTTGTTATTATTAAAGTACTGTCAATATTGGAAAAATTAATTCTTTCTATTTCGTTCAATTGATTGTCTAGGAAAACTACTGTGTTAAAATCTTCATAGAATAAAACCAACATCAATGGGTTGATAATGTCTATTGAACTAATTTTTCCTAAACTAATGTTTTTATAATTATAAGAGCCTGAACTTCCGATTTTATTGAAAGTATTATTTTCAGAATAATAGTAATTGTTGAAACTGTCAAAACCATAGTAAGTTTTGCCAAAATTATCCTCTTTTGAAATAATAGTTTGCTTTTGAGCACTACAAATTGAGGTAAACAGTGCAAAAAACAATAAATAAAATAATTTTAAAATCTTCATTGTGCTAATTTATGTTATAGCTTTGATACAATATTAGAAAATATTTTTTTAACAATTTGTTGGTAACACATTTAAAAATCAATCGACATATTTGTCAAGCAATTAATAATTCCAATTATGAAAAAAAATCTTGTTTTAATTTTTCTTTTTTTTAGCACAATAGTGTTTTCACAAAAAGATTTTCAGGGCATGGCTGTCTATGAATCGAAAACCAGTATGGGTGAATTCAATGATAGAATGAAAGGCAATAAAGATATAACGCCTGATATGCAAAAAATGATTGAAGAACGAATGAAAAAAATGTTTGAGAAAACATTTATACTCAATTTTGATAAATCAACTTCAATTTATAAAGAAGAAGAAAAACTTGATGCACCAGGTCAAAATCAAGGTGGATTTAGAATGATGACATCTATGATGGGTGGTGGAGGAACTTATTTTAAAAATATTAAGGAAAAAAAATATACTGTTGACAAGGAGTTCATGGGAAAAGAATTCTTAGTGAAAGATTCTTTGAAAATATATAATTGGCAAATGACTGGTGAAACAAGGCAAATAGGTGGATACAATTGTTTTAAAGCTATCGCTATTGTTCCAACTAACCCTTCTGATTTTAGGAATTTTAGAATGAAAAAAAATGATGAAGAAAAGAAAGAAGAGGTAAAAACGGATGAAAAAGAGAAGAAAACGAACTTCATGGATGGTTTTGAAATGCCAAAAGAAATTACCATCACAGCTTGGTATACTCCAGAAATTCCTGTAAGTCAAGGTCCAGAAGGATATTGGGGTTTACCAGGTTTAATTCTTGAAATAAATGATGGTAAGACAACTATTCTTTGTTCAAAAATTGTTCTAAATCCAAAAGACAAAGTCGAGATAAAAGCACCAACAACAGGAAAAGAGATTTCTCAAAAGGAATATGATGAAACGGTTATGAAAAAAATGGAAGAATTAAGAGAAATGGGTGCTGGACAAGGTGGAAGAAGAATGGAATTTAGAGGAAGATAATTATTCGTATCATGAAAAAAATAATCTTAATTTTTTTAATTTCTTTAAACTATGCTCAAGCCCAAGATTTTCAAGGTAAAGCTGAGTATTTTTCGAAGTATATCTTAAAGGAAAAACAGAAAGATTTGGACACTAAAATTGACAAGGAAATTGATCCAGAATTTCAAAAAGCTGTCGATGAGGCGATAAAAAAAGCAAGCGAAAAAAAATATTCATTGACTTTCAATAAAACAGAATGCCTATTTGAAGAAGAGCAAGAATTGAGCAAACCTCAAACTGGTTCTGTATTTGTCACTATTGATTTTTCTGGTGGAGGGAAAAAATATCTTAACCTAAAAGATAAAATAACTAAATGCGAAGATGAAATTTTTGGCAAAGAGTTTTTGATAGAAGAACCTTTGAAAGTAATGGAATGGAAGTTAGTAGATGAAACAAAAAAAATTGGAGACTACACATGTCAAAAGGCAGAATTGATAATTCCAGTTTCTGAAAATGAATTGAAAGAATATGAAGAGTTTGTAAAAAAGGACTCTATTAAACCACAGCTTTTCAAAATGGAAAAACCTCAGGATAAGAAAATTGTTGCATGGTACACTTCTGAAATACCAGTAGCTTTAGGTCCAAATAATTATTGGGGTTTACCTGGATTAATATTAGAATTGAATGAAGAAAATATGATATTCCTTTGCTCGAAAGTTACTTTGTCAAATAAGGCGAAGAGTGCTATTAATCAACCTAGCAATGGAAAAAAAGTTTCTCAAAAAGAATTTGATGAGATACTGAAAAAAAAGATGGATAGTATGAAAGATGAAGACGGGAATATAATTTTTCAAACCACTCATTAATGAATTTAAAATACATGCCACAACAAATGAAAAAAACACTATTACTATTTATCCTCTTTACCAGTTTATCTTTTTCACAAAATGTTCGTTTTGAGGGAATTGTTCAGGACAATAACAAATCTCCTCTAGAAATGGCAAATGTGATGGCAACTAATGCTTCAACTAAAGCGATGGATGCTTATGCAATCACAAATGATAAAGGAAAATTTGTTCTCAATTTGAAACCCAATACGGCATATATTATCAAACTTAGTTATCTAGGGATGAAAAATAAAGAACTTGAGATTACTACAAAATCTGAAAATATTGTGCAGAATATCACGATGGAAAGTGGCGGAATTGATTTAGAAGGAGTTGAAATTGTTAGAGAAATGCCAGTTTCTATAAAAGGTGATACAATTGTTTATAATGCCGATTCTTTTAAAAGTGGAACCGAAAGAAAGTTAGAAGATGTTTTAAAAAAACTTCCTGGAGTTGAAGTAAACGCAGATGGTGAGGTAGAAGTGGAAGGGAAAAAAGTTTCTAAACTAATGGTCGAAGGAAAAGATTTTTTTGATGGTGATACAAAACTTGGCGTAAAAAATATTCCAGCCGATGCAGTTGATAAGGTTCAAGTACTTAGAAATTACAACGAAAACTCCATACTAAAAGGTGTAGAAAATAATCAAGATAATCTCGCGATGAACATCAAATTAAAAGATGGTAAAAAGAACTTTTGGTTTGGCGATATGACTGCTGCCGTTGGAGTGGGACATGAAGAAGAAAGATATAATATTAACCCAAAATTATTTTATTACAGTCCTAAATATAGTGTTAATGTGATTACAAACTTTAACAATATAGGTGAATTGCCTCTAACAATTCAAGACTATTTCAAGTTTACGGGTGGTTTTAGAAGTATGATGGCAAAAGGAGGAAGTAGTTTTAATGTGAGTTCCAATGATTTGGGAATTTCTTTAATGAGAAATAACAGAGCCAAAGAAATAGAAACAAATTTTGGAGCAACAAATTTTTCTTACAATCCAACGAATAAATGGACCATTAGTGGATTTGGAATTTTCTCTTCTTCATTGACCGATTTAGAAACCAACTCAAAAACAACATATTTGAAACCAAATTCATCAGAAGTTTCAGTTACAGATAACAGAAGTGATTTGTCCCATCAAAAAAGTAATTTTGGTCTCTTCAAATTAAGCTCTACATACAAACCATCTTCAAATTTTCAATGGGATTATGATGTGTTGGCAAAAATTTCCAATCAAGACGAGCAAAATTCACTGGTGAGAAACGTCGTTACTGATACAAATAATTCTACCGAAAATATATATACAACTAAGTCCCAAGAGCCAAATATGGTAAACCAAAATCTTAGCTTTTATTACACTGCGGCTGAGAAACACGTTTTTGCATTTGAAACACAGCATTTATATCAGGACGAAAACCCGTTTTACAAAGCCAATTTAGAAAGCGACCCATTTGTAACTATTATTCCTTTTTCAAATGTTTTGGGATATGATTTTACTCAAAATAGAACCGACCTAAATCAAAATCGTTTTGCCAAAACAAACAAACTCGATTCGAAATTAGATTATTACTACATGGTAACACCCAAAAGTAATATCAATATTACGCTAGGAAATACCTATTCCTTTCAATCTTTTGTGTCGAGCATGTTTCAAGTTCTGGATAATGGTTCAACTTTTCAGCTAGTAAATGATGTAACAAAAAACGATGTTCGATACCGATTTAATGATACTTTTCTTGGTTTGCATTACAAAGTGTTATCGGGGAAATTCACCATTACTCCTGGAGTTAGTCTACATAAATATGACCTCAATAATACTCAGCTTGGTACAGATTATAAGTTGAATTTTGGTAGATTATTGCCTGATTTATTTGTTCTTTATCAAATAAAAAAATCTGAATCGCTTACCTACAACTTCTCTTTTACCAACAATTTCTCAGATATAAACAGACTTGCTGAAGGATATATTCTTAATAGTTACAGCAGTTTATCAAAAGGAAACAGAATGTTGGAAAACGCCGTTCAACAAACACATTCTCTTAGATATTTCAAATACAACATGTTCAATTTTGAAAATATTTTTGCTTTTGTAAACTACACTAGAACTGTTGATGGAGTAAAATCGAGATTGTTGTTTGATGGAGTGAATCAAGTTTCATCACCTATCAATCTGAGTAATGCCGATGAGTCTTTTTCTGCAAATGGAAGCTATGGAAGAACTTTTTATAAATATTACAAAGCCTCAATCAATGCTGGAGTTAATTGGTCAAAATTCAATAACAAACAAATTATTCCATTAACCGGAAATGAAGTTCTTATAACTAACGAAAGTTTTATGCAGAATTATAAACTTTCTACTTCAACTAATTTTAAAAAGATGCCTAATATTGAATTGAGTTATTCTATCAATATCAATGATTATCAAAATAATACTTTTTACAACGAATCTCCATCAGTCAAAATAGATTATTTTTTCTTGAATAGTTTTTCTTTTGTATCAGAGTATGAATTCAATCATTATTACAACAACGATAAATCAGTTGAAAACGAATATGATTTTCTTTCGGCAAGCATAATTTATCAAAAAACAAAAGATAGTCACTGCGAGTATAAACTCTCTGCTACAAACATTTTGAATACTACATCGCTCAATGATGACTCATTTAGTCAAAACATAATTAGAACTTCTCAATACAAGGTTCAGCCAAGATTTATAATGCTGAGTTTTAAATACAATTTATAAAAAAAGCCTCGTTCATGCGAGGCTTTTTTATTGATATAAAAGTTTTGTTTTATTAAAGACTAAAAGCAGCCTTTACTTTGTCTACAAAATCTAATTTTTCCCAAGTAAACAACTCAACAGTAACTGTTTTCTCAGCGCCATCTGGCGATTTGAAAGTTTTTGTTACCGTTTCTGGAGTTCTTCCCATGTGTCCATAAGCAGCTGTTTCGCTGTAGATTGGGTTTCTCAATTTTAAACGTTGCTCAATGAAATAAGGACGCATGTCAAAAATTCCTTCTACAATTTTGCTAATTTCACCATCAGTCATGTTCACTTTAGAAGTTCCATAAGTGTTGACGTTGATAGAAGTTGGTTTTGCAACTCCAATAGCATAAGAAACTTGAACAAGTACTTCGTCACACAAACCTGCAGCCACTAAGTTTTTAGCAATATGACGTGTTGCATAAGCAGCAGAACGGTCAACTTTACTTGGATCTTTTCCAGAAAACGCTCCACCACCATGAGCTCCTTTTCCACCATAAGTATCTACAATAATTTTTCTACCAGTTAATCCTGTATCACCGTGTGGTCCGCCAATTACGAATTTCCCTGTTGGATTGATGTGATAAGTTATATCATCATTGAAGAAATGAGCATATTGTGGGTATTTTGCTTTCATTCTTGGAATTAAAATCCCAATCAAATCTGATTTAATTTTAGCAAGCATTGCAGCTTCTGTATCAAAATCATCGTGCTGAGTAGAAATTACAATAGCATCAATTCTTTGCGGTTTGTTATCATCAGAATATTCCAGTGTAACTTGAGATTTTGCATCAGGACGCAAATAAGTAATCTCAGTATTTTCTCTTCTAATATTTGCCAATTCAATCAATAATGCATGAGCAATATCAAGTGCCAATGGCATGTAGTTTTCAGTTTCATTAGTTGCATAACCAAACATCATTCCTTGGTCACCAGCACCTTGTTCTTCTTTACTAGCTCTGTCAACACCTTGATTAATGTCTGCCGATTGTTCGTGAATTGCTGACAAAACACCACAAGAGTTTGCTTCAAACATATATTCACTTTTAGTGTAACCAATTCTTTTGATTACGTCTCTTGCAATACTTTGAACATCAAGATAAGTGTTTGATTTTACTTCTCCAGCAAGAATTACCTGCCCAGTAGTTACTAATGTTTCGCAAGCTACTTTTGACTCAGCGTCAAATGCTAAAAAGTTGTCAATTAATGCATCACTAATTTGGTCCGCAACTTTGTCCGGATGCCCTTCGCTAACAGACTCTGAAGTAAATAAATAAGCCATATTTTTATTTTTTTAATTTAATGTAGAAAAAAGGCTCGGATTGGTGCTAAAGAAGAATTACTGCTTTAGCATTTTTTTATGAGGTTGCAATCAGAACAAATTTCTCCTCCGAATTTTTTTCGGATGCAAATGTATAAAATGAATTTTCAATAAAAAACGATTTGAATATTTTTTTTCGAAAACGTGATAGTAACTTATTTCAAAAATATATTTGGAATTATCAATAATCTTGATTTAACTTTGCATCGTTCATTTACATAATGTTTGTTATCACGAAAGCTGGAGAGATTAGACTCAATGAAAGCTTAGCAACCTCTCGTTCCTAAAACGAGAAAGGTGCTACATTCTATCTCGTTATCTATAACGAGAACAGATAACCAAGAAATACTTTCCAAATTTCTGGTAACAAATTTTAGTCAAAAGTTATCAGATGTCAAAAATAAATCAAGCCATAAAAGAGAGAATTCTCGTGCTCGACGGAGCAATGGGAACTATGTTACAGCGTAATAATTTTTCCGAAGAAGATTTTCGAGGCGAACGTTTCAAAGATTTTCCTCATCCACTAAAAGGAAACAACGATTTACTTTCTATAACCCAACCCGAAGCAGTAAAACAAGTTCACCGATTATATTTTCAAGCTGGTGCTGATATTGTAGAAACCAACACATTCTCAGGAACTACAATAGGAATGGCTGATTATCACATGGAAGATTTAGTTTACGAACTTAATTACCAATCTGCCAAAATAGCTCGAGAAGTAGCCGATGAATTCACCGATAAACCTCGTTTTGTCGCTGGTTCAATTGGACCAACAAATAGAACAGCATCGATGTCACCAGATGTAAACGATCCAGGATTTCGTGCCGTAACATTTGACGATTTACGAATTGCCTACAAGCAACAAGTGGAAGCATTAATTGATGGCGGTTGCGATGTATTATTAGTAGAAACAATCTTCGATACATTAAACGCAAAAGCCGCACTTTTCGCCATCGAAGAAGTAAAAGAAGAACGCAATTTAGATATTCCTGTAATGGTTTCAGGAACAATTACCGATGCTTCAGGAAGAACACTTTCTGGGCAAACGGTTGAAGCGTTTTTGATTTCTATTCAACATATTCCGTTGCTAAGTGTAGGTTTCAATTGTGCACTTGGAGCTGATCAATTAAAACCCTATTTAAAAAGATTGGCACAAAACACACAACTCAATATTTCTGCACATCCAAACGCAGGTTTACCCAACGCTTTCGGTCAATATGATCAAACACCATTAGAAATGCAAGCCTTAATTAGAGAATATCTTAAAGATAATTTAGTAAACATTATCGGCGGTTGTTGTGGTACAACACCAGAACACATCAAAGCAATAGCAGATGTTGCTAAAGAATTCAAACCAAGACAAATTTTAGAAACAATATGATAACGGAAGTAAAGAATAAATATCTAAAATTATCAGGATTAGAACCTTTAATTGTTACACCCGAAACCAATTTTGTTAACGTTGGTGAAAGAACTAATGTAACTGGTTCGCGTAAATTTCTCCGATTAATAAAAGAAGAGAAATACGAAGAAGCACTAGATATTGCTCGTGCTCAGGTTGAAGGTGGCGCACAAATCATCGATGTCAATATGGACGAAGGAATGTTGGACGGCGTTTATGCTATGACCAAATTTCTGAACCTGATTGCTGCCGAACCCGATATTGCTCGAGTTCCAGTAATGATAGATAGTTCAAAATGGGAAATCATCGAAGCTGGATTAAAAGTAATTCAAGGTAAAGGTGTTGTAAATTCCATTTCATTAAAAGAAGGAAAAGAAGTATTCGTTCATCATGCCAAATTAATAAAGCGATATGGTGCGGCGGTTATCGTGATGGCGTTTGATGAAGTTGGTCAAGCTGATACTTACGAAAGACGAATTGAAATTTGCAAAAGAAGTTATGATATTTTGGTTAATGAAGTAGGTTTTCCAGCGGAAGATATCATTTTTGATCCTAATATTTTTCCGGTTGCAACTGGAATGGAAGAACACAAACTAAATGCTTTAGATTTCTTTAGAGCTACAAAATGGATACGTGAAAATCTACCTTTTGCTCATGTTTCTGGTGGTGTAAGCAATGTTTCTTTCTCTTTTAGAGGAAATGATAAAGTACGTGAAGCCATGCATTCGGCGTTTTTATATCATGCTATTCAAAACGGAATGACAATGGGAATTGTAAATCCAGAAATGTTGGAGATTTACGATGAAATTGATAAAAACTTATTGGAACACGTTGAAGATGTGTTGCTAAATAGAAGAGAAGACGCAACTGAAAGATTGTTGACTTTAGCTGAAAGTTTCAAAGGCGATGTAAAATCAAATGAGAAAGAAGTTGCCGAATGGCGAAACGGTTCGGTTCAAGAACGATTGACGCATTCGTTAGTAAAAGGAATTGACGAATTCATCGAAATTGACGTTGAAGAAGCTCGATTACATTCTGAAAAAGCAATTGATGTTATCGAAATCAATCTAATGGCAGGAATGAATGTTGTTGGTGATTTGTTCGGAAGCGGAAAAATGTTTTTGCCTCAAGTGGTAAAATCAGCTCGTGTAATGAAAAAGGCAGTGGCATATTTATTACCATTTATCGAAGCACAAAAAGACGGAAAATCATCTTCAGCAGGAAAAGTCTTGATGGCTACTGTAAAAGGTGATGTGCATGATATTGGGAAAAATATTGTAGCAGTCGTTTTGGGTTGTAATAATTTTGAAATAATTGATTTAGGAGTTATGGTTCCGCCGGAAAAAATCATTCAAGCTGCGGTTGAAAATAATGTAGATATCATCGGTTTAAGCGGATTGATTACACCATCATTGGACGAAATGGTTTATCTCGCCAAAGAAATGGATAAACTGAATATTAAAATCCCAATTATGATTGGTGGCGCAACAACTTCACGTGCGCATACGGCTGTAAAAATTGCACCGGAATATAAGGAAACTGTCGTACACGTAAACGATGCTTCGCGTGCGGTAACCGTTGCCAGTAATTTGCTTCAGGCAGAAACTAAAGGTAGTTACGTAAAGGCAATCCGTGAAGAATATGACAAACTTCGTGACGGTTATTTAAGCAGAAGTCGCGATAAAAATTTCCTTTCGATTGAAGAAGCACGTAAAAATAAATTGCAATTGGATTGGGATAATTTCACTTCAGTAAAACCAAATTTCATTGGAACAAAAACCATTGAAGTCGAACTTTCAGAATTAGTTGATTTCATCGATTGGACACCGTTTTTTCAATCATGGGAATTGTATGGAAAATTTCCAGCTATTTTGAAAGATGAAGTTGTTGGCGAACAAGCCACAAATTTATTTGAAGATGCTCAAAAAATGTTGCAACAAATCGTTTCAGAGAAATGGTTCATAGCTAAAGGAATTCTTGGAATATTTCCAGCAAATACTGTCAACGAAGATGATATTTCTGTCATCCCGAGCGCAGTCGAGGGACAACCAACAACTTTTCTAACTCTAAGACAACAATCTCAAAAAACGGCTGGCGCGCCAAACATTGCCTTAGCCGATTTTATTGCGCCAAAAGAAAGCGGAAAACAAGATTATATTGGATGTTTTTGTGTCACAACAGGTTTTGGTGTAGATGAAAAAGCAGCTGAATTTGAAAAACAATTAGACGATTACAATTCCATTTTGGTAAAAGCGCTTGGTGATAGACTAGCCGAAGCATTTGCCGAATATTTGCACCTAAAAGTCCGAAAAGAAATTTGGGGTTATGCTTATGATGAAAATTTATCGAATGATGATTTGATTAAAGAAAATTACAAAGGAATTCGTCCTGCGCCAGGTTATCCTGCTTGTCCTGACCATTTGGAAAAACCAACCATTTGGAAGTTATTAAACGTAGAACAAGAAATAGGAGTGAAGCTAACAGAAAGCATGGCAATGTGGCCAGCAGCATCGGTTTCGGGATATTATTTTGCAAATCCGGAAAGTAAATATTTCGGACTTGGAAAAATAAAAGAAGATCAAGTAACAGATTATGCCAAAAGAAGAAATATAACTTTTGAAGAAGCAAAAAAATGGCTTTCGCCGAATATAGCAGATTAATTTTTGTTTCAAGTTTAAAGTTTCAAGTTCACTAACCTGAAACGTTAAACCTGAAACTTGAAACTAAAATAAAAAAATGAAAGTAACACAACACATAGAAAACGCCAAAGGAAAACCCTTATTCTCTTTTGAAATTTTGCCTCCATTGAAAGGACAAAATATTCAGTCGATTTTTGACGGAATTGATCCGTTGATGGAATTCAATCCGCCGTTTATAGATGTAACGTATCATCGTGAAGAATACGAATTTAAAGAATTGCCAAACGGACTTTTGCAAAAGAAAATTGTGAAAAAACGTCCCGGAACGGTTGGAATTTGTGCCGGAATTCAAAATAAATATGAAGTCGATGCTATTCCGCATATTCTTTGTGGCGGATTTACCAAAGAAGATACTGAGAATTTATTGATTGATTTGGATTTCCTTGGTATTGACAATGTAGTTGCGCTTCGTGGCGATGCATTAAAAACAGAAACCTATTTCAAGCCAGAGAAAGAAGGCAATGAATATGCTTCCGATTTGGTCAAGCAAATCAGCAATTTGAATGGAGGAATTTATTTGGATGAAGATTTAAAAAATTCTGCCAAAACCAATTTTTGTATTGGCGTTGCTGGTTATCCTGAAAAGCATATGGAAGCACCAAGTCTAGATAGTGATATTCATTTTTTGAAAGAAAAAATTAAAAATGGTGCCGATTATATCATCACACAAATGTTTTTTGATAACAAGAAATTTTTTGATTTTGTTGATAAATGCAGAACCGCAGGAATTACAGTTCCTATCATTCCGGGTTTAAAACCTATTGCCACTAAAAAACAATTGAATTTAATTCCGCATCGATTTTCATTAGAATTGCCTGATGATTTAATCATGGCAGTTGTAAAAGCAAAAGACAACGATGCAGTAAAACAAATAGGAATTGAATGGTGCATTCAGCAAAGTAAAGAATTGGTCAAAGCCGGAATTCCAGTTTTGCATTACTATTCAATGGGTAAATCAGAAAATATCAAAGCAATAGCTAAAGAGATTTTTTAGAAGAAATTACTCTTAAAGATATTCTCCTATATTTGCGCATCAATATTTTTGAATGAAGAAGATTTACTTTCTTTTTTTATTGCTTACTTCGATTGTATTTGGTCAAACTCAAAATCCTTTTGCAGTTGAGGTTTCCATTCTCAGAGGAAATGCTTTGCCTCACACAGAGGATATGTATCATCTGGTAAACGGTCATCCAAACGGCGTAATGATCAACTTTCTCAAAAGAAGTGATGGTTCAAAAGAATGGCAAAGAGCGTACAATTACCCAGATTTTGGTGGTTATTTTCTCTATCAAGATTTCAACAGCAAACCATTGGGTGTAAATTATTCGGTTGGCGCTTTGTATAATTTCTATTTTTTGAATAGAAAACTCCAGTTCAAACTTTCGCAAGGAATTGCATACACCAATAATCCGTATGACAAAGTGGACAACAGCACCAACAAGGCTTTTGGCACCAGAGTAATGGCCAACACAAATATTGGGTTGAGTTATGATAATCAAAACTTATTCAAAAATATTGGCTTTCACGCAGGATTGCTTTTTACTCATTATTCCAATGGAAGGATAAAATCTCCCAACAGCGGTATCAATACTTATTTGCTCAACGTTGGGTTTAACTATGATTTTTCGAAAGACTTTGTGAGGAATAATGATACGATTTCGAACACCAAAAGTTTTAAAGAAAAAATACATTACAACCTTGTTTTACGAACAGGAATTAATGAAAGTCCAATCATCAGAAGTGGTCAATATCCATTTTACCACGTGAGTTTTTATGCAGATAAAAGAATAAACCGAAAATCGGCTTTACAACTAGGAACCGAATTGTTTTTGACAGAGTCTTTCAAAGAATACATCAAGTACTATTCTGTTGCTTATCCCGAAAAAAATATTAGCCCAAATACGGATTACAAAAGAATTGGTTTGTTCGTTGGGCATGAGTTGTTGATTAATAAAATTTCACTCGAAGCACAGATAGGATATTACGTTTACCAACCTTTCAAAAAAGACATTCCAGTTTATGATCGAGTGGGAATGAAATATTATTTCAACAAAAATATTTTCGGTGGATTTACCATCAAAACGCATTTGTTTTTGGCGGAAGCACTAGAATTTGGTTTGGGTTATAGATTTTAATAGTATGAAGAAAATAATTTTAATCATCTTATCATTTTTTATTTTTTCGTGCGAAAAACCAAGTGATTGCATCGAAAGTTCTGGTGATTACATCACCAAAGAAATTGCGGTAACAGCTTTTAGCAAGATTAAAGTTTACAGAGGAATTGAAGTGATTATTACTCAAGGTGATGACTACAAAGTGCAAATATTGGCTGGAGAAAATTTTATTGACAATGTTGAGGTAAAACAAAACGGAAATCAATTGATTTTTAAAGATGTAACCAGTTGCAATTGGGTTAGAGAATATGGTCAAATTAAAATTTATGTTACCACGCCAACATTAGAAGAAATCTATTCTAAAACCGATAGAAACATCAGTACAAACGGAACGGTTACTTTTCCTAATTTGAGTGTTTTGTCATTGGATAAAGATGCTGATGGCGAAGCTGGTGCTGGAACAGGCGATTTTCATTTGACAGTAGATTGCCAAAATTTTTCTATTCACAACAACAATGTTTCTAGGTTTTATGTTAGTGGAAATACCGTAAATGCAGATTTCAATTTTTATTTTGGTGATGGACGAATAGAAGCTCAAAATTTAATTGCCCAAAATATACATGTTTATCACAGAGGTTCAAATGACATGCTAGTAAAACCAATGCAATCAATCAATGGAATTTTAAACAGCACAGGAAATTTGGTTTTATACAATCTTCCGCCAATCGTTGATGTAGAGGAATTGTATCAAGGAAGTGTGGTTTATCCATAGAAAATTTATAACTTAAACTAGGTTCACAAATCCTTTTTTAGAAATTTCTATTTTCAAATAATTTTGTTTAGTATTTGTTGAAATTTTTCAAAATCCATTAACTCAATATCTTTTTTAGAAACTCGAATATGATTTCCTTGGTCGGTCCAAAATTCTATTTGATTTTTTACTTTGCTATTATTAGCGAATATTTTTTGTGTTTTATATGTTTTAGAGAAAATCTCTTCTGTTAAAACCCACTTTGAATCAATATTTATAAAATCAGATTTAAAGCCATTAGGTTCGAGTAATTTTGGAAATATTTTTGCGAATGCCTTTTTTCTGCGCAAAGCTTTAAAATACCAGTCGATAGAAACAATTGTTATAATGGCTAAAGGCATAATAAAAAACGAACAAAATAAAATTCCGAAAAGTAACAACCAATCTGGAAATTGATTTGTTGATTTACCATAAATCAAAAGACAAATAGATAATAATCCAAAGAATATTGAATTAACAAAAAAACACAATTTTAGTTTATTACGATTTAGTGCTATTATACGCATCGTCTCATATGTATTTGCACAATTCTATTTGCTATTTTTACTCGTTTTCTCTCTAAAAATCTGCTCTAAGTTTTTGTTTTTCAAAGTCAGTTGAAGCGCACGTAATCCGTTTTCTTGAGCAAAATCGAATACTGCAGGACGTTTGTCTTCTTCGGTTTCAAAAGTTAACTCCCAAACTTTGTCATGTGTATTCTTGAAAGTTTTTAAATCCGATAATTTAGAAAATAAACTCTCTTGAATTTCTTTGTCAAATTCTACTTCGATTATTTGTTCTACTACTTCTGAAACTAATTTGTCTAGTTTTTTATCAGTAACAATTTTGCCGTTGTTGATGATGATAACTCTATCACAAATGGCTTCAACCTCTTGCATGATGTGCGTAGAAAGGAAAACAGTTTTGTTTTTGCCAACGTTTTTAATCACATTTCTAATTTCAACCAATTGGTTTGGATCCAAACCAGTAGTTGGCTCGTCCAAAATCAATACATCTGGATTGTGCAACATTGCCGATGCTAAACCTACGCGTTGACGATAACCTTTGGACAATTGACCAATTTTTTTGTGACTTTCTGGCGACAATCCAGTCAATTGGATAACTTCTTCAATTCTTGATTTGGAAACTTTGTAAACATCTGCATTGAATTCTAAATACTCACGAACATAAAAATCCAAGTATAGAGGATTGTGTTCAGGCAAATAACCTACAGCTTGTTGAACCGCTTTTTGATTTTCGGAAACATTATTATCATTGATTAATGCTTTTCCTTCATCGGCAGCAATATAAGTAGTCAAAATTTTCATTAAAGTGGATTTTCCAGCACCATTGGGACCAAGAAAGCCTACAATTTCACCTTTTTTAACCGTGAATGAGACATTGTCCAATGCTTTTTGAGTTCCGTAACTCTTTGAAATATTTTCAACTATTATCGACATTTAAATACTATTTTGAGCAAAAGTAATAAAAATTAGTTATGGGACTATTTTAAATAAATTATAAAAAACAAACATTTTGTTTAATTTTTGTTTAAATTTGTTAAACAAAATATTTTATCATGGCTAAGAAGAAAGCAATTGAGATTAACAAAGAGACTATTGTTAATTTTTATACAGATTATGTGCTAACACAAGGAAAGAAACCAAACTCTATCTATGAGTTTGCTAAAAATAATGGCATGGAAGAAGCAGAGTTTTATAAATTCTTCGCCTCTTTTGAAGTTCTAGAAGAACATTTTTTTTCTGATATGATGCATTACACATTAGAATTATTGGACAAAAATTCTGATTATGAAAATTACAACGCAGCACAGAAGTTATCTTGTTTTTACTTTACTTTTTTTGAAGTAGCTACGGCTAACAGAAGTTTTGTAATGCAATTGTTGAAACAAGACAAAATGCCTCTAAAAAATTTGATGAAGTTAAAATCACTTCGAAAAGATTTCCTGTCCTATGTAAAAACAGTGCTTGAAACTCCATACAAAATTGACAATCAAAAAATCAATAACATTCAAAATCGTGTAGTTCATGAAGGTGCATGGTTGCAATTTATGTCAATTTTGAAATATTGGATGGAAGATACTTCAATTAATTTTGAAAAAACAGATGTTTTTATTGAGAAATCGGTTAAAGCTAGCTTTGATATGGTATATAATGTACCAATTGAAAGTATTCTAGATTTTGGAAAATTCATTTGGAAAGAAAAATTTGGAAACTATAAATCAAATTAATGAAAAAGATAGATTCTATACCGACCAATAAAGTTGAACGTGTAGCAAAATTGGTGACTACAGGTGTAAAAGTTGGTGGAAATTATTTAAAATATTACGGCGAGAAAGTAGTAAATCCAAGTTTGACAAAAGACAAGCTACACGAGAACAATGCTACTGATATCTATGATGGTTTGAAGGAATTGAAAGGAAGTGCGCTAAAAGTGGCTCAAATGCTGAGTATGGAAAAAAATCTTCTGCCACAATCCTATGTAGAGAAATTCTCGTTGTCGCAATTTTCAGTTCCGCCGCTTTCAGCTCCATTGGTTCGAAAAACTTTTAAAAATTATTTTAAAAAATACCCAGAGGAATTGTTTGATGAATTTGCGCCAGATTCTATTAATGCAGCGAGTATTGGTCAAGTTCATAAAGCAAGAAAACATGGAAAAGAATTGGCAGTAAAAATTCAGTATCCAGGTGTTAGAGAAAGCATCAGTACAGATATTGCTCTTGTAAAACCCATTGCCATTCGTATGTTCAACCTTCAAGGAACATCTGATGAATATTTTAAAGAAGTGGAAGATAAATTAACCGAAGAAACTGATTATAAACTTGAGTTGAATCAAAGTGAAACTGTACGCAAAGAATGCGAAGTAATCGAAAACTTGAAGTTCCCGAGCTATTACCCAGAATTATCTTCGGATAAAATTATAACAATGGATTGGATGAAAGGAGTTCATCTGTCTGAGTTTTGTAAAATTGAGACTTCTCAAGAAAAAAGAAACAAGGTAGGTCAAACACTATGGAATTTTTACATGTTTCAAATGCATAAACTGAAAAAGTTCCATGCTGATCCACATCCAGGAAATTTCTTAGTTGATGATGCAGCAAATTTAATCGCCATCGATTTTGGTTGTATGAAACAAATTCCGGACACGTTTTATAAACCTTATTTTGAAGTTTCCACACCGGCAGCGCTAGCTAATATGGATTATTTTAAAGATAAGTTGTTTGAGCTCGAAATATTAAAAAATACAGATACTCCAAAGGAGAAAGAGTTTTTCACAGCTATGTTTCATGAATTGCTAACGGTTTTTACTGAACCTATTCATAAAACAGAATTTGACTTTGCAAATCCTGAATTTTTTGGAAAAATTGCTAAGCTCAGTGAAAAATTTGCAAACGATAAACAGCTACGAAAAATGAACGGCAATCGTGGTTCGAAACATTTTATTTATGTGAACAGAACTTTCTTTGGTTTGTATAATTTAATGTTTGATATCAAAGCTAAAATTAAAATCAACGATTTTGAAAAATACCTTTCATAAGGTAGGCGAATACATGGGAAAAACTGTGAAAAAGTAAAATGATTACAAAGTGTCATCAAGAAAAAATGTAGTAAACAAAAACGCAAAATTATTATGAAAAAATTTTTAATTATTGGAGGAAGTAAAGGAATAACGAAAGAGATGGTTCAACAAATTTCTGCTCAAGGTGATTTTTGTTATGTAATTTCTAAAACTGCTCCTGATTTTTCCTTCAATGGTTATCATTTTGCCTTAAATGCATTGACAGATGAGTTGCCTGTTTTAGAACAATTAGATGGTTTAGTTTATGGAATAGGAACAATTAATTTAAAACCATTTAATCGTTTAACTCCAGATGATTTTCATAATGATTGGCAAATCAATGTGATGGGAGCTGTAAAAATAATTCAACATTATTTACCACAATTAAAACAGTCAAACCAAGCTAGTATTGTGATGTTTAGTTCTGTAGCTGCACAGAGAGGAATGCCGTTTCACGCAAGTATTGGTGCAGCAAAAGGCGCTGTCGATGGATTGGTAAAGAGTTTATCAGCAGAATTAGCTCCTAAAGTTCGTGTTAACGCAATTGCTCCTTCAATTGTAAATACGCCTCTTGCAGCGGGTATTTTAAGAAATGAATCAATCAAAGAAAATATGATTGCTAAGCATCCTTTGAAACGCATTTTGCAACCTGAAGATGTAGCAAAAACCGCTGTTTTTTTATTAGGTGATTCCTCTAACGGAATCACTGGACAAATATTTATTCAAGATAATGGACTGATTTCTATCAGTTATTAAAACAAAAAGCTATGACAAAGAATCCTAAAGTAGATATTTCAAAATTAATCTCTTTTTCAATTGATGAAATAGGAGATAATCATTTGTTTACATCGGTTGAAACACCTATGAAAACCAATGCTTTTCAAATGACTGATGAAGAGAAAAAAGAAAAAATAGCCTATCATTTCAAAGAAATCATGGAAGTTTTAGGACTTGATTTGACGGATGATTCGCTAAAAGGCACACCACAACGTGTAGCAAAAATGTATATAGATGAAATTTTCTGCGGATTGAATCCTAAAAACAAACCTAAAGTGGCTCTTTTCGAAAACAAATATCAATACAAACAAATGTTGGTAGAAAAGAACATAACTTTTTATTCAAATTGTGAGCATCATTTTGTTCCAATTTTTGGCAAAATCCATGTCGCATATATTTCGAATGGAAAAGTAATTGGCTTGTCTAAAATCAACAGAATTGTTCAATATTTTGCTCAAAGACCACAAGTACAAGAGCGATTGACCATGCAGATAGGTTTAGAATTACAAAAGATTTTAGAAACAGAAGATGTGGCAGTTATTGTTGATGCAAAGCATTTATGTGTATCTTCGCGTGGCATTAAAGATGAAAGTTCGGCTACAGTGACGAGTTATTATGGTGGTGAATTTTTGAATGATCAAAAAGTAAATGAATTTTTAAATTTTATAAAAAATTAAAAATAATTTGGTTTTGGATAAATATTATTCTTATGTTTGTCTCAAATCATGTAGAAAATGAAGTTATTTAACACATATTATAATTATTTCTTTTATTTCTTTGGAAAGAGAAAGGGATTGTCGTTAATATATGTGAAAAAATAAATTTGAAACAATAATAAATACAATCCCGATGCAAATCGGGATTTTTTTTTGAATAAAATGATAGAAAAAATAGCCATACAAGGAATTAAAGGTTCGTTCCATCATCAGGTTGCATTGGAATATTTTCAGTCAACTATAGAAATTGATGAATGTCTTTCTTTTGAGTCGATTGTCGACAGCTTGCTAAAAAATAATTCACAATTGGCAGTAATGGCTATTGAAAATTCTATAGCTGGTTCTATTATCCCAAATTATGCTTTGATTGATAAGAATAATTTTCACATTATTGGCGAATATTATTTAGATATTGTTCAAAATTTAATGGTTTTAAACGGACAAAAATTGGAGGAAATTCAAGAAGTACATTCTCATCCTATGGCATTATTGCAATGTATGGATTTTCTAAAAAAACATCCTAACATCAAATTAGTTGAAGATAAAGATACCGCCGAAACTGCCAAAAGAATTCATCAAAATCAATTAAAAAACATTGCTGCTATTGGAAGTAAAGTTGCTGCTGGGTTATATAACTTGACGATTATAGCACCAGAAATTCAAACGGTAAACAACAACATGACACGTTTTTTTATCATTAGTAAAGAAAAAATTCATCCCAAAATTTCGGGAAGTAAAGAGGAAATCAATAAAGCTTCTTTAAAATTTGAATTAGACGATACGCCAGGAAGTCTAGCTACAGTTTTGAATGTTATGACCAATTGCAAATTGAACCTCACCAAAATTCAATCGATGCCAATAATAGAAACGCCATTTCAATATTCTTTCTTTGTTGATGTGGTTTTTGAAAAATACAAACACTATGAAAAAGCCGTGAAAATTTTAGAAATTATGACCAATCATTTTAAAGTTCTTGGGGAATATAAAAATAAGTTAATTCGTTGATTCGTCAATTTGGTTATTCGACTTTTTAGATAACCAAATTAACATATAACCAAATCAAAATGATACAGACAGCAAAAAGACTAGAAACAGTTCAAGAATACTACTTCTCAAGAAAATTGAAAGCAGTAAGACAACTTATGCTTGAAGGAAAACCTATCATCAATATGGGAATTGGAAGTCCAGATTTAGCGCCACATTTTTCGGTTATTGAAGCCATTCAAAAGTCGATGTTTGATGAAAAAGCACACGAATATCAAAGCTATCAAGGTTTACCAGAATTGCGACAAGGTTTTGCTGATTTCTATAAAAACAATTTCAACATAGAATTAAATTCAAATACAGAAATTCTGCACTTGATGGGAAGTAAAGAAGGAATTATGCATATTTCGTTGGCATTTTTAAATGATGGCGATGAAGTTTTAATTCCAAATCCTGGTTATCCAACTTATGCTTCGGTAACCGAATTGGTTCAGGCGAAAGCTGTTTATTATGATTTGAAAGAAGAAAACCATTGGCAACCTGATTTTGAAAAAATAGAGCAACAAGATTTATCAAAAGTAAAATTGATGTGGATTTCGTATCCACACATGCCAACAGGTGCAAATGCAACTTTAGAATTGTATCAAAAAATAATTGATTTTGGCAAAAAACATCAAATTCTGATTGTAAATGACAATCCATATAGTTTTGTGTTGAATAAGAATCCGTTGTCCATTTTTCAAATAGATGGTTCAAAAGAAATTGCTTTAGAACTAAATTCATTAAGTAAAACCTTCAATATGGCAGGTTGGCGCGTAGGAATGGTTTCAGGAAATTCAGAACTAATAGATGCGGTTCTCAAAGTGAAAAGCAACATGGATTCAGGAATGTTTTACGGAATTCAAAAAGGAGCAATTGCTGCATTAAAACTAGGTAAAGATTGGTTTGAAAGTCAGAATGAAATTTACACCAAAAGAAGAAATTTGATTTTTGAATTGGCCGAAAAATTGAACTGTACTTTCGATAGAAACGCAGTTGGAATGTTCGTTTGGGCAAAATTACCAGCCGGAATTCAATCGGAAGAATTCATCGATAATTTATTATATGAAAAAAACATTTTCCTAACACCAGGAACCATTTTTGGTAGCAACGGCGAAGGTTATATTCGTTTTTCATTATGTGTAAAAGAAGAAAATATAGTTGAAGCAATAAATAGATTTAGTTAACTGTTGTAAGTTCTAAGTTGTGAGTTTTTTTAACCTACAACCCAAAACCTACAACCTACAACCATAAAAATGAAAGTATTTATAATAGGAACAGGATTAATTGGTGGTTCAATGGCATTAGACATCAAATCAATTTACGATGATGCTACAATTTTCGGAATTGACGCCAACGAAAAGCATCTGGATGAAGCTTTAAATCTTGAAATTATCGACCAAAAAGCAACCGAAAATGATTTGATTAACGCAGATTTAGTAATCGTTGCTGTGCCAGTTGATGTGGCTTTAGTAATTTTGCCTGAGATTTTGAATAAAATTGGAGAACAAACCTTGGTTTTTGATGTGGGTTCAACTAAAAATCCAATTTGCGAGGCGATTGAAAATCATCCAAAAAGAAGAAATTTCATGGCTTGTCATCCCATTGCAGGAACTGAATTTTCTGGACCCAAGGCAGCTTTAAAGGGTTTGTATGAAGGAAAAACAAATATTATTTGCGAGGTAGAAAAAACTACTTTTAAGTTGCAGGAAAAAGCTATGGATTTGTTCAAAAAACTCGGAATGCGTATTCGATATATGGATCCTAAATCGCATGATAAACACATTGCTTATGTTTCGCATTTATCACATATAAGTTCGTTTATGCTCGGAAAAACAGTGATTGAAAAAGAAAAAGACGAACAAGATATATTTGATATGGCAGGTTCTGGTTTTGAAAGTACAGTTCGCCTTGCCAAAAGTTCGCCAGCTATGTGGACGCCAATTTTTAAACAAAATAAAAAACAAGTTATAAAATCACTCGAAGAGTATATTCAGAATTTAACCAACTTCAAGGAACTATTAGAAAATGATAACTACGAAGAAGTTTATAATGAAATGCAGAATACCAATAGAATTAAAGAAATACTAAAATAGCATTATGCAATAGGCTATAAGCACTAAGCTAGTTTTAAAATATTGGCTTTGCTTAAAGCATAAAGCATGTTGCCTAAAGCTAGAAAAAATATGGAAAACAATAAAGAAATGAGAACGTGGTTGAATAATTTTAATTTACCACATCCGCTAGTAATCGCTGGACCATGTAGTGCTGAAACGGAAGAGCAAGTATTGAAAATTGCACGTGAATTAAAAGACTCTAAAGTTTCTGTTTATAGAGCCGGAATTTGGAAACCTAGAACGCGACCAGGCGGATTTGAAGGCGTTGGAGAAATTGGTTTAAAATGGTTGCAAAAAGCCAAAGCTGAAACAGGTTTGAAAATGGCTATTGAAGTTGCCACAGCTGCTCATGTTAAATTGGCTTTGGAACACGACATTGATGTTTTGTGGATTGGAGCAAGAACTACTGTAAATCCTTTTGCTGTTCAAGAAATTGCCGATGCTTTGCAAAACACTGATAAAATTGTTCTGGTAAAAAATCCAGTAAATCCAGATTTGGCTTTGTGGATAGGAGGTGTAGAACGACTACATAATGCCAATATCAAAAACCTTGGTGTTATTCACAGAGGATTTTCTACTTATGAAAAAACGAAATATCGAAACAATCCTGAATGGCAAATTGCAATTGATTTTCAAAATAAATTTCCAGATATACCTCTAATCATTGATCCATCTCATATCACTGGAAATCGCGACATGATTTTTCAAGTTACGCAAGAAGCATTGGATTTGAATTATGACGGAATGATAATTGAAACCCATATCGATCCGGATAATGCCTGGAGCGATGCTGCACAACAAGTTACACCTGAAAGATTAAAACAAATCATCTTTGATTTAACCATCAGAAAAGAAACTGATGACGCCGATGATTATCAAACTCGATTGGCAAAATTAAGAAGTAAAATAGACGAGTTCGATGGCAAATTATTAGATGTCATTGGTAAAAGAATGAAAGTCGCTGAAGATATTGGTGCTTTAAAAAAAGAAAAAAACGTAGCGGTTTTACAAAACAAACGTTGGAACGAAATTCTCGAAAAAATGATTTCCGAAGGAAGCCAGAGAGGATTAAATGAAGAATTTATTATTCAGTTTTTTAAAGCAATACATCAAGAGAGTATAGCACATCAAGAGAAAATTTTTAATTCAAAATAAACCTACTTATGAGTAGGTTTTTTTGTATCATTGCCGCAACAATAAAAACAATCGTATAATTTAAACTAACCAAAATGAGAAAACTTATTTTTGGTTTTGTCTTTTTTTTGTTTACTGTAATTACCACACAAGCACAAAACAAAATTGACAAAGTCAACATTACCTATGGCGAAGAAATCACCGATGACAAAGGAAAAATTGTTAAAATTATTGGTGAAGCCAACAACAAAATTTACACATTAGTGACCAAGGGATCAGACTTTTTTTTGAAAGTATTTGATTCAAAAGCAATGAAACAATTATCGTTAAACAAAATTGTTTTACCAGAAATTAAAGATAAAGATTTAGAGTTTGAAGAGGTTGTCTTAATGAACGACAAGCTTTACGTCATTGGTAGTGTGTACCACAGAAAAGAGAAAAAATTCACTTTAGTAGGAATTTCAGTTACTGAAAATGGCGTTCTTTCTCAAAACATGACCACATTGTTTGAATCCATAGTTGCAAAAAGTTCAGATAGAGGTGGATTTTATTTTAGAAAATCACCTGATGACCAAATGCTATTAATCATGCATACTGCATTATTTGAAAAGGAAGACGCAATGAAATATGAGATTAAATTTTTTGATGAAAATCTCAGAACAGCTTTCTCAACAGAAGATAAAGTGTCTTATGATGACAACAAAAAAGATTATCAATTCACTATTTCTGATTTTGATGTAAATACTAAAGATGATGTGTTTTTGGTAGTAAATGAAGGTTATAGAGATAAAAAGAAAAAAGAGAAAGTAGAAAAAGTAGAACTTCACATTTTCAAAAAAGATAATGCTTATAAGAAAGAAGTTGTAAAAATTGACATCGTAGATAAAGAAATTATCAATTGTAAAATGCTGGCAACTAGTAAAAATGATGTTAAATTATCTGGTTTTTTCTCAAGTGTTAGAGAAAATGGGAAGGCAAATAAAGAGCTAAAAGGGATTTACAATATCACTGTAAATTTAGCAAATAATACTGCTGAAAACGTTAAATTCAATGAATTTGACCATCCAACAAAAGTTAAACTACTTGGTGAGAGAAGAGCTAATAAAGGGAAAGATGTTAAACCTTTGTATAATATCCATACTATAATTGAAAAAAATGATGGTGGTTTAATTGTTATTTCTGAATTCCAAACAGTTTACATTGGTCAAAAACAAGGAATTGGTCCTTTTGGGCTTCAGCCGATAACATACACGATGAATGAAATGATAGTAAATTCACTTAAACCCGATGGTTCTCTTGAATGGAGTAATGTAGTAGCAAAAGAACAATCTGCAACGGTTACAGTAGCTACTTTCAATTTCTTTGCTGGCAGTACAAGCGGAAGCTTTAATGTGGCTGTCGGTTTGGCTATTCCTATAGGAATGATGGGTAAAGGACCAGAATATTTAAGTGCTATTCCTATTTACAGAAATGGACAACTTAATATTTTGTTTAACGATAACGTAAAAAATAAAGGAATTACCGATATCGAAAAAATAAAATCTATGGGTAATTATAATAATGCTGTCCCAACACTTTTCATTTTCGATGATAAAGGAAATATAACCAGAAAAGATCCTGAAGAGGTTATTAAAAATGAATTAGTTATTCGACCTGGTGTTTATCAAAGGAAAAATGATAATGAATATTTGATTTATGCTTCTAGAAAAAGCAAAGACAAATTAGGAAGAATGATTTTAGAAGATTAATTTTAAAAGTTGCCTGAAAAGGCAACTTTTTTTTTGCATCAAAACTAAAGGCTAAAATTTTATCTTTGCATTATGACAGGAACAGTTTATAAATCTACAGGAAGTTATTATACAGTAAAAACTGAAGATAATCAGGTTTATGAATGTCGAATAAAAGGAAAATTCAGAATTAAAGGGATAAAAAGCACAAACCCAATAGCTGTTGGTGATATTGTAGATTTTGAATTAGACAATTCTACAGATGAAACTATAGGTCAAATTCATAACATTCGCGACAGAAAAAATTATATCGTCAGAAAATCGGTTAATCTATCTAAACAAACACATGTAATTGCTTCCAATATTGATTTAGCATTCCTGCTAGTAACCATTAACAATCCAGTCACAACAACAAGTTTTATTGATAGATTTCTAGTTACCGCCGAAGCCTATGGAATTGAAGCTGTTTTGTTGTTCAACAAAATTGATACTTATGATGAAACAATGCTCGATGAGCAACTTTATCTGCAATACATCTATTCACAAATTGGTTACAAATGTTTGCGTGTTTCTGCAACAGAAAAAAAAGGATTAGATGAGTTGAAGTCACTTATGAAAGGCAAAGTTTCTATGTTTATGGGACATTCAGGTGTAGGGAAATCAACTTTAGTAAATGCTGTTGAACCAAAATTAGATTTAAAAACAGCAACCATTTCGGAGCAACACCAACAAGGACAACATACAACAACTTTTGCAGAAATGTTCGATTTAGATTTTGGAGCAAAAATTATTGATACACCAGGCATCAGAGGTTTTGGTGTGGTTGATATGGAAAAAGACGAGGTAGGTGATTATTTTCCAGAATTTTTTGCCTTAAAACAAGACTGCAAATTCAACAATTGTCTTCACAAAGAAGAACCAAATTGTGCTGTAAAAAATGCTTTAGAGAAAGACGAAATTGCTTGGTCACGATATAATAGTTATCTGAAAATTATGGAAGGCGACGAAGATATCTACAGAAGTGACATTTATGCTGATGACAGAAAAGCAAGTGATGAAACTAGGAAAAGTTAGTTATGAAAGCAGTTATTCAAAGAGTTTTAGATGCATCGGTCACAATTAATGGTAATATTGTTGGTGATATTAATAAAGGATTGCTAGTTTTGGTTGGTATTGAAGATGCTGATAACCATGAAGATATCGATTGGTTAACTTCTAAAATTGCTAACCTTAGAATTTTTGGCGATGAAAATGACGTAATGAATTTATCGCTAAAAGATATTGATGGAGAAATGATTATCGTAAGCCAATTTACGCTCCATGCCTTGACTAAAAAAGGAAACCGTCCATCATATATCAAAGCCGCCAAACCCGAAATTGCAATTCCGTTGTATGAAAATTTCGTTTTAAAGATGGAGCTTGAACTTGGTAAAAAAGTACAAACAGGCCAATTTGGAGCAGATATGAAAGTTTCCTTAATCAATGATGGTCCAGTTACTATAATTATAGACACAAAAAATAAAGAATAAATGGTCTTCTTTAAGTAATACTTGCAAGTATTCTGAGAAATTTGCAAATATTTAATAAATATTACGTACTTTTAATAAATATTAGTGCAAATGGTATTATCTTTGCACTCCTAAATTAGTTTATGTTTTTGTAAATCAACATTTTAACTATTTTATTCGACATGACAATCAATAATAAATATTACCACGAGCAAATAGATAAATTAGGCAATGCGCTAGTTTATTTAATTGAACAAATGGGTTCCCTTCCTAAAACTAGTTTATTAAAATTGGTATACATTATTGAAGAGAAATCCATTGAAAAACGTAGTATGCCTTTTTTTAACCTTGACTTTGAGGTGTGGAAATTTGGGCCTGTTTGTCAAAATCTGTACGTAGAGTTTACCGAAGAACCAACAATTCTTAAAGAGTATATCAAAAAAAGAAATACAAGAAATGGTTATGTTTTTGATAAAGTAACCAATTTCAATGATGATGAATTTTCTGATTCTGACATTGCTTTGATGGATGAAATAATCAAAGAGTTTTCAGGTGCAAATTGTAACGATTTAGTAGAATATACACATCGTGAAAATTCACTTTGGTACAATACAGCAAAAGAAAATGGTGTTTTGGAATTGCTTTTAAGCGAAGAACTTCCTACAACTAACATAAAAATTGATTTTACAGAATTGATTAAAAACGAGCCTTCAAAGTTAGATTTCTATAATGAACACAAAGAATTTTTAAGTTTTGTTTCTTCATTAAAACAATAATATGTTTGAAGAAAGGAATTTATTATACTTTGAAGAGTATTATTTTGAAAATGGTGATCCTGCAAAACCAAAATACTTTTTAGTTTTAAAACATGATGCTAATGGCGTAATGTTAATTTCATTACCAAGTTCTAAAGTTAATGTTGCTGTTCCTAATGACAGAAATCATGGCTGTATAAATATTCCTGAAAAAGATTTTGGATGTTATTTTTTCGAAAATCAAGTTCCTATTACAGAATGTGGTTTTAGTTTTCCATTCGACACCTTTGTTTATGCTTATTGGATAACTGATAAATCTATAGAAACAATAAATTACATTTATAAACCAAAAGATTATAGTTTAATTGGAAAACTCACAATTCAAGAATATTCAGATGTTTTGGATTGTTTAAAAAAATCTCCAAATATTAAAAGCAAATACCGAAAACTTTTATAAAAACACTTCCACGCGAAGTGTTTTTTGTTTCTCATTTTTTATATTTGTTCAGTACATCAAAAATGGCATGAGATATCAAAACATTCGCGAAGAAGAATTAAAAAACAAAGTTGGAGCCGATTGGTTCAAACAATTTGATACTACCGAAATTCTTGGAAATATCGATTTTACGGTTTTTCCGCAACAAGATAATTTATTTGGGCGCACACCTTTGCTTTGGGCAGAAGCTAAAACTGGCAATTTTGATGTAGCAACAATGTTTGTGCAACTCATTTTAACCATTGGCAAAGCACGAACGTTTGATAAAACCATGCCACCTGCTTTTTTGGGTGCTTTCGACTTTAAAAAAATTGCGTTCGTACCTTACATTAACATTCAAGATATTTTTTATCTAAACGATTTCAATTGGAACGTTACACCTAGTAATCACGAAACCAAAGAATTTCAACTCATTAAACAACGTATTGAAGCTACACTAAAGCAAAACACCTATGTTTATGATTATGAAAAAGACGAAAAAGAACTCCAAGCGTTTATAAAAAATAATGTTGCCAAAGCCACCACAACCAGTAAATTAAAGATTGATAAAAACAATTTTATCCCCATATATTTACGTTGGTTAGAAATAATAAAACCCATCATCGACGTTAATTGGGAAGACTTAAAAATAGCCAATATTTTAGACAGCGATTTTTATCTAGCAGATTTGTTTGTTGATGATAAAGACACGCAACAAATTGAAGACGATACCACATTAAGAGATAATTTGTTTGTAGTGTACCAAAACCAAGGCTATAAAATTGCTAAGGAAAACCTAAAGCAAATGTTTGATGCTACCATTACGCTAAAAAATAAAGATACTTATTTGCATTTTTGGAAGCGCTACAAACGACCACCACTAAAAGAATTTCAAGATTACATAATAGAACGCCGTGATTTATTAGTGCCACAAGACATCAGAGAGCGCAAAGGTGCTTTTTTTACACCACGAATTTGGGTAGAATTATCACAAAAATATTTAACCGATTATTTAGGCGAAAACTGGCAAGACGAGTATTATATTTGGGATTGCGCCGCAGGAACCGGAAACCTTTTAGCCGGATTAACCAATAAATACAACATTTACGCCAGCACACTAGACCAAGCCGACGTAAATGTAATGCACGAGCGTATTGACCACGGTGCCAACTTGCTTAAAAACAATGTGTTTCAGTTTGATTTTTTAAATGATGATTTTTCCAAGCTACCACAAAGCCTGCAAGACATTATTAAGGATGAGCAGAAGCGTAAAAAGTTAGTGGTGTATATTAATCCGCCTTATGCTGAAAGTGGTGATAGTAAACAAAGGATGGGAACTGGAAAAAATAAAGCTAATGTTGCTTCTGAAACTATGATTTATAAAATCCATAGTGATAATTATGGAACTGCAACAAGAGAACTTTTTACACAATTCTTAATTCGAATAAATAGTGAAATTAAAAACTCAATTGTAGCACATTTTTCAACATTAAAATTTGTTCAATCTCAAAATTTTGCAAAATTCAGATACTACTTTAAAGCATCTTATAAATCTGGGTTTCTTGTTCCAGCTAACACATTCGACAATGTTAAAGGTCAATTTCCCATAGGATTTTATATTTGGAATTTAAATGAGAAAAAAAACATTGAATCTTTTAATATAGATGTTTACAATCTTAATGGTTATATTGGAGAAAAGTTAATTCATACCCATATTAAAGGAACATTTTTAATAGATTGGCTTAGAAGTTATTATGATAAATCAGGTGATAATCTTGGTTTTCTTAGAGTAAATGGTCCAGATGTTCAAAATAATTTAGGTGTTTTCATAACCACCAATCCAACGGAAAATGATATAAAAAAACATTTTATATATAACATTACTTTATTTAATGTCTTGCAGATGTCTATTTACCATTCTGTACGAATTTCAACAAAAGCAACATGGCTTAACGACAGAGATCAATATTTATTTCCAAATGAAGGTTGGCAAAATGATTTTGAATTTCAAAACGATTGTTTGGCTTTTACATTATTTAATAACAATATTCAAAGTCAATACGGCACCAACCATTGGATTCCGTTTACCGAGTATGAAGTCAATGCCCAAGCCAAGTTTGAAAGTAATTTCATGACCAATTTTATAAAAGGCAAAATAAAGCACGAAGCTCCAACTACCGATTTATTTTCTAACGCAGTTGTCAGTCCGAGCGCAGTCGAGGACACACAAAACAAACCATTAGTTTTCTCACAAGAAGCCATAGCTGTTTTTGATGCTGGTCGAGAGCTATGGAAATATTATCATGAGATTGCTTCGTTACCTCGCAATGACTATAATGTTAACGCTTCTTTATATGACATCAGAGAATATTTTCAGGGAAGAAACGACAAAGGCAGAATGAATTCAAAAAGTGATGATGCAACTTATACACAACTAATAGCTGAGTTAAGAAATAAACTGGCAATTTTAGCCGATAAAATAAAACCCAAAGTGTATGAATATGGTTTCTTGAAAGAGTAAAATAAAAAAGGAATTCACTAGTAGTAAATTCCTTTTTCTAGTCACTCTTCCGTAGATGAGTAATACAAAGATAATAAAAAAATAGAGAATAAATGAATATAAAAAACGCCCAACTAGAAGTTGATAATTGGATAAAAGACCATGGAGTTCGCTATTTCAATGAACTGACAAATATGGCACAACTCACAGAGGAAGTTGGTGAAGTAGCAAGAATTATTGCGCGACGTTATGGAGAACAATCTGAAAAAGAAAGCGATAAAAACAAAGACCTAGGTGAAGAACTTGCCGATGTGGTTTTTGTAGTTTTATGCCTTGCTAACCAAACCGGTGTAGATTTACAAGCTGCTTTCGACAAAAAAATGGATTTAAAAACCAAACGCGATCACGATAGACATCATAATAACGAGAAACTTAAATAATGGTGAATTGTGAATGGTAAATTGTGAATTGTGAATTATGGCAGAAAATATTATTAAGGTTAAATCATTTTCTTTTGCATTAAGAGTTGTTAAGTTATATCAATTTTTAAATCAAGAAAAAAGAGAATATGTCATTAGCAAACAATTACTCCGTAGTGGAACTTCAGTAGGTACTTTAGTTAGAGAATCCGAACAAGCTGAAAGCAAATTAGACTTTATACATAAATTAGCAATAGCTCAAAAAGAAGCTAATGATTCTGATTATTGGTTAGAATTATTATATCAATCAGAATATTTAGATGAAACTCAATTCCAATCATTGAAATTAGACATTGTTGAAATTAATAAAATTTTAGCATCAATTATTATTACTACTAAACAAAAAATAGGAAAAAAATAAAACTATTGTAGTTTTACAATGAAATGAATTTACACTTAAAGCATAATCCAAAATTTACAATTCACAATTCACAATTAAAAATCACTGGTTCAAAATCTGAGACCAACCGATTGTTGTTGTTACAAGCGTTGTATCCAAACATTTCTTTAGATAATATTTCCAATTCTGATGATTCAGAAGTGATGGAAAGTATTATTCATAACTCACAACTCACAACTTCCAACTCACAACTTTTCAACGTTCACCATGCTGGAACAGCTATGCGATTTCTAACTGCTTTTTTTGCAATTCAGGATGGAAAAGAAGTGATACTAACAGGTTCTTCCCGAATGAAAGAACGACCAATTAAAATTTTAGTCGAAGCTTTACAACAACTCGGAGCTGAAATTTATTATGAAGAAAATGAAGGTTTTCCACCCATAAAAATCAAAGGAAAAAAATTGACAAATAACAAAGTTTCACTTCCAGCAAACGTTAGCAGTCAATACATTTCCGCACTTTTATTAATTGCACCAAAACTAGAAAATGGATTAGAATTAACACTTCAAGGCGAAATTACTTCTATTCCATACATCAATATGACATTAGCTTTGTTAAAAGAAATTGGTTTAAAAACTTCTTTTATTGAAAATAAAATCACCGTTAAACCACTCCTTACTATAAACTCCAAACTCCTTACAATAGAATCAGATTGGTCATCCGCTTCTTATTGGTATTCTATCGTTGCTTTGGCTGACATCGGCACTCAAATCACACTTTCAAGTTATAAACAAAACAGCTTGCAAGGCGACTCGGCTTTGGTAAAAATCTATAATAATTTTGGAGTAGAAACGATTTTCAACAATGATAATTCAATAACAATTTCAAAAACTTCAAACTTGAAACTTGAAACTTTAAACTTTGAGCTAAACAACTGTCCAGACATTGCCCAAACCATTGCCGTAACGTGTTTCGGATTGGGAATTGGTTGCCATTTAACAGGTTTACATACTTTGAAAATCAAAGAAACAGACCGATTAGAAGCTTTGAAAAACGAACTAACAAAACTTGGAGCTAACGTTTCTGTAACCAATGACAGCTTGACTTTGGAACCATCAGAAAAAATCAACAAAAACATCAGCATCAAAACCTATCAAGATCATAGAATGGCAATGGCTTTTGCTCCATTGGCTTTAAAAGTTCCAATTATCATTGAAGAAGCTGAAGTCGTTTCAAAATCCTATCCAACGTTTTGGGACGATTTAAAATCGGTTGGTTTTACCTTTTAATCATCGAAAAATAATCCATAATCGACGTTACTTTTTCTGTCGAAACCGGAATGTTTTGTCCGTTTTTCAGGATTAAACTTCCACCGTCTGATTTGTGAAACGAATTACAAAAACTCATATTCACGATATATGATTTGTGAACGCGGATAAATCGATTGTCGAAACACAAAATGTCTTCAAAGTTTTTAAGGTTTCGGCTAACCAAATGCTTAATGTCGTTTTGGCAAAAAATTTCGGCATATGCACCTTCGCCTTTGATAAAAATAATATCTGAAGTTTCAATGAAAAGAATACTGTTTCCTGACGGAACCGCAATTTTATTCAACGTTTCCTGTTTGATGTTTTCCTGCAACACTTTGTAGTTTTCAATCTTCAGTTTTTGCTTTTCCATTCGTTTTAATGCATTGACCAATTCGTCTGGATTTATGGGTTTCAGCAAATAATCAATCGCCGAAAACTTAAATGCTTTTACAGCATATTCATTGTAAGCCGTTGTAAAAATAATTTCAAAATTGATTTCGTTTTCATCAAAAAAATCGAGCAATTCCAAACCGCTGTGACCAGGCATTTCAATATCGAGAAAAACCAAATTAGGCTTCAATTTTCGGATGGCTTTTACACCTTGTGGCAAATTTTCGCATTCGGCAACAATTTCCAGCGAAGGATAAAATTCTTTGACAAGTAAAGTCAATGAAACTCTCGCTCGTTTTTCGTCATCAATTATAATAGCTGTCATGGGTTTTCGTTTTTAGGGATTTCTATTCGAACTGTTGTTCCAATCGCCATTTGACTTGGATTAACTTTATCTGTAAATTCAATATAAATTTTGTTGATTTGGTTTTGGTTCAATAAATCAATTCGGTTTTGAATAGCTTTTGTGGCAAACGATTGATGATTTTTGTTTTTAATCGAGTTCAGTTCGCCGCTTTTTTTCCGTCCAATACCATTATCGTCAATAATGATACTGATGTAATCTTCAGTTTCCAAAAACTGAATAAATATCTTTTTCAAACCTTCTTTGTGCAACAATCCGTGCTTGATAGCGTTTTCTACATAAGGTTGCAACAACATTGACGGAATTTTGGTTTGCTCGCTATCAATTTCGGGAGCAACGATAATCTGATAGTCAAAATCATCATCAAAACGTGCTTTTTCAATTTCAAGATAAAGCGATAAAGTTTTTATTTCTTCGGCAATTGAAATGGTGTCTTTTTCGGTCAATTCCAAAATAGTTCGGGTAAGATTAGAAAACTTCGACAAATAATTTAATGCTTGCTTTTTATCATTCGACAAAATATAAGATTGCAAGGTGTTTAACGCATTGTAGAAAAAATGCGGGTTCATTTGTGATTTTATGGCTTTTATTTTCGATTGATTTAAGCTGTTTTCCAAGGCTACTTTTTCCAAAACAATTTGATTTCTAAGCTGGATTTTTCGAATTCGGTTTCGGTAAAACAAACTTATTCCATACAATCCTGCCAAAATCAACAGCAAAATAAACCACCATTTTGCCCAAACCGGCTGATTGATTTTAAAAGAAACTTCCGTCGGTGATACATTATTTAAAGAAGTTTTAAATGCAATCGTATAATTTCCTGAAGCCAATGAATTCAGTAGTAAACTTCGGTTATTATTTTTAATTTCCTGCCAATTACCGTTGTTGATGGAATAATAAATCGGCGTATTTGGACTTTGCAAATAGGAAATAACCGAAAATTGGATTTCAATGTCATTCTCATCATAATCCAATTCATTTAGCTTTTCAAGAGAAACATTTTTTTGGTTGACCAACACATTTTGAAGCAAAAATTTCGGTTGTTTTTCGGTTGAAAAAGTGGTGTTGTCAAGACTGATAATTCCTTTGGAAGTTGCCAGATACAAATGATCATCTTTTGCCAGAATATCATTGATTTCTACATCAGAATTCACATTAAAAATCTTTTGCATCTTTTTAGTTGTCAGATGATAAGAGAAAATGCTATTGGATGTAATAAGATAAATCAAGTCATCAATCTGTCGTATTTTGAGCAATAAATTTCCTTTGATTTTGCTGTCATAAATCGTTTTCATCTGATGATTATTCACATTGATTTCGACCAAATTATTATTAGTCGTTAAGCCGAAAATTAATTGATTGTGAAAATATATTTTTGAAAGATTTATTGATTTATGGTTGGGTTTTATTTCCGTTAATTGCTCCTTTTTAAATTGGAATAAACCCAAATTGGTGGCAAAAAATAGTGTTTTATTCAAACTGTCATACGCTACTGATTTTCCTCTCACACCAGAAATCAATGACGAAAAATCCATATTCAATTTGGATAGCTTATCAAATTTTTCATGTGCTGAATTCCAATGACTTTTTTCTTCTTTAACTTTGATTAAACCACAATTTCCGCTGGCAGCATAAGCATAAAAACTGTCGTCAATAACCAAAACTTGCTTTATTGCAATTACATTCTCTTTAAAAACAGAACTCTTTACGTTTTTTCTTTTAAACGTATTGGAAGTAAAAATCAATTCATTATGAAAAGAATTATAATTTAAATTAACCACACTATGATTAGAATTTCCATTGAAAATTACCTGATGATTTTGGAGATTTTTTAAGTCATTCGTTTTAACTAATTTATCGTTTGCTGTTCCATAATAAATTTCATTTTCTATTTGTTCAATGACTGTTGGTATAGCAATCGTTGAATATAAAATGTTCTTAAAATGAGGAATATAAAGTACTCCTTCATTTAAAGTAGTAATCCAATAACCTTGATTTTTGTCTTTGTAAATAGTGGAAATATTATATTGTTCAAAATACTTTTCGGGCTTGGAATTGGGAATGTTTAGATTTATTTTCAACAATCCTTTAGTCGTTGAAAACCAATTGTATTGATTATCGACAGATACATTTTGGATGAAATTAAATGGACTTTCAAACTTTTCTAATTCAAATTTTCCATCATTAAAAAGACAATAATCATTAGAATATTTTGAAACGATGAGTAAATTTTCATTGGAAACAGAAAACAATCCGCCGTTGAATTTTTCTTTAATTTCAGATGGAATTTGGTGTTTTTTTATATCCGTGGCAGAATGAACTTCAAACAAATAATCCGAAAAGATAAACAATGAGTTTTTCCTTTTTTGTATTCCTAAAACAGCATTAGTATCAAATGGTAAAACATTGGTTTTTTTCAATGTTTTTAAATCCAAAAATACCAATTCATTTTTCTCTAAATAAATTAATTGATTGCCAATGATATTAAATTTATGAAAGCCAATCGGTTTTTTGACATCCAAAATATGGAGTTTTCCTTTTTCGACATAGTAAATATTGCCGTCAAAATTGCAATACCAAATTCGTCCAAAACTATCTTCTACAATATTCGAACCAGCTTTGGAAGTTTGTTCGTCATTGTAATAAGACTTAAACTGAAAACCGTCATAGCTGCAAATTCCGTCATTGGTAGCCAGCCAAATCATTTCATTTTTATCCTGATAGATGTCGTAAACCGTGTTACTTGGCAAACCGTTTGTTTTGTTGACAGTATGATAATAGGGATTTTGTCCAAAGAGATTTTGGATAAAAAACAAGAATACAAATAGAATGTACTTCAACTGATTTGACATTTGAAACAAACTTATAAAAATAAAACAAAACAAGCCGATTACAGTTTATCAAACCGCTTTTCTAATTTACAAACCGTGGTTTTTAACATATTCGTAAACTGAAAAATAGCTTTCGTAAACTGAGTAATAAAAAGGAAAAGACTTGAAAGTAAGTTTGCTGAAACTTTAAATCTACAATTTATGAAAACAAAATTACTATGCTTATTGCTATTGGTAACTTTTGGAACATTTGCCCAGATAAATGTTTCGGAAAGTTTTGAAACCTCTTTCCCAGCAGGTTGGACAACTACAGGACAAAGTGCCGGATTTACAAGAGGAATTTATTCTTACTCTTGCGACCAAAATTATAGCATGATTGCTGGATTATATCCTTCTAATAGTAATGCAATGATTGTAACCTCTAACTATGTTTCTGACGGTAATTCAATTGTTGTATCTTTTGATTATAACCGTGGAGTTGGTGCGGTTTCCGGAAATGTTTACCTATATTATGATGTAAACAACGCAAACTTATGGCAACAAATTGCTACAACTTCCGATTTAAATCCGGGTTGTAAAACGCTTCGAGGAGTTGTTTTAGGTAGTTCGGCTCCAGCAGGTTCTAATGTGCGATTTAGAATGCAAATTAACTCTACAAGTAATATTTCGGTATTTATCGATAATTTCAAAGCTATTCAAAAACCTTTTGAATTTGAATATACTTTTAATAACACTACAGCAAATACCGATGGAGTATTTCCATTTACTATTGCCAATACAAGCTATGTAGCAGACAGAAATGGTAATGCCAACAGTGCTTTACAAATCAACGCAAATGTATCGGGTTCGCAAACGGTTATTCCAATGCTTCCAACTAGCAATGCTTCTAGATCATTTTCTTTATGGTATAAAACCTCTACCAACTTAAATGCCAATGTATTTACTTATGGAACAGCTTGTCAGGATTGTAACTTTGGAACCTATTTAGGAGGAAATGGAAATCCGGTGTTTCAATCGTATATAAGTGATACTAATTTTGGTGGAAACTATGCCGTGAATACATGGCATCATATCGTTGTAACTTACAACGGAACTCAAGTAAAAATGTATATGAATGGAGTGCTAATAGGAACCCAAGCGTATAATCTAGTTACCGGAAGTAATTTTGCCTTTCGATTAGGTGGAAATGCCTCTACGCTTACTGTTGATGATTTAAGAATGTTTGAAAGAGCAATTACTGATGCAGAAGTTTCTAATCTATTTAATTATAATTCAATCGTAACGCCGCCATTACCAATTATTAATACAACTACAAAAAAACCTGGAGCTATCAATGCTACCTTATATTCTGAAGTAAACAGTAATGGTTCTTCGATTTCAAGTGCTGTAGTAAAATATGGACTATCATCTGCAAACTTAGATAACCAGGTAAACGCTGTGGGAATTTCTCCTAATTATTACTACGGTACAATCATTAATGGTTTACTAGAAAACACTACTTACTATTACAAAATTGAAATAACTAATGCTAACGGAACAACTTCCAGTGCAATTGACAGTTTTGTGACAGGTTCTAAGCAGACAGTTGCAGAGTATAGTTTTGATAATGTTTATACAAATCTTTCTGGAAATAATGCTTTTGCATCGAGTGCAGGTACTTCTTTTGGGAACGATAGAAATAATAATCCAAATAGTGCATTGGTAGTAAATAACACATCGGTGAATGGTCAAATTCCAGGATTGCCAATTGATGGCTCGACAAGAACTATTTCAATTTGGGCGAAAGTAAATTCAACGACCAGTCCAAATTATGTTTTTAGTTATGGCGGAATATTAACAGATTTGGCTTTTATAAATGTAATCAATAGCAATTCTTTAGATTTTCAAAGTTTTAGTAATGGTTTTCAAGTAACTGAAACAAATCCGGCAAATACTTGGATGCACTTAGTTTACACTTATGACGGAGTCAATGTAAGAATGTACAAAGATGGAGTACTAAAAGGTACTTCTCCATTTAACTTGTTTACAGCCTTTGATGCAGATTATTTTTATTTAGCAAGTATATGGGGTTCAACAAATACTTTCAATGGTTCTTTAGATGACTTAAAAATTTATAATTATGCTCTTTCTGAAACAGAAATCACCAATCTATTTACAAACAATTCACTTTCTTCTCAAGATTTCAACCAAAACAATCTAGAAGTTTCACTTTATCCAAATCCAGTTAAAGACATTTTAAATATCGAAACAACTTTAGAAATTCAATCCGTTGAAATCTATACTATTCAAGGTCAAAAAGTGCTATCATCAACTGAAAAGCAAATCAATGTTTCTCACTTGGCTTCGGGAATTTATTTGGTAAAAACTCAAGATAGCAACAACAAGATTTCGACTAATAAAATTATAATCCAATAAAATTAATTATGAAAAAAACAATCATCTTAGCAGTTCTATCACTTGGATTAATGTCTTTTAATGCTTTGCCTAAAAAATTTATTTACAAAGTAAATTCAATCAATATTATTTCCGAAAAGTTAGACATTAAAATCAAAAACGATACTGGCGAAGAAGTAAAAGTTATCAATGCTGGAAGTGGCGGAAGTTATTCATTAACCAAAAATGCCACCACAACCATAAAAATGGAAGAAGGCGACAAATTGCATTACTATGATAAAGGCAAAAAAGGAGATTTAATTCTTGTTGCTTCCAAAGAAATGCACAACAAAGTTCAATTAATGAGTAAATTGAGATAGTAGTTTTTTAATTTTGATTTGGGCGTTGCTCAGTAAACAGTGGGTTTTATAAAATAAACCGCTTTTTACTTGACAACGCCTATTTCACAATAGTATATTTGCATCCAGAAAATTAGAAATGGTGAAATCATTCACTTATTTACTATTCACTAATCATAACATATGAAATTATCGCACTTTAATTTTAATCTGCCACAAGAATTATTGGCAGAGTTTCCAGCAGAAAACAGAGATGAATCTCGTTTAATGGTTGTAAATCGTAAAACAAAAACTATCGAACACAAATTATTCAAAGATATTATTAATTATTTTGATGATGGTGATGTGATGATTTTGAACAACACCAAGGTTTTCCCTGCTAGAATGTATGGAAACAAAGAAAAAACAGGAGCACGAATAGAAGTATTCTTGTTAAGAGAATTAAATGCTGAGCAACGCCTTTGGGACGTGTTAGTTGATCCAGCTCGTAAAATCCGTATTGGAAACAAATTATATTTTGGCGATGACGATTCATTAGTTGCAGAAGTAATTGATAACACAACTTCAAGAGGTAGAACGCTTCGTTTCCTTTATGATGGTTCTTATGAAGATTTCCGTCTTAAATTGCTTGAACTTGGCGAAACTCCAATTCCAAAATACATCAATCGCGATGTAACTGATGAAGATGCTGAGCGTTATCAAACAATTTATGCAAAAGAAGAAGGAGCTGTTGCCGCTCCAACTGCCGGTTTACACTTCTCTAAACACTTATTAAAACGATTAGAAATAAAAGGAATCGACTTTGCTGAAATTACGCTTCATGTTGGTCTTGGTACTTTCAATCCAGTAGAAGTTGAGGATTTGTCAAAACACAAAATGGACTCAGAAGAGTTGAAAATTACACAACAAGCATGTGATATTGTCAATAATGCTAAGGCAAATAAGAAAAAAATATGCTGTATAGGAACAACAACTATGAGAGCAATTGAGAGTTCAGTTTCTTCCAATAAAACACTAAATCCTTACGATGGTTGGACCAACAAATTTATTTTCCCACCTTATGATTTTAGTATAGCAGATTGCATGGTTACAAACTTCCATACTCCAAAATCTACTTTGTTAATGATGATTTCAGCTTTCTGCGGACATGATTTGATGAAGAAAGCTTATGAAGAAGCAATCAAAGAAAAATACAGATTTTATTCTTATGGCGATGCCATGTTAATCTTGTAAAAATATAGGTTACACCACAAAACCTGCAAAGTATTTATCCTTGCAGGTTTTTTTATTTTTAATACTTTTACAAAACAAACACAAACCAATAATGACTTTTCAAAATACACTAGAATTCGCTAAGGAACTAGATAAGCAAGATGAATTAAATAATTGGAGAAACGAATTCATTTTTCCGCAACATAATGGCAGAAACGTAATTTATTTCACGGGAAATTCTCTTGGTCTACAACCTAAAATTGCAAAAAAATATGTTGATGACATTATGAACGATTGGGCAAACCTTGCCGTAGAAGGTCATTTTTTTGCTGAGAAACCTTGGTGGGATTATCATGAGCGTTTTGCAGAACCGTTAAGTAAAATTGTAGGCGCAAAACCTAGTGAAGTTACTGTTATGAATACATTGACTATAAATCTTCATCTTTTGATGGTCTCGTTTTATAAACCTACAAAGACAAGGTATAAAATCATCTGCGAAGAAAAAGCTTTTCCGTCAGACCAATACATGTTTCAAACACAAGTAAAATTTCATTCCCGAAACCTCGGGATTAATCCAAATGATGCCATTGTTGAGGTGAAACGTCGCGATGGTGAACACAACATTCGGTTGGAAGATATTTTAGCTAAAATTGAAGAAGTAGGCGATGAGTTGGCATTAGTGCTTTTTGGTGGTGTAAATTATTATACGGGTCAAGTCTTTGACATGAAAACTATTACCAATGCTGGACATAAAGTTGGAGCAATAGTTGGCTTTGACTTGGCTCACGCTGCTGGAAACATAAAACTAGAACTACACGATTGGAATGTAGATTTTGCAGCTTGGTGTTCGTATAAATACATGAATTCCGGACCAGGAAATGCTTCTGGCTGTTTCGTTCATGAAAAACATCATCATGCTGATTTACCAAGATTTGCCGGTTGGTGGGGACACAATAAAGAAAGACGTTTCAAAATGGAACCTAATTTCGACCCAATAATTGGTGCTGATGGTTGGCAAGTTTCCAATTTACCTGTACTTTCTTTGGCTCCATATTTAGCATCTGTTGAGCTATTTGCTAAAGTAGGAATGGAAAAATTAATTAAAAAAAGAAACCAACTCACAGCTTATCTTGAATTTATTCTTCACGAAATTGATAATGAAATAGATGGAACTGAATTTGAAATCATCACACCTTCCAACCAAGAAGAAAGAGCTTGTCAATTATCGGTTTTTCTTCATGGTCAAGGAAGAAATTTATTCGATTATTTAATGGCTAATGGCGTTATTACAGATTGGCGCGAACCAAATGTAATTCGTCTTGCACCAGCACCGTTTTATTGTTCTTATGAAGATATGTACCATTTTGGACAAATATTGAAAGAAGGAATAAAGACGATTGCTTGATTATTCGATTTTTAGATATAAATATATGCATAGATTTAAAGATTTAGAAATATGGAAATTGAGCAGAATATTTTGTAAGTTGATTTATGAAATTACAGAAACGTTTCCTGAAAAAGAGAAGTTCGGAATAATAAATCAAATGCGAAGAGCATCGGTTTCAATACCTTCAAATATTGCCGAAGGTGCTTCAAGAAAATCAAATAAAGATTTTTCAAGATTTTTAGAAATAGCAATTGGCTCTTGTTATGAATTAGAAACTCAACTTTTATTATCAAATGATTTAGGGTTTTTAACAAATAATAAATTAGAAGAATTGCTGATAGATTTGAATAAGATTATTCAAATGACTTCCAAGTTCATGACAGTATTAAAATCTAAATAAATAATTTTTAAAAAATCAAATTATCTAAAAATCTAATAATCTAAAAATCTAATAATCTAAAAATCTAACAATCTAACAATCATAATAATGAATAAACAACAAATCATAGCCAATTTCGATCCATCACAACCAGGATTAGCTGATGCAACTATTTTCGGTTTACCATTTTCAATTGAACAATCAGAAATTGTAATAATTCCTGTGCCTTGGGAAGTAACTGTTAGTTATGGTGCTGGTGCATCTGATGGTCCAGAAGCCGTTTTAGACGCATCTTTTCAGGTAGATTTAAATCATCAAGACTTTCCTGAACTATGGAAACTCGGAATGTATTATGCTGAAATTCCATCTGATTGGAAAAAAAATTCAGATAAATATAAAGATTTAGCTCAACCAATAATCGAAGCATTAGAAAGCGGTGAAGATTTAGAAACCTATCCAGCATTGCTTGAAGACTTACATAAAATAAACAAAGCGTGTCGTGAATTACACACTGCTGTAAAAGAAAAAGTGTTGCATTATATTAATCAAGGTAAGAAAGTTGTGCTTCTTGGTGGCGATCATTCAACGCCGCTTGGTTACTACGAAGCTTTGGCAACAAAACATGAAAATTTCGGAATTTTACATCTCGATGCGCACATGGATTTGCGCATTGCTTACGAAGGTTTTACTTATTCTCATGCTTCCATAATGTATAATGCATTGCAAATTCCTCAAATTTCTAAAATTGTACAAGTAGGAATTCGTGATTTTTGCGAGCAAGAAGTTGAGGTTGTGCAGCAATCAAAAGGACGTGTAATTGTGCATACCGATAGTGATATGAAAAAAGAAACGTTTGAAGGCAAAACCTGGGCACAACAATGCGATGAAATTATAACTCAACTACCACAAAAAGTGTGTATTTCTTTTGACATTGACGGAATGTATCCGTGGTATTGCCCAAATACAGGAACACCAGTTCCAGGTGGTTTTTCTTTTGAACAAGCCACTTATTTATTCAACAAATTAGCAGATAGTGGTAAAGAAATTATCGGTTTTGATTTGGTTGAAGTTGCTCCAGGTGAAAACGACGATTGGGACGGAAATGTTGGGGCTAGAATGTTATTTCACATGTGTGGTGTTTTGGCAAAAAACAACGGTTTGAATACCGGAAAAAGAATTGAATTTCCTAGAAAATAAATTAATTATATAATTTTTTTTAAAAATTATGTAATCCATTTGAGTTTCCAATTCAATTACTTTGTATTGTTAATTTAAATACTAAAAATTATGAAAAATTTATTTTTATTAGTCTCAATCTCGTTTATGTCATTTTTTACTTCTTGTAAAAATACAGACTCAATTGGAATTGCTCAAGAAACGAAACAAGCTACAATAGATTCAATGAAAATAGTTGCTGAAAAACAAAGAATTATTGATTCTATGAAAATAGAAGCTACGAAAATAGAAAAACAAAAAGAAGTTGTTGTAGTTAACAATACTTCTGGAACAACAACTACTACCAAGAAAAAAGGTTGGAGTGGCGCAGCAAAAGGAGCAGTTATTGGCGCTGGTGTTGGAGCAGCAACTGGAGCAATCGTGAGTAAGAAAAAAGGTGAAGGAGCAATTATTGGCGGCTTAGTTGGTGCTGGAGTTGGTGCTGGAACAGGAGCCATAATTGATGATAAGAAGAAAAAATAATATTTTTTTGGACAAAACTTTTAAATCCGCAACAGTATTTGTTGCGGATTTTTTATTTAAATTTGATTTTTAGTCAATTTATGAAAAAAATCAAAAAAGTACTTCTTGTTCTATTTTCGTTACTGTTAATTATTGCTTTAGGCGTTTACTTTTATCTTCTTTCAACCAAACCACAATATGAAGGCGAAGTTGCCATAAAAAATATTTCTAAAACAACCGAAGTTTATTTTGATGAATATGGAATTCCACACATTTATGCTGATAATCAAAAAGATGCACAAGTAGTGCTGGGTTATGTTCATGCGCAAGATAGATTGTGGCAAATGGAACTCATGCGCAGAATTGCTGCCGGAAGATTATCTGAACTTTTTGGAAATAAAGTTTCTAAAACTGATAGGTTTTTTGCTGCACTAGGTATTGATGAAAACTCAGAAAAAGCTGTAGCGCAACTCGATAAAAACTCGCAAAGTTATATTTTGGCAAATGCTTACCTTGATGGCATTAACCAATATTTGGAAAACGGAAAAACGCCTGTAGAATTCACTTTATTAGGTTTGGAAAAAAAACCATTCACTTTAAAAGACGTTTATAATATTTTTGGTTTCATGTCGTTTAGTTTTGCCATGGCACAAAAAACTGACCCATTGCTAACAGACATTCGAGATAATCTTGGGACAGCATATTTAAAAGATTTTGGGCTTGATGGTTCGCTTGGAACAACACAATTAAAAAGTTTTAAAGGTGAAGTTTCTAATTATTCTGAGGTTTCTAAACAAGTAGCATCATTGCTTGATGCTTCGCCAATACCGGCCTTTATTGGTAGCAATTCATGGGTAATTGGTGGGCAAAAAACTAAAAGTGGTAAAGTGATTTTTGCCAATGATCCACATATTGGTTTTGCGCAACCTTGCACATGGTATGAAGCACATATTTCTTGTCCAGATTATGAAATATATGGCTATTATTTGGCTGGAACTCCATTTCCACTATTAGGTCATAACCGCAATTATGCTTATGGATTAACGATGTTTGAAAACGACGATGTAGATTTTTTTGCAGAAGAAATTAATCCAAAAAATCAAAATCAGTATTGGTATAAAAAAGAGTTGAAAAATTTCATACAAAAAAAGAAAATCATCAAAGTAAAAGACAGTTCAGATATTGTTTTGAATATTAAAGAAAGCATTCATGGACCAATTATAAATGATGTCATGACGGGTTCTTTTTCAAAAAAACCACTGTCACTTTCGTGGATTTATACAAAAGAGAAAAACCAAATTTTGGATGCTGTTTATCATCTATGTCATTCAAATGATGTAACAGATTTTAGAAAAAATTGCGAACTCATTCATGCACCAGGTTTAAACGTGATGTATGGTGATGCAAAAGGAAATATATCTTGGACAGCAACTGGAAAATTGTATAAAATGCCAAAAAATATAAATCCAAATTTTATTCTAAACGGTAGCAATGGCGAAGACGATAAAAAAGAATTTCTCGATTTTTCAAAAAATCCTTCAGCGTTAAATCCGAGTTGGAATTATGTGTATTCGTCTAATAATCAGCCTGAAGCAGTTGATGGCTATTTGTATCCAGGATATTATTTACCAAAAGATAGAGCGATGCGAATTGAGTGTTTCTTGGCGCCAAAAAACAATTGGACTTCACTAGATGTTCAAAAAATGATTTTGGATAATACTTCTTCGAGAAGTTCATTTATAGTTAACAAAATACTTTTAGATATTTCGACAAAAAATCAATCAGTAGAATTTAAAAAAGCTTATGAAATTTTAGGAAAATGGAATGGTTTAAATAATCTAAATGATGTTGCACCAACTATTTACAACAAATTAATTTACAGATATTTAGAAAATACGTTTCAAGATGAATTGGGCAGTGAAAAATTTTCGGCAATGCTTTCAACACATTTCGTAAAACAAATGATAGAAAATCAAGTTGGCCAAGAAAACTCGGTTTGGTGGGATAATTTGGCAACCAAAAACAAAAAAGAAACCAGAAAAGAAATCTTAACAAAATCATTTAAAGAAACCGTTGCCGAACTCGAAAAACAACTTGGAAATGATGTTTCAAAATGGACTTGGAATAAGGTTCATACTCTGGAACACATGCACCCAATAGGAAAAGTAAAAGCATTAGCACCATTTTTTAATGTTGGAAAATTTGAAGTGGCAGGAAGCAATGAAGTGATTAATAATTTAATGTTTGGTTTTTCTAACAATGGAAAGTATGAAGTAAAAGCTGGACCATCTACACGTAGAATAATTGATTTCTCCGATATTGAAAACTCGGTTTCTATTTTACCAACAGGAAACTCAGGAAATCCTATGAGTAAACATTATAACGATCAGGCAGAAATGTATAATAAAGGTCAGTTCAGAAAGATGTTAATCAATAGAAAAACAATAGAAAAAGTTTCAACCAAATTGATTTTTAAAGCTAAATAAATTACTCATCTTTGTACAAATAAAAAGATTACAGCATTAATTCGTAATTTTTAATTTTTAATTCGTAATTATTTAATGCAAACTCCCAAAAAAATAGCCATTGTAGGTTCTGGATTAGTAGGAACTTTATTAGCAATTTATCTTAAAAGAAGAGGTCACACCGTTCATATTTATGATAGAAGTCCTGATATCAGAAAAATAAATTTTTCTGGACGTTCCATCAATTTAGTTTTGTCTGATAGAGGTATTAAAGCGTTAAAAGATGTTGGTCTTGAAGATGAAGTTTTAGGAATAGGAATTCCTGTTGAAAAACGTGCTATTCACACTGGAGAAAACACGGTTAACGAACAATTTTATGGCAAAGACGGCGAAGTTATTTATTCGCTTTCGCGAAGTTTACTCAACAAAAAAATGGTTGACCTTGCTGAGCAAGCTGGAGTAGAATTTTTCTTTGAGCAAAAAGTTTGGGATGTAGATTTGACAACAGCAACAATATCAATTGGCGAAACCGAGAGAGGTGAGTGGTTTACAAAAGAATACGATATTACTTTTGGTGCTGATGGTGCATTTTCAAGAATAAGACACAGAATGCAACGCCAAAGTATGTTCAATTATTCGCAAGAGTTTTTAAATATTGGTTACAAAGAATTAAACATACCTGCTAATGCTGATGGAACACATAAACTAGATAAAAATTCGTTACACATTTGGCCAAGAGGAAACTTTATGCTCATGGCATTGGCTAATCCTGACGGAAGTTTTACGTGTACTTTGTTTATGCCTCATGATGGAGATAATTCTTTTGAACAATTAAAAACTAAAGAACAACTGATTGATTTTTTTGCAAAACATTTTCCAGACACAAAAGAAGTAATTCCAAATTTGGTGGAAGATTTCTTCAAAAATCCAACAAGTTATCTCGTTACCATGAAGTGTTTTCCATGGACATTTAGTGATAAAGTTGCCTTGATAGGCGATGCGTGCCATGCCATTGTTCCGTTTTATGGTCACGGAATGAATGCTGGTTTTGAAGACATTACGGTTTTAAACCAAATGATTGAAAAATATGGTGATGATTGGGCTAATCTATTGAATGATTACGAAAACTCAAGAAAACCAAACACAGATGCTATTGCCGAACTTTCCTATAGAAATTTTATGGAAATGAGTTCTAAAACAGCAGATGAAAAGTTTTTACTTCAAAAGAAAATAGAAAAATGGTTTTCAGATAAACATCCAGATAAATGGTTGCCATTATATAGTAGAGTGACTTTTAGTTTACAACCTTACTCCGAAGCACTTGCTATTGGTGATTTTCAAAATAAAATTATGGAAGAAGTAATGCAAATTCCTGATATTGAGCAAAAATGGAATTCAGAAGAAGTTGAGAAATTAATTTTAGCAAAACTATAAACTGACCACTGAAAACTGCGACTGACTACTAATTTTCCTCTCGATGTACCTTTGTAAAATCGAATGCTGGTTTGCAAATGGCTATGTATTCGCAAGGTTCATCAAACGGATTAGAATATTGAACTCTAGTATTTGCTTCAATTTTTATTGATTGTCCAGCTTCTAAAATTACAGTTTCCTCTTCAATAATGAATTGCTTTTTACCAGAAATAATATAAGTATATTCATCAAACTCTGGTGTTTGAAACGGTTCACTCCATTTTGGTGGTGCAATCATGTGAGCAATTGAAATTTCAGAATTGTTTGTTGAAGCTTTTCCATGATGTTCTTCAATCAATTTGCCATCTGTTGTAGGAACTATAAAAGGTGTTTTTTGAATTAAGTATTTTTTCATTTTGTCATTGCGAGGCACGAAGCAATCTCATAATCAACTTCTTCTCATTTATTTAAATTGTCATTATATCTTTAATTTCATCGAATAAATCATTCCATAATGGATTGAATTCATTAATTAGGTTCAATTTAGTTGCTCTCGAACCCGCTTTTGGTTGTTTTTCTCTTGCAATAGCATCACCAATCATTTGACCCGAGCTTGCGAACTGGCGAAGCAAATTGCTCATAATAAACCAATTTATTCAAATTATACCTAGCTGAAAAAGAGTTCTCATATCGTTTCTCAATATGTTCCAATATTCTTTTAGGTAAATTGGATGTTACACCAACATACAGTGTATTATTGTATTTATTCGTCACAATGTAAATAAAACCTGGCTTCATATTTTGAGACTTAGATTATGAGATTGCCTCGTGCCTCGCAATGAGTTATCGCTTAAAAATAAAATAAACCGCCAAAACCAAAAAGAACATTCCCACAAAATGGTTCCACCTCAAGGTTTCATTTTTGAAAAACAATAAAGAGAAAATTACAAAGATCACTAACGTGATTACTTCTTGAATTACCTTAAGTTGCATTAAAGAAAAAGGTCCACCATTTCCTTGATAACCAATTTTATTTGCTGGAACTTGAAAAAAATATTCAAATAATGCCAATCCCCAACTTATTAGAACTATGGTAATCAATCCAGCATTTTCAAACCATTTTAATTCTTTAAATTTTAAATGACCATACCAAGCCAATGTCATAAAAATATTTGAAAGTATTAGTAATCCAATTGTAAAGTAACCCTTCATTATTTTTTAAACAATTTAGTCAAAATCCCAAAAACTCCGCGAATAAAACTTGCGCTTGTGACTACTTTTGTCACCGATTTTCCAATAACTTCTGCGGTACTTGGCTCGTTACTTTTTTTCTTTTCCTCTTGTTGAGTTTCTTCTTCCACTTGTGCTTGTTCTATTGCTTCATCAATTTTTTTTGTAAGCATTTCATAAGCACTTTCTCTATCAATTTCTTCTTCGTATTTTTTGACAAGTTTAGATTTTAAATTAATCTCATTAATTTCATCCTCATTTAGGATATCCATTCTACTCTGTGGAGCACGCATCATGGTTGCTGCCAAAGGAGTTGGAATACCTTTTTCATTAAGAGCAGTAACAAATGCTTCACCAATCCCTAAGCTTGTTAAAACTTCATCGGTTTTGTAATAGTCAGACAAAGGATAGTTTTCAGCGGTTTGTTTAATAGCTTGTCTATCTTTTGCGGTAAAAGCTCTTAGTGCATGTTGAATTTTCAAACCTAACTGCGCTAGTACACTTGCTGGAACATCCATAGGATTTTGAGTTACAAAATAAACTCCAATTCCTTTTGAACGAATGAGTTTAATAATAGTTTCTATTTGGTCAAGAAGTGTTTTGCTAGCTTCATTAAATATTAAATGGGCTTCATCAATAAAAACAACTAATTCAGGTTGTGATACATCGCCTTTTTCAGGCATTTTTTGATATATTTCAGCTAAAAGTTGCAACATAAAAGTTGAAAAAAGTTTCGGTTTGTCTTGTATGTCAGTCAATCGAATAATGTTTACATATCCTTTTCCATTTTCATCAATTCGCATTAAATCTTCTATTTCAAATGACTTTTCACCAAAGAAAATATCACCACCTTGTTGTTCTAACTCAATAATTTTTCTCAAAATTATACCTGTAGTAGAGGTAGAAATTTTTCCATAGCTTTCCTCTATTTCTTCTTTTCCTTCTTCGGTGATATAATTGAGAACTTTTTTGATATCTTTCAGGTCAAGTAGAGGCATTTTCTTATCATCACAGTATTTAAAAATAACTGCAACAACTCCAGCTTGTGTGTCATTCAAATCAAGAATTCGGGAAAAAAGAACTGGACCAAACTCGGTAATTGTTGCTCTAAGGCGAACACCGTTTTGTTCGGAAAGAGACATTAATTCAACGGGATAATTTTCTGGTTTGAATGGTAAATTTATCTTAGCATGACGTTCAGTGATAAATGGTTTTTCTTCTCCTTCTTTTGCAATTCCGCTAAAATCACCTTTAATATCCATCATCAGAACAGGTATGCCGAATGATGATAATTGTTCAGAAAGAACCTGAATAGTTTTAGTTTTTCCAGTACCGGTTGCACCAGCAATTAATCCGTGACGATTTAAAGTTTTTAATGGGACTTTTACAAAAGTGTCAGCCAAAGCTTCACCATTAAGAATTGCACCACCAAGAACAATGCTGTCTCCTTTTGTAGAATAGCCATCATTAATATATTGAATAAATGTTTCTGAAGTTTTCATAATTTAATTAAAAAAAGAACTGCAATTTATAATTTTTAAACCTATTTACTGATTTCTAACCACAAAAAATAAATTTTTCTAACAAAAAAATATCGAAAAAAAATATACTAAAACGCAAAGTAGTTGCGTTATATTCAATATAGTTTTCAAAAAACAAAAATTGTTTTGAAAATGTTTAAAAACATTGAAAATATTTTAAAAATGCTTACCACATATTAAGGTTAAGCGAATGTTATTAATATTAAAAAAAGTTTTTTTATTTGAAGTAAAAAATTAAATTTGCTCCTATTCAAGTTTTTTTAACAACTAAAACTAATAAATTATTTAAAACAATTAAAATTTAAAAAAATGGCAAACGTAAAAAAAGAAAGCGGTTCAAATGGAGGAAATATGTTCTCTGGGATTGTGATTGTATTGTGTATTTTAGTAGGATGGATTATTTGGAACTTCATAATGGGTGCAGGTTCTAATTTCGAAGGCGGAGTGAATACTGGTCATCCAAAACCAGGAAATTATCTAGCAATGGTTTACAAAGGTGGACCTATTGTACCGGTATTGATGGGATTATTATTGATGGTGGTTGTGTTTTCTATAGAGCGTTTCTTTGTAATTTCAAAGGCTGCCGGAAAAGGAAACTTGGATACTTTTATGAAAAATGTTCAAGGAAGTATCAGGCAAGGTAATATTGAAGATGCAATTTCTGTTTGTGATAAACAACAAGGTTCAGTTGCTAATGCTATCAAAGCTGCATTGGTAAAATACCAAGAAGTGAAAAAAGAAGGATTTACTAGCGAAGAAGCTACTGAAACTTTACACAAAGAAATCGAAGAAGCTACTTCATTAGAAATGCCAATGTTAGAGAAAAACTTAACTATTCTTTCTACACTTGTGGCACTTGGAACACTTGCAGGATTATTAGGAACGGTAACAGGTATGATTAAAGCGTTTGCTGCTCTTGCAACTGCTGGTACTCCAGACCAAGCACAGCTTGCAAACGGTATCTCTGAAGCGTTGATCAATACTGCAACTGGTATCTCTACATCAGCACTTGCAATTATTACTTACAACTTCTTTACTTCAAAAATTGATACTTTAACATACTCAATTGATGAAGCAGGTTCTACAATTGTAAACACTTACAGAAAATTTAGAGGAAGTTTAAAATCATAATTAGTTAGTATTCTAATTATTTAAAAGAAATAGAATATGGCTAAAGTAAAAATGTCAAAAAAATCTACCTCCATCGACATGACTGCGATGTGTGACGTGGCGTTTCTTTTGCTTACATTCTTTATTTTGACCGCTACAGCTAAAGCTCCAGAACCGTTGCCTGTGGATACTCCATCATCAACTGTTCAAACAAAGTTGCCCGATTCAGATTTGGCTATGATTGTAGTAGGAAAAAAAGAAGGTAAGGAAAAAGTATTCTTCGGTGTGAAAGGTAGAGAAGTGCGCAAAGCAGCACTTGAATATATGGCACAAAAATACAAAATGGAATTCACAGATGCTGAGTTAGAACAGTTCTCTTTGATTGACGAATTTGGTGTGCCTATGGAAGGATTGAAACAATTGATTGCAATGAAAAACTCTGATAGAAACAAAGCAGGTGTTCAGCCTGGTGTTCCTTGCGATTCAATAAACAATCAATTAAACGATTGGATTTTATACTCTAGAAAAGCAAATATTGATGTAAACCAAAAAGAGTTACAATTTGCCATAAAAGGAGATGCTAAAGAGATGTATCCAGAAATTAAAAAAATAATGGATATGCTACAGGATCAAAAAATCAATAACTTCAACCTAGTTACTGGTTTAAGAGGGAAAAATTTTTAAAAAAAATAGAAAATGGCTGAATTAAATACGGGTGATTCCGGTGGCAAAGGCAAAGGTGGCAAGGTAAGAAGTAAGAAGTCTGGTGCGAAAGTTGACCTTACTGCCATGGTGGATTTGGCGTTCCTTTTGATAACATTCTTTATGTTGACTACAACATTATCTAAACCTCAATCTATGGATTTAGGTTTGCCAGATAAAGAAGATAAAGGACCTAAGACTGACATTAAGGTTGACCAAAAAAGGACTATGACCATAATATTGGGTGATAATAGTCAATTAAAATGGTTTCATGGTTTGATTACTTCTCCGGAACCAAATGGTGCACCGCAAAGTTCAACTTATGGTAAAGAAGGCATCAGAAAAGAACTATTGAAAAGAGTGGTTTCGGTTAATGAATATTGTAAAACAAGACCTAATTATAAAGATGGTGATGGATTGATCGTAATTATCAAGCCAACTAAGAAAGCCACTTACAGAAATCTTGTTGATATTCTTGATGAAATGGCTATTTGCAAAGTTCCTACTTATGCTATAGTTAATGATATACTTCCAGAAGAGCAAAAGCTGGTTGATGAAATGAATAAATAACCTCCATATCTTTAAAATATAAAAAAATGAAATTAGATTTATTAAAAAGACAGTGGATAGACATCGTTTTCGAAGGGAAAAACAAAGCCTATGGTGCTTATGAGCTTCGTAAGGATAACCCAAAAACTACGATGCAATCACTTTTGATTGGAGGTGCTATTTTTGCTTTGGCTGTTGCGTCACCATTAATCATAGACTTGATACCAAGTGGAAAAGATGATGATGAAACACTAAATCAAAAAATTGTAACTGTAAAGTTACCTCCAAAAGAACAAGAAAAACCCAAAGATCTTCCACCACCACCACCGCCACCTCCAAAAGTGGATCAGGTAAAATTTGTGAAACCAGTTGTGGCAAAAACAGAAGAAGTTGTAGAAGAGATTGTTAAAGTTGAAGATATCAAGGATAAAAAACTTGGTAATGAAACTATAAAAGGAGATCCAGATGCTCCATTAACTGTGGAAGATGTTGGGACTGGACCAGTGAACCAAGTGGTTGAAGAAGATACCCAGATATACAACACTGCAGGTATTCAAGTACAACCAGAGTTTCCTGGAGGAATGGAAAAATTCTACAAATTTGTTGGAAAAAATTTCCAAGTTCCAGAGGAAGAAGGTTTAAAAGGAAAAGTTTTTGTAACATTTGTTGTTGAAAAAGATGGTTCATTGACTGATATTAAAGTAATCAGAGATATCGGTTATGGAACAGGTAAAGAAGCTATTAGAGTTTTAAAATCTTGTCCAAAATGGAATGCTGGTGAGCAAAATGGTAAAAAAGTAAGAGTTCAGTACTCACTACCTATTACTATTCAATCTGCTGAGTAAATGTTTCAACAATTGATTGATAATTTTAAGAAGAAATCGCTTAAAGAGCGATTTCTTCTCGTTATAGGAATTTTGTTTTTTTTGATTTATTTAACATTTGGATTGATGGTAATATTTTGGAAAAAACTTCCTCTAAATTTGTCTGATAATTTGAGAACAGTTTTAGGGATAATTATCATCGGATATTCTTTTCTTCGTTTCATTAGATTTTTTAATAAGCAATGATAAAAAGCAAAATCAATAAAAAACAATTTGGATTCTTTCTGATTACAATGTTTGGAGTTTTATTTGCATGCAAACAAGATGCTAGTAATCTAGATAGTATTTTAGAAGGCAAAGCAACTGTTCATGTTGATGAGTCAATATTTCCTATTGTTGAGGACGAACAATTGGTTTTTGAAACGCAATACAAAGCAAAGCTCACATTAGTTTCAAAATCTGAAAATGAAGTATTGAATGATTTGTTTGATGGAAAGGCAACTATTGGAGTTTTATCAAGAAGCTTGACTGATGCCGAACAAAAGAGTATTTTAAATAAAAGAAAAATTACGCCAAAAATTACGCCATTTGCACTTGATGGTGTAGCTTTTGTAAGTAATAAGTCTGTTCAAGACACATTGATAAATTTGGAAGACGTTGCAAAATTTATGAATGGTGAAGAAATTAAAGGAATAAAAGGATTGGTTTTTGACAACCTTAATTCAAGTGTTTACAAAACCTTGTTGAATCTTATTGGATTGAAAAATGTAAATCAGAAAAATATATTTTCATTCAAGACGAGTAAAGAGGTCATAAATTATGTAGCTGAAAATGATGGTATGATTGGAGTAGTTGGAATAAATTGGATGTTTCAGCCTACTTTGGATTTACAAGATAACGTTGATAAACTCAATATTATGAGTGTAAAAGGTATTGGCAAAAAGGAATATGTATATCCAAGCCAAGACAACCTAGCTAAAGGAATTTATCCTTTGGCACGTGATTTGTATATTATCAATTGTCAAGGTTATTCGGGATTAGGAATGGGATTTGCATCCTTTGTTGCTGGAGAAAGAGGACAAAGAATAATTCTAAAATCAGGATTGGTTCCTGAAAATTTTCCTTCCAGAAAAATCGTGACAAGACCTAACATAGTAAATATTAAAAATTAATTATAGAAAAATGAGAAAGAGAACGATTTTGAGTTTTGCAATGCTTACTTCGGCGTTTTATGTTCAAGCACAAGATGTTGAACAAGCCGTTAAAGCTACTGATGCGGAACAATATGAAAAAGCTAAAGGAATTTTAAAATCTATTATACAAAGCAAACCATCTAATGGTAAAGCTACATTCTTGCTAGGAAATGTTTATCTAAAACAAAACATTGCCGACTCAGCAAAAATTTATTTCCAAAGAGGTTTATCTACTTCCGAAGGAGCAAAGTTCAATAATATTGGTTTGGCTCAGATGGATTTGGACGCTGATAACAAAGCTGCTGCACAAGCAAAATTTGACTTGGTAACCAAAGACATGAAAAAGAAAGATATAGAAGAGTATGTATACATTGCTCGTGCCTATATGAATTCTGATAAGCCAGATTATAAAAAAGCTATCGAGGTTTTGACAAAAGCAAAAGCTATAAACCCAACAGATGCTCAAGTTCAATTAGCGCTTGGTGATGCGTATTATGGTGATAAAAATCAAAATGAAGCTTATGTTGCTTACAGAAATGCTTATCAAGCTGATAGTTCATTACTAAGAGCAAAAATGCAATTAGGAGTTTTGTTAAAAGGTGCAAAAGCATTCAACGAAGCTGTAAAAGCATATAACGAAGTTATTGCTATCAATCCTAACTATGGTCCTGTATATCGTGAGCTAGCAGAAACCTATTATTTGTGGGGAAATACAGATTTGAAAAATTACAATGAGAATATCCAAAAAGCTCTAGGTTTTTATGAAAAATACATGAGCCTTACAGATTATTCTATTACATCTAGAATGCGTCATGCTGACTTTTTGATCATTGCCAAAGATTATAAAGCTTTAGAAGCTGAAGCCAATAAGATGAAAGAATTGGACGGAATTAACCCTAGAATTTTCAGATATTTAGGTTATTCAGCATATGAAAATGGAAATTATGATGCAGCGCTGAAAGCTCTTCAAGACTATATTTCTAATCCTGAAACTAAAAAAATAGCAATGGATTATTTATATCTTGGAAAAACTAAATTGAAAAAAGGAGTAAGTGCTGATGGTAAAACAATTGACAATGCTCTTTTAACAGCTGCAACAGAAGATTTGAAGAAAGCAGCTGAAATGGATAATGCTCTTTCAAAAGAATTTAATGAAACAGGAAAGGCATATTTTGGTCAGAAATTATATGGTGTAGCAGCTAAGTTTTTTGAATTAGCAATGGCAAATCAAGATTCTAAAACTGCTATGGAAGACAGTTTGTATTATGCAATATGCATCATCACAGAAAATAGAAACAAAGACGCAAAAACAATTGATAGAGTTGCAATGGATAAAGCTGATAAAGCACTTGATTTTGTTATCTCTAGAAATGCTGATTACCCAGAGTCTTATTTTTACAAAGGTAGAATTTACAATATGCTTGAGAATGATGAGGCAATGGCAACAAATTACCAAAAATATATTGATTTGACGTTGGCAAAAGGTGAAGCAGAAGCTGCAAAAAATAAAACTAAGCTCATTGAGTCATACAATAACATGGCAGCACATTTTGCAAATTTTGATAAGACTAAAGCAAAAGAGTTACTTTCAAAAACGCTGGAATTAAACCCAGCAGATAGTTATGCTCTAGAGGCAATGAAACTTTTAAAATAGTAAAAAACCGCTCAATTGAGCGGTTTTTTTATTCCTCAATAAAATCGTTTGAACTTTTATAAATCCCTATCTTTGCAGTCTTGTTTTTAGAATATGATAGCCAAAGAAATTCAACTAGCAGTAGAAAAAGGTGAAATGCTTCCTTTGATGGAAGAGTTTTATACTATCCAAGGAGAAGGGTTTCATACAGGAACAGCTGCTTATTTTATTAGAATAGGTGGTTGTGATGTAGGTTGCCACTGGTGTGATGTGAAGGAAAGTTGGAATGCAGACCTTCATCCGCCAACACATGTAGATTTGATTGTAAACAATGCATCGAGTTATGCTGACACAGTTGTGGTTACAGGTGGTGAACCATTGACATGGGATATGAACTTATTGACTAGTAAGTTGAAAGAAAAAAATCTAAGAGTTCATATAGAAACATCTGGTGCTTATCCTGTCACTGGAAATTGGGATTGGTTTTGTCTTTCTCCAAAGAAAACAAAGCTACCTGTTGAAGAAGCTTACCAAACTGCAAATGAGTTAAAAGTAATTATTTATAATAAACATGATTTTCAATTTGCCGAAGAGCAAGCTGCAAAAGTTAATTCAAAAACAATACTTTTTTTGCAACCCGAATGGAGCAAAAAAGAAGAAATGACACCATTAATTGTTGATTATGTTATGAATAATCCAAAATGGCGTGTATCTTTACAGACACATAAATATTTGAATATACCTTGATGAAAAAAAATATTTTTATATTTTTATTGCTGTTGATTCCTTTAGCTACTTTTTCACAAATTGATGGAGAAGATGAAGTATATTTAAATGCAGATCGAATTGATCCAAAATTTAGAGGTGATGATAAACTTGATGAATTTTCAGAATATATCAATAGTGAATTTGATTTTTCAAAAGTAACCAAACCAGGCAAAATGATTTTTGCCTTTACTATTGATGAAGAGGGAAAAGTAAAAAACATTAAAGTGGTTCAAGTACTTGATATGGAATCTTCACTGGAAATTATAAGAGTGATGAAAAAATGCCCAAATTGGGAACCCGCAAAACGAAATGGAAAACCCATAAGTGTTGAGTTGAAATATCCAATGAATTTTAAAATGAAAACTAAATAACCAAAAAATGAAAAAAATTATTCTTACTCTAGTGTTTGCTTTAGCTACGTTCAATGTTTTTGCTCAAGATGAAGCGTTAAAAAAAGATGTGTTAAAAGTGATTGAAATGAGTGGTTCTGGAGGACAAATGGCTGCTGCAAAAAAGCAATTACTTGGAATGATACCAAAAGAAAAACAAGCAGCTTTTTTAATTGAATTTGATGCCTTAATGCCAAAAATTTATGAAGCTTCTGCCAAAGTTTACATGGAAGAGTTTACTAAAGAGGATATCAAAGCGATGTTAGCATTTTATGAAAGTCCAGTTGGGAAAAAAATGGCTGAAAAATCAGAGGTAATTGCAACTAAGTCTCAAGAAGGAATGGCTGCTTTGCAAGGTGAAATTCAAGCTTTGATGATGAAATACATGCAATAATATGAAAAGATTTTTCTTTTTCGTTTTACTATTTTCTTCACAATTGTTTTTTGGACAAAATGATGTAGCTATTCCTGAACCTGAACCAAAAAGACAAGACGATAATCTAGTATATAGTGTTGCTGGGATAGAAGTCAAACCTGAATTTCCTGGTGGAATAAGTGCATTTTACAAATTTGTTTCTACAAATTACAAAAAGCCAAATGGCGATTTGCATGGAAAAATATTCGTAACTTTTATTGTCGAAAAAGATGGAAGTTTAACTGATATTAAAGTTTTGAGAGATATTGGACAAGGCACAGGTGAAGAAGCTGTGAGGGTTTTAAAAACTTGCCCAAAATGGATACCAGGTGAACAGAATGGAAAAAAAATCAGAGTTCATTATTCGCTACCAATTACATTATAAAATATATAAATCAAATAATGTAAAAATCCCAAACGATTAGTTTGGGATTTTTTATTTTTACCAAAAATCAAAATAATGAGAGAACAATTTTTGTTAGATAAAAATATTACTTTTTTAAATCATGGATCGTTTGGTGCTTGTCCAAAACCAATTTTTGAAGAGTATCAACGATTTCAATTAGAACTAGAAAATGAACCGGTAAATTTTATTCAAAAAAAATTACCTATTTATTTAAAAGAAGCAAAAGTTCCTTTGGCTAAATATATTGGTTGCGATGTAGATGATTTCTTTTTTACACCAAATCCCACATTCGCTATTAACACAGTTATGCGAAGTTTAAAGCTTCAAGCTGGTGATGAAATTCTTTCTACCAATCATGAATATGGCGCAATGGATAGAACATGGAATTTTTATTGCAAGAAAACTGGCGCAAAATACATCAGACAAGAAATTAGCTTGCCCATTGTTTCAAAAGAGCAAATCATTGAAGAGTTTTGGAAAGGATACAACAAAAACACAAAAGTGGTTTTTTTGAACCAAATCTCGAGTAGTACTGCTTTGATTTTTCCAGTAAAAGAAATTTGTGACAAAGCGCAACAACTTGGCTTGATAACTATAATTGATGGTGCGCATGTTCCTGGTCATATTGATTTAAACATTGAGGATTTGAACCCAGATTTTTATACTGGAACATTACATAAATGGATGTTAGCACCAAAAGGCAGTTCGTTTCTATATGTGAAAAAAGAATTCCAAGCAGATATCGATCCTTTGGTGGTGAGTTGGGGTTATGAAAGTTTGTTTCCTAGTCATAGTCAGTTTTTGGACTATCATGAATATCAAGGTACACAAGATGTTTCGCAATATTTATGTACACCAAGAGTAATTGAGTTTTTGGAGCAAAATAATTGGCAACAAGTTTCTTCAAATTGTAAAAAGATGGTTCTTGATAATTATCAACGCTTTTGTGATTTAGTTGGCACAAAACCTATTTGTCCTATTAGCGAAGAATTTCTCGGACAAATGGCGAGTATTCCTGTAAATACAGAAAAACCAATGGAGTTAAAAGAGTTGTTGTATTCAAAATATCATATTCAAGTTCCCGTGATGCCATTGAATGGAAATGTTTACATTAGATATTCTATCAACGGATATAATTCGCAAGAGGATTTAGATGTTTTGTATGATGCTTTAAATGATATTATTGCAAGTACAGATTTGATTAAAGTATAATTTGTCACTTCGAGTGTAGTCGAGAAGTCTCATTTAATTTTCATGGAATGTGTGATGTTTCACTTTGTTCAACATGACAAGTTTGTGTAAACCTCAATCCCAATTCATTCTTTTTTTCAATTCGGTGATGTGCGCCAAATGATGGTTACAATGCCAAGCATACATGCAAATAATTTCTTTTAATTGAAATTGTTTACCATGTTCCGGATGAATAAATGTTTTTTCTAACTCATTTTCGGTTAAATTTTTCATAACGAAAGCCAATCTATAATGTAATCCTTCAAGAAATTGCAATGTCGGTTCAATAGGCATCGTTTTGTTATCTGTTCCTTCTGCCCAAAGATTTTCGTAGTAAAACTTTATCGTTGGATTATCTTCGGTCAAAGCCCATTTTAAACGAATGAAACAATTCATGTGACTATCTGCACAATGATGAACTACTTGACGAATTGTCCAACCATCAGGTCTATAAGGTGTTTCGAGCTGGTCTATAGTAAGTTTTTCAACTTCTTTTTTTAATTTATCTGGAAAATTAGCAATTGTTTGAATGGCTTTTTCCAATATTTCTTTAGTGTAAATAGATGGCGTTTCAAATTTTCCGATAGGATATTTTAATTGTTCTAAAGTTGGATTTTCCATATTATACAGTAAGTTTAGCCAAATAATCAAAATGTTTTCCTTCTTGTATCAATTCGCAGTTTAAACCATTGGCATGAGCAGCGTTTTGAAGTGTGTTGTAATCCATATATAGCCAAGGAAACGGTTCGTCGGTTTGGTTTTTATAATGAATGGTAAAGATGAGTTCGCCATAATAAGCATTTGCAGGAACCAAAAAACTTCCGTCTTCTTGCTCGTCATACATATAAATAATGTCTGAACTATCAATGAGAATTTGCCCATTTGGGTTTAAAAGTGATTTGAGTTTTTGCAGGTATTTTGATGTATCTTTTAATGCTTTGAAAATTCCTGTGCCGTTCATTAAAAGAAGAATAGTATCAAATTTTTCATTTTCAACAGCTAAAACATCTTGAACTTTCACATTCTTCAAACCTCTTAATTTGCATGCTTTTATTGCGTTTTCAGAAATGTCAATTGCTATTACATCCAATCCTTTGTTTTGCAAATAAAGAGAATGACTACCTGCGCCACAACCCACATCAAGAATTTTTCCTTTGCAGAGTTGTAATGCTTTTTGTTCCAACTTTGGCATGGATTTAAAATCTCTGAAAAGGTAACTTACTTCCATTTCGTCTGCTTCAGAGATATTAGTTTCGGTAACAATATTCTCAGGAGAATTGTTTGTCTGGAAATCAAGAATTGCTTTTCCGAAAAGATCTTTCATTTTGTTTACATGATTATTTGGTTATTCGTTAATTTGTTTCAGCGATTTGAGTAATTTTGCAACAGATTATCAAATAACCCAATTGACAAATCCACGAATTGACATACTAAAAAAGTTAGCCAAAGATAAGCATAACGAAAATAAAAAGTATTTTGATAAGCTAAAAAAGAAGCCACCAAAAAACTTAGATTATGTCATGCAAGAGTTGCATGAAGCTGAGTTTAAAAAAACAGATTGTTTGACGTGTGCAAATTGCTGTAAAAATACTGGACCGCTTTTTACATCGGCAGATATTGAGCGAATAGCTAAGCATTTCAAGCAAAAACCACAACAGTTTATTGAGCAATATCTTCGCATAGATGAGGATAATGATTATGTTTTGCAAAGTGTTCCTTGTACTTTTCTTGACGCTGAAAATTATTGTATGATTTATGATGTGCGACCAAAAGCGTGTCGAGAGTTTCCACACACGGATAGAAATAAATTTTATCAGATATCTAATCTAACATTGAAAAATGTTGCTATTTGTCCTGCAGCGTATAATATTGTTGAGGAGATGAAGAAAAGATTACCTTTGTAATATGAAAATATATAAATCAAAAATCGATTGGTGTTTAATACTTCTCATCGTTGGAGTTTTAGGATATCCAATTGTAGATGGAATTTTGAGTAAAGAATATACATTGTCAATTGTATTTTCTATTCTATTAGTATTGTTTTACTTTTTGGCAAAAAGCATTCAGTATAAAATTGATGGCGAAAATTTGATTATTTGGAGAACAAAAATTCCAATTCAGTCAATACATAAAGTTTACAGAACCAGAATACCTTTGAGTTCGCCGGCGCTTTCTCTTGACAGAATTGGTGTTGTGTACAATAAATATGATGAGATATTCATTTCACCAAAGGAAAGAGAGGAATTTATAAAAGAACTTTTGAAAGTAAATCCAAATATTGAGGTAAAAGATTAGTTATAAATCAGATATTTTTTTCTCATTTCTTTAAAATCATTCAATCCTTTTTCCCATGATTTTCTGATTTCTTCTTCAGAAACACCTTTTTCTATTTGTTCACGAAGTTTTTTTGTTCCGGCTAATTTGGTGAAAAAATCATTGAAAAATTTAGACTTGTCAGCAGTTGTGTTGTATGCTTTGATGAGCCATTTTAATTCAAGTTTGTTTACTTTTTCAATTTTAGTCAGGTTTTCGCCATAACACAATTGGTTTTTATACAGAGGTTCTTTTGCTCCAAAATTTGGAATAGGCGTAAAGCTAAAATCGCTTTTTGGCAAATATGGTGAGCCATAAATTTGAAATTGCATTTCAGTGCCACGACCAACACTCACATTGGTTCCTTCAAACAAACACAAACTTGCATACAAGTTAATGGCTTGGTCATTTGGTAAATTTGGTGAAGGTTTTACTGGTAAACTGTATTCCATTTCTCTTTTATAATTTAAACAAGGAATAACGGTTAGTTTGCATTGAACGCCATTTTTCAACCATTTTTCTCCGTTAATCATTTGAGCATATTCACCAATAGTCATACCATGAAGCAACGGAATTTGATGCATTCCAACGAAACTTGTATATTCTTTTTCTAGAATTGGTCCGTCAATAATACTTCCGTTTGGGTTTGGTCTATCAAGAATTAGTAACGGAATATTATTTTCAGCACAAGCTTCCATAATATAATGTAGTGTAGAAATGTAAGTATAAAATCTTGCACCTACATCTTGAATGTCAAAAACCATTACATCAATGCCTGATAATTGTTCGGGTTTTGGTTTTTTGTTGTCGCCATACAAAGAAATTATTGGTAAACCTGTTTTGGTATCTTTTCCATCAACAACATGTTCGCCTGCATCGGCTGTTCCACGAAATCCGTGTTCAGGAGCAAATATTTTAGAGACTTGAATTTTTTGATTAAGTAATAAATCAACAATTGAAATGTCTTGATTGGTTTCGTCTGCTTCACCTCCATTAAGTACTATCATTTTTCCTTTTTTATGAATACCACCAGTTTGATTGGTCACAACTCCAATTTTTTTGTCTTTTAAGAAAGGTATATAAGCTTCAAAATTATCTGCACCAGTTTGTATTTCAGATATTATTGGTTTAACAAAAGGTTGTATATCAGCAATCGGATAATTGTTTTTATTTGTTTGACTTTTATTAGATGATGAACCGCAGGAAATCATTAGTATAACAAATAATAAAACAGTATTTTTGAAAACCGAATTTAAAATCATAATAGATTGAATTTTGAATATTTTATAGCTAGACGATTAGTTTTATCCAAAGACCATAAAAGTAGTGTTTCTGCTCCAATTATAAAAATTGCAATTTCCGCTGTTGCATTAGGTGTTATCATGATGATTGTTGCTGTTGCTACTGGAATTGGTCTTCAAAAAAAAATTAGAGAAAAAGTTGCCGCATTCAACGGGCATATTATGATTTCAAACTATAATGATAATCAATCCGATATAAGTATTGAACCATTATCAATTAATCAAGAATTTTACCCAAAATTCAAAACAATAGATGGAATAAAGCACATTCAAGCTATCGCAAGCAAGGCAGGGATTATTAGAACTGAAAAAGCATTTGAAGGAATAATATTCAAAGGAGTTGGGAAGGATTTTGCTTGGGATAATTTGAAAGAATATTTAGTAGAGGGTAGATTGCCAAATAATAAGTTAGAATTAAATAATGAGGTTTTAATTTCTAAATATCTTTCAAATAGACTCTCATTAAAGCTTGGGGATAGTTTTATTACCTACTTTATGAAAGAGACTAGTCAAGGGTATAATATAAGGAACTTTAAAATCGTAGGTATTTATGATTCAGGTTTTCAAGAGTTCGATTCTGCATACATTATTGGGGATATTAGGCATGTTCAGAAAATTAATAAATGGGATAAAAATCAAATTGGCTCATTTGAAGTCTTTGTGGAGGATTTTGATGATATTGAGGCAAAAGGCAAAGAAATTTATAATGAAACTTCATCTACATTAGATTCTCAAACGATTGTTGAAAAATTCTACTATATTTTTGAATGGTTAAAACTCTTTGATTTTAATATTGTAATGATTATAATTATAATGATAACAGTTTCAACTATAAACATGGTTGTAGCTTTACTAGTTATCATTCTCGAAAAAACTAAAATTATAGGGTTGCTTAAAGCTTTTGGAGCCAATAACACTTCAATTAGAAAAGTTTTTTTATATAATGCATTCTATTTAATTTCAAAAGGATTACTAATTGGTAATTCTATTGGGATTATTTTATTAATACTACAACAAAACTATCAGTTGATAAAATTAAATTCAGAAAATTATTACGTAAACGTTGCTCCAGTAGATATAAATTTATTCAATATCATATTAATCAATGTTTTGACACTTTTTATTTGTTTGCTAGTTTTGATAATTCCGTCATATTTAGTCACTAAAATTAGCCCTTCCAAAACAATTAGATTTGAATAATATTTTTTCTCATTAAAAATAATTTACATTTCCTTTATTTATAAGTAATTGTAATTCAGTTAATAAAAAATAAGTAATAAAAAAAGGTTATAAATAGTTTTGATATTAAGATAATAGGTTTAATTTTGCGCCCTCAAACAACGAAAATTTTGTTTTTAATTTTCTAGAAATCTACTAATCAGGGTTTTTAAAAAAAAGTCAAAAAAAGATTAGAAAAAGTTTGTTAGGTAAAAAAAGATTTCTACTTTTGCACCCGCTAAACGAGAGAATAGCTAAAGAATAAAAGAGAATACGTTCATAGACATATTGGATTGACAGCATACAAAAAGAGTAAGGTTGTGATTATTGATTAATTGCAAAATAA
>JAXLVF010000006.1:0-273601 GCA_046329205.1 Flavobacteriaceae bacterium | reverse complement strand
ATGGGTCAGTTGATAGAAGTAATAACAACTCCAAACGAAACAATAGATGTCTCGAATTTACAAGCTGGTATTTACTATCTTAAACTAATAACCGATAAAGGAATGACCACTCAAGAGTTTATCAAAAAATAAAAAAAGCATCGAAGAAATTCGATGCTTTTTTATAAATGACTTTTATTATTTTTTTAGAATAATTTTTGAAGTAGAGTTATTTACTTTTAAAAGATAAACACCGCTTCCTAATTTTGATAAATTTAATTCAATCTGATTGGAGTTGAATTCTTCATCAATCAATAATTGCCCTAAGCTAGAATACAATTGAATAGTGTGAATTGTAGCTGGTGCATCGATATTCAAGACAGTATCTACTGGGTTTGGATATATCTTTAGGTCTTTAGCAGAAAACGATGGTGTATTCAGAGTCTCATTGTTAGCATTGAATGTAGGTGCTTGAATAACAAAATTACCAGTTCCATTTGGAATTCGAGCATACCCCATATCTGTTGTTTGAGCGCCAAAAGTTACAGTATCTACTATTGTTCCATTAGGATAAGATAATATGCATCTTTCGCCAGCAGCAGAAAATTTAAAATCTGCGTGGATACCAGATTGTGTCAAGTCTTGATCTGCCCAAACTACTAAATAGCTATTTGGCTCAATAGTTAAACCAGAAGGAAATTGCCACTTTAACATATTGGAAGAAGTGTCGGTTGCATATAAATTATCCAAGCTCAAGGTATTATTGGAATTGTTGTACAGTTCAAACCAATCTTCATATTCACCATCAGCATCAGTAACCGTAACGGTATTTTGTGCCATGATTTCGTTAATAACCAAATCGCCAGGATTTATTGTAGGGTAAGTTGCAGTTAATGTGTAGAATTCATGTTCTGCTCTTTCTGGTGAAAATTTACCAACATTGTTGTTTTCTGCATATATGTAATATTGTGTCGTTATGCCTGTTATAGTAACATTTGTGCCATAAACATTATCTCCAGAAGCACCATCATTATGATTACCGTCATCATACATTAAAACTTTTGCAAAAATTCCATCAGCAGTCGAACGATAACCCAAATAAACACCATTAGTATTGGTGTTTGTTACATTAGCAGTAAATGTTATTGTGCTTCCAATAGGTGGATTGTTATTTGATGTGTTTATTGATGTTATGTTTGGTTGAGTATTTGTAAAATCAGCTTGCGCCTGTAAATAGGTTTTTCTAGAGTTCATCAAAGCACTCAATCCAGAAGCTGAACCCATTCCTATTGAAACATCTGTGGTTAGGTTAGTTGTGATATTTGATTGGTAGCTAAATTTATTAGTATCAGTTGCAACAGATGCGCTTATCAAAGTTTGAATTGCTTGGGCATCTGTTAAATACAAACCTGAAACAATCATTTCATTCAAAATGGTTTTATAATGTGCTAAATATCTTTTTTTATAAGTTGGTACAGCTAATAATTTTTGTACCAATGGCCATGCGGTTTCATTAGAATGTAAGGTGTGAGACATTTGAGCTTTTTGGGTAGTTGTATTTAACGTTGAAGAACCAGTGTTAGCAAATGTTCCGAATGACTCATTCAAATCCCAAATTATAGGGTTAAAACGTCCATTATTGTCTTTGTAGATATAATAGTTTTGCTTGAATGCACCAATGTAACTGTCAAGATTGACCAATAGATTATCAAAAGCAAGCATCCACAAAGCTCTATCAACGTCAAGCACTGTTTCAATTTCATTAATGTTATTATTTAAAACATTGGTTAAATTGATTAAATCATCCCATCCAGTCGTTGATTTCATGTCATAAGCACTTTCATAAGAAGTAAAATCTGTACCTAAGTAAGACAAATTAGGCAAGTTAGTAACTCCTGGTCCAGCACCAGCTGGCGGACTGCAATCAAAAAAAGCATTATTATTTGAACCAAAATGATTGTTTACAAATTTTTTGGAAACAGATTCAATATTTGTGTAAAGACCAATATAACTACCGTTAATATATAATTTTGCAAAATTTGCTAATGGAGCATGCATATAGTTTTTCAATATTTTGTATGCTAATGCTTCTCTAACAAATGATGGATCTTTGAAAACATTGCTCAATTTTATATCTGTGTATCCTTGATAATTCTGGTTTACATATGCATCAAGTTCAATATGTACAGGGTTTTTGACTTGATTGGCGTTATATGAACTGTTTCCTTTGTATTTAACACCAACATTGGTTAATACTGTTCCATTGATTGATATTGACTGTGCGGGAATATAGGCATCATTCACTTCAGCAGCATCAAGCAATGCATCCCAATTGCTTTGAGCAAATGTTATCTCAATAGTTTGGATGGTGTTTAAATCATAAAATGTTTGTGCATTTATGTTGGTGCAAAATAAAATTAAAAGGAATAAGGATAATTTATACTTCATTTTAAAAAGATGTTTTTAGGTTAGCTATGAAAATTAAATTTTAAAAATAATTTCGAGCAAATATAATGCATTGTTAGTAAATAACTTGTATAATAAATTACTCAAACTTGGCTTAACTTTGCTGTCCAATTTGATAAGACTAGAATTCATAAAAAAAGTTTAATACTAATCTAATTTTTATTGAATATCAAAATAGTGCTATATTTGGCATTTAATATAAAATACAATAATACAAACTCATATAAAACATGAAATTACTCGAAGGAAAAGTTGCAATTATTACTGGTGCAAGCCGTGGTATTGGTAGCGGAATTGCAAAAGTTTTTGCTCAACATGGTGCAAATGTTGCTTTTACATATAGTTCTTCTGCCGAAAGTGCTTTGGTATTAGAAAATGAATTAGTTGCTCAAGGTGTTAAAGCAAAAGGATATAAATCAAACGCAGCCGATTTTAATGAAGCTCAAAAACTTGTAGATGATGTTATGGTTGATTTTGGAACAGTTGACATCCTTATCAACAATGCTGGTATCACAAAGGATAATCTTTTAATGCGTATGAGTGAGGAAGATTTTGATAAAGTAATTGAAATCAACTTGAAATCGGTTTTCAATATGACAAAAGCAGTTCAAAAGATTATGTTGAAAAATCGTGCAGGTTCCATAGTAAACATGAGTAGTGTAGTAGGAGTGAAGGGTAATGCAGGTCAAGCAAATTATGCAGCTTCAAAAGCAGGTATGATTGGTTTTACAAAATCTATCGCATTAGAATTGGGCTCTAGAAATATACGTTGCAATGCCATTGCTCCGGGTTTTATAGAAACTGAAATGACTGCCAAACTAAATGAAGATGTAGTACAAGGTTGGAGAGATAGTATTCCTCTAAAACGCGGTGGAACACCAGAAGATGTAGCCAATGCTTGTCTATTCTTATCATCTGATTTGAGTGCTTATGTAACTGGTCAAGTATTGAATGTTGATGGTGGAATGTTAACTTAAAAAATGAAAAGAATTATTAAAAATATACTTACTCTAGGGCTATTAGTTTATAGTTCAATGCTATTGGCACAACCAGGTTCTTTGGATACTACTTTTAATGGAAATGGAAAAATACTCACCAGCATTTCTACAGGTAAAGATGAAGCACAAGATGTAGCTATTCAAGTTGATGGTAAAATAGTGGTAGCAGGATATTCGTCAAATGGGACAAATTTTGATTATGTTGTAGTGCGATATAATACAGATGGATCATTGGATAATACCTTTGGGACTTCGGGAAAACTAGTGCTTAATATTTCTAATTATGATATGGCTTATGCTGTAGCTATCAATACAGATGGAAAGATTTATGTAGCTGGGATTACTGGTGCAGCAAGCTTTTATGGTGGTGGAAATTTTGGAGTTGTTCGATTAAATCCCAATGGAACTACCGATACAACTTTTGGAACAAATGGCGTTGCAACAGTTACTTTTCCTGGAACAGATTATTTTACAAATATGACGTTACAGAGTGATGGTAAAATTTTGCTTTGTGGGTACAATGTAGTTGATGTCACAGGAAATTATTCTGATTTTTCTATTGCAAGATTAAATGCTGATGGCACGACTGATTTTGACTTCAGTAATGATGGAAAAAATACTGTAAACTTCAATAGTGATGATAGAGCAAGAGTAATGCAAGTCGATGCAATGGGCAACATTTATCTTGGTGGTACAGGTTCAAGTAATATTTGTATTGTGAAATTATTTTCTGACGGAAGTATTGATACATCCTATGGAACAAATGGAAAAGTTAATACAAGATATAATACTCAAAGTAGCAACCTAAACGATATGATTTTATTAGATAATGGCTCTATCGTTTTTACTGGTTATTTATATAGTACAGAGTATGAAATGTTAGTAGGTAAACTGGATTCTTCGGGAGCATTTGACACTAGTTTTGGAACAAATGGTGCAACAGTAACCGATGTTGATAATAATAGTGAGGATACAGCATATAGCCTTGTTATTCAGCCTGACGATAAAATAATTATTTCTGGAAGAAGTTATACAAGTGGAAGTTATTATTTTGCTATTTTAAGATATACAAGTTCTGGACAATTAGACAATACATTTAGTAATGACGGAAAAGTACTTACTGCTTTTGGAACTAGTTGGTGTATGGGTTTAGCATCAGCTTTGCAAAATGATGGGAAACTTGTAGTTACAGGTTCATACGGTTCGTTTAATGAGGATTTTGCTACAGCTCGTTATAATACTGGAGCACCATTATCAACTATTGATTTTGATAAGAATAAAATTACTGTTTTTCCTAACCCAACCAATGGATTGCTAAATATAACAACTAGTGAAGATTTAATTGGTCAGGAATATTTCATTAATGACAATATGGGAAGAACTATTGGCAAAGGAATTATTAATTTTACAAACACAAGCCTTTTTGTTAATAACCAACAAAGCGGAGTTTATTTTTTCACAGTTCCAAATAAATCTATTTCTTTGAAATTTATTAAAAACTAATCAAACAATATGACTTCAAACACTATTTTACTGATTTTACTAGCATTAGTAATAGCGTTTGTTTTTTCATATTTCCAATATTTATACAAAGCTAAAAACAAATCAAAAATAAATTTGTTTTTAGCTTTTTTACGTTTTTTAAGTGTTTTTGGGTTATTACTTCTATTAATTAACCCAATAATATCTCGAAAAACAATTGAGACTATCAAAACTCCATTACCAGTAGTTATAGATAATTCATCTTCGATTAAAGATTTAAAAGCAGATAAAGTTGCTTTAGAGGTTTTTGAAAAACTAAAGAATAATTCATCACTCTCAGAAAAATTTGATGTGCAAGCCTATCAATTTGATGAAGACGTTACACCTTCGGATACTATTGATTTTAAAGGAAAACAATCGAATATAGATGCTGTTGCCAAAAGTTTAAATTCTGTATACAAAAATCAATCTTACCCTACTGTTTTAATATCCGATGGAAATCAAACATCTGGTGAAGATTATGTTTTCACTTTCAACCCAAATAATAAAGTTTTTCCTTTAGTTGTTGGTGATACAACGGCAAATTTCGATTTGAAAATTGCTCAACTGAATGTGAATAAATATGCTTTTCACAAAAATAAATTTCCCGTAGAGGTCTTTTTGAATTATACTGGAACTAAATCTGTTAATGCTAATTTCAAAATTGCACTTGGAAATTCGGTTTTAAATGAACAAACCGTTGCGTTTTCTCCAAATAAAAAATCTGTAAATCTTAATGTTTTACTACCAGCCGATAAAGTTGGTTTGCAGTTATTGAAAGCAACAATATCATCTAAAGAGCAAGAAAAAAATGTTTACAATAACACAAAGAATTTTGCTGTAGAGGTTATTGATCAAAAAACTGAAATTGCTTTGATATCTTCCATTTCACATCCAGATTTAGGAGCGATAAAACGAAGTATAGAAACTAATGCACAACGTAAAGTAACTATATTTAAACCAAATGAAATCAAATCAATAGAGAATTATAATGTTTTGATTTTGTATCAGCCAAATGTTTCATTCAAGTCAATTTTTGACCAAAACAAAAATGCCAGAATTAACACTTGGATTATAACTGGAAACAATACGGATTTTAATTTTTTAAGCCAAAATCAAGGTGGTTTTGAGTTTAAAATGAGTTCACAAAAAGAAGATTATTTGGCAACTTTTAATGCCCAATTTAATTTGTTTGCATTGGATAATATTGGCTTTGAGCAATTTCCGCCTTTGGAAAACGCTTATGGAACAATTACTTCAAAGTCTAATGCTACTACTTTGCTTTCATCATCAATTCGTGGTATAGAAACAAATCAGCCTTTGATGGTTTTTAGTGAAGAAAAAGGCTCTAGAAATGCATTTCTATTCGGTGAAAACATCTGGAAATGGCGAGCAGAAAGTTATTTACAGAAAAAGAGTTTTGAAGATTTTGATATTTTTTTGGACAAAACAATTCAATTTTTAGCATCAAATAATTCAAGAAAATCACTAGTTGTTACACATGAAAGGTTTTACAACTCTGGTGAAAATATTGAAATCAACGCTCAATATTTTAACAAAAACTATGAACTCGACGAAAAAGCTCGTTTAACGATTAATGTTACTAATACAAAAACAAAGGCTGTAAAAAAATATGATTTGTTGCGGGCTTCAAATGCTTTCAAAGTAAACCTTGATGGACTATCAGCTGGAAATTATAGTTTTACAGTAAAAGAATTGAATTCTAATTCTTCTTACTCGAGTACTTTTGAAGTTTTGGATTTTGATATTGAAAAGCAATTTGTAAATCCTGATTTGAATAAATTGAAGCAACTTGCTTCTCAAACTAAAGGTTCAGTTTACATGCCAAATCAAGTGGATGCTTTGATTAAGAAATTATTGGATGACGAGAATTATAAAGCTATTCAAAAAACAATTGTAAAAAAATCTCCTTTAATCGACTGGATTTGGTTGTTGGTGTTAATAGCTGTTTCGCTAGCTACAGAATGGTTTGTTAGGAAATATAATGGACTGTTGTAGAATAGGTTAAAAATTCATATAATTGTATGATCAACATCAATTATATGAAAGCACTTGTCAATTTTCTATCATTATTAATCTTTTTTTTATTTAATCAATCTTTTTCACAAGAAATAAATTTTCAGAAAGGTAATTTTTCTGATAGTATTTCGATTAATAAAAATATTCCAGATTTAGCAAAGCAAGTTATCAATGTTTATAAAGATCAAAATTTAGCTAATTACAAAGATAATTTATTTAGGTTAAAATTAGTTGCCAAAGAATATAGTTCTATCACAACTTTATTGAGAGAAACTTGTCAAGCAACGTACAATGACAGCATTTCGAATAGAGGTGTTGGTTTTGCATATAGAGTTTATGCAAACACGATGAATAATAATCCAAAAGACAAAACAGATTTTGCATCAGAATTTAAAAACCAGTTTTATAAAGTTTATAACTCTTTGGATGAAAAAAATCAAGTTACAGCCGAAATGTATTATGACAGGAATTTAAGTGAACTTAAAACTGTTTTTTATGATAAATTAAAATCAATTGAAAATAAAACCAAAATATCAACCGAAGAAGCAATAGAAGTCTGCCGTGCTTATTGTAGTTACAATACATTTTCATCAACACTTGTTAACGCAAAAGAAATCATTACCAACATCGCTAATCAAAAATATATTATTGATGAAAATATTCTACTCACAATGTCTGATGGTGGAACCATATCGGCAACATTGGTTCGAAACAAAAAAATAGACACACCTAAGCCAGTCGTTTTAATGTTCAACATCTATGCAGGTGCAGACTTGTCAACGTGTAAAGATATCGCAACTAGAGGTTTTATCGGAGTTATTGCAAATCCGAGAGGAAAAAGATTAAGCAATAGTAATATAGAACCATTTGAACATGATGCAAATGATACTTACGAGGTTATAGATTGGATCAGTAAACAAAGTTGGTGTAATGGGAAAATAGGAATGTATGGTGGAAGTTATTTAGGTTTTACTCAATGGAGTGCTACAAAAAAAATGCATCCAGCATTAAAAACCATTGTACCCCAAGTAGCTGTAGGTGCTGGCATCGATTATCCAATGCAAAATGGTGTTTTTATGAGTTATATGCTTCAATGGATACATTTTGTAACGAATAACAAATTAATAGATTTAAAAGAATTTAATGACGAACGATGGGAAAAACTCAATGAAAATTATTTTAAAAAGGGAATTGCTTTTAGGGATTTAGATAAATTAGACGAAAGACCAAATGAAATTTTTCAGCGCTGGTTGAACCATCCAAATTATGATGAATATTGGCAGAAGATGACTCCTCAAAAAGAGGAATTTTCAAAAATAAATATTCCAATATTAACTATAACAGGTTATTATGATGATGACCAACTAGGTGCTATGCATTACTATAAAGAATATATGAAGTGGAATAAATCAAACAATAATTATTTACTTATTGGACCTTATGACCATTTTGGTGCCCAAGGTTTTCCTCTGGCAGAATTAATTGATTATAAAATTGATGAGGCAGCAAATATACCTATTATTGACATTGTGTTCGATTGGTTTAATTTCACTCTAAAAGATGGAAAAAAACCTGAAATTCTGAAAGATAAGGTTAATTTTCAGTTGATGGGCGCTAATTCTTGGAAACATGTTCCTTCCATTGATAAAATGTCTGACGATAAATTTGTACTTTATTTGAATAAAAGTAATAATGAAGGAAAATTTATTTTGCAAAACGAAAAAAATGGAAATACTATTAAGCAAATAATAGATTTCAAAGACAGAAGTTTTATGCCTAAATATAGTAAAATTAGTTATTGTGGTTTTGATATGTTGCAACCTGAAAAATTACCAGAGCAACCAAATATGATTGTTTTTGAAAGTGAACCATTGACAGATGATCTTGCTATTACTGGTGCTGCGATTGCTAATCTAGAATTTACTTGTAATAAAAAAGATGTTGATATTGCCTTTCAATTATATGAAAAAACTCCTGATGGGAAATATTTTGCATTGAGTAATAATTTGGCAAGAGCAAGTATGGCTAAGGATAACACAAAACGAAATTTACTAATGCCTGGTAAAAAGCAAAATATTTTATTTGAAAATAACTTTATGGCTTGCAAGCAGTTGAAAAAAGGAAGTAGTATTGTAATCTTATTGGGTATTAATAAAAGCCAATCATGGCAAATAAATTACGGTACAGGAAAAGATGTGAGCGACGAGTCTATTCTCGATGCCGAAATTCCATTAGAAATAGAATGGACAGGTAACAGCTATTTTGCTATTCCAATTTCTAGGAAATAACTATTCTTTCTTCTTTTGTTTTACAGCAGATTTATAAAGCGGAATGAAATAGGAAACCGTATAATTGAAACCAACGCCAAAATCACCATTATAAGTTCTGTGAAATCCGGGTATATATAGATTTTCAAAGTTATTTGGTTGTTTTTGCGAAAACATTCTGTTCAATCGAAAGCTAAAACCTACGTACAAGTTGTTGAAAATTTCTGCTTTAACACCTGCAACTACTTCTGCCCAATGTGCTGTTAATCCTGTGAATTTTTCACCTGATGTTATTAAATCTTGTTGGCCAAAATAGGGATTAGGATTGTAAATGCTATAGCTATTCAACGTTTGACTAAAACTGCTAAATCCATAGCGTAGCCCAACATAGATTTGGTTTTCCATATCGAGCCAGTTTTCATAAGCATTATAATCAAAACCTACTCGAATGTATGAACCTTTTGTAGTGAAATTTAACTGTACATCATCTACTGTTTTATTTTCATTACCAATTTCTGCTGCCAAATAATATTTTCTGGTTAATCTATAATCTCCAGTAATTTCTATTCCTCTGTAATCTTTTTCATAAAAACTGCGAGTAAGCTTGAATAAATCAACTCCTAATCTTATTCCATAGCGTTCAGTTTTTGCTACAGCACTATCTTTTTTAGTCTCTTGTGCAAATCCACCAAAAAAAGCTAACAGTATACAGCCATTAAAAAAATACTTTAACATGAGTTTCATTTTCAGTGGTAATTGAGTGAGTATTAATAACTATATTTTGCATCCATAATCCATCAGGAGTTGTTGCGTCTGTCAATGATATTCCACTTGGGTTATCTAGCTCAAAAACAGTTTTATATCCACAAGCTCTTGATACATAGACAGTATTTCGGACATAATTAAATTCTAAAAAATCTTCGTTAAGTAATGAAGAACTACTACTATTAAGCACAAAACTATATTGAGTTATATCAGAATCAAGTTTTAAAGGAAGTTCTATTTTACTTACTCCACTAAAGGTATCTAAAGCGTCAGTTTGTCCTACACCAGTAACTTTTAGACTGGTTACATTTTTTAAAACCGATGGATTTGTAATATCATAAAATTCAATAATCAATCGAGGAGTAGTTTCGTCAGTACAAATGTCATCTTTCTCACAACTGTTTATGAAAAAAGTCAAGGCTAATAGGAAAATTATCTTTTTCATTTATTGAATTAATTATCTTTTTTCCAAAAGTACAACATTTTCTACATGATGCGTTTGAGGAAACATATCTACTGGTCTTACTCTGGTAACTTTATATTGTTCATCCATCAATGCCAAATCTCTAGCTTGTGTAGCAGAGTTACAACTTACATACACAATTTTTGGTGCTCCAATTTTCAATAATTGCTCTACAACATCTTTGTGCATGCCATCTCGAGGCGGATCAGTAATCACAACATCTGGTTTGCCGTGTTGCGCAATGAATGCATCATTGAAAACATTTTTCATATCACCTACAAAAAATTCACAATTGGTTATAGAGTTTCGCTTAGCATTTTCTTTTGCATCTGCAATTGCTTCTGGAACTGCTTCTACACCAATAACTTTTTGAGCTTTTTTGGAAACAAATTGAGCAATGGTTCCTGTTCCAGTGTATAAATCATAAACAACTTCATTACCTGTTAATCCTGCGAACTCTCTAGTTATTTTGTAGAGTTCATAGGCTTGTGCCGAATTGGTTTGATAAAATGATTTAGCATTTATACTAAAAAATAAACCTTCCATCTCTTCCAAAATATAATCTCTTCCTTTGAATAGTTTAATATCTTGGTCATATAAAGTGTCATTTGCCTTACTATTAATGACGTATTGCAAAGAAGTAATAGAAGGAAAAGTTTCAGCTATATGATTGAGTAGAAGTTCTCTTTTTTCTTTATTTTCTTTAAAAAATTGAATTAAAACCATAATCTCACCAGTAGATGCGGTTCTAATCATTAAGGTTCTAAGTAATCCTTCTTGATTGCGGGCATCAAAAAAAGGCAATTCATTTTCAACAGAAAAACGCTTTATTTCATTGCGAATAGCATTAGATGGATCTTCTTGAAGATGGCACTTTGTAATATCCAAAATCTTATCCCACATTTTTGGAATATGAAAGCCTAAAGCATTTTTATCGTCAAAATTATCTCCCGATTGAATTTCTTTTTCGGTCATCCATCTAGAATTTGAAAATCCAAACTCCATTTTGTTTCGATAAAAAAACTGTTTTTCTGAACCTAAAATATTCTCAAATTCAGGCAATTGAATTTTGCCAATTCGTTTAAGGTTGTTATAAACTTCTTGATTTTTGTAGAACAATTGTTGTTGATAGTTCATGTTTTGCCATTTGCAACCACCACAAACTCCAAAGTGCTGACAAACGGGTTCAATTCTATTAGAAGATAATTGATGAAATTTTATCGCTTTTCCTTCGTAATAGGCTTTTCTCTTTTTGAAAGTTTGAACATCTACAACGTCACCAGGAACAACGTTTGGTAAAAAAATCACTTTACCATCTGGTGCTTTTGCAACAGATACACCTTTTGCTCCTGCATCTGTAACGGTTATGTTTTCAAAAATTACTTTGTTAGCTTGCTTTCTTCCCATTGCGCAAAAGTAAGGATTGAAAGCATTATTTAGAAGTATTTCTATAAAAATTGAATTTTAAGAGTATGATTTTATTCAAATAAATTTAAAATTATCACCTGAAAAAACATCCAATATACCTTATTTTAATATTAACTTTTTTATTCAATCAAATAAGTGTAACTTTAATAAATCAAATTTAGAATTAGTAGATGAATATGTATTTAGCACTTTTGAGAGGAATTAATGTCTCTGGAAAGAACATCATTAAAATGGAAGAGCTGAAGAAGACAATGATTTCAAAAGGATTTTTCAATGTTAAAACATATATCCAGAGTGGTAATATTTTTTTCGAGACAAATATTGATGAGAAAGATTTTTTATCTATCAAACTAAATGAAATTATCAAAGAAAGTTTCGGACTTGATGTGCCTGTAATTATGGTTTCAAAAAATGAATTGGAATTTGTTGTCAATAAAAATCCATTTTTATCTGAGGATGAAACAACAAAAAATCTTTATGTGTCGTTTTTATCAAAAGAACCTGAAAATGGAGATTTGGAATTGTTAAAAGCAATTGATTTTAATGGTGATGAGTTTGTGTTACTTGGGCGTTTTTTGTTTTTAAAATATAGTAATAGTGCAGCGAAAACTAAGCTTGATAATAAAATGATTGAAAAAAAACTAAACGTAACTTCAACATCTCGAAACTGGAATACTATCAATAATTTATTAAAAATTTATGACGAAGCAAATTTTTAAAAGCGCGATATCTGGATTAGAATTTCCAGAAAATGAAAAAATATCACTCCAGAATATTAGAATTCCAATTTTAAATCTAATGAAAGAAGATTATAAAAACATCCCAACAGATGGTTTTATAAGTCTTGGAGAATTGAATATTTACAGGGAAAAATATATTTCAAAGTTTCTCAGTTCAGAAATTAGAGAACTTACAACCTTAGAGCAAAAAGTAATGAAGTCTTTGGGCGATGAAAAATCTTTTGTTAATAAGGTTGAAGAGGAAATAGATAACAGAACCTTTGGGCAAAAGATAGCTGATAAAGTTGCCGATTTTGGAGGTAGTTGGACATTCATAATCTTTTTTATGGTTTTCATTGCCGTTTGGATCATTTCAAATGTTATTTTCTTTTTGAACAAAGGTTTTGATCCATATCCATTTATATTACTCAATTTAATATTGTCATGTATTGCTGCTCTGCAAGCACCAATCATAATGATGAGCCAGAACAGACAAGAAGAAAAAGATAGAGAAAGAGCAAAAAAAGATTATATGATAAACCTAAAATCTGAACTCGAGATAAGAATGCTAGACGAAAAAATGGATCATCTCATCATGCATCAACAACAAGAACTTATTGAAATACAACGCGTTCAGATTGAAATGATGAATGATATTCTTGATAGATTAAAAAAGTAACCATTTCGTTAGATTGTATTTATTGTTAGATAATATGACTTCTTTTCATACATTTGCATAGGATGATTTCTCTCCTGTTTTTACAAAGAAGGAATTATTTTTTTTGAATTAAATATAAAACACCATGCATGTTTTAGAAAAATTAAGTTCGGCAGAAGCCATTTCATTAGAAGATAAATTTGGAGCTCATAATTATCATCCACTTCCTGTAGTTTTGAGTAGAGGAGAAGGTGTATATGTTTGGGATGTTGAAGGAAAAAAATATTACGATTTTCTTTCAGCATATTCAGCAGTTAATCAAGGACATTGCAACCCAAAAATAATTAATGCCCTAGTTGAACAAGCTCAAAAATTAACGCTTACATCTAGAGCTTTCTATAATGACAAACTTGGAGTTTACGAAGAATACATCACAAAATACTTTGGTTTTGATAAAGTATTGCCTATGAATACTGGAGCTGAAGCAGTAGAAACAGCTTTAAAAATTTCCAGAAAATGGGCTTATGAAAAGAAAGGTATTCAGGAAAATCAGGCACAAATAATTGTTTGTGAAGGTAATTTCCATGGAAGAACAACCACAATCATTTCGTTTTCTAATGATGAAAATGCTAGAAAGAATTTTGGTCCTTATACCGAAGGGTTTATCAGAATTCCTTATAATGACATCGACGCTTTGGAAAAAGCACTTCAATCGTCAAATAATATCGCTGGATTTTTGGTAGAACCTATTCAAGGTGAAGCAGGCGTTTACACTCCAGCCGAAGATTATTTAGCAAAAGCAAAAGCACTGTGTGAAAGTTATAACGTTTTATTCATTGCAGATGAAGTGCAAACTGGTATCGCAAGAACGGGTTCAATTTTGGCAGTTTGTGGAAACTGTACTTGTGAAAAAGCTTGTGAAAAACAATCAACGTATGTAGCTCCAGATATTCTAATTCTTGGAAAAGCATTATCTGGTGGTGTGTATCCAGTATCTGCGGTTTTGGCAAATGATGAAATCATGAATGTCATTAAACCTGGACAACATGGTTCAACTTTTGGTGGAAATCCTGTTGCGGCTGCGGTTGCTATTGCAGCATTGGAAGTTGTCAATGATGAAAATTTATCACAAAACGCTCGTCGTTTAGGAAAAATTTTTAGAGAAAAAATTGGAGCTTATATTGCTAATTCATCAATAGCTACATTGGTTAGAGGCAAAGGTTTACTAAATGCAATAGTTATTAATGATACTGAAGAAAGTGATACAGCTTGGAATATTTGTATGAAGCTGGCTGAAAATGGATTGTTAGCCAAACCTACTCACGGAAACATCATTCGTTTTGCTCCACCATTAGTGATGAATGAAACTCAACTAAATGAGTGTATTTCTATAATAATCAACACTCTAAAAGAATTCGAAAACTAACCAATAATCTTAAAAATATGGAAAACAATTTATCACTAAATGATCAAGCAGTAGCTGCTTTGCGCGAAAGCGCAAAATGGAGTTTATTTTTATCAATAGTTGGATTTATAGGAATTGGTTTTTTACTCATTGCTGCTGCAATTGTAGGTTTTGCAATGAGCAGATTAGAAGATGTTTCTCCAGGATTTAGTTCAAATCCTTTTATTACAATGAAAGGTTTTGTGAGTGTGATATATGTTGTTATTGCAATTTTGTATTTTTTTCCTATCTATTATTTGTATAAATATGCAAGTGGTGCCAAAAATGCTTTGCAAACCTACAATAGTGAACAGCTATCTGATGCTTTGGTAAATCTAAAATCGCATCATAAATCTCTAGGAATTACTGTCATTGTTATTATTTCTCTGTATATTTTTATGTTTGTAGGCGTATTGATTGCTGTGTCGAGTTTTGCATAATTTTTTATTAGTTTAACATAAAACCGACTTTTGGTCGGTTTTTTTATTTCTCACAAAAAATAAAAATGAAAAAAATATTAATTGTTTTGGTAATAATAGCAATTATACTTGGTCTTTATGAACAGACTAAGGAAAAACCAAATGTAATAGTGGAAGCTATTTGCATTGTTGTTTTCATGATTGCTATGATGCGATTGAGTTCAAAAACACCAAGTAAAAACAACGATGACGATGTTTAAGAAAGGAGATTTTGTTGCGGTTATTGACGATAATTTAGAAGGAATTATTGTTGATATAAAGAATAATGAAGCTACTATGGAAACAAAAGATGGCTTTGTTTTGAGCTATAAATTATCTGAATTGGTTAAAATTGAAAGTTCAGAGTTGGATTTTAGTTTCAACAAATCAAAAATTTTAAATGAAAAAGAAACTAAAAAATCAAACTATATTAATACTGAAAAAAAATCCAAAAAAGAACAACCTATTCCCGAATTTGATTTGCATATAGAGAAGTTGGTCAAAAATCACAAAATGATGAACAACTTTGATATTCTAACAATTCAGTTAGAAACGGCAAAAAGACACATTGATTTTGCTATCAAAAATAGAATTCCAAAAATTATTCTAATTCATGGAGTTGGTGAAGGCGTTCTGAAATCTGAATTAGAATTCCTATTCGGAAGATATGATGATGTAACTTTTCAAGATGCTAGTTATCAAAAGTATGGTGTTGGCGCTACTGAACTGTACTTCAAACAAAACAAAAATTAAAAGTCTCGGTAACCAGCCGAGACTTTACTTTAAACTAACAAAATTATATTAAACTTAAAAAACTGTTATGCTACTGAATTCTCTTGAGCAATAACTTTTTTTAATACATTCTTAATTAAAACACTATTTGTTTTTACTCCTGAATTAATTAATGCTTTTTTTGATAATGAAGTAGTAGTAGTTTTTTCAGAAGATGTTTTAGTGTTTCCAACAAACCAAGAAATGAATTCTGATGATGAAGCAACTGCGTTTTCTGAAGAAACAGTAGTTGTAATTTCATTTGAAACTAAAACATCTTTTTTGCTTTCTTGAGCTGATACATTAGATGAAACCAACATAAATACGAAAAGAGCTACTAATCTTGTAATTGTAATATTTCTTTTAATATTTTCGATTGTTGTTTTCATAATTCAGTTGGTTTGTTGTTTATTTCTGAACCAAAACTACACTCGAAGTGCGTGTTGATGAAAAAATTTCGATGAAAATCATCAAAACTCGTTAAAAGCAAAAAATCAGCAAAATCAAGTGTTTTGAGCGTTTTTTTTGTGCAGTTAGTCTATAAAATGTTAAAAAATCATGCATTTCATCGATAAAAAACATATAAATTCCATGAAATGCACAAGTGACTGTAGTTAACGCTAAAAAATGATTGATTAAACGACATAAATTATGTAATTTAGCAACAAGTTAAATCAATATGAAAGTAGAACACAAAGGTCATACAACTATTGTAAAAGATACAATCGGTAATACTGAAGAATTTTTTAGAAAATTTGAGCATGAATATGGTAGTTTTAAAAACTCAAATTTAATTATCGATTTGTTGCATGATAAAGAGATTAATTTGTCTAAAATCAAACTGTTTTCCGAATTATCAAAAAGACATATCAAACAAAAAAAATCATTTGTGTTAGTAGCTGATAATATTGATTTTAACTCTGTTCCGAGTAAAATGACTTTGGTTCCTACTGTTTTAGAAGCTCATGACATTATAGAAATGGAAGAAATAGAGCGAGATTTAGGATTTTAATTCAATACAATGAAAATAACCATATTGGGTTGCTACGCCGCTACACCAAGAACTTTAACCAATCCTACATCACAAGTTCTAGAGGTTAGAAATAGAATATTCCTAATTGACTGTGCCGAAGGAACTCAAGTGCAACTTAGAAAAAACAAGATAAGGTTTTCACAAATCAATCATATTTTTATCTCGCATCTTCATGGAGATCATTTTTATGGTTTAGTTGGATTGATTTCAACATTTATGTTGCTCAATCGCCAAACAGATTTACATATATATGGTCCAAAGGGTATTAAAGAAATCATTTTACTTCAGCTAAAGTATTCCAATTCCTATACAGGCTATAGTTTGTTTTTTCATGAATTGGAATCGAGTGAGAGTGAAATTATTTTTGAAGATGATAAAGTTTTAGTCCGAACTATACCTTTGAAACATAGGATTTATACCAATGGTTTTCTTTTTGAAGAAAAACCTAAAGAAAGAAAACTAGATATCGCAGCTGTAAAAAAATATAATATTGATAAATGTTATTATCAGATTATAAAAAACGGAAAAGATATTGTTCTTGATAATGGAAAAACTATTTCTAACAAAGAGCTTACTTTTGATCCATTACCACCAAAAAAATATGCATATTGTAGTGACACAATGTATAACGAGGAAATGTTACCTTTGATTAAAAATGCCGATGCGATGTATCATGAAGCTACATTTCTAGAAACTGAAAGTGACAAAGCACTAAAAACAATGCATAGCACTGCAAAGGAAGCAGCTACTATTGCTAAGCTAGCACAAGTGAAACAACTTATCCTTGGGCACTACAGTACTCGATATGAGAGTATAGAAATGTTTAAAACTGAAGCTCAAAGTGTTTTCGAAAACACTATTCTAGCTGATGATGGGAAAATTATTGAATTAGAATAATATACAATGAGTGATTTAAGTAATTATAGAAAATCATATGAAAAAAGCGAACTTTCTGAAAATAAAATTCCAGAAGATCCTATTAATCTTTTTCATAAATGGTTTTATGAAACCGAAGAGTTTGGAACTATTGAAGAAGTAAATGCAATGACTGTATCTACAATGGGAGTTGATGGATTTCCAAAGAGTAGAGTAGTGCTATTGAAAAAGTTTAACGAAGAAGGTTTCATCTTTTATACAAATTACAATTCCGAAAAAGGAAAAGCAATTGCTAATAATCCTAATGTTTGTCTTTCTTTTTTTTGGCCTAGCGTAGAAAGACAAGTTATTATTAAAGGTGTAGCAGAAAAAACCTCAACAGTTCTATCTGATAATTATTTTGCCTCAAGACCAGACGGAAGTAAGTTAGGCGCTATTGTTTCCAATCAAAGTGAAGTTATTCCTTCTCGTGAATTTCTTGACGATAAATTGAAAGAGTTAGAGAAAAAAATGTTAGGTACCGAAATTGAAAGACCTTCACATTGGGGAGGTTTTTTGGTACGTCCGATAGAGGTTGAGTTTTGGCAAGGCAGACCAAATCGTTTGCATGATAGAATTCGGTATAAACTGAAAGATGATTACAGTTGGCAAATAGACCGTTTAGCACCATAAAATTATTTAAACCACTTTGATAGTGGTTTTTTTTATTTCTAATACTATCGACAAAATGTAATTTTGTAGGAATTAAGTAGTATAAAAATAAAATATATTGCATTTCATCGATTTTATTTGTTATTTAATCGTTGTTTTGGTTAATATTGTCTCACCAAATCAAACAATACGTTCTGTCAATATTAACTCAATAAAGTGTTTGCCCCACATCTACTTTATTAAAAACTTAACCTACTACTATGAAAGCAAAAATGTTCAGAGCATTATTGCCGTTAGCAATCGTGTTCACTATGGTCTCTTGTTCTTCTGACGCTTCAGAAGATAACGCAGCTGATAAACAAATCGTTACCAATTACTCTTACAACGATACCGAACTAAAACTTGTTCAGCTTATAAACGATTACAGAGCTAGCTTAGGTAAATCCAGACTTGAAGTAATTAACCATATTTCATATAAGTCTGAAGGACACAATGAGTACATGATTGAAAAGCAAGCTGTGAGCCATGATTACTTTCAGGAAAGAGCTAACAATCTTATCCAAGTATTAGGTGCAGAACGTGTTTCTGAAAATGTAGCCTACAATTATATTACTGCCGAAAGTGCTTTTGCGGCTTGGAAAAACTCTCCAGCACATAGAGAAAACATGGAAGGGGATTTTACTCACTTTGGTGTATCTGTTACTTCTGATCCACAAACTGGTAAAAAATTTTATACCAATATATTTATTAAAAAAAAATAGTTTGATTATTGTTTTGTTTGATTTTGACAGATCGAAAGAACCCATTCACTCGAATGGGTTTTTTTTTGAACAAAACTTTTGCTAAAATGGTTGATAATTTAGAAGCGTTCTTTTTGTTATGAAAAATATAACTCATACATTTGCGTATAATTCAAAAAAATTCCGGAAAACATGTTTGAATTTCAACAGTATTTAGGTTTCTTAGCTTTCTTAACCATTTTAACCATTGGTTTTTGGTTGATGATTTTCTTGATTACAGCAATTATCCCATATTGGGTTATTGGTGGCATGAGAGAGTTTCTACAAGAAAGAAAAGCTAAAAAAGAAGCTGAACAACAACAAGCTTAAATTTAAACTTATTGTTTAAAAAAAGTCCCGATTATTTCGGGACTTTTTATTTATACTAACCTGGAAAATCTCCACCATCATCTTGCTGGTTGTTTCCTCTTGGTTTTTTCTCTCTTTCATTCTTCTGAACATTAAATCTATAAGTAAACGAGAGTGTAATTTGTCTTTCTCTCCATTGCATTTCCCCATATGAGTCAACAACACCAGGCAAATAGGTATATAATTTTCTTTTTCGAGAATTGAAAACATCACTCACATTCAATGAAACGGTTGCTTTGTCTTTAAGCACATCTTTGCTAAATGCTAAGTTCATTGAAAAGTTGTCCATGTTTCTACCCTGAGCAGTTTTTTGAATACCATTGTAATTCATGTTTGTTTGCCAATCGATTTTATATGGTAAACTAATTTTTGAACTTAAGCGAGCAAACCAAGAATTTGTTTTATTATCAAAGTTTTGATAGACTTCATTTCCTGTATAATCTGTATAAGTATAATCACCATCTGTTTCTACATAAAAGAAATTGAAATTGGTATTTATTTTCCACCATTTGTATGGCGAATAGTTTAATGTAAACTCAAAACCTGCTCTGTATTCTGTTGAGAGATTTATAGGAGTACTAATAATGACTGGAATTCCATTTTGAAAATCACCACTTTCTTTTCTAACAAACTGAAAAACATCTGAAGTTTTGTTAACATAAGCAGATGTATTTAATGTAACTTTATTCCATTTTTTTAAATATCCCAAATCAATTGCATCAGTAAAAGAAGGATTCAAATCAGGATTACCAATGAAAATATTTACATTACTTGAAAGATTATTAAAAGGATTCAGCTGTCTTCCTCTTGGTCTTTGAATTCTTTTGCTGTAACTTAAGGATAGGTTACTGTTATCAGTTAGTTCATAATTGAAAAAAGCGCTTGGAAAAAAATTGTTGTATTTTTTATTGTTGTAATCATTAGTTTCCAATTGATTAACATCTATATCTGAATCTTCCCAACGTAGCCCAAAAAGTGATGAAAGCTTTTTAAATTTAAATCCATATTGAGTATACAAAGCATTGATTTTTTCTTTGTATTCCAGTGTATTAGTGAAATTTGGTTGAGGGATTCCGTTTTGAACTACACTATAATTTGTTGTTATTGTTGTAAAATCTCCACGATATCCAGCCTCAAACTGACTTCCTTTACCAAGTGGCAAAACATAATCTGTTTGTATTAAATTTCTACCTTGTTTTTGATTGTTAATAGTCTCATCAAATGATATGGTAGAAGAATTACTTGTTTGGTCTGAGATTAAGGCTGAGTTTTTGTCAATGTTTGAAGAAAATGATCCATCAACGGTTAATTTGTGACCAGATTTTTTAAAGTTTTTAGTAAAATTAGTAGCATATTCTAAGTTTTTACTATTGCTTACTTCATCATTTATTCTATTTCTGGTGTATTGATAAATATAATTTTCGTCAAAATAGTTTTGAAATACATTATCTCTATTGTCTCCAGAACTTTTTCTGAAGTTTGCAGTATTTGTCCAAGTCAATGTTTTGTCTAGATACCAATCAAAACCAAAATTACCGTTATATGATTTGCTAATCCTTTCATTATCCCTATTTTCATTCATATAACTTTCAGTAGTGTTGTCATCGTTCAAATATCTAGAGTTAGTCATGGCATTTCCAGGTCCGTTTCTGTAACTATAACCTTGAGTTGTAAAAAGATTGAATTGTTCTGATTTAAAATTAACAGTACCGTTAACACCATGATTATCTGGAGTTCCAGTTGTAGCTACAAATGTTCCATTTATTCCTTGGTTTTTCCCTTTTTTAAGAATGATATTCAAAATTCCACCACCACCTTCAGCATCATATCGAGCAGATGGATTTGTAATTACTTCAACTTTATCTATTGATTCTGCCGGAATGAGTTTTAATGCATCTGCTATATTTATGGCATTAGAAGGTCTTCCATCTACTAATATTTTCACATTTTCATTTCCTCTTAAACTCACATTTCCTTCAACATCCACGCTTACAGAAGGAATATTGTCTAGAATATCACTTACAGTTCCTCCTTTTACCATCAAATCGTTACCAACATTATAAACTTTTTTATCAAGTTTAATTTCAACAGTGGTTTTTTCTGCACGAACAATAACTTCTTTCAATTGCTCTGCGCCTTCGCTTAGCGAAATTGTGCCTAAGTTTAAGTTTTGAGTGATTGATTTTGAATTGATTTGAAATGGTTGGAAAGAAATAAATTCAATGATTATATCATAAGTACCTTTGGCTACTTGTATTGAGAATTCCCCTTTATTATTAGTTATTCCACCGAAAACTAGTGATGGATTTGAGGTGTTTTTTAAAGTAATTGTAGAGTACTCTAAAGGCAAATTAGTAGATTTTTCAATTACTTTACCAGTAACATTTAGTTTATTGCCTTCTGGTTTTGTTTGTGCAAATGTTAATACCGAGTTTAGAATAAAAACTGTTAATACAAATTTTTGAAGTCTTTTCATTTAAGAGAAATTTATGTTTAAAGCTTATATGAGTGCAAAAGTAGGTTTTGGTTTAAGCTTTAACTCATAAAAGTGTGTTAAACTTTGAATTCTATTTCTTAATAAATGCAGTAATTTTTTCTTGTTCTCGTGCAATTATTGCCTTATTCCCATCAATCAAAATAGGTCTTTCAATAAGAATAGGAAATTCGACTAAGGCATCGATAATTTTTTCATCTGTTAGTGCTTTATTTTTAAATTTTTGAACCCAAATTTCCTCTTTTTGTCTAACTAAATCCAAAGGAGAGAGTGAAAGCATCTTCAATAAATTGATAATTTCTTCTTTGGATAATGGTGTTTCAAGATATTTTATGATTTGATAATCAATGCTATTTTCGTCTAAAGTAGCTAGGCAGTTTCTAGATTTTCCACATCTTGGATTATGTAAAATTTTCATGTTTTTTTGTTACAAATTTCAATATTATATTTATCAAATAAACTAATTTAGTAAAAAAATAAAATTTAGAATATGTATTTAGAAAATGCTATATCTACACACAATAAATTTTGGAAATATCTTATTGGTTCTATAATAATAGTTTTTGCTTCATTTATTGGTCAAATTCCTCTTGGGATAGCTATTGTTCTTAAATCTATTGAATCTAAACAAGGATTTCCAACAGATGAGACTAAGTTAATGAAGATGTTGAGTGGTAACTTATCACTTTTTTTAATACTCTTTTCTTTTGCTGTTGCTTTATTGGCTATTTATCTAGTTGTTAAATATTTACACAATCAAAGTTTTCTAACATTAACGACATCTCGAACTAGAGTTGATTGGAAAAGAATATTTTTTTCATTTGGAGTTTGGTCAATTTTTACAATAATTTCTGTTGCAATAAGTTATTTTTCTGAACCAGAAAATTTTGTGATGAACTTTAAACCGATGCCGTTTTTAATCTTGCTTGTCATTTCCATAATAATGATACCAATACAAACAAGCACCGAAGAATATGTTTTTAGAGGTTATCTTATGCAAGGGTTTGCTAATCTTTCAATGAATAAATGGTTTCCATTGTTAATGACTTCACTTATTTTTGGTTTGTTACATATTGCCAACCCAGAAGTTCAAAAAATGGGTACAATTACTATGGTATATTATATCGGCACAGGATTACTTCTTGGTGTAATGACATTGATGGATGAAGGAATGGAATTGGCTCTTGGTTTTCACGCAGCAAATAACCTGATAAGCGCTTTATTGATTACATCTGATTGGACTGCATTTCAAACGGACTCTATTCTCAAAGATAAATCTACTCCTTCAGCAGGTTTCGAGATAATATTGCCTGTTTTTATTATTTTTCCTTTGATATTGCTTATCTTTTCTAAAAAATATAATTGGTCCAATTGGAAAGAGAAATTATTGGGCAAAATAGAAATCAACTCTAACATTAAAATTGAAAGTGATGAACACGCCAAGTTATGATAAAGTACACAATTTATTTAAGTTAAATGGTTATCATCTCAATGCAGATGATTTATGTCGTGTAGCATATAGTTTTATTAAAGAAGGAGAAGAGTTTGAAAAACCAGTTGGCGATTTTTTACTCGATTGGTTCAATGAAAAAGATTATATTGAAATGTTTACATCTGGAACAACAGGTTTGCCAAAAACAATTGTTGTAAAAAAGCAGGCAATGGTAAATTCTGCTATTGCCACAGGTGATTTTTTTGAGATTCAACCAGGAGATAAAGCACTTCATTGTTTGCCAATGAAATATGTGGCTGGGAAAATGATGCTTGTTCGTGCAATGATCTTAGGTCTTGACATTGATTTTGTGGCGCCAAGTGCAAGACCGCTTGAAAACCTAGATGAATGTTATGATTTTGCAGCAATGGTTCCAATGCAAGCCGAAAATTCGCTTAAAGATTTTAAAAAAGTTAAGAAGATAATTATTGGTGGGGCAAAAATAAACGATGTTTTTGAGAAAAAACTTTTAAAACATCCAGAAACCATTTGCTATGAAACCTATGGAATGACTGAAACCATCACACATATTGCGGCAAAAAGAGTAGGAGAAAAGGCATTTACCGTTTTACCTGATGTAACTGTATCTTATGATGAGCGAAATTGCTTGGTAATTCATGCACCAAAAATTTCTGATGATGTTATTATTACGAACGATATAGTTGAATTAGTCAACGAAAATCAATTTATCTTTTTGGGTAGAATGGATAACGTTATTAATAGTGGTGGAATCAAGCTTATCCCAGAGCAAATTGAAGAAAAATTAGCTGGAAAAATAGATAGACGTTTTTACTTTACCTCAAAAGAAGACAAAATATTGGGTGAAAAATTAGTATTAGTTATCGAAGGCGAATCTTTTCCTGTGGATGAAAAACTATTCGATGAAATTGATAAATATCAAAAACCAAAAGAAATACTTTTCATTCCTCAATTCAAAGAAACTATCAGTGGTAAAATATTAAGAAAAGAAACAATAAATTGATTTAGTAATTGATGTAAAATTTATTTGTTAAGACTTTTATATCGTTGATGTCTTTGATCTTAACTTTTGTTTTTTTCCAACCATTTCCTGTCTCAACTCTGATAGTTTTGTTATCGTAAACTAAATCAATTGGCATGGAAAAATTACTTTCAACATCTACCCATTTTGTAAATAATTTTTTCTTTTCAATTTTTAATTCAAGTTTAGGGATTGAAGTTGTTCTCAAATATTGATTGAAAATTGAAGTTAAATTCATGCCACTTTTTTGATTAAAAAAATCAATAACAGCTTGTGTATCAATAATTTTATGTTTGAAAGTTGTTGCGTAGTCATGAATAATATTCCACCACAAAGTATCGTTATTGACAACATGTCGCAAAGTATTTAGAAGTAAAGCGCCTTTTGGGTACATGTCACCAGAACCTTCTTTGTTTACACCATATGGACCTATAATTGGTTCATCGTTTGAAACATTTCCTTTCAAGCCATTTGCATATTGCATCGCTTTTTCATAACCCCAAATACACTCAGTATAGACGATTTCACTGTACTGTGTAAATCCTTCATGTATCCACATATCAGCAATATCTCTGGAAGTTATACTATTCCCAAACCATTCGTGACCACTTTCATGAATTATTATAAAATCCCAAAGCTTTCCAACTCCAGTTTTTGATAAATCATTTCCCATATAACCTTTCAAGAATAGGTTTCCATAGGCTATTGCACTTTGATGTTCCATACCAAGATAGGATGTTTCAACAAGTTTATATCCGTCTTCTTTGAATGGATATTCACCAAATTTTTCTTGAAAGCATTTAAGCATTGGTTTTACATCATCTGCAAAATGCTTTTCAGCCTTATCACGATGATAACTCAATACATAATAGTCTATGTCTAAATCATCAAGTTTATCACTAAAATGAACGTAATCTCCAATGTTTACAGTTATATCATATGTGTTTATAGGATTTTTTACTTCCCAATCCCAACGAGTATATCCGTTATTCAAATTTTCTTTACCTACGAATCTTCCGTTGGAAACGTTGGTTAAACCATCTGGAACAGCAATTTTTATCAATACACCATTGTCTGGTTCATCACTTTGAGAATCTTTTATTGGTAGCCAACAACTTGCCCCAAAACCTTGACAAGCTACTCCAACCCAATCATTACCATTAATATCTTTTCGAAAAACAAATCCACCATCCCATGGCGCTCTTCTGGCATTTACTGGGTTTCCGTGATAATAAAATTGTATTTTTTCTTGATTATTGGTTTGTAATTTGTTTGGAAAATTTATAAAAACAGCATTATTGTCCCGATTGAATTGAAGTTTTTGTTTGTTCCATGTAATTGAGTCGATTTCTAAATTTTCGAACAAATCAATCTGAATTTTTTGAGTTTCGTCAACTACTTTGAAATCAATTTCATTAGAACCAGATATAAATTTATTTTTTATATCAATCTTTAAATCAATGGTATAATGTGTTACATCAAAACAGTTTCTTTCAGGTCTTAATCCGCCTTGCAAAGAGTCTTTTCTTGTGAAAGATTGAGAAAAAAGAGTTTGCATTATTAATAATAAAAAAAGTGAAACTGCATTTTTCATATTATTTTTTTCTAACGATTTCAAAATTGGTTTTATTTAGTCTTTTAATTAGCCATTTTTTTATTTTTTCTTTAGAATCAATACTTAAATCATTTTTACTTTCATAAATCATTGTTGGGATAATTTCTCTTTCTTCATTGTTTTTATAAAAAATATGATTTGCAATTGAAATTGATTCTATTTCTGGAAAAAGAATTTTTAGTTCATCAAAAATCACTTCATTATTATAAGTTTCTTCTTGTAGAGTTTTCTCTAGTTGGGCAATTCTCAAATCCTTTTCATCCATCTGAGATTTATCTTTATTGATCTCTTCAAGAATTGATTTTTTAATATTTGTTGTGTCTTGTCTTATGATAAGCTTAGTGTTTTCAATCTTATAGTTTTTAAGTTGATTGTTCAAGTTTTTTATTTCGTTTTGTGTAAATTTTTTACTCAAAAAAGCTACCTCTATTTTTTTAGGATTAGATTTTGTGTTGATATTACTTTTTAAAATATAATAACCCTTTGAATTAAATTTTTCATTTATAAATAGATTGACTTTTTCAATATACTTTTTTTCCTGTATTAATTGATAGGCAAAATAAGTGCTTGGTAAAATCATTATAAGGACTAATATGTAAATGATGTTTTTTATTTTTTTTTCTTTTTCCTTATTTATATACTGTATAGCAGGATATTTTAAATATTTCACAATTAAAAAAGTAGCTATACATATGAAGACACAATTTATAGTATAGAGAAACATTGCGCCCACGAAAAATTTTATATTACCAATTGCAATTCCATAACCTGCTGTACACAAAGGAGGCATCAATGCTGTTGCTATTGCAACTCCAGGTATAGGATTTCCTTTTTCTTTTCTTGTAATTGCAATTGCACCAACTAAACCACCAAAAAATGCAATTAATACGTCATATATTGTAGGCGATGTTCTAGATAACAATTCAGATTGTGTTTCTTTAAAAGGACTAATAAAAAAATAAAGAGATGACACAATTAGGCTAACAATAGTAGCTATAAACAAGTTTTTTAATGAACGTTTAAGCAAATTAAAATCAAAAATTCCCAACCCGAAACCAGCGCCAACAATTGGTCCCATTAATGGAGATATCAACATTGCACCAATAATTACTGCTGTTGAGTTAACATTTAGTCCTACAGATGCTACAACTATTGCACAAGCAAGAATCCAAATATTAGAACCTCTAAAAGAAATATTAGATGTTACATCTTCAATTACTTTTTTAGATTCTTCTTCCCCGTTGTGTAGGTTGATAAAATATATGATTTTTTCGAACATCTTCTCTTAAACTTGAATAACACCTAAATTAAATTTCTTTTCAATTGGGGCATGATTTGCAGCCTCAATTCCCATAGAAATCCAAGTTCTTGTTTCTAATGGATCTATGATTGCGTCTGTCCACAATCTTGCTGCGGCATAGTATGGCGAAATTTGTGCATCATATTTTGCTTTAATTTTTTCAAATAATTCGTTGTGCTTTTCTGGTGTGATTTCTTCTCCTTTTGCTTTTAATGCAGATTCTTCAATTTGTAGCAATACTTTTGCTGCTTGTGCTCCGCCCATTACCGCAAGTTCTGCACTTGGCCACGCTACAATTAATCTTGGGTCATAAGCTTTTCCGCACATAGCATAATTTCCAGCACCATAAGAATTCCCAATGATTACTGTAAATTTTGGAACCACACTATTGGCAACTGCATTCACCATTTTTGCACCATCTTTTATAATTCCACCATGTTCACTTTTGCTTCCCACCATAAATCCTGTAACATCGTGAATAAAAACAAGAGGTATTTTCTTTTGATTACAATTTGCTATAAATCGTGTAGCTTTATCAGCAGAATCTGAATATATTACACCTCCGAATTGCATTTCACTAGGTTTTGTTTTTGCACCAGTAGTTTTAACAATTTTTCTTTGATTAGCCACTATGCCTACAGCCCAACCATCAATTCTGGCATATCCTGTAATGATGGTTTGTCCATAGCCATCTTTGTAAAGATCAATCTCTGAATTGTCGACCAATCGTTTGACAATTTCTAGCATATCATATTGCTCAGCTCTGGATTGGGGAAGGATACCATAAATTTCTTTTTCGTCTAATGCAGGTTGTTCACTTTTTGCTCTATTGAAACCAGCTTTGTCATAATCTCCAATTTTCCCAACAATGTTTTTAATTCTATCTAATGCATCTTTATCATCTTTTGCTTTGAAATCTGTTACACCAGATATTTCACAATGTGTTGTTGCTCCACCTAGAGTTTCGTTATCTATAGTTTCGCCTATGGCAGCTTTTACTAAATAACTTCCAGCAAGAAAGATACTTCCGGTTTTGTCAACTATCATAGCTTCATCACTCATGATAGGTAAATAGGCACCACCAGCAACACAACTTCCCATAACAGCGGCAATTTGAGTAATTCCCATGCTACTCATAATGGCATTGTTTCTAAAAATTCTACCAAAATGTTCTTTGTCAGGAAAAATTTCGTCCTGCATTGGAAGATAAACTCCCGCAGAGTCGACCAAATATATTATTGGCAATTTGTTTTCAATAGCTATTTCTTGAGCGCGAAGGTTTTTCTTTCCAGTTATTGGGAACCAAGCACCAGCTTTTACCGTGGCATCATTTGCAACAACAATGCATTGTTTTCCTGAAATGTAACCTATTTTTACCACAACACCACCAGACGGACAACCGCCATGCTCTGCATACATTCCATCACCAGCAAATGCACCAATTTCAATGCTTTTGGCTTTACTATCAAGAAGATAATCTATTCTTTCTCGAGCAGTCATTTTGCCTTCGGAATGGAGTTTTTCTATTCTTTTTTCACCTCCACCAATTTTTACTTTGGCAAATTTCTGTTTTAAATCGGATAGTAGTAATTTGTTATAATCTTCGTTTTTATTGAAGTTGATGTCCATTTTTAAGAGATTTTTTTCAGTTTGCTAATCTACGAAAACGTTTTCAAAATGTATAAATATGAATTATTTAAACTTTTTGATAACTTCAAGTTTATCATAAGTTAACATTAACTTAACAATCTCAATATACATTTGCAAAAAATTTAACACACATGAACGTTAACAGTATTTTCCAATTTTTAGTTCCAAAAGATAAAAAGTTTTTTCCACTTTTTGAACAAGCATCTCAAAACTTAGTGACTTTAGCAGAAATAATGCATGAAGCTGTTAATGCTCCAAAATCTGAAAGAGAAGAGTATTTCAAAAAAGTTGAAGAATTAGAATCTCAAATTGAAGACATAACTCATAAAACACACCTAGAACTTAGCAGAAATTTCATCACACCATTCGATAGAGAAGATATTCATTCATTAATAAAAGCTATTGATAATGTTGCTGATAACATGCATGGTGCAGCAAGTAGAATTAGACTTTATCAAGTTGAAAAGATCACAAAATCTATTAGAAAACTTACTGAAATTAATCTTGAAGCATGTCAATTAATTGTGGTAGGAATAAAAGAACTAAAAGATTTAAAAAATCCTAAAGCAATAAAAGATACTTGCAAAAAAATAAACAAGTTAGAAAGTAAAGCCGATTCAGTTTTTGATAAAGCTGTTGCAGATATTTTTGAAAATGAAACCGATGCAAAAAACATCATTAAGTACAAAGAGGTTTTATCATCATTAGAAATGGCATCTGATAAATGCAAAAGTGTATCAAATGTGATGGAACAAATTTCTGTAAAGCATTCATAATATTTATCAAAATTTGAAAAAATGACTTTACTGATCATTATTATAGTTCTTGCATTGATATTTGATTATATCAATGGTTTTCATGATGCTGCAAATTCTATCGCAACTATTGTTGCAACAAAGGTTTTAACGCCTTTTCAAGCCGTACTTTGGGCAGCTTTTTTCAATTTCATGGCCTACTGGGTTTTTGGTTTTGGTGTTGCTGATACTGTTGCAAAAACTGCTAAGACTGAAAATATTGATTTAACTGTAATCCTCGCTGGTATTATTGCTGCAATCATCTGGAATTTATTTACTTGGTGGAAAGGTATTCCTTCTTCATCATCTCACACGTTGATTGGAGGATTTGCTGGTGCTGCAATTGCACATGCAGGTTTTAGCGTTGTAAATTGGTACAAACCTGTAAAAGAAGGTGAATTACTGCCTTCAGGAGTTTTAGTAGTTATTGCATTTATTGTTTTAGCACCATTAGTAGGAATGATTATATCCTATGTGATATCGTTATGGATGATGTATTCATCAAAAAAGAATATTTATCCAAAAATATTTACTATCATTCTGATGTTACTTGTACTTTGGTTCTTATCAACTGTAATGATAGGGTATGAAGATATTAAAAAACCAAGATTTGAAAGTGAATTTTGGTCTGTGGTGACTGAGCCAAACAATATAAAATGGCTTCTTGTAGCAATTATATTTTATTCATTAGCCATATTCAACTTGTTGTTTAGTAGTTTTTCAACAGCAAAATCTGAAGCTATTCTGAAGAAAATGCAATTATTATCTTCTGCTTCATTCAGTCTAGGGCATGGTGGTAATGACTCTCAAAAGGTTATGGGTATAATTGCAGCAGCAGTAGCCGTTTATATTAATACTAGCGGAATTCATGTTGACAATATGCCAGAATGGTTGCAAGTTGTATTGCCAAATGAAGAAAAAGGCATAAAAAGTCAAATGCCTGGTTGGATTCCACTAACATGTTATACAGTTATCGGATTAGGTACTTTGAGTGGTGGATGGAAAATTGTAAAAACAATGGGATCAAAAATCACGAAAGTAACAGCTTTTGAAGGTGTTGTAGCAGAGTCTGCTGGGGCTTTAACTTTATTTTCAACGGAGCATTTCAAAATACCAGTTTCAACTACACACACTATTACTGGTTCAATTATTGGTGTAGGTGTTACGAAAAGAGTTTCTGCTGTGCGTTGGGGTGTAACTAAGAGCTTGTTTTGGGCTTGGGTATTAACAATTCCTGTTTCCGCACTTGTTGCTGCACTTGTTTACTATTTATTGAAATTATTCATATAATATTTTTTACTAAAAGCTGACTCTGTCAGCTTTTTTATTTACAATCCTTAAATGTTAAAAAATCTTTTATAAATTGTAACTAAACTATTAATAACACAATAACACAACTCAATGAAACTTCAAAAAATTATTTTTCTAGCACTTTTTATACTGTCATTTTCATTAAATGCACAGGTGAATATTGAGCAAACAAAACATGACAATGACTTGAAACTTTCTGCCTTACCATACTATAGTTTTGGAAAAGGAGTAGGATTGACTTCTCCCGATAGTTTGTTCCAATTTAATATTCGATTTAGAATGCAAAATAGGGTATCATACATAGAAAATGATGGTGAAAAACCTGGATATGATGGGCAAATTAGAAGATTAAGACTCCGATTCGATGGATATGTAATCAACCCAAAATTCCTTTATGCAATTCAATTGTCTTTTGCTCCAGGCGATGTTGGTGAAATTCATGAAGGTGAAAACATCAATATTATTAGAGATGCGGTATTTTTTTATCGTCCAAACAAAAATTGGAATATTAGCTTTGGTCAAACTAAACTACCAGGAAATAGACAAAGGGTAAATTCTTCTGGAGGTTTGCAATTGACGGATAGAACAATCAATAATGCAAAATTTACCATCGATAGAGATTTTGGTTTTCAAATTCATAATATGAATGAATTTAGAGATAAATTATCTTATAATTTTAAAGCTGCGTTTACCACTGGCGAAGGAAGAAATAGTACTGAAAAAGCTGATGACGGTATTGCTGCTACTGGAAAGATAGAATTGATGCCTTTTGGAGCTTTTACTAAAGATGGAACTTATTTTGAAGGAGATGTAGTTAGAGAAAAGAAACCTAAACTTCTGATTTCTGGTGCATTTCAACAAAACAATCACGCAAGGAGAACGCAAGGGCAACTAGGAAATGACTTGTTTGAAAAGAGAACTATGAAATCTGTTCTATTGGATGGAATGTTTAAATACAATGGTTGGGCAGCCATGATGAGTTATATGTCTAGATCAACCACAGAAAATGCTGTAACATTTAATCCTGATGATGCTACAGAAACAAGTTATGTTTTTGTGGGGAATGGTTTTGATTATCAGGCAAGTTATATTACAAAATCAAACTATGAATTTATAACAAGATATTCAATACAAAATGTTGGTAAAGACATTCAAGCATTGGCACCAAACACAAGAGAAATTAGTTTTGGAGTTACAAAATATATTTGGGAACATGCATTCAAACTTCAAGCCGAAATTAATTTTGATAAACTAGAATATTTTAACGGAACAACCAAAAATAATTGGTACGCAAGATTGCAAGTGGAAATAGGTATATAAAAAAAAGCATCATATTGATGCTTTTTTTATTTAATAGACCATTAACTTTTGTTTACGTTTAAAATTGTTAATTTGGTTCAAAAAATAAATAACATGAAAATAAGACAACTTTTATTTATTGTATTAATTCAAATGCCTTTCTTTGCTTTTGCACAGCTGACACCCATTGAATATAAAGACAATAAACAAACCCTGAGTGGTTTTGGAATTAAACCAAAAAAAGAATTGAGTGGCAAACCAGCTGTTTTGATACTTCCTGCATGGATGGGAATAGATGAACACGCTAAGGAAACTGCAAACAAGTTGGCAGCATTAGGTTACTATGCATTTGTGGCTGATATTTATGGAAAAGACAATCGTCCTAAAAACACTTCTGAAGCTGGTCAAAAAGCAGGTTATTACAAGAATAATTTTGCGGAATATCAAAACAGAATTAAGCTGGCATTGGAAGAATTAATTAGACTTGGAGCCAATCCAGATAAAATTGTTGTGATGGGTTATTGTTTTGGAGGAACAGGAGCCATTGAAGCTGCTAGAGGAAATTTGAATGTAAAAGGAATTGTTTCTTTTCACGGAGGTTTAGGACGTGATACTAGTAGGCAAACTGGAAAAATAACTCAAAAAGTTTTAGTTTTACACGGAGCTGATGATCCATTTGTATCAAAAACCGACATTGATAATTTTCAAACTGAAATGAGAAACTCTGGTGCTGATTGGCAAATGGTGTACTATGCCAATGCAGTTCATTCTTTCACAGATAAAGATGCTGGAAGTGACAATAGCAAAGGTGCTGCCTACAATGAGCTGGCTGACAAGCGTTCTTGGGTAGCTTTTCTAGATTTTCTTAAAGAAGTATTATAGGTCAAACTTTTCTACACAAAAAGCCCGAAACTTTGAAAATGTTTCGGGCTTTTTGATTTCTATTCCTTAATCAATAAAAATGAGCAATTGATTTAATGTTATCAAAAGAAAATTACTCCTCTTTTTGTCCCATCATCATCAAATAAGCTTTCAAAAATTCATCTATTTCACCATTCATAACACTATCAACATCGCTGGTTTCATAGCTTGTTCGAACATCTTTTACTAACTTGTAAGGATGCATAACATAATTTCGAATTTGTGAACCCCATTCAATTTTCATTTTTCCTGCCTCGATGTCTTCACGCTGAGCCAATTGTTTTTTTAATTCAATTTCATACAATTGTGATTTCAACATTTGCATGGCACGTTGCCTGTTGTCTTGTTGTGAGCGTGTTTCACTACACTGAATTTGAATTCCTGTTGGTTTGTGATACAATTGAACTTTAGTTTCTACTTTATTTACGTTTTGTCCTCCAGCACCACTAGAACGTGATGTAACAATTTCAATATCGGCAGGATTAATTTCAATTTCTATCGTATCATCTACTAATGGATATACATATACAGATGCAAAAGAAGTATGACGTTTTGCATTACTATCAAATGGCGAAATTCTCACCAGTCTATGTACGCCGTTTTCACCTTTAAGATAACCGAAAGCAAAATCTCCTTCGATTTCTAAAGTTACTGTTTTTATTCCCGCAACATCACCTTCCTGAAAATTAAGCTCTTTTACTTTGTGACCTTGTCTTTCTGCCCACATCAAATACATACGCATAAGCATACTTGCCCAATCGCAACTTTCTGTTCCTCCAGCTCCAGCAGTAATTTGTAGTACAGCACTCATGCTATCACCTTCATCAGAAAGCATATTTCTAAACTCTAAATCTTCAATAAAAGTATTGGTGAGTTTGTAATGCTCATCGAGTTCTTCTTCAGTAGCATCACCATCTTTAAAAAACTCATAAGTAATTTGAAGTTCTTCTGAAAGATTTTCGGCTTTATTGTAATCATCAACCCATTTCTTTTTTGAACGGAGATTTTTTACAATTATTTCGGCCTCTTTTGGATTGTTCCAAAAATCTGGCGCATAAGTTTTTTCCTCTTCGTTTGTAATTTCGATAAGTTTGGCATCTATGTCAAAGATACCTCCTCAACGCACCAAGGCGTTCAACTATACCTTTTATTTGTTCGGTATTTATCATAAATAATGTAGTTTTGTGACTGCAAAAATAGATTATCTAATTCTTTTATGGAAATAAATTTAATAAGCGATACAGTTACTAAGCCAAGTTCAGAAATGTTGAATTTTATGTTTAATGCCAAAGTGGGTGATGATGTTTTTAAACAAGATCCAACAGTAAATGAGTTCGAAGAGATAGTTGCAGATATCTTTGGTATGCAAGCGGCATTATTTTTTCCGAGTGGAACTATGGCAAACCAAACCGCATTGAAAGTTCATACCAACCCAGGCGATGAAGTAATTTGTGATAAATGGTCGCATATTTATTTATTTGAAGCTGGTGGTGCAGCTTTTAATAGCGGTATTTCGTGTCAATTAATAGATGGAAATAAAGGAAAGATTACGGCAGAACAAGTACAGGAAGTTATCAAAGATCCTAATAATATTCATTTGCCTTATACAAAATTAGTCAGTATAGAAAACACCACTAATCGTGGTGGCGGAGCATGTTATGATATTGAAGAACTTAAGAAAATTAAACAAGTATGTGTTGAAAACAATTTGAAATATCACTTGGATGGCGCTAGATTGTGGAACGCATTAATTGCAAAAAAACAACACCCAAAGCAGTTTGGTGAATTGTTTGACACTATATCAGTTTGTTTTTCAAAAGGATTAGGAACACCTGTTGGTTCTGTATTGGTTGGGAGTAAAGAGACTATCAATCGAGCTATGCGTGTTAGAAAGCTCTTTGGTGGAGGAATGCGACAAGCTGGATATCTTGCTGCTGCCGGTATTTATGCATTGCAAAATAATATTAACAGATTACAAGACGATCACAAAAGAGCAAAAGAGTTAGGAGAAACGCTCAAAGCTTTGTCATGGGTTGATGATGTTGAAGACGTAGAAACGAATATAGTTATTTTTTCCGTTAAGCAACCAATAACTGATATTCAAGTTATGGAAAAACTGAAAGAGAAAGGAATATTAATTTATGCAATTGGAAAAGGGAAAATCCGTTTAGTAACACATCTTGATTATAAACAAGTGATGCACGAATATGTTCTAGAAACTTTGATGAAATTGTCTTTTTAGAAATCTGATAAAGCTTCAATTGTCATTATTTTCTTTGTTTCAGGATGTTCAAAGGATATACTTTCAGCATGTAAATACAATCTATCCGATTTTTTTCCATACAAATCATCGCCAACGATTGGTGCATTCAATCCCAAAATATGTGATGCATGGACTCTCAATTGATGCGTTCGTCCTGTTATTGGCCAAAAGTGAATTTTTGTAGTATTGTTTTTTCTTTCGACTACTTTGTATTTGGTTTTTGCATTTTTGCCATATTCATAACATACCATTTGTCTTGGTCTGTCTTCAAGGTCAACTCTGAGTGGTAAATCTATAATACCTTCATCAGTTTTTACATTACCTTCAAGAAGTGCCACATATCGTTTTGATATGGTTTTATCAATGAATTGTTTTTGCAATTTTTGATGAACTCGTTTATTTTTTGCAATTAAAAGCAATCCAGAAGTTGACATATCGAGTCTGTGAACGATAATTGGTCCTGATATTTCTGGATATTTTTCTTTTATTCTTGTGTAAATAGAGTCTTGAATTGCAATGCCTGGAACTGATAAAAACTCAGCAGGTTTATTTACTATGCACAAATATTCATCATCATAAACGATAGAAATGTCTTTATTTTCCGCGGGATTTACTAGCATTGGGTTATCATCTACTGTCAAATCTTTGAGCATGTGTTCTAATATGGGTTCACATTTTCCTCTACAAGCAGGATAAAAATGTTGGTGTTTTCTAATTTCAGATTTTGGTGATTTTCCCCACCAAAATTCTGCCATAGCTATAGGTTTTAAATTATTCTTGAAAGCATACTGCAATAGTTTTGGCGCAGCACATTCACCAGCAGCAGCAGGAGGTTTTTGCTGTTTTGTTGCTGAAAAAATATCGTGTAGATTTTTTATTTCACCTCTAGCATTTAGAAATGCATATTCGTCGTGGAGTCGTTTTTGTAATGCAGCTGATTTGGCTTTTCTTTCTTCTTTTAACTGAATAATAATATTTTCAAACTCATCAATACTTTTTTGAGAAAGGTTGAGCTGAATGTTCCAATTTTCAGTCAGTTTTTTTAAATCGGATTTGTCTTTTAAACTTTCACGTTTGAAATCTTCAATGATTTTTAAATCCAATTCTAATCTGCGAATTGCAGCATCTTTCCTGATAAAATCTCTTTTTTTCTTGCGATCTTTGATCTCCAATTTTTTGGCTTCAATAGTTTCAAAGGCCTTTTTTTCGAGAATTTTATGTTTGTTTTTCAAATCTTGATAAGCCAAATCGCTTTCTAGCTTTTCAATATCAGCGTTGAGATTATTGAGAATTATTTCCTCTTTTTTGAAATAACCATTTTCATCAAGCATATCAAAAACCGGCGGAACAAACCTTTGATGTAAATTTTTATCGGCTAATTTCCCTGAGAATGCGGCAAGATATCCTATTTCATTTTCATCATTTTGAACTACGAGGATACCAAACATTTTGCCAATAATCATTCCATCCATGCTATCATCTAACCCAAAATTATGTTGCCATTCATTTTGATTAGTGAGATATTCTTGCAGTTCATTGGCCGCAATAATACTTAATGGATGTGGTTCATAATAAAAAGGAAATGTAAATTTCTCTGGTAAAGAAATCCCTTCAATAGATGTTTTAAAAGAAATGAAATGTTTAATTTTTTTTGCCAAAATTTATTATTTAAACATATCCATTCCAGGAATATTTGGCATGCCGTCTTTAGCAACTGCAGCTAGTTCAGTTTCGTTTACATTGGTTGCTTTTTCAATGGCTTTATTGAGAACCAAAATCAAATAATCTTCAAGCTGTTCTTTGTCTTCAAGTAAACTTTCGTCGATAGTAATTGCTTTAATTTTTCTATTCGCAGTGAGTGTTACTTGTAATAAACCATCATTACTTTTTTCATCAACTAGAACAGTATCAAGTCTTTTCTTTGTTTCTTCTATTTTTTGTTGGGTTTCTTTTAGTTTACCCATCATTCCCATAAGGTCTCCAAACATGATTTTTTAAAATTAAAATTCGAACAAAAATAGTAAATTAGCAATCAAATAATATGTTAACTTCATGAGAAATGTCATTTATATACTTGCAACATGTATTACTTTTGCAACTTCATTTTCGCAACAAAAAAATAAAAGTATGAGTAAAGAAAATATTCCACCAATAGCCAAAATAATCCCAAAGAAGTTAGAAAAACATGGTCATGTTCGTATTGATAACTATTATTGGTTGAATGAAAGAGAAAACCCAGAAGTGATTGATTATTTGAATAAAGAAAATGAGTATTATCAAAAACAAACAGCACATACTAAAAAGTTTCAGGAGGAATTATTTACTGAAATGAAAGGTAGAATAAAGGAAGATGACACTTCTGTACCTTATTTATACAATGGGTATTGGTATATAACCCGTTATGAAACTGGAAAAGATTATCCTATTTACACTAGAAAGAAAGGAAATCTAGATGCAACAGAAGAAATTCTTTTTGATTGCAACAAAATGGCCGAAGGACATTCATATTTTCAGCTTTCGGGAATGAATGTAAGTGAAGATAATAAATGGTGTGCTTTTGGTGTAGATTTGGTATCGAGAAGACAATATACTATTCAAATTAAAAATTTAGAAACAGGAGAAATTTTGCCCGTAAAAATTGAAAACACTACTGGCGGTTCTACATGGGCAAGTGATAATAAAACATTGTTCTATACAAGAAAAGATTCCCAAACGCTTCGTTCAGATAAAATATATAAACATAAAATGGGAACCAATTCTGAAGATGATGAATTGATTTATCATGAAAAAGATGATACATTCTACACTTTTGTTTACAAGGAAAAGTCCAAAAAATATTTAGTAATTGGTTCATCAAGTACACTAACATCTGAATATCAAATTCTTGAAGCCAATAATCCTGATGGACAGTTTAGAATATTTCAACCTAGAGTTAGAGGTGTAGAATATTCTATTTCACATTATGGCGATAGTTTTTATGTTGTTACCAATAAAGACAAAGCTACCAATTTTAAACTGATGAAAACTCCAGAGGCAGCAACTTCATCAAATAATTGGAAAGATTTAATTCCGCATAGAAAGGACGTTTTGATTGAAGGAATTGAAATTTTTAAAGATTATTTGGTTGTTGAAGAACGTTCAAACGGTTTAAATAAAATACAAATAAAACCATGGAATGGTTCTGGTGATTATTATCTCCCATTTGATATAGAAACTTACACAGCTTATACCACAACCAACATAGATTTTGATACAGAAATTTTGCGCTATGGATATCAATCTATGGCAACACCTTCTTCTGTTATCGATTTCAATATGCGAACAAAAGAGAAAAAAGTCTTGAAAGAACAAGCAGTTTTAGGTGGGAAATTTGATAAAAATAATTACACTGAAGAGAGAATTTGGGCAACATCAGAAGATGGAACTAGAGTGCCTATTTCAATAGTTTACAGAAAAGGAATAATAAAAGATGGAAAAAATCCGTTTTTGTTGTATGCTTATGGTTCCTATGGTTCGTCAATGGATCCTTATTTTTCGAGTACACGCTTAAGCTTGTTAGATAGAGGTTTTATTTATGGAATAGCACACATTCGTGGAGGAGAAGATTTGGGAAGAGAATGGTATGAAAACGGAAAATTATTAAAGAAAAAAAATACGTTTACTGATTTTATTGATTGTTCAAAATATGTTATTGAGCAAAAATATACATCAGCTAAACATTTGTATGCCGAAGGTGGTTCTGCTGGCGGATTATTGATGGGAGCAATTGTAAACATGGCACCAAATTTGTACAATGGCGTTATAGCACAAGTACCTTTTGTAGATGTTATCACGACTATGTTAGACGATTCGATTCCGTTGACAACAGGAGAATATGACGAATGGGGTAATCCTAACGACAAAGAATATTATGATTACATGTTGTCTTATTCGCCATATGATCAGGTAAAAGCACAAGCATATCCAAATATGTATGTATCTACAGGACTGCATGATTCACAAGTACAATATTGGGAACCAGCAAAATGGGTAGCAAAATTGAGAGTTATGAAAACGGACAAAAATTTACTATTTTTAGACACAAATATGGATGCTGGTCATGGTGGAGCTTCGGGAAGATTTGAAGCACTAAAGGAATTGGCAAAAGAATTTAGTTTTTTATTAGATTTAGAAGGAATAAAAAGGTAGTTTAAAAAATTTTATTAACTTTGCAGAGTTTTGGGGTTGTTAAAATCGACCTTTTTAAATATGCCTTGACAAATTTATTTATGAAAGAAGAAATAAAAGCTTACGATAATGTACTGAGTTTAATTGGAAATACTCCATTAATTAAGCTTAACAGAATTACAGAATCACTACAAGGAAATTTCTATGCTAAGGTTGAAGCATTCAATCCTGGGCATTCTACCAAAGACAGAATAGCACTTTATATTATTGAAGAAGCAGAGAGGCAAGGTATTTTAACTCCTGGTGATACCATTATTGAAACAACCTCTGGAAATACTGGTTTCAGTTTAGCAATGGTGAGCATTATCAAAGGTTATAATTGTATCTTGGCTGTTAGTTCAAAATCGTCAAAAGACAAGATTGACATGCTTCGCTCGCTTGGTGCCAAAGTTTATGTTTGTCCAGCACACGTTTCTGCTGATGATGAGCGTTCTTATTATAATGTAGCAAAAAGATTACACGAAGAAACTAAAGGTTCTGTATACATCAATCAATATTTTAATCAATTGAATATTGATGCACATTACAAAACTACTGGTCCAGAAATTTGGGAACAAACCAATGGAAAAATTACACATTTGATAGCGTGTAGTGGAACAGGAGGAACAATATCTGGTGCGGCAAAATTCTTAAAAGAAAAAAATCCTAATATTAGAATTCTTGGTGTAGATGCTTTTGGTTCTGTATTGAAAAAATACCATGAAACAAGAGAATTTGATGCTGATGAAATCTATCCATACAGAATAGAAGGTTTAGGTAAAAACTTGATTCCTACAGCTACTGATTTTGACGTTATAGATCATTTTATGAAAGTAACAGATGAAGAAAGTGCACATACTACAAGAGAAATTGCAAAGAAAGAAGGTCTTTTTGTAGGCTACACTTCTGGAGCTGTAATGCAAGCCATTAAGCAATATGCTGAAGAAGGTGAGTTCAATGAAAATAGTAATGTTATCGCTATTTTCCCTGATCATGGTTCGCGCTATATGAGTAAAGTATTTAGCGATGACTGGATGAATGAACAAGGTTTCTTTGATAGCATCAATGCTGAAGATGCTCAAAAAGTGGAGATTATTAAGTAATAATTCAATTATAGATAATAAAACACCAAACTATGTTTGGTGTTTTTTTTGTTAAACAAATAGCGTGTAGTTGTTTAATTTTTTTCACCATTCCAAATACCTTGCATGCCAGCTCCATCGAATACCCAAGTTCCGTTACAAGTGGTGCTTTGAAAATTTCCAACAAAATTTATGGTTATTCCATATGTGGTGTTTTTCATTGTAGCCACTAGATTTCCGTTTTTATTAACTTGACCAGATAAGGTGAAGTTATGATCTGGAGTACTAGAAGCTGGAATAACTGTTCCACTAAAATTCCCGTTTGTAGTAACATTTCCACTCCAAGTTCCCACTATATCACCATCAATAGTTCCATTCCAATTTCCTTTGTATAAACTTGGCTCATTGTTATCACTAGAGCATGATATAGAAACAAAGTGTATTGTAGAAATTAAAAAAAGGAAAAATATTTTTTTCATAATAATTTTAGATTACTGAATTCATTTATAAATAAATCTTTTTGACTTGCATTTTACCTAATTGAAATACATATCTCTGTTAAGGTAATTTTTTTTCATGAAGAATAGAGTAGAAGTATGTGAAAAACAGCATAGTTGTTGTCGCTGTCAGTTTTAATTTGTCGAGTTCTCTTTCCATAGATATTTGCTAACAGATTTTCCATTAGTCATTATCAAAAAGCCAATTATTGTTGAAATAAAGTAATATAAAAGCCAACCAGTTTCTCCGTAATTTTTTATCAACTCTTTTTGTTTCAAAAATTCAAAAATTGAAATTGCAAGACTAGGAAATGATTTTAGAAACCATATAGCTCCAATTATAGTTACAGTTATTGACAAAACAGTTTGCGCAGGGATTTCTAAAGCAAGCTTTTCTTCAACAAAATTTTCGTCTAGTTTTAATAGTTTTATAATCCATTCTGTTTTAAATAGAAATAATCTCATAAGGAAAATATAAACCAATAACGTGATAAAACAAATTAACCAAACTACAATCAAATTTTTCCAACTAATTTCACCATTAGTGAAATTTAACGTCGATGCAAATTGAGGAATTACCCATACACAATTTACCAAAAGCCATAATCCAATTGACTTTATTATAATTTTCCAAAACGTGTTAATTTGCATTTGTTTTCTTTGTTTGATTTTGGTCTTTAAAAACATCTATTAACTTGCGCAAAAACTTATAATCCTTTGCAAACCATTGTTATAGTAAAAATAATAAATTTTTCACACAAAAAAACGCCAAGTTTTCGTTTGGCGCTTTTTTATTGATACTGATATTTTTTTCCTCCGTCTTGAACCTCTATTTTAACAATTTCATTGAAAGGAACAATATTATCTATAGCCAACAATCGGGATTTACTTCCTTTCAGGGTATCGTTTTCAAGAAAAACAGTATCGAGATAGAAATATTTTTTCTTACCATTTTTCAGTGTAACTCTCATCTCAACCGAAGGTGAGTTTTGCATAAAGAAGAATGCGCCGTCTTTTGAATACACATTCAAATATTTTATATTATTCATGGTATATTTAATGTTTGATGAATTGACATAAGGTTTCAACGGGTTGTTGACTGTAGCTTCTTTTCGTTCTTGGTGACTGGCTATTATTTGTTCTTTGAACTTTTCTGGTGAAACAGTATAGGTTTTACACGACGATAACAGAAGTGTACAAGTTAGCAAGAGTATAGTATAGTTTTTCATATTGAGAAGATAATCTTTATAAACGCAATTTTTCTTGATTTTAGCTTTAAACCTTAATTGCTGTAGTTTTATTTAAAATTTTGTATAGCTTAATCAAGCAACCCAAGTTATAATTACATCTTTTATAACCCAATCATTGTTTTCTTTTTCTAAGTAAAATAAGGTTCCTTGTGCTACAATTGAACCTTGAGAAATACTCATTTCAACAACTGCTTTGTTGAAATCTGAATTATATGAAATTTTGGAAAAACTATATAGCCCAAAAGGATTTTTGAAATGTCTATAAAATAAGCCCCAGTTTTTATCAATGTCTTCACCAGAGAAAATATAAGCCAACTCTTCTTCGGGTGAAAGACGAGTTGTTATTGTTTGACAAATAAAATAATTTCCGAGATAAGCACTGGTTTGATTAATATCAATATGATTTTGAGCCATTTCTATTTCAAATCCAGGATTATTATCAACTAAATTTTGTACATAATAATCACTGTTCGAATTAAAAATAGAGCCATATTGAGTGTTTTGTTGTACTATTATATAATTTGAACCATAATTATTTAAAAGTAAAGAGTAAATTTTATAATCTTCCTCAGCTGTCAAACTAGGCTCGTGTAAAGTAAAATTTAATGGAGCAGTTTCATCTTTATTACACGAAACAGAAAGCAAAACCAGCAAAAAAACTGAAAGTATTTTTTTCATAGATATTTTAAATTATCATTCAGAAGATAAATATTCTAGAATAGTTTCTTGAAGTTAAAATTAGCAAATTTTGTTTTCATCCAACAAAAAAACGCCGAGTTTTTCTCGGCGTTTTATTAATAATATTATTTTTCCTTTGTCTCAGAATTTTCATTTTTGGCATCCATCATTTCCATCAATTTCATACCGAGTAAACCACTAATTCCACCGTCACTACCATTTGCACCCGAAATCAACACATCTGGAATAACTTTGATATTTCCTTTACCGATTTCTTCGGTGATTTTGTATTTGGTAAAATTATCTCCACCCATTGCTGAAACTTGCAATTGATATGCCTCAGCTGTAGATTTACCAATAGCCATAATCTTTTCGGCTTCGGCCAAACCTGTTTTCGATATTTTTTCAGCTTCTGCGCTTGCATTCAATCTGGTTGCTTCAGCTTGTGCACCAGCTCTAGCTTTGGTAGCTTCGGCTTCAGCTTGAGCACGCATTTTGGTTGCTTCAGCTTCAGCATTTACATTCAATTTCAAGCTAGTTGCATCACCTTCTGCTTTTTTAACAGTTGCATCAGCAGTACGTTGAGCAATTTCTACACTTTGTGATGCGCGAACAATTTCTTTTTGCATATCCGCAATGGCAGTTTCTTTTTCCACACCTTGACGTTGTTCTTGCGCTAATTTTTGCGTTTGATAGGTTTTTTGCTCTTCTTCGGCAATTTTTCTATCGGTTAGTGTTTTCATCAACGATTCAGGAGGTGTAATATCTCCAATCAAAGTATCAACAGCGTTAACGTTGTATTCATCTAGAACGGTTTTAATATGGTTTTTAGCTGATTCTTGTCTTTCTTTACGTGTACTCAAAAACGAAATTACATCGCTGTCTTGTGCTGAGTTACGGAAATAGTTACCAATAGTTGGTTCCAAAACTTGTGAAACCAAGTTTGTCATACTTCCAAATCGAGCTATTACTTTTGGCGCTTCATTGGCTGGAACGTGAATAATTTGCGATACATCCAAGTTGAATGGGAAGCCATCTTTTGAACGCACTGTAATAGTAGATAAGTTTTTATCTAAATCGTGTGATTCACTTCGTGCATTTGCCCAGTTCAACACCAAGTTGGTAGTAGGAACGAGTTCTAATTTTGTTGTATATTTATTCAATGCATATTTTCCTGGCCCAAATGGCTCCATCCATACACCACGTTGACCTTTAGACACAATGTTTCCGTGCTTGAAGGTTTCGCCAGTTACATCTTGACCGTCTTCACCTATATATGAAATAACAACACCAACATGGCCAATAGGCACATCAGTCATTGGGTTTTGCTCAATTTGAATAGCCCAAGTGTTGATATAATATGATCCAGCTAGCATCACTTGAGGTTGTAAACCACGATTTCCACCATTTTCTAGGAAACTGTCAAAATCTTGAAAGTTATTATGCTTTTCAACATATTTACCCGCAATTTGACCAATCGGAATAGGTTCACCATCTAAAGCAGTAACTACACCAATCATATTTTCATAAATCTTCACTTGGTCAATAATAATAATTTCAAATAAGTATGTGTTAATACGGTATGAACCACTTGTTATAAAAGCTGTTTGTCGCCCTTTTTGTCCACCGTTGTTTAAGAAAGCTGTTGCGTCTTGAAAATTATCGCTTTCTACTTTTCGAGCCAAAATTCTACCAGTAGGAATTTCTTTTCCGTCTTTACTCAATACTAATCCAATTTTTCCTTCTGGAATTATAGTAAAAGGTGTCATATCAACAGAATATTGCCAAATCCATTTGCTCCAATACAATCCTGGTGCTAATGTTTGTGCCTGAAAACCAGCTTCACCTTTAGTTGCTATAATACGTCCATCGGGTAATGATTTATCGGCTCCAAAAAGCACGAATTTTTTCGTTACCAACCCAATTTTGTCTTCGGGAACAATTACCATTCCAAAGAAAACACGCAATACAAACTTGTAAAAAACAATAGATAATAAGATGGGAATTAGCCACCAAAGTGTAAAAATTGTTGTCATTATATTAAAATTTAAATTATTAGATTTGATTTTTGTTATAGAATTGGATAGAAAAATGCAAGTATATTATTTTTGTTAATTCGGTTGAATTTGAACCAAATTCAAGGTTTCTAATTCAAAATTGAAGATACAACACTTTGTGTCATTTTTAGAATACGTTCTATTTTTAAAATCTTTGATTATACGAATACCTATTTCAAATGTTACAAGAAAAAGTTAAAATATTTTTCTTGTTAAATTTATTTATTTGATTTTCAATTAAATAAATAAATCCGTTCTGCTTTCACAAAACGGATTTTTTATAGTTAAATCTAAATGGTCTATAACTCTAACAATCTAAGAAGTCTATTCCTGCATCGTGTGATACACATTCATCACATCATCGTCTTCTTCTATTTTTTCGAGTAGTTTTTCTACATCAGCAACTTGCTCTGGTGTCAGTTCTTTTGTAATTTGTGGAATACGCTCAAATCCAGAAGAAAGTATTTCTAAACCTCGGTTTTCCAACTCTTTTTGGATAGCTCCAAAACTTTCAAATGGTGCATACATCACAATACCATCTTCATCTGCAAAAATTTCTTCCACACCAAAATCTATCATTTCCAATTCCAGTTCTTCTACATCTTGACCATCAGCAGGAATACGGAAATTGCAAGTGTGGTCAAACATGAACTCAACCGAACCTTGCGTTCCTAGTGTTCCGTTGCATTTGTTGAAATAACTTCTAATATTAGCAACGGTTCTATTGTTATTATCGGTAGCAGTTTCTATCAATATGGCAATTCCGTGTGGAGCATATCCTTCAAAAAGAACTTCTTTGAAGTTTGCAGTATCTTTATCAGATGCTTTTTTTATGGCACGTTCCACATTGTCTTTTGGCATGTTTGCCGATTTGGCATTTTGGATAACAGCTCTCAAACGTGAATTGGTTTCAGGATTTGGTCCACCTTCTTTCACGGCCATTACAATATCTTTTCCTATTCGAGTAAACGTTTTAGCCATTGCAGACCAACGTTTCATTTTTCGTGCTTTTCTAAATTCGAATGCTCTTCCCATTTCTAATGGTTTTAAATTTTTTGCAAAAATAATTTTTTCAATTTCAAAAATCAAATTCAATTTTAAAAATCAATATTCTAATATTGCAATTGATTTTTTAAGTTGATTACTTTTTATAAAACGGCATTTTTACAACCTTTGCTTTTACTTTTTTATCTCGAATTAAAATAAATATTTCGCTATCTACTGCTGAAAATTCGGTTTTTACATAACCCATACCAATCGCTTTACCCAAGCTTGGTGCTTGCGTTCCCGAAGTTACAATTCCAATGTTTTTTCCGTCAGCATCAACAATTTCATAATCGTGACGAGGAATTCCTCTATCAATCATTTCAAAACCTACAAGCTTTCTAGAAACTCCTGCTTCTTTTTGTTTTTTCAAGTTTTCAGAATTAGTAAATTCTTTCGTGAATTTGGTTATCCAACCCAATCCAGCTTCAAGTGGCGATGTAGTATCGTTGATGTCGTTTCCATATAAACAAAAGCCCATTTCTAGCCTTAATGTATCACGAGCTGCTAATCCTATCGGTTTAATTCCAAAAGCTGCACCAGCTTCAAAAACTTTGTTCCATAGTTGTTCTACTTCTGTATTCTTGCAATAAATTTCAAATCCTCCAGAACCTGTGTAACCTGTAGCCGAAATGATAACATGCTCAATTCCAGCAAAAGGACCAACTTCAAAATGATAATATTTTATAGCAGACAAATCAACAGTAGTTAACGATTGCATTGCCTCAACAGCTTTTGGACCTTGAATGGCTAGTAAAGAATAATCGTCTGAAAGGTTTCGCATCTCAACACCTAAATCATTGTGTGATGAAATCCAATTCCAATCTTTTTCAATATTTGAGGCGTTAACTACCAATAAATATTGATTTTCTTTTATCCTGTAAACGATTAAATCGTCTACAATTCCACCATCATTATTAGGTAAACACGAATATTGTGCACGTCCAATTTCAAGGACTGAAGCGTCATTAGAAGTTACTTTTTGGATTAAAGCTAAAGCATTTTCACCTGTCAAAAGAAATTCTCCCATGTGAGAAACATCAAAAACGCCCACACCATTTCTAACAGTTTCATGCTCTGCATTCACACCTTCATATTGTACAGGCATGTTGTAACCTGCAAAAGGAACCATTTTTGCGCCTAATTTTTCATGAACGTGTGTTAAAGCTGTATTTTTCATTATTTATTATTTAGTTTGTTTGTTTATTATTTTCTAACAAATGGAGGTAAAAGTTTGCTAGAAACTTCTCCAAAACCAATTCGCACAGAACTGTTTTGACAATATCCTTTCATGATAACGGTATCATTGTCATTGATGAATTTTCGCTCAGTTCCATCAGCCATTTTTATCGGATTTTTTCCACCCCAAGTTAGTTCAAGCATAGAACCAAAACTATCAGGTGTAGGACCAGAAATAGTTCCTGAACCCATCATGTCACCAGAGTTTACTCTACATCCGTTTGATGTGTGATGTGCTAACTGTTGCGACATTGACCAATACATATATTTAAAATTAGATTTAGAAACCAATGTTGGTTCAACATTTTCTGGCTCAATGTAGACTTCTAGATTAATGTCGTATGCATGTTTGCCTTTTTGTTGTAAATAGGGAAGTGGCATTGGTTCTTGATTTGGTCCTTTGCATCTAAATGGTTCTAGTGCATCCATTGTTACAATCCACGGAGAAATTGATGATGCAAAGTTTTTTGCTAAAAATGGTCCTAGCGGAACATATTCCCATTTTTGAATATCGCGTGCACTCCAATCATTGAGTAAAACCATTCCAAAAATATAATCTTCTGCCTCTGTTACAGGAATATTTTCTCCCATAATATTAGCATCAGTTGTAATAAAAGCCGTTTCTAATTCAAAATCTACCAATCTTGATGGTCCAAAAACTGGTGTTGTTTCACCATTAGGTAGCGTTTGTCCCATTGGTCTATGAACTGGAATTCCAGATGGGACAATCGTTGAACTTCTACCATGATAACCAACCGGAATGTGTAACCAGTTTGGCAACAAAGCATTATCAGGATCGCGGAACATTTTCCCTACATTGGTTGCATGTTCTTTACTAGAATAAAAATCGGTGTAATCACCAATCAAAACAGGAAGTTGCATCTCTACATCTTCCATTTTGAAAATTACAACTTCACGGTGTTCTTTGTTGTCTCTAAGTTTTGGATTATTGATTTCAAAAATATCACTTATTCGGTTTCTCACTAATCGCCATGTTTTTTTACCATCTGAAATGAAATCATTCAACGTGTCTTGCATGAACATGTCATCAGTAAGCTCGATGCCTTCAAAATAGTTAAGCTGTTGCAAAGCACCCAAATCAATAGCATAATCTCCAATTCGAGTTCCTATGGTTATTACATCGTCTTTGGTAAGGAATACCCCAAAAGGGATATTTTGTATAGGAAAATCGGTGTCTTTTGGTACATCTAGCCAGGTTTTTCTATTGGGATTATTCGTTTCTTTAGGCATATTGTGTTGATTTTTTGTTGAAAAATATTAGCTATCAAATATATTATTTACTATCTATTTAACAAACGTTTTTTGTAATTTTGAGGACTTTTTAACGAATTTTATAGAAATGCAACGCGACGAACAAATTTTTGACTTAATTCTTGACGAACAAGATAGACAAATACACGGAATTGAACTTATTGCTTCAGAGAACTTTGTGAGTGAGCAAGTGATGGAAGCTGCTGGTTCATGTTTGACTAATAAATATGCTGAAGGTTATCCTGGAAAAAGATATTATGGAGGATGTGAAGTTGTAGACATTGTTGAGCAGATAGCAATAGATAGAGCTAAAGCTTTGTTTGGAGCAGAATATGTAAATGTGCAACCACACTCTGGTTCACAGGCTAATACTGCTGTTTTTGCTGCTTGTTTAAAACCTGGCGATAAAATTCTAGGATTTGATTTGTCTCATGGAGGTCATTTAACGCATGGCTCACCTGTAAATTTTTCTGGTAAACTATACAACCCAGTTTTCTACGGTGTTGAGCAAGAAACAGGCAGATTGAATTATGATAAAATTCAAGAAATAGCCACAAAAGAGCAACCTAAATTAATCATTGCTGGAGCTTCGGCGTACTCGCGTGATATGGATTTTAAAAGATTTAGAGAAATTGCAGATAGTGTAGGAGCAATTCTTATGGCAGATATTTCGCATCCAGCGGGATTGATTGCCAAAGGATTGATGAACGATCCAATTCCTCATTGCCATATTGTAACAACAACTACTCATAAAACGCTTCGTGGACCTAGAGGTGGAATGATTATGATGGGTAAAGATTTTGAAAATCCATGGGGATTAACAACTCCTAAAGGAGAAATAAGAATGATGAGCCATATACTTGATATGTCAGTTTTTCCCGGAAATCAAGGTGGACCATTGATGCATATTATTGCAGCAAAAGCGGTAGCATTTGGTGAATGTTTGAGTGATGAATTTTTTTCATATGCTATGCAAGTGCAAAAAAATGCAAAAGCTATGGCGGATGCTTTTGTAAAAAGAGGATACAATATTATTTCTGGCGGAACCGATAATCATATGATGTTGATAGATTTACGCAACAAAGGAATTAGTGGTAAAGAAGCTGAAAACGCTCTTGTAAAAGCTGAAATCACTGTAAACAAAAACATGGTTCCATTTGATGATAAATCGCCATTTGTAACTTCGGGAATTCGTGTAGGAACACCTGCTATAACTACTCGTGGTTTAGTTGAAGCTGATATGGAAACAATTGTAGGTTTCATAGATAGAGTAATTACAAATCATACTAATGATGAAATTATCGAACAAGTAGCGAATGAGGTAAATGATATGATGAGCGAAAGAGCAATGTTTGTTTATTAGATTTTTAGTTTAAAACAAAATATGTAAAACCTTCAAAAATAATATTTTGAAGGTTTTTTTAAAATTAGTAAAATGTCCATTTTAAGATTAAAACTTCCAACTGATCCACGCTGGGTAAATATTGTTGAAACCAATATTGGAGAAATATTGAGTGATCATGCATGGTGTGAACAAAAAGCAGCAACCAATGCTATAAATCTAATAATTAACAATTCTGAAAAAGAAGATTTGGTTACAGCAATGCTCGAAATTTCCAAGGAAGAACTAGAACACTTTCAGATGGTTCATGATATAATTAAAGAAAGAGGGTTGACTTTTGAAAGAGAACGAAAAGATGATTATGTGAATGAATTAGCAAAATATATGAAACAATCATCTGATGGAAGTAGAGAAAGTGGATTGATTGAGCGATTGCTTTTTGCTGCTATGATTGAAGCACGCAGTTGTGAACGTTTCAAAGTGTTGTCAGAAAATATAAAAGATGAAAAGCTCTCAAAATTCTACAGAGAATTGATGGAAAGCGAAGCTAGTCATTACACAACTTTTATAAACTTTGCTCGAAAATATGCTGAAACCATCGATGTTGAAAAACGTTGGGCAGAATGGTTAGAGTATGAAGCTACTGTTATTGCTCGTTACGGAAACAAAGAAACAGTTCACGGTTAATCTTTTATAAACAAATCATATTTTTCTAATAAGCCTTTTAAATTGTCTTTTGAAAAGATAGTTTTTTTGGCTTTGTTTTTTTCTAAATCTATACTGAAATCATAACTTGTATAGAAATCTGCTTTGTTGAGAATGGTATCGATAAAGACACTTCTTCTCAAATTGCAATTATCAAACAAAACTTCTGTCAAATCACTTCCCATAAAGTCTACAGCAATCATACTACAATTTATAAATTGCATTTTTTTTAATTTCAAGCCATAAAATTGTGAATAATCGAGTAGGCAATCTTTGAAATGAAACTCAAATATAATTTGATCAGTCATGGCAAAATTTACACTTGTAAAATCACATTTCGTAAACCACACACCACGCAAGGATACATAGTTAATTTTGGTGTTTTTAAAATTACAATCAAAAAAATTGCAATCAATAAAAGCTACAGATTGAAAAGTACAATCGGTGAAATCGCAGAAATGGAAATTACAATTTTCAAATTCTTTGTATTTAATATCAGCTTCGAGGAAAAATTCGTCTTTGTAAGTATGATTAATGATATAATCTGAATGCATTGAAATTGATTTAAAATGTAAAACTATCTATTTCATTTTTGGATTACTAACAAATGTTGATAAAATTTATTACTCAAAGCATATTTTTAAAAACATTTTTTTCTCTAAAATTATACATTTGAAAAGTAAAAATTAATGTCATGAGAATTGAAACCGAACTAAAATTAGGATTTAAAGATGTAATGATACGTCCAAAACGCTCAACGCTCAATAGTCGCTCTGAAGTTACTTTGGAACGTGAGTTTAAATTCAAACATAGTACTGCTACATGGACTGGAATTCCTATTATGGCTGCAAATATGGATACAGTTGGAACTTTCGAAATGGCATTGGCACTAGCCAAAGAAAAACTTTTTTCATGCATCCACAAGCACTACACCTTAGATGAATGGAATAATTTCATAAAATCTTCACCTGCAGATATTCAAGAATATATTGCTGTTAGTACAGGAACTGGTAAAAGCGATTTAAAAAAAGTGTCAGAAATATTCAATCATAACCCTCAGCTGAAATTTATTTGTATCGATGTAGCTAACGGATATTCTGAACACTTCGTTGGTTTTGTAAAACAAATGAGAAAACAATTTCCAGATAAAATTATTATTGCAGGAAATGTTGTTACTGGCGAAATGGTTGAAGAACTGTTGCTAGAAGGTGCAGATATTGTAAAAGTAGGCATTGGTCCAGGTTCAGTTTGTACAACTCGTGTGAAGACTGGAGTAGGTTATCCACAACTTTCAGCCATTATTGAATGTGCTGATGCTGCACACGGACTTGGTGGACACATTATCAGTGATGGTGGTTGTGCTGTTCCAGGTGATGTAGCAAAGGCTTTTGGTGCTGGTGCCGATTTTGTTATGCTTGGCGGAATGCTTGCAGGACATACAGAAAGTGGTGGAGAATTGATTGAACTTGATGGAAAAAAATTTAAACAATTTTACGGAATGAGTTCTGAAACGGCTATGAAAAAGCATGTTGGTGGAGTTGCAGAATATCGTGCTAGCGAAGGAAAAACAGTTCAAATTCCTTTTAAAGGAAAAGTGCATCACACACTTCAAGATATTTTAGGTGGTTTACGAAGCACTTGCACCTATGTTGGTGCTTCGAAACTGAAAGAACTAACAAAAAGAACAACTTTCATTAGAGTTCTGGAACAAGAAAACCAGATTTTTAACAGATAAAAAAAACGCTCAAGATTTCTTGAGCGTTTTTTATTTTGTGACCTCGACAGGATTCAAACCTGTAACCTTCTGAGCCGTAATCAGATGCGCTATTCAGTTGCGCCACGAGGCCTTTTTTGTGGGTGCAAATATAATTATTATTGTATAAGTTACAAATTGATTTCTAAATAAAAATATATTTTATTTCCCCAATGCGTTTTTTGTAACATAGTAACGCCAAGCAATGATAGCCATTTGCCACTTTTTTGCTTTAGATAAATCCAATTGTTGTTTACTAAAACTAGGCAAAATAAGTTTATTAATCTTTGCTAATAGTTTGTACATTTTTTTATTTGCAAAAATAAAAAAAAACCACTCATTGAGTGGTTTAGTTAATTATGCTTTTTGTTTTTTTAAACTCGATTTAGTTTTTTCTAATTCTTTTCGAGCATCTTCCATTTCTTTTTTGGCTTTCTGCAATTCTTCTTTGGCTTTTTTCATTTCTTCTTTTGCATCTTCGATGTCTTTGTCACCTTTTGGTGCTTTTTCACCTCTAAAACGATTTCCTGACATCATATCGTTTAGTTGATCTTGCATGCGTCGCATTTGCTCTTGCAAATCTCCCATGTTGTGCTCATCAAATTGGAAATTAAAATTTTGATTATCATCAAAATGAAACTCTTCAATTCTATTATTTTTAAGGATTTCATCGAGTTCTTCTTTACTATAGTCTTCGCCACCTTCAACTATTTTTCCGTCCTCAATGACAAGAGGTTTTTTATCATCGTTTTTGATAATCATTTTTGATTTCTTTTCAATAAATGATTTTCCTCTTGGTGGCAATTTGAAAGCAAAAGAATCTCCTTTTAAACTGTCTTTTTCAAAATCAAAATCCAATTCTTTCATGATGCGATTATCGCCCAAACTATTGAACATGAAAGTATTATCATTTGAATCTGGATTGCCAAAACCAACTTCGTCATCAAATTTGTAAATTGTAATAGGATGAATAGGTTTTTTACCATCAAATTCAAGAGTTCCTTTGTTTCCATTTTTATCATCAAACTGAACTTTTAAGGCTACAATTTCGCCTTTTTCATTTCTTTTAAGTGATGAATATGAAACAATAACACCTTTGTCAGCCATTGCTTTTATATCATCTTTCATCTCACTTTCTGGGGTAGATTTGTTCCAGTTCATAACAATACTTTCACTTTCTTTTGGGGTTTTCCATGTGAAAGATTTACTGCTAGTTTGTGCAAAACTCAAATAAGTTGACAATAAAGATAAAGACAGTAATAATGTTAACTTGTTTTTCATAATCTGTTAAATTTTAAAAATATTTAATGATTTAAAATTAATTTCTAAACAAACTTATAAAGGTTATATTTTTTTTGAATAATGATTTACAAAAGTTTAACGTTTAGTTATTTTTGCTCAGCTTTTGCTTTTGCACGCTTTTCAGCAACATGAGCTTCTAATTTTTCAACATAGCGTTGCATTTCTTCTTCAAATTTTTTCATCTTTTGCTCATAAAGTTCCATTTCTTTTTCGAAAGGTTTCATTTGCTCATCAATTTTTGACATTTTTTTTGCGTAGGCTTCCATCTCTGGTTCTAGAGCTTCCACTTTCTTTTCATATTCCTCTAATTTTTTTTCAAATATTTTCCACTCTTTTTCATTGTTTATCGTAGTTCCAACTGGTGGCGATGGTGGAGTAGGCATATTAGGAAATGGAGCATAATCTATATTGACAACAGGTGCTACTGGCGCAACAGGCGCAACTGGTGGTGAAGAAAAGTCATCGCTGTAACTATAAGAATAGACTTCTTCATTGTCGTTTTCACTGCTATTTGGATAAGAGTAATCAGATGTTTGAGCAATTTTACTCATACTAATTTGTTTGATACCAAAATCATATGAACCATTTTTTAATCGATTGGTGTAAATGAGTATTTTATCAATAGGAGTACTTTGATTAATTTTCAATTCCTTTTTTCTGCCATCTTCACATTTCATTTTGATGCAAATTCCTGTGATTTCACCTATTGAGTTTCTTTTTATTTTGGAAATTTCTGTAGTGATTTTTTCTTCTTTAAATGCATTTTTTAAAGTACTTAATGATTTGTCCGACTCTGTTGCGTCAAAAGTAATTTCACCACCTTCGTGGATTTCTATGATGCTAATACTGTTTTTAGTTTCTTTTTCTTGTGCAATTGTTTGTATTTGGAAAAATACAATAAACGCAATTAATGCAGGAAGAACAAGTGCATACTTCAATGAATTTCTTTTGTGTGATTGATTTTTGTTTAACATAACGATTCGTTTTTTGATTAATGATTGATAAAATTGATTAGTGATTGATAAACTATTTTGATGCGTTACTACTTTTAATAGTGCACGCTGATATTCTCTCTTGTCATCTATTTGAAGCATAGCTTTACTATCGGCAATGTATTCTAAATTCTGAATGATTGCTTTTTTGTATAGCCACATAAACGGGTTAAACCAAAACATAACGCAGAACATTCTGGCAATTAATAAATCTATAGTGTGTTTTTCTTTACAGTGAATTTCTTCATGAAGTAATATGCTGTTGAGTTCTTCTTTGTTGTAAAGATTAGAGTTAAAAACAATATATTTAAAAAATGAAAATGGAGCAATATTTTTGTTTAAGTCAATGAATTTAATATTTTCTTTTACAACTATTTGCTGTTTTAATAACATTTTGTAAAGCGATATAATACTGATTATAATTTTCACAACTAAAATCATTGCAATTGCTATATAAACAACCCAAACATAATCTATCCAATGGAACGCTTCAACTGTTGGAAGTTCTTTTGAAATACTATTGTTTGGCTGAGAGTAAACCATAAATTTATCTACTGTTGCTTTGGGTACTTCAATGTAAACTATTTTCTTTATAGTGACTAAAGGCAATAGGAGTGAAGCTAATAATCCCGAAAGTAGAAACCATCTATTAGTATTGAAGAATGTTTCTTTTTGAATCAAAAATTGATAGGCCAAATAGAACATTGCTAACAATCCTGATGATTTTATTAAGTAGATAAAAAACTGTTCCATATTATTCCTTTTTTTCTATTAACTCTAATATTTCTCTTAATTCTTTGGCAGAGATTTTTTCTTCTTCAGCAAAAAATGAAACCATATTTTTATAGGAATTGTTGAAATAGTTTTCAATAGCATTTGTCATGAATTCCTTTCTATAATCTTCTTTAGCAACAATTGGGTAATACTGATGTGTATTTCCATAGGCGTTGTGAGCAACATAACCTTTTTCTTCGAGGTTTCTTATTATAGTTGAAAGAGTGTTGTAATGAGGCTGATCTTCTTTTATTTCTGCCAAGACATCTTTTACAAAAGCTTTTTCTAGCTTCCATAAAATATGCATAATTTCTTCTTCTTTATTCGTTAATTTTTGCATATTCATAAATTTATATATCAAACTTAAAACTATTTTTTTAGTTACACAACTATAAATATAGTTATTTAACTAAATTTTAAGTTTTAATTTCAATAAGAGCCATTTTTTAAGAAATTAAGATTTAAAATATTTTTATATTTTTGTTGAAAGTGGAGTTTATGAAGGAACTAAATTGCATAATTATAGATGATGACGAAATAGATAGACTTTCTATTATTAGCCATGTAAAGAAATATCGTCAATTCATAATTAAAGGCGTTTATGAAAATGCTAATGAAATAGCTCCAACTGATTTGAATGATATACAAGTTGCATTTTTAGATATTGATATGCCCGAAATATCTGGACTAGAATTTAGAAAAAAATATAATAATATACCAGTTTGCATATTTATTACGGCACATCCTGAACATGCCGCAGAGAGTTTTGAATTAGATACGTTAGATTTTATTGTAAAACCAGTTAAGAATGATAGATTTCAAAGAACAGTCAGTAGAATTGATGAGTTTTTTGAAGTAAAAGATAAAGCGGCTTTGTTTGAAAAATCTATTGGTGGTGATACTATATACATCAAAGAAGGACATGAACAAACAAAAATAAAACTTCAAGATATCTTGTATTTAGAAGCTTTGAAGGATTATACTTTATTGGTAACCAATAAAAAAAGACATTGTGTATTGTCAAATCTTGGAACGCTACTCAAAGAAAATCATTTCAAATCATTTGTCAGAGTTCACAGGAGTTTTGCCGTTCAGAAAAACTATATCAATAAAATTCTTCCTAATGAGTTGATAATAAATGAAAATCATGTAATCCCTATTGGCAGAAGTTATAAGGAGAATATTGTTTTGTCATAATAAACGTTATAAGTTTAGAATACTTGATTTTACATTTAGTATTTAGCAGAGCTTTTTTCAATAGCTATTAAGCTGATTACCCAATATCCCAATGCAGTTCCTATTAAACCAAGTGTTCCCATAAACAACCAGTTTGATTGATATCCGAACCAATCAATAACAGCCATTCCCATCTTAGCACTAAGAATATGAGCCAAACTGTAACTCATTGTAAAGATTGCCATGTATCTACCTTCATGGCCTTTTGGTGCTCTACTAATTGCAAATGAGTTTGAGAAAGGAAAAGCAAACATTTCTGCAAAAGACATGATGATCATCATTATGATTAACACACCAGACCAAAAATTTATAAGTAATAGAAACAAGCTGATAGCCATTAGCAAACAACCCCAAGTTACAATTTTTACTTTATTAATTTTCTTCCGCTCCACATAGCCAACAATTGGCATTTCTAGAAAAAATATAATCAATCCGTTCATTGTCAACAATAAACCTGTTTGAAATTCAGTCAAATCAAACTGCTCTTTATGGTAGAGTGGAATTGTGGTAAACAATTGAAAAAAAAGTATGCCTGTAATGGTACAAGTCAATAAGAATATCCAAAAAGGTTTGTCTTTGAATACAGACTCTCTTTGCTCTTCTTGCAAATGCAAATCAGTACTTTTCTCTTTTTTCTTCTCTTTAACAAAAATCCAAAATATCAAAATAGCCACAATACATGTTACGCCATCAACCCAAAACAAACCATGATAACCAATCCCCATAATTATCAAACCACCCAAAGCTGGTCCAGCAGCAAAGCCAAGATTGATTGCAAGCCTAACAAGTGTTAAAGCTCTGGTTCTATTTTCTGGTTTTGCATAAACACTTAATGAAACAAACATCGCTGGTCTAAACATGTCAGCAATAACCATTATGCCAAAGATGCTAAAACACAAAGCATAATATGATGTGATATATTGTAAAACAAAAAACGCCAATCCGCTAGTAAAAAGACTGAAAATCATTATTTTATAAAAACCAATTTTATCAGATAATTTTCCTCCTAACCAAGAACCTAGCATAGAACCAACTCCAAACCAAACCATAATCCAACCCACTTGACTGTAACTAAAACCTAAATCTTCTTTGAGGTATTTTGACAAAAATGGCAACACCATAGTTCCAGCTCTATTGATAAATGTAACTAGCGTAAGTATCCAAACTTCTCGTCGGAAACCTTTGAAATTACTGATATAACGCTGAAAAGCTTTTTGAAGCATGATTGATGATTGTGCCCACAAATGTACAAAACAATGTTACTATAAGTTTGGAAATGCGCTAGATTTTAAACTACTTTTGCATATGCTTTTCTATAATTTACACACACATCATTCTGTTAATTGCAATGGAGTTGTTGAGTTACTCAACCAATATCCGTGGGAATTTCAGGAAAATGTAGAGACTTTTTCCATCGGAATTCATCCTTGGTATATCAATGAAGAAAGATTAGAAAGTGATTTAAAAATAATTGAAGAAAAGCTTCTTTCAAAAAATTGTTTAGCACTTGGCGAATGTGGTTTGGACAAAAGAATTGAAATAGATATCGAACACCAAAAATTGGTTTTTGAAAAACAAATTGCTTTAGCAGAAAAGCATCAGAAACCCTTGGTACTTCACATGGTTGCGGCGTTTCAGGAACTGATAGAAATCAAAAATAGATTGAATATTTCTGTTCCAATTGTGATACATGGGTTTTCAAAAAATGAACAGCTTGCAAAACAGTTAATTGACAATGGAATTTATCTTTCGTTTGGGAAATATTTATTGAGAAATCCAGAGCTCGAAAGCGTTTTCAAATCCATTCCAGAAGATAAATACTTTCTTGAAACCGACATGATTGAAGAGACAATAGAACAAGTTTATGCTAAAGCGGCAAAATATAAAAACACAACTGTAACTGACATTCAGCAACAGGTAGAGAAAAACTGGAAAACAGTATTTGGTAAACAAATTTAAAAATTATTCAAAAATGGCTAAATGGCAAGAAAGAGCAGAATTGCTATTCAAAAAGGAAGGTTTAGATAATTTAAAACAAGCAAATGTATTGGTTGTTGGGCTTGGTGGAGTAGGTTCTTTTGCAGCTGAATTTTTGGCTCGTGCTGGAGTTGGAAAAATGACTATAGTAGATGGCGATGTGGTTGATATTACCAATATAAACAGACAATTACCAGCTTTGCATTCAACAGTTGGTTTACCAAAAGTTGACCTAATGGCGCAAAGACTTCTAGACATTAATCCTGAACTTGAGCTTACGCCAATCAAAGAATTTTTGTCACCAGAACGAGCATTTGAATTGGTAACGAATGATTTTGATTACGTTTTGGATTGTATTGATAGCGTGACACCAAAACTCAATTTAATTTTAGCTGCCAAACGAAAAGGAGTAAAAGTTATCAGTAATATGGGTGCAGGAGGAAAATATGAAGCTTCAAAAGTGAAAGTAACTGATATTAGAAAAACTGATTATTGTCCGCTAGCAAAAGTTGTTAGAAAGCGTTTGAAGAAAGAAGGAATATCTAGCGGAGTTAAAGTTGTTTATTCTTCTGAACGTCCTGACGAAAGCAGTGTAAAAATGACTGATGGTACAAACTTTAAAAAATCATTCTATGGAACCAATAGCTGGATGCCATGTCTTTTTGGGCTTCATGCTGCAGAAACAGTAGTCAAATATTTACTGAAGAAAAATAAATAGCAAATAGTATAAAATACAATTTTAGATAAATGATTAACACAGTGATTTTCGATATGGATGGTGTTATTGTTGACACAGAACCAGTGCACCATTATGCATACAATCAACATTTTAAGCTTCTAAACATCAATGTTACACCAGAAATGTATGCTTCTTTTACAGGAAAATCGACTAAAAATATCTACACACAACTAAAAGAAACATTCAATCTGAATGATGATGTGCAAACATTGGTTGAGGCCAAAAGAAAACTATTCAATACAGCTTTTGATAGCAAAGATGATTTGTATTTACTCGATGGTGTAGAGGAATTAATAAAAGAGCTTTATCAAAATGGAATTCAATTGATTGTTGCATCTTCATCAGCAAATGAAACAATTAATAAGGTTTTTAAGCGTTTTGATTTAGATAAATATTTCAAGCATAAAGTTTCTGGTGAAGATTTTCCAAAATCAAAACCTGATCCTGCCATTTTCCTAAAAGCTGTTGAGCTATCACAAAATCCGGCTGATAATTGCATCGTCATTGAGGACAGCACAAACGGAATTAAAGGAGCTAAGGCTGCTAATATCTTCTGTGTTGGTTATAAAAGTTTTCATACGAAAGGTCAGGATTATTCACAGGCAGATTTGGTTATTCAAAATTTTAATGAACTTGACTATATTAAAATAAAATCTATTAATGTTGTGATGTAAATGAAGACGATAAAACTAACCCAAAGCTTCTTTATATACTTTCAAACATTTTTCCCTTGCTTCTTTGTGATCAACCATTGGTTTAGGATATTGTTGAGTATTTAATTCTGGTATCCATTTTTTAATATATTTCCAGTCTGCATCAAACTTTTTAATTTGTTCTGTCGGATTGAAAATTCTAAAATATGGCGCTGCATCAACACCGCTTCCAGCTGCCCATTGCCAATTACCAACATTGCTCGATTGTTCATAATCTAATAATTTATTAGCAAAATAAGCTTCGCCCCAACGCCAATCAATCAAAAGATGCTTGCATAAGAAACTTGCTACTATCATCCTAACTCTATTGTGCATGTGACCTGTAGTGTTGAGTTCACGCATACCAGCATCTACAAAAGGATAACCCGTTTTTCCTTCGCACCATTTTTTGAATTTATCCTCATCATTTTCCCATTGAATAGCATCATATTTCTCCTTAAAACTTTTATTTATAGTATGTGGAAAATGCCATAAAATCATCATAAAAAACTCTCTCCAAATGAGCTCATTCAGGAAAGTTTCATTTTTACTTTCAATAGCTTTTGCAACAATACTTCTTATGGAAACAGCGCCAAATCTTAGATAAATACCTAAATAGGATGTTTTATTCAATGCAGGAAAATTACGTGTTGCTTCATAATTATCAATCAAAGTATTTGAAATATCATAAGAAGAAACTTTAATAGTTGAAGTTTTAAAACCAATATCACCCAAACTCAAAAAAGGATAGGAGTGAGAAGCAATTTTGTCTAGTAAGCTTTCTGAATTGTAGTGGGTTAACTTGATTTTCTTGAAGCTTTCTTTCCATCTTCTAGAATAAGGAGTAAAAACAACATATGGAGTTTCGTCGTCTTTTAAAACCTCATTTTTTTCAAAAATCACTTGATCTTTTGAGGTTAAAAAATCAATATTTTGCTCTTTGAATAAAGAGTTTAATTCTAAATCTCTTTTGCGAGCATATGGTTCATAATCATGATTGGTATAGATTGCTTGGATTTTCTTTTCTGAGATTATTCTTTTGAAAACATCAAACGGAGTTCCATGAAAAACAGCCAATGATTTTCCTATTTTATTTAACTCAGCTTGAATAAGCTCCAATTGATGATGAATAAATGTTACTCTAGCATCATCTTTGGGTAATTGCGATAAAATATTTTCATCAAAAATAAATATAGGCAATACTTCTTGCTCGCTTTTCAAAGCATGATAAAGCCCAATATTATCATTCAATCTCAAATCACGTCTAAACCAAAAAACATTCATTACAACTTTGTTATTTACCAAAAAGTTCAACTAATTTTTTTTCTCTGTAATCAAAAATATTCTTGAGTTGTTTTTTTACATGTAGTGCATTTGCAATATCTCCTAAAATCCCCAAAGGTAATTTATAATCAATAATATCTTCCATTTCTACACCATTTTCAACTGGAGTGATGAAGTGTTTGTGATGCCAAAATGAATAAGGACCAAATCTTTGTTCGTCTACAAAATATTTCCCGTCAACAACATGAGTGATTTCAGTAACCCATTTCAATTTTAATCCTAAAAGTGGAGAAACTCTGTATTCTATTATTTGTCCAGGAAACATTTTTCTGTCTGCTCCAGAAATTATATCAAAACCCATGTAATCTGGCGTGATGGTTTTTAAATTTTTTGGTTCTGACAAAAACTCCCAAGCTTGTTCTTGGCTAATCGGTATAAACTGTTTTCTATGTAATCTATTCATTGTTTCAAAATTATTGTACAAAAGTACAAATATGTTTAATCTTTTTGTAAAATAATTAAACAAAATAAAGCAATTTAATTTTTGCTAATCATTTTTAAGAGACATTTTAATTAAGAATTCAAAGTTTGCATTTTTATTGGATAACGAGTTTCGTACATTAAATGAACTATATTTGAACTTTAATTGTCAAAATAATGAAACTCGTCTTTGCCTCATCTAATAGCCACAAGATTAACGAAATCAAAAAACTTTTGCCCGAAAACATTGAGTTGTTGGGATTAAACGATATTGAATGCTTTGATGAAATTCCTGAAACTGCCGAAACTATAGAAGGCAATGCAATCCTTAAAGCTGATTACATCACGCAAAAATATGGCTACAATTGTTTTGCTGACGACTCAGGTTTAGAGATAAATACATTGGGTGGAAAACCGGGTGTTTATTCAGCTCGATATGCTGGTGAACCAAGAGACGATGACAAAAATATCGATAAGGTTCATGTCGAACTAGAAAATCAGAGTGATAGAAGAGCTAATTTTAAAACGGTTATTTGTTTGAATTTAAACGGTCATCAATACCTTTTTACTGGAATTATAGACGGAAATATAACACAAGAACGAAAAGGAAGTAATGGATTTGGTTACGATCCTATTTTTGTTCCTGATGGATATGATGAAAGTTTTGCACAAATGGCATTTGAAGAAAAAAATCAAATTAGTCATAGAGCAAAAGCCGTTATGCAAATGATTGATTTTTTTGAAAAAAAATCGATATAAGTAGTTTTTTAATGAAAAAAACGCATAAAATCATCTTCACGAAAACGATATATTAATAAAAACTTATTATTAATAGATGCCAACTAACAACTTTATGCGTACATTTGCACGCCGCTAATAAACAGAGCGGTAATAATTTAAAAATAAAGAATGAATAAATTTGAACAATTAGGGTTGAACGAATCGCTACTGCTGGCGATAAAAGACCTAGGATTTGAAAATCCGTCCGAAGTACAGGAAAAAGCGATTCCAATGTTATTGGAAAATGAAACAGACTTAGTTGCTCTGGCGCAAACAGGAACAGGAAAAACCGCAGCTTTTGGTTTTCCGTTAATTCAAAAAATCGATGCAGAAGATAGAACTACACAAGCATTAATTCTATCACCAACACGTGAACTTTGTTTGCAAATTACAAACGAAATTAAACTTTACTCCAAATACATAAAAGGTTTACACACAGTAGCCGTATATGGTGGAGCAAGCATTACAGAACAAGCTAAAGAAGTAAAACGTGGTGCACAAATCATTGTTGCAACTCCAGGAAGAATGCAAGACATGATTAATCGTGGTTTTGTAAATATCAAAAACATTAATTATTGTATTCTTGATGAAGCTGACGAAATGTTGAACATGGGTTTCTATGATGATATTTGTTCTATTTTATCTGATACGCCAGATGAAAAATCTACTTGGTTATTCTCAGCTACTATGCCAAGAGAAGTTGCTGCAATCGCTAAAGAATTCATGCATGAACCAGCTGAAATTACTGTTGGGACAAAAAACTCTGGATCAGCTACAGTTTCGCATGAATATTATGTGGTAAATGCTCGTGATAGATATGAAGCGTTGAAAAGATTAGCAGATGCTAATCCAGATATTTTTTCGGTAATATTTTGTAGAACAAAACGTGATACACAAGCTGTTGCAGAAAAATTGATTGAAGACGGTTATAATGCTGCTGCACTTCACGGTGATTTGTCACAAGCGCAACGTGATACTGTAATGAAAGCCTTTAGAGGAAGACAAATACAAATGCTAGTTGCTACTGATGTTGCTGCACGTGGAATTGATGTAGATAATGTTACGCACGTTATCAATTATCAATTGCCAGACGAAATAGAAACTTACAATCACCGTTCAGGAAGAACTGGTAGAGCCGGAAAACTTGGAACGTCAATTGTAATTATTACTAAAAGTGATGTTCGCAAGATTCATGCTATCGAAAAAATCATCAAACAAAAGTTTGAGGAAAAAACAATTCCATCTGGAATTGAAATCTGCGAAATACAATTGTTGCATTTGGCAAACAAAATTAAAGATACAGAAGTTGATCACGAAATTGACAATTACTTACCTGCTATCTATGAGGTTTTTGCCGATTTAGATAAGGAAGAATTAATCAAACACATGGTTTCAGTTGAATTCAACAGGTTCTTGGCATATTACAAAAAGAAAAAAGATATTTCAAGCGAAAGCAAAGGAGAAAGAAGTTCAGAACCTAGAGATTTCAAAGCTGGTGATGCTGTTCGTTATTTCATCAACATTGGTTCAAGAGATAATTTCAATTGGATGGATTTGAAAGATTTCTTGAGAGAAACTTTAGATCTTGGTCGTGATGATGTTTTCAAAGTAGATGTAAAAGAAGGTTTTTCTTTTTTCAATACTGATGCTGAACATCTTGATAAAGTAATGGATACATTAAACGGTTACATGCTTGAAGGCAGAAAAATTAATGTAGAAATTTCTAAAAATGATGGTGGAAGTTCTTCAAGAAGAGATCATAACGGAAGAAAATCTGGAGGAAAAAGAGAAGGTGGATTTAGAGGTGAAAGAAATTCTGGAGGAAGAAAAGAAAGCAGCTTTAGAAACGATAGAGGAAATAGAGAGGATAGAAGAGACAGACCAAGACGTGAAAATGGCTTTTCAGACAATTCTTCATCAAGACGTTCTGAAGGAAGAAAAAATGAAAATGCGGCGAACCGTTCATTTGAAGCGGCGAAAAATCGTCGTTCGAGAAGAAGCTAACAAAATTTGTTAATTTTCTTTTAATTATACATATCAACTGTAAAATATCTTAAAAGAGTTTAGTACTTTTAGACCATTAAATCTGGTCATGAGATATTTTACAGTTTTATTTTTTACTCTTTTTACATTTATAGTATCTGCTCAAGTTGAACAGCCTGTTCTTCAAAAAGCCATTGGAACAATTGTAAACGACAATACCATGTTTCCAATAGCAAATGTGAATGTAATCAATATCAATAAAGTAAAAGGAACAGTTACAAATTCTAGAGGAAACTTTGAAATAGAAGCAACTGTCAATGATACACTGCATATTTCCATTCTTGGTTATCAATCACTTCGTGTTCGTGTTACAAATGATTGGCTCAAAAATGGTCATGCCAAGATAATGCTAACAGAAAAAGCCATTGCGCTTGAAGAGGTTGTAGTTAGAAAATATGACTTAACAGGTTATCTTGAAATTGATAGTAAACTTATTCCTGAAAAAGAAAACTACCGATATAGCATTTCTGGTTTGCCAACAGCTTATGAAGCTGGTGATCGTTCTCCAAATGCATTTACCAGAGTTTTGGGTTCTATTTTTAATCCTGCTGATATGCTTTATAACTTTTTTGGGAATAAACCAAAAGAATTGAAAAAGCTAAAATCAATGAAGAAAGACGATACAGTGCGTAATCTTTTGGAATCAAAATTTGACAGAGAAACCATTGCTGTCTTACTAGGTGTTGATAAAAAAGAAATCGCTGAAATTCTTCAAAGATGCAATTACTCCGAAGAGTTTATAAAAACGGCCAATGATTTGCAGATAATGGATGCTATTAGCGAATGCTATGAACAATATAAAATCCTGAGCAAAAAGCATGAAAAGTATTTGCATGAATGATTGTTTTTATGAGTAACTATTTAAAAACTCATTCAAAAATCCTTTGGGTAGTTATTTTCTCCGTTTTTTTTATGTTAATGCTGAGAATAACTTTAAAATACATACCTTTTAATTCTAACATTGCTTTTTTAAACATTAAACAAACCGAAGTACAGAGTGTTCGTTTATATCTAACGGTTTTTTACATTCACGTTTATTCTTCAATTTTTACTTTGTTTGCTGGCTTTACTCAGTTTAATGAAACTATTTTAAAGAACAATAAACGATTACATAAAGCTATTGGGAAATTATATTTCTACACGGTTATTTTCTTGTCTGCACCTTCTGGATTATTTATTGGAATTTATGCAAATGGTGGTTTCTACTCAAAAATATCTTTTGTTTTATTAGCCATTTTATGGTTTTGGTTTACAATTCAAGGCATACTCAAAATCAAAACAAACAATTATAATCAACACAAATACTTCATGATGAGAAGTTTTGCTTTGGCATTTTCAGCAATAACTTTGAGATTGTGGAAAGTAATTATAGTATATTTGTTTGAGCCAGCACCAATGGATGTTTATCAAATTATAGCTTGGCTTGGTTGGATACCAAATTTACTTATAGTAGAATACTACATTTTTAAAGCAAAAAGATGAAAAAGATAATTGTATTGTTTTCCTTGTTTCTATTAATTTCTTGCAAAAAAGAGGAAAAGAGAGTTGCAAATTTACAAGCCGATAAAATTCTTGATGAAAAATATCAAAACCTTTATGGGAACTGGGTTGGTGATTTTATTGTGTTAGAAGCTGACAGCTTGGTTGATGAAAGTGATTATGTGTACAGCAATAAACTCAATTTGATTATAAAAAAGATTGATAATAACAAAGCCTTCGGACAAAGTGTTGTTGCCGGAAATTCTAGACCACTTTCTGGTATATTTTCAGAAAAAAATGGTGAGTATAGTTTCATTTTATATGAACCTGGAAAAAATAATGATGACGGAAAATTTACTTTCAAAATTATTAATGATACTATCAAAGGAATTTGGATTGCAAATGATAAAAAAAATAAAGTATTGAGCAGGAAATTTGTATTGACCAAGCAAGCGTTCAAATACAATCCAAACCTTATGTTACCTGAAGATACGGAATATGTTGACTGGTATAGTGAAAAATTAGATACTTTGAAAGAAGTAATTGACGATGAAGAAGTAACTTACTTTGAAGAAACCTACAGAACTGCATCGGATGTAATCACGAAATTAAATGCTTCCACAACTTTATTGAAAGAAGAAGATATTAAAAATTTGAAAAAACTAGAGCTTGAAATTATCAGAAACACCATTTTTGCTAGGCATGGATATTCTTTTAAAAAGAAAAGTTTCCGTCAATTTTTTGATCCTGTAGATTGGTATATTCCAGTTACTGATGATATTTCGAGAGAATTAACTTCTATTGAGCAGAAAAATATTGTTTTGCTAAACCGTTTTCAGAAATACGCAGAAGATAATTACGATAGTTTTGGTAGATAATTTATTGCTGTGAATAATACCTTTCCTCAATTCGCTTGATATCTTTGATAGAGTTTTTAGTCCAAGCCAAGCGTTTAGCCAATATTTCATCATCATTCAATTTCCAATCGATTTTTGACTGGCGTAGGCGAGAAGTGATGTCTTGAATTATGATTGCTGCAGAAACAGAAATATTCAAACTTTCAGTAAAACCAACCATAGGTATTTTCAAATAACCATCAGCTTGGTCAATAACCTCTTGCGATAGTCCTTGTTTTTCTGTTCCAAAAAATAGAGCACTTCGTTTAGAAATATCGAATTCATGAAGCAAACAACTATCATTGTGTGGTGTAGTGGCAATGATTTGATAACCTTTTTCGCGAAGTGCATCAATACAATTTTGCATAGTATTGAAACGGTTAATATCAACCCATTTTTGTGCGCCCATGGCAATTTCTGTATCAATTCTTTTTCCAAATTTTTGCTCCACAACATTCAATTCTTGAATACCAAAAACCTCACAACTGCGCATCACAGCACTCGTGTTGTGCAATTGATAAACATCTTCCATCGCAATTGTAAAATGATTGGTTCTATTTTCAAGAATTTTCAAAAACTTTTCTTTTCGGCTATCGGTCAAAAAACCTTCGAGATACTCTAAAAATTTTAAATCGGTCATGAGAATTATTTTGCCAAAAATAACAAATTCAGTAGCTTTAAAGTCTAAATTATTACAATGAAAAAGAAATTAGTTGTTTTGACTGGCGCAGGTATTTCAGCTGAAAGTGGTATCAAAACTTTTCGCGATGCCGATGGTTTATGGGAAGGTCATGATATAATGGAAGTTGCTTCCTATGATGGTTGGATAAAAAATAAATCATTGGTACTCGATTTTTATAATCAGCGTCGAAGACAATTGCATGAAGTACAACCAAATCTTGGTCACATTACTTTGGCTGAACTTGAAAACGATTTTGATGTACACATCATTACTCAAAATGTAGATAATCTTCACGAACAAGCTGGAAGTAGTAATGTTTTGCATCTTCATGGAGAACTTTTCAAAGTGAGAAGTGATAGTCATTTCTCACCAGAAATATTCGAATGGAAAACTGATTTGACAGAAAATGACAAAGACAGTAACGGAAATCAGTTGCGTCCACATATTGTTTGGTTTGGCGAAGCAGTTCCTGCATTGGACGAAGCTGTTGAAATTACTCAAGAAGCAGCTATTTTTGTTGTCATAGGAACATCGCTTCAGGTATATCCAGCAGCAGGATTGTTGCATTATACCAATCCTACTATTCCCATTTTTTATATCGATCCAAAGCCTGCTACCATTTATGATTTACCAAATCCTCTAGAGATTATTGCCTTGAGTGCTACTGAAGGTTTACCAATTTTGAAAAATAAATTATTGGCCAAATAACAAAAAACTCACAATACACAACACACAACTAATCACTAATCACTATTTTTGCAGCTTAATCAACAACAACACGCAACATGTCATTAACTACTTTAAATGCCATTTCACCCATTGATGGTCGTTATCGAAAGTCAACCAAATCATTAGCCAGTTATTTTTCGGAAGAAGCATTAATTAAATATAGAGTTTTAGTTGAAATTGAATATTTTATTTCACTATGCGAGAATGATTTACCTCAATTAAAAAGTGTAAGTTCGTCCGTTTTTGAGGCTTTAAGAGATATCTATAAAAATCTCTCAACAGAAGATGCTCAGTGGATTAAAGAAACCGAAAAAACAACCAATCACGATGTAAAAGCCGTTGAATATTTTATCAAAGATAAATTTGAAACTCTTGGTCTTTCACAATACAAAGAGTTTATTCATTTTGGTTTAACCTCACAAGACATCAATAACACTGCTATTCCGCTCTCAACCAAAGACGCTTTTGAAAAAGTATATTTACCAAGTTTAGTTGCATTAATCGCTAAGTTAAAAGAACTAAGTTTAGAATGGGCAAATGTACCAATGCTCGCTAGAACTCATGGTCAACCAGCTTCGCCAACACGATTAGGCAAAGAGATTTTAGTTTTTGTAGAACGATTAGAAGAACAAATGCGTTTGTTGTTTAATGTACCTTTTGCGGCAAAATTTGGTGGCGCAACAGGAAATTTCAATGCGCATCATGTGGCTTATCCAGATGTAGATTGGAAAAAATTTGGAACACATTTCGTAGAAGAAGTTTTAGGTTTGCACCATTCTTTCCCAACAACACAAATCGAACATTATGATCATTTTGCTGCATTTTTTGATGCTTTAAAAAGAATAAACACTATCATAATCGATTTAGATAGAGATATTTGGACGTATGTTTCGATGGATTATTTCAAGCAAAAAATCAAAGCTGGAGAAATTGGTTCGTCTGCAATGCCACATAAAGTTAACCCGATAGATTTTGAAAATAGCGAAGGCAATTTAGGAATTGCCAATGCTATTTTTGAACATTTAGCCGTAAAATTACCTATTTCAAGATTACAACGCGATTTAACGGATAGCACGGTTTTACGCAACATTGGTGTGCCAATGGGTCATACAATAATTGGTTTTGAAGCAACTTTAAAAGGATTGAATAAACTATTGTTGAACGAAGTAAAACTTGCCGAAGATTTAGAAAAAAACTGGGCAGTTGTCGCCGAAGCTATTCAAACGATTTTGCGTCGAGAAGGTTATCCAAATCCTTATGAAGCGTTAAAAGAATTAACCAGAACGAATACAGTTATTGATAAGACTGCTATTCATAATTTTATTCAAACTCTACAAGTTTCTGATGAAATTAAATTGGAATTGTTGAAAATTTCACCAAGTAATTACCTTGGCATCTAGGTTAAAAAGCTGTTAATTCTGTATATCAACATGAAATCCATTTTTTTTAAATGGATTTTTTTGTATATTACAATTTCAAAAAAATAACTATGCCAATTGCTAAAGAAATTTCAGAAACATCCGTTCAGTTACAACCTCTCATAAGTGATTTGGGATTAATATTGATTACTGCTGGAGTTGCTGTATTGCTTTTTAGAAAAATTAAACAACCTCTGGTTTTGGGTTATTTAATAGCAGGATTTTTGGCTGGAAATAACTTTGATTTTTTTCCAACAGTAAAGGACTTGCATAGTGTAGAGGTTTGGGCACAGATTGGTGTCATTGTTTTACTATTTAGTCTTGGGCTCGAATTTAGTTTCAAAAAACTTGTAAAAGTTGGCGCAACAGCATCAGTCACAGCTTTATCGCAAATAATCTTCATGGTCGTTATTGGCTATTTTGTTGGTCAACTACTTGGTTGGAAAAAGATGGATAGCATTTTTTTAGGTGTTATTTTATCCATTTCGTCAACAACTATAATCCTGAAAGCTTTTGATGAACTTGGTGTCAAGTCGCAAAAATTTGCTGGAAATGTCATTGGAGCTTTAATTGTTCAAGATATACTTGCCATTTTAATGATGGTGCTTTTGTCAACATTAGCCGTTAGCCAACAGTTTTCTGGAACTGAGTTATTGCAATCTGTGTTTAAATTATTTTTCTTTTTAATCATTTGGTTTCTTGGGGGAATATTTTTTATCCCTACTTTTTTGAAAAAAACAAAGCATCTCCTTACCGATGAAATGCTGCTGATTATTTCATTAGCATTGTGCTTATTGATGGTTATTTTTGCAGCAAAAGTTGGATTTTCGCCAGCTTTAGGTGCATTCATAATGGGTTCTATCATTGCAGAAACAACTCAGGCAGAGCATATAGAACATTTGATAAAACCTATTAAAGATTTATTTGGAGCTATTTTCTTCGTGTCTGTCGGGATGATGATAGATCCTAAAATGTTGTTTCAATATGCGTTACCAGTAGCGATTTTGACTTTGGTAACTATAGTTGGTCAATCAATTTCTTCTATGTCTGGTTCGCTGTTATCTGGTCAACCTTTGCGACAATCCATTAGAACAGGAATGAGTTTATCTCAAATAGGTGAGTTTTCTTTTATAATTGCTACATTGGGCATGTCATTGAATGTAACAAGTAATTTTTTGTATCCTGTTGTAGTCGCAGTTTCGGCAGTAACAACATTTACTACACCATTTATGATCAAATGGTCTGAGCCATTGTCTATTTTTTTAGAGAAAAATTTGCCTAGAAAATGGGTTAAAAAAATTGAACGATACAGCGCAAACGCACAATCGATAAGAGCTGTGAGCAATTGGCGAATTGTTCTAAGAGCCTATTTGATGCAAGTTCTTATTCATTCGGTTATTATAATTTCAGTCATTTTATTGTCATCAACTTTTATACTTCCTATGGTTGAAGGTTCGCGTTTTGGAAGTATAATAGCAGCAATTATAACATTAGCAATTATCAGCCCATTTCTTTATGCTCTTGCCATGCGAAGAGTTGCTGTAGCACAAGTGAGCGAATTATTGGAAATTAAAAAATTTCGTGGACCATTAATTATGATGATTTTTGCGAGAGTAGCATTAACTTTATTCTTTTTGGGATTTTTACTGAATACATTTTTCTCTCCTATAGTTGCGTTTATTGCACTTGTAATTTCAGTAATTATCTTTTTGCTTTTCCCAAAAAAATTGACTTCACGTTACCATAAAATTGAAGAACATTTTATGAAAAACTTGAATGAAAGAGAAATTTCAAAAGCCAAAAGGAGTAGAAGTGATTTGATACCTTGGGATGGACATATTGCCACTTTTGATATTGCTAAAGAGTCTAATATTGCTGGAAAAACATTATTAGAATTGAAACTTAGAGAAAATTTTGGCGTTAACATAGCCTTTATAAAAAGAGGCGAAATCTCAATTAATATTCCTGAACGAACTGAAAGAATTTTTCCTGGAGATGAAATAGGCGTTATCGGTACAGATGCTCAATTCAAAGAATTTAAAAAATTTCTTGATCAAAATGAAAATGATGATAAACCAAATTTACAAGAACCAGAAATAGTTTTGAGACAAATAATTTTGAAAAATCACGAGTTTATTGGCAAAAGTATTCGACAATCTCAATTGAGAGAAAAAACAAATGGACTTGTTGTGGGTATAGAAAGAAAAGGAAGCAGAACTTTAAATCCAGATACAAATTTAGTTCTAAATGAAGATGATATACTTTGGATTGTTGGTGATAGAAAAAAATTGGAAGACTTAACTCATGATTAAAAAAAACATCTGATAAGTCACTAAAACCTATCAGATGTATTTGAAATTATTAACGAGAGTAATTCGGAGCTTCTTTAGTAATTGTCACATTATGTGGATGACTTTCTTTTATACCACTATTGGTAATTTTCACAAATTGAGCTGTTTCTTGTAATGTTTCGATATCTTTTGCACCACAATAACCCATTCCAGCACGTAAACCTCCAATGAATTGTTGCATACTTTCATTCAATTCGCCTTTGTATGGAACACGACCTACAATTCCTTCAGGAACTAATTTTTTAATATCATCTTCCACATCTTGAAAATAACGGTCTTTCGATCCTTCTTGCATCGCTTCTACTGAACCCATGCCACGATAGGATTTGAATTTTCTTCCTTCAAAAATAATGGTTTCACCTGGACTTTCTTTTGTTCCAGCTAATAATGAACCAAGCATTACTGAACTTGCGCCAGCAGCTAACGCTTTAGGAATATCACCTGTGTAACGAATTCCACCATCAGCAATTACTGGAATTCCTGTTCCTTTTAAAGCAGCTGATACTTCTAAAACTGCTGAAAATTGAGGAAATCCAACACCAGCAACAACACGAGTAGTGCAAATTGAACCTGGACCAATTCCGACTTTTACTGCATCTGCGCCATTTTCAACTAAAAATTTTGCTGCATTTGCTGTGGCAATGTTTCCTACAACTACATCAAGATTAGGAAATTTTGCTTTTACTTCCTTTAAAACTGAAACCACACCTTGAGTATGTCCATGAGCAGTATCAATAATTATTGCATCAACACCAGCGTTTACTAAAGCTGTTGCTCTATCAATAGCATCGGCAGTTACGCCAATTGCTGCGGCAACTCTTAAACGACCAAATCTATCTTTATTCGCTATGGGTTTTTGTGTGAGCTTTGTAATATCTCTGAAAGTAATTAAACCTACCAATTTAAAATCTGCATCAACAACAGGTAATTTTTCAATTTTATTCTCTTGCAAAATTCCTTCTGCTTCTTGCAATGTTGTTCCTTCTGCGGCAGTAACAAGATTTTGTGATGTCATTACTTCTAGAATTGAACGCGAATTTTGTTTTTCAAAACGCAAATCTCTATTGGTAACAATTCCTTTTAGAATTCCGTTATCATCAACAACAGGAATACCACCAATAGAAAACTCTTTCATAGCTTGTTTTGCATCGCCAACAGTTGCAGTAAGTGGTAATGTAACAGGATCGATAATCATTCCACTTTCGGCACGTTTTACTTTTCTAACTTTTGCAGCTTGCTGCTCAATAGTCATGTTTTTGTGCAAAACACCAATTCCGCCTTCTTGAGCCATAGCAATTGCCATAGAACTTTCGGTTACTGTATCCATTGCTGCTGAAACAACCGGAACATTTAATGTAATGTTTTTTGAAAATTTAGATTGAATGTTTACTTCGCGTGGTAAAACTTCAGAATAACTTGGGATAAGGAGAACATCGTCGTAAGTTAGACCTTCTCCAACGATTTTAGTTGTGTGTGCGTTCATTGCAATTTGTTGTTGTTAAATTGCATGCAAATATAGTGAAAAAGTGAATAGTAATTAGTAAATAGCTTTAACTATTATAAATTGGCTTAAATAGATGTCAATATTATGTTATACCTAAAAAAAGCTATAAATTATATTTATACCCAAAAAAAGCTATAAATTATATTTATACCCAAAAAAAGCTATATATTTGTATTAATTATTTTTAATAGTTTGCAATTATGTTAACAAAAATTGTACTATCAGCAGATATAGTGGCTTTTACGAGTTTAGATGAAGAGTTGAGAAATCAATTAATAGAATATTTAAATATACTCATAAAATCACTAGAAAAAGATTTTGGCACATATGGTAGAATTATTAAAGGTGACTACATTGAGATAGTTGTCGAAAATCCAGTTAATGCATTAACAATAATGCTACAAGTGAAAAGTTATATAAAGTCATTTTCGCTTAACATTGAAAACAGTAAAAATAATCGCTTGAAGAATTTTAAAAACTATGGAGTAAGAATTGCTATGGGTTATGGTAAGCTTGATAAATATGACAAAGAAAATGGTATTATTGACGGTGAAGCAATATATTATTCAGGAAGAAAGCTAAACGAGGAAACAAAAACTTACAATAAAGAAAGAATAGTTATAAAAAACACCTTATTTTTTATTTCTGAAAATGATTCACTAAATCAAAATATAAATACCATTTTAGGTCTGATTGATATTTTAATAAACAATGCAACCGCAAAACAATGTCAAATATTATATTTTAGATTACTAGGTTTAACCGAGCAAGAAATTGCAAAAGAATTAGATACTAAACAGCCAACAGTCAACAAACAATTAACAAGTATTGGATGGAATGCAATTGAGAAGTCAATTAAATATTTTGAACAAATAATGAAACAAAAATGATAGATTATAGTTTGTTAATTCTTCAATTTATTGCTCATGCTTTGAGTGATTATTTTTTTCAATCGGATGCAAATGCAAAAGAAAAAAATGAAAATGGATTTAAAAGTAAGTTTATTAGGAAACATATACTCATTACATTTATCTGCTCATGGATTTTATCCTTTGATATAAACTTTATTTTTTGTTCATTAGGAATTACAATTACCCATTTATTAATTGACGGATTAAAGAAGGAACTCAACAATGGAAAATATTCATTTTTTATTGATCAATTTTTGCATGGTGTAATAATTGTTTTATTCGTATGGTTATTTGGAAAATATTTTATTACAAATAAAATAATTGATTACAATTTTAATGCTAAACATCTTTTTTTGATTTTAAGCTATCTTATTTGTTTAAAACCAAGTAATATATTCATTAAAAAAATAATAGAAGTTTCGGCAATAAAATTTACTGGAGTAAATGACGAACTAGCTAACGCAGGAAGACTGATAGGAAACTTAGAACGTTTTTTAGTTTTAACATTAGTAATCTTAAACCAATTTGAAGCAATAGGATTTTTGATTGCGGCTAAATCAATTTTACGTTATAAAGAAAATGATACAACAAAAACCGAATATGTATTAATTGGAACAATGGCTAGTTTTGCTATTGCAATAACACTTGGAATAATTTATAGTAAACTTTAATTAATGATATTTAGTAAAAATCTTTAAAGCTTCATTATAAGCGCTTTCAAAGCTCATAGCATGGCAATTAGTATCTGCTTTTTGTGTGGTGAAATAGGAAAGTAGTTTTTCAGTAGGCATGTTTCCGGTTAAGTCATCTTTTGCCATTGGGCAACCGCCAAAACCTTGTATTGCGCCATCAAAACGAGTACAACCCGCTTTGTAAGCAGCATCAACTTTTTCGTGCCATTTATCTGGAGTTGTGTGCAAATGTGCGCCAAATTCAATTTGTGGATATTTAGGAATTAAATTAGAAAATAAATAATCAATTACTTCTGGAGTTGAACTGCCAATAGTATCTGAAAGCGATAATATTTTTACACCCATATTGGCTAATTTTTCAGTCCATTCTCCAACAATTTCCACATTCCATGGATCACCATAAGGATTTCCAAATCCCATAGAAAGGTATGCCACAACTTCTTTATTTGTTGCATTTGCAATATCTAAAATTTCTTGAAGCGTGATTAAACTTTCAGCAATGGTTTTATGAGTATTTCGCATTTGAAAATTCTCAGAAATAGAAAATGGAAAGCCCAAATATTGAATTTCTTTATGTTCTGATGCTAATTCTGCACCTTTTGTATTGGCAATAATGGCTAATAGTTTGCTTTGAGTATTTGACAAATCTAAATTTGCCAGAACTTCTGCAGTATCTGCCATTTGAGGAATGGCTTTGGGCGAAACAAAACTTCCAAAATCAATAGTATCAAAACCCACACGAAGTAACGATTGTATGTAAGCAATCTTTTCTTTTGTTGGAATAAATTCTTTGATGCCTTGCATGGCATCACGTGGACATTCTATGATTTTGATTTTTTTCATTGGATGTCAAATATAAATCAAATTTAAAAATCAAAAAAATTACTTACTCAAGATTGCTTTATTTATCTCTCTAACCAATTTTGGTCCTTCATAAATAAACCCTGTGTAAAGTTGCACTAAACTTGCTCCAGCTTCAAGTTTTTCTAATGCATCTTCTGGAGTATGAATTCCCCCAACACCAATGATAGGAAAGGACTTATTACTTTTTTCTGATAGAAAACGAATTACTTCGGTTGAACGTTTTGTTAATGGTTTTCCAGATAATCCACCTGTTTCATTTTTATTGTCAGATTGTAAACCTTCTCTTGAAAGTGTTGTATTGGTAGCGATTACACCTGCAATTTTGGTTTCGTTAACAATATCAATAATGTCTAAAAGTTGCTCATCTGTCAAGTCTGGAGCTATTTTTAATAGTATTGGTTTTTTGGTTACGTGTTCTAAGTTTCGGGTTTCGAGTTTTGTTAATAAATCTGTTAGAGGTTTTTTATCTTGTAATTCTCTGAGGTTTGGTGTATTGGGCGAACTCACATTAACCACAAAATAATCAACGTAATCGAATAGTTTTTCGAAACAAATTAAATAATCATCAATGGCATTTTCATTTGGCGTAAGCTTATTTTTTCCAATGTTTCCACCAATAATAACGTTTTTATTTCTTTTCAACTTTTCAATAGCTACATCAACGCCATCATTATTAAAACCCATTCGGTTAATGATTGCGTTGTCTTCTTTTAATCTGAATAATCGTTTTTTTGGATTTCCTTCTTGGCCAACTGGTGTTAGTGTTCCAATTTCAATAAAACCAAAACCAAAATTGGAAAGCTCTTTATACAAAACGGCATTTTTGTCGAAACCAGCTGCAAGTCCTACTGGATTTGGGAATTTTATACCAAAAACTTCTCTTTCTAATCGCTTATCTTTTACTTCATATAAACTTTTGCAAATACTTGAAAAAAAAGGAATTTTGGATAAAAATCGTATTGAAGAAAATGTAAAATAATGCACTTTTTCTGGGTCAAATAGAAAAAGAAATGGACGAATTAGAAATTTATACATGAGTTAGTTGTGTTGTTTTGCAAATGTATGATTTGACAAAGAATTAGACAAATAGAATACAAATGATGATGAAAATTGATTGAAATTTTCAAATGAGCAGATTTTCAAATCAACAAATAAACACTATTTTAGCCAAACAATTTTAGATATATGATTTCAGAAGCACAATTTCTACACGAACTCGAACTCATTATACAAAACGGAATAAGAGAAGACATTGGTCCAGGCGATTTTAGTTCACTTGCCTGCATACCTTCAGAAGCAAAAGGCAAAGCTAAGCTTCTAGTTAAAGATGAAGGAATTATTGCTGGTGTTGAATTTGCCAAAATGATTTTTGCGGAAGTTGATACTGAATTGCAAATCGAAACTTTTATAAATGATGGTGAAAAAGTAAAACATGGTGATGTGGTTTTTCATGTTTTTGGAAGTTCACAATCAATATTAAGAGCAGAACGATTAGTGCTGAATTCCATGCAAAGAATGTCAGCAATTGCTACAAAAACGAATTATTTTGCCCAATTGCTAGAAGGAACAAAAACTAAAATTCTCGATACAAGAAAAACAACTCCTGGTTTTAGAGCATGCGAAAAATGGGCAGTCAAAATTGGTGGAGGCGAAAACCATCGTTTTGCGTTGTATGACATGATTATGTTGAAAGATAACCACAATGATTTTGCTGGAGGAATAACAAATGCTATTAACAAAACGAAACTATTTTTAGCAGAAAATAATCTTGATTTGAAGATAATTGTTGAAGCAAGAAATCTGGATGAGATAATAGAAATTCTAGAAAATGATGGAGTTTTCAGGATTTTGATTGATAATTTCAATTTTGAAGATACTAGAAAAGCGGTAGAACTGATTGGTGACAAATGCCTGACGGAAAGTTCGGGAAATATCAACGAAAAAACCATTCGTCAGTATGCTGAATGTGGTGTTGACTACATTTCATCAGGAGCATTAACTCATTCGGTTTACAATATGGATTTGAGTTTAAAAGCATTTTAAAATGAGCATTGAAGTAGAAGAGAAACTAAAAAAAATACCTATTGTTAAGCAATTGGTTATCGTTGCTCAAAACATTAAATTACCTTGGTTACATGGTTTGTCATTTTATGATTTGTTAGAAATTTATGTTGTTGGGATTATAGAAGGAGCAATTTCATACAGAGCTGCAGCCATTGCGTTTAGTTTCTTCATGGCGTTGTTTCCTTTTGCACTTTTCATACTGAATCTCATTCCTTTTATCCCTTTAGAAGGATTTCAAGAAGATTTTTTAGGATTTGTTCAGCAAAGTGTTCCTCCAACAACTTATGATGCAATCTATAAGATTATTAACGATATTCTCCATAATAGTCATTCTGGGTTGATTTCTACAGGGTTTATTATGGCTATCTTTTTGATGACCAATGGGGTAAACGCTATACTAGGTGGTTTTGAAAATTCGCATCATATTCACATTTCATCCAAAAGAAAATTTTTTAGACAATATTTTGTTTCACTAGCATTATCATTATTACTATCGTTTTTATTATTAATTACTGTAGCTGCGATAGTAATTTTTGAAGTAATCATTCAAAAAACAAAAATTCAAGATGTGCTTTCAGAGAATATTCCTTTGATAGAAATGAGTAGATATATTTTTGTTATATTGATGATTTTAACAGCCACTTCTTTACTTTTTAAGTTTGGTATCAAAAGAGAAAAAAATCGTTCTTTTATATCTATAGGATCGGTATTTACAACTATTTTAATCATTTTATCATCTTATTTTTTTGGTATTTGGGTTATAAAATTTTCAAAATACAATGAATTATATGGTTCAATAGGTACTCTCTTGGTTTTTATGTTTTACATTTGGATAAACTGTATGATTTTATTGTTAGGATTTGAATTGAATGCATCAATAAATAGACTAAAAAGAGAAAAACAAAAAGAACTAGAAGCTCAATGAAATTAATAGTTAACTTATTTTTTATATTCTTTTTGCAAATTGGTTTTTCACAAACTGTTATTGGCAAATGGAAAACAGTTGATGATATCACGGGTAAAGAAAAAGGAGTAGTTGAAATCTATGAGAAGAATGGTAAATTCTATGGGAAAATTGTTGAGATTTTTGAAGCTCAGCACAAAAATAGAAGATGTGAAAAATGCACTGGTGAAGATAAAGACAAACCCTATTTAGGTTTGATAATTATAAAAGGATTAAAAAAAAGTGGTGATGTTTATGAAGGTGGAAAAGTTCTTGACCCAAAAATCGGTAAAACTTATCGTTGCAAAATATACCTAGATGGTAAAGACAAATTGATTGTTCGAGGATACATTGGAATTCCTCTTATTGGTAGATCACAAACTTGGTATAGAGTAAAATAATTTATCTATGAGCCATTTTATTGAAGTTATTCTTCCGCTTGCTCTACCAAAAACTTTTACATATGAGGTTTCTGAAGGTGAGTTTCTTTTTTTGAAAAAAGGGATGAGAGTAGCAGTACCTTTTGGTAAAAATAAAATCTATACTGCACTTGTTGTTGATTTACACAAAAATCCTCCAATTCTTTATCAAGCAAAAGAGATTCATCAGATATTAGATGAAATCCCTATTGTTACTGAAATACAAATTCAACATTGGTTTTGGATTTCTACATATTATATGTGTAATATTGGTGATGTTTACAGAGGTGCTATGCCTTCGTTACTTTTGTTAGAAAGTGAAACGATAATTTCCCAAAAAAAAGATATATCCATAGATGAGCAATCATTGACAGATGATGAGTTTTTAATCTTTGAAGCGCTTCAACATCAATCTTCACTCAAGATAGAAACAGTTATAGATATATTGAATAAAAAAAAGGTTTTACCTTTAATTCAAAGTTTGCTACAAAAAAATGTAATTACTCTCAATGAAGAAATAAAAGAAGAATATAAGCCAAAACTCGTTCGATACATTAGATTGAATAAATCATTTGAGAATAATGAAAGTTTAAATCGATTACTCGATAGCCAAAAATCTGAAAAAAGAAGAAACCTTATTTTGAGTTATTTTCAACTCCAAGCAACTGAAAAAAAACCGGTTTCTGTCAAAAGACTTTTAGAATTTTCAAATATTTCTTCAAATGTTCTCAAAGGCTTGATAGAAAAAGAAATATTTGAAGAATATTATCTACAAGAAGACCGAGTTAGTTTTGAGGAAAATTTAATTCAAAGTGACTTAAAATTAAACGGAAATCAACAAATTGCTTTTGAAAACATTGAAAAATCATTTGAAGAAAGAGATATATGTTTGCTTCATGGTGTTACAGGCAGTGGAAAAACAGAAATCTACATCAAGCTGATTGAGAAATATCTGGAGGAAAATAAGCAAATTCTATATCTACTTCCCGAAATTGCTTTGACTACACAATTAGTAACAAGATTAACCAAACATTTTGGTAATAAAGTTGTTGTTTATCATTCAAAATATAGTAACAATGAAAGGGTAGAGGTTTGGAATAATGTTTTAAAATCTAGCGCAAATGCTCAAATTATAATTGGTGCTCGTTCTGCTTTATTTTTACCTTTTAATAATCTCGGATTAATTATTGTAGATGAAGAACACGAAGCTACTTTCAAACAATATGATCCTTCGCCAAGGTACCATGCTAGAGATGCTGGAATTGTTTTGGCCAATTATCATAAATCCAAAGTGCTTTTGGGCTCTGCAACACCAAGTATTGAAACCTATTATAATGCTAGTTCAGGAAAATACTCATTAGTTTCGTTGCAAGAACGATATGGAAATTCAATTCTTCCCGAAATACAATTGGTTGATTTGAAAGATTCCTATTTTAGAAAGAAAATGAAAGGACATTTCAGTATTTCATTGATTGAGGCAATTTCTGAAGCTTTTTCAAGAGGTGAACAAGTTATTTTGTTTCAAAACCGAAGAGGATTTTCTCCTGTTTTAGAATGTATGACGTGTGGTCATGTTCCTCAATGTCCAAATTGTGATGTGAGTTTGACATATCATAAGTTTAAAAACCAACTTCGTTGTCATTATTGTAGCCATACAATAGCAAAACCCAATAGTTGCCATGTTTGCTCAAGTAACGATTTGACTACCAAAGGATTTGGAACAGAACAGATAGAAATAGAACTTGCGGCATTGTTTCCTGATAAAAACATTGAAAGAATGGATCAGGATACAACTAGAGGAAAATATAGCTTCGAAAAGTTGATAGATGGATTTAAGAATAGAGAAATTGATGTACTTGTAGGAACACAAATGCTTGCGAAAGGGTTGGATTTTGATAACGTTTCTTTGGTTGGAATCATGAATGCTGATAATATGTTATATCATCCAGATTTCAGAGCTTTTGAAAGAAGTTTCCAAATGATGACACAAGTTGCAGGTCGTTCTGGTCGTTCAGAAAAAAAAGGTAAAGTAATTATTCAAACCTATAATCCTTTACATAATATTATTCAGCAGGTAACCAATAATGATTTTCAAGGGATGTATAACGAACAGCTTTATGAAAGAAGAATATTCAAATATCCGCCTTTTTATAGATTAATCCGCCTCACTCTAAAAAACAAAGACTTTGAAAAACTGAAAAATGGCTCAATGTGGTTGTATCAAGTGCTTCAGCAAAATTTATCAATTCCAGTTCTAGGACCAGAGGAACCAGCTATTTCAAGAATTAGAAATGAATATATTAGAACAATAGTTGTTAAAATACCTGTTGAAAATCAACAAACAGAAATAAAAAAAACTATCCAGAAAATACTGAATAGTTTTGATATGATTTCGCAGTTTAAAGCTATCAAAGTAGCTGTAAATGTAGATTTTTATTAAGCAATTGCTAATGCTTTAATCAAATCTTCTTTTTTGTTTCTGCTCAAAGGTATTTTTGTAACTCCGATTTCTGCAAATTTACTGTTAAAACGTTCTACTTTATCTATGTTAATTATATAGGACTTGTGAACCCTAATAAATTTTTCTTTAGATAAATCTTTTTCAAAAGATTTCATTGTTGAAAGAACAAGGTTGCTATCTTCTTCAGTAACTACTTTTACATAATCACCATAAGCTTCAATCCATTTAATTTTATTCGTGTAGATTTTTAGCTTTTTAAGGTTACTCTTAATAAAGATGTGTTCACCTTCCTCTTCATTGTTTTCTCTTTTAAGCATATGGAATTCCATCGCTCTACGAACAGAAGCGTTGAAACGGTCTAATGCAATAGGTTTTTGAAGATAATCCGTCGCATCATAATCAAAAGCTTTCATGGCATATTCTGCCTTAGAAGTAATGAAAATAATTTGAGGTTTTACCTTCAATCCATCAAGAAAATCAAATCCGCTGATGACTGGCATTTCAATATCAAGGAAAATTAAGTCAACAGTATGAACCGACATGCAATTCTTTGCTTCAATTGCATTAGAAAAATCACCTACTAAATGTAAATTTGGGTGATTATTTACTAACTTTGCGATAATCATCCTCTGGATTGAACTATCGTCTACAACAACACAATTTAGTTTCATAATTCTTATTTATTATAGATTTGGTTTTGTAAAAGTATAGACTTTTTTTTAATCTACCTAACATTTTGTCGATTTTTTTTGCTTTTAATCGATATTTTTTACTTTTTGACGATTTTAGGGGTTTTCCTGTTGAGTATTGAAATAATAATTGTATATTCGCGCCCAATTTGAAATTTAATCAATTTATTATGAAACATTACGAAACTGTTTTCATCTTGAATCCCGTTTTATCTGAACAACAGATAAAGGAAACAGTAAGCAAATTCGAAGATTTTCTTACTTCAAAAGGAGCACAGATGGTATCAAAAGAGGATTGGGGCTTAAAAAAATTAGCTTATGAAATCCAAAACAAGAAAAGTGGTTTTTACCATTTATTCGAATTCAAAGCTCCGGCTGAATTGTTAATTTCTTTCGAAACTGAATTTAGACGTGACGAAAGAGTTATGCGTTTCCTTACAGTAGCGCTAGACAAACATGCTGTTGCTTGGGCAGAAAGAAGAAGAGAAAAATTGAAAACTAAAGCTTAATACGATGTCATCAATAGAACAATCAGCTAAAGGAAAAAAAGACGGAGATATCAGATATCTTACTCCTTTAAATATAGATACTAATAAAACGAAAAAATATTGTCGTTTCAAAAAATCAGGAATTAAGTATGTAGATTATAAAGATCCTGACTTTTTATTGAAATTTGTTAATGAGCAAGGTAAAATTTTACCTCGTCGTTTAACAGGTACTTCATTAAAATATCAAAGAAAAGTTTCAGTTGCTGTAAAAAGAGCTCGTCACTTAGCTTTGATGCCATACGTAGCAGATTTATTAAAATAATTAAAAACTCAGTTGTTGTCTCGTTCAAAAACGAGACTAACTTCTAAAAACAAAGGACAACAACATGGAAATCATCCTAAAAAAAGACGTTCAAAATCTAGGTTTTAAAGACGATGTAGTAACTGTAAAACCTGGTTATGGTCGTAATTATCTAATTCCACAAGGATTTGCTGTATTAGCAACTCCATCAGCAAAAAAAGTTTTAGCAGAAAATTTAAAACAAAGAGCTTTTAAAGAAGCAAAAATTGTTGACGATGCTAAAAAACTTGCTGAGGCTTTAAAAGCTTTAGATATTAAAATCACAGCAAAAGCTGGAGGTGAAAAATTATTTGGTTCAATCACTAATATTGACATAGCTGCCGCTTTAGAAAGTGCTGGTCAACCAGTAGATAGAAAATATATCACTAGTGGTGTTGTAAAACGTATTGGTAAATATTCAGCAACTGTAAGACTTCACAGAGAAGTGGTTATTGAATTACCATATGAAATTATAGCTGAAAAATAATATTTTCATCCAAAAATGATATTAAATCCCGATATTAATCGGGATTTTTTTTTAACTTGAATATAAATATGAAATATAAAAGACTAACAAAAGAACAGTTTGAATCATTGCATCAAGAGTTTGCAAATTTTTTAGCAACACAATCTATAGATAAAAATGAATGGGATAAACTGAAATCTGAAAAGCCAAATGTAGCTGAACAAGAACTTGATGTGTTTTCAGATTTAATATGGGAAGGTGTTTTGAATAATGCTCATTATTTAGAACATTTTTCAAAAAATTATATTTTTCTTTTCAATTGTCAGGAAAAAATTATTCAATCTATTGTAATTAAATCGTTAGACGAAAGTATTGATTTAATGAAAAGAGAAGGCTTGCAATGGCTTGGTGATAATCTTTTTTCTGAAAATATTGAAATTCATATTGGAAAAAAAGAGTACGAAATTGAGAGAAATAAAGCATTATTTGACTTAATTAATCAAGGAGCAATACTAAGTGATGGACAATTGTTTTTGCAAGTTCATTCTATTATTCAAGCAAAATAAATCATTATAAATTCAAAAAAAAGGTTATTTTAGTATTTTAAAATTAAGTATTAAAATAGCCTTTTTTTATGGAAATAAGTCAACTTATTCAAAGTTTGAGAGATGAACTTAATCAGCATAATTATAATTATTATGTTTTAGATAAACCTACTATTTCTGATTTTGAATTTGACCAAAAATTAAAACAATTACAAGAATTAGAAGATAAACATCCTGAATTTTTTGATGAAAATTCACCTACACAGAGAGTTGGCGGAGCAATCACAAAAAATTTCGAAACAGTAACTCACGACTACAGAATGTATTCTTTGGATAACTCTTATTCTAAAGAAGATGTTATGGATTGGGAAAACAGAATTCAAAAAGTGTTAGGAAATGCCTCTGTGCAATATACTTGTGAATTAAAATATGATGGTGCTTCGATTTCAATTACCTATGAAAATGGAAAACTAAAAAGAGCGGTTACAAGAGGTGATGGCTTCCAAGGTGATGATGTTACAAATAATATAAAGACAATAAAATCGGTTCCATTAACTTTAAAAGGTGATTTTCCTCCAAAATTTGATATCAGAGGAGAAATCATTCTTCCTCTTGAAGGATTTGAAAAAATGAATCAAGAGTTGATAGAAATTGGAGAAACGCCATACTCCAATCCTCGAAATACAGCTTCTGGAAGTTTAAAGCTTCAGGATAGCAGTGAAGTTGCTAAAAGGCCATTAGAGTGTTTGCTATATTTTATTATTGGTAATAACCTTCCAATAAGCAGTCAATTTGAAGGTTTAGAGAAAGCAAGAACTTGGGGTTTCAAAGTTCCTAAAGAAGCTATTTTGGCAAATAATCTTCAAGAAGTTTTTCAATATATTGATTATTGGGATACTCACCGACATAACTTGCCTTATGAAACTGATGGAGTAGTCATAAAAGTAAATGATTTTCAACAGCAAGATGAGTTAGGATATACTGCTAAATCGCCTCGTTGGGCAATTGCATATAAGTTCAAAGCTGAACAAGTAACTACAGTTCTCAATTCTATTTCATATCAGGTTGGAAGAACTGGAGCGATAACACCAGTTGCTAATCTAGAACCTGTTCAATTGGCTGGAACTGTTGTGAAAAGGGCTTCACTTCACAATTCGGACCAAATTGAGAAATTGGATATTAGAATTGGAGATACAGTTTTTGTTGAAAAAGGTGGTGAAATTATCCCCAAAATAATTGGAGTTGATTTGTCAAAAAGAAATATAGATTCAGAACCAACTCAATATATTACTCATTGTCCTGAGTGTAATACTAAATTAGAAAGAGTAGAAGGAGAAGCTAATCACTATTGTCCAAATTTTTATGGTTGTCCACCGCAAATTATAGGAAGAATAAAACATTTTGTTAGTAAAAAAGCAATGAATATTGATGGTTTAGGAGGAGGAACAATTGAATTATTATTTTACAATAATAAAATAATTAATTATTCAGATTTATACTTTTTAGATTATGAAGAAATTTTTGGTTTAGAAAGATGGTTAGATAATGATAATGCTGGATTAAAAAATGGAAATCAACTCCAAGTTAAATTAGATAAAGCAATATTTGGCTTATCAAAAAATTGGGGAAATTTAAATTTTATAGATTGTCAAAAATTAGCAAATAAGATTGTTAAGATTACTGATTTATTTCAGTTAAATATTTCGGATTTAGATATTGATATTAATAAGTTTAGAGTTTTTTGCGATAAATTTAAGTCATCTTTAATTTCTTCAAATGAAGACGATTATTTCTCTTTCGATAACTATGTATCATTAAATTTTTTGTTAGATATTAAGTTTCCAGATTATTTTTTGAGTGATTTATTTATGCAATCTTCATTAAGCTCATTAAATTATATTGATAATTTATTGAGTTTTGAATCTATCAAAAAAAACAAAAATATTGAATCCTTTATCATTAGTATAGCTGATAGAAACAGAGTGGGGATAAAAGAAAAGTCTGCTAATGTCATTTTAGAATCAATTGAAAATTCAAAAAAAACTCCTTTTGAAAAAGTGCTTTTTGCCATTGGCATCAATGATGTAGGTGAGGTTGGAGCAAGAAACTTGGCATCACATTTTAAAAACATTGATAATTTAATTAATGCCTCTTTTGAAGAATTAATATCGGTAAAGGATGTAGGAGAAAGTACTGCTAATAACATTATAAGTTTTTTTTCAAACAAACATAATATTGAAATTATAGACAGGTTGAAATCATGTGAGTTAATTTTTCAGGTAGAAGAAAAGGAATTGGTTTCAAATAAATTGCAAAATTTAACTTTCCTCTATTCAGGCACATTTGAAATTAGTAGAGAAGAATTAAAGAAAGTGATTGAAGACAATGGAGGCAAAATTGTTTCTTCAATTTCAAAAAATTTATCTTACTTGATTGTTGGAGAAAATATGGGACCAGCTAAAAAAGAAAAAGCTATTAAAGATGGTGTTAGAATGATTTCTATTTATGAATTTTATACGTTACTAGAATGAGAGATAATTTTATAGCAATTGACTTTGAAACATCCTATGGTCATGTTCCTTGTTCAGTAGGCATTGTTGAGTTTAGAAACGGTGAAATTATAAATGAATATTATTCATTAATTAAACCTATTGAATTAAAGTTCAACAGAATTAATACATCCATAAATGGGATTGATATAGAGGATGTAATTAATGAAAGAGAGTTTGATGAAATTTGGAATGAAATTGAGCATTATTTCGTTGATAGAGTAGTGGTAGCCCATAATTTATCTTTTGATATTTCTGTTTTAGAAAAAACATTGGATTATTATGGTATTGTAAAACCAGATTTCAAATCATTTTGTACGTTAAAAATTTCCCAATCTATATTGTCTTTAGAAAATCATAAATTATCAACAATTGCCAAATATTTTGGTATTGTACAAAATGATTATCATAATTCGTTAGAAGATGCATGCGTTTGTGGTAAAATTTTTTACCAACTATTTGACGATTATAATGTTTTATTAGCTAATAAATTCGTAGATTCTAGAGTAGGTTCAATTAATAAGCAAAATTATAAAACACATCTTAACAACATCAATAGAACAATTGATATTAAAGATAAGTTTGAATGGGTTTGTTCTGACAAACTTGCTGGAAAAACCTTTGTTGTTTCTGGAGTTTTTAGTCAGTTTTCTAGAGATGATTTAAAGCAAAGCATTGAGGACAATGGTGGAAAGGTAGGAAGTTCTATTTCTGCAAAAACAAATTATGTTGTTGCAGGTGAAAATATGGGACCAGCAAAATTAGAAAAGGCAAACCAGTTAAAAATCCCCATTATTTCTGAAGAAGATTATATAAAAATGCTTGATATTTAATGTTTTTAAAATAAAATTTATAAATTGACCTCATATTCAATTGTTTATATGCCATGAAGGATAGTAAATCTGCTTTGTATTTGTTTATTTCAGCCAGTTTAATCGTAATATTAACAAGTGTTTTAAAATATGACAATATAGTTATGTTAGCTAAGCCCATGATTATTCCGTCAGCTTTTTTTTACTATTTGCAAACCAAAAAAACACCATTGGATTTAAGTGTTACGGCTATTTTTGTTTCATTTTTTATTGGAGATATGATAATCCTTGTACTAGGTGATTCCGCAATTAAAATGATTTTGCTTACTTTTTTGATTGGTTATTTGATGCTTTTTAAATCTATTGTTGAAGATTTAATTAAAATTGAATTTGATTTTAGTTCATTATTATATGTTTTTGTTTTAATGATATTATTAGTTGGTATTCTGTATTTTATTCTCGATTTGCCTATTACTCAAATCATTGAAAATTATTGGTTATTTATGATTTATGGTATAGTTTTAATAGTTTTGGTTTTATTATCAACTTACAATTATGTTTCAAATCAGAATATCAATTCATTTAATTTATTAATAGCGACTTTGTCTATGTTGTTATCTGATTTATTTTATTGTTTTTATAATTATGTCATGAAATCATCGCTTCTTGACGCAATGAATTTATTTACCCAATTTCTATCATACTACTTGCTAATCAAATATTATAACTCTAGAATGATTTCTAATAAAATTAAATTGATAGTATAAACGATATGTGGAAAAAAAATAGGATAGCTTCATCATTACTTTCTTTATTCTTCATCATTTCAATAATTGAAATTGTAGCAGAATTCTATGAAGACAAAATGCTTTTATGGGCTTCAAAACCTCTTTTAATACCTGTTCTAACTGCATTTTATATAAAGAAATCTAAGAGAGTTAATAATTTGTTCATTATTGCTTTGTTTTTTAGTTGGGTCGCAAACATAATTTTTATTGAGAAAAAATTCAATTTTGTGATTGCTGGGTCTATTTTCTTTTTGATTTATAAAATAATCATCATCTATTTGGTTACATCAAAAATAAAATTTCCAAATATTTACCCTGCATTAATTGGTGCTTTACCCTTTATTTTTCTTTATGTAGTTATTTCTTTTTTCACTTTTCCAATTATGGGGAAAAATATTTATATTTTTTTAATACATGGTTTTTTCAGTATCGTATTGGGAGCAATAAGTCTTGGAAATTATTTTTTGTTGCCTAACAAAGTAAATTTTAATCTCTTTATAAGCTCAATGCTATTTGCTGTTACTCAGTTTCTGTTTGTTTTAAATTACTACAGTGAGAATACAGGCTTGTATCATAGCTTATCAATGGTACTATATGTTTTTGGTCAATTGCTACTTGTTAAATTTATGTTTTTGACAGAGAAATACAAAAACAAATATGAGATTGTTAATTATCTAAAGGAACCAACAAACAGCTAATTACAATATGAATTCTATAATAAAATCTAGCTTTTTTACTGTCTTATATATAGTAATTTCTATCATGGAAATACTTGTAGAATATTTTCAATTGGATTTAGGTAAAATTATCCTTAAACCATTGATGCCCATAATTATTATCATAATTTACCTAAATCAAAGTGTGAAAAAAGATTGGGTTTTTATAGTAATGATGTTTCTTTCAGTATTGACAAATTTGTTATTTATTCCAAACTCAGGTGAGTATCTGTTTTATGGTTTGATAGTTTTCACAATATTAAGGTTTCTAATGCTTTACATAACTTTCAAAATTTGTAAGCTAAAAGATTTTGTGCCATTGTTTATGGCAACTTCGCCATTTTTAATTGTTTTTTTCTATTTATTTTTTGAAGGAAGTGATATTCCAGACAATACGGTTCCCATGATTATAATTCAAAACGTTCTTATCTCTTTGTTTGCAGGAATTTCGCTTTCAAGCTACGTCATGAATGATAACAAACAAAACTCGATATTACTCATCAGCGCATTACTTTTTGTAATGCTACAATTAGTTGTTTTTGTTGAAAAGTTTTACCTAGAGAATGAATATTCACAAATTCTCAGACCTATGGCAATGTCATTAAATGCGTTGGCTTTTTATGCTTTTTACAGATTTGTTTTGGAAGGAGAAAAACTAAACAATAATTGATTTTCCATTAGCTAAAATATTTTTTTGCTCATCAAAGTAAAAATCAATTCTTCCAAGATTTATTCCATAGCACCCAACTTGATTAACCAAAACGTCTTTTCCATCAATGTTTTTGAGAATAGTTGGTTTATCTAAAAAGGTATGTGTATGACCACCAATTATTAAATCAATATCTTTTGTGAGCGTTGCTAATTTAATATCACAAATCTTATCTGGTTCATTCTTATATTGATATCCTATGTGTGACAAACAAATTATTAAATCGCATTTTTTTTCATGCTTTAAAACTCTTGACATTTCTTGAGCCACAGAAACTGGATCATGATACACAGTCTCTTTAGAATTTCTTTTATCAACTAATCCTTCGAGTTCAACACCAAGTCCAAAAACACCAACTCTTATACCATTTTTATCAAAAATCTTATACGGCTTGACATGACCATCCATAATAGTATTTTTAAAATCATAGTTAGCCGATACAAATTCAAATGTTGCATTTGGTAATTGAGCATATAGACCATCTATTCCATTGTCAAAATCATGATTACCAATCGTAGCTAAATCATATTTCATCATGCTCATTAATTTGAATTCCAATTCACCTCCATAATAATTGAAATATGGAGTTCCTTGAAAAATATCTCCAGAATCAAGTAAGAGGACATTTGGATTTTCTGACCTAATTTTTTCAATCAAAGCTGCTCTTCTAGCAACTCCGCCCATATTTGGGTTTTTAGGATGATCTGCTGGAAAAGGATCAATGTAACTATGAACATCATTAGTGTGAAGGACAGTCAATTGCTTGCTTCCAATAGATTGAAAACTCGATAAAGAAAAACCACCAGCACTAAGTAGTACACCACTTGAAATTGAACCCTTCAAAAACTCTCTTCTTTTCATAATTCTGTAATTCTTTGATTAGTACTAGCTATAATTTCCTTATGGGATTTAAAATAATCTATTATAATATTCCTTAACTTATAATCTAAATCAAATTTTTGAGAACTTTTCTTGAAAAATATCATATTATCGCCACCATTTGCTAGATAGTCTGAAGTAACAACATAATATATTTTTGTTTCATCAAGTTTTTGATTATTTATTTTAATATCAGTGGGTTTTCCATCTGAACCAATCGTAAAAGTCATACCAGACAATGGATGTGGTTTTCTTTCACTAACGATATAATCTGCAATTTCTAAAATTACTCTTCCAGGCATAGCCAATACCACAGTGCTGTTTTCAAAAGGCATTACTTCATAAGCTGTTCTAGCTGTAACATTTCCTTTTGGAATTATAGATCGAATTCCTCCATTATTCAACAAACAAAAATCTATTCTTTTGCTTTCTCTCTTTTCAAAAACAGCATTAGATTTTTCTAAAGTGATGTCAGAAAGAAAGTTTCCCATAGGTGTTTGCCACTTACCACTTTTATCAATGGTTTCGGGTGCAAATGATAGAACTGTGTTTAGATCAGCATCTATTTTTTCGCGATAGGGTTTTATAATTTTTTCAATTTCAGCACTTTCCTGAATTTTATCGTTAATGTTGATTTGTTTGCCAACAATTTTCTGGACACCATATTTCTTTTCAGCGCAAGAAATAGTGAGAATAAATGTTAATAATAAAACAAATTGTTTTAAAACAATATTATTGTTTGTTAGATTTACCATGAATTAATACAACGTTTTTTAATAAATTTGTTATCCAAGTAAAAGTAGCATGTTTTTAAATTATATCAAGGAGTTTATATTAAAAAAAATAGTTAAAAAAAAATTACTTAATGATAAAGCCGTTATCAATGATGAAAAAATAAGTTCTGTAGGATTATTACTTGATGAAGAACAATTTTCGGTATTAAATCAATTGATTACTGAGTTAGTAAACGTAGGAATAAGTAGAAATCAAATTGAAATTCTTGGTTTTAAGGGTAAAATTAACAAAAATGAAAGTTTTGATTTCCCTGTTTTTTGTTATCAAAACATTTCTCTAAATGGTACTATTGAGAACAGTTATGTCTCAGATTTCATTAATAGACCTTTTGAATTGTTGATTAATTTTTACAAGTCAGAAAAGGCAGCACTCATGAAAGTTTCTGTAATTTCAAAAGCAAAATTTAAAGTTGGTTTTGGTTCTGTAGACACAAGAGTGAATGACTTCATTATTCAAACAGATTCAGCTGATTACAAAGTTTTCTTAAATGAATTATTTAAATATCTAAAAATACTAAACAAACTATAAAATGCAATCACTAATAGGTACTGGAGTAGCTTTGATTACTCCTTTTAAAAAAGATTTTTCTGTTGATACAGAAGCACTGAAAACTATTGTAAATTATCAAATAGACAACGGAATTGATTATTTGGTAGTATTAGGTACTACAGCCGAAAGCGCAACGCTTTCTGCAGACGAGAAAGAATTAGTGATAAAAACTATTGTTGAGGCTAATGATAAGCGATTGCCTTTGGTTTTGGGTGTAGGAGGAAACAACACTCAAAAAGTTGTAGAAGAATTAAAAAATAGAGACTTAAGTGATTTTGATGCTATTTTATCTGTTTCTCCTTATTATAACAAACCAACACAAGAAGGAATTTACCAACATTTTAAGGCTGTAGCAGAAGCTTCTCCAATACCAGTAATCCTATACAATGTTCCCGGACGAACAGCTAGTAATATGCTGCCATCAACTGTATTAAGATTAGCCAATGATTTTAAAAATATTGTAGGTATCAAAGAAGCTGCAGGAGATATTGTTCAAGCTATGAAATTGATCCAAGACAAACCTAAAGATTTTTTGGTTATATCTGGTGATGATATGATTACACTTCCTATGGTTCTTGCTGGTGGAGCAGGCGTGATTTCGGTTATTGGTGAAGGTTTTCCTAAAAAGTTTTCGGATATGGTTAGACTAGGACTAAACAAAAGAGTAGATGAAGCATATAAATTACATTACTTATTAGCAGATTCAATCGATTTGATTTTTGAACAAGGAAACCCAGCTGGAATTAAAGAAGTATTCAAATCACTTGGTTTAGCCGAAAATACTGTACGTTTACCTTTAGTAAATGTTGACGAAAATTTATCAAAGCGAATTCAATTATTTGTGGAGAAAATGACAAAAAACTAAGTAAAAAAAATATTTTGTAGTCAATAATTAATAATTAACTTTGCAGTTGCTTTTCAAAGTTCAAAAAAACCTTTGATTACAAGCATTAAGTATCAAAAATGAAGAAAATTTTAGTAGTCATAGCGTTCTCTTTCGTTCTATTTTCTTGTAATGAATATCAAAAAGCACTCAAGTCTGAGGACGTGGCAGTCAAATTTGATGTTGCAACAAAACTTTATGAAGCAGGAAAATACAGTAAAGCAATCAGACTGTTTGAGCAAATTGCTCCTGCATACAAGGGTAAACCTTCGGCAGAAAAGATGTTTTATATGTACTCTCAATCTCTATATAAGACAAAACAATATTATCTGGCTGGTTACCAATTCGAAAGTTTTGCGGCAAGCTATCCTAGAAGTCAGAAAATAGAAGAATCATCATATTTGGGTGCAAAATGTTTTTTTGAACTTTCACCGGCTTACAGTTTAGATCAAACAGATACAAACAAAGCAATTGAGAAATTGCAGTCGTTCATCGATGAATATCCAGAATCACAATATTTGTCTGAAGCAAATGAATTGATTAAAAACTTAAGAGAGAAACTTGAAAAAAAGGCATTTGAAATTGCTAAACAATATAATACGATTTCAGATTACAAATCTGCAATTATTGCTCTTGATAATTTTATCCAAAATTACCCAGGAACTCCATTCAAAGAAAAAGCTTTGTATTATAAACTAGATTCTTCTTATCAGTTGGCACTAAATAGCGTACCATCTAAAATGAAAGAAAGATTAGAAAATGCAAAAGTAGCTTACAATAATTTAATTAAATTTAATAACAATACTGAATTCAAATCTAAAGCAGATGATATGCTAGCTAGAATTGATGATGAACTAAAACAATTTTCAAAATAAATATGGCAACAGATTTAAAGAAGACTAATGCTCCTGTAAACACGATTACTTACAACAAAAACGTAATTGAAGAAAGAACAGGAAATGTATATGAAGCAATTACAATTATTGCAAAACGTGCAAATCAAATCAATTCTGAAATAAAAAAAGAACTAATTGATAAACTTGATGAGTTTGCTACTTACAATGATAGCCTAGAAGAGGTTTTTGAAAATAAAGAGCAAATAGAAGTATCTAAGTTTTACGAAAAACTTCCAAAACCTCATGCTCTAGCTGTTCAAGAATGGTTAGACGATAAAATCTATTATAGAGATACTAATAAAGACTAAAAAGCATGTCTATTTTAAGCGGTAAAAAGATACTTCTCGGGATTTCGGGTGGAATAGCCGCTTATAAAACGGCTAATTTAGTTAGATTATTTATAAAAGCAGGCGCTGATGTTAAAGTTGTCATGACGCCTGCTTCTAAAGATTTTGTTACTCCTTTAACATTATCAACACTTTCCAAAAATCCTGTTTTTTCTACTTTCTATACTGAGAATGATGACCAGAGCCAGAATGGCGAACAGGCGAGGCAAAATGCTCAATGGAATAATCATGTTGAATTAGCTCTTTGGGCAGATTTGATGATTATAGCTCCAGCTACTGCAAATACTCTTTCCAAGATGGTAAATGGTAATTGTGATAATTTACTAATTGCTACATACTTATCTGCAAAATGTCCAGTCTATTTTGCACCAGCTATGGATTTAGATATGTATAAACATCCTTCTACAATTCATAGTTTCAATACTCTAAAAAAGTTTGGAAACATTATAATTCCAGCGGAAAGTGGTGAATTAGCAAGTGGATTATCAGGTGAAGGTAGAATGGCTGAACCAGAAAACATTCTAGCATTTATAGAAAATGATATCCTTTCTAATTTACCATTGAAAGGAAAAAAAATAATGATAACTGCTGGCCCAACATACGAAGCCATAGATCCTGTACGTTTTATTGGTAATCATTCATCGGGAAAAATGGGTTATGATATTGCAAAAGCAGCTAAAAAATTTGGTGCAGATGTAATTCTTGTGTCTGGACCAACTCATGAAAAAATTGATGGAGTAGAATTAATTAAAGTCATATCAGCAGAGGAAATGTATAACAGTTGTCATCGTTTTTTTGACAATGTGGATGTTGCAATATGTGCTGCGGCGGTAGCAGATTATAAGCCAAAATTTGTTGCTGACCAAAAAATAAAAAAATCTGAAAAAGAACTTTTTATTGAACTCGAAAAGACTAAAGACATCCTTGTTTCGCTAGGAAATATTAAAAGAAATCAATTATTAATAGGTTTTGCATTAGAAACTGAAAATGAAATTGAAAATGCAAAGCAAAAAATTCAGAAAAAAAACTTAGATTTGATAGTTCTAAATTCTTTGCAAGATGAAGGAGCTGGTTTTCGTAAACCAACAAACAAAGTCACTTTCATTGATAAGAACTTTGATATTCAACCAAAAGAACTAAAATCTAAGGAGTTAGTTGCCGAAGACATTATTCAAAAAATAATATCACATTATGAAGAAAATAATTAATTTATTGTTTTTAATTCTCTTTTCTACTGTCAATGCACAACAATTGAATTGTACAGTACAAATTAATACAGATAAAATTAACATCTCAAACAAACAAGTTTTCAAAACATTGCAAACTGCAATATCTGATTTTGTTAACAAAACAGATTGGACAAATGAATCATATAAGCCACAAGAAAAAATAAATTGTTCTTTGGTAATCATTATGAATAATTTTGAAAACAACAATTTTTCTGGAACCATCCAAGTTCAATCAACCAGACCAATTTTTAATTCTACATACGATTCGCCTGTATTTAATTTCAATGATAATGATTTTTCATTTAAGTACACAGAATTTGAAAACCTTATTTTTAATCCATCAACTTTCGACTCAAATTTAGTGTCAGTTTTAGCATACTATAGCTATATGATTATTGGTTTTGACGCTGATACTTATTCTCCAAATGGAGGAACATCATGGTTTGACATGGCAAGACAAGTTTTAACAGCAGCTCAACAAGGCGGTTATAAAGGTTGGAGCCAAGCCGATGGAAATCAAAATAGATTTTTTTTAGTAAATGATATTTTATCAGGAACTTATGATGATTTTAGAACTTCATTATATCAATATCATAGAGAAGGATTGGATAATATGACTAAAGATACAAAGTCAGCAAAAACAAAAATCATCGATGCTATAAATAGCATTAACAAAGTATATTCTGTAAGACCAAATGCCTTTCTTTCAAGAGTTTTCTTTGATGCTAAAGCCGATGAGATTGTATCAATTTTATCTGGTGGTCCAAATATGCCTTTATCAGAAACTGTTGAAATCCTGAATAGAATTTCACCTATAAATTCTAGTAAATGGGCAAATATTAGACTATAACTGTTTCTAAATTATTTTCCTTAAATGATTACATCTCTTTCTATTGAAAATTTTGCATTAATTGAAAAATTGAATGTTAATTTTTCTAAGGAGTTTACTGTAATTACCGGTGAAACTGGTGCCGGAAAATCCATTTTACTTGGAGCTTTAGGCTTATTATTGGGGAAAAGAGCAGATTTATCAAGTTTAAAAAATAGTCAAGAAAAATGCATCATCGAAGGTTCATTTTTGATTTCAGAATATAATTTACAAAGCTTTTTTGAAGAAAATGAATTAGACTATGAAACGGAAACAATAATCAGGAGAGAGATATTGCCATCAGGAAAATCTAGAGCCTTTATTAACGACACTCCAGTAAATCTTCAACAACTTCAAGATTTAAGCAGTTATTTGATTGATATTCATTCGCAAAATCAAAATCAAGAACTTAGCTCAACAGATTTTCAAACAGAATTACTAGATACATTTGCCAACAATAAGTTGATTATAAATGAATATCAAAGTCTTTTAAAAAAATATAAAAACCTCAAAAGAAATTTTGATGAATTGAGTAACTCAAAACTCAATTTGCAAAAAGAAAGTGATTATAATGCATTTTTATTAAATGAAATTACCTCGTTAAATCTAAAATCTGACGAACAACAAGAACTTGAAAATGAATTAGAAAAATTGAGTAATGTAGACTCAATTAAGGAGAATTTTGATTATTTCTTATCTCTTTCGAACCAAGAAGAAATCGGTGTTGTTAGTCAACTCAAAACGCTGAAATCTATTTTGCAAAAAATATCTCCAATTTCTTCAGAGTATCAAGTATTATTTAGTAGAATTGAAAGCTTGTTGATAGATTTTCAAGATATTTCACAAGAAGTCTTTTTGGAGAATGATAAACTTTTTGGTGACCCAGAAAGATTAAGCTTCATCAATTCGAGACTGCAAAGCATCTATTCACTTCAAAAAAAGCACATGGTTTCAGATGTAGAAAGTTTGCTGAAAATTGAAGAAGAATTGAGTAAAAAAGTATTTTTGGCAAATGACATCGACAACCAACTTCAGCAACTTGAAAAGGATATAAACCTCTCTGAGTTAGAATTAAACAATCTTGCTAAAATCATTCACGAGAATAGAGCTAAAATAGCACCTGAATTGACTAAAAGTTTATTGAATATATTGGCAGATTTGGGTATGCCAAATGCACAATTTAAGTTTGATATAAATCATACTCAAGTTTTTTACGAAAATGGTAAGGATGAAATTCAATTGCTCTTCAGTGCTAATAAAGGTTCAAACTTTGGACAATTAAAAAAAGTCGCTTCAGGTGGTGAAATGTCCAGAATAATGTTGGCAGTTAAATCTGTTTTGGCTAAAAAAAATAATTTACCAACCATAATTTTTGATGAAATCGACACAGGTATTTCTGGAGAAATTGCAAAAAAAATGAGTGAAATCATGAGTGAAATGTCAAAAAAAATGCAGGTCTTTGCTATTACTCATTTGGCTCAAATTGCTGCCAAAGGAAAACATCACTACAAAGTTTCTAAAAAAACTGTCGAAAACCATACTGTTTCTGAAGTCAAACTTTTGAATAAAGACGAAAGAATTCATGAAGTTGCTGAAATGATTTCAGGTAAAAACATTACAGAATCTGCATTAAATCATGCTAAAGAACTAATTAATTAACCAATTCATTATTTTTGTACAAACTTTAAACTAAAACTTTCAAGATATGATTATAGAACCAAGAATGCGCGGATTTATTTGTTTGACAGCACATCCAGAAGGTTGTGCACAAAATGTAAAAAATCAAATAGAATATGTTAAATCAAAAGGAAAAATAAATGGTGCCAAAAAAGTATTAGTAATTGGCGCATCAACAGGTTTTGGTTTAGCATCAAGAATTACTAGTGCATTTGGAAGTGATGCTGCTACAATAGGAGTTTTTTTTGAAAAAGAACCTGCTCCTGGAAAAACCGCTACACCAGGTTGGTATAATACCGCAGCTTTTGAAGACGAAGCTTCAAAGGCTGGTTTATATGCAAAAAGTATTAATGGTGATGCTTTTTCAAACGAAATCAAAGAAAAAACAATCAATTTAATTAAAGAAGATTTAGGACAAATTGATTTAGTAATCTACAGTTTGGCTTCACCGGTTAGAACACATCCTGTTACAGGTGTAACACATCGTTCAGTATTGAAACCAATTGGCCAGACTTTCAGTAATAAAACTGTTGATTTTCATACAGGAATAGTTTCTCAAGTATCTATAGAACCTGCAAATCAAGAAGATATTGACAATACTGTTGTAGTAATGGGTGGCGAAGATTGGAAAATGTGGATGGAAGCATTAAAAAACGCTGGTGTATTAGCAGAAGGAATAATGACATTAGCATATTCATATATTGGACCCGAAGTAACTGAAGCTGTCTATAGAAAAGGAACTATTGGTAGAGCCAAAGATCACCTAGAAGCAACTGCATTTGAAATAACAGATGAATTAAAATCAATTGGAGGTAAGGCGTATGTCTCTGTTAATAAAGCTCTAGTTACTCAAGCTAGTTCTGCTATACCAGTTATTCCATTATATATTTCATTATTATACAAAACGATGAAAGAAAAAGGATTGCATGAAGGTTGTATTGAACAAATGCAAAGATTATTTGCAGAAAGATTATATTCTAATAATGGAATTCCAGTTGACGAAAAAGGTAGAATTAGAATTGATGATTGGGAAATGAGAGATGATGTTCAAGATGTTGTTAAAGAACTATGGAAAATTGCCGAAACTGATAATTTGCCAACAATTGGTGATTTGGCGGGATATAAAAACGATTTTTTAAACCTATTTGGCTTTGGTTTTGAAAACGTTGATTATCAAAAAGATACTAATGAAATGAAAATGATAACAAGTATTTAAACTTCATTTTTAACATTTGTTGAAAAAAAATATAAAAGTAGTCCGATAGACTACTTTTTTTTTATAAATTTATAACTTATTAACTATTAACATTTTTCTATGAAAAAAATTACTTTATTGTGTTTAATCTTTTTTGGGGCTATCTTCAATAGTTTTGGGCAATTATCTCAAGATTTTGAAGGTACTTTTCCTCCAACAGATTGGACTGTAGAATCTACAAATGTTGCTAATACTTGGCAACAAGTAGCAACTGGAATTACTGGTGCTAGCGCAAATGTACCTTGGGATTATGCTCAAGATGAGTCGTTAATTTCTCCAGTTTTTACTGTACCTGCAAGTGCTGCATTGACATTTAAATTACAAATGAGTTATTATTGGGGTGTTGATCCAAATAATAACTATGATGTTGTAGTGTCAATTTCTACTGATGGTGGAACTTCTTGGTCACCAATTTGGGATGAATCTCAACTTGGGGTTTTTGGAAGTTTTGTAACTCAGAATATAAGTATTGATTTGAATTCATACGGTGGCCAATCTAATGTTAAACTAAAATTTCAATATATAGGTGATGATGGTGCAGATTTAGTTATTGATGACATTTTAGTTGATACAGCTGTTGAAGCTCCAACATGTGCTTCAAATCCAACACCTGCTGATATGGCTACTGAGGTTCCAATAGGAGCGATTACTCTTTCTTGGGATGCGCCAACTACTGGTGGTGCACCTACAGAATATGATTTATATGCTGGTGATACTCCAGATACTGTTACCAATTTAGTTGGAACATATACTGACACTAACACAGGTACTGACTTAACAATCAACAACTACAACACAACGATTTACTGGAAAATTGTTCCGAAAAATCTTGGTGGTGAAGCAACAGGTTGTCCAGTATGGAGTTTTACTACTGCTACTCCTCCAGGATATTGCTTAAACGCTCCAAATGGTCAATGGCCAACTTCAACTTATGTTCCTGAAACTTGTGATGGTTTATTTGTTAATGAAATTGCTGCTAACTGTTATGCAGGTGAATATTCTGTAGTTACTGTTACTGCTGGTCAAACTTATACTTTCTCTAGTTTTAACGATACTTCAATAGATTTTATAACTATTAGTACAGATGAAGGAGTTACAGCTGCTGCCTATGGAACATCTCCTCTAACATGGGTTTCAACTGTAGATGGAGACATTCGTTTTTATTCACATATTGATAATCAATGTGGTGATGAAGCTGTAAATAGAACTAGAGCTATCGTTTGTGGATTACCATCTTCTGACTCGCCAGATTATGCAAATTTACAATGGCCACCAAGTGCTACAATAACTCAAGGTGGTAGTGTTGATGTTTATGGTCAAGTTTATGAAGGAGGTTTAACTGATGTGGATCCAAACATTGTAGGTCAAGCGCCTGGTATAAATGTGTGGATTGGTATAAGTCCTGAAGGAAGTAATACAAATCCAAACACTTGGACATCTTGGACTCCAATGTCATGGAATGCTGCTCATGTAAGTAATAATGATGAATACATGGCTGCAATAGGAGCAACATTAACTCCAGGTACTTACTACTACGCAACAAGATACAGCTTAAATGGTGGTGCTTATGTATATGGTGGTATTGATGCAAGTAACAATGGTAACTTCTGGGATGGAACTACTTATTTAAGTGGTGTTTTAACTGTTCAAGCTCCTGCTGCTCCTGCAAACGATGCTTGTTCAACAGCTACTGCTGTTACACTACCTCATGATTCTACAATGAATGCATTAGGAGCAACAAATAATGATGGATTTATTACTGCTTGTCCAGCTGGTATGAATGATGGTGTTTGGTACTCATTTGTCGGTGATGGTGGAGATATAACTGTAGATGTTTCTGAGGTGACTGGAGCATTTGATCCAGAACTAGGAGTTTACACTGGAGCTTGTGGTGCTTTAGTTTGTGAAGGAAATGCTGATAACGGATTTGAAGATGAAGGAGAAACTGTTGTGGTTACTGGCTCAGTAGTAGGAACTACATATTATGTTAATGTTGGTAATTACTCTGCCTTCACAGATTTTCCAGAAGGAGCGTTTAGAATACAAATTACTTCTTCTTTAGGAAACAATTCATTTGATAATGCTTCATTTGTTGCTATTCCAAATCCAGTTAAAAACTTCCTAAACTTATCTTATGTAAATAACATTGATAATGTTGAAGTATTTAACTTATTAGGTCAAAAAGTTTCTTCAACTAAATTAAACACAACACAAGGTCAAATAGACATGTCTAATCTTACTAATGGTGTATACTTAGTGAAAGTTACTTCAAACAACCAAGTTAAAGCTATCAAAGTAATAAAAGAATAGTTTATAATTTTTAATAAATTATTAGTTAAAAACCATTTGCAAATATGCAGATGGTTTTTTTTATAAACATATCTTTGCATAAAATATCTAACTATGTATTTCTCAATAATAGTACCTGTCTATAATAGACCTGATGAAACAGAAGAGCTACTCTTAAGTCTATCTAAAATGGATTATAATAAACCTTTCGAAGTTATAATCGTAGAAGATGGCTCATCAAAAAAATCAGATATTATCATTGAAAAATATATTGACAAATTAAATATTTCCTACTATTATAAAACAAATTCAGGTCCAGGTGACTCAAGAAATTATGGCATGAGTGTAGCTAAAGGCGATTATTTTATTATTTTCGATTCTGATTGCATTATTCCAAAAAATTACTTGAGCATTGTAGAAAACGAGTTGGAAAAAAAATATGTAGATTGTTTCGGAGGTTCAGATTCTGCTCATGAAAATTTTTCTGACATACAAAAAGCTATAAATTTTGCAATGACATCATTTATAACAACTGGTGGTATTCGTGGAGGTTCTGAAAAAGTATCAAAATTCCAACCTAGAAGCTTTAATATGGGTATTTCTAAAAAAGCATTTCTAGCATCAAAAGGCTTTGGAAATATCCACCCAGGTGAAGACCCAGATTTATCAATAAGATTATGGAAGATGGGATTTGAAACGAGATTGATTTCTAATGCGTTTGTGTATCATAAGCGCAGAATTGATTGGAATAAGTTTTACATCCAAGTAAATAAATTTGGTAAAGCAAGACCTATTCTCGATTCTTGGTATCCTGAATACAGTAAAATCACTTTTTGGTTTCCAAGTTTATTTTTGATTGGTTTCATAATTTCACTTGTATTGTTTGCTTTTCAATTTAGTTGGTTCATATATTTTTATGCGTTGTATTTTGGTATAGTTTTTTTTCTTTCTACTATTAAAAACAAAAGCATTAAAATTGGAATTTATAGTATTGTAGCTGTTTGCATTCAGTTTTATGGTTATGGAACAGGTTTTCTAAAATCATTTACTAAAGTTAGATTACTAAATAAAAATCCAGAAATAGCATTGCCTGAAATGTTTTTTAAAAAATAATTATGACAAAAATTATTGGTTTAACTGGTGGAATAGGTAGTGGAAAAACTAGTATTGCCAAATATTTTGAGCAAAATGGAATTCCTGTTTACATAGCCGATGATAGAGCTAAAATGGTTTCGTCAAAACCTGAAGTGGTGAAAAAAATAATTACTGCTTTTGGAAATGAAATATTAGACAATAATAAATCTATTTCAAAAGAAAAATTATCAAATATTGTTTTTACTGATAAAAAAAAACTACAACTTCTCAATTCTATCATACACCCCGAAGTAAAAAAAGATTTCATAGAATGGGTAAAAATGCAAAATAAGCCATTCGTCATAAAAGAAGCAGCTATACTTTTTGAGAGCGGTTCTTATAAAGATTGCGATTTAATAATTACCATAATAGCTCCAATTGAGGAAAGAATAAAAAGAGTGATGTTAAGAGATAATATATCACGTGAAAAAGTTTTGGATAGAATTTCTAATCAATGGAGTGATGAAGAACGCATAAAGAAAAGTGATTTTATCATTGAAAATACTTCACTTACTGCTGCTTATGAACAAGTTAATAAAATCTTAGTTTCTTTAAAAAATCAATAATTTTTAATGCAGATGTTAATGTTTGGTTAATGTTTTTATTGACTAAATGTTAAAATGTTAAATTTGTTTAATGAATAAATTGTTTTTTAGATTACTTATTGTATTGATGAGTTTATCCTTGATAGGGATAATTTTAGTGCAAGGTTATCTTTTCAATACTTCCCTAGTAAATAATGAAGAACAGTTCAAATTCCATGTAAAACAGGTTCTTGGAAATGTTTCTGAAAAACTGTCTAAGCAAGAAGCTTACACATTTTTTGAAAGATACAATAGATTAAAAGATAGTATTGGTAAAATACCTCAAAAAAGTGATTTTCTTGAGTTTGGTTATTTCCAAAGAGATAATAGAACAAATCAAACAATTGTTTATTCTAGTAGTATTACTTCAGAAGATTATGGAATTAACTCATCGTTCTTTGATAAATATAATGACTCTATCAGCATAAAAAGTTTCACTTCAAAAAGAAAAACAAAGGTTTACAATGATAATGTTGATAATTCTGGTTTAAGGAAAATGACTTCACCTGAATTGACCATTGAGAAAACAGGTAAACCTGATGTTCTTAAAGAAGCTGAATTTGAATTGTTTTATAAAGAAATAGCTGCTCAAAAACCCATTCAAGAAAGGCTAAATTTTGAACAATTAAATAAACTTCTTTCTCAGGAATTAAAAAATTATGGCGTAAACACACCATTTGAGTTTAGTGTTTACAGTAATGGATTAGCTACTAAAATAAAATCAGAATATTTTAGCTACAACAAAGAGAATACTTATAATATTCCAATTTTTATTGACAATGAGGGAAATAATAAATATCAGCTTCTATTGCAATTCCCACAAAAAAAGAAATATTTAATTTCTGAACTTGTAGGTATAGGAATATTGGCAATTATTTTCACCCTTGTAATTGTAGTAGCTTATGCTAGTGCTTTGAGCCAACTCATCAAACAGCGTCAGATTTCTGAAATCAAAACTGATTTCATTAATAACATGACACACGAGTTCAAAACACCAATTGCAACCATAAATCTAGCACTTGATGCTATAAAAAGTCCGAAGGTTATAGAAGATAAAGAAAAGATTTTTAGATATCTTCAAATGATTAAAGACGAAAACAAACGAATGCATGCACAGGTAGAAAATGTTTTGAGGATTTCGAAACTTGAAAAACGTGAGCTAGAAATCAATAAAGAAACTCATGATATCCATGAAGTAATAGAAGATGCAATAGAACATGTTAGCCTGATAGTTGAGGATAGAGAAGGAGTAATTACAACTCATTTTGATGCAAAAAGAAGTTCAGTATTATTGAATGACGTGCATTTTACAAATATTTTGGTGAATGTTTTAGATAATGCAATAAAATATTCTGTCGAATCTCCCGTTATAGAAGTATCGACAGAAAATGTTAAAGATTTTGTCATTATAAAAATTAAAGATAATGGAATAGGCATGAGCAAAGCAGCTCAAAAGAGAATTTTTGAAAAATTCTACCGCGAGCATACAGGCGATTTACACAACGTAAAAGGTCACGGTTTAGGTCTTGCATATGTAAAAACTATTGTTGAAGATCACAATGGTCAAATTTTTGTAGAAAGCGAAAAAGGAAAAGGAAGCATATTTATAATAAAAGTCCCACTGATTAATTAAAAATAACTATGGAAACGAAAAATAAAATATTATTAGTAGAAGACGATCAAAATTTTGGAATTGTTCTCAGAGAGTATTTGACTCTCAATGATTTTGAGGTTACACTAGCTAAAAATGGAATGGAAGGTTTTGAAAAATTCAAAAAAGACACCTTCGATTTATGCATTTTAGATGTTATGATGCCTTATAAAGATGGTTATACTCTCGCAAAAGAGATACGTGAAAAAAACAAAGATATTCCTTTGATTTTCTTAACTGCAAAATCAATGAAAGAAGATGTATTGAAAGGTTACAAAGTAGGAGCAGATGATTATTTGAACAAGCCTTTTGACTCTGATGTATTATTGATGAAGATTAAAGCGATTATTCAAAGAAAAGCAAGTGAAAACAAAAATGAACCTGCAAAATTTGAATTTCAAATAGGACGTTTTCACCTAAATTCTAAACTCAGATTTTTAACTTTGGATAAAAATGAGCCAATTAAATTGTCTCCAAAAGAATCTGAATTATTGAAAATGATGGCTTTACATGAAAATGATTTAATGCCAAGAGAATTAGCACTAACAAAAATCTGGAGAGAAGATAACTATTTCACTTCGAGAAGTATGGATGTATATATTGCTAAACTTCGCAAATATTTGAAAGATGATCCGAATGTAGAAATCCTCAACATTCACGGCGAAGGTTTCAGATTAGTGATCAAAAAATAAATTATAAAAGGCTTCAAGAAATTGAAGCCTTTTTATTTTAAATTAATTTTTAATCCAAAATTTATTCTTTCATCTTTTGATATGGTAAAAATGATACTATTATCAATTATTTTATATTTTATTTCTGCAATATCGCCCAATGAAAGCTCTTTTAGATAGTTCATTTCCAAGCTCTCAATTTGTTGGTTTTTAATAATTTTCAAATCAAGATAATCCAAGCACCATTCTATATATTTTACGCTATTTGCGTGATTTACAATATCTAAATCAGATAATTTAACTTTATGTTTTCCAATGATTTCCATTTCATGTTGAAAATCTATTTTGCTAAATGTTTCTAAAGTAGCTCTATCTGGAAACTTTTGAAAATGCTCGTGAGGCAATAATAAATTCTCTGGTTTTCTTTTGTCTGTATTAAAAACAGCCCAAAATGTTTCACAACCAGCAATTTTTTCCTCACCAAGATACATTTCTAAACATCGAATAGATCTAGAATTTTCGAGTGAATTAATCCAAGTTTTTACTGTAACAACGTCTTTCCATTTTGGTAAACGATTAATCTCTATACGCATTCTACTCAAAACCCAAGCCTGATGACAAACTTGCATATCAGTAAAACTTAAACCACCAAGTTCAGCATGTTTTGCAGCTGTAAGTTGAAGAATATTACACAAATCGGTGTATTTCAAATAACCGTTTGGATAGCATTGAAGAAAATTAATTTCTTTTTCTTCGTGCAAAATAGAAGTGAAGTTGGGCGAAATGGGCATTATCTTGAATTATCAATTATCAATTGTAAACTTTCGATTATTTTTTTTCTATCAGTTAAATAATCAAACCAAATTACATTTTCAGTTCGTTTAAACCAAGTAATTTGGCGTTTTGCAAAACGACGTGTATTCATTTTGATTTGTTCAACAGCTAATTCTAATGATGTTTTTCCATCAAAATAATCAAACAATTCGCGATAACCAACCGTTTGCAAAGCATTTAGATTTTTGTTTGGAAAAAGACTTTCAGCTTCTTTAAGTAAACCATCTTGCATCATGATATCAACTCGTTGGTTAATTCGGTTGTACATGATTTCTCTTTCTGCTTCTAATCCAATGACAATAGGAGTGAAGTTACGCTGGTTTTTCTTTTGCCCAATAAAACTAGAATAGGGTTTTCCGGTTCCTACACAAACTTCCACAAAGCGTTTCATTCGTTGAGGATTTTGCAAGGTTTGTGGATTTTCGGTTGAAAGTTTTTGGAAATAATCACCATCTAATTTTTTTAACTTTTGCTGCAAATAATCAATCCCAAAACTCTCAAAATCAGCGTTTATTTTTTTTCGAATATCTTCATCTATATCTGGAAAATCATCAAATCCTTTCAGCACAGCATCTACATATAAACCGCTTCCGCCAACCATGATTTGTATATTATTTTCAATAAACAATTCATCCAATTTAGAAATGGCTTCTTTTTCAAAATCACCTACAGAGTAATTGTCAAAAATTGATTTATTTTGTATAAAATGATGCGCTGCACTAGCCAATTCTTCATCTGAAGGAACAGCAGTTCCAATAGTCATTTCTTTAAAAAATTGACGACTATCACAAGAAATTATTTCGCAACCAAAGTGTTGTGCCAATGCAATACTCAAGGAAGTTTTTCCTATGGCTGTTGGACCAATTATGGTGATTAATAAATTTTTATTATTCTTCAAAATTCAAAAATCTTAGTTCTTCAATCGTTAATCAAACTTAACAATCTTTGAAACTTTATTCTTTCGCAAATAGGTTTGGATTATGTTTCGTGTATCACGATTATTTTGCATCGGGATAAGGATATTTTTCAATACTTCAATGTTCGTGATTTGGTAATTTAAATCATAAAAACAATACCCTTTATAAATTCCATTTTCAATGAGTATAGCGCTTCTTTCCTCCATTTTTCTGCCTCTATCAATAATAACCATATTATTGCTTTCAAACTTCATTTCGTTAAGAAATTCTTCAACTCTTTGATTGTATTCTTCTGGCTTTTCTTCATTCACGCATGCTCCGCTACATTCTTTAATCTTGTATTGAAAACAACTGTTTTTAGTTTCAAATAATAAATTAATTTTTTGACACAAATTATATTTTTCTGTCATTTTAAATAAAAAGGTTTTGCCTTCTTGCATGCTAGTAAAAGAAGTTATTTCTTTTTTTCTACCATCAGCTTTTTGAATTTGCAAACTCAAATAACCTTTATCGTCAAGAACTTCATATAACGCCCATTGAAAAATACTTTTGCGTTGCGCTCTATTATATATCGGTTTGTTAATTTTTATTTCTTCGCTTTCTTTTAATAAAGCAATCAATTCACTACCAGTTTCTTCATAAGTAACAGCAAAAACATCACGTTGAATTTTTTTACTCTTGCTCGATGTTCCTGTAAAATGCTGATTGACACGTTTTTTTATATTTTTACTTTTACCAATATAAATTAAATCGCCTTTGTCATTATGGATGTAATAAATACCTGTTCGCGAAGGTAAATCTTCTACAATGTCAAGAAGTTTAGGAGATAACCCTTTTTTAATATCTGCTTTTATAGAACTAATAAGAATTTCTTTTTCAACATCTTTAGAAAGTAAAAGTTTAAAAAGACGAACTGTAGCCATAGCATCACCACTTGCTCTATGTCTGTCAGCCACGGGAATTCCTAGAGAACGAACAAGTTTTCCAAGGCTATATGATTGCATTCCCGGAATAAGTTTTTGAGAAAGTTCAACCGTGCATAATGTTGGCCTAATGAATTTATAGCCCAATCTATCAAATTCCATTTGAAGAATTCTATAATCAAACGAAGCGTTGTGTGCCACTACAATGCAATCTTCGGTGATTTCAATAATTCGTTTGGCAAGTTCATAAAACTTTGGAGCTGAACGCAACATGGCATTATTAATACCCGTTAGTTTTACCACAAAAGGCTGAATAGGTTTTTCTGGATTGACTAAACTAATAAATTGATCCACGACTTCGTGACCATCAAATTTATAGATAGCGATTTCGGTTATACCTTCTTCATTGTATTGACCTCCAGTGGTTTCTATGTCGAGTATTGCGTACAAATTTAGTATTCAGTGTTCAGTTTTTAGTGCTCAGTCATTGCGAGGAACGAAGCAATCTCATTATCTCGTTCCAAATATACTACTTCCAATCCGAACCATTGTACTTCCACATTCAATTGCTAGCTGATAATCACCACTCATGCCCATGGAAAGAGTGTTCAGTTGGCAGTTTTCAGTTTTCTGTGATTTATGTTTGTCAAATAATGATTTTAAATGATCAAATTCTCTCTTTATTTGTTCTTGATTATCAGTAAAAGTAGCCATTCCCATTAAACCAATTACTCTAATGTTCTGCATGTTTTTAAATTCTTCGGAATTCAATATTTCAACTAATTCGTTATCATCTAGACCAAATTTAGTTTCTTCTTCTGCAATATGAATTTGAAGTAAACAATCTACTTTTTTGCGCCATTTTGCAGCAAGGCGATTGATTTCTTTAAGCAATTTCAAACTATCAACTCCATGAATGAGTTTCACATAAGGTATCATGTATTTGACCTTGTTAGACTGCACGTGACCAATCATGTGCCATTCAATATCTTTAGGCATTTGTTGCCATTTCTCGGTCATTTCTTGGATTTTGTTTTCACCAAAAATACGCTGACCAGCATGATACGCTTCCATTAAATCTGAAACAGGTTTGGTTTTTGAAACCGCTACAAGAGTAACGTTTTCAGGTAATGATGATTTTATTTGGAGTAAATTATCGGCTATTGACATTTTATAATTTTTCTCTTTGTCATTTCGTCTCGTCTATTTTGACGAGAGAGAAATCGCATTTGGTTTCCTCGACTGCGCTCGGAATGACAAAACTGTCTATTTTCTTTTCTCTTTATTCTATTTTCTAAATCACAACTCATAAACCATCAATCCACTTCTAAACTTTGGTTCGATGTAAGTTGATTTTGGTGGCATGATTAAATTGTTATCTGCCAGTGCTTTAATTTCGGAAATATCACTTGGATACAACATAAAACCTACTTCAAATTCTCCTTCGTCAATCAATTCTTTTATTGTTAAAATAGATTGTTTTCCAGGAATGTATTCGATGCGTTCATCGTTTCGCAAGTCTTCAATGCCTAGTAATGGTTGCAAAACTTTGTCGTATAAAATTTGTGCATCGAGGTTACTAAGAATGTTCTTTTTTTCATTAAGCATCTCGACTGCGCTCGATGTGACAGTTGGTTGTTTATAAAAAAGAGCGTAAAATTTTCCGTCAAGATACATTCCAAATTCAAATTTGCTTTGTGGTTTCCACAATTCTTGTTCTTTATCTTTGATGATGAAATGTTCTGAAAGTTTTTCGAGAAAATCTTCTTTTGAAAGCCCATTTAAATCACGAATAATTCTATTAAATTCATAAATTTTGACATTACTTTCGGCAATTAAAAAACTCATAAAATAGTTCAGGTTTTCATTGCCAAGATGTTTGTCTTCATCATATAACAATTCCGCAGATGCAGAGCGATGATGACCATCAGCAATGTACAATTCAGGAATTTGCTCAAATTGTGTTTGTAACCAATTTATTTCCTTTTCATTGTCAATTTTCCAAAGTTGATGCTTTTCTTTATTGGTTGTAGAATAATTGTAAACAGGTTGTTCTTTTTTCTTTTTAAGTATCCAATTATTTATCTCCTGATTATCTGGATAAGTAATCAAAACTGGTTCGGTATTAAAACCCGTTTGATGCAAATAATCTTTAAACAATTCTACACGATATTGCAACGTGTCTTCGTGCTTTTTGATGATGTTATTCTTGTAATCTTCAATCGAAGTTCCAGCAACAATTCCTGTAAAAAATTGACTTTTGGTTTGGATTTCATACAGAAAAAAAACAGGTTTTTCTTCGGTCATGAAAATTCCATCATTCTTAAAATCTTGATATTTATGGGCAACACCTTTAAAACGTTTATCCAAAGTAATTTTCTGCGCATGTATATAGGCAGGATTGATAACGTGTAAAAACGAATACGGATTAAAATTTAACCAGGCAGCTAATTCTGCTGGCGAATAATCATCGTAGTTACGACAAGTTACCAACGCTACTTTATCTGGAGTAGGACGAACGGCTTTGAAAGGAATTATTTTGCTCATTTATAGTTTTTTAGTACTTAGTAGTTAGTGCTGAGTACATAATTATTAGTCCATAGTTCTAGTAATCAGTCCTTAGCTCGTGATATTTATAAACTAAGGACTAAATACTAAGGACTTTATTTGCTAAATTGTTTTGAAACTTTTTCTGCTTTTTTACTTTCTGAATAATCGTAGAAACCTTCACCCGATTTTACTCCGAGTTTTCCAGCCATTACCATATTTACTAGAAGTGGGCAAGGAGCATATTTTGGGTTTTTGAAACCATCATACATAACATTCAGTATTGAAAGACATACGTCAAGACCAATGAAATCGGCTAATTGTAATGGTCCCATTGGATGTGCCATACCTAGTTTCATTACTGTATCAATTTCTTCTACACCAGCAACACCATTGTATAACGTTTCAATACTTTCGTTAATCATTGGCATCAGAATTCTATTGGCAACAAATCCTGGATAATCATTAACTTCTGTTGGTGTTTTACCTAGTTTTACCGATAAATCCATGATGATTCTAGTTACTTCATCAGACGTATTGTATCCACGAATGATTTCAACCAATTTCATTATTGGTACTGGGTTCATAAAGTGCATTCCAATTACACGTTCAGGATGAACCACTTGTGCTGCAATTTGAGTAATAGAAATCGAAGAAGTATTAGTTGCCAAAATCACATTGTGATCGCAAGTATCACTTAATTGTTTAAAAATATTGAGTTTTAACGTTACGTTTTCGGTTGCTGCTTCAACCACCAAATCACAACCCACAACACCATCTTTGATATCGGTGTAAGTAATAATGTTACTGATGGTTTTGTGTTTGTCATCTTCGGTGATAGTTCCTTTAGCAACCATTCTGTCAAGATTAGAAGCAATAGTTGCCATTCCTTTTTCTAAAGATTTCTCTGAAATATCGATTAGTTTTACGGTAAAACCGCATTGTGCAAAGGTGTGAGCAATTCCGTTGCCCATTGTTCCTGCGCCAATTACTGCTATTGTGTTCATTATGTTTGTTTAGTTTATTTTTGTAATAATCATACTTGTATAAGTTCTATTTAATAAATTACTGAAATATAAGTATTCATTGTCATTTATGATTTTAATGATTTCGACTTCTATTTTTTCGCCTAACAAATAATCATATTCTTTATCACTTACTTCAAAATAAGTTAAGATATATTTATTTGGCGCTAGCCAATCTATTTTGAATTTAATAAAATCTTTTCCTGTTTTTTCTATTTGAAATTCTTCTGTTCTCTCAATTATTGTATTTGGATGAATTGTATTATTGTATTTGAAAACACCATTTTTAAAGTTTTTACATTTTTCTAATTCGCTACTATCCAAAGTTTCTGTTTGATATTTAATATTTAGAAATGTAAATGTATAATCATAACAATTGTTATTCAAATTACTATCTGGATAATATTCTATTCCTTTTTTATATTCAATTACTTGATTTATTATATTTTCGTTTTTGTATGTTGTTTTATCAGGTAAAATATTAACATTAGATGTTTTACCTTTTTTGTCAATACAAAAATTTATTGTCAAATATTCGACATTTTCAACATCATTTACATAAAAAATGTTATCAATTTGTGATAAACAGCAATTAGAAAAAATAATACAAAAGAATAAAATCAAAAGTCTATTCATCATTTTTATTTTCCATTCATACTATCAATAATCATATAAGCTACATGCAATGCTTCTGTTCCGTCTTCAAGTGTTACAACTGGTGTTGTGTTGTTGTTGATGGCATCGGCAAACGTTTCTAATTCATCGAGGATTGCATTATTAGGTAAAACATCAGGATTGTTGAAATAGATTTGTTTTTTTTCGCCTTCGGCATTTTGTAAAATCATATCAAAATCACCCGGAACTTCTGGCGCATCTTTCATTTTCACTACTTCACAGATTTTATCTAAATAATCAACAGAAATGTAAGCATCCTTTTGAAAGAAACGAGATTTACGCATGTTCTTCATCGAAATTCTACTTGAAGTAATGTTGGCAACACAACCGTTTTCAAATTCAACGCGAGCATTAGCAATATCTGGAGATTGACTTAAAACCGAAACTCCGCTTGCGTGAACTGCTTTTACTTTTGATTTTACAACCGACAAAATAGCATCAATATCATGTATCATCAAGTCCAATACCACAGGAACATCAGTACCACGCGGATTGAACTCAGCCAAACGATGTGTTTCTATAAACATCGGGTTTTCGATTTGGTTTTTTACAGCGATAAATGCTGGATTAAATCGCTCTACATGACCAACTTGACCTTTTACATTGTATTCTTTGGCCAAAGCGATAATTTCTTCAGCTTCTTCAACGGTTGTGGCAATGGGTTTTTCTATAAAAACGTGTTTACCACTTTTAATAGAAACTTTAGCACATTTGTAATGCGATAGAGTAGGAGTTACAATATCAATTACATCAACAGCATGTATTAATTTTGCTATGGTATCAAAACGTTTGTATCCAAACTCAGCAGCAATTTTTTCGGCATAGTCTGCATTTTCATCATAGAAACCAACGAGTTCATATTTTTCAGATTGATTTAACAATCGTAAATGAATTTTTCCAAGGTGTCCAGCACCAAGAACGCCAACTTTTAACATGTGACACTTATTTTTACAAATATAATTTTTTTATACTAAATCTAAACTGAAGAATGCTCCTTTGTTTTCCTTTGCTGCCATCGACTGAATTACAATAAGATACGCCACGTTATTTATATTACGCAATTCACATATTTGAGGTGAAATGGTTACTCGTTTGAACATTTTTTCGGTATCTTCATAAATATAATTAAGATGATCCAATGCACGTTCTAATCTTTCGTTAGAACGGACAATCCCAACCAAATCATTCATGATGTTTTGAACAGATTTTCTATTGTGAGTAATCAAAATTTGCTCTTTTGGATCGGTTGTTCCTTCTGTATTCCATTCGGGAACATTTGGAAAAGCAACATCCAAATCATCCTGACTTTCAATAATATCTTTGGCAATAATATCAGCAAAGACGAGTGCTTCTAGTAATGAATTTGAAGCTAATCTATTTGCCCCATGAAGTCCTGTTTTGGCTACTTCACCATTGGCATATAAATTTTTGACATTGGTTTTTCCTTTTTTATCAACTCGAACACCTCCACACATATAGTGCATTGCAGGTAGAACAGGAATAAAATCTTTTGAAACATCAATTCCTATACTTTTGCATTTATCAACAATGTTTGGAAAATGGTTATAAAATGCTTCTTGGTCTAAGTGTGTACAATCTAGATAAACACATTCTGTACCCGAAGTATTGATCTCCATGTTGATAGCTCTTGAAACAATATCTCTTGACGCCAATTCGCCACGCTCATCGGTTTTGAACATAAAACGTTCACCAGATTTATTTTTTAAATATGCTCCAAAACCACGCACAGCTTCAGAGATTAAAAATGCTGGGCTTTTGCCTGGTTCATACAAAGCAGTTGGATGAAATTGAATATATTGCATGTCCTCAACTAGAGCTTTTGCTCTAAATGCCATTCCTATTCCGTCACCAGTTGCGATTATTGGGTTTGTCGTCGTGGCATAGGTTTGACCACTTCCACCAGTTGCGAGAACGACTTTTTTTGCCAAATAGGTATCTATTTCACCCGTTTTTTCATCTAAAATATATGCACCATAACAATGAATATTTTTTTCACCAAAAACAATTTTCTTGTTAGTATAATGATGTTCAGTAATCAGTTCAATGGCAAAATGATGCGCTAGAAATTCAATGTTTGAAAGGCTTTCAACTTGTTTGATTAAAGTCATTTGAATTTCAAAACCTGTGATATCTTTGTGATGCAGAATTCTATTTGCAGAATGACCACCTTCTTTTCCTAAATCGTATTCATTTTTTGAGTTAATATCAAAATCTGCTCCCCATTGAATTAATTCGTTTAATCTTTCTGGAGCATTTTCTACAACTATTTTTACAACTTCTTCATCATTTTCAAAATCACCAGCTTTTAAAGTGTCTTGAATATGACTTTCAAAAGTATCTTCTTCATCCCAGACTGCTGCAATTCCGCCTTGAGCATATTTGGTATTCGATTCTTCTTTGTTCGCTTTTGTGGCAACAATGATTTTTCTTTCTGGTAGCGCTTTTGCAATTTTTATAGCAGTTGTTAAACCGGCAACTCCAGCACCTAAAATTAGTATATCAGATTTTATAATGCTCATGTTTATTTGGAAATTTCTAGCATTCTATTGATCGATTTTACTGCTTTTTTTTGCAAGCTTTCTTCAATCTCTACATCTGGAAGTTCATATTTCATACACAAATACAATTTTTTAAGAGTATTTAGTTTCATATAAGCACATTCACTGCAATTACAATTGGCTTCATTAGCTGGAGCTGCTATAAATGTTTTGTTTGGTGCTTCTTTTTGCATTTTATGAAGAATTCCTGCTTCGGTTGCGACAATAAATTTTTGCGCTGAACTTGTTTTTACATAATTCAACAAACCTGCCGTTGATCCAATATATTTAGCTACTTTCAGAATATGTTCTTGCGATTCTGGATGCGCAATGATTTCTGCATCGGGATTCTGTAGATATAAATCTAAAATTTTATCTATAGAAAATGCTTCGTGAACTAAACATGCTCCATCCCAAAGAAGCATTTCTCTTCCAGTTATTTTCATCAAATAGGCACCAAGGTTTCTGTCAGGAGCAAAAATTATCGGTTGATTATTTGGTATTGAATTGATGATTTTTTCCGCATTTGAAGAAGTACAAACAATATCTGTCAATGCTTTTATTTCAGCCGAAGTATTCACATAAGAAACCACAACATGGTTTGGATGTTGTTTTATGAATGCTTCAAAATCATTTGGAGGACAAGAATCTGCTAATGAACAACCAGCTTTTAAATCTGGAAGAATAACTTTTTTGGAAGGATTTAAAATTTTTGCTGTTTCTGCCATAAAGTGAACGCCAGCAAATACAATCATATCAGCATCAGTTGTTGCTGCTTTTTGAGCTAATGCTAAACTATCGCCAACAAAATCCGCTATATCCTGAATTTCTGGTCGTTGGTAATAATGAGCTAAAATAACTGCATTTTTTTCCTTTCGAAGTTTATTGATTTCCTCTACATAGTCAATATTATCTTCTAAATGAATATCTAAAAACCCTTTATTCTGAAGATTTTCAATAGCTTGAGTAAGTTTCATATTTATTTTTTTGCGAATATAAATTTAGTAAATTTTTAGTTTTATGATAATTGTTAGGAGGATAAAAAAAGTTTACAGAATCGGTGTTGGAAAGTTATTTTTTATAGTATTTTTACGCACCTAACATGCCTAAAATTGAAAGATACTGCCAAACATCAAGGACTTAGAAATCAACTAGCAAAAATACTTGAAGAAAAAGGAATTACTGATAAAAAGGTTTTGGAAGCCATAAAGAAGATTCCACGTCATTTATTTTTGGACTCAAGTTTTGAAGATTTTGCCTATCAGGATAAAGCATTTCCAATAGGTGCAGGGCAAACTATCTCACAACCATTTACTGTAGCGTTTCAAAGTCAATTGCTTCAAGTAAAAAAAGATGATAAAATACTAGAAATAGGTACAGGAAGTGGTTATCAAACTGCTGTTTTGGTTGCTCTAGGAGCAAAAGTATATTCAGTAGAAAGGCAAAACGAATTATTCAAAACAACTTCAAATTTGTTGCCAAAAATGGGAATTAGGCCCAAACATTTATCGTTTGGTGATGGTTACAAAGGCCTGCCAAATCATGCTCCTTTTGATAGCATAATTGTAACAGCTGGTGCGCCAATAATTCCAAAAGCATTGATGGCACAACTAAAAATAGGAGGTAGGCTTGTCATTCCGCTTGGTGAAAAGGAACAAATAATGACTTTACTTATTCGTAAAAATGCTACTCAATTTGAAAAGCATGAATTTGGAGAATTTAAATTTGTTCCACTATTGGAAAACAAAAATTAATTCGTTTATTTACAAGACACTTTTTATCCATTTATTATGAAAAAAATATTAGCCATTTTATTATTGCTAACAACAGTTGTTAATGCTCAAACTCCTGAGAAGAAAGTATGGGATTTATTGCTTGCCAACAAGAGAGATGATGCTCGAAAATTATTCGACAAAGAACTCAAATCAAAAGTAGCGAGCAATATAAATTATTTTATATTGGACAATTTCATTTCACTCGAAAGAGGTAAAAATGATTTTGATGATAGTTTTGTTAAAACATTGAGTACTTATCCTGATGCAAAGAATTATCTAACGCCTTTGTTCAAGCAACCGTTCTTGTTAGACGACGTTAATCAAGTTGGTTACAATGACTTTACATATCAAAAAATTGATGCAATGGCTACAGCTGAGGCTTTCAAAGACAACCCATCAGTTATCTATAATAAGGCTGTTTGTGATAGAAACAGAAAAAATTATGAAGGATACAGTAATTACATTGCAAAGCTGAATTCTATTATGAATTGGCAACTATGTGGTGCTTTTGAAAATTTGAACGGAAGTGGATTAGACACAGAATATGAAGCTGAGATTTATCCTAAAAACGATAAATTGTTCAATGCTAACAGCAACGGAATGGTTGGTTGGTATAACCCAAGAATAATTCAAAACGAAGGATATATCACTTTTTCTAATGAAAATGAATACGGAAACGCCATCATGTATTCGCAAATTTTCCTTGAAAATCCAGTTGAGCAACAACTCTATTTTAATGTTGGTTCTAGTGATGGGATAAAAGTATTTGTAAATGATATTGAAGTGTTTAGCAATAGCTTGATTGAATATACTGATTTAGATGCTTTTAAATTTAGTGTGAAAATGCCAAAAGGAATAAATAGAATTTTAGTTAAGTCATCTATTAATTCTGGTAACTGTTATTTTTTCACATCCTTGACAGATGCAAATGGGAAAAAAGTTGATGGATTAGTTTATCATAATACATACAAACCATACAACAAATCTACATTGCAAGATTTGGATGTTAATACATTTAATGCTTACTATGAAGATTATTTTGATAAAAAATCGAAAGAAAATCCAAATGATGTTGTGTATAAAATTCTTCTTTTTGATGGATATATGCATAACAGGAAATTAGAAAAAGCATTTGATGTAATCGAAGAGTTAGATGCAAAATATCCAAATAGTTCAATGATTAAAACACGTTTGGCTGACTATTATGCAAAAAAAGGAGATAACGCCAAAGTGAATGAAATTAACAAGAACATAGAAATTAATGATCCTGATTATTTCTACACATTAGCCACCAAAGCTCAAGACAGTGATTGGCTTAGAGAAACTAATATTGTTGAAATTGAAAAATATAAGGAAAGAGCTAAAAAGCTAGAGTCACCGACCATTGGTTTACTATATGAATTTCTTATTAATGCTAGGAATTCTAAAATCAAAGAAATGCTTGTAAATGTTGATCAACTTATTGAACAATCACACAACTCTGAGTTCTACATTACAACAATGGCACCATTGTATGATAATTTGGAAAAAAACAAAGACAAGACACTGAAAATGCTCGAGGACTTGTATGCTAAAAAAGATAATTTCTCTGCCTTATCAAAACTTGTTCAGTACTACAGAGATGCAAACCGAAAAGATGATGTTAAAAAAATATTTGAAGATAGATTAAGACTATATCCTTATTTTACCGGAGTTGCTGGCGATGTAATTGAAAACTTAATTGAAGAGAAAAAATACCCTGAAGCATTAAAAGCTATTGATGATGCGCTTGGATTATTTCCATACTCGTTTGTGTTGCTTGAGAAAAAAGGTATGGTTTATAATTATATGAACAATACAAAAGAAGCAGAAAAATACATCAGAGAAGCATTAATTCACAACTCAGAAAACAATGCTTTAAGAAAACAATTATACGATATAACAAAGAATCCTGATGAAATTGAAGAAGTTGCACACAAAGATTTATACAAATTCATAAAAGAAAAACGCAACTCTAAACTAAAAAGTGACTATGGAGTAGTGGTGCTTCTAGATGAATATATTGTAAATATTTTACCTGAAGGCGGAAGAAAATCAAAGGTTACTTATGTATATGAGATAACTGCCGAAAACGGAATTGAAGAATTAAAAGAATACAACTTGGGTTCTTATACAAATCTATTAAAATCAGAAATTGTTAAAGCTGATGGCTCTATTGCTCCGGCAGAAGAGGGAAGTGGAACGCTTGTGTTTTCTGATTTGAAAGTAGGTGATGTAATCTTCATTCAGTATGAAGATTATGACAACAACACAGGTCGATTTTTTAAAGATTTTAATTTAGGTTGTTATTTCAACAGTACCTATCCTGAAGCTGAAGTTTTATTTACTTTGATTCATCCGAATGATGTTACTTATAATTCATCGCTTATAAATGGAGATATCACGCCAGTTACCAAAAAAATAAATAATAAAACCTGTACAACCTGGAAGAAATTAAATTCGCCAGCAATTCCTTTGATAGAAGATTATGCGCCAGCATATGGTGATATGACAAACTCTATAAAAGTGAGTACTATAAAATCTTGGAAGGAAATTGCTAATTGGTACAGTGATCTAGTGAAAAAGAATTTGTTGATTGATAAAATTACCAAAAATACTTTTGACCAAATATTTCCAAATGGATATCAAAGTCTATCACAAACTGAAATTGCTAAGAAGATTTACAGCTATATTGAAGACAACATCACATACAGCTCACTAGACTTCAGACAAAGTGGTTATGTTCCTCAAAAACCATCTAAAACAATCACAACCAAATTAGGAGATTGTAAAGATGTATCAACATTATTTGTTGCATTGTCTCAACAAGCTGGTTTAAAATCAAATCTTGTTTTAGTTTCTACAAATGATAATGGTTACAAAAACATGCGACTTCCTGCTATTGATTTTAACCATTGTATTGTAAAAACTACTATTGATGGAAAAGAATTTTTCCTTGAATTAACAGATAAATATCTTCCTTTCCAAGCATTGCCAATTTCTCTTTATAATGCCAATGCTTTGGTAATTTCATTTGACAAAAATGAAAATGAAAATGTTTCTCTAATTCAAATTCCATTCAAAAATGCTACTGTAGATAAATTGATAACGAAATCAACACTTACAATTGATGACAACTCAAAAACTATGGTTAGTCAACATCAAATTTTTGGAGCATTGAAATCGTACTACAATCAATTGTTTTCAAATGCAACAACAGATGATGTAAGAAAAAAAGAATTGGAAGATTTATTCAGCAAAAGGTTGAAAAAGAACATGACTTTGCAATCGGATAAATTGGTAGAAAACAAAACCTATGACGATTTTATAACTTTTGAAACCAACTTTACAATTCCTGAAAAAACTCAATCAGTTGGAAGTTTGAAAATTACCGATATGCCATTTTTAGAAAAGGTTTACACTAGAGATATTATAGCTCAAGAAACTCGAAAAATGGACATCAATTACATTCGTTACGAAAACTGTAAAGAATATCAATCAACTCTAGAAATTAAAATTCCTGAAGGGAAAAAATTTATTGAAATTCCAGAAAACAAAAAGTTTGCGTTTAAGCAACATAACTACGAATTAGTTTTTGAACATACCTTGCCTAACGTTCTAAAAATAAAAAGAACTGTGAGCATTCCTTGGGACAATATTTCTACAACAGAATATGCTGAATATAAAAAATATGTTGATGAAGTAATCACTGCCGAAGAACAAATTGTAGGATTTAAATAATAAAAAAACCACCAAATTTGGTGGTTTTTTTATTTATAAGCTTTTTTAATTCTATCCAAATCTCTTTGAACATCTTGAGATTTTAAACTTTCTCTTTTATCATAGGTTTTCTTACCTCTACACAGACCAATATCAAGCTTAGCCAATCCTTTTTCGTTTGTAAAAAGCTTTAGTGGAACAATTGTTAAACCTTTTGTGTCCAAAGCTCTTTCCAATTTTTTCAATTCTCTTCTATTTAGCAACAGTTTTCGTTCGCTCTTTGCTTTATGATTAAATTGATTGCCGAACAAATATTCATCTATTTGAGTATTGATAGCAAAAAGTTCTCCGTTGTGAAATTCACAAAAGCTATCAGCTATGTTAGCTTTTCCTAATCTAATAGACTTTATTTCCGTTCCAGTCAAAACTATTCCAGCAGTATAAGTCTCGATTATTTCATAATCAAATTTGGCTTTTCTATTAAGTATATTAATCGTTTTTTCCATATATGGTGCAAATCTAAAACAATTTGACGAGTATATTGTATGGTGTAAAAAAATATATTTCTATGATTTATATCAGTTTTTTAACAAAATGTTGGGAATACTTTTGGGGTATAATTTAAAACTAATTTCAAACATGAAAAAAATTTTATTAGTAGCGTTAATTTTTGCTGGATTTGCTGCAAATGCTCAAGAGAATAAAGGTTTACAAGGTGCATGGTTTGCTACATCACAATTTGGTTATCAACAAACAAAACAAGGAGATGTTAAATCAACTAATTTAACAGTTATTCCGATTGTAGGTACATTTGTTACACCATCTGTTGCTGTAGGAGCTGGTATAGGTTATATTAACCTAAAAGCTGACAATGCCGATGTTGGTGGTGCAACCGTGGACTTAAACACAAAACTATATGTTTTCCAACCATTAGTTAGAAAATATTGGAATGTAGCCGGTAACTTTTATTTCTTTGGTCAATTAGCAACTCCAATTATCTCAGGTAAAGAAGATACAACAGATATGAAAGTTTCTCAATTTGGTGTATCAATGTCTGGTGGTTTTGATTTCTTTGTAACTAAAAACTTCTCTGTTGAGTTTTCATATGATTTAGCAAACTTCACTTCAACTACTTTAAAACCTGATGGTGGAGAAAAAACAACAGTTACAAACTTCTCTTTAGCTCATGTTGCTAATGTTGAGTCAACTTATAATGGTGCTTTACACGGAAGTGATCCTACATTAACAACTCCTTTATCATTCGGATTTAAGTTTGTTTTTTAAAATTTAATAATTACTGGTTAGTTTCGATGGCTTAGTCATCGAAAAGAATAGGTTGACAAATTTGTCAACCTATTTCTTTTTATAGTTTTTCTTCAAAATTGAATAAATTACAGTATCCCAAAATTTATCTTCAAATAGTTCATTTTCCAAAATATGTGCTTCTTTTACAAATCCGCATTTTTGAAGAACTCTTTCTGAACCTATATTATCAGGGTCAATTACAGCTTCTATTGAGTGTAACTTTAAATCATTAAAGCCATAATCCAATACTGATTCTATTGCTTCTGTAACATATCCATTACCACTATATTCGTCTAAAATCATATATCCAATTTCTGAACGGTGATTTTCTGGTGATATTCTATAATGGCCAATTACCCCAAAAGCTTTCTGCGGTTCTTTTTTCAGAGCAATTCCCCAGTTGATGCCTTCATTATTTTCAATTTTATTCTCTATCATTTCAAAATGTCCTTTTGCATCATCCATTGTTTTTACCAATGGTCTTGGGATATATTTCATCAACTCTGGGTTACTTCTAAGCTTGAAAATGGTTTCTAAATCATTTTCTGTTAATCTTCTTAAAATTAACCTCTCAGTATATAAAGTTTTAAATGGGTGAAAATTGATTTCCAACATGGTTTTATATTTAAACGTTTAAATATATAATTAAATTTCAAACTATCGACAAAATGTAATTTGTAGGAATTAAGTAGTATAAAAATAAAATATATTGCATTTCATCGATTTTATTTGTTATTTAATCGTTGTTTTGGTTAATATTGTCTCACCAAATCAAACAATACGTTCTGTCAATATTAACTCAATAAAGTGTTTGCCCCACATCTACTTTATTAAAAACTTAACCTACTACTATGAAAGCAAAAATGTTCAGAGCATTATTGCCGTTAGCAATCGTGTTCACTATGGTCTCTTGTTCTTCTGACGCTTCAGAAGATAACGCAGCTGATAAACAAATCGTTACCAATTACTCTTACAACGATACCGAACTAAAACTTGTTCAGCTTATAAACGATTACAGAGCTAGCTTAGGTAAATCCAGACTTGAAGTAATTAACCATATTTCATATAAGTCTGAAGGACACAATGAGTACATGATTGAAAAGCAAGCTGTGAGCCATGATTACTTTCAGGAAAGAGCTAACAATCTTATCCAAGTATTAGGTGCAGAACGTGTTTCTGAAAATGTAGCCTACAATTATATTACTGCCGAAAGTGCTTTTGCGGCTTGGAAAAACTCTCCAGCACATAGAGAAAACATGGAAGGCGATTTTACTCACTTTGGTGTATCTGTTACTTCTGATCCACAAACTGGTAAAAAATATTATACCAATATATTTATTAAAAAAAAATAGTTTGATTATTGTTTTGTTTGATTTTGACAGATCGAAAGAACCCATTCACTCGAATGGGTTTTTTTTATTTTAAACCAAGTTTAGATTTCAGTTTTAAAAACAATAATGCAATAAGATAAGCATCGTCAATAGCTGAATTTCTCTCAGATTGTGGAATTTTATAAGATTTAACTAATTCATCTAACGAAAAAGATTTACTTGTTATATCATACAATTTTTGATGCATAATCTCAATATCTAATGCCTCATTTTTAATTCTTCCACAGTTCAATTTTTCTAAAGCTTCATTAATCATTTCTATATCAAAATGAATTCTATGTCCAACAAGCGTGGAGTTTCCAATGTATTTAACCAATTCCTCAAGAGCATTTGGTTCAGCAAATTTTGGGAGTTTAGTTTCAACTAAAAACTCGTTTGTCATTCCATTATCATGTAAATACTTATATTGAAGAATGACAAGTTCCAAAGTATCTTGAACAACAATTTGGTCATTGATAACCGCTATTGCTCCAAAAGAAAGGATAACATCCTTTTTGGGGTTAAGTCCAGTTGTTTCTGTTGATAAAATAACATACCTGTTGGATTTTTTCTCAAATTTTGATAAATATTCTTTCCAAAATTCGGGATATTCTTTGTTTATATTTTTTATCCAGTCAAACATTATGAAAATTGAGTTAGTTGAAATCTATCCTTAATTAGTTCTTCTAAATCACGCATAGGAGATAATGCATTTTTTAGTTTTTCTTTATCAGCTTTTGATAATTCTTCTAAGTTAATAAAATCCCCAGGACTATCATTTTTCAAACCTTCAAGAGTTCTGAATTTTGACAATGTTAAAAATGCTTCAGCACAATTAAGATATATTTCAGAATATTTAGGATCAGAAATTGCTAGTTGTTTAAAACGCAAATAAGTGTTATTAATACCTCTCAATTTCAAACTCAAAGCAAATAACCTTGCTCCATCAATCAATGGAATCAAAGCTTTTGTTTTAATATCAAATTTTCCCTTATTTTCACCTTCTTCTTCAACAGTAAACTTTTTAAAGAAATTTAATGGAGCACTTTTTCTCAAGGCATCATTTCCTAAATAATCAAAAAACAAATTATTTTTTGAATTACTAAATATGACTTCTGTAATGGTATCTTCAAGTTTTTGCTCGCCAAAGACCATTTCATAATCAAAGAAAATACTACTAATTTCATTTGATTTTTCGCCTGGAGTTTTTATCCAACTATTGTATTGTTTTATCCAGTCTGTCAATGATTTACACAAAAACATATTACTTGCCATGTGGTTATATGGGCAATATGAATAACCAACTTTTTCTAAGATAGCTGTTGTACGTTTTGCTAATTTTAGAAAATAGTCCTTAACCTCTTTGTATTTTTCTTCAGCAACATCTTCAAAAATCAAAAAACTATCTTGGTCTGTTAACAATAATTGTTCTTTTCTTCCTTGACTTCCAATACTTAACCAACAAAAGCGGGCAGGAGGTGAACCTAAATCTAAGATTGAAAGCTCTACAGCTCTTTTATTTATTGCAAAAATAATTTCTCCAGCAATGTTATAAACATGAGGTAAAGGAATGTTTTTTGCAATAGAAGTTTGAATTAATTCAGTGAGTTTTTCTCTGACCTGTTTTAACTCTTTTGGCGTAATTGCTCGTTTTGTTTCTTTAATCAAAACGCCAGGATTATTTGATTGTGCAACAACCAAATCATGTTCAGAAATCACACCTTTAATTTCAGCTTTATCAGTACCATCAACTGTAACGCACAAATGACTAACATTATATTTTAGCAATAAAAGCTGTGCTTCGGCAACAGAAACATTTTCTGGAACAGTAATGACTGGAGAAGACATTATTTTATTTATTGTCGAATTTAAAGGAAATCTGGCGTTAGCAATTTTACTTCTAAAATCCGTATCCGTAACAATGCCAACAGGTAAGCCATTCTCAATTACAATAGCACTATTAGATAGGTTATCGGTCATTAATTGAGCAACATCCTTTGCAATAGAATTTACAGCTATTTTTAATGGCGTTTTATTATAGCTTAATGATTGAAAATATTGGATTTCACCAGAAGTGTGTTCGTTATAAATAGAGTCGGTGATAATATTATTTCTGTTTTCTTTGTCGAATGAATTTTTAGTATTTGTAGCGAAACTTTCAAGTAAAAAATCTAAAACCGATGAATTCAAAGAAACAAAAGGTTTGAAAACATTAATTGGTACAGCGTAAATAATACAATCTTCACGAGCTTTTGCGGTCATCATGTAATTATTTTTTGCAAAAAATGGTCGTAATCCAAAAATATCACCAGGATAACACTTGTTTAGCAAAGTTTCTTCAGCATCTGCAACAAATGACAGATGAACAACACCTGAGGCAACAACATAAAAACTATCATGAAGTTTATCATCAATTTTAAATAAAGCTTTATTTTTTTCAAGATTGATGACCTTAATACTTGATGAAACCAATATCAATTCTTCATGGGTTAAATAATTGAAAGGCTCATAATCTTTTAAAAAATTCGCGATATTCTGCGCTATTGAATTCATATCCAATTGATATTTTTAGTTAATGCAAAAGTATGAAAACAAATAGTTAAAGAGAAGTAATTTTGATATTTTCTATTTTACATAATATAAATTATAGTTAAAATGTATTCTTTATTCTTTATATATAATGATGCACTTAAAATGAAAAAAAATTGATTTATTTAATCAAAAAATATAGACTTATAAACAACTGTAAATGTGATTGTTAATAACTTTAAGTAAAAAAAAGGGAGAAAAATTGATTAAAAACAGCCATTTTGTAGTCTTTAACTTTATAAAATATTAAAAAAATGCAATTCGTCGATTTTTTGTACATTTTTTTTCATTTTATCGATGTTTTTTACCTTTTGACTATATATATTTGTGATGTAGCAAATTTGAAAAACCCCAAGTTCAAATTTTGTTTTTAGAAACTTAATTGATGTAAAATGATTTAACCTACATTATTATGAGAAAGATTTATGCATTATTAATTTTAGTTTTACTGGTTGTAAAATTAGAAGCACAAACAACAAGTGTATCTTACACGCCATCTACAGAAAACTTTTCAAATCCAGAAAGAGGTTTTTATCATCATAAAGAAACTCATTCTGCAAGTTATTCTGCATTAAATCAAACTTCATTAAGAAACTACATCCTCAATGAAAAAATTTCATTGATACTAAGAATTTTCTATTTAGAAGATTTTATCAATTCTCCAATTTCTGCAAGCTATTTGAGCAACATGCAAGCTGATTTTGATAAAATTAGAAATGCAGGAATTAAATGTATTGTACGTTTTGCATACTCAGATGATGCTGGTGCTACACAACGCGATGCTTCAAAAGAACAAATTATTGCTCATTTGCAACAATTAAAACCGCTTTTAACAGCAAATGCTGATGTTATTACTGTGGTTCAAGCTGGATTTATTGGTGCATGGGGAGAATGGTACTACACAGATCATTTTGGTATGAACCCAACTGCTGCTGATTATGCAAATAGAAAAGAAGTTATTGATGCACTATTATTAGCAATTCCTAGCAACAGAATGATACAGCTTAGAACTCCAAAATTGAAACAAAAAACATTTTTGACTACTACAGCTTTAAACAATACTCAAGGATTTAATGGAACAAACTTAGCTAGAGTTGGTCATCACAATGATTGTTTCCTTGCTGATAATACTGACATGGGAACATACACTAGCGTTGCCTCAGAATATCCATATCTAGAACAAGAAACTAAATTCACTCCAATGGGTGGAGAAACATGTGCCTTCAATGATGATCGTTCAAATTGTGCAACAGCTTTATTTGAAATGGCAAAATTTCATTGGTCATACATGAATATTGACTATTATCCACAAGTAATATCTGAATTCAGTACTGATAGCTGTTTAGAAGAATTAAAAAAGAAATTAGGTTATAGATTGCAAATGAATTCGGCAACATTTCCAAATTCAACAAATTCTGGTGGAACTTTACCAATTTCTTTTAGAATACAAAATGTTGGATTTGCTTCACCTTTCAACCAAAGAAAAGCCTATTTAGTATTGAGAAATGTAGCAAATGACCAAGAATTTAGTGTTCAACTTAATGCAGATCCAAGATTGTGGTTAAACTCTAACAATGAAATGATTGTTTCAGAGAATTTAACACTACCAAACACAATTGCTCCAGGTAGTTATAAATTGTTCTTGTATTTACCAGACGCATCTTCTTCATTGGCTTCTAAACCAGACTATTCAATTAGACTAGCAAATACTAACATGTGGGAAACATCTACTGGGTATAATAATCTTAATTTTACACTAAATGTTACATCTGCACTTGCTGTAATAGACAATAACATTTTGACACCAGTTATCTATCCTGTACCTGCAAATGGAGAATTGATTGTAGAAATGGAAAATATAGCAGATTACAAAGCTGAAATTTATAATACATTAGGGCAATCATTTGGTATTAAATCTAATATAGATAATAACAGAATGATACTAAATACTGAAAGTCTAGCTGTTGGCGTATATTTTATTAGATTATCTAACGGACAATCTTCAACAACAAAAAGATTTATAGTAAAACATTAATTGATTGATTAATTTTAGTTAAAAAAAAGGAATTGACTTAATCAATTCCTTTTTTTGTTTTTACTGATTTCTTTTTCAAGTTATGTTTTATTCCAAATTGTATCACATTCGAATAATACTTGGATTGAATATACATCTCTAGATTTGCTTTTATAGAAGTAAAATCAAATATTTGATACTCAACACCACTTAAAATTCTTTCAAAATTATCACTGTAATCATCAATGAAATAAGTCCCTTCAACATTAAATCTGAAATTATCAGTAGATTTTCCTAGTTTAAAACCTATTCCTCCACCATAGAAAAACCTTTCATCTAGCATCCAATAAGGATATCCTGTAGATAGTGGAACAAATGATTTACCCAAAGAACCTTGAGATTTAGATGCTTCTAGAAACGGTATAATTTTATATTTTTTCTCGTCAGGTTTATTCAATGAGATTTTAGTAGTTAATGAACCATCGAAAGAATCTTCTGTTGTGTAATTAGTGTTTTCTGTTTTGCTTTTGTTATAAAAATTTCCTTCTAATGATATACTAGCATTTAAAAACCCAAAGAAATACATATCTCTATAAAAATTCAATTGGAATCTGTAGATACTTTTGCTGTGTGCTGGACCAGTTTCTGCTGGATATATTTTGAACTCAGCCGAGTTAAAAGATGCTTCGGTAGAAATGTTTGCTCCCATACCATAGTGGAAAAACACTTTTCCTCTATCGCTATACTCTACTCTACTCCTTGCCCAATAATTCATTTTCTCTGGACGATTAGCTAAATTAAATTGGTATTGCAAACCATAGAGGTTATGCAAAACATTATCTTCGATATCTTTAAAGTCTTCTATATCAAACATCTGTCCGTAAGTAAATCCAATGCTATGAAGATTTAGTTTTTTATCAAAAAAGTTATATGAGAATACATTTTTAAAAGCAGATGGTGTTTCTCTGTTTGTTTGTAACTCTGAATCTAAATTCAAAAATGACCCATATTGTTTTCGTTCTACTTTAACAATTTTCTCAAGAACATCAGGGTAAAATAACTCTTTTTCATTGTTCACAAGATATTCTTTTACATCATGCTCTTCAAAAACAACATCTTTGTTAAGCATTTCACGAAGTGGTCTTTTTTCATCTACATCTGGCAATGAATTGGCAATAATCCATGATTCTTTGAATCTTCCATTATCATGTAGTACGTTACTCATGAGAGCTTTTGCTTTGTAATTTTGAGGATTTTCTGCAATGACTTTTTTATAGAGTATTTCAAGGTTTTTGAAATCTTTTTGTTCAACTAACCATGTCATTCTTGTGTAATCATCTATTTCATTTGTGAATTTTGACCATTGCAAAGCTTTGTCATACATTTCATTATCTGCATATAACCATGTAATAGCTGTTGCAAGGCTTGAATATTCATCTGATGGCTCAATTTTTTCAAGTTCTACAATTGCATTATTGGGTTCAAATTCTAATAAATATTGCAAAAATTTCAAATAGCTTTCTTTAGAAGTATCTACCTTTAATAAAGCTAGCAATGCCGTTTTAATCTTTTCTTGATTTTCAGCAGAATAGAAGTTTGCCACATAACTATTTAGTAAATCCTTATCATTTGGTGTTACCATAATTTGTGCACTCATCCATTTTTCTTTTACTAAATCGTTTGGATAGTCAATTATCTTACTCAATTCTTTTGAATAAAGAATATTTTCTGCTAGAGGAAATTTCAAGCAATGGTTTTCAAGCATTTTCCATACTTCGTCACCTTTATCTTCCCAAGACATATATTTAGCATACTGGTTCCAAACAGATGGATCAATTTTTTCTTGAGAAAGCATTTTCTCTTTCAACTGTATCATTTCTTTTCTATGAAGCTCGTCAAAATCGATCTCTTTCTCTTCCTCTTCTTCTTTTTGATACAATTTTTTTAAATACAAATTGTACTCTTTTTTGGCTACGATTACTTCGTTTTGGATAGCAGCAATTTGTTCTTCATTTTTCTCTTTGAAATTTTTTATGCTCAATCTTGGAACTTTTGTATATACATTGTATAGGTATCCATTTTGAAAATTAGTTTTAGAAAACTTAGCATTTTGTTCTTTTAACTCATTTTCAATTTGTGATGCATTTTGCTGGGTTCCATATACAAACCAATATTGTTCTTTGAAAGGCGATAAATCTTGATTAATTTTTTCTACAATATAGTCGCCATTTATTTGTTTGTGAGTAAATACAGATGCACGCCAATCGTTTGTGATAAGAGCACCTTCACGAGCGTTTAAGAAACGCATCAGCGGGAAGTTTTTTCGTTGAGAGGTAAGATACTTAACAAAATCATTTGACAAACTTTCATTAGTACCATTAGTCTTTCTCCATCCTAATCCTTTGGGATTTCTTAAATCAAAATCTCCTTGACTATTATTTTCTTGCGTTGCAATTTGATACACATCATCGGGATGAACAAAATGTGTCCAAATACCTGTGAATATATACATGGATTGAATAGCATATTCATAATTATCATCAAAATAAAACCCACTAGAAATCCTTGGATAATCAAATAATTTAGGATTATACATATCATAATCAAATTCGCGGTTACCTCCATTGGCAGTTTCACCAAGATAGAGACTACACATAAACTTTAATGATGGCATACCTTTGGTAAGTTGCTTCACTCCTGTTCTATCAATAAAATTTGATGGCGGAACATACGTAACAGGTAAATTGCCATAATTGTTCACCAACCATTTTTTCTCAGCAGTCTTGAGAGCTGTAACCATGAAGTCTTTGTTTTTCCAGTCGTGCTCAAGCAGAGAAACGTGATTATATCCGTGAAAGGCAAGTTCATGATTATGTTTTTTTACTTCATTCATAAACCAATCAGTAATAAAAACATTCTTATTGCCTTCCTTTACTTTTTTATTTTCCCATTGTTTGAATAAAAATGGTGGTTCAGTATTTTCAGAGTAGTCAAAAGTGGTCATTGCGGCATAGCTTATGTCAAACTTCTGGGCAATTTTCACCATATCTGGCCACCAAGCTTTCTTCACAAAATCTTGAACATTGAGGTTCATTTCAGAAGCTATTGGCTCGCTTTTTATATCATATAATGGTGCTGGAAAATCATCCAAAAATATTGTACTAGAATTAACAACTGGATAAGGAATACCTTCTAAACCATGCAATAGACCTGCAAAGAGTAATCCTCTATCCATTTTTTCCATGAAGCCTGTGTAATTAACAAAGATTACACTTCCTTTACCTACATTATTTTCGATTATAGAAGGATAATTTTTATTGTTTACTGAATTTGCCAATATTTTTATATCATCTTTAAAACATTTTCTTTCAAAACCATATAAAACTAATAATTCACGACAATACTTACCGTTCATTCCAGTGATGAAATTAGTAGTAAAATTGAAGCCTTTTGATACAACATCTGTTTCATAGTTAGGATTAGGTTTTAATCCTATCAAATAACCAAAACGAACATCTTCACTATTTGAAGGAAGGAAAAGGTTTCCGCCTTTTGCTACAAACTCAACAATCTTTTCAATATTGCTAGAATTTATCTTTTTTGTATCATAAATACACAATGTTCTAACGGACTCTGGAATTTGAGGATTTGCATTCCAGTCAGCTACATTTGTGACTTGCAAAGGAAGTTTAGAATAATCTGATAATTTTTTCAAATGTCCGCCTAGTTTTAAGCTTTCTCTTGTTGTGTTATCAACCAAATATTCTATAACTGGTGGTAATGCCAATTTAGTTTTATCATATTCTCGAAGAGATATGGTATCAGAATTATTGAGCGCATTAATATCTTCTATTGATGATAATTTTTCTATTTGTCCACAACTAGTAATTAATGCAAGAATTACTATTGCAGAAATTACATATTTTATATGGTTGAGTAGTCCTTTCTTCATGATTAAAAAATTAAATCTGTTAATCTACTTTCGCCTGGTATATTTACAATTTCATATATTTTGAACACTTTGTCTTCGTGAAAAACCCTTACTCTTCTTCCTCTGTGTCTCAATTTTTTCAACAAATCTATAAGTTCGTTAGTATATTTTTTATTTGATGTTAATTCGTTAGAAAACTTATTTTGTCGGGTATAAACAAAAACTAAAACACAATTTGGCAACACATATTCTGGGTTGTTTTTTAAAAATTTTTTATCTTTAATGTGTTTAAAAAATACTTCATCTCGTTTTAAGTAGTCATTCAAAAAATCTTCATAATTGACAAAGAAGTGCTTATTTTTACTCAAAGCTTGAGCAGAATAGTCATTGACAACAGCATATGAATAAGGAAAATATTCATTAGTAATTAAATCATAAGCATTTAGAACTTCTCTAGGAGTATCATCAGGACGCTTCATGTTTTTAAAGCTATCCTTTTGATAATAATAAGCAGTATATGTCATTCCAACGGCTAATAAAACACAAACCATTGGCATAATAATCTTTATCTTGTTTGTCAAGAACTCAAATGGCTTGAAGAACAAACCAACCACTACTCCAACGGAAATTGAAAGGAAAATAGCCAATGTCTGTCTAATTAAATCTTGGTCAATCCATGGATTCTGTATTGTAGAGACAAAAATTATAAAGTTTAAAAAAAGTAAAAATGAAATAGCTCCATTAATATTCTCTTTTCTAATAAATATAAGTATTATCGACAAAAATAACCCTACAAAAGATACGATTTGATAGTAGTAAATAAGGCTTTCATAAGGCATATACAAGTATGGCAGATAAGTATATGTACTTATAGAAACTAAACTTGAATGTAGAAAAAGCATAAAATCGTAACCAAAGTTTATGCATGCCGTGTTGTATATTAAGAATAATATAATTGTTGATACAATATATGAAAGTAGCAACAGTAAATTATGAACTTTATATTTAATTTTTGAAACAAAAAGCCCAATAATCATAAATGGTAAAACAATTGCTATTTGAACAAATAAGTCTATTAACCCAATTGAAACAAATGAAAAAAGATAAAAGAAAAAATATCTTTTTCTTGTGAAATTGAGCAATTTAGGATCCATATAGTAAACCATTAATGGAATAGCAATTGCTAACGCTAAAAATGTAGAACGATGTTGTTGCAAATAAGCAATGTTCACAGGAAGAATTACAAAACAAAGAGCAAAACACAATGAACCAATGATTGGAGCTATATACTTTGATTTCGATACTTTGCTTATTGCCCAATAAATAATTAAAACAATAAGAATTGCTTCTATCAATCCCATTGATTGTAAGGCGTTTTCTGATGTTAACCCAGTTATTTTACCATAGAAGTTTATAATTACTAGTTCACCTATTGGCGAAATAGAGTTTTCAAACCAATGTTGTGAGTCAAAATCGATAACAGTAGTAATATCACTATTCCAAATATTTGAAAGTGAATATGAATCATGGCTCAAGAAAAACAATCTACCAGAAATTGTAATAAGTATCAGCAATGTAATAATCACAATTTCCCAAATGAGGTTAATTTTCTTTTCTTTTGAAAATTTTGGTAAAAAATAGCTAAATCCTAGTTTTTTTTCTTCCAAATCCCTTAGAATTGTGTAGGATTTTTTTCTAGTTGCTAAAACAAGTTTTGCTGGTGATATTAGTCTTTTTAGACCAAAAATCTCAAAACAAGCTACTAATAACAAAAAGAATAATGTGTTGAAAAAATCATATATTCTCAGTTGGACTTCAATAAATACAATTATAACAATATAGCTTCCATACTTTACCAAATGTTGAACTATAAAATCTAATAGTCCTTGCTCTTTATCTTTTGCACCAAAAATACGTTGGTTAAAATAGAACAATAACAAAACTATCAGACAAAGTCTAACAATACCTAATATTATGGAAGCAGATACAATCATTATTTGGTGTACTTTGGTAAAGTTTGCAAATCAATTTTTCCAATAAAAAATGAAAAGCCTGTTGATGAAATTCTTTTTACAATAGCATCATGCAGTTTTTTGGTATCTGCATATTCAATCAATATAATCGGTAAACTATATTTATTATTAATGTTTTTTAATTTAGTTATGTATTTTTTATAGTCCTCTTCGTCTCTAAGTTTATATTTTTTATCATTAAAAGTATAATTTGTTGCAACAGATTCAATTGCAACAGCATCAACAAACTTATTCGTATCATCAACGATATCTAATCCAGCATTTTGAAGGAAAAACAGTTTTGGATATTCCTTTCTTAGTTTGGATAAAAACTTTATAAGATATTCTTTATGTTCTTTTTGTTTACCAAAGGTGCTGAAATTATCTATGTTATCTAAAAACAATCCATCATACCCATCATTCATCAAATCTTTGATTATCAACATCAAGGCAACGACTGTTTTGTTTGAACTCAAGTCAAGATAGTGGCTATTCCAGTTTTCATTTTTACCTAATGTATTGTCTTTTAGCATTTTATAATGTTCTGAATGCGCATTAATTTCTCCTAAACTTATATATGCTAGAACGTGTACATTGTTTTTTTTGATAGTAGCTATTTCAGATTTTGTGTAATGCTTAGCTTCCAGCACAACATACTTATAACCAACTATACTCTGTGCTTTTAATTTTCCATAACAAAACAATACATCTTCCTTTTCATGAGACTTAACAGAAAAATTGCTCATTATTACAGATGATAACAACAATAATATCATTTTAATTTGCCGCATAATAGTAATAGTCTAAATTTTTAAAGAATTTGATGCAATGTTTTAATGTTAATACACAAAAAGTAATTGCTCCTAATATCATTCCTATCACACTATATTCATAGGAGATAAATCTACTTAAGAAAAAACCAAATAATAGATTAACAATGCAAGCAACAATCAAAGCTTTCAAGGGAATTGATGGCTGACTTAGCGTAAATAAATATAATGTGTTCAACATTCCCCAAGCTAAGAAAAAATATCCAACTCCTCCAGCAAAGCCAACAAATATAGTTACGTCATCTAATACTTCGTTAAATTGACCTCTATAACCCCAGGAAGCTGTTACGATATAATACATCAAAATAAAAATCATAATACTTGTAACAACTAGCATTGATATACTTTGCCAATACATTCGCAACAATTTTTTTCCGTATTTTTCTTTGTTTTTATATGAAGTTTGTTTCTGCCCAAGTTCGATAAACTTTGAGAAGGCAGCAATGGCATATTCCATTACGCCTGCTAGAAGTAGGAAAACCAAAATTGCCAAGTCCATTCCAAGCTCATAGTTTTTTTCAAAATAAACCAAAAAAGGAATGTGTTGATCAAAATTTGAAGAAGACCATGCAATTATTCTATCAATAAATATAAATATGTAAAGCAATGTTCCATAGAAAAAATATCTATAGGTGTGATAAAGCATTACTGGAGTTTTCAAAACAATTTTTGAATCATGGTTTCTCTTTTTAATATTTCTTTTGAAATAAAAATTTATGTAAATCCTTGATATCAAAATTGCAACAATAATTCCAATCCAATGTGTGACATAAATGTGCAGAATAGTATAATTTTTAAGTAAAATAGCTACTGCAGTTGCCACAAAAATGGATACAGAAACAACCCATCGTTGCTTTATTACGTGTACAGGAGCAATGATTAGCAATAACAATCCTATCAAAAAAGCATACACAAAAACCACAAACAAGAATTGAATTGGATATAAATAGAAAAAAGAATTGATAACAAAAATTGAGGTAAGTACAAAGAAAATAGATTTAACACCAAGTTTTATGAAATAATCTACTATGCTTTTGGTCTGTTTTAAATCCTGATGATTCCAAAAGAATGAAGCTTGTCTACCAATAACTTGAACAAAACCTCCAGAAGTTACTAAACCTACAATTACCCCGAGAACTACTGCCGTTGATTGTGTATGATTAAACCCAACATAAGTCCAAAGTGAATAGCCAAAAACAACAATGGCAAGTATCTGAAGTAAAACCGGAAATAGGTGAAAAATTCCTTTGGGATAATATTCAAAGAAAATTTTGGCTTTCACCATTAAATAATCTGAAACCTGAACAGTTGAAAAATCTTTTTCAATACTTTCAATTTCTTTTTTATTCTTTAATCCTATGTTTTCAGGTGAAATAGTTAAATCACGATAGATTAAATCCGCCAAAATTCTAATGGATGATAAACCATAATCTTCTGGGACATCAATATCTCTAACGCCAAGTGACTCAATAGTTGCGACTACAACTCTGACACTTACAGGCTTGCCTATTTTTTCCTTTATGGCAATAGTAAGCCTATTGATATTTTCATCATGATTTTTCATAGTAGGTTTTTTGGGGGTAAAATATACTAAAAAATCGGGAAAGTATTATGATGCTTCCATAGCTTCGCGACCCATTTGGATAAAGATTGGCTCACGAACTTCTTTTCTGTCTTTAGTTAAGATTCTGTCATAAGCTTCCTCATACTTCTCTATGAACTTATCGATGGTGAAGTTTCTCAAGACTTTTCTTCGAGCATTGATACCCATTTTCTCTCTTAATTCTTGATTTTGAAGAAGTTCTATAACTCTATTTCCTATTTCTACGTGATCTTTTGGTTTGCAAATGAAACCACAATTTTCATCAAGTGCTTCAGTAACACCTCCAACATCAGTAGCTACTACTGGTATTCCACAACTCATTGATTCTAACACGGTATATGGAAATCCTTCAGAGATTGAAGTTAAAATTGACACATCGCCTTCACAGAAAAGTTCGTGCGGTTTGCTATGGTAACCTGCAAACTTAAAGTTATTTTCAAGTTTAAGCTCGCTAATCAAATCCATACACTCCTTTGTATATTCTGGAACAGCATTGTTATCTCCATAAACCATGTATTGAACATTTGGTATTGTTTGTCTAACAACATCACAAGACTTAATCATTGTAATGATATCTTTCAAATCAAAAACTCTTGCGGCAGCAACTACAGTTGGCACATCTTTTAAATGTTCTGGTTTTTCTTTTGGAGCAAATAACTTGTGATCTATTCCATTGTATATGATACCTATTTTATCGCTATCAGCACCATACATTTCTTCCCACTTGATATTAAACTTGTTTACAGATAATATTGAGTCTGCTTTATAATAAACTAACTCCGTTATACTTTCTGAAAATCTTATTAAAAGTTTTTTCAAGAAGAATGAATATTCAGAAGAGTTGATAGCCAATAATCTTTCTCTGATGAAAACACCGTGCTCTGTTGCGATTATTGGAGTATCATATTTATATTTCAATATCAATGCTGGTATAACAGGAAATCCTGAAATTGTCAAATGACATGCATCAACTTTCGGTACATCAATTGAAATTGGTATTAGAAAACGATAAATCCAACGCATACCTAATGTTAAATCGTATAAAGATGCATCTTCATTATCTTTAGAAATAATATCTTTAACTAAAGAACAAAATGTATTCCATACTTCAATGTTCAACATCGTTTTCTTGTAATCATGTTTTTGGAAATATTTCCACAATTTAAACATGATGTCATCAAAGTCTTCTACTTTTCTAGTGTCAGAATATATACTAGTAACTAATCTTCTGAATAAAGGAATAAACTTTTCTTTAATCTGAGCTTCGTCATTTTTCTCTTTTACAAAAACAATATCATGATATTTTTTACCATAATTAATCATCTCTTGAGGTTCAAGTGGTGACCATAATGGCACTTGGATAACATCTTTTACATTGTCACTCAATTCAAATTTAGGTTTTTGTTCAAAAGATGCATTGATTGAGTACAAAGAAAAGTTAGCATTCTTAACGTCATTACATAGCATATGAGCCCAAGTAGAAACTCCACCCGAATTGAATGGATATGTACCCTCAAGTATTAACATTATGTCGTGCTTTTTTTCCATAAATGCTTTTAGTTCTTGTAATTTATTTTAACAAATAATTTATTACTAGTTGTTAATTGATTTGTAGTCCATTTAACAAATATTAACACGACAAAATTAATTTAAAGTTTCAGTATCACACTAAATATCCCTTTAAATCTGTTGAATTCAAAGAAAACATCGATGAAATGCATGTAGAGGAAAATTCTATCGATGTAATGCACATCGAATGAAAAAACAGAAGCCAAAATGAAGGTTAAAAATGTTTTTTTCGGAAGATTGTTCCAATGGAAAGTGTTAATTTTTGCTTATAATCTTCAATAAGCCATTCTCTGTAATTTTTGCTGGTTTTCCCCAAACAATTCACATATTTTTTCACCCTATTTTCTATGTCGTCGTTGAGTAGTTTTGACAACATTCTTGCTTCTAAGATGGTTTCTGAATTGTCAACACACATTTCAGCATGTTGCAGAATTGACTTTTCTATAACTTCTTTTGATTTTGAATTAGTTGATACAATTTTTTTGAATTCTGTTTCAACATCAAATGTGATATCCTTTGTTTTAGAAAATTTTTTTCTAATATTATCTGGCATTTTATAGTTAAAATTCTTTTCAATTTCAGCATCATCTCTAAGGCTTTCTAGATAATTTTCTGGATATTTGAAAATATGTTGCCAATCTACAGGTTCATTCCACAAACCAAATCTTAATGCATTGTTACCTAGATCGATAATGGTAAATTCATCTTTATTATGTAACTTTCTAGAACCTCTACCAATCATTTGAAAATACAAAGTAATTGATTTTGTTGCTCTGTTGAGGATAATGCTTTCTACAGTTGGTTCATCAAATCCGGTTGTAAGAATTCCAACCGATGTCAAAATTGCATCGGGTGTTTTTTTAAACCAATGTAAAATATCTTTTCTTTCTTCGGCAGAAGTGGTATTGTCTAGATGTTTTATATCATATCCAGCTTCTTTGAATGTGTCATAAACATACAAAGAAGTATTGATACCATTATTGAAGATCAGTGTTTTCTTCCCCAGAGATTTTTCGGTGTAAGCATGTAGAAGTTTTTCCTGCATGACCATATTCATATACAAATCGTCTGAGGATTTTACTGTATAATCTCCATTTATTCCAACTTTCAAAGATGTCAAACCCACATCATAACTATATGTTGTAGCTTTAGCCAAATAACCTTTGTCAATCAAAGATTGTATTGTATCACCAACAATTAATTCGTTGTAGTTTTGATACATTGGCAGTTTAATATTTGAACTCAATGGTGTTGCAGTAACACCAATGATATATGATTTTTTGAAAGAGCTGAAGAGTTTTCTAAAAGAATTGTAGTGTGCTTCATCAATTATTACTAATCCGACATTGTCAATCAAGAACTTTTTATCATTCAACCTATTTTTAAGAGTTTCAATCATTGCAACAAAGCATGAATATTCATCTTGATCAGGAAGTTCTTTTATATCACTGGTAATTATTTTGTTTTTTACATCAAAAGTATTCAACATTCTTGATGTTTGCCTGCATAACTCAATTCTGTGCGTTAAAACAACAACTTTTTTGTTATGGTGTTCTAAATAGCGTCTTACAATTTCTGAAAAAATTACAGTTTTTCCACCTCCTGTAGGCAATTGATAAAGAAGATGGTAGTTGGACGGAGTATTATCCATCTTATCAAAAATTGTATCGATGTCTCTTTTTTGATAGTGATAAAGCTCTTTTTTATCTTCTAAATCCTGTATGTAATAGTTTTTTGACACAAAAAAGTAATAATTTGCAAAAGTACTATTAAAAAAGTGTTTGATAAAAAAAACATTAAAAATTAACGTTATAATAATTTAGTGTCTTGAAAAGTTAAATAGTTTTTGAAAAAAATATTGTTTCTTAGTTTTGCAAATAAAAAATTTATGAGCAAGTTTTTTAAAATAACGGCAACTCTAGAAGGAATTTCACTATTATTATTACTTTTTGTAGCAATGCCTCTGAAGTATTTTTTTGATTTACCTCAGTATGTTAGAGTAATAGGAATGATACATGGTATTTTGTTTATAGGATATATGATAATAGCTACAATGCTTAAAACAGAAGAAAGCTGGAATAACAAAAAATTTTTTGAGGTATGTATTGCCTCAATCATTCCCTTTGGAACATTCTACATTGAAAAAAAATATTTCAAAAGTATCTAAAACAGTTCGTTAATTTTTCAACCTGTTTTCTACAAATTCTACCTCTGTTTTTCCATGAGGTAATGGTTTACCATTTTCTCCTAAACTTACCATAGTTATGGTATCAATTGTGATTATGATATCACGTGTCATCATATTTCTAACTTGACAGCTTAATACAATTGATGTAGTTCCAAAACGAACAACATCAATTCCTATTTCGATAATATCACCTTGCTTTGCCGAACTTCTAAAGTTAATTTCGGACATGTGCTTAGTTACTATTCTAGGATTTTCTAACTGAACAATTGAATATAAAGCCAATTCTTCATCAATCCATTCTAATAATCTACCTCCAAACAAGGTGTGGTTAGGGTTCAAATCCTCTGGTTTTACCCATTTTCTAGTGTGAAACCTCATATTAATTTTTGTTTTAATAAAGCAAAATTAATTATTTCATCATGGTCAAAAGCTAACTTTGGTAAATCTTTAACCGAAAACCATTTCGCTTCTTTAGCATCATCTGCTGCTTTTGCAACTATAGTATTGTCGATAATTCCAAAAAAAGCAATAGAAACAACATGATTTCTTGGGTCTCGAAAAGGCTTTCCAAAGGCTTTAAGTTGTTCTAGTTTATTTACATCGATACTGGTTTCTTCTTTTAACTCTCGAATTGCTGCAGTCTCTAAATCTTCATTTTTATCAACAAAGCCACCAGGCAAAGCCCAGTCATTTTTATAAGGTTCGTTTTTTCTTTTTATCAATAACAACTCAAGTTGATGGTTATTTTCTCTAATTAAAACGACATCAACAGTAACAAATATTTCTGAAATTCTCATTTTTTCTTCAAATGTAATTGATTTTTATTAATTGATTTATAGAGAAAAAAGTTGATTTTTATCGACAAACGATTATATTTGTAAAGTTTTAACAATTTGTAAAATTTTTGAAAGCACAAATATGAAAAAAAACCTACTTACCTTTACATTAGGTATTTTCTTGAGCACGTTAACCTATGCACAGAATGATAGTTCAAAGAAGGATAAAGAACAAAAAGAAATTGAGCCAGACCAAGAGATTGTATATGACAGTTACAACAAATGGTCTATCGAGTTAGAAGCAGGACAAAGTAAAGGAACAAAACCTTATGCAGTTGGATATTATTACAGTAACCCTAACAAGCATTTCGCTTTTGAATTTAATCATTTTGCTATTGGCGGTAGATATATGATTAGCCCAACTTTTGGTGTTAGAGCAAAAATTGCTTACGATAATTTATCAAATTTATCAGGTTCAGAAAGTTTACCATTCGAAATGGAACAAATTCAAGCTAGTTTTGAAGGAGTTGTAAACACTGTAAGACTTTTTAACATTGAAGAAAAAGCTGGAAGATTTGGACTTTTAGTTCATTTAGGTTTTCAAGGTGCGCAAATGACTCCAAAAATGGGTATAAATGAAGGAAAGCATGAATTTAATGTCGGCTTAGTTGGTGGTTTTACACCTCAGTTTAGAGTTTTCAAAAATGTTAGTGTTTTTGCTGATTTCACAATAAATTCAAATGTTAGACAGCATTTCAACTGGGATGGTTCATACTCTGAGTCAAATAATAACCTTACTGGAAGTATGTATAGTACTTCTTTAGGTGTATCAATTTCATTTGGTGCTGAAAAAATCCATGGAGATTGGGCAATTATTGAAGATAAAAAATCAAAAGAAATGCGTGAACTTGAAGCAAGAGTTGGAGACATAGAAACTCTAATGAATGATACTGATAAAGATGGTGTTCCAGATTATCTTGATCAAGAAAACAACTCAATTGCTGGTGTAGCTGTTGATACTAAAGGAAGAATGGTTGATTTAAACAACAATGGTGTTCCTGATGAATTAGAAAAATATGTTGACAAATCAGTTACAAACAACATAAGCAATAATAAAGCTGAAATTAGCAATGGTATGTTATTACAACTTATCAATGATGGTTATATCGCTGCTTATTTTGATACAGATAAACGTGTTCCTACAACTGCTTCAACTGATAATATTGGATTTATATTAAATTATTTAAGAAGCAACCCTACTAAGTCTGTTGATATTATAGGTTATGCAGATGCAATTGGTAAAAGTAATTACAATACAAAATTATCTAATGATAGAGCAGAAAACGTTAAAACTATCTTGATGAAAGCTGGTATTGATGGTTCTAGGTTGAATATTGTTGGAAATGGTATCGATGATAGTGTTGATAGAAATTCTGAATATGCTAGAAGATTAGTTAGAAAAGTAGTTTTCAAAGTGAAATAATATTAACAACATATTATTAATAACTAAAAAACCTCTACAAAATTGTAGAGGTTTTTTTTTATAACTTTAAAATAAAAATGGCTAATAGAGATTTAACAGTTCTAGAATTGCGAGGAGAAATATTTGGAACTATAAACGAAAACTCTTCACAAGAAGAAATATTTCAAAACAAAACCATTAGACCTATACTTGCTATGCAAAATGATTTGTTTGTAGCTGTATTTATAAATTATGCAATTAAGCAAAAAAGTGTTTTCTTTTCGCTTTCTCCCGAAAAGAAGATGGCTTACATTGAGAATGTAATTCAACGAGATATCAAATTCAGAAACTCATTAAAAGGAATTGTGATAGGCTGGTTTACAGTTGATGAATACAACCAATATATTAAAAATTCATCAAGCATTAATAAAAGAATGATGAATATGCTTATTGAAAGACTAAAAAGCCAAATTCAAATAATTGAGGTATAACTTTTATTTGAAAATGAGTAAAAAGACCGTTTCATCATTTTCTGTTTTTGCAATTATATCAACATTTAATAAATCGCAAAGTTTTTTCACAATTGATAGTCCAAGTCCAGTTCCCTTAATGTCAGGATTATTTGGGTTTACTCTATAAAATTGTTTAAAAATATTTTCCAGTTCATCAGATGGGATTTTTTCTCCTTTATTTCTAATTTTAAGGCAAATAGATTGGCTATCAAATTCAGAATCAATAAAAATAGTTGTCTTATCAAAAGAGTATTTTATAGCATTAGAAATCAAGTTATTGAAAATAATACTTAACAGGTAAACATCTGATTGTACAATTGAATTAGTTTCAAAATGAGTTTTTACACTAATCTTTTTATTTTCTAATTCATTAGTACTTCTTGAAATGCATTCGAGTATTATTGCTTCTAGATTTACAGAAGTTATATTGAGCGTTTGTTTTTGATTTTCAAATCTTGCCAATAACAACAATTGATCGACTAAAGTATTCAGCCTATCAACTTCACTAATACAAAAATCAATTTTTTCTTTGTATTCTTCGGGTTTACGAGGTTTTCTCACTAACACCTCTAGTGTTCCTTTTATTACTGCTAATGGTGTTCTTAACTCATGAGATGCATCTGAAGTAAATTGTTTTTCCCTATCCACAGCGTTTTCTAATCTATCCAAAAGACTATTAATAGTTGTAGACAATAGATGCAATTCATCTTTATTTTGAGGCAAAGGAATTCTGAGTTTTAAATTATCTTTTGTAATAAAATTTGATGTTTCAATGATAGAGCGTATTGGTTTAATACTATTTCCAGCAAAAAATCGGGCGATTAAAAATAATACAAGTAGAATTAACGGGTATGCTACTAGCATTACTTTGAATAAATTACCCAATATCATCACGGATTCTTCTAACGAAGTTGCAACTATCATATATCCAATAATTTTTGTTCCTTGATATAAAGGAACTTGAATCTGTCTAACTGAGATATTATCTAGTTTTGCATCAAAAAGTTCATTACTTTTTTGGTTAGGATAAAAATTTAATTGCTTGGCTTTTAGGTTAGGTGATTTTTCTACTAAAGCTCCTAAATCATCTACGAATTGAATAAAAGCTGGACTGACATCTACCCTATTTATTTGCTTCTGTTTCCATTGCTTTTCTCTAATAAGAAGAACACAATTTTCTATAACTTCGATTTCTCTTAAGTGTTTTTTTGCTTCGTGTCTTATCTCATTATTTACTCTGTAATTTATTGTAAATTTTACCATTGAATAAATAGCAAAAAAAACAGCAAAAATTAACAATGCAGTTGTTAAGATATAATTGAATGCTATTCTGTTTTTAAAAGAAAATTGTTTCATATTTCGTCATTAGCTATATAGCCTACACCTCTTACCGTTTTTATATAATCCTCGTCAACCTTTAGATTTAATTTTTTTCTCAGAGCATTCATAAACACATCAATAACTCCAGTATCATATTCAAAATGAATATCCCAAACATCTTCAATGATTTGTGTTCTAGTACAGACTTTCCCTTTATTAATGATTAAATATTTTAATAAATCAAACTCTCTTTGGGTCAATGAAACTTCTTTTTCAGAAACTTTTACTTTATACTTTTCTACATCAATTGTTATGGTGCCTAATTTTAATAGATTTGACGACTTTTCATTGCGAAAATGTACTTTTATACGTTCCAATAGTTCATCAAAACTAAATGGCTTTTTTATATAATCATTTGCGCCAGATTTTAGTCCTTCAATAGCTTCTTGGATAGTATCTTTTGCTGTTAAAAAAATTATAGGCGTTGAAGAATTATTCTCTCTGAATTTTTTACATAGCTCTAATCCAGTCATTTTTGGCATCATCCAATCCAATAATAGTAAATCAAAAGATTTTTCTGTTGCTAATTTTAAACCCGCAACACCATCATTTGCATACTCAACTTCAAAACCTTCTTCTTCTAGACCTTCTTTCAAAAATTGTACAATTCCAATTTCGTCTTCGACTATCAATATTTTTTTCACTTTTGATTACTTTTGTGTTGTAAATTTAAAATTAATAAAAAACATTCTTTTTCTTGTTTTGATTTTTAAGATAAAATTAATTTTAGGGAAAAGTTCAACCAGATTGTTTTTATAATAAAATACCAAATGCAATTGTTAAAAAAATCTTCCCCAGTAACCTATTTATTATCCTTTTATCTAATTGTTAGTATTGTTTTAAGAGTTGTTTTACTTTTTCATCCAATAACACAATCCACTTTTTCCGCTATTGAAGTTCTGAAGATTTTTTCATTTGGATTGCTGTCAGACCTTTTTGTTTTTGTGATTGTTGCAGTTTTTCTAAACTTATATTTAGTTTTTCTCTCAAACACGAAGTATAACAAACCTTGGGGATATGTTATTTTTGGTTTTTTGGTTCTGTTACTTCTCTATGTGTCTTTTGGAAATACAATTCTAAACGAATATGGTGGTTCACTTCCTGAGGTAGGCATTATATTTATTTCAATTAAAACATTGTTCTTTGGTTTAATGCTTTTTTTGCCAAATAAAAGAAGTTTAATACGCTCAATACTATATTTTCTAACCATTTTTTTATACGTATTATTAATCATCCAAAACGCAGTTAGTGAATACTTTTTTTGGAATGAATTTGGAGTTAGATATAATTTTATTGCCGTTGATTATTTAGTTTATACCAATACAGTTATTGGAAACATCATGGAGTCTTATCCAGTCGTTCCATTATTCATTACAGAAGGTATTATAGCTGTTTTAATTACATTTTTCATAGTTAGAAAAACGAAACCATTTTTATTAAAATTTGATAGTTTTCAAGTCAAATTAATTAAATCTATAGCTTATGTAGGTTTGTTTTTTATTTCAATGAAAGTAATTCCTTTTTTGGCAAAAAAAGAATGTTCTTCTAATGTTTATACTAATGAGTTGCAATCTAACGGAATTTTCAAGTTTTATACAGCTTTTATGAATAATGAGCTTGATTATGACAAATATTACAAAACAATTGACACTAAGCTAGCCTTTAGCACTTTATCAAGACAATATAATTACAACTTAAATAATTCTACACTAAGGAAAATAGCATCTGATAGTTCAGAAATTCATAAAAACATAGTTCTGATAACAATCGAAAGTTTAAGTGCAGATTTTCTGAAAGCTTATGGTGGTAAAAAAGATGCTACCCCATTTTTAGACTCTCTAGCTACCAAAAGTTTACAGTTTACAAATCTATACGCAACAGGTAACAGAACTGTAAGAGGACTTGAAGCTGTTACACTTTCTCTTCCTCCATCTGCTGCAGAAAGTGTTGTAAAAAGAAAAGACAATAAAAATAAATTTTCAACAGGTTATGTTTTAAAACAAAAAGGTTATCAAGTAAAATATCTTTATGGTGGTGATGCATATTTTGACAACATGCAAGATTTCTTCGGTGGAAATGGCTATGAAATTGTAGATAAAAAATCGTTTAAACCAAATGAAATAACTTTCTCTAATATTTGGGGAGTTTGTGATGAAGACATGTATAAAAAGGCTATAAAAGTTATGAATGAAGAAGCAAAAAATAAAAAGCCTTTTTTCAATCATATAATGTCTGTTAGCAATCACAGACCTTTTACATATCCTGATGGGAAGATTGATATCCCAAGCAATAAAAAATCAAGAATTGGTGGCGTAAAATATACAGATTATGCATTGAAGCAGTTTTTTGAGATGGCAAAAACGCAATCATGGTATTCAAACACTGTTTTTGTTATTGTTGCTGATCATTGCGCTTCAAGTTCTGGCAAAACTGAACTTCCTTTGGATAAATACAGAATACCAGGAATGATATTTTCACCAAATTTTATAAAACCACAAGAATTTAACACATTAATGTCACAAATAGATGTAATGCCAACACTTTTTGGACTACTCAAAATGAATTATTTTAGTAAATTCTATGGTCAAAATGTGTTAGATGCAGATTATAAACCAAGAGCATTTATCGCAACATATCAAGATTTGGGATTAATTAAAGACAATGTCTTAACGATAATATCTCCCGTAAAAAAAGTAAAACAATATAATTTGAAATTGAAACCCGACAACAGCCTGAAATACAATTTCCAAATTAAATACGATGAAGTTTTAATGCCAAAATTGGACGAAAAGCTAGTAGAAGAAACCATTTCTTACTACCAAACTTCTGCTTGGTTATTAAAAAATAAAAAGTTAAATCAATAATTTATTTTATTTCTTTTACACCTTTCATAAACAACCATTTAAAAAATATTTTTTCTCCTTCATGGGTTTTTATTGCTTTGAATTGAGGAGAAACTAAAGTTGATATTACAAATGCTGTAATTGGTTTCCATATTCCAGATAAATGAGTATAGCGACCAAGCAGATATTTAGCAAGTAAAAAAAGAACTGCAAAGCAAATAAAATTCAATAACAAGGCCTTAACTGATTTTGACATAATTTTTTTTTCAAATATACTCATTTGAAATTTTTATCAAAAAAGTCTATAATCATAAATTATGATGTAGTTCATCGATTATTCGATAAAAACATGCTTTTTATCGTTAAAACATGTAACTTTGTCTAACCCAAATTTACAAAACTACTGCTATGAAAGGAAAACACTATACCTATGAACTTAATTTTCTCAGAGATAATTTCGGGGAAAAAGTTCTCGAAATAAAGCAAAACCAACTTCCTGTTGGTTCGAGAAAGTCAATGGAAATATTTACTGAAGATATTGATTACTTGATTGGTTTGCTCCAAAATGCTAAATTGGAAATAAATCAAAAAGACTATATTGAGGACGTAAAAGATGATGTTGTAAATATTGACCCTAGAATACTAGACACAATGGTAACTCTACATTTTTCAGGCGTTACCGTAAACGAACTTGAGATTCAATACAATATTAACTCTTCCATTATCAAAGACAATTTGGAGCGGAAAGGGATAATTCTTTTTGATAGATTTTAATGGTAAAACATTCCTATTGGAATGTTTTTTTATTTTGAATAGAATTGTATTTTTGAAAGCATTTTACTCACCAAGATGAAGAAGAAATACTTTCTATACAGTTTGTTGTTTGCTTTATTTGCTTTATCCAGCAATGCGCAAGATGGATATAAAATTTCGATTACTCTAAAAAACTGCCCAGATACTCTAGCCTATTTAACCTATTATCAATTTGATAAAAACTTAATAAAAGATACTTGTACATCAATAAAAAACGGAAAAATAATTTTTGAAGGAAAATCAAAATTGCCAAAAGGAATTTACACATTGGTTAGCCAACAAAAATCTATTTATTTTGATTTTTTTGTTGATGAAAGCACTCAAAATCTTGAATTAGAAACTGAATTTGGAGAAAATTTGGTAAAAAAATTGACTTCTAACTCAAAAACTCAAAACAATTTTTTTGATTACATAAGATTTATTGGTCAGCAAGGTGCAGAATTGCAAGATTTTAAAACCAAATTAAATCCAAAAACAAAAAAAGACAGTTTGTTAATTTTGAACAAACAAAAAGAGTTGGAAAAAATTCTACTAGACGTTGAAGAAAAATTCATAAACGTTAACAAACCTTTTTACATTGCCGATGTAGTAAACCTGAAAACGGATAGAATTCTAAAAGATGTTCCTCGTTTACCAAATGGAAAAAAAGACAGTATTGCTGAATTCAACTATTACAAAAAACACTTTTGGGATAATGTAGATTTTAAAGATGATGCTACAGTTAGAAATCCTTTTTTCAACATCAAAATAAAAAAATACTTTGATCAAGTTGTTTATGTTCACCCAGACTCTGTAACCGTAGAAATCGATAAAATGCTTGATAAAACTATTCCTGGTAGTCTTATCAACAAAATTTTGATTGGTTATTTTACCTATAATTATGAAACTTCCAAAATTATGGGATACGATAAAATATTTATTCACATGGCTGAAAAATATTTTAAAACAGGCAAAGCCAATGGTATTTATAATGACGAAACAATCATTAGTAAAATAATAAAACGTGCAGAAAAATTAAAACCAATTGCTTTAGGTTCAAAAGCTCCAGAATTGTATCTCATCAATGCCAAAGATATCGATCAAGTGAATAAAATGGGTTTTGATAAAGCAAACACAAGCGAGGAATTGACGAGTTTATACTACAAAAATCAAGAAACCATCACAAAGCTGTTCTATAAATTATCAGACGTTAATGCAAAATATACCTTGCTGGCTTTTTGGGACGTTGATTGTGGACATTGTCAAAAAGAAATTCCAAAACTAGTCGAAGAATATCATAAACTCCTAAAAAAAGGTATTGACATCAAGGTATTGAGCGTTTACACTCTTTTTGAAACTGATAAATATTTAAAATATATTGCCGAACACAATCTGGATTGGATAAATACTTACGACGGAATTCACTTCAATAATGTGGTCGAAAAATATGATGTTTATTCTACTCCTGTTTTTTATCTATTGGATAAAAACAAAATCATCAAAGCAAAACGATTTGGCGTTGATCAACTGGAAAAACTAATCGAAGTATTTGACAAAGAAAAATAGTTAAAACTATTGTTGAAACTTCATTCTTTTACTTCCTTCATACATTTCATATTTAACCAATCGAGCTTCTAAACTACCATTAAAAAGTTTTATTTTTCTGGATGGACGCAAGCCAACAAACTTTAATGCTTCAAGATTGGCAGTGATAAACCAAGCGTTAGTATTTGGATAATTATTTTTCAAAGTATCACCAAGTTCGCGGTAAAATCGTTCTAGATTTATATCCAATCGTTCACCATATGGCGGATTGAAAACCATGTGTAAAGTTCCAACAGTTTCCTTTTTGGTCTCAAAAAAGTTAGCTTGACTTACCTTTACATAATCTTCTAAATTAGCATTAATAATATTGTCTTTTGCTTTATTTACAGCACTTGGCGCCTTATCAAAACCTACAATTGAATAATGAAATTCTTTTGTACGTTTCATCAAGCTATCAATAATTTGGTCAAATAAATCATTGTCCCAATCATTCCATTTTTCAAATGCAAACTCTTTACGATTAATATTTGCTGGAATATTACAAGCAATCATTCCAGCTTCAATCAAAATTGTTCCACTACCACACATTGGATCAAGAAAATGTGAACTTCCATCCCAACCCGATAACAATAACATTCCTGCTGCTAAAACTTCATTTACAGGAGCAATATTCGTAGCTGTTCTGTAACCTCTGTGATGCAATGAAGCTCCAGAAGTATCTAATGCAACTGAACATTGATCTCTATCGATATGAATATTAATTCTCAAATCTGGAAAATCTTTTTCTACACTTGGTCGTTGTCCAAATTTTTCTCTAAACTGATCAACGATGGCATCTTTTGCTTTTTGAGAAACAAATTGCGAATGCTTGAAATTATCCGAATGAATAGTTGTATCGATTACAAAAGTCTGATTGGCATTCAAGTACTTGCTCCAATCTACACCTTGAATTCCTTTGTACAAACTTTGTTCATTGAATGCTCTAAAATTATAAATTGGCTTTAAAATTTTTAAAGCTGTGCGCAAAGAAAGATTGGCTTTGTACATAAAACCTTTGTCACCTTTAAAACTCACAGCTCTTGTACCTATAGTGACATCTTGAGCTCCAAGTTGTTGCAATTCCTTTGCTAGTATTTCTTCAAAGCCAAAAAATGTTTTGGCAATCATCTTAAAATTTTCCATGAACAAATTCAATATCAATAATAATATCAAAGTTTAATTTGATATTACTTCGGCAAAAATACACTAAATTTGCATGTTCGGAATTCATTTGAAAAGAATTAATGTCAGCATCAGAAAATTTGAAACCAAAAATTGTCACACTGAGCGCAGTCGAAGTGACAAATCACCAATCTCAAATCAATAATCAACAATCGAGTTGGTACGAATCTTGGTTTGATACAAAATATTATCACATACTTTACAAAGAGAGAAATTACCGTGAAGCACAAATTTTCATGGATAATTTGACACAATACCTTAATCTTCCCGAAAAGGCAAAAGTACTAGACTTGGCTTGTGGAAAAGGTCGCCATTCTATTTATTTAAATCAACTAGGATACAATGTTATTGGTGCTGATTTATCAGAAAATAGTATTGCGGAAGCCAAGAAAAATGAAAATGAAACGCTACATTTCGTTGTTCATGACAAGCGCGAACCATTTGAAGAAAAATTTGATGCAATTTTCAACCTTTTTACCAGTTTTGGTTACTTTGAAAACGAAGAGGATGATATCAAAACATTAACTGCTATAAAAAACAGTTTATCAGAATATGGTTTTGCAGTAATTGATTTTATGAATTCTAATTACGTTATTGAGAATTTAGTAGAAAATGAAGTCAAAGAAGTTGAAGGAATAACTTTTTACATTAAAAAATATTTTCTTGATGGTTATATTATCAAAGAAATTGACTTTGAAGATGATGGAAAAAAACATCATTATGTTGAAAAAGTTAGAGCATTCACTTTAGAAGATTTTCAAAGGATGTTTGACCAAGTTGGTTTATATCTTCTTGATATTTTTGGGGATTATAAGCTGAAAAAATATTACAAGAACACAAGCGAACGATTGATAATGATATTTAAGTAGTTTATTTGGTGATTTGTTGATTTGGTTAGTTATAACATTCTTAAACCAAACTATCAAATAACCAAATGCACAAATTAACAAAAAATGAACTATATACTTCCTTTATTATCAGTTATTTTTGGCTATTTAATTGCAGTAGTAATTAAACCAAAATCAAAAGCAAATTTGAAACTTTTATTAGCTTTTAGCGGCTCGTTTTTGTTGTCAATAACCGTAATGAATTTACTACCCGAAATTTATCATTCACATCAAAAAGCTGGAAGGTTAAACATTGGAATGTTCATCATGATTGGAATATTATTCCAAATTATTTTAGAGTTTTTCTCCAAAGGCGCAGAACATGGTCACGTTCATGGTCATGGCAAAATCAATAGCATGCCTTGGCTGTTGTTTATAAGTTTATGCGTTCATGCATTTCTTGAAGGATTTCCTGTTGGTCACCATCATGATTTAGCTTATGGAATTGCCATTCACCACTTGCCTATTGCCATCATACTAACTACATTTTTTCTAAATGCAGAACTCAACAAAACTGCTTTATTCTTTTTCATGGTTGCCTTTGCTTTCATGACACCACTTGGAACTTTTGTTTCAGATAATGTTCCATATATTACGCAATATTACACCGAGATTACAGCCATTGTTATTGGGATTTTATTTCATATTTCGTCCACGATTATTTTTGAAAGTAGCGAAGGACACAAATTTAATATTGCTAAAATTTCGATGATTATATTAGGAATTTTGTTGGCTGTTTTTGTGTAATTTTATTGAAAATTGTAATTGAATAATGAACTTCACCAAAACCACAGAACAATCTTCGCATTACGACAGTTTAGAAACCATGTCGGTTATCGATTTATTGACGAATATTAATAACGAAGATAAAACGGTTCCGCTTGCTGTGGAAAAAGCGTTACCACAAATCGAAAATTTAGTTACTAAAGTAGTCGAAAAACTAAAACTTGGCGGCAGATTATTCTATATTGGTGCTGGAACTTCAGGAAGATTAGGCATTGTTGATGCTTCGGAATGTCCGCCAACATTTGGTGTTCCATTCGATTTAGTCAACGGAATTATCGCTGGCGGTGACAAAGCCATTCGTCGCGCTGTAGAAAACGCCGAAGACAATCGTGAACAAGCTTGGATTGATTTACAAAATGAAAACATTGGAGAAAACGATGTTGTCATTGGAATTGCTGCATCTGGAACAACGCCTTATGTTATTGGTGGTTTGGAAAAATGCAATGAGCAAAATATCGTTACAGGTTGTATTACTTGCAATGAAGGAAGTCCATTGGCTTTGACGGCGCAATTTCCTGTTGTTGTAGTTGTTGGACCAGAATTCGTTACTGGAAGCTCACGAATGAAAGCTGGAACAGCTCAAAAATTGGTTTTGAATATGATTTCAACTGCAACGATGATACAACTTGGTCGTGTTAAAGGCAACAAAATGGTTGATATGCAATTGAGCAACGACAAACTGGTTGATCGTGGTGTGAGGATGATTATGAGTGAAATTCCAGTAGATTATGAAAAAGCCTCAGAGTTATTAAAAGAATTTGGAAGCGTTAGAAAAGCGGTTGAAAATTATAAAGAATAAATTATTATGCCAACAAATAGAGAACTTTTACAAAAAGGTGTTAAATATCTCGCAGGTGCTTTGCCTCTTATGTTTATTGGACCAAGCGTCATTTATAATGCTTTTATGAATAAACAAACCAATTGGCATTATTTGGTTCTAGCTTTTGGAATTATTTTTTGCTTATTATCTGTCTATCTTGCTTTTAAAGGAATAAAAACAATTACTGATGCACTTTTTGATGGAAACAAATAATACTTATCTCGAAAGTTGCAAAAAGCAATTTTTATATTATAAAACACTAGGCGAAAAAGCTATTGAACAACTGGAACCAGAGCAACTTTTTGTCTCCGTAAATGAAGACACAAATTCTATTGCAATAATCATTCAACACCTTGCTGGAAATATGCTATCACGCTGGACAGATTTTCTCACTACAGATGGAGAAAAAGAATGGCGTAATCGTGATAGCGAATTTGATGAAAAAATTAATACCAAAGAAGATTTGCTCATATATTGGCAAAAAGGATGGGATTGTTTATTTAATGCATTAAATCCATTGGTAGATAAAGATTTATCAACCATTATCTACATTAGGAACGAAGGTCATACCGTAATGGAAGCCATCAATCGTCAGTTGGCACATTATCCGTATCATATTGGTCAAATTGTATTTTATGCCAAAATGCTCAAAAAAACCGAATGGAATTCACTTTCTATTCCAAAAAATAAATCGAATAGTTATAACGCTGAAAAATTTTCAAAAGATAAAAGCATTAAGAATTTTACAGACGATGAATTGAATAGATTAAAATAGCTCAGATTGAAGTGGAAATCCTCGAAGAGATTGAAACGAAAAGCTGGAAATAGCTTCAAATAAAAATGAAAAAAACCACTCTACTCCTATTCTACTTTTTAGTAATTTCTTGTTATCAACAGGAACGAAAATGTACTGATTTTAAAACTGGTAAATTTGAGTTCACACAAGAAATTGATGGTAAAAAACAAACTTCTGTCTTCACTAGAACAACAGATTTGCAAATAGAAACTTATAATGGTAAAACAGATACGGCATCTGTTCGATGGGTAAATGACTGTGAATTTATTTTACAAAAATTGCACCCAAAAAACATGACTGAAAAAAAAGCTATTTCTATGAAAATTTTGTTCACAAAGGATAACACATATACTTTTGAATATGGTTTTGTAGGCGATGAAAAAAAACAACGTGGAACTGTAACAAAATTGAATTAACAACGTTTAACATAAGAATTTAATTTATAGATATGGAAATAATTTTTACCCCAAATGCTTTGATGGCATTACTAACATTGACTTTTTTAGAAATAATACTTGGTATTGATAATATTGTCTTTCTATCGATTGTTTCTGGTAAACTTGAACAAAAAGACCAACCCAAAGCAAGACGAATAGGATTATTATTAGCCATGGTATTTAGAATTGTTTTGTTATTTGGTATCAGTTGGGTACTTGGTCTTCAAGATGTTATTTATCATGTAAATTTGAGTTTTTTTGAAGCTCATTTTACAGGTCAAAGTTTAATAATCTTTGGTGGTGGATTGTTTCTTTTATATAAATCTGTTTCCGAAATTCACCATAAATTGGAAGGCGAAGAAGAAAGCACTCAAGGCAAAGCATCAAACTCTTTAGGACAAGCTGTACTTCAAATTGCTTTACTGAATATAGTATTTTCATTTGATAGTATTCTAACCGCAATAGGTATGATAAGCATGAAAGATCCATCACAAGGAGGTTTTGGTTATGAAGGTGCTATGGAAATTATGATTTTATCGGTAGTTATTTCAATTGTAATCATGATGATTTTTGCTGGACCAGTTTCTAAGTTTGTTAATGATCACCCAACTATTCAAATTCTTGGGCTTTCATTTTTGATTTTGATAGGTGTTATGCTACTTGCTGAAGGCTCACATTTGGCACATTTTAGATTTGGTAATGATGTAGAAGTTAATAGCATTCCAAAAGGATATTTATATTTCTCAATTTTCTTCTCTCTATTTGTAGAATTCCTGAATATGAAAATGAAGAAAAATAGAAAAACTGTAAAACTTCATAACAATAAAATTATAGACAATAAACTGAAAGATACTGATGTCACTAATTAATTCTTGTATTTTTCTAAAACCAAAATGCCTTGATTATTTCAAGGCATTTTTATTTAAGACAAACCGCTAATTTTTCCGTTTTTATCTATATCAATTCGCTCAGCATTGGGAATTGCTGGTAATCCTGGCATACGCATAACATCTCCAAGCAAAGGAACTATAAATCCTGCTCCACTAGCAATTTCAAATTCACGAACAGTGATGTCAAAATTTGTTGGTCGACCAATGAGTTTTTCATTATCAGAAAAACTGGCTGGTGTTTTGGCCATGCAAACAGAAAATTCATTAAAACCTAAATCGTTAATCATTTTTAGTTGTGCTTTTGATTTTGGTGAAAACTCAACTGAATTTGCACCATAAATTTCTTTGGAAATGGTTAAAATTTTATGTTCTATGGTATCTTCTTTTTGATACAAAGGTTTATAGTTTGCTTTACCTGAATTGATTTCTTCTAAAACTTTTTCAGCAAGTTCAGCTGAGCCTTTTCCACCATGAACAAAAGCTGTACTGACAATAGCAGTAATTCCTTTATTGGAACACAAAGACTTCAAGGTCTCATATTCTGCTGGAGTATCATCTGGAAAAGCATTGATACAAACCACAGGATTTATGCCAAATTTCTGAATATTTTCAATATGTTTTTCGAGGTTACAAAATCCTTTTTCTACTGCTGTAATATTTTCATTCTTAAATTCTTCGGCACTTAAACCAGCGTGGTGTTTTATGGCACGAATTGTAGCAACTAGAACTACGGCATCGGGTTTTAATCCACTTTGCCCACATTTGATATGGAAGAATTTTTCAGCACCTAAATCAGCTCCAAAACCAGCTTCGGTTACCACATAATCTCCCAGTGAGAGTCCCATTTTTGTGGCTATAACAGTATTTGTTCCTTGTGCAATACTAGCAAATGGTCCGCCATGAAGAATAGCCGGATTTTCATCCAACGTTTGAACCAAATTGGGTTTCAGAGCATCTTTTAACAAAACAGCCATGGCACCAACAACTTTCAAATCGCGAGCAAAAATGGCTTTTCCATCCAAGGTTTTCCCAACATAAATCTTACCTAATCGAACTTTTAAATCTTCCAAATCTTTTGATAAACACAATATTGCCATCACTTCTGAAGCTGGAGTTATATTGAAACCATCTTCACGCATCATACCATTAGCTTTTGCGCCAACTCCAATAATTATTTGTCTTAGTGAACGATCGTTCATATCCATCACTCGTTTCCAAGCAATAGATTTTGGATCTAAATTGAGAGAATGAGTTGGGTTTTGCAGGTTATTATCTATAACAGCCGAAAGCAAATTATTGGCTTTTTCAATAGCAGAAAAGTCGCCTGTGAAATGTAAATTGATATCTTCCATTGGAACAACTTGAGAAAATCCGCCACCAGCAGCACCACCTTTCAGACCAAAAACTGGACCTAACGATGGTTCACGAAGAACAGCAATAGCATTTTTTCCAATGTAATTCAATCCATCAGCAAGTCCAATAGACATGGTTGTTTTTCCTTCGCCATATCTTGTTGGTGACATGGCTGAAACCAATATCAATTTTCCTTTCGGATTATCAGATTGTAATTCTAAAGGTAGTTTGGCTTTGTATTTCCCGTAATATTCCAAATCATCATCAGTAATATTAATTTTTTCTGCAATTTTTCGGATGTGTTGTAAGTTGGCACTTTGTGCAATTTCAATATCAGATGGAAATGTTGACATTAGTTTTAATAATTTGAAGTAAAGTTAATTGTGTTGTTTGCAATTAAAAATGATATAAATCAATTGAAAAGAAAAACCTGCAATATTTATAAATTCTTGCAGGTTTGGTTCTATTCTAATGATAAAGTTATTTGTCCATCATCATCGGTTTCGGTTTGGATATTATCTGAAACATTAACTTCATTAGAAGCTTCCGTTTGTTCTGGTTCTTCTTCCTCTGGTTCGTCGAAAGGTAATGGTTCCAAAAGATTTACTTGTTTTAATTTATCTGTTGTCAATTGATTACCCAATGCTTTAATCCCTTTCACAGCGATAAATTGTTCCAAATCAATCGTTTGACTTTCTTTTTGAACACCTTTTACCTTTGCAAAAACAATCTCAGCCATTGGTCGCCAATCAGTAGAAACAATTTCTAATTGAGATTTTTCATGTTCTGAAATAAATATTTCTTCTTTATTTTCGTTTTCTACCAAGAAACGTTTGACAAAATAGCGTTCTTTTTCACCATCGTAATAGATACATGAAATAGGTTTTTTAGGATTCCATTTTTCGAGCACTATCATATCTTCATCAAAATGAGTAGTCAATTCTGGAATAATGGTTTTCAACTTACCTGACTGATTGATAATCAACAACCTGTCATTTGGTCTAAATTCGCCTAGTAGTTCACCTCTTCCATCTACATTCAATCGTTGAACAGTATCGTCAAACCAAACTTTTCTTGGACGTAAAGTAGAAATTCCTTTCTCTTTCAACTCAATTTTCTTGATAGGATATTTTGTCACTGTATTTCCGCGACTTGCTCTACCTTTTATAGCAATATCTGAAAAGTCTAAATCCCATTTTAGTTTTTTGACGCTTCCAACTTGTCTAAGTAAAACAGTAACTGTTTCTGCTTCTCCATTTGGATTAGCTGAAAAATAAAGTACTTGACTTCCAGCTTTTTCTTGTGTTAAATCATAGAATTTATCACGAGTTATACCCGAAACATTGAAACGTTTGATAAAAGCTGAACCGTTTTTTCCATCACGATAAATCATGTTATAAATCGTTCGCTTATCGTTTTTATCAAAAACCGCAATGTGAATGATGTCTTTTCCAACAAATTTTTTGTCATCAACTTTAGAAACCATCATTTTCCCATCGCGCAAGAAAACAATAACATCATCAATATCAGAACAATCGGCAACATATTCATCTTTTTTCAAACCAGTTCCAAAGAAACCTTCTTCCCTATTTACGTATAGCTTTGTGTTTCTCAAAACTACTTTTGTAGCTTCAATATTATCAAAGTTTCGCAACTCGGTTAGTCGCTCACGACCTTTACCATACTTATCTTTTAAGGTTTGAAAATAATTAATTGCAAAATCTATAATATGGTCTAAATCATATTTTACTTGTTCCATTTCGGCTTCCAATTTTGCAATAGCATCATCCGCTTTATCCGAGTCGAAACGAGTAATACGTATCATTGGAATTTGAGTAAGTTTTTGCAAATCATCGTCATTGATTTCTCTCACCAACAAATTTGTAAAAGGTTCAAATCGTTTGTACATATACTGATAAAGCGACTCTCTATCAGAATACAATTTGAAATCGATGTACATTTCTTCACGAATGAAGATTTTTTCCAAGGTAGAAAAATGCCATTTATTTTCGAGTTCGTCTAATTGAATTTCGAGTTCACGTTTCAACAAATCTACAGTTCTGTGTGTAGATATTTTCAACATATCTGTAACACCAATAAACCTTGGTTTGTGGTCTTCAATCACACAACCCAATGGCGCAACTGATGTTTCACAAGCCGTGAAAGCATACAACGCATCAATTGTTTTATCGGGAGAAACACCTGGCGGAAGATGAATTAATATTTCTACTTCGGCAGCTGTATTGTCTTCAATTTTTTTTATCTTAATTTTTCCTTTTTCATTGGCTTTCAATATACTATCAATAAGAGTTGAAGTATTGGTTGAAAAAGGAATTTGGGTTATTACCAACGTTTGTTTGTCCAACTGATTGATTTTGGCACGTACACGAACTCGTCCGCCACGCATTCCATCATTATAATTGGAAATATCAGCAATTCCTGCTGTTGGAAAATCAGGATACAACGTGAATGACTTTCCTTTTAAAACTTTAATGGAACAATCTATCAGTTCATTGAAATTGTGTGGTAAAACTTTGGTTGATAATCCAACAGCAATTCCTTCGGCACCTTGAGCTAATAACAACGGAAACTTAACAGGAAGATTAACCGGTTCATTTCTACGACCATCATAAGACAATTGCCATTCTGTGATTTTTGGCGAGTACAGAATATCATGCCCAAGTTTAGAAATTCGTGCTTCTATATATCTTGGAGCTGCAGCACCATCACCAGTGAGGATATTTCCCCAGTTTCCTTGCATATCGATGAGCAAATCTTTTTGGCCAATTTGCACCATAGCATCACCAATACTGGCATCTCCATGCGGATGATACTGCATAGTATGCCCAACGATGTTTGCCACTTTGTTATAACGACCATCATCCAACTCTTTCATGGAATGCATAATACGACGTTGAACGGGTTTAAAACCATCTTCAATCGCTGGAACAGCACGTTCTAGAATTACATAGGAAGCATAGTCCAAAAACCAATCTTTGTACATTCCTGTAACTTTGGTAATGGTATCTTCTGGGTTTTCGTCGTTTTCATAGAAATGACTTCCTGAAGAAAGTCGTACTTCTTCATCAAAATCATTTTCATTATTATTTTCCAACGGCTCGTTATTCTCGTCGTCGCTTGGAATGATGTTATCTTCTTCTTCGTCTTTCATGTTTTTTGTAGCACTATGTTACTCAATGTTTTAACAAAGTTTCACAATGTTATAGTATTAATCTTTTTATTCCGTCTTTTAATGATTTTTTATAAAAATTTAAAAGTAATCCCAATTTACATTCTGAAAGTCGCATATAGGTCAAACATTGAGCTGTATGTTCTACTGTAAAATCTTCAACTACTTTTAATTCAATAATTACTTTATTATTTACAATAATATCAACTCTGTAACCGCAATCCATTTTTATGTCTTCATAAATAACTGGAAAGGCTTTTTCTTGTTGAACATCTAATCCGCATTTTGTCAATTCATAAGCCAAACATTCCCTATATACTTTTTCCAACAATCCTGAACCTAATTTCGTATGAACTTTATATGCACAATCTAAAATTATTCGGCTAATTTCATTCTCTTCTGTCATAATTGTTTGTTTTATAGCACAATGTTACTCAAAGATTTTCACTAAGTTCCACTAAGTTTTAAAAAATTATTTTGTGTGACTTTGTGCTAAACATTGTGAAACTTCGTGCTACGACTTCTCAACCACATCCAATTCCACTTTCAAATTATTGATAATAAAATCTTGTCGGTCGGGTGTATTTTTACCCATATAAAATTCCAGTAAGGTTTCAATACTTGTAGCTTTGTCTAACATTACTGGATCCAATCGGATGCTTTCGCCAATAAAATGCTTGAACTCATCGGGTGAAATTTCTCCTAAACCTTTAAATCGAGTGATTTCGGGTTTTGGTTTTAATTTTTCGATAGCATCAACACGTTCTTGTTCGCTGTAGCAATAAATCGTTTCTTTTTTATTTCGCACACGGAATAATGGTGTTTGCAAAATGTATAAATGTCCGTCTTTGATTAATTCTGGGAAAAACTGCAAGAAAAACGTAATCAACAACAAGCGAATGTGCATACCATCGACATCGGCATCAGTTGCAATTACTATATTGTTATAACGCAAATCGCCCATATCTTCTTCGATGTCCAATGCTGCTTGAAGCAAGTTGAACTCTTCATTTTCATACACAATTTTCTTTGTCATTCCATAGGAATTCAGTGGTTTTCCACGTAAACTGAAAACAGCTTGTGTATTTACATCACGACTTTTGGTAATTGAACCCGATGCTGAATCACCTTCGGTAATGAAAAGTGTGCTTTCAAGACTTCGTGGATTTTTACTATCGGTTAGATGCACACGGCAATCGCGTAATTTTTTGTTGTGAAACTTGCCTTTTTTGCTCTTTCTTTAGCTAATTTTCTAATTCCAGAAAGTTCTTTACGTTCGCGTTCTGCTTGAAGAATTTTACGGAGTAATAAATCGGCTGTTTCTGGATTTTTATGTAAAAAATTATCAAGTTTGGTTTTGATAAAATCATTTACAAATGTTCGAACTGTTGGACCATTCGGACCAATATCGGTTGAACCTAATTTGGTTTTCGTTTGACTTTCAAAAACCGGTTCTTCCACTTTTACCGAAATTGCCGAAACAATCGACTTACGAATATCCGAAGCTTCAAAAGGTTTGTTGTAAAACTCTTTAATCGTTTTTACAATTGCTTCACGAAAAGCACCCAAATGCGTTCCACCTTGCGTCGTGTTCTGTCCGTTGACGAAAGAATGGTATTCTTCAGAATATTGGGATTTACTGTGTGTCAAAGCAATTTCGATATCATCACCTTCCAGATGAATGATTGGATATTGCATGTCTTCTTCGGTGATGGTTTCTTCCAATAAATCTTTTAAACCAAACTCCGAAACGTATTTTTCACCGTTGTAATAAATCGTCAAGCCACGATTTAAGTAACAGTAATTTTTGAGCATACGAATGATATACTCATTTCGGTATTTGTAATTTTTGAAAATAGTTTCATCGGCCACGAAAGAAACTTTGGTTCCTTTTCGTTTGGTTGTTTCAGTAACATCTTCTTCGAGAGTAAGATTTCCAGCGGAAAACTCGGCAGCTTTTTGTTGGTTATCTCGAACACTTTCTACCCTGAAAAAATTTGACAAAGCGTTAACAGCTTTGGTACCAACTCCATTTAATCCAACAGATTTTTTAAAGGCTTTGGAGTCATATTTTCCTCCAGTATTCATTTTGGAAACTACATCAACCACTTTTCCTAGCGGAATTCCACGACCATAATCACGAACAGTAACCATTTTATCTTTGATAGTTACCTCGATAACTTTTCCTGCACCCATGACGAATTCATCGATACAGTTGTCGATTACTTCTTTCAGAAGAATGTAAATACCATCATCGGGTGAAGAACCGTCGCCAAGTTTCCCGATGTACATTCCGGGACGCATTCGGATGTGTTCTTTCCAGTCGAGTGAACGAATATTATCTTCGTTGTATTGAGTAAGTTCTGCCATTTAAAAATCGAATGTTATTCCGCTAATATAATGGAATTGCACCTTTTTTTGAAATGATATTTATCAAAGTTATTAAGAATGATATTGACATTTTTAAGTAGGATTTTTGAGATACGAAGTACAAAGTTGAGTGAATATTAAAGAGAAAAGAGTAATGAAATGACGATAAAAATTTATTATTTTTGAGAATAATTATATCAAAAATGAACCAAAGTAAATTCATTGCTAATAGGATTAGAGAAGTTTTACTCGACGGAAAGTGGATTGCTAACACTAATTTTAAGGAGCAAATTGAAAGCGTAACTTGGCAACAAGCTAATGAGAAATATGAAAATCTTAATACAATTGCATTGTTAACGTTTCATATTAATTACTATCTCTCAGGTCTCTTGAATGTTTTTTATGGTGGAGAACTCGAAATAAGGGATAAATATAGCTTTGATATGCCAGAAATCAAATCAGAAAGTGAATGGAAAAATTTGGTTTTTGAGTTCATATCAAATTCAGAGAAATTTATTCATGAAGTTGAAAAATTATCTGATGAAGACTTGTATAAACCTTTTGTTGATGTAAAATATGGAAATTATTTACGAAATATTGAAGGTGTTATTGAGCATAGTTACTATCATTTGGGACAAGTTTCTTTGATAAAAAAAATAATTACATCCATTCAATTTTAATATACTTTTATTTGTTAAAAATCAAAAGAGTAATTACAAATCAAATTTAGTGAGTTTGTTCTTATTGAGCCATTGTCAGCTATTGCAACATTACTTATATTGTTCAAACCTAAGTTTTCTCTTAATTCAACTGATATTTTATTGTTGTTTTTAAGTTCGAATGATTTACCAAGCCCAAAAACCAACCCAAAATCAAGCTTTTTGTAATTATCTGTAAAATCTGTATTCACATCATCATAATCGTTCCACAATTGAGATTTAAGCATGTAACTAATCAATAAACCTCCATTTAAATAAAAACTATTATCTGAACCAAACTTATATTTTGCCATTACAGGCATTGAAATAAATTGATTTTTAAATTTTATTTTCATGTCTCCATAAAAACCTGGATCATCAGGATTTTCAATTATTTCAGTATATAATGATTGTGATGCTGTCTTTCTATCATAATTTATGTTTGCTATCAAAGAAAGTCTTTCTTTTAGCTTATACTCCAATGAAATCCCGACCAAAAAGTCAACTCCTGCATTAAATGCTTCAATTTGTGGATTTCCTCTAAATGAAGAATAAGTTGCTCCAGCATTTATGCCAAATGAAAAATTACTTTGCGCCATAGAATTTAAGCTAATAGAGCCGAAAAATACTATTGCAATTATTTTCTTCATGCCACTAAACATTAAATCTAAAATGCATCACATCGCCATCTTTCACAATGTATTCTTTTCCTTCTACACGCAGTTTTCCAGCTTCTTTTACTTTGGCTTCTGAACCATAATTCACATAATCTTCGTAAGCAATTACTTCGGCACGGATGAAACCTTTTTCAAAATCGGTATGGATTACTCCGGCAGCTTTTGGTGCAGTATCGCCAACTTTTATTGTCCAAGCGCGAACTTCTTTAACACCAGCTGTAAAATAAGTTTGTAACTTCAAAAGTTTATAAGCAGCACGGATTAATTTTGAAACTCCTGGTTCGTCTAAACCTAAATCCTCTAAGAACATTTGACGTTCTTCATAAGTTTCCAATTCAGTGATGTCGGCTTCTGTACCAACAGCGAGAACGATTACTTCGGCTTGTTCATCTTTTACCAATTCGCGAACTTGTTCTACATATTGGTTTCCAGTTGCTGCCGAACCTTCATCTACGTTACAAACATATAAAACTGGTTTTGTAGTAATTAGTTGAAATTCTTCCATCAAAACTTCTTCGTCTTGATTTTGTGGAATTACAGTACGAGCTGATTTGGCTTGCAATAAAGCATCTTTAATCCTGTTAAGTAAAGCTTGTTCCACTTGAGCTTCTTTGTTACCTGTTTTTGCAGCACGATTTACTTTTTCTAAGCGTTTTTCTACCGTTTCTAAATCTTTTAATTGCAACTCGATATCGATGGTTTCTTTATCGCGGATTGGGTTTACGCTTCCATCAACGTGAACAATATTGTCGTTATCAAAACAACGTAAAACGTGAATAATTGCGTTACATTCTCTAATATTTCCTAAGAATTGGTTTCCTAAACCTTCACCTTTGCTTGCCCCTTTTACCAAACCTGCTATGTCAACAATATCAACAGTTGCCATTTGAACACGTTCTGGTTTTACTAATTCTTCGAGTTTATTTATACGTGGATCAGGTACATTTACAACACCAATATTCGGTTCGATAGTACAAAACGGAAAGTTAGCACTTTGCGCTTTAGCATTTGATAAACAATTAAAAAGAGTTGATTTCCCTACATTTGGCAATCCTACTATACCTGCTTTCATTTAGATTTAATTTTAAAAGTGTGCAAATATAGTCCAAAAAAACAAGTTTAAAAACACTTTACTTATCCTGAAGACTTAATATAATTTTTTCTTCTTCATCAGTAGAAACAAGTCCAGAAACTTCCCAGTAATTGGAAAGAATATTGTTTTTTTTGTTGTACAAAGTTTTGTCTTTATAAATGTCTTCAGCTTTGAATGTATAACCTTTTTTACTGAAGTTGGATGTGATTAGATAATTTGTAACCTGAATGTCTTTTACCTTTCCTTTATTTGTTTTTTCAAAACCAATTTCTTCTTTTGAACTGATTAAATAGTAATCATTGTCAAGCAATTTATAAATGGTTTTAAAATTGGATTTGTATGTTTTTTTACCATTAAAAGTTTTAAAATCATTTCGTAGAATTGTCGCTTGAGATAAGTTTGAACTAGCTTCAATAATTACTTTATGTTTGTAATCATAAACAATTGTGAATTCATCTAATACATCTTTTACATCATCCACAGGTTTTGCTGTCATAATATAATTTTGACTGTTTTTTGCGCTGGACTTAATTAAGAAATCATAATCTTTCAGAGCTGATTTTTCGAGCAAAGGATTGAGGTATTTAAACTCATAATAATTTCCCATAATATTATTGAGATTATACCCTAAAACATCTTCTAGATTTTCATCTCCCATCAAACCATAAAATCTATTTTGCTCGACTAAAATATCTGTTTTAATCTTTTTAGGTTGTCCAGTCAATTGAAAATTAATCAATCCATCATTAAAATAAGAGTAACTACCATTCAATTTGAAAAACTCTCTTGAATAGACCTTAAGTCGAGCAGGAATTGTCAATTTTTTTATAGAATTTTCAATCAGAGATTTTAGAATTTTTTGTGGATGTTGTTTCGTGATGACTATATCGTCAAGGTCATTAATATTCGGTTTGAGAAGAATGGTGTTTTTACCTTCTTTTAACGAAATAGAACGAACAGTTTCTGATTGATAAGCAAAATGAGTAATCTGAATTGTTGATGGAGATTTTAGCGACAATAGCACCTCACCTTCTTTGTTGCTCACAAAGGATTGTTTTGTTTTTGCAATAAATACAACAACATCTTCTATTGGCAAATTTGTATTTGCATCTCTAATCAATAACGTCTTTTCTGTAGTTTGCGAGTAAACTAAACAGGATATAAGAAATATAAGAAAAACAAATATTCTTTTCATTCAAAAAAGCGTTTCCAACAAATATATAGCAAAATTTTATTTTTTTAAGAAGTATAAATGCAAAAAAATCCCTGCCAAAAATTCTGACAGGGATTTTTCACCATAAACTTATAGTGTAGAAATATCTATTCGTTGTGCAAGAATGCTTGTCTATTCAAAAGAGTTTCTTCGCTTTCAACATGATTATCATCAGGAACACAGCAATCAACAGGACAAACAGCTGCACATTGAGGTTCTTCGTGAAAACCTTTACATTCTGTACATTTACTTGGAACTATATAATACAAATCATCTGAAATAGGAGTTTGAGCAGCATCAGCGTTAACTTCTGTTCCATCGGGTAAAACTATTTTACCTCTTAGTTTTGTTCCATCCTTGTATCTCCAATTATCAGCACCTTCATAGATTGCAGTGTTTGGACATTCTGGTTCACAAGCTCCACAGTTAATACATTCATCAGTTATAATAATCGCCATAGCGTAAATTTTATTTAATTTTGTGCAAAATTACAATCAAAACCATTCATAAGCAAGTTACAAATGTTACAAATCGATAAAAAAAAGTGCTTTGTTGAACTCGGGAAGTTTTTAAGTCAATTTTCTGAGGATAATTCTACAAAAAAAAATGACGTTTCTCACAACGATTTGTTCTTTGATGATTTCAAAAATTTAATTGAAAATTCAGTTCACTACAATGGTTGGTTCACAGCAGAACAAGTATACTATGCTGTTCAATCTTGGGCAAAAGCATTGACAAAATCAAATCTTGACGAATGGTTGTCGCGTTATGATTTCACAGAAAAAAAACCTAAAACAATTGCTTTAATTCTAGCAGGAAATATTCCTTTGGTTGGATTTCATGATTTTATTTCGGTTATCATTTCTGGAAATAAAGCGTTGGTCAAACTTTCTTCAAATGATCAAAAACTTTTGCCTTTTTTGGCCAAATACCTTGTTAGTATCGATGAAAGGTTGAATGATTTTATTGAATTTACCGATAAAAAACTCGAAAACTTTGATACCGTTATTGCCACAGGAAGTAACAACACTGCCCGATATTTTGAGTATTATTTTAAAGACAAACCAAGCATCATTAGAAAAAACAGAAATTCTGTTGCGGTTTTATCTGGAAATGAAACCAAAGAAGAACTCGAATTACTAGGCGAAGATATTTTTAGGTATTTTGGATTAGGATGCAGAAACGTATCCAAACTTTTTGTTCCAAATGGGTATAATTTTGATGCGTTTTTCAATGCTATTTATACTCACAAAGATATTATTGAGTATGAAAAATATGCTAACAATTATGACTACAACAAGGCTGTTTTCTTGATGAGTTTATATAAATTATTGGATAATGGTTTTCTAACCATCAAAGAAGATGAAAGTTACTCATCTCCTATTTCATCTGTTTTTTATGAGTATTACGAAACCATTGATGTTGTAAAAAACAAACTTCTATCGGATGCAGAAAAAATCCAGTGTGTTGTTTCTAATGGATTGATTGAAAATTCAATTCCATTTGGAAAAACTCAACAACCTGAACTTTGGGACTATGCTGATGGTGTTGACACATTAGAATTCTTATTGTCATTGTGATTTGTGACATAATTTGAAACCAATATTTTGTTTTTTGAAATAATAGTCTTTATTTCGAAAAATAATAACAAACAAATGCTTTTCAACTCTTTAAGTTTTGCCATCTTTGTGCCAATAGTTTTTATTCTGTATTGGTTTGTTGTGTCAAAAAACTTGAAAGCACAAAATACCTTATTACTGTTATCTAGCTATTACTTTTATTCGTGTTGGGATTGGAGGTTTTTGTTTTTACTTATTTTTTCCACTTTGCTTGATTATTATACTGGTTTAAAAATGAGTAATTCCAATTCTACGAAATCCAGAAAGTTTTGGTTTTGGACAAGTATAATTATCAATTTAGGATTTTTAGGTGTATTCAAATATTATAATTTTTTTGCTAGTTCATTTGCCGAAGCTTTATTAGGATTGGGTTTTGAAGTTCATCCAGCTTTGATAAATGTAATTCTTCCAGTTGGTATTTCCTTTTACACTTTTCATGGATTATCCTATGTGGTTGATATTTATAAAAACAGAATTGAACCAGAAAAAAATTTCATAACCTACGCCGTTTTTGTTAGCTACTTTCCACTGCTTGTTGCTGGTCCAATTGAAAGAGCTACACATTTATTACCTCAAATTAAAAGAAAAAGAAATTTCGATTACTATCAAGCTACAGATGGTTTAAGACAGATACTTTGGGGATTATTCAAGAAAATAGTGATCGCCGATAATTGCGCACAATATGCGAATATGATGTTTGAAAATCCAGATAATTTCTCTGGAAGTGGATTATTTCTCGGAGCAATCTTTTTTGCATTTCAAATTTATGGAGACTTTTCTGGATATTCTGATATTGCGCTTGGCACATCAAAACTATTTGGAATAGAACTATTGCAAAACTTTTCCTTTCCATATTTTTCAAGAGATATAGCCGAGTTCTGGAGAAGATGGCACATTTCATTGTCCTCTTGGTTCAAAGATTATTTATATATTCCGCTTGGCGGAAGCAAGGGAAATACTTGGATGAAAGTGCGTAATACATTCATAATCTTTATTGTTAGTGGTTTTTGGCATGGAGCCAATTGGACATTCATAATTTGGGGATTACTCAATGCTATTTATTTTTTACCATTACTTTTTTCAAACAAGAACAGACACAACCTAGAAATAGTTGCAAAAGGAAACGTTTTACCTTCATCAAAAGAAGCTTTTTCAATCCTGTTGACTTTTGCTCTAACCGTGTTTGCTTGGATATTTTTTAGAGCAGAAAGCTTAACAGATGCTTTTGATTATATCTCAAAAATATTTTCATCTTCACTTTTCGAAATCCCAAAATTTCCAAAAATGGGAAGAGCCAAAACGACAATACTTTTTATTCTACTCATGCTGATTATTGAATGGCTAGGTAGAGAAAACAATTATGCGCTTGAAAAAATAACTTTCAAGTGGAAAAAACCTATCAGATATGCATTCTATTACGCAATAATCTTCTGCATATTCTGGTATGGACAAAAAGAACAACAATTCATTTATTTTCAATTTTGATGAAACGATTTATCATAAAACTGATTTTGTTTTTTGCATTTCCACTTGTTTTATTGCTTGTTGGTTATGTTATTGCTGTCAAAAAAGTGAATGGATATCAACCAGAAAAAAATGTTTCTATTTGTTTTATTGGCGACTCACATATTCAAAAAGCAATAGATGATAAATTGGTTCCAAACAGCAAAAATCATGGTTTATCAGCAGAACAATACCTTCACTCTTACTACAAAATAAAATTGCTACTTAGAAACAAACAACAGTTAAAAAAAATCTATTTAGGCTTTAGTTATCACAATTTATCTGCTTATAGCGATGAGTTTACTATTGGCGAAAAGACAGCATTTGTTGGTTCAAAATATTTTTTTCTGTTACCCAAAAAAGAGCAATTTAACATGCTTAAAAGTGTTGAAGAAAATAGAAATACTCTTTTGAAAAACCTAGTAAAAGAATTGATAAACACCAATTTACACAAAACAGAAAAACTTGAATTTATTGGGCTGTATCAAAATAAATTTAAAAACAGTACAGCTGATTTAAAATCTATTAACAAAAGAATTTGCCAACATTTTTATAACAATAATAAAATCATTTCTTTTTCTAAAAAAAATATATATTATCTAAAAAAAATTATTGAAATATGTAAAAAAAACAATGTTGAAATTGAGATGATAAATTCACCTTTGCATCCAATTTACAAATCAAAAATTCCAAAAGAATACATAGATTTCTACACCGATTTTTGTAAAGAAAACAAATTAAAAGTATTGGATTTCAGTGATATGAAACTCAGTGAAGATTGCTATATTTTTGATGGTGATCATGTCTCTTTAAAAGGTTCAAAAGTCTTGACCAATCATTTTATCGAAGTTACTCGTTCTGGAAATTGATTCTTCTATTTGGGTTAAATTTCCTAATTTTGTCAAATGATTTCAGTAGTTGTCATTGGTTCTGGAAATGTTGCTAATCATTTGATTTTGGCATTTTGCGAAAACAAATCAATAGATTTGGTTCAGGTTTATTCCCGAAAAACTTCCCTATTTCCTGATTGTTTGCCGGTTTCAAAAATTACTCACGATTTGTCTAATCTTGCTCAAGCAGATGTTTACATAATTGCTGTTTCTGATAATGCAATAGCAGAAATTTCATCAAAACTACCTTTTGAAAACAGACTTGTTGTTCATACATCTGGTTCGATGCCAATAGATATTTTGGATAAAAAAAATCATCGAGGTGTTTTCTATCCATTGCAAACTTTTTCAAAAGAGACAAAAATTAAATTTAGTCAAGTGCCTATTTGCATTGAAGCCACAAACGATAAAGATTTAGAAACGCTTCATGAATTAGCTTCAAAAGTCGTTAAAAACACTTACACTATTTCATCAGAACAACGAAAATCATTGCATGTAGCAGCAGTTTTTGTTTGCAATTTTGTCAATCATTTGTATAAAATTGGAAATGATATTTGTGTCGAAAAATATGTTCCTTTCGAAATACTGAAACCTCTAATTGAGGAAACTGCTAATAAAATTAATTTTTTATCGCCATCACAAGCTCAAACTGGTCCAGCAAAGAGGAATGATACCAAAACAATTGAAGAACATTTGAATTCATTGACTAACGAAAATCAAAAAGAAATATATAAACTGTTAACACAATCAATTATAAATCATGGCTAAAAGCTATAAAGAAATTTTAAACCAGATCACTACTTTCATTTTTGATGTAGATGGTGTTTTAACCGATAGCACCGTTCATGTAACACCAACTGGTGAAATGCTCCGAATAATGAATATTCGCGATGGATTTGCAATGAAAGCAGCAATAGAAAGCGGTTACAACGTATGCATAATATCTGGAGGAAATAATGAAGGTGTTCGCATCAGATTGAGAAATCTTGGGATAACCGATATTCATCTTGCAAGTCCTGATAAAGTAGAAACTTTTAAAGAATACATAGAATTATACAACATAAACCCTGAACATGTGCTTTACATGGGAGATGATATTCCAGATTATCATGTGATGAAACTTGTGGGTTTACCAACTTGTCCACAAGATGCTTCTCCAGAAATCAAAGCCATTTCAAAATATATTTCCCACAAAAATGGCGGAAAAGGTGCTGTTCGTGAAGTAATAGAACAAGTGATGAAAGCACAGGGAAAATGGCACATGTATTATAACGGAAAACACGACTAATGATAATGAATTATTTAAAACTATTTAGAGTACAAAACCTGATAATGATTGCAGTCATGCAATACATCATTAGGTATGGATTTTTAAAACTTCAAAATGTAGGTTTGGCACTCAACGATTGGATGTTTGCACTACTTGTTTTAGCAACAGTATTAATTGCTGCAGCGGGTTATGTAATTAACGATGTGTATGATGTAGAAACCGATCATATCAATAAACCAGGAAAAAATCAGATTGGGAAAATCATTTCTGAGGAAATGGGTTTCAATATTTTCATTGGTTTGAATATTGTTGCACTAATCATTGGTTTTTATTTATCCAATAAAGTAATGAAAACCAGTTTTTTAGGCATTTTTATTATCTCATCAATGCTTTTGTATTTATATGCAACAAGTTGGAAAAAAATCGCTGTTGTTGGAAATTTAATCATTGCGTTACTGACGGCTTTTAGTGTTTTGATTATTGGAATGTTTGATATCATTCCAGCTATTTATTCTGAAAATGAAATTTTGATGAAAACTCTTCTATCAATTTTGTTTGATTATGCAATGTTTGCCTTTTTGGTTAACTTTTTGAGAGAAATTGTAAAAGATATTGAAGATATTAATGGCGATTACAATCAAGGCATGAACACTTTGCCCATATTAATTGGCACTGAAAGAACAGCTAAAATTTCGGCAATAGTTGGTTTAATCATTGTTTGTATATTATTTTGGTACATCAATAAAAATTTGATGGATAATGGGTTGTATTTTGCAACCGTCTATGGATTGATAGCATTAATTGCTCCTTTAGTGTTTTTTTCGATAAAAATTTGGAATGCAAAAAGTCAAAAAGAATTTCGTCTAATGAGTAAAATATTAAAACTTGTAATTTTCTTAGGAATTCTTTTTGTTCTGGTAATTAATTACAATATTTTCTACAATGCTAAAGGATAAGCTCAAAAAATATCATGTTATTCTAGCTTCTGGTTCGCCTAGAAGACAGCAGTTTTTTAAAGAACTTGGTATTGATTTTGAAATAAGAATTAAAGAAATCGAAGAGGTTTTTCCTGAAGGTTTATTGGCAGAAGAAATCACCAACTATTTGGCAAAATTGAAAGCTGAAGCATTTACTAATGACTTAATAGATAATGATTTATTAATCACTAGTGATACCATTGTTTGGCTCGATGGTAAAGCTCTAGGAAAACCAAAAGATTTTGATGATGCGGTTGAAATGTTACTATCAATGTCTGGAAAAACACATGAAGTAATAACATCCGTTTGCTTTAAAACTACAAAAAATGAAGACATTCTAAACAGCAAAACAAAAGTTACTTTTAATTCGTTGACTAAAGAGCAAATTCATCACTATTTAAACGAATATAAACCTTTTGACAAAGCTGGTGCATACGGAATTCAAGATTGGATAGGTTTAACGGCTATTTCAAAAATTGAAGGTTCTTATACAAATGTCGTTGGATTGCCTACCGATTTAGTTTTTAAATACTTAGATAATTTATAATGGATTTTTTTTCATCATTTACCGCAGAAGTAATAGCATCAATTATCGTATTGATTGTATATCTATTACTGAGAATTATTACTGCAAAACTGATTAGAAAATATGCTCGAACAAGTTATATTATTGAGCAAAGAACAAATCTGGTTATTAAGTATATTTATTTATTACTCAACATTTTATTTTTTATTGCCCTAACTATTATTTGGGGAGTTGAAAAAAAAGATATTTTATTTACAATCTCATCTGTGGCCACAATTGTCGGTGTTGCAATGTTTGCTCAATGGTCAATTTTGAGCAATATTACATCAGGAATTATTTTATTCTTCTTTTTTCCATTTAAAATTGGAGATACAATCAAAATACATGATAAAGATTTTCCAATTGAAGGTGAAATAGAAGATATAAATGCCTTTCATGTTGATATAAAAACAATAAATAATGAAAAAATAACTTATCCAAATAACTTATTGTTGCAAAAAGGAATTTCAATCATTAAAAATGAACATGAACAACAAGACGACTTTACTGACTAATAAATGTCTTTTAATCAATGTAATTGATAATTAAATAGTCTTGTAAAATTTATTCACAAACATATTTTATTACCCTTTTTAAAATCTTTTTTTAAATATCCTCATTATCAATATATTACAAATTACTTTATCTTAATCATATTTTTACTATCTTTGCTAGTAATATCCTACAATTAAATTTGCTGTATTTGTAAATATAATATTACTTTTTAAGTATTTTTATGTATTTTATCGATTTTATTGTGAATTTTATCGTTTTTTTTAGTTTAAAATAAATTAACTTTGTTCTATCATAAATCGAATGTTTAATTTCTAAAATTATGATTATGAAAAATATTAGATTAACATTGATATTATTAATTATGTTTTCTTCAAATATAATTAATGCACAAAGTAGTAAATGTGTAATGGCTAGAAACTTAAATAATAATTGCATCATTAGATATTATTATTATCCAAACCTACAAGCGTATTATGATAATCAAAATAAAGTTTTCATCTATCAAGATGAAAAAAAATGGAAAAAATCTGAAGAATTACCAAGTTACTACGGTGGATATTCTATATACAAGCATGTAAGAGTATTGATAAAAGACTTTGATGATGACAATCCTGAAAGTCAAATAGCAATCCATAAAAAAGAATACCCATATTGTTCCAATGGGAGATTTACATATACATTTGCGTCCAATTAATAATTTGTTAAAACAATTAACAAAAAATAGATAATAACTATATTTGAGGCTAAGCAATTTCAATTCGCATGGCTTTGATTAAAAAATATTTATTTATAGTTATTTTTCCATTATTTCTATTTGCACAAAAACCCACAAAACCTTCTGCAGTAGAATTATTTTCACAAATCCAAAAACTTAACACACTAGGCTCTGTTCTCTATATTGCAGCTCATCCAGATGATGAAAACACTCGCTTAATTTCTTGGCTGGCCAATGACAAAAAAGTTGAAACGGCTTATCTATCTTTAACTCGAGGTGATGGAGGTCAAAATCTTATTGGTCCCGAACTTCGAGAATTACTTGGCGTGATTAGAACTCAAGAATTAATAGAAGCACGCAAAATAGATGGTGGTCAACAATTTTTCACTAGAGCTAATGATTTTGGCTTTTCAAAAAACCCAGATGAAACATTAAAAATTTGGAATAAAAATGATGTTTTAACAGATGTGGTTTGGGCTATTAGGAAATTTCAACCAGACATAATTATCAATAGATTTGATCATAGAACATCAGGCAATACTCACGGTCATCATACAGCTTCTGCTTTATTGAGTATTGAAGCTTTTGAAAATGCAGCTAAAAATGAATTTGCTCCTGAACAATTGAAATTTTATAATACTTGGCAACCCAAAAAAGTTTTTTTTAATCCATCATGGTGGTTTTTTGGTAGTCAAGAAAAATTTGAAAAAGCTGACAAGAGTAGTTATTCAAAATTAGATATAGGTACATATTACTCTGCTGTGGGTAAATCAAATCAAGAAATTGCAGCGCTTAGCAGAAGTAAACATCAGTCGCAAGGTTTTGGTTCAACGGGAACAAGAGGTGAAGATATAGAGTATCTCGAATTTATCAAAGGTGAAAAATCTAAAGATATTAATAACATTTTTGAAGGAATTGATTTAACTTGGAACAGAGTTGAAAATGGTGCTCCTATTGGCAAATTACTTTCTGAAATTGAAAAAAACTTTGATTTCAATAATCCATCAACTAGCGTTCCTGAATTAATTAAAACATATCAATTAATTCAAAACATTGGTGATGAACATTGGAAAAAAATAAAAACTGAAGAGCTAAAAAATATTATTTTGGGTTGTATGGGCTTATACCTAGAAGCAGTTTCTGACACACAAGAATTAACTCCTGGCTCGAATTTTAATATAAAATTTGAAGTTATCAATAGATGTAATATTCCTTCTACAATCAATGAGATTTCATTAAATTTTGATAAAAATATTTCTGAAAAAAATATTGATTTACAATATAATAAATCATTTATCAAAACAATCAGTTCAAGTATTCCATTTGATTACGATTACACAAATCCGTATTGGCTGGATGAAAAAGAAACAACAGGAATGTACACTGTTAGCAAACAAGAACTTATTGGAATTCCAGATGTGACAAGAAATCTAAATGCAGTTTTTAATTTAAAAATTAACGGAGTAACTATTCCATTTGAAAAGAGCATTGTTTACAAATACAATGATGATGCTAAAGGTGAAATTTACCAACCAGTAGATGTAGTTCCTATAGTAACCTCGCGTTTGGATAATAAAGTATATGTATTTAACAATGACAGAAGCAAAACAATTACTGTAAAAATAACAGCAGGAAAAGACAATATATCAGGTTTTGCTAAACTTAGTTTACCAAGTGATTGGAAATCTTTACCAGAAGAAATCCCTTTTAAAATGGATAAAAAAGGAGAAGAAGTATTGGCAGTTTTCAATGTTACACCATCCAAAGAAATCAGCGAAGTTGAAATCAAAAGTGAAATTATAGTAGATAATAAAGACTATAACTTATCAAAAACAGATATCAACTATCCACATATCTATAAACAAATGGTTTTAAAACCTGCTGTTGCTAAAGGATTGAGACTTAAAATAAAAACAAAAAATGAAAAAATTGGTTATATAATGGGCGCTGGCGATGAAGTTCCTAATTGTTTGCAACAAATGGGATATGAAGTAACTGTTTATAAACCTGAACAAATCAATCAAGAAACTCTAGAAAATCTTGATGTAATTATTACTGGAATAAGAGCATACAACATCCTCAATGCTCTGGCTCTAAAACAGCATTTACTACTAGATTTTGTCAAAAATGGAAAAAACATGATTGTTCAGTACAATACAACCGATGATATTGTTACTCCTAACTTTTCTCCTTATAAACTCAAAATTTCTAGAGATAGAGTTACTGAAGAAGATGCTGATGTCAGATTTTTGAATCCACAACATTCGCTTTTAAACTATCCTAATAAAATTACTTCTGAAGATTTTAAAGGCTGGAAACAAGAGCAAGGTTTATATTACCCTAACGAATGGGACAATCAGTTTACTCCTATCCTATCTTCTAATGATAGTGGAGAAAAACCAAAAGATGGTGCTTTGCTTATAGCAAAATATGGAAAAGGAAATTATATTTACACTGGATTAAGTTTCTTTAGAGAGCTTCCAGAAGGTGTTTCTGGAGCATATCGACTTTTCGCAAATTTAATAGCTGCAAAAAATTAACTATGAGAAGAAAATCACATTGGAAGAACAGTTACACATGGGTATTAGTAGCAAATGCTCTTTACATCGTAATCTTTTTTGTATTAATGCAATTATTCTATTAGTATGCAACAACTGGATTGGATAGTCTTAACATTTACGCTGCTTTTCATTGTAATATATGGCGTTTATAAAACAAAAGGAAGTGCAAATGTTCAAGAATATATTCTTGGCAACAAAGAAACACCTTGGTGGACTGTAGGCTTATCTGTTATGGCTACACAAGCCAGTGCAATCACCTTTCTTTCAACACCTGGACAAGCTTATCACGATGGAATGGGGTTTGTACAGTTTTATTTTGGATTACCAATAGCTATGGTTGTCATTTGTTATACATTTATTCCAATATATCATAGACTAAAAGTTTATACAGCCTATGAATATTTAGAAAAAAGATTTGATTTAAAAACTCGTTCTTTTACCGCTATTCTATTTTTAGTTCAAAGAGGATTAGGAACTGGACTTACAATATATGCTCCAGCTATTATTCTGTCATCAATTCTTGGTTGGAATTTGACATTATTAAATATAATCATCGGAATATTAGTAATCATATACACCTTTACAGGAGGAACAAAAGCTGTAAACGTCACTCAAAAACAACAAATGTTTGTTATCATGCTTGGAATGTTTGTTACTTTTTTCTTGATTTTACATTTGTTGCCAAATGACATGACCTTTAGCAATGCTCTCAATATTGCAGGTGCAAATGATAAAATGAATATTCTAGACTTTTCATTTGATCCTGAAAACAGATATACTTTTTGGAGCGGAATTACAGGTGGTTTTTTTCTAATGCTTTCCTATTTTGGAACAGATCAGTCACAAGTAGGAAGATATCTTTCTGGTAAATCTGACAAAGAAAGTCAGATGGGTTTGATAATGAATGGTTTTTTGAAAGTGCCAATGCAATTTTTTATCCTCTTAACGGGAGTTATGGTTTTTGTTTTTTTTCAATTCAATCCAGTTCCATTGCATTTCAATCCTATTAATAAAACAGCTGTTGAAAAATCAATTTATGCTGATGAATACCATAAAATTGAACGAGAATTAAAACTAGTTTCTGAAGAAAAAAAAGAATTCAATTTGTTGTATATTGATCATTTAAATCAAAATTTTGATAATCCAATACTTCGAAAACAGCTTACTTCACTTTCTAATAAAGAAAAAGATTTGAGAGACAAAGCAAAAGAAATTGTTCACAAAGTTGACCCGAAATCTGAAACAAACGATAAAGACTACGTTTTTATCTATTTCATTTTAAATTATTTGCCTACTGGCTTAATTGGTTTGTTGTTAGCGGTAATTTTTTCAGCAGCCATGTCATCTTCTGCCTCTGGATTAACAGCTTTGGCGTCTACAACAACAATTGACATTTATAAAAGAAATTTAAAAACGAATAAATCAGACAAGCATTTTGTAGATGCAACAAAATATTTCACATTACTTTGGGGAATTATTGCTATTCTTTTCGCCTGCGTCGGAACCTTGTTTGAAAACTTAATACAGTTAGTCAATATTGTAGGTTCAATATTCTATGGTACAGTTTTGGGAGTTTTTCTGGTTGGTTTTTATATAAAATTCGTCAAGGCTAATGCTGCTTTTTGGAGTGCTATAATAAGTCAATCAGCAATTTTCATTATATATTACTTCACCATTCACATATATCCTTCTGGTGAAGAAAAGCTTGGCTATTTATGGCTAAACTTTATTGGAGCTATGTTAACAATTGTTTTGTCAATAATCTTTCAGGTAACATCTAATACAAAAAATAAAGTCCTGAAATAAATTCAGGACTTTAAGTGTATTTTTTTAAATAATATTATTTCTTACTCCACTCAGAAATACTATCATTATTCATTTTTACATAATCATCATTTCCAGCTTTTTTAGCATTTTCTAATGAAAGTTTTGCTGTATCAATTGCGCCTTTTTTGTCACCAAGTTTAGCCTGAATTAATGATTTTTGTCTCAAATACCAGAAAGGAACATCAGCACCTGCTTTTGTTAGGCTTACTGCTTTGTTAATGTATTCCAAAGCTTTATTCAAATCGCCATTTGATTGGTAAAAATACTGAGCAGATGAAAAATAATCATTTGCAGATGGTCCAGCTAAAGTTTTATCTATACTTGCCATTGCAGTTTTTTGGGTTGGCACTTCAAACTTTAGTGATACATATGTTTTTTCCCATTGAAAATCTAAGGTTGCGCTATCGTTTGTCAAATTGTTAATTGATATTGTAAAAGTCTCCGTTTTCATAGGTGTAACAATAGCTTCAGCTGTTGTTTTGAGTGCTACTTTACTGTCATCAAACTTTTCTGGCAATCCCCAATTGTCTGTATCAGTGTAGAAAATAACTTCCCAGGTTTCGGCTTTTGGAATAGTGAAAATGGCATATTTTCCTTTTTTTAATGTAGAACCTTTAATCACAACATCTTCACTAAATGAAACTGTAGTATTTTGATTTGCACCTGTTCTCCACATTTTTCCAAATGGCACTAAATCTCCAAAAACTACTCTTCCTTTTGAACTAGGTCTTGAATATTCAATTTCTACATCTGTAAGACCTACAACTTGATGAACATCGGCTTTTGGGCTTGGTTGTGGTGTTTTTACTTGCGCATGAATTACATAATTTGCAATTAATGTTGCTAATACAAAAATAATTTTTCTCATAATTGATTTTTTAGTTTATCAAAATTACAATTATTGTCACCTTTTAAATGTTAATAATTCATTAAAAAAAGCATTTGAACCTCCAAAAAAATGAAACTATTTGTTTTGCAAAAACCATAAAACACAAATTATCAAAACATTAAAAAAAACAAACAACGCAGTAATTTTTAATGAAAAACAAATACTTATTTGAAATAGAATGATGTAGAATTTATTCTACATAAATATTGTATTAATACTACATGTCTTAGAAAAATCTACATTAATTTTGTTATACAAAAGCCCCATTTTTATCATACTTCTATTAGTTGTTTTTAGTCAATTTATTTTTTTGACTTACTTGCAATTGTTTAAAATACTTTTGGTAAATTTAGACAACAACCATTTTACATTATTTTGAAAGCCATAAAAAAAATATTCACAGACTTAAAAAACAGAAAGAAAATACATTATTCTCTCTTAATTTCTATTTTCCTTTTGCAATTTTTCATTATAGTTCTTTGGTATAATGAAACATACAAAAACAATAAAATTGAAAATAATCTACTAACAATAAACAAGTTAGACAAATTTTCTTCAAACACATTTCAAATTGATGAATTAGTACTTGAGTCACAAGATTATTTTAACAAATACATCTCTACAAAGGACAATTTATACTTGAATAAATACCTAGAGTCATTGAAAAAAATATCCTATCATTTGGATAATTTTCAGAAAAACTCTGAAACAGAAAAGGAAATTGTAGAACTTTTTTATAAAAAAAACAAAGCTGAAGACGAAATTCTCTCTCTTAAAAGCTCAATAGACTCAGTTGTTAACAATTTTTTACAAAGTAAAAACGCTGATGAGATAAAGAAAATTAATGCCGATATTAATTCAGAAAAATTTCTTGACGATTTTAATACAAAAACATATGTAAAAGTTGATAGCGTTCCTAAAAAAGGTCTATTTACAAGACTCGGGCAGGCTATTACAGGAAAAATGGATGTTCAAAGAGAGCACAAAGACGTTATAGTTACTCTCAAATACATGAATAAACTCAATAAAGGCACTATTGAAGAACAAATTCAGCATATAATTGATCAGACTAAGAATTATTATAAAAATGAATATGAAAAACTAAAAAATTCTCTCGAAAATCTTAATGGAAAAAATGCACAACTAGCAGTTCTCAATAAAAAACTTTTATTGTTGAGTAATAAAACTATTCCTAGTATAAATAGTAAATTGAATTTACAGAAGAATAGAAACTTAAACGATTTGAACAAAACAATATCTGGTCAAAAAACTATTAGAAACATATCAATTGTTCTAATCACACTTTTGATGATGTTTATTTCTATTATTCTGTTTGGGATAACAAAACTCGAGTTTGAGTATGAAAATCAACTTCAAGAAGCTAACCAGAAAATCACTCAAAATTTGAATTTTAAAAATCGAATCATAAGTATGCTTAGTCATGAAATTCGTTCTCCTTTGAGCATGGTTTCATTTTACAGTAAAAACATAGCCAATCAAATAGATAATCCAGAAATTAAACAAACAATGAAGTCTGTTGAATTTACAACAAATTCATTACTAATGCTCTCTGGACAGATCATTGAGTATTCAAAAGCTAACAATCAAAAGCCACAATTGACAAACAAAACATTTAATTTAAACCAAGAAATTCAAAATATTGTATATGTTGTTCAATTGTTGACTGAAAACAATGGAAATGAGTTTTCCTTTGAAAATGAATTAGAAAAAAACACTGTAGTCTTATCAGATTTGGCAAAAATTCATCAACTTTTCTATAATCTAGTTGGAAATGCAAATAAGTTTACACAAAATGGTAAGATAAAAATTTCGGCAAAAAACAAGACTTTATCAGATTTTGAAACTCAGCTTACTGTTACTGTTTTTGACAATGGAATTGGAATATCAAAAAATAACCTCGAAAAGATATTTGATCCTCACTATCAAATAGGCACTATTGCAGAAAACCATCCTTTCAGTATGGGGATTGGATTAAGTATTTGCAAAGACATCGTTGAACTTTTTGATGGCTCAATCAGTATTGATAGTGCTCCAAAAAATGGCACCATCATAACTTTCAACATAAACCTTGCTAAGGCTTAAGAAATTTTCAAGAAACAAAACAACAAACTATGAAAACAACACAGCCATTATCATTTCTCATTTCTGATGACCACAGCATTGTTAGACAAGGAGTTGCGATGATTATAAAAGAATTATTTTTTAAACCAAAAATTTTTCTTGCCGGAACATTCAAAGAAACTTTAGACATAGTTCATCAAAACAGTATTGATTTATTGGTTTTAGACATTAATTTTCCAGATGGCAATAGCCTGAAAATATTGGAAGAAATTAAGAAAATACAACCTGAATTAAAAATAATTATTTTCACTGCATATGACGAGGATATTTATGCACTTCGATATTTAAACGCTGGAGCTACTGGCTATTTAAACAAAGGCTGTAGCGAAGACGAAATGAAAAATGCATTGAATAGTATGGTTCTCTATGGTAAATACATTACCCAAAATATCAAAGACAAAATCCTCGATTCTTACATTTCAAAAAAACCAATTAATCCTCTAGAAACGCTTTCGAGTAGAGAAATTGAAGTGGCAAGACTTTTTATAAAAGGATATGGAAACATGGAAATAGCAGAAACTCTAAACATAAAAAAATCTACAGTAAGTACATTTAAGAACAGAATATTTGAAAAACTTGAGATAAATAATATTGCTGAATTGATTGAATTCTTCAGTCTATACGGTTAATGCTTCTCAATGTAGAAACAATTCTACAATACCGTTTTAACAATTCTACATTTTTGACCATTTAATAGATTTAAATTTGCTTCACTTTTGGTTGGTTCATCCATCGTTATGGTTTTGCCGGCAAACCTAACGGTAATTTTCCAATCAAAGGGGATTTTGAGACATTCCCGAAAAATCCTATTGCAAACTTTGTTTTTGTAATAGGATTAACTAGGGAAATTTGCCCTTTTTACCTAAATCTAAAATATAAATGAAAAAAAGAACCGTAGCGATTATAAGCTACATAACTTTAGTCGGTTGGCTTATTGCTTATTTTAACTATAACAAAGGAAAAAAACATTCTTTAGAAAAATTTCATTTGGAACAATCTTTGGGGCTTGGAATTACAGCTTCAATCCTCAATATAATTCTTGGTCTTGCTTATACATTAGATAGCTACTTTTTAATCCCATTGATTATAAACAATTTTCTTTTTTTTATTATTTCAATCGCTGGAATCATTAGTGGTTATTACAGCGTTCGCTTGCCTCTACCTTTTATTGGTTCATATTTTGAAAACAAATTCAAATTTTTAATCAATTAGAATGTTCTAAAACAAAATCGTATTTCATTAAAAATTAATTAGCATTTTTATAATTTCATTGAGTTTTTCTTATTAACTAAATCGTTTTCGTTAATAACAATAGTAAGTTTGCATAAAAATTAGCAATCATTTTAATTGTCAAATTTCGAAATTTGTGCTCGAAATAATTTAGTAATTACAAATGAAAAAACACAATTATAGCGCTGGACCATGTATCCTTCCTCAAGAAGTATTTGAAAAATCTGCACAAGCCATTTTAGATTTTAATAATTCTGGATTATCCATTTTAGAAATATCCCACAGAAGCAAGGATTTTGTGGCTGTTATGGAAGAAGCTCGTGCATTGGTGCTTGAACTTCTAGGATTAGAGGGAAAAGGTTATCAAGCGTTATTTCTTCAAGGTGGAGCAAGTTTAGAGTTTTTGATGGTTCCCTATAATTTGATGAAAACCAACGGTAAAGCTGCTTATTTAGACACAGGAACATGGGCAAGTGCTGCAATCAAAGAAGCTAAACTATTTGGCGAAACTGTAGTTGTAGCATCATCAAAATCTGAAAATTATTCATTTATTCCAAAAGAATATTCAATTCCTGCAGATGCAGACTATTTTCACTGTACATCAAATAATACAATTTTTGGAACACAAATGAAATCATTTCCAGAAACCAATGTTCCAATAGTTTGTGACATGAGTTCGGATATTTTTTCAAAAACACTAGATTTTTCAAAATTTGATTTGATATATGCTGGAGCACAAAAAAATATGGGACCAGCAGGAACTACATTGGTCGTTGTAAAAGAGGAAATTCTTGGAAAAACAAACAGACAAATTCCATCAATGCTCGATTATCAGCAACATATTGCAAAAGAAAGCATGTACAATACGCCAGCTGTTTTTGCTACATATGCTTCTTTGCTCACGTTACAATGGCTAAAAAATCTTGGAGGAATATCTGCCATTGAAAAAATAAATGAAGCCAAAGCAAATCTACTTTATACAGAAATTGATAGAAATCCATTATTTAGAGGAACAGCTGTGGCAGAAGACAGAAGTATTATGAATGCTACTTTCCTATTGAATGATGAAGCACACAAAGAGCAGTTTGATTTGTTATGGAAAGAAGCTGGAATTTCTGGTTTAAATGGTCATAGATCTGTTGGCGGATACAGAGCATCTATGTATAATGCTTTGCCTATAGAAAGTGTACAGGTTCTAGTAGATGTAATGAAAAATTTAGAAAATAAAATTTAAAATATGATAAAAGTATTAGCAAACGATGGTATTTCAAAAAGTGGAATTGATGCGCTTCACAAAGGTGGTTTTGAAGTACTAACAACTAAAGTTGCACAAGAGCAAGTTGCCAATTATATCAATACTCATGATATTTCTGTACTTTTAGTAAGAAGCGCAACAAAAGTTAGAAAAGACATTATTGATGCTTGTCCTGGTTTAAAAATCATTGGTCGCGGAGGTGTAGGAATGGATAATATTGATGTAGATTATGCTCGCAGTAAAGGAATACATGTAATCAATACACCAGCATCGTCAAGCGAAAGTGTGGCAGAATTGGTATTTGCTCATTTATTTACTGGTGTTAGATTTTTGCATGACTCAAATAGAAATATGCCACTAGAAGGTGATAGTAATTTTGAGGGGTTGAAAAAAGCTTACGCCAATGGTATAGAATTGAGAGGAAAAACTTTAGGCATAATTGGATTTGGGCGAATTGGACAAGCTGTTGCCAAAATGGCTCTTGGTCTTGGCATGAAAGTAATTGCATCTGATAAATTTGTTGGAAAAGCAGACGTTCGTGTCGATTTCTACAACGGTCAATTCATTAATGTAGAGATTGAAACAGAACCTATTGAAGATGTTTTTAGACATGCTGATTTTATAACATTGCATGTTCCATCACAAGATGGTTATATTATTGGTAAAAACGAAATTGAAATCATGAAAAATGATGTAGGTATTGTAAACTGTGCTCGTGGTGGAGTTATCGATGAAGTTGCTCTAGTTGAAGGTTTAGAAAGTGGAAAAATACTATTTGCTGGTTTAGATGTTTTTGAAAATGAACCAAATCCAGAAATTCAAATATTAATGCACCCAAAAATTTCATTAACACCACACATTGGCGCAGCAACTCTTGAAGCTCAAGATAGAATTGGAACTGAGCTAGCTGAACAAATTATGAGTATATTGAAAACTAATCTTTCCTGATGATATTAACTAAAAGTTTTTTGCTAACTTTGATAATCAATTTAAATACATTTTATTATGTTTGAGCAATTATCCAGTTTAATGAAACAATTTGGTAACGAAGCTGTTATCAATAATCCAGCAGTTCCAAATGAGCATAATGAAGCTGTACTTGGTGAAGCTAGCAATTCTATCGTAAATAATTTAAAGGAAATGATTGCCAATGGAAACATTTCTGATGTTGCTTCACTGTTCAACAATGACAATGCTTCTGATAGTTCAAATCCTGTTGTTCAACAGCTTACAGAGAAATTATCTGGAAATTTAGGAGAGAAATTTGGTCTTAGTAATGATGTTTCATCTGATGTTGCAGGTGGTTTGATACCTAAAGTGTTAGGCTCATTGATAGGAAAAGCAAAAGATCCTAACGATAGTTCTATTAATGTTTCTGATATTATTGGTTCACTAACTTCTGGAAATAGTGAAGCTAGTGGAGGTTTAATGGATGCTGTTTCAAAATATGGAAGTTCTTTTGGTCTCGATCAAAATGGTGATGGAAAAGTTGGGATGGATGATGCAATAGCTGCTGTCTCGAACAAGTCTGGAGGACTTGGTGGATTACTCGGAAAATTATTTGGAAAATAACACAAATTAAACCGCAAGAAATTGCGGTTTTTTTTATGTTAAAAAAAATCAGTCAACTTTTAATTTTAGTAACTTTATAAAAAGTTTGAAAATGAAAAAGTTACTTCTAATACTTGTCATTATAACATTTGTAATTAGTTGTCAAACCCAAAAAACAAATTTGGATAATTCTGTAGTAAATTCATCAAAAAACGATACTATTAAAATTGCCAATGATGAGCTAGAATATGAAATCATTATTATAGATGCGGGTTTTAATAGTTGGCTTTTGGGTAAAGCTCGACCAAGAGGTTATTTTTCAGAGAGTTTTCTTGAGATAAAAAATCAGTTTTTAGTTTCCTCATGGAATAGTCGTGTTGGCCAACCCAACTTCAATCAGAACCTATACACTATGAGAATTGATTATGACCCAAATATTCACTACGGTTACGAAGTAAACTATTTACTCTACAATTACTTTCTATATTTTCAGGAAGCAAATCGTCAACGACTGTAATTTTTGTGTAAAGAGAAGAATTAACATACCTTTGCAAAAAACCTGAAATGTCAAGCTTTAAAGAACGATGGAATATTACCTCAAACTGGCAAGTATTTGTCATAATTTTGGTATTTGCCATTACTGGTTCTACATCAGCTTACCTATCAAAACCTATTTTAAACGCCATCGAAATCAACAAGGAAAACACATCGCTTTGGCTTTATTATCCTTTATACATTCTGTTAATTTTCCCTGTTTATCAAATTCTTTTAGTTTTTTTTGGTTTTATTTTTGGGCAATTCAAATTCTTTTGGGCATTTGAAAAAAAAATGCTTCGAAGCCTCAAGCTTGGTTTTATAGCCGATTGGTTTGAAAAATCATAGTCCATTATTTTTCCATTTAACATTGGTGTAAATCCATGTTAAAGTAAAAGTTGGTATAAAATCAGTGAAAGGAATGATTTCTTCTGCAAACTCAAGAAAACCAGCAACTTTACCTGAATTTCCTTTGAAAATTGATAGCATAATTATTCCAGAAATTGGTGCCCAAATAACATCAAAAAACTCGCCTATAAAAGGCAATGCATATGAAAAGCACCCAACCAAATCCAAAAAAATGCACAAAACTAATTTTTGATAATCTGCTTTAGCTTGATTTCTATTAATTATTTCCATTTTTAAAGTTTAAACAGCAATAATCAAATCTGATGCCAAGATTTCTTGCTTCCGATAAATTAAGTTTGTTACTTTGTATAAAATAAAATCTAATGATTGTAGCCAAGAATATTCATAAACATTACGATAAACTTGAAGTTTTAAAAGGTGTTGATATCGAGATAAAAAAAGGAGAAATTGTTTCCATAGTTGGAGCATCTGGAGCTGGAAAAACAACACTTTTACAAATCCTTGGCACACTTGATTTTCCTGATAAAAATAGCGATACAATTCTTGAAATAAATGGTGAAAATCTACTGAATTTGAACGATAAAAAAATGTCTCGATTTAGAAATCATCATTTGGGATTTATTTTTCAGTTTCATCAATTATTACCCGAATTTACAGCTTTGGAAAACGTTTGCATTCCTGCATTTATTTATGGTAAAGAAAAAAATGAAGCCGAGCAAGATGCCAAAAAATTACTGGAATACCTTGGTTTACATGACAGAATGGATCATAAACCCAGTCAACTTTCAGGTGGAGAACAACAAAGAGTTGCTGTCGCCAGAGCATTGATAAACAAACCATTAGTTATTTTTGCCGATGAACCATCTGGTAATCTCGACACGCATTCTGCTGAAAATCTTCATCGCCTTTTCTTCAAATTAAGAGATGAATTGAACCAAACATTCGTCATTGTTACGCACAATGAAGAACTAGCAAACATGGCAGATAGAAAACTCACTATGATTGATGGATTAATCAAACATGAACAAATCTGAACTAAAAGAATTTCTTGACGAAAAAGTTCAGCTTTACAATAATCCAAAATTTATTGAAACTGATCCTATTCAAATTCCTCATGCGTTTTCAATCAAAGAAGATATTGAAATTGCTGGTTTTCTTGCGGCAACTATTTCATGGGGAAACAGAAAAATGATTATCAATAATGGGAAAAAAATGATGGGAATTTTAGACAATTCTCCATTTGATTTCGTAATGAACCACAGTGAAAATGACCTAGAGAAGCTTGATAATTTTGTCCACAGAACTTTCAATGAAATAGATTTAAAAACCTTTGTCATGAGCCTAAAAAACATCTATACTAATCATAAAGGTCTCGAATATGTTTTTGCTGTAAATCAAGATGATAGTTCTATGCAAAAAAGCATTTCAATGTTCAAAAAAACATTCTTTGAAGTTGAACATTTCAGCAGAACTGAAAAACACATTTCAGACCCATTCAACAATTCTGCAGCGAAGCGAATCAACATGATGCTACGCTGGTTTTGCAGGCAAGATAAAAAGGGCGTTGATTTGGGAATTTGGAAATCAATTTTACCATCAAAATTATCTTGTCCGCTAGATGTTCACTCTGGAAATGTTGCCAGAAAACTAGGCTTGTTAAACAGAAAACAAAACGATGCAAAAGCTTTGGCAGAACTAGACGAAAGCCTGAGAAGTTTGGACAAAGATGATCCTGTGAAATACGATTTTGCTCTTTTTGGATTAGGAGTTTTCGAAGGCTTTTAACAATTATCACTACCTTTGCCGGAAATACAATATTTAGATGAGTACTTTTGAGCAATTCAATTTACCAAAATCACTTCAAAAAGCTGTTGATTTAATTGGTTTAACAAATCCAACTCCAATACAAATAAAATCTTTTCCTGTCATTCTTTCAGGTAGAGATGTAATGGGTATTGCTCAAACTGGTACTGGAAAAACTTTTGCTTACCTGTTGCCAATTTTGAAACAATGGAAATTCCAAAACACTGAAACACCACGAGTTGTAATTATTGTTCCAACACGTGAATTGGTGGTTCAAGTGGCTGAAGAAGTTGAAAAGTTGACACAATTTATGTCCGTTAGAACAGTTGGCGTTTTTGGTGGTGTGAACATAAATACGCAGAAAAAAGCTGTTTACGAAGGCGTCGATATTTTGGTTGGAACTCCAGGAAGAATAATGGATTTAGCACTTGATGGCGTTATTCGTTTTGATGCTTTACAAAAATTAATCATTGATGAATTTGACGAAATATTGAATCAAGGATTTCGTTTTCAGGTCACTTCCATCCTATCTATGCTGAAAAATAAAAGGCAAAACATCCTGTTTTCAGCTACTATGACTGATGAAGTTGATGAAATGCTCGACGAATATTTTGATTTCCCTGAGGAGGTTTCTTTAGCTCCAAGTGGAACACCTCTTGAAAAAATTGAACAAATAGGTTATTTTGTACCAAATTTTTTGACAAAAATCAGCTTGATTATTGAACTTTTAAATGATGAAAGTTTCGAGCGAATTTTATTTTTTGTCAACAATAAAAAAACTGCTGACTTACTATCTACCAAGCTTGAGGAATTTTTTCCTGAACAATTTGGTGTGATACATTCCAATAAATCTCAAAATTATAGGTTAAATACCATGGCTGCTTTTCAGCGTGGTGAAATTAGAGGAATTGTAACTACTGATGTTATGGCTCGCGGATTGGATATTTCCAATATAAGTCATGTTGTCAATGTGGAATTTCCTGAAATTCCTGAACAATATATCCACAGAATTGGTAGAACTGGTCGTGCTGACAAAAGCGGTGTTGCTATAAGTTTGATTTCACCTCGAGAAGAAGAAATTCAAATAGAAGCTGAAATGCTAATGGAAAAAGAGATTGAAATTCTCGATTTGCCTGATAACATCGAAATAGCTGAAAAACTACTTGAATTTGAAAAAGATAAAAAGAAAGTAAAGTTTCTGTTGAAAAGACCTAAACTTGAAGGAGGAAGCGCTTTTCAAGAAAAATCTGAAAAGAATAAAAAAGTAAATCTTGGCGGACCAGGAAAACGAAATCCAAGAAAATCGGCACCAAGAAACCGCGAAGTAGAGAGAAAAAGAGCTGCAAAAAGAAAAAAGAAATAACAGTATTTTGAATTTTGATTTGTATTTTTGACAAACTAAAATAGCAATGCAATTTAAACATCCAGAATTTCTTTATTTTCTCTTCTTGTTGGTTATACCAATTCTGGTTCATTTGTTTCAATTACGCAGGTTTAAAAAGGAATATTTTACTAACGTAAAACTACTTCACGAATTATCCATTCAAACGAGAAAGAGCTCTGTTATCAAGAAATGGTTGCTGCTTTTTACCCGATTATTATTATTGGCATTTTTGGTTATTGCGTTTGCTCAACCTTTTTTTGTAGCCAAAGAAAATGCCAAATCTACTAATGAAATGTACATTGTTTTGGATAATTCATACAGCATGCAAGCCAAAGGGAAGAAAGGTGAATTACTGAAAAGAGCTGTGCAAGATTTACTGGAAAACACACCTGAGAATTATAATTTTTCACTAATAACTTCGTCAGAAAGTTATTGGAATACTGATATAAAATCTATTCAGAAAGATCTTCAAAATCTGGAGTATAGTCCGCAAGAATTTAGATTGGATAACATTATTTCTAAAATAAATGCCCGTAAATCAGCGTTCAACAAAGATATTGTTGTCATTACTGATGCTGTTGGCGTCACTGAAAAGCAAGCCAAAGGTTTTAAAAAAGAGGACAATATGTATTTTGTTATTCCTGAAATTGAGCAGAAAAATAACGTATCCATAGACAGTGTTTTTATTGAGCAAAATTTGGATAATTTTTATGAAATTGGCGTTAAACTTTCCAAATGTGGCGATGAAATTAAAAATGTTCCGTTAGGAATTTACAACAATGAAAAATTGATTGCCAAAACAATCATTGATTTATCTGAAAATAACAAAACCGTTTCTTTTAATATTCCAAAAGAGGAATTCAACGGCTATGCATCGATTACAGATAAAAGTTTGGAATATGACAATACTTATTATTTCAGTATTTCTCAAAACACGAAAACCAATGTAATCAGTATTGGCGATGAGGTAAAAAGCAGTTTTTTGAATAGAATTTACACTCCAAATGAATTTAATTATAAAAACTTCCCGTTACAAGGATTGGACTACAACACAATTGAAAAACAAGATGTTATAATCATCAACGAACTGAAAGAAATTCCACAAGCGTTGCAAACTACTCTCAAATCATTTGTGAATAAAGGAGGAAATTTGGTTGTTATTCCAAGTACCGAAAGCAATACTAGTTCTTACAATAATTTACTGTCTAATTTTGGTTCAGTTCAAATAAAAAATTTGAATTCAGTTGAAAAGAAAATCACAAAAATTAATTTTAGTCATCCAATATTGAAATCAGTATTTGAAAAGAAAGTTGATAATTTTCAATATCCTTCAACAAAAAATTCTTATTCAATTTCAAGTAATCAACCATCTGTTTTAACATATGAAGATCAAAGTCCATTCTTGATTTCTATAGATAATCCTTTGTCTTCTGTTTACCTATTTTCTGCTGCGATTGATAAAGAAAACAGCAATTTCTTAAATTCACCTCTTGTTGTTTTGTCATTTTATAACATGGCAAAAATCAATCAAAAAACAGGTGTTAATTCCATTATCATTGGCGAAGAAAAACCTTTTATGGTTGACGCTTCACTTGGAAAAGATGAAATTCTCGAAGTAAAAAACAAAAATGAAAAATTCATTCCAGTTCAACAGATTATGAATTCTAAAGTAAAGTTGAACTTCAATGAAAATCCAAAAAAAGATGGAAATTATGCTATTTTCAATAGAAATAATTTGGTTCAAAATATTAGTTTCAATTACAACAGAACCGAAAGTAATTTGGAAAATGTAAATCCATCTATAGCTTCTAACTACAACAAAATAAACGACATCAATACATTATTCAACACAATTCAAACTGAAAGAACTGACAGTCAGTTATGGAAATGGTTTGTCTTGCTCTCTTTACTTTTTGTTGTATTGGAGTTATTAATTCAAAAATTTGTAAAATGAACCTAATCCTACGCAACACAACAATTATCGACAAAGAAAGTTCATTCAACAAAAAAACTGTTGACATACTTATATCGGATGGTATTATCCAAAAAATTGGAAACCAACTTGAAAACCCAAATCAATTTGAGGAAATTAACATCCCAAACCTTCATGTTTCTTCTGGTTGGTTTGATACCAGCGTTTGCTTTGGCGAACCAGGATTTGAAGATAGTGAAACAATATCAAACGGACTTGATGTTGCTGCCAAAAGCGGTTTTACAGGAGTTATGCTCCAACCAAACACAAATCCTGTAAACGATAATCAGTCGCAGATACATTTTGTTAAACAAAAATCCACAGGAAAAGCAACAGAATTATTTCCAATTGGCGCATTGACAAAGAACTGCGAAGGAAAGGATTTGGCCGAAATTTTTGACATGAAAAAAGCTGGAGCAATTGCTTTTGGCGATTACAACAAAAATATATCGAATGCCAACTTAATGAAAATTGCTTTGCAGTATGCACAAGATTTTGATGGACAAATCATCGCATTTTGCCAAGATGAACACATCAAAGGTAATGGTGTGGTAAATGAAGGGATAAATTCAACTAAATTGGGGTTGAAAGGAATTCCTAATTTAGCTGAAGAACTCATCATTGAGAGAAATTTATTTTTGCTTGAATATACAGGTGGAAAACTACATATACCAACAGTTTCCACAGCCAAATCTGTAGAATTGATTAGAAAAGCAAAAGAAAAAAACTTGAATGTAACTTGCAGTGTTGCTGTACATAATTTGTTTTTAACTGACGAATTGCTTCAAGAATTCGATACTAGACACAAAGTTCTTCCACCACTAAGAAACGATGTAGATAGACTAGCACTGATAAACGCTGTTCTTGATGATACAATTGATTGCATTACTACAGACCACAACCCTATTGATATTGAACATAAAAAAATGGAATTTGATTTAGCCAAATTTGGAACTATTGGTCTAGAAAGTGCTTTTGGTGCTTTGAATTCTATTTTGCCATTGGAAAAAATCATTGAAAAACTTACATCTGGCAAAAGGATTTTTATCAATGAGAATTATCAAATTTCTGAAAGTTCGAAAGCCAATATCACTCTTTTCACCAATGATGATGAATGGATTTTTACTAAAGAAAATATACTATCAAAATCGAAGAATTCAGCTTTTCTAGGACAAAAAATGAAAGGGAAAGTTATTGGGATTTATAATCAAAATCAATTAATATTATCATAATAAAATAATTATGGAAAACGATATTGAAAAAGGAAAATCTACAGCTATTATTTCTTATCTTACTCTTATTGGAGCAGTAATAGCAATTTTTATGAACCAAGAAGAAAATAAAACCAATTTTGCTTCATTTCACATCAGACAAGCTTTAGGGATTTCAATTTCCTTTTTACTTCTCGGATACCTTGTTGGTTATGCTGATAGTTGGTATGTAACTTCTGCTTTTTATCTGTTTTACTTCATATTATGGATTTATGGATTTGTTGGAGCTACGCAAGGTCAGCAAAAAAGCATACCAATTTTAGGAGATTTTTTTCAAAAAATATTTAAAAATTTATAATGAAACTATCTTTACATCATTTGGTAAAAGAACCAAAAATCAAAAAAGAGAAAAACCCATTATTATTGTTACTACATGGTTATGGCAGTAATGAAGAAGATTTGTTTTCATTTGCTGGTGAGTTACCAGATGATTGTTATGTAATTTCAGCTCGAGCACCATTTGACATGATGTATGGAAGTTATGCTTGGTACGCTATCAATTTTGATGCAGACGAAAATAAATTTTCTGATATAGGTCAAGCTAGAGCTTCTAGAGATATAATTGCTGGATTTATTGATGAATTGGTATCAAATTACGCTATCGATGAAGAAGATGTTACTTTGATAGGTTTTAGTCAAGGTTGTATTTTAAGTTACGCCGTTGCAGTTTCATATCCAGAAAAAGTGAGACGTGTTGTGGCTATGAGTGGATATTTCAATCCAGAAATTGCTGTTGATGATTATTTAGAAAATGATTTTGCCAATTTAAAAATTTTCGCATCACACGGATCCGTTGATCAAGTTGTTCCGGTAGAATGGGCTCAGAAAGCAGCACCTTATTTAAAAAGTATTGGAATTGATATCGTTTACAAAGAATATCCTGTTGGACATGGTGTGGCGCCACAAAACTTTTTTGATTTTAGAAATTGGTTAGAGGCCACAAAAAAGTAAAATATTTTTTATTGTTCGTTGTCGCTTCCTGTTACTTTTTTTCCTAGTTCACCATCACCAGAAAATTTAATTTCTTCTCCTTCTTTGAGCACATAACCATTGAAAGGAACGAGTTGCCAATTATCTTTTGTCCAAGGCTTTCCTTCGGCTTGTCTTGTCAAAATGAGCGTTTTTGTGCTATCAGGAAGAAAAATTTCTGCTTTATTTCCATCTTCACTAAACATTAGAAATGCGCTTTTAGTTTCGTCTTCATTTTCTGGGTTTGAATAAGGATTAAGCTGGATGCCAGAGTAGATTTTTACACAATCTTTATTCAATTCGGACCATATATATCCAGCAGAAGAAAGACAACCATTTTCATCTTTATCTTTAACAACACTTGTGTTGGTGTTTTTATTCACCTCTTTTTCATCTGTACTGCTGTTGTCTTGCAAAATGAATTGACAAGATTGCAAAAGTATTACACCAAGTAAAAAAATAATTCTATAAACTCTCATTGATTAATTAAGGTTTGTTGGATAAAGGTACGAGTCTATTGTCTCAAAAGAAACTTCTCCATTATCATTTATAAAATATTTCAGTAAAACTTCACCCCACACTGTTCCGTTACTATATTCTGCTAAAATCCATCTGTGGTTCAAGAGTTTCAACCTATTCACAATAAATTTTTGTTCACCAATTTTTGCTTGATCTACATATTTATTTCCTTCTGGTGAGTCATTGTAAGAGAGCAAAGCTTGTTTAACAGTTTCTTGCAACTCATCTAGATTGTATTTTTCAAAATAATTTTGTGCTCTAAAATTTCCTTTAAGTGAAAAAGAAATTTCGTCAACATAATCATTATAAAGAACCAAAGTACTGTCTTTGTATTTCTTGTTTTCTTTTTTCAAAGATTTGACTTCATCATTCGCTTTTCCAGAAAAATATTTATAAGTAAAAACATTCATCAAAACTGCTATAATGAATAGATATAAAAAGAGAGATTTTTTCATTTTATTAAATTGTCAAAACTAAATTATCATAAGCTAAATGCACATTTTTAGGCAAAGACTTTTCTACCTCGTCATGAAAACCCAATAAGTGACTAATATGAGTTAAAAATGACTTTTCTGGTTGTACCAAATTTATAAAATTTAAAGCTTCTGACAAACTAAAATGTGAATGATGTTGTTCTTCTCGCAACGCATTAATAACCAATACTTTTAGATTTTTCAGCTTAGATAATTCATTATCGGAAATAGCGCTAGCATCAGTAATGTATGCAAAATCACCTATCCTGAAGCCCAAAATTTCTAAATTTCCGTGATGAACTAATATTGGTAAAACTTCCTCGCCGTTTACAAAAAATTTTTCATTGTGATCAATTTCATTAATCTCAACAGAAGGTGAACCAGGATATTTATTTTCTTTTTCAAAAATATAATCAAAACGTCTAGCCAAATTATCCAAAACTCTTTTTTGTGCAAAAACGGGAATGTCTTTTCCTTGTTTGAAATAAAAAGGTCTAATATCATCTAGACCTGCAGTATGGTCCGCATGTTCATGTGTAAAAAGAATTGCGTCAACTTTTTGACACTGAGAAGTAAGCATTTGTTGTCTAAAATCGGGTCCGCAATCAATAACAATTGAGGCTTTTTCTGTCTTAATCCAAACAGAAACTCTTAGTCTTTTATCCTTGAAATTATTACTAAAACAAACCGAATGATGGCTTCCTATCACAGGAATACCTTGAGAAGTTCCAGTACCTAAAAAATAAATTTGCATTTTGCACAGTTTTTGATGTAAATCTATTGAAAAGTAAGATAAGAATTCTAAAAATAGGGTTAATTCTTTTTTAAACATAAGCTAAATTGTTAACTTTGCAATGCATTAGATTATTATGGGAAATATTGGATTAGACATAAAATTAAAAGGTGATAAAGTTATAGAGCAAATACCATCGCTGAAAGACAAAGCATTGCGTATTAATCTTAACGAAAATATATATGGTACTTTTGCCGAAATTGGTGCTGGTCAAGAAACTGTAAGGCATTTTTTTAGAGCTGGTGCCTCATCTGGAACAATTGCTAAAGCAATGTCTGCCTATGACAAAGATTTTAGTGACGCAATCTATGGCGCTGAGGATGATGGCAGATATGTTACCGAAATGCGTTTGAAAAAAATGTTGACGCATGAGGTAAAACTCATAGAAGAAAGACTAAAAAGAGATAAACATCCTAATAAAATCTTTTTTAGTTATGCCAATACAGTGGCAACTATTGATTTTGCTAAACAATTTAAAGGTCATGGTTGGGTTGGAATAAAATATCAAGTTGAACCTGATGAAGATTATAATGAAATAACTCTTCACATTAGATTTAAAGAAACTGATGCAAGGTTGCAACAAGAAACCCTTGGAATCCTTGGAGTAAATCTTATTTATGGTGCTTTCTACAAATACAATGACCCAAAAAAATTACTTCGATACTTATATGATCACTTAGATAAAGACCAACTAGAAATTGATACCATAAATTTTTCTGGTCCAAGATTTGCTAATGTTGACAACCGATTGATGAGTTTACAACTCGTTAAAAACGGTATGACAGATGCGGTGATGTTTGGTCCAGATGGAAAAAATATTTTACCAGCAGCAGTTCTTTATAAGAAGAATATTTTAGCGCTTAGAGGTAGCTTTCGTCCTGTTACAAAAGTGAACATGGATATGTACAAAAAATCACTCGAGATGTTTGTTGACGAAAACAAAGTTGAAAAAGAAAACACTTTTGTGATTTTTGAAATAACACTTTCCAACCTTCGTTCAGAAGGTGAAATCGATGAAAGAGATTTTATGGACAGAGCAGAATTGTTGTGTTCACTTGGACAAACAGTTATGATTTCCAACTTCCAAGAATATTATAAAGTAGTTGAATATTTTTCTAATTATACCAAAGCTAGAATGGGATTAGCAATGGGTGTAAACAACCTTATTGATATCTTTGATGAAAAATACTATCGTCATTTGAGTGGAGGAATTCTTGAAGCATTTGGAAAACTCTTTTACCGTGATCTAAAAGTTTATCTTTACCCTATGGAGGAAAATGGTGAACTAATAAATTCTCAAAACTTGAAAGTTCATCCTCGAATGAAAGAACTATACAAATTCTTTGCTTACAATGGAAAAGTTGTTGATGTGCCTGTAGATGAAAAAGAAAATTTGAGAATATTTTCAAGAGAAGTTTTGAAAATGATTGTAAGTGGAATTCCTGGATGGGAGAAAATGTTACCCGATGGAATATCAGATTTAATAAAGAAACACCATCTTTTTGGATACGATCCAAATAAAGTGTTAGAAAACGTAGAATAAAAAAAACGCCAAATGGCGTTTTTTTTATTTCAGTATTTGACTAGCATGTTCTTTTGTTTTAACATCACTAATAATGTCTTCAATAACACCTTTTTCATCAATTACAAATGTTGTTCTATGGATTCCGTCAAATGTTCTTCCCATAAACTTTTTCGGTCCCCAAACACCAAATGCTTGGATGACTTCTTTATTTTCATCTGCCAATAATGGAAAGGGTAAATTATTTTTCTCTTTAAACTTCGATTGCGCTTTTTCACTATCTGCACTAACACCAAGTAAAGCATAATTATTTTGAGAAAACCTTTCAAAATTATCCCTCAAGTCACAAGCTTCAGCAGTACAACCAGGTGTACTTGCTTTTGGGTAGAAAAAAACAACTAATTTTTTACCAATGTAGTCTGCCAAATTATGTAATTTTCCATCTTGGTCTTTTGAAGAAAAATTTGGAGCCTTATCTCCTATCTTTAACGTTGTCATTATTTTGTTTTTTTTAAATAATATAAATTTTAATTTTGTTCAAAGTAAAAGTACAAAAATGACGAAAAGTGAGCGTGCAACATTTGTTATAAATACGTTAAAAGAACTATACCCTACAATTCCTATTCCTCTAGATCATAAAGACCCATATACTTTGCTTATAGCCGTTTTGCTTTCAGCTCAATGTACTGATGTGAGAGTAAACCAAATCACACCATTGCTTTTTGCTAAAGCAGACAATCCGTTTGATATGGTAAAAATGAGTGTGGAAGAAATAAAGAAAATCATAAAACCATGTGGATTATCGCCAATGAAATCGAAAGGTATTTATGGTTTATCACAAATTTTAATAGAAAAATACAATGGTGAAGTCCCATGCAGTTTTGAAGCTCTTGAAGAATTACCTGCTGTAGGTCACAAAACTGCAAGTGTGGTGATGAGTCAAGCTTTTGGAGTACCAGCTTTTCCTGTTGATACTCATATACATAGATTAATGTACCGATGGAACTTGAGCAATGGTAAAAGTGTTCAGCAAACTGAAAAAGATGCGAAATCTATTTTCCCAAAAGAGCTATGGAATGATTTACATCTTCAAATCATTTGGTATGGAAGAGAATATTCACCAGCTCGAGGTTGGGATTTGGAAAAAGATATTATAACCAAAATTGTAGGTAGAAAATCGGTTATTAATGAATATTTTAAAAAAACATCCCGATAATTTCGGGATGTTTTCTTAATTAGCTATAGTTTCGAAGTTCAAATTACCTACCTTAACGACTCTTAGTACTTTTGAATACTGTAAGATAAACTGGATAGTTTCTTTCTTTGGTAATAATTTTTTGGAAGCTAATTTTCTATCAGAGTAAAGTTTTGCCATGTATTAACTTTTAATGTTTTAGTTAATAACGTAAAACTTTATAATTTAGTATTATGCAGTTAAAGAAATTTGATTTTTTTCTATAATTTTTCTCAAATTTTGAATTGCATACCTCATTCTTCCCAAACAAGTATTGAGGCTTGTCCCAGTAACTTCTGCAATTTCTTTAAAACTCATATCACTGTAATAACGCATTTTCAGCACCTGCTTTTGATCTTCAGGCAATTCTTCAATAATCTTGCTTAAATCAAAATTAATCTGATTATTAATCATGACAGCTTCGATTCCGGGCTCAGAATCCTTTATTATAGAAAAAATAGAAAACTCATCAGTTTCTCTTTGCATTCTAATGTTTTTATTTTTTCTAAAATAATCCACAATAAGATTGCTAGCAATTCTCATAATCCAAGGTAAAAACTTCCCTTTTTCATTATAAAAACTACCTGATTTCAAGGTGTTTACAACTTTAATAAATGTTTCTTGAAAAAAATCATCAGCCAAATCTCTATCCCCAACTTTTGAATAAATAAAGTTATACAGACGAGCTTGATGTCTTTTGATTAATGTTGCCAATGCAGTTTCGTCTCCTGAAACATACATCTCAACTAATAAAGCGTCTGGAAATTGTGATTTAGCCATAAAAATACCTTTTAGTGTTACTATTGCGTTCTAATAATTTTCTAAAAAGTAATTTTTAATCTATAGGCTAAACAGTTTTTGCGGATTAATTATTGTCAAATTTAACATAATTTTATTTAAATAAACAAATTTATGAGCAAAATTTAACATTTATCATATACTATTATTGCTTTTGCAACGTTACTCATAAACTTTTATATAGTCAATAATATATTGTTGTGGAAATATAGAATCTTCTACATCATGTCCTCCAAAATTACCTCCAACCGCAACATTCAGTAAAATAAAGAATGGTTGATTGTATGGCCAAATGGCTTCTGTTTTCGCTTCTGGTTTGAAAGTATAAACCAACATATCATCAACAAAAAAATCCATTTTTTGTTCACTCCATTCAACAGCATATGTATGAAAACCTTCTTCAATATTTTTAATTTCAGTCTTTTTGCTGTTTTTTGAATTTCCGTGACTGTCCTGAGTGTGAAGAGTTGTATAAATCATTTGTGGTTCGCGACCTACGTATTCCATTATATCAATTTCACCACATAATGGCCAACCAACTTTTTCTATATTTGAACCAAGCATCCAGAATGCAGGCCAAATACCTTTTCCAATTGGTAACTTTGCTCTTGCTTCTATTCTACCGTATTTGAATTCTTTTTTTCCAGCAGTTGTAATTCTAGTTGAACTATAAGTCTCATTTTCTTTTTTTATAGTAATGATTAAAAAACCATCTTTTAACTCATGGTTTGAATTAGTATATATTTGTTTTTCATTATTACCCCAGCCACAATTATTAGGGCATCCATTGCCAAGTTCAAAATTCCATGTTTTCTCGTCTAATTTTGAACCATTAAAATTTTCCTCCCAAACTAACTTTCTTTTAGGATTTTGAGAAAAGCATATTCCGAAAGTTAATAAAATTAATATTGATATATTTTTCATTTTTTATTCATCAACAAGTTCAAAATCAGTTTTTAGTTTTATATCTTCAGATGATGATCCAATCATTAATTCAAACTCACCTATTTCTGAGTCAAATACTAAGTTGTCATTATAAAAAGATAATTTGTTGTTATCTATTGTGAAAGTCAAGTTTTTTGTTTCGCCTGCTTTAAGAAAAACTTTTTGAAAATCTTTTAATTCTTTGACTGGTCGAACTACAGAACCAAATTTGTCTTTGATATACAACTGCACCACTTCTGCTCCATCAAATTTTCCTGTGTTCGTTAAATTCATAGACACTGTGATTATCTCTTTTTTAGTAATTTTAGTTTTAGATAACTTTAAATCATTGTATTGAAAAGAAGTATAGCTTAATCCGTAACCAAAAGGAAATTTTGGAGAATTGGGCATATCAATGTAAGTAGATTTGTAAATGATATCGTTGTCACTCAAAGAAGGTCTACCTGTATTAAAATGATTGTAATAAATTGGTATTTGACCTTCGTTTCTAGGGAAAGTCATAGGCAATTTCCCAGAAGGGTTATAGTCTCCAAAAATCACATCAGCAATAGCATTCCCTGCTTCTGAACCCAGCCACCAAGTGTAAACTATTGTCGGCATATTGTCAGCCAACCAATTAAAAACTAAAGGCCTTCCTGCATTAATTAATACAACAATTGGTTTACCAGTTTTTTGGAGTTCTTTTACTAATTCCTCTTGAACACCTGGTATATTAATAACACTTCTGCTTTTGGCTTCACCGCTCATGTCATGTCTTTCTCCAATACTTACTATTACAACATCAGATTGATTTGCAATATCAATTGCTTCTTTAAATCCAGATTTATCATCACTGTTTATTCCACAGCCTTTTGCATATAGTAATTTTGACTTTTTGCCAATTTTGTTTACTAATCCTTCCCATTGCGAAACTATATAAGAAGAGTCAATTTCTTTTACATCAATCGCCCAAAAACCATGGTTAGCCCTTTTAGGTTTTACCATAGGACCAATAAAAGCTATAGTTTTTAATTCCTTAGAAAGTGGCAAAATTCCTTTTTCATTTTTTAATAAGACAATACTTTTTGATGCAACTTCTCGAGCAATTCTTGTGTGCTCTGGATTATTCATTTGCTTCTTTTGACGCTCAACATCACTGTATCGAAATGGATTGTCAAAAAGCCCTAACTCAAATTTCTTATGAAGTATTCTTTTAACAGCTTCATCTATAAGTTCTATTGAAATTTTATTTTCTTTAACTAATTGTGCTAAATTATTTCTATAAGCATTACTTTCCATATCCATATCACTTCCTGCAATTATTGCTTTATAAGCCGCATCTTTAGAATCTTTGGCAAAGCCATGAGGAATCATCTCTCCAATTGATCCCCAATCAGAAACTACAAATCCACTGAAATTCCATTTTCCTTTTAAAATATCTCTTTGTAAATACTTGTTTCCTGTTGCCGGAACTCCATTTAAATCGTTAAATGAATTCATAAAAGTAGCTGCACCAGCATCAACCGCAGCTTTAAATGGCGGTAAATAGGTTTCCCAAAGCATTCTATCACTCATATCTACGGAGTTGTAATCACGACCACCAACAGCTGCTCCATAGGCCGCAAAATGTTTTGCACACGCCATAACTGAGTTTAATTCTCCTAATTTATCACCTTGAAAACCTTTGACTCTTGCAAAAGCAATTTTCGAACCAAGATAAGTGTCTTCGCCAGCGCCTTCCATAACTCTTCCCCATCTTGGATCTCTAGAAATGTCAACCATAGGTGCAAAAGTCCAGTGAATACCTGTTGCAGAGGCTTCGATAGCGGCAACTCGAGCCGATTTTTCTATAGCATCTAAATCCCAACTAGCTGCCTCAGCAAGCGGAATTGGAAAAGTAGTTTTATAACCATGAATTACATCTAAACCAAATAAAAGTGGAATTTTCAATCGAGATTGCATTGCTAATTCCTGATATTTTCTTGTCCTATCTGCTCCCATGACATTGAGCATAGATCCAAGTAATCCTTTTTTTATTTCTTCCTGTTTATTAGGATTGATAACTAATGGTCCTGTAGGGTTAGCATCATTGGTATATTGATTCAATTGACCTACTTTTTCTTCGATAGTCATTTTCTTTAGTAATTCATCAACTCTTTCATCAATTGATTTTTGTTGTGAATATGTATTAAATGCAACAAGAAATAATACAAAGGTTTTTAAATTATATTTCATATTTATTTGAATATAAGTGAATAAAAATCAAGATCTCCTTTTTCAAAAACAACTCTAAGAGTATTGCTTCCTTTTTTCAGTTTTATAGTTCCTATAGAAATTGTATTTGCTGAAGGTGATGGTAAAATAGTTTTTTGGGTAAGCTTCTTACCATTTTTATCTGTTAAATAAACTTCGCCTTTATGATTACTATTGCTATACTTCATACTGATATCAAAATCTTTATCATATTCAGAATAAAATGAGTATTGAAGCCACTCACCATCTTTGATATTTGAAACAATAAAATCTGAATTAATTTTTATTATGTCTACACCATCATTTCTGTACAAATTTCCCGAGTTCCAATCTATTTCCTTACCATCTGAAACCCACAAATTTTGGTAATCTGTATCAAAATATGATTCATTAAGTTTACCCAAATCATAATCTACAGATTTTATTTCGCATGGAATCTTATAATTATTAAATGGGATTGTTTCGTCTGAAATTACCTGTCGAAACATAGAGTCTAAAACATCTTTTTTAATAGTAAGATTATCCATTCTATAGTTATCAGCAATTTGCATTAAAGTTTTATATACAAATTCCTCTGATGGCTTGTTTTTCCTTGTTTTCCAATAATCTAAAAGTTTTTTATAGTCATCAGTAATATTGACAGATGTAACTCCAGCTATGTTATCAATTTTTTTCATTGGCCAAAATGCCCAGCCTATATTATTTTTTTCCATCAACGAGATAGCTTGTGTAAACCACACATTAGAATTTTCACCACTTTCGCCTAACCAAATTGGAACATTGTATTTTGTTCTATAATCTAACATTTTCTGAATTGAACTTGCATCATTAGTATTCCAATATTTGTGAAAACTTAGAGCCATGTTATTGTCCCACAGCGGGAAAATTCCATCATAATTATTTCCCCAACAGTTTCCTTCTATAATTATCAAATGATTGTTATCTACTTCCCTAATGGCTTTTGTAATATCTACTTGAAGTTGTCTTAACGGTGCATTGAGTTTTTCATCACAACCATTTTTATTTGTTCCTGAAAAATTCCAATTGGGTTCATTTATAATATCATAAGCGCCAATCCATTGGCTTTCTTTGTATCTTTCTGCAACCTTTTTCCAAAAAGCAATCATCTTCTTTTTGTTAGCTTCGCTTTCCCAAAGAGAAGGTTTTGTATCATCATAATCAGAAATATTGGCATCTTTCCCTTGTCCACCAGGTGCAGCATGCAAATCTAAAATAAGATACATTTTGTTGTCAGCACACCATTTCAAAAGGTTATCAGTTATAACAAAACCTTTCTCTAACCAAGTATTTTCGTTTTCAATAGTTTCTTTTTCAATCGGTAAAGTATACAGATTATAATGCATTGGTAATCTCACAGAGTTAAAACCCCATTTGGCAAGCGAATCAATATCTTGCTTTGTGATACCATTATCTAAGTATTTTTGATAAAATTCATCTGTTTTTTCCTTACCGATGAGTTCTACAATCTCTTGTTTAATTTTGGATTGTGTTCCTGCAAAGTCTGCGGTTTTTAGCATATAACCTTCTTGTAACATCCATCCACCTAAACCCAAACCACGAAGCAAAACGTTTTGTCCATATCCATTAACAATTTTCTGTCCATCTTGATGAAGAAAACCTTGAGCAAATGAAGTAGAGGTTGCTGTTATAATAAATAATAGCAACCTACTCCACTTCAAATTAAGATAATGAAAACTACATTTACTCATAAACTAGTATGTCAATGTTTGAATAGATTTAGGTTGAATTGTTATTTCGGCAGCATTTGTTCCAATGCATAAATTGTATGTTACTTTTTCTTCACTTTGATTTAATACTACAGTAACCATTTTACCATCAGGGTTTTGAAATGATGTGCTGATAATTTGACTTCTACTAACCGAAGTTCCTATCCTCTTGGCTCCTTTTTGAACGAATTTTGAAAAATGTCCAATTACATAAAAAGATGGAGTAAAAATCAATTTATCAGTTTGCAAATCTGCGTGTACAGGTGCAAAGCAAAAGTTTTTTGCATGGTTTGGGCCTCCATTTTCATCAAGCAATATGTTCCAATCTGTCCATGCTACAGTGCCATTATTAAAATCATTAATCATTGATTTACCATATCGTTCTGCATTCCCCCAAAAATTATATCGCTCAGCATTAAACTTCTCAACACATCCTTCTGTAAACATTAGATTTATTGATGGATACATTTTATTAACTGTTGCAACATTATCAAACATTTGTGCACTTCCGCTCCAAGTTTCATACCAGTGAAACCCTAATCCCCAAACATATTTTTTTGCTTCTGCATCATCTAAAATTGTTGAAGCTCGTTGAACCATTAAATCACGATTGTGATCCCAAACCGTTATTTTTTTATCTCCAAAACCTGCCTTTTTTAATGTTGGCCCAAGATATTGTTTTAGAAAATCTCTTTCATCTTCAGCTGTGTAGATACAAGATTCCCAAATTTGAGTTGCCATTGGTTCATTTTGTATCGTTAATCCCCAAACTGAAATTCCCTCTTTTTGAAGTTCTTTAATATACTTTACGTAATAATTTGCCCAAGATTGTTTGTATTCAGGAAGAATTTTTCCTCCTTTAAGCATATTATTGTTTGTCTTCATAAAAGCTGGTGGTGACCATGGACTAAAATAAAATGTATATTCTTTACCAATCATCGCCATGGCTTTTTTTATCATTGGAAGTTTATACTTTCTGTCGTGCTCAATATCAAATGTTTTCAAATCTTTATCACCATCTTGAATATAGACATATGAATCAGAACTAAAGTCACAACTATTCATATTAGTCCTAATTAATGTATATCCAATACCATTTTGTTTAGAATAATATGCTTGGAGAAGTTCATTTTGTTTTTCGCTTGAAAGCTTAGAAAAAACTTCTGCACTAGCATCAGTAATTGCACCTCCAATACCTATAAAAGTTTGAAACTTTTTATTTGGATTTACAAAAACACATGTTTGCGTTTCTAACGGTTGGATTAGTTCTTTAAAACCAACTTCATCTGTTTTAGAAATTTTTAAATCACTATTGTCTGTCGTTGTATAAACTGTAATTACTTTATTTTTTGCAGTGAAAACAGGTTGTTTTAAAGTTTTTTGCTGAGCAATTACTATTGTTGACATCAACAAAACAAATAAATTTATACTCTTCATATTATCTACATATTACCAGATAAATGTTCCAGCCGAACCTGAGTCCAACGAAACCACTACCCATTTTCCATTATATTTTAAATTAAAGACTTGCGATGTATTATTATCATTTACAGCTATCATTACATATTTTCCAGCAGGTGTTTTGAAAACCACATTCGATACATTAGAAATTTGCGTTGAACCTATTCTTATTGAACCTTGTGGTACAAATTTTGAGGCATGTGCAATAATATAATAACTTACATTTCGGGTATAACTAAAGTTTCCTGTGATAGTTATAGCGCCTTTGCAACTATCACAACCGCCAGTGGTATGTGGTCCAAATGAAGAATTATTTGCTAAGTTCCATTCTAAGGCATTTTTACTCCAGTTTCGCATTGAACCTATAATTACATTTTTTAAATGCCATTTTAAGTCTCCTTCAAAATTTCCATTTGCGGCAGTATACTGTTCTGTAAAATAAATATTTTTTGCAGGAAACGCATTATGAACATTGCTTAGTGCAGAAATATCACCACCATACAAATGAAATGCCGAGCCATCTATATATGGGCTAGCATTACTATCAGACAAAACAGTAATTGGATAATCTGGTCTATCACAGTTATGATCATAAACAACAATTTTTGTAGTAATTCCTGCTGCCTGAAAAGCTGGTCCAAGATGATTTTTAATAAAATCTGCTTGTTGTGTTGCAGTCATCACCATACTAGGATTATTACCTCCATGCAATGGTTCGTTCTGTGGAGTAATTGCATGAATTGTAATGCCTTCTTGTTGCATGGCTTGTATATATTTGACAAAATATTGTGCATAAACTCCATAATATTGAGCCTGTAAACTTCCACCAACAGAACTACCATTATCCTTCATCCAAACAGGTGCTGACCAAGGAGTAGCCATGATTTTAACATTAGGGTTTATCAATAAAATATCTTTCAGAAGATTTATCAGTTGGCTATCTATAGTTAAGCTAAAATTTGTCAAATTAATATCCGTTTGACCAGAAGGCATATCATCGTAACTAAAAACTGAACTATTCAAATCTGATGCACCAATGCTAATTCTTAGATAACTCACAGAGATTGAATTTTCTGCACTTCCAAAAAGCTCTTGCAACAACTCTTGCTTTTTTGAATCTCCTAATTGATTAATAACTTCAGCGCTACCACCAGTTAGGGTATATCCAAAACCATCTATTGTTTGAAAAGTTTGGTTTTGATTAACTTCAATAGTTGGATAAGAATTTGAATTTGTGTTAAAGCCTAAAACCATGTTTTGCTTTTGCAGTTTAACGGTTTCATTGCCCTTGGTCAACCAAAATGTCACATCATTATTGATTGGTGTAGGTTCTGGATTATTTCCACTGTCTGGAGATGATGAACATCCCATAAAAACAATTAGCAAAGAAGCTAGATGCCTCCATTTATTATTTATTCTATTTTTCATTTTTCAATTTTTAATTCGGCATAAACAGGAAAATGATCAGAAGCGTATTTTAAATTTTTACTTTCATTAAAAACAGCATACTTATTGACCTTTAATTTATTATTATTTAATAAAAAAATGTAATCTATCCTTTCAGTTGCAGGCTTGTTATAATTGAATCCGTTGAAAGTACCTTCTGAACCAAATGGTTCTTTTTCTGAAACATCTCTACTGTCGAGCATCTCTTTTTTTATCATTTGAATTCTTTCATCTGATGGTAATAAATTAAAATCTCCCAACAAGACCAATGGTAAATTTGATTTATTTATCTGTTTTATTTTATCTAAAATCAATTTGACACTATTTTTTCTTGCAATTTCACCCATGTGATCTAAATGAGTGTTGAAAACATAGAAATTTGTTTTTGATTTTTTATCCTTTAGTAAAACATATGTACAAACTCTGTTGCAAGCCGCATCCCAACCTCTTGAGACTTTTTCTGGAGTTTCTGATAGCCAAAAAGTATTTTGTTCTATCAATTGAAATTTTTCAGTCTTAAAAAAGATTGATGACGACTCTCCTGTATTCCCGTTTTCCCTTCCTAATCCAATAACTGTATATTTTTTTAAACCACTTTCTATATCCTTAATCTGATTTGGCAAAGCTTCTTGTACACCAAAAACATCTGGATTGAAGAAATCTATTTGTGAAACAAAAAAATCTTTTCTTAATTCCCATCTATTCTCTCCATCACTTTCTATATCTAGTCTAATATTATAAGTCATCATCTTGAATGATTGACAGTAAAAAACTAATATATTAGTCATGAAAAGAAAAATGATATAGCAAACTTGTTTTTTCATTTTTTTAAATCATCCATTTACCAGCTTCCGTCTAGACGGAAGCTGATGAAGGACATACTAACCTAAACAAACATTAATTGTAAACTCTAACATAATCCACTTCTAAAGTTGAACTCACAAAGTTTGGATCTATTGTTCCTCCAAAATTTCCTCCCATTGCACAATTGAAAATAAAGAAGAAAGGTTGGTTAAAAGGTAAACTGCTGTTATTATTAAATGTATAATACAACTGATTATCTACATAAAATTTAATATTTGTAGCATTCCAATCTATCGAATATACATGAAAATCAGTTGTTGCATTTGAGATTAATACACTTGAACTATCGGCATTTCCACCAGAATGACCAGGATAATGCAACGTTCCATATATTCTATTCAAATTATTTCCAACATGTTCCATAATGTCAATTTCTCCACATGCTGGCCAACCAGCTGATGATATGTTATTTCCTAACATCCATAATGCTGGCCATGTTCCTCCTCCAGAAGGAAGTTTTGCTCTTATATCTATTCTTCCGTATTTAACAGAATATTTTTCTTTTGTAACTATTCGTGCAGAAGTATAATTACTTCCGCTGTAATTTTCTTTAATTGCAGTGATTTTAAGAAGACCATTCTCAACTTTAACATTCTCAGGTCTATTTGTGTAATATTGCTGTTCATTATTTCCCCAGCCATTTGATCCTGTACCTATTTCATAACTCCATTTTGAACTATCTGGTGCACCATTTGTGTTAAACTCATCTGACCAAACAACAGTTGGGGTTACATATACTGTTACATTAATTGATGTGGAAACAAATTTGTTTCCATTATATGCTGATACATATACGGTATAAGTATTGGTTCCTGATAGACTAAAAGTATGGCTATATAAACCTGTAGTTGATGTAAATGTATCTGAGCCAATAAGTATTTTATATTGAGTAGCGTTGTCTGCAGATATGGTAAAATTAACCATTCCACTTCCATCTCCATTAGGCATTGCAGCAGTTTTGCCAACAATTTCAGCATTGACAACCAAATTTGAAGGTTGATTATTATTAGAATCTCCTCCTGAGTCGCTACTACAACCTAATGTTGCAAAAAACACAAAAAAAAGGAATGTTATTATTTGATTTATTTTTTTCATATCTTTTTTTTAAATTTAAAAAAAGCACACTGGAGAAAAATTCCCAGTGTGCTGTACTAAATTAATTGGCTGGTTTTAATTTTAAATACCAAGCATTACCTGTTTCAGTTCCTTGAACTCTCAAATACATATAATTAGCATTTATTTCAAGTATTTCAAACTCTTTTTGTAAAGCTCCATATCCAATAAATGTTGTTGTTCCTCCAAGCATAATACTTGTATGAGTAGTTGCTACGCTTGAATTGGTAGGGTTTACGCTAGATTGTATAAAGCTAAACGCAGATGAACCACCACCATAGTTATAACAACCTTCATCTCCAGAAGCAGGTATTCCAGGAATTGATGCTAATGAACCTGTTTTGGTAAAAGCACCATCAGGTGTAGCAACATTCAGAGAAAAAGTATTAGAAGAAGTGTTTTTTACAAATGTAAATGTAGCAGTATAGAAACAGTTACAGCAAGCTACTTTTTCATTAATTGCTGCTGACCACCATTCTGGAGTATAGCTACCTTGATTCCACGGTCCTACTCCAAAATGTCCTGGAACACTCTTATCAACTACCCAAGATTTAGATGAATCATTTGTCAAGGCCGTAACAATGTATGCTTCAGGATTGAAATTACTAACAACTGTTATGTCCTTAGTAGCTACAGTTGAAGCTCCACCTCTTCCATATGCAATGACGGTTATTCTATAAGTATATTGACCAGTTGTGGTAAATTTTTTAGTAACTCTTCCTTGAGGCATGTTTGAAAACTCTATTAGGCTAGATAAATCGGTAACGTCTTTATAAGCAATCTTATATGCTAAAGCATCATTTGCTGTAGCAGTTATATTAACATTTCCAGATCCATCGCCATATGGATTAGTTGCATTCTGACCAACAATTTCAGTATTTATAACAAGATTAGTTGGTGTAGTCAAATCACCTAAATTATAATCTTCTTCCTGACAACCAATAAAAAACGCAGGGATTATAATTGCTACAATCGATAATATTTTAATTCTTTTTTTCATAATCCTTTTTTTAGTTAGATTGTGTAACATTGTCTATATAAATAACTTCTCCCAACCCATCAGATAAATCATTGTATCTGAAAACAAGTTGTCTAAAAGTTGTTCCAGCAGGTATCCCCAATGCTCCAAAATCAAACTCAATTTCAGTCCATTGATTAGCAACTGGCACAGGCACTTTCAAAATTTGATTAGAAACACCATTAGAACCTTGTTCTAACTCAACATTTAGTTTTTTTCCAGCTTCAGTGGCATAAACCATTACCTTTACCTTAGAACCATTATCTATATTGATTGGAGTTCCATTTGGTGGTGCAAGCGGAGTCCATGTTCCACTCCACCATGCTGCACCATTTGTCTTTGTGTATTGCCAAACATTTGCACTGGTATTAATTCCTCCAGGGAAAGGGTTAGCTACTTTTGAAACATTTACTCCTCCAAAAGTTCCACCAATACCATAATTTTGATATGGGTCTTCATATGTAATTGGTAAAGAATATGGATTGTAAATCAAAATATTTACAGTTTCAGTAGTTGTTGCTGCTCCACCACTTAACGCAACTACAGTAACCGTGTAATTACCCGCCGATGCATATGTGTGTACAGGAAGTGTTTGTCCTACTGCCATAGAAGTTGGTGTTTCATTCGCAACATCTCCATAATAAACTAAAAAACCATTTGCATAATCTGCTGTAGCTGAAATAGTAACATCGTTACCAGCAACATTAGCATTGATTGATAAATTTTCTGGTGCTCTGTAAACAATTTGAAGAGGATAAGTATTAGTAGTACTATTGCCAGCTAAATCAAATGATTGAATTGTTACTGTATAATTTCCTTCTGGGTAGTTGTGTGAAACACTTCCGCCAGGAAAAACAGTTGTAGGCTCATCAGTTCCGTGTCCAAGAGAAACAACAGATTTTGAAACACCTTCTCCAAGAGGAGTAATTCTTACTAATCCTGAATTGTCGTTACTAACATCGAAAATTTTATCGAAATTTCCAGATGTAATAGAATTCAATGATGATACATCACCATCAATTCCTTCTTGAGAGCAGCTATTAAAAGCTAATGCTATTACAAGAAATGTTAATTTAAAAAATATTTTTTTCATAATTATATTTTATTAATAATTAGGATTTTGTTGAATTAAAGTGTTGCTCAATTCTTTAATTGGAATTGGTAAAATTTCATGCTTACCTGCAACAAAACCTCTACTTCCAAGTTTGGTTGGTGCATCACCCCAACGAACTAAATCAAACCATCTGTGTCCTTCACCTGCTAGTTCTCTTCTTCTTTCCTCTTTGATAGCATTCATAGATACTGGAACTGATGATAAACCAACTCTAGCTCTAACTGCATCTAACAAAGCTTGAGCTCTACTACCAGTTCCTCCCAATGCTTCGGCTTCCATCAAATAAGTATCTGCTAAACGGATTGCATAAGTGTTTTGAGCATAATTCAAAACAGCATCTCCTCCTAAACTTCCATCATAGACATCAGCTTGTTTAGGTAGAAATTTATTTAAGAAATAGCCTGTGTCTTGATAGCCCGCAATATAATCAGCATGACCATTTTCTTTTAAAGATTTTAAATCAAATACTGTAGCGTTAAATCTTGGATCGCCTTGCATGAAATTATAAAAATCTTGAGTAAATACATTGAAACTCCAACCTGAAGGAAGTTCCGGCGCTTGATTATCTAATTTATTATAACTTCTTGGACCAACCATTACATTCACAGTATTTCCTTCATCCGCATTTCCACCCCAAATTCCCCAATGTGAACCTTGTGCTGAATGAGAAACTTCCAATATAGATTCAGTATTAAATTTATTTGTAAAGCTCCATAAATCAGCAAAATTGCTTAATAAATGGTAGCCATATTGACTAGTTTGACCGGGAGTTCCATTAACATCTGCAAACTGTTCAGCCGCCAAAGTGTTTTTCCCTTCATAGAGATATACTTTGCCTAAGATAGCTTTTGCAGCTCCTTTAGTTAATCTACCACCATCAATATCAGTTATCACTGTAGCTGGCAAATTATCTATTGATTCTAATAAATCTTCTTCAATTTGAGCATAAACATCTGCAGGTGCAGCTTGCTGCACATTATAATACTGAGTAGCAGTTAAAGGTTCAGTAATTAGAGGAACGTTTTTGAACATTCTAACCAAATTGAAATAATAATATGCTCTCAATGTTTTTGCTTCAGCTTCAAATCTTGTTTTAACAGCTTCATCCATTGGTATTCCTGGTAATTTAGACAACAAAACGTTAGCTCTAGATATACCTCTGTAATAATCGTTCCAAAAACTTTCAGGTATAGTGTATGGATTAATCGTATAATTTGAAAAAGATTGAATTCCTGCTCCATCACTTTCTCCACCTCCACCTGCAACATGATCATCAGAAGCGGCATTAAACATGGTTATCATGTTTTCAAATCCACCAGAGTTTTTTCTCATTAAATCATACACAGCGGTTAAAGCTGCTTTTGCATCTGACTCGTTTTTATAGAAGTTTTCCTCTGTAGTCAATCCTTCGGGAGTAACTTCTATAAAATCATTGCTACATGATGTAATAAAAATTACAATTGCAGCATATAAAAATATTTTAAATTCTTTTTTCATAATTTTTATTTTAGAATTGAATATTTGCTCCAAACATAAACGAACGTGCTTGTGGATAATAACCTCTGTCAATACCCATTACATCTCCACCAATTTCTGGATCATAACCAGTATATTTAGTAAGCGTTAATAGGTTTTCAGCAGAAACGTATAATCTTACTTTTTGAAGACCGGCTTTACCAATTATTGAACTTGGTAACGAATAACCCAATTGAACAATTTTAAATCTTAAGTAATCTCCATCTTCAAGATAGAAATCCGACATTTTTGTAAAGTTACCATTTGTATCGTCTGATGTTAATCTTGGATAAGAATTAGAAGTTCCTTCACCTGTCCATCTGCTTAACACATCAGTTTGATAGTTAGCAGTAGCAATATCTAATCTACGAAGTCCTTGGAAAATTTTGTTCCCACCTGCACCTTGCATAAACATCATTAAATCGAAATTTTTGTAATCCATATTCAAAGTGAAACCAAATGTGAATTTCGGTAGTGGTGATCCAAGATATACTTTATCAGCATCAGTGATTTGACCATCTCCATTACTGTCTTTCCATCTGAAATCTCCAGGAACAGCATTCGGTTGTATCAATCCACCTGATGAATTTACATAAGCATTAATTTCTGCTTGATTTTGGAAGATTCCAGCAGTTTGAAAACCATAGAACTCTCCATAAGCATGACCAATTTCTGAACGCGAAATCGTACTCATAGACTGAAAACTTGCTTCAGGAATAAATGTAACATTATTACCTAATCCAGTAACTTCATTTTTATTAGTTGCAAAATTTGCTTTAGCTGATATGTTTAAACCATTGTCAAGTTTTTTGTTATAACCTAATTCGAATTCTAAACCAGTATTTTTCATGTCGGCAATATTTGCTATAGGATAACCATCAGCGCCAACATAGCCAGGTATAGAAAGATCCTCCCTTAAGATTCCCGCAGTTTTTTTGTTATACCAATCAAAACTAAAGTTAAAATCTGAAAACAATTTAGTATCGAAACCAAAGTTAGTTTGGATTGTTTCCTCCCATTTTAAATCTGGGTTAGATATTCTTGTTGAGCTAGAACCTGATGTAACTACACCTGAATTACCAAAAGTATAGTTTCTTCCTCCATCGATTAGAGCTAAGAAAGCAAAGTCTGCACTTCTGTCATTACCACTTACGCCCCAACTTGCACGAACTTTTAAACTGTTAACTACATCATTAGCTTTCCAAAAATCTTCTTTTGAAGCTACCCAGCCGAACGAAACTGAAGGGAAATTTCCATACTTGTTGTTTTTACCAAATTTTGAAGATCCATCTCTTCTCATTAAACCTGAAAACAAATATTTTTCTTTATAATCATAGGTTAATCTTGCAAATAATGAGGTTAAAGTATTTGCAGGATAGTCATATCCATAACCAATCTTGTTGTCTGGTGTTACTGTATTATCGTTAAAAGAGGCATCTTGCCAGTTATTGGTTGATAAATCATAGTGAGTAACACTAGTTACTGTATAAAATTGATTGTTCTTATATGCTCCTTGCCCTAAAAGTACTGAAAAATTATGGTCATTTATAGCTTTTTCATAAGTTAATGTATTTTCAACATTCCAGTTAAATGCCTTATTTTCTATTCTTGATATATTATTTCTTCCAGTTACATTATTAACTGTTGCACTAAGGTAGTATAAAGGAGTAAACCCTTCGGCGCCCCAAAATGCAAGTTTACCCGCTAAAACTGATTTAAATTTAAAACCTTTTGCAGGCTTAATTTCAGCAAAAACATTTCCAATAAAATCATCTGACCAATTGTATTGCCCCATTCTTGTTTTTGCATAAGCAATAGGGTTAGTCATTTCTTGACCTACTGGTCCTGATATTCCATATGGATTACCATTTGCATCTTTTATTGCATAATCATTGTTGTATGGAGCAGCATTAGCTACAACAGGATCAGTAACTACAACAGGAGTTATAGGATCTAAATTCAGGGCTGAACTCAATGGACCACCATATTCGCTATTAGTGTTACCAATACCTATAGTTTTTTGATAAGTGTAACCAATTGTTTGACCAATAGTTAACCAATCTTTTACTTTGTGGTTAGAATTTAGTCTAATATTCTTTTTGTCCCAGTTAGAAATTTCTGGAAGAACTACTCCTTCTTGGTATTGATTACCAAAAGATAAATAAAAATTGGAACGATCATTTCCTCCACTAAGACTTAATTCATGCGAAAATCTTCTAGCATTGGTGTTAAAAATTTCTTTTTGCCAATCAGTTCCTTTTCCTAATGAACCTAAATCTGGATAAGGAATATTTCCTGCACCACTTCCATTGGCATATCGTTCATTCATAATTGCGCCATACTGTGTCGCATTTAATAATTTTACAAATCTCTCTGGGGAAGAAGTTCCTGAAAAACCATTATAAGAAACTGTTAATTTACCTTCTTTTCCTTTTTTAGTAGTTATAAGGATAACACCAGCTGCAGCTCTTGTTCCATAAATTGCAGCAGAAGCATCTTTTAGAACTTCTATGGATTCAATATCAGCTTGATTAACAGCTCCCAGTGCATCAGGATCGACTAGAATTCCATCAATAACCCACAAAGGATTACTGTCATTCAAGGTAGTAGTACCTCTAACACGGACAGTTGAACCAGAACCAGGTTGTCCTGCGTTCATTGCAATTGTTACACCAGCCGTTCTACCTTGTAGAGCTTGTTCAACTCTACTATTAGGGATTTTTTCTAAATCTTTAGCCGTAACTTTAGAAATTGCTGCTGTTACCACACTTTTCTTTTGAGTTCCGTAACCAACATTGATAACAACTTCTTCAAGTTTATTATCCTCTTCAGATAATGAAATATTCATTTCTCCAGAAGTAATTGCTACTTCTTGTGTTTTGTAACCAACAAATGATACAACTAGTGTTGTAGCATCATTTGGAACATTAAAATTGAATTTTCCATCAATATCTGTTGCTGTACTGGCCTGATGACCTTTGGCAACAATATTTGCTCCAGGAAGAGGCATTCCTCCTGAGCTAACTGTTCCGCTGACTTTTTTCTGCGCTTGTGCAGCTACAGTCATAAAGAATAGTAGTGAAATCAGGAAAATATTATCCCTGAGCTTTTCAAAAAATTGCTTTACTTTCATAAGCTTTTGTTAATTTAAGGTTTTGGTTAATTTTTTTAACTTTTTGTATGTCATGTTAACGTGGTGTTAAATTATTTAAAATGAAAATATCAATTTGATAATGAACCACAACAAAAAATATACATAATAAAAAATAATCCATAAAATCTGAGAAAATGAAAAAACTCCAAGAAGAATGAAGATTTCCAACTTGGAGTTTCTTTAAAAAAAATGAGATTTATTGTTTTCGAAAAGGTTATTGTTAAGGTAATGTTGAGGTGATTTACTTCAAAACTGTATAGTTATATGCTTAATATATAATTAACCAAGCCGTCATCATGCGCTAAATTTAGTTTTTTTCGCAAACGATATCGTTTTATTTCAACACTTCTTATTGAAATATTAAACATAGGAGCTATCTCTTTTGAGGTCAAGTTTAAGCGTAGGTAGGCACATAGTTTTAAGTCACTTGGTGTCAAATTTGGATGAGCTAATTTAATCTTCTTCAAAAAGTCTTTGTCAGCACTATCGAATGCCTCTTTAAATTTATTCCAAGAATCATCATTGGAAATATTTTTATTAATTGTTGTTATAACCGATTTTAGGTTTCTGTTTATGGAATCTCCACTAGATTTCTTTAAATCTTCTTTAATAATCTCAAGCAATTCGTTCTTCTTTATCAAACTCATTGTAGAAACAGCCAACTCCCTATTCTTAGCATCAACGTCTTGAGATAATTGTTCATTTCGCAATTTCATCAATTGTTGCTCATTTTCAAGAGCAGCAATTTCTAAAAGAAGGTTGTTTTCTTCAATTAGCTTTTCTCTTTGCTTTTGATAATAGTTTTGATATGCTCTATTAATGTAGAAAGCACATATTATAAATAAACACAAATAGATAAACTTTGCTAAAAGTGTAAGATACCATGGTTTATCAATAGTAAAATGATAATTCACTACGTTGTCCTGAATTGTATTTGCAATTTTTGCTTTTACCTTGAAATTGTAAGTTCCTGGAGATAAATTTTTAAAATTAACCGTTGATTTAGAACTCCATTCACTCCATTGGTTTTGAAAACCTTCAAGTATGTACTGATATTCAACGTCGATAAACCTGTTATATTGCGGAACTGTATAATTAAATATCAAATTGTTTTCATCATGTTCTAGTTCGGCTTCTTGACTTAAGCTTAAACTCTTTAATGATTCTTCTAACTTGCTCACATTTACAGAAGTAAGATGAACTTTATGGCTTTTAACTTTAAAATCATTGAGATTAATGACAAAATACCCATCTGTTTTACCTACTAAATATTCATCGCTAGATATTTGTGTTATATTTTCATATCCAATCATTGGATTTGTAATAGCAAAAGGAATAGGGATTTTATGTTTCTTTAAATCATTATTAAAATTACCAGAAGTAAAATAATAGATGTAACTTTTGGTGAAAATCCACATTTTATTAGATTTATCAACATTAAGCTTTCCAGAAACATATTCATTATTATTGAAAACACTACTCAAGTTGACATCTTTCACAAAATTTCCTTTTGACGATATAAGTTTATAAACACCTTGTTTACCTGCAAAATAAATTATCCCATTATATTTCGCTAAACTAATATGCTTGCCTTTTTTGGGTGATTTTAATATTCTAAATGTCTTAGATTTTGATAAATCATTACTTAAAGTAACCTCTATTATTCCTTTGTATTCGTGACCAATATAAACTTTTTTATTAAGATTGTCGATTTCAAAATATCTTGAAGATATATCGAAGTTTTCAATCTTATTTTTGAAAACCCAGCCTGCTCCCATTTTTTCAATTATTGAGAGTCCATTGTAATTACCTTGCAAAATTAGATTTGGTCTATTCGGAAAAACATTAAACTTCCATGTTCCAGTTCCTTTAAAAATTAGCTGAGCAAAATCTCCGTTCACTATAAATGTTCCAAGATCATGTCCGCAAAATAAAGTGTTATCGTATTCAAACAATGACCATACTTGCCCTTTGGTTCCATTTATTAATTTAAATCTTTCATTAGAATTACTCTTTTTATAAAATAGACCTTGGTTTGTGCCTAAATATATTTTGTCTGCAAACTTAATTGAGGAATATACAGTCCCAAGATAACCTTCATCATCCAAAAAACTTTTGACTGGTGATTGAAGATTTATGCAATCAATCCCATTATCTAAACCCAACCATAGATTATTGTCAGAGTCTTCATTTAAAGAAAGGATTGTATTGTTACTTAAACCAGAATTTTGTGTTAAATGATAATTAACAACCCCTGATGCGTCTAAAATATATATGCCATTAGAAATTGTTCCCAGAGCAAATCCACCGTTAGCTAGTTTTTTTGCGCAAAAAATAGAATTTGGTATCAACTCTGTTTCTGAAACAGAATGAAATGGTTGGATATTACTGCCTTTCAACTGAAAAATACCCGCTCTTTCTGTTTGGAGCAACAATCCATCTTGGCTATCAAAAATTTCAACGATTCTATTATTTTTTATCCTTTCATCAGAACATATTAGAACACTTTTACCGTTAACAACTTCAAATAGTCCATCACCAACTGCCTGAAAATAAATTGAATTATCGACTTTATAAATTCTAAAAATATTAGCGAAATTATCAATAAATTGAAAACTTTTCTTCTTTAAATCATAAACATAAATTCTATTAAAGGATTGGAAAAGAACCCAATTATCTATGTTTAGAATGTTCCAAAAATGCTCGTCTTCAATAAGCTTATTTTTAATTTTATTACTTAGTGAGAAGTATTTTAAAATTCCATCAGGCATTCTTTCCCAATACCCAAACTCCATATAACAACCAGTGTAGACTCTACTTCCTATAACTTTTACAGAACGAATAATTGTTTCATTAGGCGAAGGATAAAGTGTCCAATTCGACCCATTATATTCTAGAAGTCCTTCATTGTTTGCAAAGTAAATAAACTGATTCTCATCTTCAGAAACCATCCAGTTTTGATTTCCTGCTCCATAAACATTTGACTTAAACTTAACGATTGGAGGCAAATCTTGCCCATAAAACAAAAATGAGTATAAGAAGAAAAAGATGAAATATTTGTATTTTATTTTCATTTTAAAGCTGTAATATCATGTAAAAATATTGTTTCGTTTCCAATTCTCAAACAAATAAAACAGTTTTTACCTTAACATTATCTCTTAGACGAAATGCTTATCTTTGCAATTATTTTTAAAATCCCATGACGTCTAAAGATATTTCCACTCTAGAACCAAAAAAAAACATACTAATTAAAGGCGCAGCAATCCACAATTTAAAAAATTTGGATGTAGCTATTCCAAGAAATGAATTGGTTGTAATTACTGGGCTTTCTGGTTCTGGAAAATCGAGTTTAGCTTTTGATACTTTGTATGCTGAAGGTCAACGCAGATATGTGGAAAGTTTATCGAGTTATGCTAGACAATTTTTGGGAAGATTGGACAAACCAAAAGTTGAATATATCAAAGGAATAGCTCCTGCAATTGCTATCGAGCAAAAAGTAAACACAACCAATGCTCGTTCAACTGTAGGAACATCAACCGAAATTTATGATTATCTAAAACTTCTTTTTGCTCGTGTTGGCAAAACTATTTCACCTATTTCTGGTAAAGAAGTAAAAAAAGATACCGTAACAGATGTTATCAATAAAGTCAAAACATTTGAAATCAACAGCAAATGGTTACTCCTTGCTCCTATTCATCTAGAAGAAGGAAGAAAACTTGAAGACAAGCTCAAAGTACTGCTTCAACAAGGTTTTGCAAGAATATTGGTAAATAATCAAACCATTCGCCTTGACGAGATTAATCAACATTCGTTAGATAATAAAGACATTCTACTAATCATTGACCGTATTGTGGTTAAGGATGAAGAAGAGTTTTACAACAGGCTTGCTGATGCTGTTCAAACAGCGTTTTTTGAAGGCAAAGGAATTTGTTTTTTACAAGAATTAGAAACTGAAAACAGAATAGAATTTAGCTCAAATTTTGAGCTAGATGGAATAACTTTCTTCGAACCAAATATTCATTTGTTTAGCTTCAACAATCCTTATGGAGCTTGTCCTTCTTGCGATGGATATGGAAATGTAATTGGCATTGATGATGAACTTGTTGTACCAAATACAGCTTTATCTGTTTTTGAAAACGCCATTTTCCCATGGCGAGGTGAAAGCATGAGTTGGTACAGAGATCAATTGGTAAATAACGCTTATAAGTTTGATTTCCCAATACATAAACCATATTATCAGTTAACAGATGAGCAAAAAGAACTTGTTTGGAAAGGAAACAAATATTTTACTGGATTAAATGATTTCTTTGCCGAATTAGAAGAAAAAAACTATAAAATTCAAAATCGCGTGATGCTTTCTCGTTACAGAGGAAAAACAAAATGCAATACCTGCAAAGGCAAACGATTACGACCAGAAGCTAATTACGTCAATGTTGGTGGTAAAAATATTTCTGAATTAGTTGATATGCCTATCAAAAGGCTAATACCATTTTTTCAAAATTTAGAATTAAGCGAATACGATTTCAAAATAGCAAAGAGATTATTGATAGAAATAAACAACAGATTGTCGTTTCTATCCGATGTTGGTTTGGATTATCTTACACTGAATAGAAATTCTGCGACGCTTTCTGGTGGCGAAAGTCAGCGAATAAATTTAGCAACTTCATTGGGTAGTTCACTTGTTGGTTCAATGTATATACTTGATGAACCCAGCATTGGTTTACATCCAAAAGATACCGAGCGATTGATTAAGGTTTTAAAAAACCTTCGAAATCTTGGCAACACAGTTATAGTTGTAGAGCACGACGAAGATATTATGAAAGCTGCCGATAGAATTATTGATATTGGTCCAGAAGCTGGAACTCACGGCGGCGAACTTGTTGCAGAAGGAAATTTTGACGAAATTTTAAAAAGCAACTCACTTACTGCACAATATCTGAATGGAGAACTTAAAATAGAAGTTCCTAAAAGGCGCCGAACTTCAAAAAATTATGTTGAAATAAAAGGTGCAAGAGAAAATAATCTTCAAAATATAGATGTAAAGTTTCCACTCGAAAGTTTAACTGTAATCACTGGTGTATCGGGAAGTGGAAAAAGTACTTTGGTTAGAAAAATTTTGTTTCCAGCAATGCAGAAAAAACTGGAAGGTATTGGAGATAAAGCTGGGCAATTTAGCGAACTAACAGGAAGTTTTTCGCACATCAAACACATTGAATATGTTGACCAAAACCCTATTGGCAGAAGTTCACGTTCAAATCCTGTTACTTATATAAAAGCTTATGATGATATTCGTGATTTGTATGCCAAAGAAAAATTATCAAAAATAAGAGGTTACCAAGCCAAACATTTTTCGTTCAATGTTGATGGTGGAAGATGTGAAACCTGCAAAGGTGATGGAACGATAAATGTAGAAATGGTTTTTATGGCAGATGTTGAATTGCCTTGCGAAACCTGTGGAGGGAAAAGATTTAAAAAAGAAATTCTCGAAGTAGCATTTGAAGGAAAAAATATTGATGATATTCTCACCATGACAATTGATGAGGCAATTGATTTCTTCAAAAAACACAATCAAAATAAGATTATTCAAAAATTACAACCATTGCAAGATGTAGGTTTAGGTTATGTTCAGCTAGGTCAATCTTCTTCTACACTCTCTGGTGGTGAAGCACAAAGAATAAAACTCGCTTCATTTCTTGTAAAAGGCGCAACCAAAGACAAAGCACTATTTGTATTTGATGAACCTACAACAGGTTTACATTTTCATGACATTAAAAAACTATTGAGTTCATTTGATGCTTTGATTGAAAAAGGACATTCTATTATCCTGATAGAACACAATTTAGATTTAATTAAATGTGCAGATTGGATTATTGATTTAGGTCCAGAAGGTGGTGAAAATGGAGGACAATTATTAGCAACTGGAACGCCAGAAGAAATTGTGAAAAACAAAAATTCGGTTACAGCAAAATATTTAATTGAGAAAATAAAATCGTAATTCATTTACAAATCTTCTATCTAACTACTTTATAAACCGAAAATTGTTATTATTTTTTTAAATTATTGCAGTCTCTAAACCATATAATCTTTATTTTTGCGTCGTTTTAAAACTACTTACAAAATGGTAAAAGATTTATTCGAAAGAATACAAAACAATAAAGGTCCATTAGGAAAATGGGCATCACAAGCAGAAGGATATTATGTTTTCCCTAAACTAGAAGGCGAATTGGGCCCAAGAATGGAATTTCATGGAAAAGAAATATTAAATTGGTCTATAAACGATTATCTAGGACTTGCGAACCATCCAGAAGTTAGAAAAGCTGATGCAGAAGCTGCTCAAAAATGGGGTGCTGCATATCCTATGGGAGCAAGAATGATGAGTGGTCATACAAATTACCATGAACACTTGGAAAAAGAATTAGCCTCTTTTGTTCAAAAGGAATCTGCTTATTTGCTAAACTTTGGATATCAAGGAATGGTTTCTACAATCGATGCTTTGGTAACAAAAAATGATATAATTGTATATGATGTTGACTCTCATGCATGTATCATTGATGGTGTTCGTTTACACATGGGTAAAAGATTTACTTACAAACACAATGACTTAGAAAGCATAGAAAAAAATCTTCAACGTGCAACAAAAATGGCCGAAGAAACTGGTGGAGGAATTCTTTTGATTACCGAAGGTGTTTTTGGAATGCGTGGGCAACAAGGAAAATTGAAAGAAATAGTTGCATTAAAACAAAAATACAATTTTAGACTACTAGTTGATGATGCACACGGATTTGGGACTTTAGGAAAAACTGGTGCTGGAGCTGGTGAAGAGCAAGGTTGTCAAGATGGAATTGATGTTTATTTTTCAACTTTTGCTAAATCTATGGCGAGTATTGGAGCTTTTATTGCTGCAGACAAAGACATTATAGACTATTTAAAATATAATTTACGTTCTCAAATGTTTGCCAAAGCATTACCAATGATACAAACTATTGGTGCTATCAAACGTTTGGAAATGCTAAAAACAATGCCCGAATTGAAAAATAAACTTTGGGAAAATGTAAATGCTTTACAAAATGGATTAAAAGCTAGAGGTTTTAATATTGGCGATACAAATACTTGTGTAACTCCTGTTTACCTTGAAGGCTCTATTCCAGAAGCTATGGTGATGGTGAATGACCTGAGAGAGAATTACAATATTTTCCTTTCTATTGTTGTTTATCCAGTAATTCCAAAAGGAATTATTTTACTTCGTATGATACCAACTGCTTCACACACTATTGAAGATATAAATGAAACATTAGCTGCTTTTGAGGCAATTAGAGAAAAGCTCACAAACGGCACTTACAAGGCTTTGGCTGAAGCCAATGTAGAAAACGTAGAATAATTCAAAACCCTGATTTTTCAGGGTTTTTTGTTTATAAAATACTATGATATTTCTCATGATAAATTAGAAATTTGGTCTATAACTTTACGTGAGTTAAAAACCTATTCAAATGAAGAAGAGTGAAATATTAGATCTAATTTTAGTTAAACAAAAGCAGATAATTTCTAATCTAGAGCAGACAATAGCACATTATCATTTAGACAGTAATCTTGATGAAGATGATACTCTTGACCCAGAAGATTACTCACATCAAGATGAAGCTAGCGAAATGAAATTTCGTTTAAAAGAGATTTTAAATAAAGCAAAAACTGATTATAACTTTATTCAAAACAATCTTAATTCAGTTCATCAATCCATTGAAAATGGTGCTTTAATTAAAATTGAAGAGAACGGTTATATTTTTATTGGGGTATCAATTCCTCCTTTTGTGGCAGATAATAATAAGATAATAACAATTTCAGAAAAAGCCCCTATTTTTTCAAATATTAAGGATTTATTGGTTGGAGATAAAATAACTATTGGAAATAAAACCTACACTATCATTACAATAGAATAAAAAACCGAGCAAATGCTCGGTTTTTTATTTTTATTACATATTCCTTCTATACTGACCACCAACTTCAAATAATGATTTGGTTATTTGACCTAACGAACAATATTTTGTTGCTTCCATTAATTTTTCAAAAATATTTTGGTTTTGAATGGCTGCATCTTGAACTACAGATAATAATTCATCTTCTTTATCTGCATTGGCTTTATGTAAATTATGCAAGGTTTCAATTTGAAATTGTTTTTCTTCTTCGGTAGCACGAATAACTTCGGCTGGTAAAACCGTTGGTGAACCTTTTGAACTTAAGAATGTATTTACTCCAATTATTGGAAATTCACCAGTATGTTTTAGCATTTCATAATACATGCTTTCTTCCTGAATTTGATTGCGTTGATACATGGTTTCCATTGCACCAAGAACACCACCACGTTCTGTAATTCTGTCAAATTCTCTTAATACTGCTTCTTCAACTAAATCGGTTAACTCTTCAATGATAAACGAACCTTGAATTGGGTTTTCATTTTTTGCTAAACCTAATTCTTTATTAATAATCAACTGAATAGCCATTGCTCTTCGTACACTTTCCTCTGTTGGAGTTGTAATGGCTTCATCATACGCATTGGTATGCAATGAGTTACAGTTATCATAAATAGCATATAATGCTTGCAAAGTAGTACGAATATCATTGAAATCAATTTCTTGAGCGTGAAGCGAACGACCAGAAGTTTGAATATGGTATTTCAACATTTGAGCTCTTTCGTTTGCACCATATTTGTTTTTCATGGCTTTTGCCCAAATTTTACGTGCCACACGACCAATAACAGCATATTCTGGATCGATACCATTTGAAAAGAAGAATGATAAATTTGGTCCAAAATCGTTGATATTCATTCCTCTACTTAAATAATACTCTACATAAGTAAAGCCATTTGCTAATGTGAAAGCTAATTGCGTAATAGGATTTGCTCCAGCTTCTGCAATGTGATAACCCGAAATAGAAACTGAATAGAAATTGCGAACATTTTTTTGAATAAAATATTCTTGAACATCACCCATTAATCGTAAAGCAAATTCTGTAGAGAAAATACAAGTATTTTGAGCTTGATCCTCTTTTAAAATATCTGCTTGAACCGTTCCACGAACTTGAGATAATGTTTTTATTTTGATGTCATTATAAACTTCAATAGGCAAAACTTGATCACCTGTTACACCCAGAAGCATCAACCCTAACCCATTATTTCCTTGAGGTAAATCTCCGTTATATTTTGGTCTTGGCAATCCTTTTTTCTTATAAATTTCATTGATTTTTTCTTCAATTTCAACTTGAAGGTTGTTTTCAATAATATATTTTTCACAATTTTGATCAATAGCTGCATTCAAAAAGAAACCTAATAGCATCGGTGCTGGACCATTAATAGTCATTGACACAGAAGTCATTGGATGACTTAAATCAAAACCAGAATATAGTTTTTTCGCATCATCTAAACAACAAATTGAAACTCCAGCATTTCCAATTTTTCCATAAATATCTGGACGCAAATCTGGGTCATTTCCATACAATGTTACACTATCAAAAGCAGTAGAAAGTCGTTTGGCAGGCATTCCTAAAGAAACATAATGAAAACGACGATTGGTTCGTTCTGGTCCACCTTCACCGGCAAACATTCTTGTTGGATCTTCACCTTCACGTTTAAATGGATATAATCCTGACGCAAATGGAAATTCTCCTGGAACATTTTCTTGTAAATTCCATTTTAAAACATCACCCCAAGCTTGATATTTTGGTAAAGCAACTTTTGGAATTTGTGAATGAGATAAACTTTCGGTATGTGTTTGAATTTTAATTTCTTTATCACGAACTTTAAAGCTATAAACAGGATTTTTGTATTTGTTTACTTTTTCTTGCCAATTCAAAATTAATTCCCAATTGTAAGCATCTAAATCCATTTTAATTTTATCAAATTGTTGCAATAACAATTCCATAAACACTTTATTTTCATCGGTTCTATTGAGAGAAGTTTCGTCAATTCCAGTTTTACAAATTTGTACCGATTTTTTATTTACAGTTTCGATAGTTTTATAAATTCCGTACAATTTTTGAGCAACATCCACTTGCGTTAAAACTATCTCATCATATTTTCTATTATTCTCGGCAATTTCAGATAAATAACGTGTTCTATGTGGTGGAATAACAAAAATTTTCTCACTCATTTCTCGAGTAATTTCGAAAGTAGATTGTAAATCAACACCTGTTTTTTCAACAATTTTATCCATTATACGTTTGTATAACGTATTCATTCCTGGATCATTAAACTGTGATGCAATTGTTCCCACAACAGGCATTTCGTCAGGATTAACATCCCAAAGATTATGGTTGCGTTGATACTGTTTTTTTACATCTCTAATCGCATCAAGTGCACCACGTTTGTCAAATTTATTGATAGCAACCAAATCGGCAAAATCGAGCATATCAATTTTTTCCAATTGTGTAGCTGCACCAAACTCTGGTGTCATTACATATAAAGAAACATCTGAATGTTCTAAAATTTCAGTATCACTCTGACCAATACCTGAAGTTTCAAGAATTATCAAATCATATTTAGCAGCTTTCAAAACTTCGATGGCTTCGTTTACATATTTTGACAAAGCCAAATTTGATTGACGAGTTGCCAACGAACGCATATAAACTCTAGGATTATTAATAGCATTCATGCGAATTCTATCACCAAGAAGTGCACCACCAGTTTTACGTTTTGATGGATCAACTGAAATTAATCCGATGGTTTTTTCAGGAAAATCAATTAAAAATCGTCTTACTAATTCATCCACTAAAGAAGATTTTCCTGCACCACCAGTTCCCGTAATTCCTAAAACAGGAATTTTAGATGTTTTATTTTTTTCGTGAATTTTATCTAAGGTTTCTTTTGCAATTTCTGGAAAATTCTCAGCAGAAGAAATCACTCGTGCAATTGCAGTTGGAACTTTATCTTCGAGATGATTAATTTCTCCGTTTAATTTATCGCCAACAGGAAAATCAGATTTTTGAACTAAATCGTTTATCATTCCTTGTAATCCCATAGCACGACCATCATCTGGAGAATAAATTCTAGTAATTCCATAAGCTTGTAATTCTGCAATTTCATCTGGCAAAATTACTCCACCACCGCCGCCAAAAATTTTAATATGACTTGCTCCTTTTTCTTTGAGTAAATCATACATATATTTGAAATATTCATTGTGTCCACCTTGATAAGAAGTCATTGCAATAGCATTTGCATCTTCTTGAATAGCAGTATTTACAACTTCTTCAACACTTCTATCATGTCCAAGATGAATTACCTCAACACCAGTGGCTTGGATAATTCTTCTCATGATATTAATTGCCGCATCGTGACCATCAAAAAGTGATGCTGCAGTAACAATTCTTACTTTATTTTTAGGAATATAAGGAGTTTGTGGTTCCATATTGTGAATATGATAATTTTAAGAGCGCAATTTACACATTTATTAAAAATTATAAATGATTCATTGTGGCATTATTTTTGAAAAATATTAACGCAACATTAACTCTGAACTGAATAGTCAATAAATACATTTGATAAATTTTTAATTATGAAAAACATTCTATTATTACTTGGAATTTTTACTTTGACCAGCTGTGCTGAATTACAACAAGTTGCAAACCAATTTCCTGAACTAGGACAAACACAGAGTTTGGATATAGCTGGTGGATTAAAAGAAGCTTTAAACAATGGAATTACTAAACAAGTATCGAAATTAACCGTTACTGATGGTTTTTTTAAAAATGAAATGGTGAAAATTCTTTTACCAGAAGAATTGCAAAAAGTTGATAAAGCACTTCGTAATGTTGGCATGAGTAAACTAGCTGATGAAGGTTTGAAAGTAATCAATCGTGCAGCAGAAGATGCCGTAAAAGAAGCTACACCTATTTTTGTTGATGCTGTAAAAAATATGAGTTTTAATGATGCCAAAAATATTCTGATGGGTAATGAAAATGCAGCAACAACTTATCTACAAAATTCAACTTCAACAGCTTTGTATTCAAAATTTAATCCGGTAATTAAAAGTTCTTTTAACAAAGTTGGCGCTGATAAAGTTTGGTCACAGATTATAACTAAATACAACAGCTTACCTTTAGTAAAAAAAGTTAATCCAGATTTGACTGATTATACTACAAATAAAGCTATGGAAGGTGTTTTTAAAATGATAGCAGTTGAGGAAAAAAGTATTAGAACCAACTTGGCTTCAAGAACATCTGATTTGTTAAAAAAAGTTTTTGCTCTACAGGATAAAAAATAGATTCATTTTTATTTAGAAAACAATAACAAAATATTTAGAAATCAATAACATAAGTATAACAATCTTTTAACACAAAAAGCAATTTCACTGATGTAAATTTGTAATATAAATTTGGTTTTATAACTTTTTGGTTAGGGTTAGTCAAAGAAAGGTCATTTCAGGGATGGAATGGCCTTTTTTTATTGAACATCTAAAAAACTATTTCTTAGTATGTTATACTTAAAAAAGAAAAATTATATTTGATATAAATTTTGTCACATGAAAAAAACAATACTCTTTTTTTTACTAACTACTTTTTTTGCTAATGGTCAATCAACCTATAGTTCAACCAATTTTGCTTCTATTGATGATAGTGCATTTATTAGTAATTCAGATGCAACTGGTTTGATATTAGATTATACATTGACTGGTGAAAATTTCAATTGGGATTATAGTTCATTAGTTCCTCAAACCCAAGATAATTTAAGTTGGGTAAACCCAACAAGCACTGGATATAAAACAGTTTGGTGTTTATTAAATGGATATATTTTTAATTGTAATTCACAATTCAATACTAACTTCAATTTAGCAACACAAATTACTGATGGATTGGTACTACAAGGAATGGGATTAACAAATATCTATGACCATTTTTTAAAATCAAATTCGTCTTTGAGTAATAAAATGCTGGGTGCACAAATTACAATGAATAACACTACTGTTCCATTTGTGCTTTCCTATACAGATCCTGATGAAGTATATGATTTTCCTATGAATTTCAATGATAACAATACTTCAACATTTGCTTTGAGTGCAGATTTATCAACTTTGGGAGTTCCACTTCAAATAAGTATTAACGGAGAAAGAGAAAAACTAGTCGAAGGTTGGGGAACATTGATAACTCCTTTTGGAACTTTCAACAATACATTAAAATTAAAATCTACAGTCACTCAAACAACTTCGACAACCTATAACGGAACAAACCAAACTATTGATCAAATAACAATTACTTATCAGTGGTTTGATCCTGCTTATAAAATTCCTGTTTTAGAAGCAACTGGCAATGAAGTAAACGGTTTGTGGGTTCCAACTTCTGTTCGTTATTATGATATTCAAAGATGTTTAACTCCTCAAGCTGCTTTTGCTTTTGTACCCTTAAATCCTGATTTTGACCCAACAACACAAACAGCAACCGTAAGTTTTGTGAATGCAAGCTCAAACTATAATTTTTCTGATTGGGATTTTGGAGATGGAACTGTTCATAGTAATGAAAAAAATCCAACGCACACTTACAGCTGTCCTGGTCAAAAATTAGTTTCATTAACCGTTACAAATACATTTTGTAACCCTGTTGAGGCTTCAATAATAACTATACCTGTTACGATAACTGATAGTCAAAATGCTTTCACGTCATCAGTAACTGTAACTGATACTGAATTGACTGCAGATAGAACTTTAACAGGTACTACTTACCAATGGTTAGATTGTAATGATAATAACGCTCCAATCTCAGGAGCTAATTCACAAACCTATATTCCAACAGTTTCAGGAAGTTATGCTGTTCAATTAACCACAAATGGTTGTGTTGATGTTTCTGATTGTTATGAATTTAATTTGCTTTCAAACCCAATATTTGACAGCAGTAAGGTTGAAATTTATCCTAATCCTACCAGTGGAGTTATCAATATTAAAGGCTTGAGTAAGGAAAAAATTAACTCAATTGGTATTTATAATTTATTAGGCGATTTTATTACTAGTGAACTCAATATTAATACTGTTCAATCGGGTGTATATATATTAAAAATCACTACCGATGAAACAACTTTTTATAAAAGAATTATGAAGAAATAAAAAAACGGCTTAAAGCCGTTTTTTTTATTATAGTTTTTCCTGCAATGCTCTAAAATAGGAAAAGGCTTTTAAAATCCTAGTTCCATACCAAGAAAACATTTCTCCATCTACAAAAATGGTTTTAGCATGATGAGTAAATCTACCTAATTCAAAAGCGTGTTCGTCTGTAAAAGGGAAAGGTTCAGAGGAAAGTAAAACAAGTTCTGGATCACCTTGAATTCGCATTTTCTGAATAATTATTTCAGGATATCTCTCTTCTTTGTTCTGATAAATATTATTGAACTTATTAAGTTTCAACATTTCATTTATGTAAGTGTTGTTTCCCGCTACCATGTAGGGATTTGCCCAAATAAAATAAGCAACTCTGTGATAGATTTTATTTTGCATAAATTTATTGAAGTCATTTAATGCAAACTCAATCTTTTCAATCCATTTTTTTGCTTCTACTCTTTTGTTGAAAAGCTCACCAAAATCCTTTATCATTTCAAAATTATCATCAATAGTAACAATATTAGTAACCCAAACTGGGCAAATTTTAGATAACTCAGCAACAATTTCTGGCGTGTTTTCTTCTTTGTTGGCTATTATTACGTCTGGATTGAGTAGGCGAATTTTTTCAAAATGAACTTTTTTTGTTCCGCCAATGATTTTTTTGGTTGACTTAAAATGAAATGGATGAACACAAAACTTGGTTATGCCGACGATATTTTCTTCTAAATCCAAATCATATAACAATTCGGTTAAAGAAGGAACTAAAGAGATAATTCTTTTTGGAGTTGTTTCAAAAACGTGAGATGTTCCTAATTGATCTTTAAATAATTTCAATTTAGTTCGATTTTAATATTTTTTCCATTTCCTGTTGCAACTTCAATGCTTCTTCTCTTGCTTTTTGCGCAAAATCAGTTTCACTCGAAGCATAAATAATCCCACGAGAAGAATTGATGAGTAAACCAACATTTGAATTCATACCATATTTACAAACTTCTTGCAAGCTTCCGCCTTGAGCACCAACTCCTGGAACCAATAAAAAACTATTTGGAACAATTTTTCGGATTTCAGTAAAATATTCGGCTTTGGTTGCGCCGACTACATACATTAAGTTTTTGGAATTTTTCCAAGTTTTGGAAGTTTCTATTACAGATTTGTACAATTCTTTTCCTTCAAATCCCGAAACTTCGGGATTGGTTTGAAAATCAAATGCACCTTCATTGGAAGTCAATGCTAATAAAATAGTATGTTTATTTTCAAATGCTAAAAATGGTTCTACTGAATCCTTACCCATATATGGAGCTACAGTTACACTATCAAAATTCAAATCTTCTAAAAATGCTTTGGCATACATCGTTGAAGTATTTCCAATATCGCCACGTTTTGCATCGGCAATAGTGAAAATTTCAGGATAATTTTCATTAATGTAATTGATTGTTTTTTCGAGTGATTGCCAACCTTTCAATCCATATGCTTCATAAAATGCTGTATTTGGTTTATAGGAAACGCATAAATCGTGAGTAGCATCAATAATAGCTTTGTTAAATTCAAAAATGGGGTCATCGAATTCAAGTAAATGCTTTGGAATTTTATTTAAATCTACATCTAAACCGATGCAGAGAAATGATTTTTTTTGTTGGATTTGTTGAATGAGTTGTTGTGTTGTCATTATTTTTTGTTTATCGCAATCCCAAAGTTTCTAGACGCAAAGATTTAGCAAAGTTAATTATTAAGTATAAAAAAATGCCAAACTAAATTAGTCTGGCATCTATATTCTGTTTTCTTTTTAAAACACTTCACTTTCTTTTAGTTTTTCGGTATTCGAAACTAATTGAAGTTCGTCAATCATTTTCTGAATATTTCCGTTCATGAAACCGTCTAAATCAAAAATACTTAAACCAATCCTGTGATCTGTAATTCTACCTTGGGCATAATTATAAGTACGGATTTTTGCCGAACGGTCACCACTACTCACTTGTGAATTACGTTTTTTAGCATCTTCTTCCTGTTTTTTTGCCAATTCCATTTCATACAAACGAGAACGCAAAACAGAAAGAGCTTTATCTTTGTTTTTGTGCTGTGATTTTTCATCCTGACATTGTGCCACTAATCCAGTTGGAATGTGTGTCATACGAACAGCCGATTTAGTTGTGTTAACAGATTGTCCACCAGGACCAGACGAACAAAACAAATCAATACGAACATCATTCATATCGATTTGCACGTCAAATTCTTCGGCTTCAGGTAGCACCATAACGGTTGCTGCAGAGGTGTGAACACGACCTTGAGTTTCGGTCTGTGGTACACGTTGAACACGGTGAACTCCAGCTTCAAATTTTAATGTGCCGTAAACATCTTCGCCAGTAACCTCAAAGATTATCTCTTTAAATCCACCTGATGTTCCTTCATTCATATCCACTACAGATGTTCTCCAACCTTTGTTTTCACAATACTTTGAATACATTCTGTATAAATCTCCAGCAAAAATAGAAGCTTCATCACCACCAGTTCCTGCACGTATTTCTACCATTACATTCTTAGCGTCTTCTGGATCTTTTGGAATTAACATAAATTTGATTTCTTCTTCCAATTGTGGCAAACGCTCTTTGGCTTCGTCCAATTGCATTTTTGCCATTTCTACCATTTCTGCATCAGAACCATCAGCAAGAATTTCGTTAGCTTCTTCTATATTTCCTGTAACATTAATGAGCTCATCGCGCTTCTCCATTAACGCCTTAAGGGTTTTATATTCTTGATTTAGTTGCACATAACGTTTTTGATCGGCGATAACATCAGGTTGAATAATCAAATCCGAAATCTCGTCGAAACGTTGTTTTACATATTGCAATCTTTCTAACATTGTCTTGTCTTTCTATTTTTAAGAGTGCAAAAATACAACTTTTTGTTTCAAGTTTACACTTCTTAAGGACAGTTTAAGATGTTATTTAAAGTATTTCGAATAATGATTTAGTACTTTTGTAGAAACAGATTATTCATACTGATGATACATCAAGCAAAAAACACTCCCAATTCTTCTTTTATTTTTACAAAAAAATTAGTCATAGCTTCAGTTTTAGTTAGCTTTCTTTCTGCTTTTTTAGGATTAGCTTTAAAACACATAACCGAACATTATGAAGCTATTTTCTTTTTAAGAGCCGAAAATAACTGGGTTTTCTTTCTTGTTTTTCCAATTTTTGGATTATCATTAATTTATTTTTTAAGGTATTATTTGTTTAAGAAAAAAAGCAATCAAGGTATTACTGAAATTTTTGCTTGTACACAATTTAGATCCAAAACTTTACCTATTTATAAAATCCCTTCTCATTTTTTAAACGGATTAATAACTGTTGTTTTTGGTGGTTCTACTGGAATTGAAGTTTCTACTGTTGTAGCAACCGCAGCAATTGGTAATGTTGTTCCTGAGAAAGAAACTATTTTTAAAAAATACAAAACCGAATTAATCTGTACTGGAATTACTGCTGGAATTACCGTTTTATTTGGAAGTCCTATTGCTGGAATTTTGTTTTCTATAGAAGTAGTTACAAAAAAACTGAACAAAACATTCTTTTTAACCAATGGAATTGCCATTATTATTGCTTCTGCTTTATTGCTGTTTTTTGATGAAAAAGCATTGTTTATTGTTACTTTAACTACTTGGCATTATCATGCAATTCCTTATTTTATTTTGCTTGGAATTTTAGCTGGAGTAAATTCGGTTTACTTGACAAAAACGGTTTTATTTTTCAAATCAAAATTTAGTAAACTGAAAACTCAATTCCATAAAATAATAATTGGCTCTATTATTTTAAGCATCGGATTATTGGTTTTACCTCAACTATATGGTGATGGTTATCATGCTATCAAAGAAATTTTTGCAAACTCAACTCCTGTTATCACATTGGCTTGGTTTGCCACTTTAATTGGAATTATTTTATTGAAACCAATTTTAACATCAGCAACATTAGTTGCTGGTGGCGATGGCGGTGTTTTTGCTCCAAGTTTATTTATTGGAGCATTTTTAGGATTATTTGTTGCTACAATTTTGAATACATATTTTCACAGCAATGTAATTCCTATTAACTTTATGATTATTGGTATGGCAGCTGTTTTGAGCGCTAGCATTCAAGCTCCATTTACTGCTTTATTTTTAGTTTGCGGAATGATAAATGATTATACTTTATTTTTTCCAATTTTAATGGTTTCATTGATTGCAAAATACACCTCAAAAATGATTTTTCCTTATACGATTTACAATTATAGTTTAGTCAATTTAAAGTCATAATTATGCCTACTAAAAAAATTAGAAGAAGTTATCGAAAAACACGCTACATTCTCTACAAAGAAACTTTAATTAATACCGAAGAGCATTTTTGGGCTTTTTTAGGTTCATTTATTGGGATTGGAATTATTGCTTATTTGCAATCGCATACGTTACCAAAATCGGATGTGATTTATCTTATTGGTTCGTTTGGAGCGTCGAGTGTATTGGTTTATGGTGTAATTCAAAGTCCTTTGGCACAACCTCGAAACTTGATTGGCGGACATTTGGTTTCTGCCATTATTGGTGTAACAATTCAAAAAACAGCACCCGATGTTTTATGGATAACTGCGCCATTAGCCGTTTCATTATCAATCGTTTTAATGCAAATAACCAAAACACTTCATCCGCCAGGTGGCGCAACGGCTTTGATTGCTGTAACTGGTTCTGCCGAACTGAAAAATTTAGGTTATTGGTATGTCGTTTCGCCTGTTCTTTTAGGTACATTAATATTACTAATCGTAGCATTATTTTTTAATAATATTACGTCAAACCGACAATATCCAATAAATAAAAAGTTTACAGAAATAAGAAAAAAAATCCCTTTCTTTCCAAAATATCAAAATACCAAATAAGTTTATTAATTTTACTTTTTCAAATTCAATCTTATGAAATCAACCATTATTACATCTATTATTGCTGCAATTTGCCTTACTTCATGTAAAACCGATTCTTCTAATAAATCTTTTGAAAAATTAGAGAAAATGTCTTGGCTTGTTGGTGAATGGGAAAATAAAATGCCCGATGGTGTTTTAACGGAAACCTGGGTTGTATATAATGATAGCATATTTGCAGGACGAACAGTTTTTGTAAAAGATAAAGATACTTTACATTATGAAGAGATTTTACTTACTCAAAAAGGAGAAGCGTTGTTTTATATACCAACTGTAAAAGGACAAAACGATGACAAACCTGTTGAGTTTAAAATGACCGAAAGTAAAACTGAAAACGAATTTGCTTTTGAAAACCCAGCGCATGATTATCCTCAAAAAATTGTGTACAAAAAACTTAACTCAACTAATCTAGTTGCTACAATATCTGGAAAACAGCTTGGGAAAGCTTCTTCTGAAAGCTATCCAATGAAGAAAAAATAAGTCTTTTTTATTAAAAACTATGATCACCTTGCCTTTCGCAAGGTTTTTTTTATCACTACATTTTTAAATTTCAATCACTTAAAAATTTTATTTAAAATAAGTCTAAATAAATTTTGTAAATTAATTTGATGAAAATATATTTGCATTATTATTTTTAATTATTCTAAATAAATGAAAAAACATATATTATTTACAGCTTCAATTTTCTATTCTCTTATTGGCTACAGTCAAATCACTAACGATGAATATTTGGCTTACAATGACACAGTAAAAAATAGAAAAGGTGAAATATTAAAAGAAGTAATTATTACTTCTAACCTACAAAAACAACCTGTAACGATTGGTAAATCGAATATTCATCAAATGGATTTACCACAAGCAGCAACAATAATCACTTCAAAAACACTTGAAAATCAACAAGTAAACAATCTAACTGACTTATTGAAAAATGCAAATGGTGTTTACATTATGGGAACAACTGGAGGTTATCAAGAAGAAATTGCATCACGTGGATTTACTCTTTCTTCATCAAACACTTTTAAAAATGGCATTCGCTTTTTTAATGGTATGCCTATTGAAACTTCAGGTTTAGAAAAAGCTGAATTTTTAAAAGGAAGTGCGGCAATATTATATGGAAATGTTTCTGCAGGAGGAATTTTGAATTTGGTTACTAAAAAACCAAAATTTGATTTTGGAACTGAAGCAAGCATCCAAGTTGGAAGTTTTAATACTTTTAAACCCGTTTATGATGTGTATGGTGCATTAAACGAAAGTAAAAAAATTGCATTTCGATTAAATGGTAGTTATGAAACTGCTGATAGTTTTAGAAACTATGTTTCATCAGATAGGCTTTATGTAAACCCTTCATTCTTAGTAAAATTAAACTCTAAAACTGAACTATTAGTTGAAGCAGATTATACTAAAGATAATAGAACTCCAGATTTTGGCGCTGGAATTATCAATTATGAAATTGTTGAAATTCCAAGAGATCGATTTCTAGGTGTAACTTGGGGAAAATATAACAGTCAACAAGTATTTGCTTCCGCAACGTTGACACATCATTTTTCAGACAAATGGAATGTTAATTTCCTTTCAGGAATGCGTTATTATGATACTGAATTATTTAGTAATACACGTCCAAACTCTGGCACTAATGGCACAGTTCAAACCAATGGTAATTGGACAAGAAGCATACAACGTAATGAGGCAAAAGACAACTACTTTATTCAACAACTTGATGTAAAAGGAAAGTTTACAACAGGAAAAATAGAACACCAATTTTTGGCAGGAATTGATACTGAATTTTTTAAGACTTATACTACTGCTTATTCGAATTTTTCAAACTATGATACAATAAATATTTTTGAAGATTATAATCCTGAAAATGAAGCTGCAATACCGACATTAAATAAAAACACCTTGACAACTGCGCCAATTAATAGAAGTGGTGTTTATGTTCAGGATTTAATTCACTTTTCTGATAAATGGAAATTATTATCAGGTGTAAGATATAGTTATCAAGAAACAAAAAGTGATGTCTTTACCTACTCTAATCAAACAACAACAAATACAACTAATTATGATGGTGCATTTTCACCGCGAATTGGTTTGATTTATAAACCTACAGAAAATCATTCACTTTTTGTATCATATTCCAATTCATTTGACATCAATACAGGTCAAGATGATAATGGAAAAGCATTGAAACCTTCAATTGTTGATCAATATGAGATTGGGATAAAAAACAAATTATTTGATGAAAGAATTCATTTGAATATTACTGCGTATCAAATTACAAATGATGCATTTTACCAACAATCTTTAGCAAATGGAAACACTTATTCTTATGTTAAAGTTTTAGCTGGAGAAGTAAGAAGTCAAGGTGTTGAAATTGATATTATTTCTAATCCTTTTGAAGGTTTATCGCTAATTGCTGGATATAGTTTTAATGAAACAAAGTTTACAGAAAGCAATTATTATATTCCCGGAAGTTTGCTACGTTATAACCCAAAAAACACTGCAAATTTAAGTGCTAACTACAGTTTTAATGGAAAATTAAAAGGTTTACAATTAGGAGTTATCAATTCTTATATAGGCGAAAGATATGCTGGACGTTCAACAAGAACACAAGTAGCTAATGATAGTAGAAAGTTAATTTATATTGAAGATTATTTTCAGGTTGATACTACACTTGCATATGAGTATAAAAATCTAACTTTAAGAGCTAAGTTAAGTAATATTTTTAATGAATTGAACTATAACGTTCATGATGACAATAGCTTAAACCCAATTGCTCCGAGAAATTATTCAATTGCTCTAAACTATAAATTTTAACTTATGAAGCAAACTACAATTAGAAATCTACATCGCGATTTGGGTTATTTTTACATTGGATTAATTATTTCTTTTGCTTTTTCGGGAGTATTGATGAACCACAGAGAGCATTGGCATCCAGAAAAATATACTGTTGAAACCAAATCAATTTCAGTTAACATACCAAAAGACACTGAAATTACCGAAAAATACGCCGAAGAGTTAGGAAAGCAACTCGGAATTGATGATAAAATAAGACGTCATAAAGTGAAAGATGATGAATTGAAAATTTCATTTGAGAAAAATGATGTTGAAATTGATTTAAAAACTGGAAAAGGCGAAATAGTTACGTTTAACAAAACACCTATCATTAGCCAAACCATGAAATTGCATAAAAACACTTCTAATTGGTGGATTTATTACAGCGATATTTTTGGAATTTCATTAATAATAATCGCCGTTACAGGAGCGATAATGATACCAGCTGGAAAATTCACTTTTAAAAAGCGTGGTTGGAAATTAGCGGTTGCAGGAATACTGTTTCCATTGATTATATTGTTTGCATTAGGTTAAATAAAAAGAGTTCTCATTCGAGAACTCTTTTTTTATCTTCTAGCATTAAAATATTCTTCTAAATTATCACAAGTAGATAAATCATCAAAATAATTTGGATATGCTGCTTTTAGTTTTGAATAACCACTCATCACATTGTCTTTAGCATAATCTTCCATTCGCAAACACAAAGCTTTGAACTTATCTGTCTTGGCGTTTTCAAAAGCTAAGTGATAGTATTTTTGAGCTAGATTTCCGTTGCGGTATTCAATCTCATCTATGTACGATTCGTTATTACCTTCGTTAAAATCTGTAGTTGAATTGTAACGTCGCATCATCCATGAATTTCCATATTGTGTCATGCTCAAATAACAATTGGCAACCAGAAAATAGTAATAATCTTTGTTTTTTGTTTTTGGATTATTGGCAATTTTAAGGTATTTAATCAAATGTTGTGTCACCGATAATTTTGTCACTATGAATTTCTCTTTTTTTGGAATAAAACTCTCGGTATATTTCAAATCATAGAACGGATTTTCATCGAATGTGTAATACTCTTCATATTTATCTCTTTCCCAAGAATTATAGTTTTCGTCCCAATATTTTTTCCCAAGAGATTTAAACGTTTTTTCAGCTAAAGTCAATCTGTTTTCTCTAATGTATTTTGTGCCCAATAAATCGGTTAGGTAATTTTTATCTTTCAGTAATTGACTGTAAATTGTTTTACTGAAATCATCATCAATAGTTGTGTTTAATTTATTTATAACTACTTGTAATTCATTGGCACTATACACAAAATCTAAATAATCAAAATACTCATAAAAGTATTTCAAGTTTCCCGAAGTTTTTATTCGATTGCCTTGCCATTCAACAGAATTTGTATAATAATCATCATAGCTATTATTAACCTTTTGATTTCCGTAAGCAATCAATGCCATAGCATCGGGAAGATTATTTCTAAATTCTAATTCGCGACCCAATGAAAACAAAAAGCGCTCATCATTCAAATATTTCAAAATAATTGGTTTTGCTTCTTCTTTGATAATGGCTTTACCAACTTCTTGATTGGAAATGATACATAGTGCTTTCAATTTTTCTATCAGCGTTTTTACCTTTTCATCAGAAACACTTTTGTTAAAATCATTGATTTTTTTCAAGCAAGTTTCATAATCTTTGGTCATCAACAACAATTGAATTTGAGCTGTTTTCCACAAAGTAGGATTATCGACTTTTGAAATATCAACTATGTTTACAAAATCCAAAACTTGTTGTGCATACAATCTGTCTTTTTCTGAACGTTCACGCAATTTTTGAGTGGAATAAACAATTTCATTATTGTCACTCCACCAATAAGTTGAAAACTCAATCGATGGCAGATAGTTGGTGTAATAAGGTGTGTAAATCCAATCTTCCATTTTATTGATTTCTCTCAATAGTAGGAAATCTAAAATCCTTGATTTTGGACTGTTTCCATGAATGATTTTTAAATAATCGAGATTTGGTTCCAAACGTTGAACTGAAGCATAAGCATAAACATTAGCAATTTCTTGATTAGATTTTGCGTTTGCTAATGCATTTTGCAAGTTGAATTTGTCATGAAAGTAATAATAGCAAGCATATTTTTTTTCGGGTGAAAAAGCCATTATGTTAGCTATATCAACACTTGAACTAGAATTAGTAAAACAATTGAAATACTGCGACCAATAGTATAAATAATCTTTTTTGCCTTTTGCAAAATACTTTTCATACAAATTAGAAATCAAGTTTTGATTACCATTGTAATAAGCCGTTCTTATAGCAAGAAAAGCGTATTTACGTTTAAGATAATTACTTTTTTCGTTATTAATTAATTGAGAAAGTTTATTCAAAAAAGGCGAGATATCAACTCTTTTTTCTTCACCTCTTTCCCATGGATCATCATATTCAAAACTGTTTACATCTTCACATTTCTTGGCAACAATTAAATATTGAATTACATTATTCAATTTATTTTTATACAAATACTGTAAAAATTTATTGGACGAATTACTAGAAATATCGGTGAGTTTATAACTATTTAAACATTCATTTATATCTTCAAGCGGCACTTGTTTTTTTGCAAAATTATACCAGTCATACACATTGGTTTCATACTGATTTTTATATTCATAATCAAAACCGAATAAACTAGCATTATACCAAAACGCTTTAAAATCATTGTACCCAAAATAATCAGGCAAAAACAACGAATACCTCACATCTTCACCATAAGGCGAATAACCGCAAGCGAAAAGTTTACTAAAACTACTTAGTAAAACTGCTGTACAAACCAGAAATTTCTTCATTGGTATATTGTTTAAAAGTGCTACTGTCTAAATCAAACAAACTTATTGTGGTATTCTTATCAAGTGGAACGTTCTTTTTTATCAAATTTATTGCTTCGTTCAAAACGCTAATCGAAATATCTTCGCATTTCAACTGATCGCCAGCTTTTAGATACGTTTGATAATTAATACTAGTATCTTTTTCAACCTGATACCACAGTGGTTTTACTTCTTTAGCAAAAGCTTTCACTTCATTTGTACTCAATTCAACCAATTGTTCAAAGCGATTATTTTGATACAATTGTGTCCAATAAAACGTAGGCAAAGCAATATCTAAATGCACAGGATAGGATTTTTTTTCATTCAAATATTTTTTCATTTCATCTATATCCAAAATTGAGTTTTTATCTTTTTGAGAAAGAGGTTTTATCAAGTTATAGCACATTAACATTGCTTTATCTACTGGCGGAACACCCATGATATCTGGGTATTTATAAGGATACAATCGAAGTGTGCAACTCAACTCTTTTTTAGACAATTCTTTTATCTTTTTCAATAAATAGAAATACTTTTCTTTGGTCGATTTTGTCCAATCGCAGTCTATTTGGATTTCATTATAATTGAATATTGGCTCTTTTCTTCCTGAATATTCTACCTCTGAACTGTATTTATTGATTAAGAAAACAATATTATCAGCCAATTTATCCAAAGATTTTTCGTCGTTGTATTGAAAAATTCCGTTTTTAATAAAAACCGTTGGCACCACTTCAACAGAGTCTAATTTTTTAAAATCATAATAACTAGGCCTGTTTTTTTCATAAGGAAAATTACCTCTTGCCTCGCTGTAGTCAACTTCAAATAGTTTGACATACAATTTATTGACCTTAAGTTTATTTATTTGACTAAGGTTTTCATCACCAAGAGCATTGCCTTTCCAATAATAGAAAGCACGTTCAACTTTTTCAACTTTATTATCATTTTTACAAGAAAAAAGAAAAGTTGAAAACAACACCAAAACTAGGATTTTCTTCATGTGAATTGAGATTTTTGTTATAACGTAAAATCGTATTAAAAGTATATGTTTTTAATTGAAATTTTTACAAAAAAACCTCGTTTATTTCTAAACGAGGTTTACTATTCACTAATTACTATTCACTAATTACTTCTTCTCAGGAATATTCGCCAAAATCTCTAACAAGAATTTCCAAAACTTTTGTGAAGATGAAATACTTGCTCTTTCATCTGGGCTATGTGCACCGTGAATGGTTGGTCCAAACGAAATCATGTCCATTCCTGGATAATTCGTTCCTAGAATTCCACATTCTAAGCCAGCATGACAAGCTACAACATTAGGCTTTGTTCCGTTTTGCTTTTCGTAAATATCTACTAAAACTTCAAGAATTTCAGACTTTGGGTTAGGCGTCCAACCAGGATAGCTTCCAGAGAAAGTTACTTCGCAACCCATTAATTCAAATGCTGATCGCAATGCATTGGCTAAATCAAATTTTGAAGTTTCAACAGATGAACGTGTCAAACATTGAATGGATAATTTCCCCTCACCTACTGTTACTTTGGCAATATTATTAGAAGTTTCAACCAAGTTATCAAAATCTGCACTCATTCTGTAAACGCCATTGTGAGCTGTATAAATTGCTCTCACCAAATAAAACTGCGCCATCGATGGCATCACTTTTTTTGGAACGTTATTCAATTTCTCGACTGTAATTTCTAAATTAGGTTCTGTAGTTTTGAATTCGGCTTTAATTTCTTTGGCAATTTGAAGCATATCATATTCAAAAGCTTCGTCATACATTCCTGCAATCACAACATTTGCAACACTTTCTCTAGGTATTGCGTTGCGCAAACTTCCGCCATTTAAAGTCGCAATTTGTAAACCAAAATCTTCATAACCATTGAATAATAATCGGTTCATAATTTTGTTTGCATTACCCAATCCTTTGTGAATATCCATTCCGCTGTGACCACCATTCAAGCCTTTTACAGTAATAGTGTATCCAACAGCATCGGCTGGAGTGTCTTCTTCATCATATTCTGCAACAGCAGTTACATCTACTCCACCAGCACAACCTATGTCGATTTCGTCATCTTCTTCAGTATCTAAATTCAAAAGAATTTCTCCTTTTAAAATTCCACCTTTCAAGTTCAAAGCACCTGTCATTCCTGTTTCCTCGTCAATGGTAAAAAGTGCATCAATAGCTGGATGTGGTATATCTTTACTTTCCAGAATTGCCATGATTGCCGCAACACCAAGTCCATTATCTGCTCCAAGTGTAGTTCCTTTTGCACGAACCCAATCACCATCAACATACATATCTATTCCTTGATTTTCAAAATCAAATTGGGTATCATTATTTTTTTGATGCACCATGTCAAGATGACCTTGAAGAACAATTGGTTTACGATTTTCCATTCCAGGAGTTGCTGGTTTACGGATGATGACATTTCTAATTTCATCTTCAAAAGTTTCTAAACCAAGATTGTTCCCAAAATTTTTCATGAACTCTATTACTCGCTCTTCTTTTTTTGAAGGTCGTGGTACAGCGTTTAAATCTGTAAATTTGTTCCAAAGTGCTTTTGGCTCCAAATTTCTTATTTCATTACTCATTATATTTAGTTTGAATGTTCAAAGTAGCAAAGTTACAAAGTTTAATTTCTTTGAGAGTTTATTTGTGATTATATTTACATGCCAAACATATATCGTGAAACGCAAATATTTTCTTCCTGTTTTTCTGTTTCTTCAGATTGTATTTCTGAAAATTATTGCCTTTTTTCCAGAAATTATCGAACACTATTATAGCAATGGATTATATGTTTACATTTCCAAATTCAACCGAACCGTTTTTGGTTTCTTCAGTTTTTCTATAGGCGATATTTTTTATGGTCTATTGATATTGTTTTGTTTGTATTGGTTTTATAAAAATTGGAAAACACATTGGAAACAAAAGCTTTTATCTATTCTTAGTTTTATTTCTGTTTTTTATTTTATGTTTCATTTGCTTTGGGCATTGAATTATTATCGGGTTCCGTTGTTTGAAAAAATGAACATCAAAAGAGAATATACTGATGACGAATTGATTGCATTTACCGAAAAATTGATTGCCAAAACAAATACAGTACAATTTCAAATTACAAACAGTAAAAACGCTAAAGTAACCAACCCATACAGCCAGGAACAAGTATTTGAAAAAGCGCTGACTGGATATAATCATTTAGCGAAGCAATATCCTTTTTTTGAATACGAAATCCCAAGTCAGAAAAAATCTTTATTCAGTTTGCCTTTGACTTACATGGGATTTGGCGGTTATCTCAATCCATTTACTGGCGAAGCACAAGTAAATGATAAATTACCCATGTATGGTTTTCCAAATGTTATTTGTCATGAAATGGCGCATCAAATAGGCTTTGGTTCCGAAAGCGAATGTAATTTCATAGGTTTTTTAGCGTGTGTAAATAATGAAGATTTGTATTTTCAATATTCGGCTTTAAGCAATGCGCTTCGCTATTGCATGAGTAACGTTGGGTTGAAAAACAAAAAAGAATTTGAAAAATTGAAGAAAACAATCAACCCAGGTGTAATTGATAACTTCAAAGAAAGTGATCTTTTCTGGAAACAATATGATACTTTTATTGATAAAGCTTTTCATGCTTTTTATGATCAATACCTAAAATCTAACCATCAAGAAGAAGGTATTGATAGTTACAGCAAATATGTAGATTTGCTTATTAACTACTACAAAATCAAAGATTTATAAATCAAACACTTCATTGTAGTTTTATTTGTTTTTTGTCTTAATCAAACCTTAAGAATTGAAAATCTGAGTTTGGCACGCCAATTGAATTATGCTATTCAACAAAGAAAATTTGTTCGAAGAAGCCGAAAATCGAAAGAGTAAGCAAAAACACAAAAACGATTTGATTATGAAAAAAATTACACTATTAGTAGCTACTATTTTACTGACAGGAAGTGTAGCGAACGCTACAGAAGTAATCAAAAACTCTGTAGAGGAAAGAAAAGGTCATTTTAACTTTGATGAACCAATATCATTTATAGAAAGAGGCATTGAGTTTTTCGTGTTTCCAAACGGTGATTTCGATTTCAATACTCGTCCACAAGATAGCCAAGGTGATTATTTCTATCGCACAGCTGGAAAAAGAACAACAGCACAAGCTAGAAGACCAGTTAATTATGGTGTGCTTATAGAACATGATAGTTTTGGTAGGGTAAGAAGAATTGGTAATACATTTATCAATTATGATGGAATGGATAGAGTGAAAAGAATTGGTACTGTATATATGACCTACAATCGATTTGCTTTAACTCAAATTGGTGGAATGCATATAGTTTATAACCGAAGAGGTGAAATTGTGGATGTTTTTGGTAGTGTTAAAGGATGGAGAGATGGCAGCTATGCCTACCATTATTCACCAACAACTTACTACGGAAGTTCTAACGGTTATTACAACACTAATTATTCTTCAAACTATGATGATGACGACAATTACTACTTTAGAAAAAAAGAGGAAGAAGATAAAAGATAAAATGGTTGGTTAATTGTTTTTGGTTGGTTATCTGAAACCCTGCAATGCTTTTGCTTTGCGGGGTTTTTATTTGTAAAAAATAGTTTATCTTTAACAGAAAATAAATTATTTAAAAAAACTGTTTTATCCAATCAAAAATGTTTATTAATGAAATTTACAAATTTAGAACGATTACTCCCTTTTGGCTATTTAATTCTCGTCATTCTTGGTATAGTAAAAGAAAGTGTTTTTTATTACTTTATAGGTGTTAATATACTAAAATATTCTAATCTAATGGATGTTTTGATTAGCCCTATTTCAGATTTGACTTCTCACCCAATAGTTCTTGGTGGATTCTCATTTTATGTATTGTTACTCTACATCTATTTTATTTACATTTCAAAAAATACTGACAAAAAATGGGTTCAAAAATTACTTAAAACCGAAAACCTATCAGAAAAACCAACTGATGAGGAAATCAAAATTAGATTGGGCAATAAGTTTCTTTCTGTTACCGCATTTGGTGTTATGACATTTTTTTTAGGAATAGGTATTGGCAACGGCAAGAAAGTTTCTGGTGCTATTAATGCTAACAAAATTAAATATAACCATTCTATTACTTTTAGTTCAAACAAAACAAAAATCGTTTATTTAATAGGTTCCAATAGTGCAAATATCTTTTATGTTGAAAAGGGTAATAAAAATGTAAAAATCTCTCCTATTGGTGCTGTTGAAACTATTGAGTTTTTAAAAACTAAAAAGTGATTTTATAATGCTTGGCTAATGAAAAATACTTTGACCTTAATTTTGATGTTTTGCGGTGTAATAAGCTTTTCGCAAACAATTGATTCAAATTTATATCAAACCTGGTATTTATATGATATGTTTTCTACCGATGATAATGTTCATTATCCTGTTTCAAATATAACCCCAGCTGTTTCGCCTCGAGTTACTTTTACTGAAAACTTGGAATACAATGGTCTTGGAGCATGTAATAGTTTCTTCGGAAATTTTAGCTCGCCATTTACAGAAACTATTGCTTTTAGCAACTTTTCTGCGACACTATCGCTTTGCGAAAACAGTCAACATACTTCGATGGAAGGAGGATTTTTTGGGTTGTTTCAAAACAATGTTCCAAATCAATACACGATTTATGGCGAAGGAAATAATATGGGATTATCCATTTCGACACCCTTATTTTTTGTTTATGTTTTTGGCAACACACCGCTAAACACAAAAAAAAAAATGATTTAAATAAGGTAATACTTTACCCAAATCCAGTAGAAACTAAATTTTTTATAAGCGCTCCAAATGAAACAATTACAAGTGTTGAAATTTATAATTCATTGGGCAAACTGATTAAAAAACAAGATGATGGAAGTAGAACTATCAATATTTCAGATTAAGAGACAGGAATATATTTTGTGAAATTATATTCTAATGATGCTAGTATTCTAAAAAAAATTGTGAAAAGATAGAGATGGAAATAGTTGTTGTTTCAAAATTTAAAAGTTCATTTTGGATAAAAATTTCCCTAGGAATTATAGTCTTCTTATTTGTATTATTTTATTGTATAAAAATTATAGTCAGTGATTTCAATAAAAATTCTATACCTATTCTTATCGGAGGAATTGTAGTCCTTTTGTTTATATTATATGTTTCATTAGATGTTTTTAAGCTATTCAAATTAAAAATAACAAATTCAGGTATGGAGAAAACTACATTATTAAGTAATAGGAAAGAATTTATTGCTTTCAATTCAATCACTTGCTTTCAACGAGAAATAGTCATACCTAAAAATATAAGAGGTCAGATTACAGATAGCTATTATGTTTATATTTTAAAAACAGAAAATAGAAAACTAATTATTTCACCTAGTGACTTTGAAAATTATGATGAAATAGTTAATAGTATCAAACACAATATTAGTTCCAACAAAAAACCCTGTTAATTCATAACAGGGTTTTATCTTTTTATAAGTTTTGGAATTAATGACCTCCGCTAATTTTTTTATCGAAGTTTATTCCTTGATTTTTAAGTATTCCGCTCACTTTCCATCCATAGAATGCCAAATAAGCAAAACATATTACACCTACTATATAACTAAAATGAATGTTAGTTGCATCGGCTACAAGACCTTGTACAAGGCTTACAATTCCACCACCCATAATCATCATAATTAAGTAACTACTTCCTTGGCTAGTGTGTTTTCCCAATCCGCTTACAGCTAGTGTAAATATACATGGCCAAAGTGTGCTACAAAACAATCCTACGCTAGTAAATGCGTACACGCTTACCATTCCAGATGTTGACATACCTATAAGTAACGCTAAAATTCCCAAAGCAGAGAAAATCAACAACATTCTGGCAGGGTTTCCTTTGCTGGCAATATCAGCCAATATTAATACAAGAATAATTAAAGCATAAACATAGAATGGTGTTAAATCATGTCCCATGAATTTGTTTACTCCAAGAAATACTCCAAACGCTAAATAAGGCGCAATGAAACGAAGTATTTTTTGCATAGACATATCATCAGTAAACGCTTCAACAGCTCCTGTCCAACGACCTATCATCAAACTTGCCCAATACAATGAAATAAAAGGAGCAACATCTTTCGTCATAAATCCTAAACCTTTCTCCATGTAGGCTGGCAAATTACTAGCGGTTGATACTTCTACACCTACATACACAAAAATAGCTATCATTCCCAATAATAACTGAGGATAACTCAATGCTGAACTTCTGTTTGAAATAGTTACACTCTCTTCTTCTACAACAGCTTGAGGTCTATCAGGAAGTGAAGACATTTTTAATAAAATAGCTACTACTATGAATGCTGCACCTAGAACCAAATAAGGAATTTTTACACTTTCAATACTCATATCAGTATCCGAAGAAGTTGCTGAACCAAATATGGCAAAACTCACAATTAGCGGTCCAATTGTTGTTCCTAGATTGTTAATTCCACCTGCAAGTGTCAAACGTTGAGAACCAGTAGTTATTGGTCCAAGTGCAATTGCCAATGGATTTGCAACCGTTTGTTGTAGAGAAAATCCAAGCGCAACGATAAATAACCCAGAAAGCATTAGTGCAAATGAACCTGTATTTGCCGCTGGATAAAAAAGTAATGTACCCAATGCTGAAATAACAAGACCTAATGCTAATGAATTCTTGTAACCAATACGATTAATAATATCTCCTTTGGTCAAATAAGAGATTAAAATATAGATTAATGAGCCCACAGTATAAGCAACATAAAATGCTACTGATACCAACTGGCTTTGCCATTGCTCTAAATCAAAAGCTTTTTTAAAGACAGGTATTAAAATATCATTACTCGCGGCAACAAATCCCCAAAAGAAGAAAACAGTTACCAGAGGAATAAATTGTGCCCAATTGGTTTTAGTTTGGTTTGAAGTCATAATTTAATTTTTAGTTTGAATGGTTTTGGTTAGTTTTTAATTTATTGGTTTAAAAGATATGGCTGTTCCACCTCCTTTAGCCAAATGTAATTTAATTTTTGATTTGGAATTAACTTGTATAGTTTTTATAACATATGATTTTGGATTTTTTTCCCAATCTGCATCGCTACCATCTTGATAAATAGTTGCTTCATACTTTTTATTTGGAGATAGAAAATCTAATTTAATTTCTGTTTGACGAGTATTTTCATCAGTAATAGCACCCAAAAACCATCTTTCTGAATTTTTATCTTTTCTAACTACCGTTAAATAATCTCCGGGCTCAGCTTCAAGATATTTACTTTCTTGCCAATCAACAGGAACATCTTTTATAAATTGAAAAGCGTCAAGATACTTTTCATAATTCTCAGGCAGATCTGCAGCCATCTGCAAAGGTGAATACATTGTTACATAAAGAGCCAATTGTTTAGCTAATGTTGTATGGACTTGTTCCTTTTTTGATTTGTCATAAACATTCATTTTTATTTCAAAAATTCCTGGAGTGTAATCCATTGGTCCACCAAGTAAACGTGTAAAAGGCAAAATAGTTTCGTGCATTGGTGGATTTCCATTACTCCAAGCGTTAAATTCATTTCCTCTTGCTGCTTCAGCTGCAATATAGTTGGGATAGGTTCTATTATAACCTGTTGGTCTAGAACTTTCATGTGAGTTAACCATCAATTTGTTTTCGGCCATACGCTGAGCTACATAATTATAATGGTTCACCATTGTCTGTCCATCATGAAACTCACCACGAGGAATAATTCTGCCTACATAACCTGTTTTAACTGCTGGATAACCATATTCTTTCATCAAATTCATTGCTCTATCAAGATGTCTTTCATAATTAGCAACCGAACCTGATGTTTCATGATGCATTATCATTTTAATACCTTTTGATTTTGCATAATCATTTACTTCCTTTAGATTGAAATCTGGATATGGTGTTGTAAAATCGAAAACATCTTCTTTCCAATTTCCAAACCAATCTTCCCAACCAACATTCCAACCTTCAACAAGTACTCCATCAAAACCATGTTTTGCAGCAAAATCAATATATCTTTTTGTGTTTTCTGTTGTTGCACCATGTTTTCCTGTTGGCTTCAATTGACCATCAGCTGCATTTTGAGCATTTTGACTTCCTGCATAATCCCATGTTGATTTTCCCACATGCATTTCCCACCAAACACCAACATATTTCATCGGTTTAATCCAAGAAACATCTTTAATCTTTGATGGTTCATTAAGGTTAAAAATCATTTTTGAACTTACAATATCTCTTGCGTCATTACTAATCATGATTGTTCTCCAAGGCGTTACAGATGGTGTTCTTAAATATGCCTTATCTCCTATTGCATTAGGCACTAATTTTGAAGTTAGAGTAAATGCATTTACATCTAAATCTAAATGCATCACAGGATAATTAACAACTGCTGCTTCAAAAATATTAATATAAATTCCATCTGTTGACTTCATCATCAACGGAGATTGTACAACAGATTTTCCAGAAATTGATTTAAGACCAATACCATTATTTAAATTTAATTTTTGTATATCAATTTCAGATAATAATGTTTCGTTATATGCATATTCTTGGCTATCAAAATCTCCAGGTATCCAAAATGTTTTATGATTTCCTGTCAAATGAAACTCTGAAAGCTCATCAGAAATAATAAAATAATTCAAATCAGGTTGCTTTGGAAATTCGTATCTAAAAGCTACTCCTTCATCAAATACCCTAAAAATAATGTTCATCTTTTTTGATGAAGACTTTTGTTTTAAAGATATTGATAACTCATTGTAATGATTTCTGACAGTACTTTGTTCTCCTAAAACAGGTTGCCATGTTTCATCAAAAGTAGTTTGTCTAGAATTTTCAACCTCAAAACCAGTAGTAAAATCAGTTCCATCTTTTAATCTTAAACCTAAATGGCTACTTTGGACTACTGATTTATTTTTATACTTAACGCTATAAGTAGGTTTTCCATTACTATCCAATTCAAAACCCAATTGAATTTGTTTTGATGGAGAAATTAAAGTTTGAGCATTAGTGATTAATGCTAAAAACAAAAAGGCAAAGAGCTGAATTTTCTTCATGATTGTTGTTTTTGATATTTGTAGAAATATATCAGGTTTATTAATATTAGTAACAAAAAATGATAATTTGAAAATATTTTGAACTATTATTTCATAAAAATACATTTATTATAAAAACACAGCAATAACAATATTGATTACTTATCAACGAAATCGATTTCTTAACTTTTTTAAAAAATATCATATGAATAAAAAATCCCGATAAATCGGGATTAAAGAAATTTATTTGCCATCTGCATAGTCTTGTAAATAAGCAAATCGAGGAGTAAGTTTTCCGTCTTCTGTAATTTTTGCTCGTTCTAGAATTCCATCTTTGTCATTATTAAAAAATGCTGGAATGACATGTTTCATAAACATTTCACCAAAACCTTCACTTGCGTCTTTTGGCAATTCACAAGGAAGATTATCCACAGACATCACCATTATAGAACCAGGATGAGTGTATGGCACTTCTTTGTGTTCACTGGGTAAGTATCCAAAAAACGGGTCAGCAATTGTAGATGCTTTTATTGTGCAAGCAATTGGTCCATCTACATCACAAGAAATATCTGCCACTAATTTTATTTTACAATCAGAAGCTTTAAGCATTTCTTGTGTAAGAATATCAGGTGCATTATTCCCGTGGAAATGACCAGCCATGAAAATATCTGCTACTTTAGTAAACCTCTCAAAATCTGAGGTGTAATTTTGAGGATTTTTATAAAAATCTTGATTATCAAGTTTTTTTCCATCAAGTCTTCTGTTGTAATCCAAAACATCTATTTGGGTATAAACAGGTTGAGTAAAATTCTTTGTCAAAAAATCATCAACAGAAACTTGCTTAAATTTTATAGCATCAAGGATTTCCTTTGCTCCCATTCCAACTTTTCCATGCCCAGTAAGTACAACTTTGATGGGTGGAAATATTTGCCTTTTTAATCGTGCAACAAGATCTTCTTTTGAGTGAAGAGTTTCTGCTTTTGGAATATTAAACAATTCATATTTTATTCCAAAACCTCTCAATCCATTGTATGCTCCAACAATTCCTGCATATCTTCCAAAACCAATCAACCTTTTGTTATTAGCATCAACTATGGTTTCATGATCATACAATGTGATGTTTTTATCTAGTATTGCTCTAAGAAGTTTTTGATTGTGTGGTTGCTTTTTAATAGTATGTGAAAAGAAAAAATATTTTTTATTAGGTATTAGAGCATCAATTGGAATTTCTTTTACACCAAAAATCACATCACAGTCACTTATATCATTTGTTACTTCAAGACCTAATTTTGAATACTCATCATCAGCAAACACTCTAATATCAGAGCTTTCTACTTTTATTTTTGCATCTGGATGTTCGTTTTTTAGTCTAACTAATTCTTCTGGAGTGAAAACTACCCTTCTATCAGGAGGAGTTTTTCTTTCTTTTATAATTCCGAATAACATTCTTTAAATTTTTCGATGCCAAAAATACTATTAACGAAAACGTTTTCAAAACATTTCTATCATAAAATGTTTTAAGTTTAAAATTGTGAAAAAACTGTTGAAAGCTTTTTAAAATATTAACTTTTTTGACTTTTGCAATAAGTATATTTGATGCTTTTGTTATAAAAATTATGCTTAATAAATTACTCAAAACACATATATTATTTGCAATAGTTTCACTATCAATTTCTTGTTCAAACAAATCTTCAAAAAACGAAGAAGCTTTTAGCAAAGTAAACGAAAATGGATTACCTATCTTACATCCATTGAATGAAGAATTTCCAAAGCTTTCGAAAAAATATTTGGATGATAAAAAATATGGTGTCTCAATGTTTTTTGAAAAAACTTGGTCGGAACAAAATGACAATGTTAGCTTTTTAGTAGCAAAAAATGGACAAATTATCTACGAGAACTATCTGGGATATGCAAACAAAAGAACTGGTGAAAAAATCACAAAAGATACACCACTTCACATCGCTTCAGTTAGTAAAGTGATTACTGCCACAGCAATATTGATGTTGATTGACCAAAAAAAGATTGAACTTGAGCAAAAAGTTAATACAATAATTCCCGATTTCCCATACGAAAATGTAACCATACAAACGCTTTTAAACCATAGAAGCGGAATGAAAAACTACGCTTATTTTACCTATGAAAATAATAATTGGGACAGAAAAAAAACATTAACAAACGATGATATAATCACGGTTCTAAAAGAAAAAAATATTCCTCTTGAAACTAAAACCGATACCCATTTTAGTTATTGTAATACTAATTATGCTGTGTTGGCTCTCATCATAGAAAAAATAACAGGATTGAAATATCCAGAAGCTATGAAAGAAATGATTTTTTCACCTCTAGGAATGACAAATACTTATGTGTGCAACTTTGAAAACGACAGGACAAAAATTGTTCCTTCCTACAAAGGTTCGATGGAAATTGGTACAGATTACTTAGATGGAGTTTATGGCGATAAAAATATTTTTTCTACACCCAGAGATTTGTTGAAATTTGATCAAGCACGCTATGCAAAAGATTTTCTAAATCCAGAATTATTAAAAAAAGTCTATCAAGGATATAGTTATGAGAGTAAAGGAATTAGAAATTACGGATTAGGAATTCGAATGCTTGAATGGGAAAATGGAGATAGATTTTATTATCATAACGGTTGGTGGCACGGGAATACTTCATCTTACATCAACATGAAAAAAGAAAATGTAACTATAATAACTTTATCAAATAAATACACCAAGAAAACTTATACCTCTAAAAAACTAGCCTGCCTTTTTGGAAATTATCCATTTCAACTTAATGATGGTGGTGAAGAATAAATTTGTAACTTTGTGGCTCAATTTTTGATAAATATTCATCATATTTATATTTGGGGTCGACTGGTTTTGACAGCAAGTGGAATTGAAAAGTAAGCATGTCGAGCATTGTATTTTTGGCTCGTAAATATCAATTATACAATCTTATAAACGGCGAAAATAATTACGCTTTAGCTGCTTAATCCGAAGTTTAGTACGATTTGCCTAGTCTCGACAAGGTCGGGAAGCTAGATTTACCTCAAAAGCCTTGGTTTATGGCGTTTGATAAAGGTAAACCGTAAAAATAAACATAGGAATGGTAAAGCTTTAAATCCATTCTGACATTTATAAAGCTAAGCGTTGAGTTGCTGTTTTTGGCTTAGCTCAACGACGAAAATCTAATCAAAAACTAAACATGTAGAAAGCTCTTTGATTGCTTGTTTGGACCCGAGTTCGAATCTCGGCGACTCCACAAATAAAAAAACCAGCTCAGTGAGCTGGTTTTTTGTTATTATCTCTTCAATGAGAAATGGGCTTTAAATTCTTTAATCTGTCCTTGTTCTTCATACTCTACCAAGAACCAGTAATCCGTCGATGGCATCAAGGCACCGTTGAAGGTTCCATCCCATCCGCTGCTCTCTGAACTGATTTGTTTCAACAGTTTGCCATAGCGGTCAAATATATAAATTTTTGCGCTTGGTTGGTTCGATAATCCTACAATATTCCATGTGTCGTGGATGCCATCTCCATTTGGTGTAAAATAATGTGGATAATCTATCACTTGAACACCCGTGATTTGTGCAACTCCACATGAATAACCATTTGGATCTCGAACATCCCAAACATATACCGTGTGTTCTCCAAATGGTACATTGGTAAATACTCCGCCATTATCCAATATCGGACCATCATCCAAACTGTAATGGTAGATGCCATATCCATCGTTTGTCACCGTGATGATTTGATTTTCACTAAATGCATTGGTTACCGTATAACTCAAGTTCGCTGCTTGTCCTGATCGTACTACTGTAAAATCAACCTCTGCCGAACGACAGCCTAATGAACTATTACTTACTGCAATCACGCTGTATTTTACATCTTCCTCTGACATGTCGGTTATGGCTAGCGTGCTCGATGTCTCGCCTGGTATCAATACACCATCAGCATACCATTCAAAGGTATAATCGCCTGTTACTTGACTGTCTAAAATCAAATTATTCTGTACCAGTGTTGTATTCCAGTTCACACAAGCTATATTACTTCCTGTGTTGCTCTCTATAAGCGGTTCTGCTAGTTTTTCTATCAATACTTCAAAACTATCTATATTGTAACATCCTGTAGTATTGTTTTCTATTCGTATCCAGTATGTTCCTGTTTGAACCTGATAAGTATCTAAGTTTTGGATAGCATTGGCACTATTGCCTGCCTCTGCATCGGCTTGGTTGGTATAAAACTCTACTGTATAATCTGTATCTGGTTGTGTTGGTCCTAACAAATCGTCTATATAATCTGCTAATCCTAATGAATTGTTTTCATAGAACATCATTCCATCATTCACACCATCATCATCACAGCTTTCAAAGTCTAACATCGTATAGGCTATCGTTGGTTTTGGGTTGACTACCAATTCAAACTGACCTACTTCACTTTGACATCCTGTGATGGTATTGGTTATCACAACATATATCGTCTGTGGATTGCTCGTGTTGGTATAGTTACTTGGCGTAGCTATCATGTTCGTTGCTCCTGGACCTTCATAGAAAGCTATACTATAAGTCGATGATGGTGTCGTTGGTAAACTAACATTCAAAGCTGCTGTTTGGCTTTCTAAATTAAATTGTGTTATTCCATCGTTTATGCCAGATGGATCTGCTTCACATTCTTGATAAACATGATTTTGTTTTACCTGTGGTAGCGGATTGATAATGTATCCTTGTGGAACAACTACATAACATGGTCTATTGGTGTAATCACTATTCACAGTACTCGATACGGCTATATAAACATATTGTATCTGGTTAATCGTTTGTCCTGCTATGCTCACATCGCCTACTAGTGCATTGGATGGATTGGTGATTTCATTGGTATTGCTTTCTAAATCAGCCATACTATTGAAGTAATGCAACACTACTTGCGGGTCACTGTTGATGATATAGCTCGCATTCTGTGTCAGGTCTACATGCGCTTGGCCACTTCCTGTGGTCTCTTCACACAACGCTGGCAATGTGCTTGGTGCTGTATTTGGTGTTGGAACTGGTAACACACGGATGTTTAGCGTGGTGTAGCTTTTACAGCCTTCTGCGCTAATTATCGTTACTCCCAATGTTTGAACTGCTGGTGGTACATTCACATAAGCTGTTGGATCCATAATTTCGTTTGCATCACTATGGGCTTCTGCCAAACTAGGGTAATAACGTATCGTATATCCTGCTAATGGTGTAATCTCGCGTACCGTTAAATCAAACGTCGTGTGCTGGTCGTTTGGATTGGCATCATTATCACATTCATTGATGGGTTGTGGTGTAGCTACTAGTAGTGGTATGCCTATCTCCAACTGGAATGTTCCTAGATTGTAACATCCTGTAGTAAGGTTTTCTACTCGTACCCAAATCGTCTCACCATCACTGCCCATATAGGCTGTAGCTGGTGTAATTGGTAATGTGCCAGCTTCTGCCGCTGTTTGGCTGATATAATAGGTCACTTCGTAATTTGACGCTGCCAAGGGTTGTTGAGCCAACACATCTGGTGTACGTTGGGTTAAATCAACCAATCTGGTACCGTTTTGGGTGTTGCTGTCTTGGTCGTCACACAAAGTGATGTTTTCCAAGTTTATTGGTGCTACTGGACTTGGGTCAACATTCAATTCTATCATGATTACCTGCACACAATGTGTGTCTGGATCTTCTGCTCTTACATACAAGTATTGTACAAATGGGTTGATATTGATATAGTTCAGTGGCAATGCATTGTTCCCTTCTTCTGCATCAGTCTGCGTTTCGTGGTAACTGATGAGATAGTTCTCGCCTTGTAATATAGCTGATGTTAACGTACTTAAATCAAACTGCGCAAATCCATCTTGATTGTCGTCACAAACTACATATGGCGTTGTCGGTGGAACTGGCTCTGGCAATGGCTCTACTCTTATATCCATCGTTGAGATGATATAACAGCCTGTCAAATCATTAGTAATGCGGATACCCAATGTTTGTACATATTGAACTGTATTGATATAATCTAAATTGCTTATCGCATTGGTATTATTTTGCGCATCTGTCAAACTAGGGTAAAACGTTACGCTCATTCCTGTTTGCCCTAATAGAATATAATCTACCTTACTCTCTAAATCGAAAGTCTCATATCCTATACTGCTTTGGTCTTCATCGCATAGACTATAAGGCTCATAACTCGGTTGTAACGAGTTTGGTAATGGATCTACTATCAAATCAACACTCACCACATCATAACAGCCTGTTGTATTGTTCTCTACTCGTATGTAAATCGTTTGCTGGTTGATTACTCCATTGGTATAGCCCGAAACATTTGTTATCGAATTGGTCCCTTGTTGGGCTTCTGTAGCACTCGTGTAAAAACTTACTGTGTAATCTAGCGGCGACATACTGCCTAAAACCGTTGGTATCAACTGTGTTAAATCAAAACTCTCATAGCCAACTGCTCCGTTGTAATCACATAAATGTAAATCTTCTGGCTCTATTGCCTCTGGTGTAGGATGAACTTGGAGTTGGAGCTCTACATAATTTGAACAACCTGTTGTAGTGTAAAATACTTTTACATAGATGGTTTGTGTCCATGGATCTATATTAACATATGGACTGGTTAATGGATTTGAACCTAGAAGAGCATCTGTTGGTGTTTCGTGATAGGTAACTGTAACTCCTGCTGGCAAACTTCCTCCTGCTATGGCATTGGTAGCATCTTCTAAATTGAATATTCCAAATCCATCATTGTTCGGATCACAATATTCCAACGGTAGTGGGGTTACTGCTGTTGGTCCTTGTGTAACACGTAATAATTGTGTAGTGATACTATAACAGCCTGTGCTAGTATCTTCTACTCTCACATAAACTGTTTCGTTATCGTTTCCTGTGTATGTTAATGGCGTATTTATTTCTCCTATTGGTGTTTGTGCATCTGCCAAAGTGTGATAAAACGTCACATTCATTCCGCTTAATCCTCCTGTGATGACATTTTGATTGGTGGTTAAATCGAATACTGCTGTGGTTACTGCTCCATTACTGCACTCAAATATTGGTAACGGCAAATTGGCTTGTGGTAATGGGTTCACAACCAAATTAAAAGAACCTACTGAGTTACAACCTGTACCGTTATCACTTATGTTAATCCAAACTTCTTGAGGATTACTTATATTGGTATAATTATTTGCCAAAGGACTAACTTGGTTTTGTGCATCACTTTGTGTTAAATAATAAGCTATTGTAACACCTGTTTGTCCGTTTGCTATTTCGGTATCTTTTGTGTTTAATGTAAATACTTCTTCTTGGTCTCCAGGATTGTTATAATCACATAACTCATAATCTGTTATCACTGGATTTGGAAGCGGTCGTGGATGAACAATTAATTGCAACGTTGTTGTAGCATAACAGGTTGTTGATCCTGTATAATAAGCTCTAACGTAGAGTGTTTGTGTTCCTGGGTTTATGTTGCAATATGGACTGCTTTTTGGATTGCTTCCTGTTTGCGCATCTGTCAACGTTTCATGATATGTAATCACTACTGTAGGATCTAAAGTGATTTCTGAATTCTTGCTCGTCAAATTGAACAAACAAGAAAATCCATCGTTATTATCATCACAAACTTCATAAACTGTTGGCGTGTTGATTACTGGTGCATCATTTACAGTAACGGTAGCTGTACCTGTTTGTGCTTGTGAACATGCTGGTGTGCTACTGCTTTGTACATCAGTAAGTGCATAAGCAAAAGTTCCTGGTGCAGATGTAGGAACATTGATAACATAACTGCTACCTGTTGAAACTACTGTAGGTTGCAACACACTATTGAGGGAATAAGTGAACGTATAAGGTGATGTTCCACCTGAACCTGTTAAAACTACTTGTGCTGTATCGCCCACACAAACTGCTTGGGTTCCTGTTATCGTTGCTGTTGGTAATTCTAACACCGTTACTGTGGCTGTTCCTGACTGGTTTTGTGAACATGCTGGTGTTCCACTACTTTGAACGCTTACTAATGTATATGTATATGTTCCTGCTATTGCCGTTGATACTGACAATGTAACACTATTTCCTGAAGTCGTAGTTTTCGTTTGTGTTGCACCAGATGGATCTGTGTATGTAAAGGTATATGGTGCAGTTCCATTAGCTCCTGTGAAAGTTATTAATGGCGATGCTGCATTCTGACATACGCTAACGGTACCACTTATCGTGGCTGTTGGCAATTGTCTTACCGTAACTACTGCATTTCCTGATATGTTTTGTGAACATGTCGTGGTTGTATTAGTAACACTTGTCAAGGTGTAAGTACTTGTTGATGTTAATGCTGGAGTAGTGATACATGCATTACCTGTATTGTCCAACACTATCGTTGATGCGCCTGATGGTCCTGTATAACTAACTGTTGCATCTGGTGTACCTACAAAACATATCTGTGCCGTATCACCTGAACATATTGTCGTGGTACCTGATATCGAAACTGTTGGTAATGGGTTTACATGCAACGTAAACTGTGCAGTACCATAAATCGTACTATCTGTATTATCTTCTAGTCTTATGTAGATTATCTGTCCATCGGTTCCCGTAAAGGTGTTGATTGGCGATATTGCTCCTACTCCATTAGTTGCATCTGCCATCGATGTGTGAAACGTTAGGGTATAATCTGATGGTGAATAACTGCCATAGGCAATCCCAACCTGTGGTGTGAAATCAAAATCTGATGTACCTATTCCATATCCACTCTCACATAATGTCAAATCTGGTGGAGTGGTGGGTGTAGGATTACAATTATTGAAAAATAATTGAAATGACTTTACAACTGTACAGCCAAAAGAAGGTAAATAAATACCCATGTAAATAGTTTCACCGTTAACTCCTGTATAAGTAGTTGGGTTTGTTATTTCATCGTTTAATGTTTCCGCATCTAACTGAGAATGATGAAAAGTAATCTCGTATTCGCTTGGGTCAAGTGAACCCAATACCTGACCTAAATTATATGTTAAATCAAATATATCTGAACATTGTGTTAAATCAATAGGATCTTGAGTTAAATCTGGATTAACATTTAAAGTTACAGTGCTACTTGCCGTTTGAGGAACACCACAAACTTGATATTGAGCTTGAAGCGTGTAAGTGGTTGTGGTAGTTGGACAAACAGTAACTGTGGGTCCAGTTCCAACAACCGTAGGACCATTCAACCAAGTGATATTAACGGGAACGTTAGGACCAGTTGGTGTGAAACGCCAAGCTTCATTAGTTGCAGACCAGTTACCTGCATCTCTACCTGGAGCTGCTAACGATTGAGCTCCTGAACTTCCAATAACACCAATTAATCCAGTACCTGACCATGGAGTACCTGCAACTCTTCTTTGAACAAAAACTTCAATAATATTTGAAACCTCATAAAGAACAATCTGAGAAGTTTGCAATCCAGGATTTGAAGCTGTTGAATTCCATTGACCTAAATTATAAAAATTTACGATTAGTTTTCTACACGGATATGTTCCTTCTAATGTCCAGTTAACTGAACCATCAGCTGCTGTAGGAGGAATAGACATATCTGTATCTTGAAAAACACCAAATATTGATTGCGATTGATTTGTCACTGACCCAATAGCAACGCTAGTGTCTGGCCAATCACAAAAACCACCAGCAGTTACTGATCTAAAAGTTATTAAACCATTAGTTCCAATAGTACATGAATTGTAATTTTGTCCATAAAAACAAAAACTAAATGGTAAGTTTACTAATGGAGACCAAAAATCATCTCCCGCTGTTATTGGAACTACATTATAACTTGGATCTGTGAAAGGATATGGACAATACGGTATTGAAGAAACACTGTATGTTGTCGTTGAAGGAACGTCAGAAATTTCTGCCTGTAGCGTTCTACACTCACCAGATGTACAAAGAGTTAAATCTAGAGGTGGAGTTCCTGGAGCAGGTTCTGTTTTTACCGTGGCACATCCATTTGGAACAACAGTGATAGTCATTATTATAGACAAGCCGGTTCTCTCACATTGAGTGAAAAAGTTCTTTATCGAAACTATTGTATAAACTCTTGTCGTTTGCAATATAGGTGTTACAAAAATCCCTGTTCCTGCTAGCCCAATGTTAGCAACATAAGTAATTCCTAAGTCATTAACAATGGTAACATTAGAATTTGGTGTACCTGTCAAAGCAATAGATGCAGCATTTCCTGGGCAAATTGTCTGATTAGGTAGAGCAACATTTACTGTTGGAAGTGGATTTACTGTTATTACAACATTTTTAGTTATTGGAGCACATGCTCCTATTGTTGAAGAAACTGTATAAGTAGTTGTTACTGCTGGAGTAACTGTTGGATTTGCTATGTTTGGAGTTGTTAAACTTGGGTCTGCTGGCGAAGCTGTCCAAGTATAACCAGCTGAACTGCCACTAGCATTAAGATTAAAAGAATTCCCGATACAAATTGATGAATTAGGAGATGCTGTTAAAGCAGGTCCAACTACAATATTATTTAAAGTTGCTGTTTGAGCCGTTGGTAATGAACTATCTGTAACCGTTACAGTATATGTTCCTGGAGGCAAATTAGTAAAAATTCCTGTAGCATTATTTTGAGTAACAGGTCCAGTTATACTGTAATTTACATATGGCAACGTTCCTCCTATTCCAGCCACAGTTAAAGCTCCATCATTAGCAGTAACACAAGCCGCATTAACTACATTACAAGTAGCAATCAAATCATCAGTAAGAACCAAATCATCAATGGCAAAATCATTTCCAACGGAATTAATGTTTGTATTCCACAAATCAATATTAACAGTAGTCGCTGTTGCTACAAAACTATACACTACATGTCTCCAACTCAAAGCTGGAAGTGGTGCTAACGTTGCTCCCGAAACTAACGTAACGCTATTACCTCCTGTAATTTGTATATCAATATTTGCTTGTGTTGTTGGATCTGTTACTAAATTTGATATAGATTTTATCCAATAACTAAATGTGTACGTTGTTCCAATCGTTAATCCAGAAATTCCAGCTCCCGATGCTCCCGCTGACCAAAATTTTGGATTTCCTGGGGTAGTATTCCCATCAATAATTAGCATTTTTCCCACACCTGTTGTGTGATCTCCTTCAAAAATAAAGTCCGTTGTGTTAACTGAACTTGGGAAGTTAGTAACAGTGTAATTACCTGGTAGAGTTGTACCTGAATAAGGTGAAGATAAATATGAATATCCTGCTCCAGAGGTTGCATAACCAACACTAGCACCTGATTCAAAACCTGGATTGGTAAGAAGGTTTTGAGCATTAATAGCTACGGATACAAATAAAAATAATACGAGTAAAGTTTTAATTTTCATGTAATTTTATTTTTCGGGAGGCGAAATTTACATATTTTTAAACAAATATTAACGAATTTTTATTCAAATTTCAAATATTAACACTCTAGAATTAGTTGTATGTTTTTATTATTATCTTTGCAATCTTAAAAATTAATCAGTAAAACCTACAATTTCTTATGATAGACACAAATGATTTTCATGACGATTTAGGAGAAAATCACATAGCTACGAGTGCTAAAAATCCAGTTCGCGATGATGCTTTTGATATTTCTGATGAAAGGAAAATAGAATTAATAAAAAAAGATGTTGAAAATATTCTTCATACATTGGGAATGGACTTGTCTGATGACAGCATAAATGGAACTCCTAACCGAGTAGCTAAAATGTTTGTCAAAGAAATTTTTGGTGGTCTAAATCCCAGCAAAAAACCAGGCTCATCAACTTTTGTAAACAATTACAAATATGGTGAAATGCTTGTAGAAAAGAACATTACACTTTATTCTACTTGTGAACATCATTTATTACCAATTATAGGTAGAGCTCATGTAGCTTATATTTCGAATGGAACTGTAGTAGGATTGTCTAAGATGAATAGAATTGTGGATTATTTTGCTAAAAGACCACAAGTACAAGAAAGGTTAACCATGCAAATCGTTCAGGAATTGCAAAAAGTTCTCAACACAGAAGATGTTGCTTGTATCATTGATGCTAAGCATTTATGCGTAAATTCTAGAGGAATCCGAGACATAGAAAGCAGCACAGTTACTGCCGAATTTGGTGGGAAATTCAAGAATGAAGAAACAAAAAGAGAGTTTTTAGATTATATTAAATTCGATATAAAGTTTTAAAATGTCACTTTATAAAAATCAACCGTTAAAAATATATAACACACTTACTTCTGAGAAAAATACCTTTGTTCCTCTGCATCAAGGTCATGTAGGAATGTATGTTTGTGGGCCAACGGTTTATAGTAACGTACATCTAGGAAATGTTAGAACTTTTATGAGTTTTGATGTAATCTATAGATATTTAATTCACCTTGGTTATAATGTTCGTTACGTTAGAAACATTACTGATGCTGGGCATTTAACTGATGATGGAGATATTGAGAACGATCGATTTGTAAAACAATCTAGACTGGAAAAACTAGAGCCAATGGAAATCGTTCAAAAATATACTGTTGATTTCCATAAAGTGCTGGAAAAATTTAACTTTTTGCCACCAAATATTGAACCAACTGCGACGGGTCATATTATTGAGCAAATAGAACTTACCCAAAAACTTATCGATGATGGATTTGCTTATGAAAGTCATGGCTCTGTTTATTTTGATGTGATGGAATACAACAAAAGAGGCTTCAACTATGGTGAACTAAGCAACAGAAATATTGAAGAATTATTTGCCAATACGCGTGACCTTGATGGGCAAAATGAGAAAAAAAATCCACAAGATTTTGCTCTTTGGAAAAATGCTTCTCCAGCTCACATTATGCGTTGGCCTTCACCTTGGGGTTATGGATTTCCGGGTTGGCATCTTGAATGTACTGCCATGAGTACAAAATACTTGGGTGAAAAATTTGATATTCACGGTGGTGGAATGGATTTAAAATTTCCACATCATGAGTGTGAAGTTGCGCAAGGAAAAGCATGCAACGGAACTTCACCTGTAAATTATTGGATGCATACCAATATGCTTACTATGAATGGTCAACGAATGAGCAAATCAACCGGAAATTATATTCTACCAATGGAATTGATTGAAGGTGAAAACAATTTCTTTGAAAAAGCATTTAGCCCTAACATTGTTCGTTTTTGCTTCCTTCAAGCGCATTACAGAAGTGTTTTAGATATTTCAAATGAAGCAATGGTTGCAAGTGAAAAAGGATATAATAGATTGATGGAAGCTATTTCTCTAATCAAAGATTTAAAACCATCTAATGTTTCAAGTTTTGATGTGAATGCTTGGCAACAAAGTTGTTATGATGCAATGAATGATGATTTCAATACTCCTATTCTCATTGCGCAACTTTTTGAAATTACTCGTATTATAAACCTTGTTAACGACGGTAAAGAAACGTTGACAACTGATGATATTCATATTGTTTCCAAAACTATCAATGATTTTGCATTCAATATTTTAGGTCTAAAAAATGAAATGTCTTCAGGAAATAACGCTGAAAAGCTTTCGGGTGTAGTTCAAATGTTGATTGAAATGAGAAATGAAGCCAGAGCTAATAAAAATTGGTCATTATCGGATGAAATCAGAGATAGATTAGCAGCATTGGAAATACATCTTAAAGACGGAAAAGAAGGAACAACATTTACATTGTAATAAAATGTTTCGAAAAATTGTCATTTCACCATTTGTTCTTCTCATCCGCTTTTATCAATTGGGGATTTCTCCATTTTTTCCGGCAAGTTGTAGATTTCAGCCAACATGCTCAACCTATTTTGTTGAAGCATTAAAAAAACATGGTGTTTTTCAGGGTAGTTATCTTGGTATCAAACGAATTATGAGTTGTCATCCTTGGGGAAAATCAGGATATGATCCCGTTCCTGAAAAAAAATGTTCTCACAAATAAACCTTAAAAATAGTTGCATTATAATTGATTTTTATACTTTTATAACTAATTAAATTTTTCAAAAAAATGATTTGGAATCCATCAGAAGGAATTGATTTAGGCTTTTTTGTTATCCGTTATTATAGCTTAATGTTTGTGGTTGCATTTAGTTTAGGTTGGTTTATAATGAAAAAAATATTTGAACGTGAAGGATTACCTTTAGAAAAACTTGACACTTTATTTGTATGGACTGTTATTGCAACTTTAGTAGGTGCTCGTTTGGGACATGTTTTATTTTATCAACCTGAACTATTAAAAGATGACTTTTTAAACGTTTTCTTACCATTTAGAACTCAACCAAAATTTGAATTCACTGGATTTCAAGGATTAGCAAGCCATGGTGCCGCTATAGCCATTATAATTACAATGTATTTTTATAGCAAAAAAGTTGTTCAAAAACCAATGCTTTGGGTTCTAGACAGAGTGGTAATTCCTGTTAGTTGTGGTGCCATATTTGTTAGAATTGGTAATTTTTTTAACTCCGAAATTGTTGGAAAAGCGACTAATTCAAATTTTGGAATTAGATTTATTAGAGATTCATACAGCAATAAAGATGCAATGAGTATGACAGGTTTAAATAATGTAAATGATGCCTTTAATGCAATAATTACAGACCCAAAATATGCACGATACTTAGCTGATGTTCCTGCAAAACATCCAGCTCAATTATATGAATCTGCTAGTTATGTTTTGGTTTTTGCTATCTTATTTTTACTATATTGGAAAACCAACACTAGAGAAAAACACGGATTACTTTTTGGTTATTTTCTTGTGTTATTATGGACAGTTCGTTTTATTGTTGAATATGTTAAGGAAAGTCAAGGTGGTTTTGAAAATTCATTAGGGCTATTTTCAACAGGACAATGGCTAAGTATTCCGTTTATTCTAATAGGAATCTATTTCATATTTGTTGCAGAAAAACCTGTTGAAGTAGAATAACAAAAATATAAAATAAAAGCTCCAAAATTGGAGCTTTTTTTATTCTTCTTCTTCAATCATGTTGGATTTTGAATAATTCCGCCATTTCTCAATACAATCTCTCATGTCCTGAGGTAGTTCTGTATCAAACTTCATAAATTCTTTAGTAATTGGATGCTCAAAACCAAGTGTCTTGGCGTGCAACGCCTGACGTGGCAAAACTTTGAAACAATTTTCTACAAACTGCTTGTATTTTGTAAAAGTTGTTCCTTTCAAAATTATATTTCCGCCATAGCGTTCATCATTGAACAATGGATGTCCAATGTATTTCATGTGAACTCTAATTTGATGTGTTCTACCTGTTTCCAATTTACACGAAACTAGCGTTACATAACCAAATCTTTCCAAAACTCTATAATGTGTTACAGCATGTTTTCCTTGACTTCCATCAGGATAAACATCCATTTGCATTCGGTCTTTGATATGTCTTGCAATATGTCCAGTGATTGTTCCTTCATCTTCCTTAACATTTCCCCAAACTAAAGCAATATATTCGCGCTCAGAAGTTTTTTCTTCAAATTGTTTGGCTAAATAATTCATTGCAAAATCTGTTTTGGCAATGACCAATAATCCAGATGTGTTTTTATCTATTCTGTGAACCAATCCAGGTCTTTCGCTAGAATTGAGTGGTAGATTTTCAAAATGATACGCTAGAGCATTCACCAATGTTCCAGTGTAGTTTCCGTGACCTGGATGAACGACTAATCCTGCTGGTTTATTTATCAGCAATAACGAGTCGTCTTCATAAACGATGTCCAACGGAATGTTTTCAGGAATTATATGGTTTTCAAATGGCGGATGCGATAGCATAACCCTAACCACATCAAACGGTTTTACTCTGTAGTTTGATTTAACAGGAATATCATTCACCCATATATTTCCATCTTCGGCAGCTTTTTGAATTTTGTTTCGAGTAGCATTTTCAATAAGTTGCATCAAAAACTTATCTACGCGAAGTAAAGATTGACCTTTTGGAGAAACGAATCTATGATGTTCAAAAAATTCTTCTTCAAATTCAGAAGTATCATCAATATTACTGTTCATGAACTGGCAAAATTTCAGTTGAATCTACAGCAGTAGAATCAAGTTCTGTCTCATCAAAAACAACTTTTCCATCGCCTAATACTAAGTCTATTTTTGAAGATTTAAGTACTTTTTCTCCTGCTTTTAATTTTCTACCATTCATTCTCATTTCGAGAACCATATCTTTACCTAAATAAGGTTTATATGTTATTTCTCCAGCTTTTAGACCAACAGCTTCTAATGTTGGAACAGCTTGTCTATACGTTTTTTCAACCAAATCTGGCAATGAAACCATGGTAAATTTTTCGGCATTGATTTTAATGTAAATCTTTCTACCTTCTTTTACTTTAGAACCTGCTTTTGGTTCTTGATCAACTATGGTTAGTTTAGGAAACTCAGGTCTAAAATCTACAGTATCTAGAATGATATAATCTAGTTTCATTTCATCTAGTTTTTCTTCTGCTTGCTCAGCGCTGAGTTTACTCAAATCGGGAACTACTATTTCTTGTCCATGTCTTGTTATGTATGTTATCCAATGAAAAAAAACATAGGAAACAACCGCAATTACTCCTAACGCAACTAGCATTTGCGCAAAAAAGACTTTACTGGTAAGATATTTTCGTAAACCCATAAAAATTATTTTACGCAAATATATAAAAACATAAAGGTTATTAGTTTCAAAAAAAATGTAATTTTGTTTAATAATCATAATCCAAATCTTTACTAAGTATGAAAAATATAGCCATTATAATGGGTGGTTACTCTAGCGAATATCAAATTTCTCTCAAAAGTGGTAACGTGGTTTATCAATTTTTAGATAAAACAAAATATAATGGGTATCGTGTTCATATCTTCAAAGAAAAATGGGTTTATGTAGATGACGAAAATATTGAATTCCCAATTGACCGCAATGATTTTTCTGTAACTGTCAATGGCACAAAAATCACTTTTGATGTTGTTTTCAATGCCATTCACGGTACGCCTGGAGAAGACGGATTAATGCAAGCATATTTTGAATTATTAGGAATTCCTCAAAGCTCTTGCGATTATTATCAGGCAGCTTTAACTTTCAACAAAAGGGATTTGTTATCGGTTTTAAAACCCTATGGAATAAAAACAGCAACTTCCTATTACCTTAATCAAGGAGATAAAATTGATGAAGATGAAATTATCAATAAAGTAGGTTTGCCTTGTTTTGTTAAACCCAATAAATCTGGTTCAAGTTTTGGTATTTCAAAAGTTAAAACCAAAGATGAGCTAGACTATGCAATTGTCAATGCCTACAAAGAAGACAACGAAATAATTATAGAGAGTTTTCTTGATGGAACTGAGGTTTCTGTTGGTGTGATCAATTATCAAGGAGAAATAACTGTTTTACCCATTACAGAAATAGTTTCTGAAAATGATTTCTTTGACTATGAAGCAAAATATTTGGGAAAATCACAAGAAATAACTCCTGCAAGAATATCTGATGAAATGACTGCCAAAGTAAGCGAAGTAGCAAAAAGAGTATATCAGATATTGAAAATGACTGGTTTTTCTAGAAGCGAATACATTATTGTAAACGGCGAACCACACTTATTGGAAGTTAACACCATTCCCGGATTGACGACTGAAAGTTTAATTCCTCAACAAGCAAAAGCTGCAGGTATTTCGTTGACTGATTTATTTTCAAACGCTATTGAATTGTCTTTAAAAAAATAACAAAGTTGTGGGTTGTATATTTTAAGTTTTAGACCATACAGCTTTTTAACCAACAACTTATAACACGCAACATCCAACCAAGATGAATAGAAAAGCAATATTTCCAGGTTCTTTTGACCCAATAACTTTAGGACATTTTGACATTATCCAAAGAGGAGTTTCATTGTTCGACGAAGTAATTGTTGCCATTGGTATCAATGCCGATAAAAAATATATGTTTTCACTCGAAGACAGGAAACGCTTTATAGAAGAAGCTTTCAAAGACGAACCAAAAGTAAAAGTGATTACTTACACTGGCTTAACGATTGATTTGTGCAAAAAAGAAAAAGCCGATTTTATCCTAAGAGGTTTACGAAATCCAGCTGATTTTGAGTTTGAAAAAGCCATTGCACACACCAATAGAAAACTATCCAAAATTGAAACTGTTTTTCTATTGACTGCTTCAAAAACATCCTACATCAGTTCGAGTATTGTTCGCGATGTGATTAGAAACGGTGGCGATTATTCGGTTTTAGTTCCCGATAGTGTTGTGGTCAAATAAATTTTATTCTCTATATTATTACTAACCAAATCTTTAATTGCAGTGACAAAACAACTACCAAAAATCACTTCGCTCCTACTCGTTTTATTTTTATTTTTTTCGCAGCAAGCGATAAGCCAAATCATCACTGCCAAAATCATTGACGGACAAACAGGCGAAAGCATTCCGTATGCTAATATCTTGGTCAATAATACTGAAAGTCTTGTTTCCAACTCCGAAGGTTACTTTACACTTTCAGAAAAAAACAGCGATGATGCCGTGCAACTTTTGGTTTCCTATTTGGGTTATGCCAATCAAACGCTTACTGTGGCTGAGCTAAAACGCAATCAAAACAAAATTAGTTTGCAATCGGGAATAATTGAGTTGGATGACGTTAATTTATCCGAAAAAAAACTCACGGCTCTACAAATCATGGCAAACGTAAAAGCCAATTTGAAAAACAATTACAGTTACCAAAAAAACGCTACTAAGGATAAAATATTTTTTAGAGAATCAAGTTATCTCGCACCAAAAATCCTTGATGTGGAAATAGAAAAATCTACCGGATTTACAAAAGATGCTTTGAAAAAAGCCAACAAAGAACTAGCTGCATTTACTTCCAAATTAATATCCAATCCACCAAAGGAATACACTGATATATTGTGTGATTACTACCATTCGGTGACACAGAAGGAAAAAATGGTTTATTCCACCAAGATGGATGTGATTAAAGCTACCAAACTAAAAAATGAAAGCAATGCTGTTTCGCTAGATGATTTAGAAAAATCGGCTACCAATATTTTGCTTACGCATATAGACACAACCAAATATTACCGAGTAAAAAGTGGTTGGTTTGGTTCGCGCGACACTATTTCGCTACGCAAAGACTTCAACAAAAAGAAAAACAAAATAAAAAACACTAGATTGTCTTCTGCCAAAAACAATTTGAATACATTACTGATTGAAAACAGCATGTTGAACACAATGAAGTTCGATTTTATTCAAAATCACGACTATTATGAATACAAATATGAAGGCGCAAAATACTCTAGTGACAACGAATTTATTTATGTAATTAGCTTTAAACCTGATAGAAACAAAGCTAAATATGAAGGTAAACTTTATATTTCTGAAAATGATTTTGCTGTACTCAGAGTAGATTATAAACTAGCCGAAGGCAAAAAAGAAGGTGGATTCAACATGAAACTTTTGTTGGGTGTAAAAGTGTTGGAAAATATGAGCAACGGTACCATTATTTACAAAAAATCGCCTTCGGGAAATGGGTATCACTTGCACTATGTTTCGCAGGAAACAGGACAATACATATACATCAACCGACCTGTGAAGTTTATAGAACTTACCAACAAAGATGATGAAGATATTGTAGCTTTTGACATCAAACTAGAAGCCAACCAACGTGAAAAAAATGAATTTTTAAATATTTCCCGTAGCGAGATTGAGCACGAAGATGTTGAAAAATTAACGGAAGAAGAATTCAATTATATCAAACTAAAATCCTACGATCCAAACATTTGGAAAAACTACATTGCCATTGAACCACTTGCCGAAATGAAACAGTTCAAAGCTGAAGATTAAAATTTATAAAGATTTATTTTATATTTTTACGATAGCAATCATTTACAAACGATTATAAGTATTTGTAAACATTTACAAAGAAATATTCGGTTACAAGTGAGTTAGCAGCAATAATACACACACTATGTTCAAAGACAAATCCACAACGATAGCCATAATCGGGCTGGTTCTAACTTCGGTTGGGATTATTTTCCCTATTCTTTATGAAAATTTAAAGAACAACTCAGAACTTCAGATTAAACTAGAAGATTCCATTACTATCATAAACAAACCTGTCGAAGTAGATAGTTTAGAGATTTTTTACAAAAAACAGCCTATCTCTAATTTAAACAAGGCTACTCTAACTATTACAAACAAAAGTAACAACCCAATCGTTCAAGAAGATTTTATTGCACCATTAGAAATAAGTCTTTCTAAAAAATCGCATATAATAACATTCAATGTTGAGAAAAGTGAGCCTAAAAATCTTGAGTCTAATATTGTCATCAATCAGCAAAAAGGAAATCTTACTTTAAGTTTTGCTTTGCTTAATCCTCAAGATAAATTAACTATTGGAATTTTATATACAGGAGCTAACCCCAAGATTGACGTTAATGCAAGAATAAAAGGGATAAAAAACATAAATTTCATTGATAAACAAAATAGTAATGAAAAAATTAAGATTCCAAGTGTGGTATTGTTTTTTACAATATTATCATCACTTTTCTTATTCCTTGTTCACAGAGAAAAAAGATTAAGTATAATTCAATTAGAAAAATATCAAGAAGAATCAAAAGGCTTAATAGAAAAATATTCTTTAGATCAAATCACTAAAGATGTTAATACTTTCTTCTATTATATACCAACACGATCTAGAGATTTTATTATATATAAGATAACTAACGTTTTTAAAAATGAAGAAAGTGAGGATTTGGTCCGCGAATATAAAGAAATTATAACAGGGGAATTTAACAACCTAATTAAACTAAATTCTCGTGCTGAAGTTGTAGGTCACATAATCAGGATTATTGGACTAATCTATTTAATATTTTGGTTTTTCACAATAGGTTAAAACATTCATAGGATAAATTACTGCTGCTAACAGCGGCTAGTAGCCATTGCTGGATTTTATTTTTACGCGTTCACGAAAAACGTTTATCTTTAACATAAAATAATCCGTTCCGAAGTTCGCAACTGATACCAAACGCTTGAACGTTATGTGTAATATTAAATCACGTCTATCTTATATAGAAACCATGAAAATATCAACTATTTTAGTTCTTGTTCTTTTAATTTCAACTGGGAATTCTTGCATGAAAAATTCAAATGATAAAAGACAATTCAATATTCCGAAAAAATATAAATATTTATTGGAGAAAGTCGAAAATCTAAGAATTTCAATGATTAATTATATGGAAGATGCAAATCCAGATTATACCGAAAAAGATGTAAATAAATGTGTTGAAATTCTTTATAAGTACATTCAAGATTTAGCAAAAACTAATTCAAAATCTAATGGGATGGAAATCGTCAAGTCAACTATATTAGACTTAAATCAATTGAATGAAAATTGTAATGGTCAATTAATTGAAACTAGTGAAAGAGAACAAATAGCTGAAATTATCACTTTAGCAGGAAATGAAAAAGGTTACAATTCTAAAGAAGAAGATATAACGGAAGAGTGGCGAGAATGGTAATACTGCACATAACAACGGTTAGCCGCTAGCCGTTATGGCTGGTAATTGCAAAGTTGGTTTGGTTTACACGAAAAACGTTTATCTTTAACAGAAAATAATCCGTTCCGAAGTTCGGAACTGACACCAAGCGCTGGAACGTTACAGGCAACTGTACACCAAGATTGCATAGAAAAAGTTATAAATGAAATGTGAAAAAACTCAAACTTACAATAGAGAAATGAAAAAAATAGTGATCCTAATATTTTGTGTCTTGTTTTTATCATGCGAAAAGAATGATTACGAAAAAAAGCTTATCTATGATCAGCTTCTAACTTATCGTAAAGAATTGAAAGACTATACCGAAGTCATGGATTCTTACATCATTATGAAAAAAAAAGAAGGTAAATATTTAAACATAGGAAAGTTAGATAGTTCGTTGATTGAATTTGACAAATCATTTAAAAAATTGAAAAAAAATGATAAACTTAAAAAAATTCAAATTATTGATTCTTTTAGTAAGGAATATCCATTGTATTTGAAATCAAATACTAGAGGATTTGACAAAATATCTGATACAGTTTTCAAAACTCTAATTGAAATTGAATTTTATAGAGTGAAAAATCAGGCTCAAAGCATATTATTAAGAAATGGTTGTAAGTAAACATAAAATAATCTATTCCGAAGCTCGAAACTGCGTAAAGCGTTGGAACGTTACCAGTAACCTTATCAAAAAAATGACGAAATGATTGACGATACCTTAGATTATAAATTATTAAAAGTGAAGAACGGAAAGCCTTTTTTTGCTATCATAAATCTTGAGGTCAGCAAAAATGTTAATGAAAATGAAATCATTGAAGAATATTGTGGCGAAGGTTGGACAAAACAAGGAGTTACAGAAAATGTTCCAAGTAAAGGTTACGAAGATTGGAAAAAAGCTGTGAAGAAAGGATTAGAATTTGCTTTTTCAAAAAGTAATGAAAAATGGAAAGTCAAAATAAAAAAAGTAGAAGGAAGAATTGCAACAGACACAAATCCGACAATTGTAGGCTTTGCAACAATTTTAGCTTTTTGCGAACAGACACA
>JAXLVF010000005.1:0-293676 GCA_046329205.1 Flavobacteriaceae bacterium | reverse complement strand
AGTAAGTACTTCTTTTGCTCGTTCTGTTCGTTCTGATTTTGAATAACCAGCATAAATCATCGGTAGCGCAACATTGTCTAATGCTGTGGTTCTTGGTAGAAGGTTAAATGTTTGGAATACAAATCCGATTTCTTTGTTACGGATTTCAGCCAAATCATCGTCGTGCATTTTAGAAACATCATTTCCGTTCAAGATATATGTTCCTGATGTAGGTGTATCCAAACAACCCAAGAGGTTCATGAGCGTTGATTTACCTGAACCACTTGGTCCCATCAAAGCCACATATTCTCCTTTGTTGATTTGTAAATCAATGCCTTTTAGAACGTTGATGGTTTCACTGCCTAGTTGAAAATCTCTTTTGATTTGTGTTATATTGATTAATGGATTTGCCATTTGATTTTAGATTGTCGATTAACGATTAATCGATTTAAGATTGTTAGCTAAAATAAGAAAAATTAATTGATTGCAAGGTGTAACCATTGCCCAAAATTGTATCCGGCTTTTACTAAGTAAATAATTCCTAAAAGAACTACAAAAGGTAATAGAAATTTACCTGCTTTTGATTGTAAAAAGTGTGATGTTTTCATAATTGTAAAAGTTTATAGATACTGAATGAGTAGCTTGAAAACTTTTTTTGTTACAAATTATGTTCGGATAATGAAATGTTCTTTTTCTTGTTCGGTTCTAAAGAAAACAATTCCCCATTGAAAGGTATCGATAGTTACAGTAATTTTTGGATGATTTTTTATGGTTTCCCATGCTTCTTCCATTTCTAAACTCCAATGAATATCGTCAAAAATCCAAACAGTTTCATTAGTAATAGTTGGCAATAAAAGTTCAAAATAGTTGAGTGTTGCTTGTTTGGAATGGTTTCCGTCGAAGTAAATTAGTTCGTAGTTTGGAGTTTGGAGTTTGGAGTTTCTCAAATAACTTGAAAATTCGGTGTTTATAAACTCAATATCTTCTGATTTGAAATTTGAAGTTTGAAATTGTTGTTTTGCTACTGCCAAAGTATTTGAACAACCTTCAAGAGTAGTGATTTTTGCATTAACATTGCCTAGAGACAAAGCCGAAGTTGCTAATCCTAATGAAGTTCCAATTTCAAGAATAGTTTCTGGTTGAAAATAATTTACAATTCTAAATAATAACTCTGCTCTTTTTGGAGAAATTCCAGCGGTTTTGGCAATTTTTGAGATTTGTCTTCTGTTTGATTTAAAAACTCTTGAACCTGCGCCAAAATCAGTTACTTCGATGAAGTTTTTATTTTCTATAAGCGATTTTCGATAGGATTTTAAAATGGAGTATTCAGGATATTTGGTTTTGTCATAAAAACATTTCGTCACCAAATCAAACACAAAAGGCGAATGAACTCCGTGTTCGTTTTTGGAGTTGTAGAGGAATTTTAGGTATGATTTAATGATTTGTAGCACAGAGTTTCACAAAGTTTAGCACAAAGTAACACAAAGAAATAATAATAAAAAAACATTGAAAAACGTTGTGAAAAACTTTGTGTGACTTTGTGAACTGTTATTCCATTTTAGAACTCAATTCAAACCAACGTTCTTCTTTTTCTTCCAGTTTTTGAATTACTTTTTGAAGTTCGTTTGCTTTGGTTTCAATATCAGCATCAGCAACTTTTCCTTCGGAAAAAAGATTTTCGATTTGCTTCTTTTCATATTCCAAATCTTTGATTTCACGTTCTATTTTATTGAATTCTTTTTGTTCGTTAAAGCTTAAACCAGTTACAGTTGAACTGTTTTGTTTCCATGATTTTGCGAGATTCGAAGCAATCTTCTCTGTTGTAACTGAGTTTAATTCTTTTTTTGTGGGTTCAACACTGTCTTCATACGCTCTAAAATCGGAATAATTTCCAGGAAAGTCTTCAATTTTTCCTTCGCCACGGAACACAAATAAATGATCAACAATTTTATCCATAAAATAACGATCGTGAGAAACCACGAGCAAACAACCAGGATAATCCAATAGGAAACTTTCCAAAACGTTTAGCGTAACAATATCTAAATCATTTGTTGGCTCATCCAGAATAAGAAAATTTGGATTTTGAATTAAAACCGTACACAAATACAGTCGTTTCAATTCGCCTCCGCTCAATTTTTCAACAAAATCATATTGTTTTTTGGCATCAAAAAGAAAACGTTCCAATAATTGCGAAGCCGAAATAATTTTTCCTTTTGTCAGCGGAATGTATTCGCCATATTCTTTTATAACTTCGATAACTTTTTGTCCTGGTTTAGGGTTAATTCCGCTTTGAGTATAATAACCCAATTTAATAGTTTCACCAATGACAACTTTCCCACTATCAGGAACCATAGTTTTGGTCAAAATATTAAGGAAAGTCGATTTTCCGGTTCCGTTTTTACCAATAATTCCAATGCGTTCGCCACGTTGAAAATCGTAACTAAAGTTATCTAATATAGTTTTGTCTTTAAATTTTTTATACAATTTGTGAAGCTCAATAATTTTGCTTCCCATTCGTTCCATATTGATTTCCAGCTCAACTACATTTTCTTTTCTACGGCTTTCGGCTACGGCTTTAATTTTATAAAAATCATCCTGACGCGATTTTGATTTGGTTGTTCTTGCTTTGGGTTGTCTACGCATCCAAGCCAATTCTTTCACAAAAAGATTTTGAGCTTTGTCGATTGTAGCATTTTCCATCGCAATTCGCTCTTCTTTTTTCTGCAAATAATAGGAGTAATTTCCTTTGTAGGAATACAATTTTCCGTTATCAAGTTCAATGATTTCGTTACAAACACGTTCCAAGAAAAAGCGATCGTGCGTAACCATGAAAAGCGTAATGTTTTCTTTGGCAAAATAACTTTCCAGCCATTCAATCATTTCCAAATCCAAATGGTTTGTTGGCTCATCTAAAATCAACAAATCCGGACGATTAATCAAAATAATAGCCAGAGACAAACGCTTTTTTTGTCCACCAGAAAGCGATTTCACTTTCAGTTTCAAGTCATCTAATTTCAATTTAGACAAAATTTGCTTGAATTGCGTCTCAAAATCCCAAGCATTATGACGATCCATTTCATCAAAAGCCAATTGGTATTTCTCTTCTCCCGAAGCTTCGGGATTCAGGTTTTCCAACGCTTTTTCATAGCGTTCAATCACCTTCAAAATATCGTTATCACTAGCAAAAATACTTTCCTCAATCGTCAGTTCATCTTGCAGATTATTATTTTGCGACAAAAACGCCATTTTGATGCCTTTTCTAATGATAATTTGCCCAGTATCAGGTTCATCATCACCATTAATCATGCGCATAATTTGGGTTTTTCCTGAACCATTTTTGGCAATAAAAGCAATTTTTTGGTCTTTATTTATTCCAAAAGAAATGTCCTTAAACAACGTTCGTTCGCCAAACGATTTCGATATATTTTCTACAGAAAGGTAGTTCATTTTAATTTGAAGATTTGAATATGATGTAATTAAAAAATTACGATTGCAAAAGTAGGGTTATTTTATTCTATTCATATTCATTACATTTGAAAAAAAATAATGAGTAAGACTAAATTTATCTCTCTATTCTTGATTTGTATTATTTCTATCATAATATTTGATTATTCAATATTTGAAGAAAAAGTTTTGACTGAGAGGTTTAAAGAATTTGATTGTCACAAGTATTCAATATCATACAAAGGTGGAACAGGAAGTTATTGTAATTTGATTTGTTTAAGTGGCAAAAAAATTCATCTTCCAAACAATGTTGATTTTCCTGAAAATCTAAAAAATGGTGATGAAATAAGGATTGCTCAAACAAGTATGTTAGGTTTTAATAAAAAAATTCTTTTTAGGTATTTCGATAGAAATATTTTGGTTAAAATATCTGATTTAGATAATCATTTTATTTACTATACCTTTATTATTTCAATTTTTTTTCATTTACTTTATTTGAAATTTTCTGAAATTCAACTTTTTCAGGTTTTGTATGGTTTATTCACAACTTTGGATGTAGTTGTATTATTTTTTTATATAAAGGCACATTAAATGCAACTATCTGTAATTATCCTTAATTATAACGTGCGTTATTTTCTTGAACTCTGTGTTTTGAGTGTGCAAAAAGCTATTCAAAATATAGATGCCGAGATTATTGTAGTTGATAATAATTCATCAGATGATAGTTGTGCAATGATGAAAGAGCGTTTTTCTAACGTTAAACTCATTGAAAACAAAACTAATTTTGGTTTTCCAAAAGGAAATAATATTGGCGTTAGCCAAGCCAAAGGCGAATACATTTGCATTCTAAATCCCGATACTGTCGTTGCTGAAGATACTTTTGAAAAAATACTTAACACTAAAAACTGGCAACTGAAAACTGGAATAATAGGTTGCAAACTTATCGACGGAACAGGAAACTTTTTACCTGAAAGCAAGCGTGGCGTTCCAACACCTTGGGTAGCTTTTACTAAAATCTTCGGATTGTATAAAATTTCAAATGTTTTTGGTAAATATTATGCACAACATTTAGCAGAAAATCAATCGGGAAAAGTGGATATTCTCGTTGGTGCTTTTATGGTGATGAAACGAAGTTTGTACATTGAAGTTGGCGGATTTGATGAAAATTGCTTTATGTATTCGGATGATATCGATTTGAGCTATGTGGTCAAAAAATCGGGTAGGGAAAATTACTATTTTGCCGAAACTTCGGTGATACATTACAAAGGAGAAAGCACTGTTCGTGATGAAAAGTATATGAAACGGTTTCAAGAAGCGATGAATTTTTTCTATAATAAACACTTCAAAAAATCGCTTTTCTTTAGTGGATTTATGAAAATTGGTGCTTTTGTTTTTTCTAAAATTAAAAAATCACAACAAAAAAATAGAAGTAAAATAATAGATAACTATATTTTCTTCACAAAAAGAGAATTAAAATTACCTTTGGAAAAATCAGTTATTTATCAATCTAATCTTCTTGGTTTTTCCTTAAATAACAGTAAACATACCGAAATTATCTTTGATATTCAGTCGTTTTCGTTCAAAGAAATTATTGATTTTATGCAAAAACATAAAGCTGTAACTATCACTTATAAAATGTATTTGCCACAGTCAAAAGTAATTATTGGTAGTAATCACGCAAACGATATAGGAGAAATTATAAATTTATCAAAAATTGCATAATTCGTAGTGTTTGCTCAAAACAATTAGTATTTTTGCATCGAAATTTAAAACACACAACTTTAGTTTATAGATATGGCAAAGTTTGAATTGAAATTACCTAAAATGGGTGAAAGCGTTGCTGAGGCAACAATTACAAATTGGCTAAAAAATGTTGGCGACAAAATCGAAATGGATGAAGCAGTACTTGAAATCGCTACTGATAAAGTAGATAGCGAAGTGCCAAGTGAAGTTTCGGGAGTTTTGGTAGAGCAACTTTTTGGTAAAGACGATGTCGTAAAAGTAGGTCAAACCATTGCAATTATCGAAACAGAAGGTGGAAATGTAGCAGTAGAAAGTAGTTCGTCTACATCAAATGAAGTTGTCACACCGAGCGCAGTCGAGGTGGAAAAAACTATTGAAACAGCAAAAGAAAGCGTTGCTTCAGCTGATTTTAGTTCGTCAGAGAAATTCTTTTCGCCATTAGTGAAAAATATTGCTAATCAAGAAGGTGTTACTGTTGCTGAATTGGAAAGTATTTCGGGTTCAGGAAAAGATGGTCGCGTAACGAAAGACGATATTATAAAATATGTCGAAAGTCGAAAGTCGAAAGTCGAAAGTAATGTAAATCAGGTTGTAGCTCCAGTTGCTCAACCAGCTTCAAATATCCAAAAACCAACTGTTCAAAACTCGCAACCTGCAACTCAGGCAATACCAGTTTCAGTAAACGGTGGCGACGAAATCATTGAAATGGACAGAATGCGTAAACTGATTTCTAAATATATGGTAGAATCAGTTCAAACATCAGCACACGTTCAATCTTTTATTGAAGTTGATGTTACCAATATTGTAAAATGGAGAGATAAAGTGAAGAATGCTTTTGAGAAACGCGAAGGTGAAAAATTGACTTTTACTCCTATATTTATGGAAGCTGTTGCCAAGGCATTGAAAGATTTCCCTGGAATGAATATTTCTGTAGATGGTGAATACATTATCAAACGAAAAAATATCAACTTAGGAATGGCAGCTGCTTTGCCAAACGGAAATTTAATTGTTCCTGTGATTAAAAATGCTGACCAATTAAATTTAGTTGGAATGGCAAAAGCAGTAAACGATTTAGGAAATAGAGCTAAAGCAGGAAAATTAAAACCAGATGATACTCAAGGCGGAACATATACAGTAACAAATGTTGGAACTTTTGGTTCTGTGTTCGGAACGCCAATTATCAACCAACCACAAGTGGGGATTCTTGCCCTTGGAGCAATTAGAAAAGTACCAGCAGTTATCGAAACTCCTGAAGGCGATTTCATTGGCATTCGTCAAAAAATGTTCTTGTCGCACAGCTATGATCACAGAGTTGTAGATGGTGCACTTGGTGGAAGCTTTGTGAAACGCGTTGCGGATTACTTAGAAGCTTGGGATATTAATAGAGATTTTTAAGTTTTGTCATTCTGAACTCGTTTCAGAATCTAAATAATATTCAAAACCCGATACTGAAAAGTCTCGGGTTTTTTGTTTTGGAGCGAATGGCTTGGGCTTTTTTGGTTTCCATTTTCCTGCTTTCCGTTGCAATCTTTATTAACTCTGCCAGAGTTAATAAAGGATTTCCACTGCAATCAGGGCTAAGTGGGATTTGTATTGATTTTTTGGATAAAATTTATAATTATTAAAATCATGAAATGTTAAATTTAAATTAATGTATTTTTTAATATTTTTTTTCGTTATATATTTAAATTGGTTCCACTCTTGAAAATTCTTACAAATATGAATTCTAACTATAAAATCATTGCTTTAGACCTACAAAACGCCACACTTGAAAATATAAATCATTGGTTTATTACTTCTGATTTTATAACTGCTGAAGCAACCAAAGATTACTTGCGTTATCGAGTAAAAGATGAGGAAAATACTATTCATTTATTTTATATTATCAATGACTTTTTATTTGGTACTACTAGTAAAGAGGATTATCCGTTCATTGATATACCGGAATATTTAACCAATGATATTGTTGAATATTGTATTCCAATCCAATTAAGTGAAATCGAATCTTATCGTTCTGTAATTATCGATTGGATTTTTAATACCGATACAACTAGATCAAAAACAGCTTTCGAAATCAAACCCTTTCAAAAATATACGGTCGATTTTTATGAAATGAACTTTCCAGATTTCATTTCTTGTGTCACCTGTGTTGATGTGGAAGAATTGGGTTTTAATTTAAAAGAGTTTTTCCAACTCTTGAATCAAAAGTTCAAAGCCATTCATACGGAGTTCAAAAAATACTATCCCAGTACACAATATTTACATGAAGTCAAACTAACAAAAATTTATATCCTTGATAAATACATTTTAGGCTATAGTTTCCGTTTAGAAAATGAACCTTACGAACATTTCTTTTACAACATCCATTTGGAAAGTTTACTGCACCAAATCACACCTTTTCAGTTTGATGATAAACCAAAACTTACTGTAGATAGTATCTTGGAAAATATTAACCGAGTAGGTATTGAAAATTTAACCAAAGAGGAACAAGAATTTTTGAACAACTTAAAGCAATAGTATATGATTAAAATTATGAAACCAGGGATTGATAGAGGTGAACTAATCACTCATTACAATGGTTACAACAGAAAGATTAACCAATCAGAACAACATTTATCAAGCCAACGAATTAAATTTATAACCAGCCAAGCGCTCAATGGTGGCGAAGAAGCCAATTATTGTTTTGAATTTAAACTTTTAAACAGGAAGTTTTTAATGGTATTAGACCAAGAAAAATTATATGAAATTTTAGAAGACGGAGAAGACAAAGTATATGTTTTGCTCACAGAATCTTGGTTTTACATTTTAAAGAGCTTTGAAGAAGGTAAAAAATATGTAACCCAAATTACGCTTACCTTGCATTATGAGTACACCCCACAAGCAGAATTTTATGAAAATTTTGACGTGCAACTTAATATGAGGAATGAACCAGAAGTTAAATATTGGTTTAGTCAGATTAGACCTCGTGAGGAGGAAATGTAATTAATAGTAATTTTGAACAGCTAATTAATCAATCTGAAAAAATAACAAGCGAACTGCAGTCAATAAACAGTTCAGTTAAAACTGGAAATATGATTCAAGCTATTTCAGCATATCAATCATGGAGAATTAATCAAACAAAAAAGTTAAGATGAAAAAAACAATTGATTTAAATGGGAATTTGATAGAATTTGAAGTTTTTAAATTAAATATTATTGAAAATAATATTGAGAATGTATTTTTTGGTAATAGTAAAAAGTTAAGATATTATCTTGAAAAAGCCTCTAATAATAAAAAAAGTAGATTAAATAAATTAGCAGAAATTCATAAAGAGAGATACAAAGAATATTTAGATAGAAGTTTAGGAGAGTTTATTTTAGCTCTTAAAAATAAAGGTTTACATGATTATAAATTGTATTTAAATAAATATGGAGATGAAAAGTATTGCTTTTTCGAGTTAGATGTTTTTCAAAATGAAAAAGGGATTTATTGTTACATTGTGGACGATACTATAAAATATATTGGTAGAAGTAGGAAAAATTTTAAAGCAAGAATTAATGAGTATGGTAAAATTACTTCATATAATTGTTTGGTTGATGGTCAGGCTACCAATTGTAACATTAATTCAAAAATAAATTCTATTAAAGAAGTTTATATTGGGATTCATACTATGACTAATAAAAGTGATATTGAAATTGAGAATCTTGAAAGAACTATTTTGCAAAATATTAAACTTGAGTGGAATATTAAAAAATGTTAAAACTTAAATTTAAATATATGAATCAATATCAAGTAACGATAGGAACAACATATTACAATCAAAGATATTTTAATGTTGGAGTACAGGCATCACTTCACTTAGGAAATCACAATGAACCACTACAGATTATTTTGCCAAATGGTCAAATTATTCATTCTACAATAAATAGAACTATCAATAGAAATGGTAGTGTTAGATTTTATGGAAGAGCTGAATGGAATCAATTTATTCAAGCAAATTATAATTTAGGTCAAGTGATTATTTTTCAAGTTACCAATGCAAATACTATAACAATTATCCCAAATGCTTAACCACCTCCAAACCATCCTCATCGGCACCGCAGTAGGTGACGCACTTGGTGTTCCAGTGGAATTCCAACCACGAGGCTATTTAAAAGCAAATCCTGTAACTGATATGCGCGAATACGGCACACACGAACAACCAAAAGGAACTTGGTCTGATGATACGTCATTGATGTTGTGTTTGGCAGAATGCATGAGGGAAGGTTTAGATAGCAATACTCTAGCTCAAAAATTCATCGCTTGGAAAAATGATAATCTTTGGACACCGCACGGTTGGGTATTCGACATTGGTATAGGAACACGTATCGCCATAAAACGTTTAGAAAACGGAATGACACCAGAATTAACAGGCGGTTTTAATGAAATGGACAACGGTAATGGTTCATTGATGCGAATTTTACCTTTGGTACTTCATATCAAAGACCTAAATATTGATGAGCGTTACGAATGGACGAAAAAAATATCTTCGATCACCCATGCGCACGTTCGTTCCGTTATGGCTTGCTTTTATTATTTGGAATTCGCTAAAAAAATAATAGATGGAAAAGAAAAATTTCAAGCCTATAATGAATTACAATCGGAACTAACCCAGTATTTCGAACAAAGGAAAATAAATCCAATAGAAATTAATAAGTTTCATCGATTGCTAGTTGAAGACATTTCAAAAGTGGACGAAGACAATATCAAGAGTTCAGGTTACGTTATGGATACATTAGAAGCTTCTATTTGGAGTATTTTAACTACCAATAATTATAAAGATGCTGTTTTAAAAGCGGTCAACCTCGGACACGATACGGATACAACTGGAGCTGTAACAGGTGGTTTAGCGGCATTGATTTATGGTTTGGATAATATTCCAAATGAATGGATTAATACGTTAGCAAGAAAAGACGATATTATTAACTTAACTTTAAACTTATGAGAGCAATTATTTCAATAACAGCAGTTCTTTCATTATTTTTATTATCAAGCTTCACCAAAGATGATGTAGTTTTTTTTGAAAATAATAAGGTTAAAATCTATTCAAATAATAACGGAATCCGCTTCAATTATAAATTTGAAAATTTTGAAGATAGAGAGTCTATCAAAGTTGATTTTTTTATTTATGATGCATCAAAAAAAGTAATAGGTTCTGAAAGTTTCACTAAAAACAAAGCATTAATTGACGATTATATCTCAAAATACAAAAAGAAAGCTGTTGAAATGCATAAAAGAAAGCATGATATTGAAGTAAATGAAGAGAACTTTAAGGTAGTTTTTGAAAATAAGAATAATAAATTGGTATTTTATTATTACAAAACAAAAATTTATGGTTCTGAAACTTTAAGTAAATCTGGAAATTATGAAAAGAAACGAGATGGAAGTTGGTATTATCATGGTGAAGGAGAATATTTGGTAGATATTTACATTAATGATAAACAGGTTCTTTCAAAACATTTTAATGTTGATACTGATAAGAATTAGTTCTATAAAAACAAAACCCGACAGATTTTAAAAACCTGTCGGGTTTTTCTATCTTTGTAATCCAAATAATAACTATGGAATTAAAATTAACACGCCCAATCTGCTTTTTCGACCTTGAAACTACTGGAATTGATGTGGCAAGAGACCGAATCGTTGAAATCTCAATATTTAAAGTATACCCAAACGGAAATAAAGAAAGCAAAACTTGGTTGGTAAATCCAACGATTCCTATTCCTTTTCAGGCCTCGCAAGTTCATGGTATAACAGATGAAAAAGTAGCCAATGAGCCTACTTTTAAAGAATTGTCAGGACAAGTTTATGCGATGATTAAAGATTCGGATTTGGCTGGTTTTAATTCAGATCGATTTGATATTCCGCTTTTAGCAGAAGAATTATTGCGTGCTGAGGTAGATTTTGATATGAAAAACAGAGTTTCTGTTGATGTACAAACCATTTTTCATAAAAAGGAAGAACGAACATTGAGTGCTGCTTACAAATTCTATTGCAATCAATCATTGGAAAATGCTCATAGTGCTGAAGCCGATACAAATGCTACATACGAAATCTTGAAGGCACAATTGGAAAGATATCATGATTTAGAAAATGATATTAAATCGCTTTCCGAATTTACTACTAGAAAAAAAGCAGTGGATTTTGCAGGCTTTATCGCATTAAATGATAAAGGACAAGAGATTTTTACATTTGGCAAACACAAAGGAGCTTTGGTTGAAGATGTTTTTGAAAAAGAGCCTGGATATTTTGGCTGGATTCAAAATGCTGATTTCCCATTGTATACCAAAAAAGTGCTTACAGCTATTAAATTAAGAAAATTAAATACTAAAAATTAAGCGTATAGTAAAGAGTATTTAATGATAAGTATAAATGACTAATTACTCTTTACTCTTTACTAATTACTAATCACTACTAAAAATGAAGATAATCTGTATTGGACGAAATTATGTTGATCACATAGCGGAGTTGAAAAACCAACGTCCTGATGAACCTGTAATTTTCTTAAAACCTGATACAGCAATTTTACCCAAAGATTCACCTTTTTATATTCCTGAATTTAGTAGTGATATTCACCACGAAGTTGAAGTGTTGGTAAAAATAAATAAGGTAGGAAAGTATATTGATAAAAAGTTTGCTTCAAAATATTATGATGAAATTGGACTTGGAATAGATTTTACCGCACGAGATTTGCAAACCAAACTCAAAGAAAAAGGATTGCCGTGGGAAAAATCTAAATCTTTTGACGGTTCAGCGGTAGTAGGTAACTTTATATCGAAAAAAAAATTTAGTTCATTAGAAAACATTAATTTTGAATTAAAAATCAATGAAAACGTTGTTCAAAAAGGGAATACAAGTCAAATGATTTGGAAAATCGATGAGATAATTGAGCACGTTTCACAATTTTTTACACTAAAAACTGGAGACATCATTTTTACAGGAACACCTTCTGGTGTGGGGAAAGTTAAACAGAATGACAAAGTTGAAGGTTTTGTTGAAAACGAAAAACTATTTACACTAGATATTAAATAATGGCAATTAATTACAACCTCGCTAAAGTGCATGAGCTGTCCGATAATGATCCGGAATTTGTCATGCAAATTATTACACTTTTTGTTACTGAAGTTCCCCAAGATATGCAACAAATTGATTTGGGAATAAAAACGAAAGACCATAAACTGGCATATAGTTATGCACACAAAATAAAACCAACACTAGATTTACTTGGAATGACAATGGCGCATCAAGAAATTCTAGAAGTTGAAGCTTGGACAAAAAGAGAAGGCAAACGAAAAGAAATCATAGATACATTCGAAAGCATAAAAGATCAAGTTGACAAAGCGGTGAAAGAAATAAAAAAAGATTTCGAAATTTAATTTTAGATAATATATTAATTCAACTCGGGAATTGCCAATACAGGTAATTCCCGAGTTTATTTAATAACTAAACGTTTTAATTATGAAAGCAAATATTGTAACAATAGGAGACGAAATACTTATAGGTCAAATAGTTGACACAAATTCAGGTTTCATAGCAAAATCTTTAGATAAAATTGGCGTTCAAATACATGAAATGATTTCGATATCTGATGATAAACAACACATTTTAGATACATTTTCAAATTTACAAGATAAAGTAGATTTGGTTATTATTACTGGTGGTTTAGGACCAACCAAAGACGATATTACTAAGAAAACATTTTGTGAGTATTTTGATGATAAATTGGTTGAAAATAAAGAAGTTCTAAATCATGTAACCCAATTAATTGAAAATTATTTTAAGCGTCCAATAACTCAACTAAACAAAGACCAAGCACTTATTCCGTCTAAATGCGAAGTTTTATTCAATAAATACGGAACCGCACCTGGCATGTGGATGCAGAAGGGAAATACAATTTTTATTTCACTTCCCGGAGTTCCTTTTGAAATGAAAAACTTGATAGAGAGCGAAGTTATCCCTAGAATTGTTCAAAGATTTAAGCGTCCTTATATTGTTCATAAAACTATTCTAACGTATGGTGTTGGCGAAAGTCTTTTGGCAGAACAAATTGAAAATTGGGAAAATAGCCTACCTAGTTTTATAAAGTTAGCCTATTTGCCAAGCCCAGGAAGAGTTCGTTTAAGATTGACAGCAAAAGGTGATGACGAAATCCTGCTCAGGAAAACACTAGATGAGGAAGCTATTAAGCTCTCTTTAATCATTGGAGATGTAATAGTAGGTTTTGAAGAAGAGGAAACACTGGAAGTTATATTAGGAAAACATTTAAAAGAAAAAAATAAAACTATTGCAACTGCTGAAAGTTGTACAGGTGGAAAAATTGCGCAAGTAATAAGTTCAGTTGCTGGTGCATCAAGTTATTTCAAAGGAAGTGTGGTTACCTATTCAACACAATCAAAAATAGATGTTTTAAAAGTTTCACCACAAATTATTAGCGAACATTCTGTAGTAAGTGCCGAAGTTGCCATTGAAATGGCAAAACAAGCAAAATTTATTTTTCAATCGGATTATGCGCTAGCAACAACCGGTAATGCTGGACCAAGTAAAGGAGATTCTGATGCTGATTTAGGAACCGTTTTTATTGCGTTGGCAACTCCAAATTCTGTTATTGTTGAAGAATTTAACTTTGGTCAACCGAGAGAAAAAGTAATTGATAGAGCAGTAAACAAGGCACTTGAAATAGCTCGAAAAGAAATTTTAAAAAATGTATAAACTTTATTTGTTACAATGATTTATTTTGTGTAAGTTTGCACCCTGATTTTGAATAACGATAAAAGTAAAGCATAATGTCAAGAGTTTGTGACCTTACAGGTAAAAGAGCGATGGTAGGAAATAACGTTTCTCACGCTATGAACAAAACTAAGAGAAAATTTTCGGTTAACTTAGTTAAAAAACGTTTTTATCTTGCAGAAGAAGATAGATGGGTTACTCTTAGAGTAGCAGCTTCTACAATTAAAACGATAAACAAAAAAGGTTTAGCAGCTGTGTTAAAAGATGCAAAAGCTAACGGATTTATAGGTTAATCCTTAGACCAATAAAATTTTAAGTAAGATGGCAAAGAAAGGTAATAGAATTCAAGTAATTTTAGAGTGTACTGAGCATAAAGCTACTGGTTTACCAGGAACTTCTCGTTACATCACAAAGAAAAACAAAAAAAATACTCCAGATAGATTAGAGATTAAAAAATTTAATCCAATCTTGAAGAGAATGACTGTTCACAAAGAAATTAAATAATTAAGGAACTTTATAAGTTTTTCATAAAAATATTAAGTCATGGCAAAGAAAACCGTTGCAACGTTACAAACAGCTTCAAAAAGATTGACAAAAGCTATCAAGATGGTAAAATCTCCAAAAACAGGAGCTTATACATTTGTTGAATCGATTATGTCTCCAGAAGAAGTTGACCAGTTTTTACAAAAAAAATAATTTGTAATTATACAATATATAACTAAGCTACTTTCAACTGAAAGTAGCTTTTTTATTTTATATTTGCTCAAAGAAAAATAAATTGTTAAGATGAGTTTTTTTAAAAGATTATTTTCTTCAGAAAAAAAAGAAACATTAGATAAAGGTTTAGAACAAACAAAAACTTCATTTTTTTCAAAATTGACCAAAGCTATTGCAGGAAAGTCAAAAGTAGATGATGAAGTTCTAGATAATTTGGAAGAAGTGTTGGTTTCTTCTGATGTAGGTGTTTCTACTACTTTAAAAATTATTGAACGAATAGAACAACGTGTTTCGAATGACAAGTATCTTGGTACAGATGAATTGAACTCAATTTTGAGGGAAGAAATTGCAGGGTTACTATCAGAGACTAAATCTGGTGAAGAAACAGAATTTCTTATTCCGTCAAATAAAAAACCATATGTAATTATGGTTGTGGGTGTAAATGGTGTAGGGAAAACAACAACTATTGGTAAATTGGCATATCAATTTAAGAAATCTGGACATAATGTTGTACTTGGAGCTGCCGATACATTCAGAGCTGCAGCAATAGATCAGTTGCAAATTTGGGCTGATAGAGTAGGAGTACCAATTGTTAAGCAGCAAATGGGAAGTGATCCTGCATCGGTTGCATTTGATACTTTGCAAAGCGCTGTAGCACAAAATGCCGACGTGGTAATAATTGATACAGCTGGTCGTTTGCACAACAAAATTGGTTTGATGAATGAATTGTCCAAAGTGAAAAAAGTGATGCAAAAGGTCATTGCAGATGCTCCACATGACGTTCTTCTTGTATTAGATGGTTCAACTGGACAGAATGCTTTTGAACAAGCCAAGCAATTTACTGCTGCTACAGAAGTTTCGTGTCTTGCTGTTACAAAACTAGATGGAACTGCAAAAGGTGGTGTCGTAATTGGTATTTCTGATCAATTCCAAATTCCTGTTAAATATATTGGCGTTGGCGAAGGAATTGAAGATTTACAAGTGTTTAATAAATATGAATTTGTTGATTCTTTTTTCAAATAATTTCAATGGGAATAATTACTTTTTTTAGAAATGCTTCTCCAGTAAAATTGATAATACTTTGTTTATTAATTGGATTAGGTTCTATTTTTTTGGAAAAACCATTTCCAAATATTTTTTTATTATTAAGATTATTTGTTTTTATTTTATTTATCTATTCAGTAGTGAAATTTTTCAAATCTAAATAGTAGAATTTTTACTGATACAAATCATTAATCTTATCCCAAAGCTCGTTATCAAAGCCTGATAATGCAAATGTTGGATTCTCTGGGTTTGCGACTTCACCCATTCTTATGATTACCATTTTTTTGCTCGGAATGACATATATTTTCTGGTCATTTTTACCCAAAGCTGCATACATATCACTGGGCGCATTTGGGATTAAAACACCACTAAACAGTAGTTGTAGTCCAGGTAATCTGTAAGTTGATTTTCCGTTTAACCACCACAAATATCCATAGGCTTGATTTAAACTTTGTGAAGTATTTGTCGCCTCATTATAATATGATTCATCTACAATTTGATTACCGTTCCACTTGCCTTTATTCAATGAAAGCAACCCAAATCGAGCCATATTCCTTGCTGTACTCCAGTATACACTTAATCCATCTGACTCTATCCAGCTTCCACCAGTCATTCCAATTTTATCTCTGAGTTTGGTATTGAAATATGTTGACCAATTTTGCCCACTTGCCTGTGCAACAACGTCTTGTAATTTTACATAAACATTGTGGTAAGCCCAGCGAGAACCAGCATCAGCAACATATTGTAAATTTGGTGGCGAAACATCATCACCTAAAGTGTCGTCTAAACCAGAATTCATGCTTAGAAGATTTTTACAAGTTATCAGGTTTTCTTTTGATAATGGTGCGCTTGTCCATCCTGTTCCTAGGTAATCAGAAACTTTATTGTTGATATTAATTAAACCTTCTTGTTGAGCAATTCCTGTAACTGTGGCTGTTAATGTTTTTCCAGCACTAGCCCAATACCATGGTAATGATGAAGAATGTCCGTTGAAATAATTCTCCATCACAATTCTACCATTAACCAAGATTATAAAAGATTTGGTGTTCTTTTCTTCTAGATAAGTGAGTAGCGGTTGAACTGCATTTTGGTTCCAACCTAGTTCTTCTACAGTCTTGGTTTCCCAAGTAACATTTCCATCATTTGGAGGAAAGTACATTTGCTCTTCGGGAGTAGATGATGAATTATCTGAACTACATCCAATAAAAAGTGTAGCGAAAAACGAATATAGAAGAAATTTTTTCATGTTAGATTTTTTCTGTTTGACTATAAAAATATAAAATAGTTTAAAGCTAAAAATATTAATCTTCAAAGAAGGCAATTAATAAATTAAAAATTAAATTTGTAAGGCAACAAAAAACTATGGCAAAACTAGGAATATTAGATATCAATACAATCCATTTAGGCGATTGTATTTCATTGCTAAAAAAAATACCAGATTCATCAATCGATTTAATTTTTGCTGATCCACCATATTTTCTTCAATTAGGAGGAGAATTGACAAGACCTGACCAGTCTAAAGTGAATGCTGTAAACGACGAATGGGATAAATTTGACAATTATTCTACTTATGATAAGTTTTCAAAATTATGGATAAAAGAGTGTAAGCGAGTATTAAAAGATACTGGAAGCATTTGGATAATTGGAACATATCACAATATTTTTAGAATTGGAGTTACTTTGCAAGATTTAGGATTTTGGATCTTAAATGATGTTGTTTGGATTAAAAATAATCCAATGCCAAATTTTAAAGGAACTCGGTTTAATAATGCACATGAAACGATGATTTGGGCTACTAAATCGGAGAAATCGAAATATACTTTTCATTATCATTCGATGAAAGCCATGAATGATGATGTTCAAATGCGAAGTGATTGGAATATACCGATATGTCAAGGAGATGAACGACTGAAGATTGATGGACAAAAAGCCCATTCTACTCAAAAACCAGAAGAATTATTATACCGCATTATTATTTCATCATCAAATGTAAATGATATTGTTCTCGATCCATTTTCTGGAAGTGGAACTACTGCCGCAGTTGCGAAAAGACTTGGAAGAAATTTTATAGCTTTTGAAAGAGAAAAAAAATATGTAGATGTTGCAAACGAAAGGTTGAAGAAAGTTACAGAAACAGATAGTAACTTGCTTACTTATAAAGTTGAGGTTAAAAAGCCAAAAGTTCCTTTTGTAAATTTAATTGACAAAAAATATGTTAGTGTTGGTCAAGAACTTTATTCAAAAGACAAAAAGTTTAAAGCCATTGTTAATGCTGACTCTACATTGGAATGCAATGGATTTGTTGGTTCAATTCATAAAGTAAGTGCAAATTTATTGAATAAAGAAACTAATAACGGATGGAGTTTTTGGTATGTTGACAACAACAAAAAGCTTACATCTATTGATGAATTGAGAGATTTATATGCAAAAAAATATATGTAATATTATGAAAAAAGTTGTTTTACTTTTTATTTTAATTTGTTTTTCATGCTCAAAAAAAATAGAAAAAGAAGATTTAAAAAACATTAATGGATATTGGGAAATAAAATCTGTTGAAACATCTGAAGGTGTTTCAAAACAATACAAAGTCAATGAAACAATTGATTATTTTGAAATAAAAAATAACAAAGGCTATAGACAAAAAGTAATGCCTCAGCTGGATGGAAAATACTTGACAAATGGTGTTCAAGAAGCAGTTAACATCATTGAAAAAAACAACGAAATTTATTTGGAATACAAAACAAAATATGGAAAATGGAGAGAAACTCTAATCTCTATTAGTGACTCTACAATGGAGCTGAAAAACGCCAACAATACGGTTTATAATTACAAAAGATTTGTGCCATTTTCTCTAAAATAATAATGAAAAGAGCTAGTAACGAAAATTCAATTTCAGATGTGTTAAAAGAGTTTATTGAGAAAAATAAACTCCAAAGTGGCATGGATAAAATTGATGTTGAACATGCTTGGAAAGAGCTGATGGGAAATGGAGTGAATAGTTACACACAAGAAATTTTACTCAAAGGATCAACACTTTATGTGAAACTTTCATCTGCTGTTTTGCGTGAAGAACTCAGTCATGGAAAACAAAAAATCATCAATATGATTAATGAAGAGTTGAAAAAAGATGTTGTAAAAGAGTTGATTTTAAGGTGATTAAGTGTTTGTTTCTAAGTCTTTTATGTAATCTTCATATTCATAAAAGAAATATTCAAAATTGGTCATTTCTGTATTAAAAAAATCAAAAATATTATCCCATGTTGATTTGTTATTGATGCTCACATGGTTTTTTTCAACCCAAATTCTACTCACAACTTTACCATTATCTAGGTAAAAGTTTCTTTCAAAAATAGCTTCAGGTAGATATTCTTCAATTAAAATTGTTTTGAGAGATACGATTTTTTCAAAATATATTTTTCTTTTTTCATCATCTTTTGGCTCAATTTCAAGCATTACTTGAGCTTTCTTGTTATCAACATAAAACTTAAAAGCAACATCTTTTATTTTAGTATTATAAAGCAACCATTTTCTAGGATATGCTTCAGAAAATGCTACCCAAAATTCTTTTTTTATTGCTTGCGCTTCCTCTTTGCTGTACATTTTTGATGAATTGGTTGAATAATTAAAAAAATAAGGTAACTTTATAAATAAAATTTTAGTGATGCTTTTTGATGACTTCCAAAAAATTACCCCAAAAATAGCAAAAGAAATGGCTTCTTTTGAGGAGTCACACTTAAAAATGATGCCATCAAATAGAGCAGAACTATTAAAAAAAACTGATTACAAAGTAATTCAGCCCAATAAAGCTGCGGTATTGATGTTGTTTTATCCAAAAAATAACGAAACACATTTAATACTGATAAAAAGAGCTTCATATAATGGTGTTCATTCCTCACAAATTGCTCTTCCTGGCGGAAAACCAGAACAAGAAGACGCCAATTTAATTGAAACTGCTTTAAGAGAAACACATGAAGAAATAGGAGTTCATCCTAGCAATATTGAGATTATAAGATCATTTTCGGAGGTTTATATTCCGCCAAGTAATTTTATGGTTTTTCCTTTTATGGGGATTTCTATGAATGAATTAAATTTTAAAATTCAAGAAGAAGAAGTTGAGGCAGTTGTAGAACTTCCGTTGAATGTTTTTTTGGATGATAGTATCATTATAACTAAAACAATGACAACTTCTTATGCCAATGATATTTTGGTGCCTGGTTTTTCAGTTGGAGACAACTTTATTTGGGGAGCAACAGCTATGATGTTGAGTGAACTAAAAGACACAATAAAAAAAGTTTTTTAAAACATTTTTGTAGATTTGTAAATCTATTAAAATCTAAATTTAAAATGGGATTATTCAAAAGAAATCCTTTTGGTCACATACTTTTTTTAAAACGTTGGTTAATTAGAATTTTTGGAATTCTAACTCACAGGAGATATAGAGGTTTCAACGAATTGCATATTGAAGGTTCAGAAATTATCAGATCATTACCCGATAGAAATGTGTTGTTTATTTCTAACCATCAAACGTATTTTGCAGACGTAGTTGCTATGTTTCATGTTTTCAATGCAAGCCTTTCTGGTAGAGAAGACAACATAAAAAACGTTGGTTATTTATGGCATCCAAAATTAAATATCTATTATGTTGCAGCTAGTGAAACCATGTATTCTGGTATTTTGCCAAGAATTTTAGCCTATGTTGGAGCTATTACGGTTGAACGAACTTGGCGTGCTGGTGGTAAAGACATATCTGAAAAAAAAGCGGTTAATCCTAATGATACCGAAAATATTAAACTTGCTCTGTCAGATGGATGGGTAATTACTTTTCCGCAAGGAACAACTAAGTCTTTCAAGCCAGTTAGAAAAGGAACTGCTCACATTATTAAACAACATAAACCAATAGTTGTTCCTATCGTTATTGATGGATTCCGTCGTTCATTTGATAAAAAAGGGTTGAGGATAAAGAAGAAAAATATTTTGCAGTCTTTTATTATCAAAGAACCTTTGGTATTTGATTATGAAAATGAAACAATAGATGAAATTGTTGAAAAGATAGAATACGCTATAGAGCAACATCCATCTTTTCTAAAAGTAATTCCAGCGGAAGAAATTGAAGAACAAGAACGTCTTAACAGGTTAAGACAATGGCAATTATAATTATTCTATTTTTTTGAGCTCATTATAATTTCTTCTCAGTTTTCTCAATAAAATGCCGTATAAAAGCTTGTAGAATAGCCAAAATCCAAAGACAAATACAAACAAAAATCCACCAAAAATCCCTATCATTTTAAATAGCATTGTGTAATTATCATGCGCTATTTGAAACTTGATTGCATCAAATTTTGGATTGTATAAATATGCCAAAACAAAACCAAGTACCATACTGATAGCAATCATTGAAAGATTGTAGGCTACATAATTTTGAACGGTTTTTCTTGTGCTTAAAATATCTTTCATTAGCTGTTTTGTAGATGTAGTTGTAGATATTTTAATGTAACTTTTATAAAATTTGTATATGAACCAAAATATAACAGCATAGTTTATAGCATTCAAAATTTTGAAAAAAGGTATAAACGATTCTGCATGAAGCTTTTTGAAATAATCATCAGTGTTAAAGCATAGACTAATTGAAGCCCAAGCTAGAAACTCTAAAACACTGATTATCAAAATCCATTTTACATTAGATGATGATATTTTGTGTATCATTTTATAAATTTGACTTTCAGAAACTTGCTCAAATTTTTGATCGTCTTTGTTCCACGATTTTTTTAATAAATCCAACTCTTCCATAATTCTTCAGGGATTTAATATTTTTATAAGTTTAGTTTTAATTCTATTCATTTTTACTCTAGCATTTACTTCAGAAATCCCCAGTGTTTCAGCAATTTCTTGATAATCTTTATCTTCTAAATACATAAAAACCAATGCTTTGTCAATATCATTCAATTGATGAATAGCTTTGTACATAAGGTTTAGTTTTTCCTCTTCTTCTGGATTATAATCTTCTTGTGCTATAAAGAACTTGTGGTTTTCATAATTGCTCGTATTTATAGAACGAGTATTTTTTCTGTATAAAGTTATTGCAGTGTTTAGTGCAACACGATATGCCCAAGTTGAAAATTTTGCTTCACCTCTAAATTTTGGAAAAGCTTTCCATAACTGGATGGTGATTTCCTGAAATAAATCGTTATGAGAATCACTATCAACAGTATATAATCTACATATTTTGTGGACTATATTCTGGTTCTCTTTGAGTTGTTTTACAAAGGACTGTTCTAGTGTTTCACTCATAATTGTGTTAGTGTCTTTTCTTTGAAAAAAGTTACAACATTAATAAAAAATATAGTAATTAAACAATTATTTATTCCTAACATAATGGACTATCTTTGCAGAAATAAAAGATGTAATGAAAATAGGTTTTTATAATAAGCTCATTATTGATAGGTTGACAAAAGTAGGTCTGTTTTTAACTGATGGCAAAAAAGATGTTTTATTGCCATTAAAATACATTCCAAAAAAATATGAAATAGGCGATGAAATCAATGTTTTTGTTTATCTAGATCATGAAGAACGACCTGTTGCAACAACGATAAAACCGTATATCACTGTTGGGAATTTTGCCTATTTGAGTGTTAATTACATCAATAAATTTGGAGCATTCTTGAATTGGGGTTTAGAAAAAGACTTGTTTGTTCCTTTCAAAGAGCAAGCTAGACCAATGGAAGAAAAAAAGCGTTATCTAGTCTATGCCTACATTGATGAAAAAACCAATAGAATTGTCGCTTCGAGTAGAACCAGTAAGTTTTTGGATAACGAAAATTTAGAAATTCAAATTGGCGATGAAGTTGATCTCATTGTTTCTCACATTACAGAACTTGGTGTCAATGTAATTATCAACAACATTCACAAAGGATTAATTTACAAATCTGATGTGTATGAAGAATTAAAAACCGGTCAAAAGATAAAAGGTTTTATCAAAACCATCAGAGAAGATAATAAAATTGATGTTGTGCTTCAAAAGCAAGGTTTTGAAAATATAGCGTCATTTTCAGAAACTATACTTAGCGAGTTGAAAGCCAACAAAGGTTTTTTAAGGCTCAATGACAACAGCCATCCGGAAGACATTAAAACCGTATTGAAAATGAGTAAAAAGAATTTCAAAAAAGCGATTGGAAATCTCTATAAAGATAGAATTATTGAAATAAAAGAAGACGGGATTTATTTGTTGTAAGTGTTTGTGTGTTTTGCAACATTTCTGAATAACTAGTTGTTTTTAATGTTTGTTTAAATTTAGTTTTTCTCAGTAACCAAAATAAAATGTTAAATAAACTAAGCACTAATGTTTCAAAAATTATTATAAACCGTTTTCATCACAATCTGAATAACTTAGTTCAGGTATCTTTACATTTTTAAAAAGTGTTAAATACTCAGTTGTAGGAACAAAACTTACACTTTGCGCAGTTGGAATACAATCGCTACAAATCTCACTGGTTTTATATGAGAATTTCAGGTCTTTTAAGAATATTAAAAGTACATTGTAATGAGATAATGAATATTTTCAGAAATTAACATTTTCTCAAGCCCATATTTTGTTTCTAATCCTTTTTGATAAATGAATACCAAGTGAATTTTTCAAGAAATGGAATTAAGGGCATGCAATTAGAATTAAATAATTTAATGTCCATTTACATAATCATATTCAGTTGGATTCGTTCATTATTTTGCATAAAATACAGAATAAATACAACAAAAACTCCATATCGCTAAACATTGAATAAAGCCTTAATAATGGTGTATTTTTTACAAACTTTAACCTTTCAAATCTTTGAGTAAACATAATAATATTACTGAAGTTGATAATGTCCAACCAACTAATGATAGATAGTATAACTTCTGTTTCATTTTTGATCTCATTTCCAAAAAGATCTGTATTTTTTCCATTTTGCAATAGATTTGTTAAACATTTACAAACTAATAAACCTCTGCTAGCTTAATAGTTTCATACGTTCTGTTTGTGTAAATATTTGACAAACAAATTATAGTAACAGTATCTTTTTTCATCGGGATAAATGACGAAGTGTTTCCATGCCACCAACCGTTGTGATACCAAAGTTCTTTACCATTACTCAATTCTTTCATTCGCATACCCAAACCGTAGTTTTTCTTCAGTTTTGGATTTGGACTATACCCTTTATATGCTTCGCTCAAAGTGGTAGGTTTTATAAAATCTGATGAGTAAGTAGCCAAGTCAAACTTAGCCAAATCTCTTGGAGTAGAATAGATGTTTTTGTCGCCGTTGAGGTTGTCAAATTGATCCCAAGGATTGATTTGATTTCTGTTTCGATAGGATAGTGAAACAGTATCCTTATCTCGAAAATAATCAAAAACAAAAGAACTATTCATCTTCAATGGCTTGAAAATAAGCTCTTTCATTGCTCTTTCATAAGTTAAACCAGTTGCTTTTTCAATAATTAATGACAGGATAACATAGTTCGTATTGCAGTAGTCAAATCTAGTGTTATCTACAGATAATAATTTGAATTTATTTTTTACAATTAAGTCCAAAATATCTTGGTTACTCAATATTTTTTTTCTGTTCCAGTTTTTTCCTAACAACTCCGGAAATCTAGAATAATGTTGCAATCCACTTCTGTGGTTCAATAGAGTTCTAATGGTTGTATTCTTGTATGGAAATTTAGGAAGCCAATCTGTAACTTTTTGATCCAAGCTAATGTTGTCATTTTCTACAAGTTTTAAAATGGCAGTTGCTGTCAAAACTTTGCTGACTGATGCAAGATGCAATGGAGTATTGGATGTTATTGGTTTTAGCGTTTTCAAGTTGGAATAGCCTTGGTATTTTTCGGTAATAATTTTTCCGTTTTTGCAAACTAAAAAACTTCCACTAAAACCCCATGTGCCAATATTTTTTTGATAAAAACTATCTATTTTGCTTTTCTTTTCAGAAATATATTCATCAGCTACCTTTGGCATTTTCAAAGGAAATGGAATATTGATTAATGTAGTATCAATAGAATTATTTAATGCTTTAAATTCAAATTTTGACGATGAAAACAAAACCAGTATAGATGTAATTGCAGTTGCAAATAAAACCTTCATAAACAAAAATCATTCAAAAAATCAATAGCGATTTTTACATTTTGCAATGTTACAATTTTAATTTTACTAATAAAAAAATCCGCAACTGCGGATTTCGAATTTTAATTAACTTTAACTTTTATAGGAAGTGCATATTCTGTTCGAACTTTTTGTCCCTTGATAATTCCTGGTTCCCATTTCACTTTCAGTGATTGTAGCACTCTAATGGCTTCTTTGTCCATTCCATAGCCAGGATTTCTTAAAACTTTGATGTTACTCATTGAACCATCTTTTTCAACAATAAAGGAAACCAAAACTGTTAAAACTTGACCTTCATCTAGTTCTGGTGTTCTAAAGTTTTTAGCCACATACTTGTAGAATTCATCCATTCCATGAGGATAAGACGGGATTTTATCCAATTCAAATGTTTTATTTACAACATCAACATCTTTGTTTGGGTTATCACCATTACCTATATTTCCATTTGTGTTTCCTCCATTTCCACCAGTGCTATTGATACCAATAATTCCTGTTCCAGTTGTGTTTGTATTGTCTGTGGTGATGTTTTTTGCTTCTTTATTTGTCGCAACATCATCAGGATTATCAGTACTTTTTACAATTGTTGGGTTATTGATAATTTTTTTATCAATGTGTTTCGTTTCTTGGCTTTTCTTTTCAACAAGAGGTAATGCGTCTTTCTTCTTTTCAACTGGTTGTGTCCAGTTAGTGACTTTTATAACATTCGGGATTTCATCTGTAGTTACTACTGTGTCTCCTTTTGATAAAGAATTTACAAAACTAAAAATCAGAATTGCTGATGTAAATAATAATAAACCTAAAAACAAAGAAATTAAAGTGGTTCTTTCGTTTTCGCGGCGCAAAACATAAGCGCCATACTGCTGATTTTTTCCTTCAAAAACTAAATCAGTCCAGTTTTTCTCATAGATACTAACATTAAACATAATTAAATAAATTTATTGGTTTAGTATCAATACTTCATAGGCTACATTATTTTAACATATAACGTAAGAAATATGCAAAATAGTATGTAAAAACCTAAAAATTTTATTTTCCGCTAATAATTTCTGCCAAAAGTTTTTTAGCTCGAAGTAGTTTAATCTTAACGTTACTAAGCGGTTCATCAAGATGTTCGGCTATTTCTTGATAGCTCATTTCTTGAAAATATCGAAGTTGAATAACTTCTTGATAATGAGGTTTTAATTCTTTTATAAACTGAAGAAGTCGGGAAAGATTTTGTTCCGTGATGAGTTCATCTTCTGCTGATGGCGAACTATCAGCAATATTGTAGGCTTGTTGATCTTCTTCATCAGTAATTTCAATAAATAAGGTTGATTTTTTTTTGCGAAGCATGTCTATGTGGACATTTTTTGCAATAGCAATTAGCCAAGTGTTGAATTGGTATTCAGGATTGTATGTAGCTATTTTGTCAAATGCTTTCGAAAAAGTCTCAATGGTTATATCCTCAGCATCGGTTTCGTTTTCGGTTCTTTTGAGCATGAAACCATAGACTTCATTCCAGTAATAATCTAATAGAAATGTAAAAGCAACTTGATCGCCTTTTTTCGCTTTATCTATATATTTAATTATTTCCAATGTACTGGTTTTGAGAATGTGTTGGATATAAACACGTTAAGCTGAGTAAATATAAGTACAATTTCTATAAAAGGATAAAAATACATGACATCTTTTTCTTTTAATTTTCCTGCGGCAAAACCAAGAGTTAGCCAAGAAAATAGATATCTAAATCCAATTAATCCAGCTACTATAATCCATTGATATTGAAAAGCTAGAAGTATAATAGCAAGGATGAAAAAGAAAAACTGCGATAAAAAGAATACAGCAAGTTGAAATTTATCAAAGAATTTATAGTGTCCAGCCGTAGAAACATGTCTTCTCTTCTGTGTGAACCAATCTTTGAAAGTAGTTTTGGGTTTTGAATAGGTAAAACTATCTTGCGCGAAACAAACAGTAGTATTTTTGCCATTTGCCGCTTGATTGATAAACAAATCATCATCACCAGAACGGATTTTCATATGATCCATAAATCCACGAACTCTAAAAAACTCTTCACGTTTGTAAGCCATGTTTCTACCAACTCCCATGAATGGTTTTCCAGATTTTGCCCAACCAAAATATTGAATTGCTGTGAGCAATGTTTCAAAACGAATAATTTTATTCAAGAATGAGCCAGCTATTTTTTCATATGCTCCATATCCCAAAACAATAGTTTTTTGTTGAGTAAATTGTGAACTCATTTTGGTTATCCAATCCTTTGATACTGGGTAACAATCAGCATCAGTAAAGAGCAAATATTCATATTTGGCAGCTTTTATGCCGAGTGTCAAAGCAAATTTTTTATTCCCCCAAAATGCTTCATTGTTCTCAACTTTTACTAATCTAATATTTGAATATTTTTTCTCATATTCTTCTAAGATTTCTAGTGTTTCATCACTAGATGCATCATCAATTAAAACAATTTCAAACTGCGGATAGTCTTGTTCAGCAAGCAAAGGGATAAAGTTTTTCACATTTTCTTCTTCGTTTTTTGCACAAACAATAACAGAAATAGGAATTCTTTTTGGTGTTGAGTTTTGAGGTTTTGCAAAAGAGAATTTACCAAAAATCACTACATAGTAAATGAATTGAATAAAAACTACAACAATGAATAAACTAAAAAATGATAACAACATAATCGTTTTTTTGTCTTTTAAAAAGGTGTGCAAATGTAGTTATTATAAAGGCAAAAGCAAAGTGAATTTTAACAAATTACTGTCTGCTTTTTTTCATCTCACTTGCAATAGCTTTTGCTTGGTAATCAGTTGATTTTTCTAGATGTGTAATTATAGATTGATAGTTTTTATCATCTCGGTTTTGTGAAAGTTTTTTCTTGGCTTCAATAGAATTAATATGAATTTCAAAACCGAGAATTCCTCGTGATTGGAGCATGGTTTTTCTCGAAAGGTTTTCGATTTTTACTGGCTTTTCTTGATTAGCTTCATATTTATCGACTAATTTTTTCAAATGTAAAATGGTTTCATCATGTGAGAGGATTTTAATTTTTCCATATACATGAACCGCAATATAATTCCATGTAGGAACATTTTCGTGATCATACCAAGAAGAAGAGATATATGTGTGATTACCTTGAAAAATAACTAAAACTTCGTCATCATTTTTAAAATCAATTGATTGCGGATTTTCGATTGATAAATGTCCGTGAAGCAAATTGTTTTCTGGTTCAAAGTAAAGTGGAATGTGTGTTGCCCAAAGTTTTCCATTGGTTTGATTAACCAAAATAGCAAAACCATTTTCGTGCAGAAATTGATGTATTTCTTCCTGATTTTCGTTTTTATAGAGGTTTGGGATGTACATTTTGATATTAGATTTAGGATTTTTTTATTTTGTGTTAAATAATAAACAAGCAACAATACCTCGACTGCGCTCGGTATGACAATTATTTAATTTACACTTATCTACTCAAAACTCACAACTTACAACTGTAAACTATATCACATTTACTTCAGCTTCAATAGCAATTCCATATTTGTCAAAAACAGTTTTTTGAACATATTTTGATAAGTTTAAAATATCTTGACCAGTTGCGTTTCCATAATTAACCAAGACTAGAGCTTGGTTTTTGTGAACTCCTGCATCATCTTTTCTGTAACCTTTTAAACCTGCATGTTCTATAAGCCAGCCTGCGGGAACTTTAACTTCAGTGGGAGAAACTTCAAAATATTTTACCTCAGGAAATTTTTCTTGAACTTTTAAAAATAATTCTCTAGATATAACTGGGTTTTTAAAAAAACTTCCGCTGTTTCCTAGTTCTTTTGGGTCTGGTAATTTACTTTGACGAATAGTAATCACTGCATTAGAATACATCTCTTATTGTTGGGCTTGAAATATTGTTTTTGGCCAACTCTGATTTGATATCGCCATATTCAATACTAATTTTATGGTTGTATTTCGTGAGCTTATAAACAACAGATGTGATGATGTATTTGCCTTTGGCTTCATGCTTGAAAATACTTTCTCGGTAACCAAAATTACATTCGTCTTTGGTGAAGGTTTTCATTTCTTGAGTTTCAATATTCATGGCGTCACAACTCACAAAAGTGTCCTTGATTTCGGCTCCATAAGCACCAATGTTTTGAACAGGAGTTGTGCCTACATTTCCTGGAATAAGCGACATATTTTCTAGCCCGCCATAGTTTTGATTGATTGTCCAAAGTACAAACTCATGCCAGTTTTCGCCAGCATTGCTTTCAACCCAAACGAAATTATCATCCTCTTTGATAACTTTTTTTCCTTTTAAATCTACATGAATTACTAATGCATCGATGTTTTGTGTCAAGAGCATATTGCTACCACCACCAAGGATAAATTTTTCGTCATTTCTATAATTTTCTAAAACTAACTTTAATTCCTCAAGATTGTGTACAGCAACAAATTGTTTTGCTTTTGCTTCTATACCAAAAGTATTGTATTTTTTTAAAGAAAAATTTTGATGGATTTGCATTTTTTGTCTGTGTTTTCAGTATGCAAATGTAAATCAAAGTTTGGATAATTTTTGAAAATAATATTTATGCCAAATGTGAAACATGAATATTGGCATCAAAAAAGGAATAAGTTTATCATTTCCGTTTTTTAATTCTTGAATTAATTTTTTTGGATTGATATTGTCTAAATATTTGATTTCAAATATTGGGCTGTTTACCATATCTTCCAATTCGTTTTTTATAGAAGGATAATTGAGAAGATAATCTTTCCATGGCGCACTGAGACCTATTTTTCTAAAGTTAAGAATTTCGCTCGGGAGTTTATTCTCCATCGCTGATTTGAGAATAAATTTACCTTTTTTACCTGTAAAAAACCATTTGTCGTCAAGAGTTCCAAGACCAGCAATTAACCTTTCATCCAAAAATGGTTCTCTACATTCAATAGATGTTCCCATTGTACAACGGTCATTTCTGTCTAAAAGTGAACACAAATAAGTATGTTGATCAAAATAAAGCGCTTGTCGTTGAGGATTATTTGGATAAAGTTCTTTAGCATCATCCATTATGCTATATCTGTAGCTGTTGAAAGGATGTTGTTTTATACCATAAAACTTTTCTATGTCTTCAGGGTAAATATTTGAACTATTATAGATAACTAAATCATCTGGATTTTCGATTTTTGAATACCTAAATAACTTGTTTAGTCTCGGTTTTTTGTTCAGATTTTCTATTTTGCTCAAAACAGAAACAGCCTTTAATAAAGACGGGTTTTTTAATGCTTTGTAACGAACATAACCACCTATGAGCTCATCTGCTCCTTCACCAGATAGAAGAACTTTTACTTTGTCTTTTGCTAATTTTGATACACACAACAAGTGTGGTTCATTAAAATGCATCAAAGGTTTATCATTGTAATATGCAGACTGAATGAGATTCTCTAGCAAAAGTTCATCATTTAGTGTGATGCTGTGAAAATTATAATTGTAATCTTCCGAAAGTTTTTTTGCCAAAAATGCTTCATTGTGTTCTGTTTCATCAAAAGCTACTGAAAAAGTGTTTATATCCTTGTAGTTTTGATGGTACAAAGAGGATAAAATAGAACTAGAGTCAAGTCCACCGCTCAAAAGTACTCCAACAGGAACATCGCTCACCATTCTGAGGTTTACGGACTCGAAAAATACTTCTTCAAACCATTTTTTTGGATTAATTATTTTAGTTTGATTTTGTATTTCGGTTTTTAAATCCCACCATTTTTTGTATTGAACATTTCCATTGTTTTCCAGAATCATATAATGTCCTGGAAGTATTTTCTTTACACTTCTGAATAATGTATTTTCTCCAGAAACAAAGCGATTAAAAAAGTACTCATCTAAACCATTTTCTGAAAATTCAATGTTTTACCAGTTCTGAATAAAGCTTTTATTTCGGAAGCAAAATAGATTCCGTTTTTGTAAAATGAATAATACAAAGGTTTTACACCCATTCTGTCTCTAACCAAGAACAACTTTTTTTCTAATTTGTCCCAAATGGCAAAAGCAAACATCCCTTTCAGTCTAGGTAATATTTCCAAACCATAAAGTTCAAAAAGAATTAGTAATACTTCGGTGTCAGTACCAGTTTTGAGTTGATAGCCTTTGGATTTTATTTCATTATAGAATGACTTGTAGTTGTATATTTCGCCATTTAAAACAATGATGTAACGATTATTTTCAGAGATAAATGGTTGATGCCCTGCAGAGGAAGTATCAAGAATTGATAACCTTCTGTGGCCTAATCCGATATTGTCTTCAATAAATATACCTGAATCATCGGGTCCACGATGTTCGAGTATATCTCTCATTTTTATCAATTCATCTTTATCGACCTTTCTGTTGTCAAAATAAAGAATACCGTTAATGCCACACATCAGTTACTTGTAACGCTCTTATCAATCATTTCATGGTATTTGTCTGCAATTATTTTCATATTAACACTATAATCAGCGTTTTTCTCAACAAATACTCGGTTATTTTTCAAAACTTCATTTCTCCAAATTGGTCTATTCCATGCTGAAGCAATTTCTTCCGCCAAAAGTATATAATTTCCTTTAGGAATTAGTATACCGTTTTCATAATTATTTATATAGTTTCTATTTCCAGGTAAATCAGTTACTACAGGAAAGCAACCAGCTGCCATTGCTTCAAACAAAGAAGCCGAAACACCTTCTGTTACTGGCATACTGATATAAAAATTAGATTTTTGTAAAATTTGTGACACTTTCTGGCTGTCAAGCCTTCCGGTAAAAATTATTTTGTTGGCAATATTATATTCTTCAGATAATTTTTTTAAATAATTCATTAGACTTCCGTCACCAATAATTGTTAACGTAAAATCTATTCCAAATTCATTAATCAATTGAAAGGCTTTCAAGATTACATCGTGGCAATATTCTGGTTCTAGAGTTCTAGTAACAACTGCATTGATTTTTGTTGACGAATCATTGTTTTCAAAAACAAATTGTTCTAGATTAATTCCTTTTGGCAAAACCATTACTTTGTTCATGTCTGTGCCAGAATTCTTCATGTGTGTTGCAATAAGTTTTCCCCATGCATGAAGCAAATCAGCATGTTTGAAAGTATAATCTTGAAGCTTCTTTTTAAAAAATCTAGTTTTGGAATTTGGTGGCCAAATATCCGTCATTCCTTGCTGGGCAACAGCCGTTGGTTTCATTCCAGAAAATGTAGCTAGGAAACCGTAGCTAGTGGTACGTTCAGCTATAATCATATCAGGTTTATAGCTTTTTACAATTTTTTTTATTCTAATGACTGCCAATATCCACTCAATAATTCGTTTTATTCGATTGAGACCTAGATTGGTTTGATTTAATTCCCAAGTTACAATTTCGAAATTTCCAAATTCTTTCAAGCCGTTCATCCAAGTAATGGCATCAGCTCTATAAGTTTCACCCAAAAAAAGAATCTTTCGCTTTTGCATAAAATTATTCTTCAGTTTCAAGAGCACGAGAAAGAAAATCGTTCAATGGTTTTAAAGCAATTAGTTTTTTAGAAATAACTTTATTGAAGTTAACATCTGTAAAGATTGCATCATCTATTTTTTGAAGAGCAGTGAAACTTTTTAGTTTCAAATTTTCAATAGCTGGGTGATTTGGTTCTATATCTTTTGGAGCTTTCTTGAGCATTTCATTTTCATTTCTTGTCAAGTCACCAAACTCTTTCTGAAAATCTTTATCGGTTAAGATTTTATTTAAATCATCATAGAAAAATTCAATTTCTTTTCTGATGAGTTTAAGCTCGTTTGGTTCAGGACACCATACTCCACCAGCAATAAAGCAGTTGCCTTTTTCATAGTGGATATAATAACCTGGAGCATTTTTTCTAAATTTATTTTGTGAAAGCCAAACGCCCATATTTGTTTTATAGGGTGATTTATCTTTGCTAAAACGGATATCTCGATTGATTCTAAAAGTGCAATTTTTTATTTCAAGAGGTTCAAGTTTAGGATCTAAAACTTTCATTTCAGACAGAATTCCATCTATAAAGTTGTGATAGTCTTTTTTATAAACTTCATAACGCTTTTTATTTGCATGCATCCAATCTGTGTTGTTGTTCGCAATCAAATCTTCCAAAAATTTTAAAGCATCTTTAGTAATCATCTTTTTAGGTTGTTTAAATTCAAAAGCGCAAATAATTCAGTTATAATTTTTTTCTTAAATCCTCTTCAGATACGTAACCAATATTTTCCCAAGTTTTTTTCCCTTTTTCAAAAATGATTAGGGTAGGCAAAGCATCTACTTTCATTTCAGTAGCAAGTGTTTCGTTTTTATCTACATCAATTCTTATGACTTTTATTTTTCCTTCATTTGAAATTTTTTCAATATATGGCGCCATTTTTTTACATGGACCACACCATTCAGCATAAAAATCTACAAGAATTTTTTCATCAGTATTTATCAATTTGTCAAAATCTTCTTTGCTCATACCGTCATTTTTTGCAACTCCAGTGTCCATTCCGCTGGCGTTCCATTTCATCATTCCGCCATCTAGCTCATAAATTTTCGCAAAACCAAGGCTTTGCATTTTAGTAGCGGCAGCTTTGCTTCTTCCACCACTTAAACAATAAACAAAAACTGGTTTTGTTTTATCGAGTTTGGCAAGTTCTGTGTCAAAATTAGGATTATTGATATCAATGTTTACAGCATTGTCAATGTGTTTTGAGTTGTATTCATCAGGAGTTCTTACATCTATTAGTTGAGCTCCATCTGTTGATTTTAAAGCTTCAGAAAAAGTCTTAGGATCAACAGACTCGAATACTGTTTCCGTTTTTGTGGTATCACTTTTTTTGCAATTAGAAAGTGAAAGGGTAATAAATAATAAGATGAATAAGTTGCTTTTCATTAGTTTTAATAGAAATTTTGAGTAAAAGTAGGTATAAAATGGTTAATTACAAATTAAACATTTTATAAGATTGATGGGTTGATTTTACTATTTTTTCAGTCCTTTCGGGATGTGTGTCTGATATAAAAAGTTGACCAAATTCATTATTGTTAACCATTTCAACAATTTTTGCGACTCTAGTTTCATCTAGTTTGTCAAAAATATCATCAAAAAGAAGAATTGGTTTTTCTCCACTTTGTTTTTTTACAAACTCAAATTGTGCTAATTTTAGTGCAATTAGAAATGATTTTTGTTGGCCTTGAGACCCAAATTTTTTGATAGGATAATTTTCTATTTCAAATGATAGATCATCCTTGTGAACACCAACCGATGTATATTGTAATGCTCTATCTTTATTTATGTTTTGCTCTAATAATGAAATTAAATTACCAGAGAACAAATCACTTTGATAGACTAATTGAACGTTTTCTGCTGCGTTGGTTATTATTCGATGATAATTGTTGAATATTGGGCAAAATTCTTCGAGAAACTTTTTTCTTTTTTCAAAAATGTCATTACCAAGTTCATCCAATTGTGAATTATAAATGCTCAATGTTTCTGTTTCAAATACATGATTTAATGCAAAATATTTTAATAATGCATTTCTTTGACTAACTGTTTTTTGGTATTGAATGATTTTTTGAAGATAATTACTGTCCAATTGTGATATTACACCATCGATAAATTTTCTTCTCATTTCACTACCTTCAGTTATAAGGTCAGTATCAGAAGGTGAAATTATAACCATAGGAATGAAACCGATATGTTCAGAAAATTTGTCATAAATTTTTCCGTTGCGTTTGAGAACTTTTTTTTGTCCTTTTTTTAAACTACAAACAATATTTTCTGTTCGATTTTGTTTTTCAAACGTTCCATCAATCACAAAAAAATCTTCACCATGCCTGATGTTTTGTATTGACAAAGGATTGAAATAGCTTTTGCCTAATGCCAAATGATGTATCGCATCAAGAATATTGGTTTTTCCGATACCGTTTTTTCCAACGAAGCAATTGATTTTAGCATCAAAATCAAGTTCAATTTCGGAAAAGTTCTTATAGTTAATGAGAGATAATCGTTTTAAATGCATTGTAAAAGTTTCTCAACTACTGTAAATTACGTCCTAAACCAACGTATTTTTTTTCAGCTTGCAAATTATTGAAAAATATCGATAAAAATCGCTTTTAAATTTCAATAAAAATTTTATTTTTGCGGCTCACTAAATTGAAAATAAATGGCAACGTTTAACAAAAGAGGATATAAAGCACCAAAACCAAAAGAAGAGAAGATAGATAACAACTATATAGAAGAAGATGTTAATGTAAGCGAAAAAGATAGTACAACTGCAAAAGCATTTGACGCTTTAGACCAAACAGCTTCTAGAACAGAGGATTTTGTTGCTAAAAATCAAAAATATATTTTAGGCTTTCTTGGCGCTGTTGCTTTGGTAACTATTGGATACTTGGGTTATCAAAAATTTGTTGCTGAGCCAAAACAAGATGAAGCTGCTGACGAACTTTTTGTTGCTCAACAAAATTTCCAAAAAGCTGTAGATGGCGATGTGAAAGCTGATTCATTATTCAAATTAGTTTTGAACGGTTCTGAAGGTAAATTTGGCGTTTTGAAAATTGCAGAAGAATACTCAGGAACAGACGCTGGAAACTTAGCGAACTATTATGCTGGTATTGCTTATTTGAATACAGGTAAATATGCAGAAGCTATTTCTAGTTTAGAGAAATTCAAATCTGATGATGTAATGCTAAGTACTCTTGCTAAAGGAGCAATTGGTGATGCATTTTCACAAAAAAACCAGCCAAAAGAGGCATTAGAATATTATGTAAAAGCAGCTGAAGCTAATAAAAATGAATTTACTACTCCAAGATATTTGTTGAAAGCTGGTAAAACTGCTTTAGCTCTTGGTCAAAAAGCAGATGCATTGAAATATTTCACTGAAATCAAAGATAATTATGACAATACTCCTGAAGCACAATCTGTTGATGGACTTATAGGATTAGCTCAATAATTAGATAAAAAATAGTATTTTTGAAAAGGATTAAAGAGAAGTCTTTAATCCTTTTTTATTTAAAAAAAATTAAATTTTTAATCATGGCAACAGCTAACAAAAACCTTTCTGAATACAACAAAGACCTTTTACCAAATGCAACTGGATATCGTTTTGGAATTGTTGTTTCCGAGTGGAATGATAAAATAACCAACGGACTTTTTAATGGTGCAGAAACTGCTTTGCTCGATTGTGGTGTTTCAGCAGAAAACATTATTCGCTGGAATGTTCCAGGAAGTTTTGAACTTATCTATGGTGCAAAAAAAATGATTGAAACACAAAATGTTGATTGTGTCATCACGATTGGTTGTGTTATAAAAGGAGAAACGATGCATTTTGAATTTGTGTGTGAAGGTGTTACACATGGTGTTAAAGATTTGAATATTCAATATGACGTTCCCGTAATTTTTTGTTTATTAACAGACAATAATGAACAACAATCTATCGACAGAAGCGGTGGAAAACATGGAAATAAAGGTACAGAAGCTGCCATTGCGGCCATTAAAATGGTTGCCCTAAAAAAGAGTGCTGAGAACAAAAACAAAACGATAGGGTTTTAAAAAATTCAAATTTTTGCATGTTGTAGTCTAACTCAAAAAATGGGTTAGACTATTTTATTTTTAGCTTTGTTTTAACTAGAAAAACAAATAGTTTTTGTTTAAATTTGCTTACTTAGGTTTTGGATTATTCAAAATTTATAAATCTCTAAATAACAGTATTTTATATAATTGATGTCTAGTATTATTCAACTTTTACCCGATCATGTGGCTAATCAAATTGCGGCTGGAGAAGTAGTTCAACGCCCAGCATCTGTGGTAAAAGAATTGCTAGAAAACGCTGTTGATGCAAAAGCCACAGATATTAAGTTGATACTGAAAGATGCTGGAAAATCGTTGGTTCAGGTTATAGACAATGGAGTAGGTATGAGCATTACTGATGCTAGGCTATGCTTTGAAAGACATGCCACTTCAAAAATACGTTATGCCGAAGATTTGTTTGCTCTTAGTACAAAAGGTTTTAGAGGTGAAGCACTAGCTTCTATTGCGGCAATTGCGCATGTTGAACTAAAAACAAAAATGGAACAAGATGAGCTTGGAACCAATATTGTTATAGAAGGTAGCAAATTCATTACTCAGGAACCATGTGTTTTACCCAAGGGAACTTCATTCGCTGTAAAGAATTTATTTTTCAATATTCCAGCGAGGCGTAATTTTCTAAAATCAGATACTGTTGAACTCCGACACATTATTGATGAATTTCAGCGAGTTGCATTAGCACATCCAAATATTCAGTTTGTGATGTATCACAACGGAAACGAAGTCTTTAATTTGCCTAGCTCAAATTACAGACAACGAATTGTGAACACTTTTTCTGGAAAAACTAATGAAAAATTAGTTCCAGTTAAAGAAGAAACTGAAATCGTATCCATTGAAGGCTTTGTTGGAAAACCAGAATTTTCAAAGAAAAATAGAGGCGAACAGTTCTTTTTTGTAAACAATCGTTTCATAAAAAGTGGTTACTTGCATCATGCAGTTATGGCTGCATTCGAAGGTTTGCTAAAAGATGGTTCACAACCGAGTTATTTTTTATATCTGAATGTTCCGCCTAATACTATTGATATTAACATTCACCCAACAAAAACGGAGATAAAATTTGACGATGAGCATTCGCTCTATGCTATTTTGCGTTCAACAATAAAGCATAGTTTGGGTCAGTTCAATGTTGCACCAGTTTTAGATTTTGATAGAGATCCAAATCTAGATACACCATATCAATACAAAAATAAAGAAGCTGAATATCCAACGATACAAGTGGATAGTTCTTTTAACCCTTTTGCAGACGAAAAACCTGTAAAATCTTCAAATTCGTTTTCAAATGGTTCGAGCTACAGAAAAGTTGAAGCTCAGCCTAGTTGGGAAAGTTTGTATGTAGGTTTGGAACAAATTCAAAATGAAGCTTTTGGCTCAAATTCTTTCGAAACTGAAGCAGTAAGTTCATCACTTTTTGATGAGGTTGAAACGGAGCATGAAGCTACTAGAACGTTTCAAATTCATAAAAAATATATTTTTAGTACCATAAAATCGGGTATGTTAGTCATCAATCAAGGTAGAGCTCACCAGAGGATTTTATATGAAGAATTTTTGACAAACATTACTGTAAATAAAGCTCCAAGTCAACAATTGTTATTTCCATTGGAATTATTTTATTCTGTAAATGAAATGGAAATGATTAAAGAATTGCAAGTTTCATTAGAAGCTCTAGGCTTTGTTTTTGAAGCGATAAATGATGATAGTCTTGTCATTTCTGGAATTCCTGTTAGAGCAACAGAAAGTCAAGTTTCTATTGTTATAGATGATTTGCTTAACGATTTGTATCAAGGTATTTCTACTGATAGTTATTCATTAAATGATAGTATTGCCAAATCATTGTCGAAGTGTTTAGCGATAAAAACGGGAACATATCTTACCGAAAAAGAGCAAGAAAACCTTGTTAATAACCTTTTTGCTTGCAAAGAACCAAACATAACACCATTTAACAAACCTATTTTCATTACACTAAGTGTTGATGATTTAGATAAAAAATTTGCCATATGATGCGAATGACCGAAACTGTAAAACAGTTACTAATAATAAATATAATATTCTATATTGGTTCGCAGTTTGTTTCTGCTGCATATCCATTGTTTTCGTTGTATTTTCCAGAAAACCCAAATTTTAGATTTTGGCAGCCAATTACCAGTATGTTCATGCATGCTCCAATGCCTAACTTGATGCATATTGCATTCAACATGTTTGCATTAGTATCATTTGGTTCGGCTTTGGAACATTTTTGGGGAGGAAAGAAGTTTTTATTTTTCTATATTTCTTGTGGACTTGGTGCTGCTTTATTGCATGTTGGGTTTTCTTATTATGAATACAATTCGGCTTTGTCTGCACTTCAAGAAGCAAAAATTCCATCTGATGTAATAAATATGATTGCCAAAGAAGGAAAATATAATCAAACAATAACTGATTTGGTTCCGTTGTCAACTTTAGAACAATTGTTTTTTTCATTCAATACACCTTCAGTTGGCGCATCAGGAGCAATTTATGGATTATTAACTGCATTTGCATTTATGTTTCCCAATGCTGAATTGGCTTTACTGTTCATTCCTGTGCCAATTAAAGCAAAATATTTTGTACCTGGATTGATATTTTTGGATTTGTTTTTAGGTTTCAAAGGAAGTTCTATCTTTGGTAGTGGAGGAACTGGAATTGCACATTTTGCTCACGTTGGTGGCGCAATAACAGGTTTCATTATGATGTGGTATTGGAAAAATAATTCATTCAATAATAGGCGCTGGAATTAGAAATGAGTATAATTGAAGACATAAAATTACAGTACAGAACAGGTGGTATTTCCAATAAAATGATTTATTGGAATATAGCTGTTTTTTTGTTGTCATTTGTTTTTTATGATTTCAGAACTGGAATTTTCAATTTTCCTGATTGGTTAGCTATATCTTCTCAACCCAAAGCGATATTGTATTATCCTTGGACAATATTGACCTATGCTTTCTTTCATCAAGGATTTTTGCATTTGTTTTTCAATATGATGGTTCTAAATTTTACCAGCAGATTGTTTTTAACTTTTTTCAATCAAAAACAATATTTGGGCTTGTATATTTTGAGTGCAATATTTTCGGGTATAGTGTTTGTTTTAAGTTTTTATATTCTAGATAAAGTTTCTATAATGGTTGGAGCTTCTGGTGCAATAATGGCATTGTTAGTAGCAACGACAACCTATCAACCTTTGATGGAAATTAGATTATTATTGATTGGAAATGTTAAGTTGTGGCACATTACTGCTGTTATTTTATTGCTAGATTTGATGCAAATTCAACTGGATAATACTGGTGGACATATTGCTCATTTGAGTGGTGCTTTTTTTGGATTTCTCTACATCAAACTACTTCAAAGTGGAACAGACTTAAGTAAAATTATTTCAAGAGTTATAGATTTTTTTTATAATTTGTCTAGCAAAAAAAAATCTACACCTTTTAAAAAGGTACATGTTAATAAATCAAAAGTTTCAAAACCTGTTTCAAGTAAGATTGTGAATAAAGATAAAACACAACAACAAATAGATGAAATTCTTGATAAAATAAGTCAATCAGGTTATGATAGTTTAACCAAAGAAGAAAAAGAGTTTTTGTTCAAAGCTGGTAGATAATACATGAAGAAGCTATCTTGGTTTAATAAAATTGTATACGTGTTCAATATTACATTGGTAATTTTGACCTTCGTTGCCTATATTTTACCTTTTTTAGCACCAAAACTTTTTCCGTTACTCTCTGTTTTGACATTGATTTTGCCAATGTTTTTGGTGTTAAATGCACTTTTTTTTATTTATTGGTTAATGCAACTCAAGCGTCAACTTTTTTTATCAGGAATTATTCTTTTGCTTGGAATTACATTTGTCAATAAATTCTACAAATTTTCATCGAATGAAGTTGACCACGAAGAAAAAGATTTTACTGTCATGAGCTATAATGTCAGACTTTTTAATCTTTTCAAATGGATTGATGATAATGAAGTAGGGAATAATATTCTATCTTTCATTAATGAACAAAATCCTGATATACTTTGTATTCAAGAATATTCTGAAAATGCTCATGTAGATTTACGAGTTTACAAATACAAAGCGGTTTTTATCGAAGGAAATAAAATAAAAACGGGTCAAGCTATTTTTTCAAAATATCCAATTTTCAACAAAGGAAATCTTCACATTCCTCAGGCTGGAAACAACATCATTTTTGCAGATATCAAGAAAGGAAAAGACACTATTCGAGTTTACAATATGCATTTGCAATCGATAAAAATTTCGCCTGGTGTCAATGAAATATCAGAGCATGTCGATAAAATTAATCAAGAAAAATCGATGATGTTTTTTACCAGAATTAGAGATGCTTTTAAACTTCAAGAGCAACAAGCAGAAGTCTTAGTTAATCACAAACAAGATTGTCATTATCCGTTAATCATTTGTGGAGATATGAATAACAGTCCATTTTCATATGTTTACAGAAGTATAAAAGGCAACTTGAATGACTGTTTTGAAGAAGCAGGAAATGGTTTTGGCGAAACGTATAAGTTCAAATATTATCCTGCAAGGATTGATTATATTTTTGCAGACAAGAAAATGGTTGTAAAAAGTTTTAAAAACTTCCCTAAACTCAATTATTCAGATCATTTCCCGATTATTACTAGACTAGCTTTTAAAGAGAATTGATAGTCTGTTTTTTTAAATAATCTAGAGCATGTCTACCTTCATTGAATAACAAATCCAGTATGCTTAGATTGTTGATGTAGCCATGTTTTTCCCCAAATACTTGCGTGTATGGTTCAAAAACAGAAGTATCTTTTTTCCCATTAATCAATTGGCGCAAGTCTGTTTTGTCTTGAACATCATGGAAATACTCAGTTGTTTCATTGTAATCAAAATCGAGACCTAAACACTTAGAAACAATTTCCATGGTTTGATAATTCAAATCCATTAGGAACGTATGTTTCTTTTGATAAATTGGTAAAATATCATCTTCAAAATACTCAAAAAATGGCGAAGTTCTGTAAGCAGCTTCTAGAGATTTGAAGTGTTGTTTTTGCCAATCGAATGCAGTTTCGAGTTTTACATCTTTCGTTTTTTGATGAGCATCTTTTGAATGCTTTATTGGAATATTCAAAAGCTGAATGCCGTTCGGACTGTATATATACATTCGGTTTCTGTTGGTTTGCTTTTGAAAGTTATCATCTATTTCAAATGTGACCAAATCAGCCTTTGCAATTGCAACAAAATGACTTATAGAAGGGAAATAACTTGGATGGATTATAATGTTCATTTGGTTATTTGTCGATTTGGTTATTTGTTTTGTTTGACTGCTCAATTTGATAATTTCTAAGAGCATTTATTTTATTGGTTATGCTTTCTAGCATTTTTCTCAGTTCTAGATAATCAGTTTCTGAAATAAAACTTAATTCAAATGATATTATTAATTGATTTAAAACTTCAACTGATGAACTAAAGGCTATAGTTGAAAAATGTATTTTATCTTTAAAACTTTTTCTTGCAGAACCTTCAGCAATATTTGAAGCAATTGAAATTGAGGCTCTTCTTAGCTGTGAAATTAAACCAAATTTTTCAGTATCTGGAAATTTTGATGTTACATTATAAATTTGTTTTATAAATTCTTTAGCTTCAATCCAAATTTCTAATTTTTCAAAAGAAAAAACATGCATGACAAAGAATTTTTACAAATTATCAAAACCGCAAATAACCAAATCAACTATTCTTTTGTTACTTTACGTTTTTTCCAGAAGTATTCTCCAACAAAATATAATGCAAGTAAACCTAGAAAGTATTTAAAGTATGATTGAGGTTGCCCTTCACCGCTTACAGTAGTAAACAATCTATCCCAACGAATTTTATCTAATCCTTTTGCATTGCTATCCCAACTCATCCAAATGAATATTGGTTTTCCAACTATGTGGTCTTCTGGAACAAATCCCCAATAGCGGCTATCTTCTGAATTACTTCTGTTATCTCCCATCATCCAATAATAGTTTTGCTGGAATGTATAGGAGTTTATTTTTTTTCCATTATTATATATGTCATTTCCAACAATTTTTACATCATTACCTTTTTCATAAACGTTTATCAAACGTTTGTAAATCGAAAAATTGTCTTTTGTTAAGGTTACAGTAACCCCTTTTTTGGGTATTGTAATTGGTCCCATATTATCAGAATTCCAATTTGGATTTCTTGAAAATATGTTTGGTTCTCCTTTTACTGTCAATGCTTTTGTAACAGATTTTATACCTGGTATTGTTCGCAATGTTTTTGCACCTTCATCTGTCAAAGCTTTGATGTATATTGTATCTCTTTTATCATTGATGAAACCTGCACCATCAGTAGAATTTACTTGACTTAGCAAATACTCAAAATCTAAAGGAACGTTAGCATCATAAGTCATGAAATAAGCATGCTGTGGCTTAGCTCTTTCAGGTAAATTTATTTCTTTACCATTAACGTGGATTATACTGTTTTTGATTTGTAAAACATCTCCTGGAGTTGCGATGCATCTTTTTACGTAGTTTGATTTTTTATCTATTGGTTTAACTACACTTCTGCCAGATGTGTCAAAAAATTTGTAAACGGTATCAGCTGGCCAATTGAATACTACAATATCATTTCTTTCAATCTTCTCATAGCCAGGAAATCTGAAATATGGTAATTGAGGCCAACTCAAATATGATTTTGTATTTACAACTGGTATAGTATCATGAACCATTGGAGCTGCTACAGCAGTCATTGGTGTTCTAGCACCATAGTTATATTTACTTACGAAAAGAAAATCACCAATGAGTAATGTTTTCTCTAATGACGATGTAGGAATTGTAAAAGGTTGGATAAAATAAGTATGTACGATAGTGGCAACTACTACTGCAAAAAGAATTGAACTTATTGTATCACCTGTTTTGGTTTTTGCTTGTAAACTTCTGTCACTTATGTAGGTAACGTTTTGTGTGTAATTGATATAGTAGATGTAAAAGCCAAGTGTTAAAAAACCAAGCCAAGTATCTATAGTTGAGTTTTTTCCAAAACTTCTAAGTGTTTCAACCCAAACGACTGGAAACATTATTAAGTTAACTATTGGTATAAAAAGCAATAATGTCCACCAAGTTGGTCTATTGATTATTTTCATTAAAACAATAGAATTATACACCGGAATAAATGCTTCCCACGATTTTCTTCCTGCTTTTTCATAAAGCTTCCATGTTCCAAGTCCATGAATAACTTGTACAATCAGAAAAAAAACAAACCATTGATATGCTGACATAATATTTTTATTTTAGTTAAGAATAGGTTGGAAATTTGTACTTTTTGTTACAGTTAATAACTATTTATTTAAATTTAAAACATCTTTCATGGAAAAAACTCCTTTTTTGCCAAGTATCCATTCGGAAGCAACAACTGCACCGAGAGCAAAACCTTCTCTGTTGTGAGCAACGTGTTTTATTTCTATAAAATCTACATTAGAATTATAAAACACACTGTGAGTTCCAGGAACATTTTCAATTCTTTTTACATCAATAAAGAGCTCTTCGTTTGTGGAGTTATCAATTGTCCAATCTTTCTTTTCAGGATAATTTTTTAGAATGTCTTTTGCTAATGAAATTGCTGTTCCGCTAGGTTTATCAAGTTTTTGTGTGTGATGAATTTCTTCCATCGAAACATTGTATTCTTTGAATTTTGACATCATTTGTGCCAAATAATTATTCAATTCAAAAAATAAATTCACTCCCAAACTGAAGTTTGAACCATATAGAAATGCGCCATTTTTTGCTTCACACAAATCAACTATTTTTTGGTAATCATCAAGCCATCCTGTAGTTCCAGATACAACAGGAATTCCTTTTTCTAAACAAATTGAAATGTTTTCTACTGCAACATCAGGAATACTAAAGTCGATGGCTACATCTGCATTTTCAATCCCATCAAAAGTACTAGCACTCGATTTCTTTAATACAATTTCATGGCCTCTTTCAAGAGCAATTCGCTCAATTACTTTGCCCATTTTTCCGTATCCGAGTAGTGCTATTTTCATTTAGAATTTGAAATTTAGTGTTAAACCAAGGTTTGGTTTAGTTGTAAAATCTGTTTGATAGATTTCAGGAGCTAACGATAAATTATCGTTTACATTGAATTGTATCAAATGTGCATCTACATTGGCATCTACAATATTTAAAATATAGAAACCTATAGTTACTAGAAGCGACAAATCACGATTGCGTTGATAAAATCTTTGACCTTGAATCAATCTAGTATCATCTAAATATTGATATTCATCATCGTTGTATCCAGCCAATCTTCGTTTGTATGCATCACGGTAATCATGGTACTTAGTATTGTTCCAAGCATAAAAATACATACTTGTAGCCATTGCTCCGTAAACGATTGGAATTTTCCAATATTTTTTATTGTATGCTTGTCCTAGTCCAGGTAAAATTGCCGAATAAAATGCAGCTTTCGATGGAGCAAGTGGATCAATAGTTTTCTTTATAGTATCTTTTGCAACAATAACATTGGTCAATTCTTGCGAAAACAAATTATTGCTTTGACAAAAGAAAATCAAAAGAGTTATGTATAATGGTAAACGCATTAATTTTTCAAAAGTTTGATAATCCTTTTAAAATCATCTTCAGAATTGAAAGGTATTGTAATTTTCCCTTTCCCATTTTCACTTACCTTAATAGATGTTTTGCTACCAAAAAAGTCATTAAATAAGTTTTTATGTTCTTTGTCAACAACAAAAGTTGCCGTTTTTCCACCTTTTTTTGAGCCAGTTGTTTTTCCTTCCTGATAGTTTTTTACGAGTGTTTCTGTTTCGCGAACAGATAAGTTTTCGCTAACAATTCTGTGGTAAATATCTGTTTGAACATCATGGTTGTCTATGTTAATAATAGCGCGTCCATGTCCCATTGATATAAAACCATCTCTTATCCCTGTTTGAATAATTGGGTCAAGCTTTAGTAACCTCATATAATTAGCAATAGTCGAACGTTTTTTTCCAACTCGTTCACTCATTTGCTCTTGTGTCAATTGAATTTCATCAATCAATCGTTGATAGGAAAGCGCAATTTCTATTGGATCTAAATCATGACGTTGAATGTTTTCAACCAACGCCATCACAAGTGATTCATTATCGTTTGCAATGCGGATGAATGCTGGAATTGTAGTAAGTCCAACAACTTTTGAAGCACGTAAACGACGTTCTCCTGAAATCAACTGATATTTATTGAAGTCTAATTTTCGAACAGTTATAGGTTGAATTACTCCAAGTTCTTTAATAGAGCTTGCTAGTTCTTGTATGGTTTCTTCGTTAAAATTTGTTCTAGGCTGAAAAGGATTGATTTCGATAGAGTCGATGTCAAGTTCAATAATGCTACCAATCAGTTTATCAGCATTTTTATCAGCTATTGATTTAATATCATTTTCTGGGTCTTTTAATAATGCCGATAATCCTCTCCCTAATGCTTGTTTTTTAACAGCTTTTGCCATAAATCTTAAATACTATTTTTTTTAATAATTTCATGAGCCAAGCTTAAATAATTGCTTGCTCCTTTGCTAGTTGCATCAAAATTTATGATGCTTTCTCCAAAACTTGGAGCTTCGCTCAATTTTACATTTCGCTGTATAATAGTTTTAAAAACCATATCGTTAAAATGCTTTTGAACTTCCTCAACTACCTGATTTGAAAGGCGTAATCTTGAGTCGAACATGGTCAACAAAAGACCTTCAATATCAAGTTCTGGATTATGAATTTTTTGAACACTTTTTATAGTGTTTAATAATTTTCCTAATCCTTCTAGAGCAAAGTACTCACATTGAATAGGAATAATAACACTATCAGCAGCAGTAAGCGCATTTAATGTTAATAATCCTAATGATGGTGCGCAATCTATCAATATATAGTCATATTGATTTTTGATATTTTTTAATGCTTCTTTGAGCATGTATTCTCTATTGTCCTTGTCAACCAATTCTATTTCAATTGCCACCAAATCTATGTGAGCAGGAATAAGTGAAACATTTGGGGAAGAAGTTTCTACAATAGCTTCTTCAGGAGTGTTACTATGTTCTAATAATTGATAGGTTCCTATTTCAACAGACTCAACATCAATTCCCAATCCCGAGCTAGCATTAGCTTGTGGATCTGCATCAATAAGGAGAACTTTTTTCTCTAAAACACCAAGTGAGGCAGCAAGATTAACCGATGTTGTTGTTTTACCAACACCACCTTTTTGATTAGCAATAGCAATGATTTTACCCATTTATTTTAAGTAGATTTTGAGCGGTAAAAATACAATTATTTACGGGTTTAACAACCTAAATTTGTTAACATTCTTGTAAAAGTGTATAGTGTTCAGTTTTAGGTGTTCAGTATTTTTCTGTAAACTAACATTTGCAAGCTGACTTCTATTATTTGTTTCCTTTATTTTTTATCATTTGCTCTAGCATATCCCACATTTCTTGGGGAATTTTTTCTAAAAGATTGAATTGTCCTGCACCTTGGAGCCATTCGCCTCCATCAATTGTAATGACTTCTCCATTGATGTATGCTGAAAAATCTGAAACTAAATAAGCAGCTAGATTTGCTAATTCCTGATGGTCGCCAACTCTCTTTAAAGGTACTTTTTTTGACATGTCAAATTTTTCCGCCAAATCTCCTGGTAACAATCTATCCCAAGCACCTTTTGTAGGAAACGGACCTGGAGCTATTGCATTCATTCGGATGCCATATTTTGCCCATTCTACGGCTAGACTTCTTGTCATTGCTAAAACTCCAGCTTTTGCTGTTGCACTAGGAACTACATAGCCAGAACCAGTCCAAGCGTATGTTGTTACAATATTTAAAACATTACAATTGGTTTGTTTTTCTTTAATCCAATGTTTTCCAAATGCTAGCGTACAATTTTTTGAGCCTTTCAAAACTATATCAATTATTGTATCGAAAGCATTGGCAGATAATCTTTCTGTTGGTGAAATAAAATTTCCAGCAGCATTGTTGAGCAAAACATCAACTTTTCCAAAAGTTTTTAACGTTTCTTCCAAAAGGTTTTCAACCTGATCATAATGTCTCACATCACACTGAACTGCTAAGCATTTTCCATTTGTTGCTTGTTCCAGTTCTGTTGCTGTATTTTTTAGTTTTTCCAAATCTCTAGATGTAATGACAACATTTGCACCAAGCTCTAGGAAATATTTTGTCATCGCTTTTCCAAGTCCACTTCCTCCGCCAGTTACTACAATTGTCTTTCCTTTTAGCGCATCATCGCGAAGCATTTTAGCTGTAAAATCCATTATAAATCTTTTTTTGTAAATATAGAAAAGAAGAGATTAAGTAGTACATTAATATTCTCAATTCTTAATTTTTGCTTATGATTTGTTTTTTGTAGTATAAAACTTGTAAAAAATAAGTTTATCTTTTTTGATACTTTAATCAAATATTTAATTTTGTTCCCGAAATGAGAATTTATGCACAAATAATACTGTTATTCTCTCTGCTATTTTTTAGTGGACAAAGTATTTTTGCTCATAAGCAAGTAAAAGAAAACCAATTTAGTTTAAAAACAGAAAGACTTAGACCTTCTGAATTATCATTTCCCAAAAGTTTTCTTAACGATCTTGTTGAAGATAATACTTCAGATTTAGAAGAAGACAATAATTCTAGTGAAAGTGAATTAAAAGGTGTTGATTTAACTTTTATTTCAAAATTAACATATTCACCTTTTGATTTTTTTTGTTTGTCTTTTTATCAATATTTCTACTTTGAAAAAATTGATAATACATCAAATTTCGCTAATCCAATACTAGAAAATCTACCACCGATTTTCATATCAAAAAGCGCACTAATCATATAGTTGCTACAAATTATCCTTTAATAACTGTCTGATATTTAGATGGTTTTTCGTCATTTCTATTAATGACATTTTATTAGATTTTAAATTAATCTTTACTAATCATTTTATTTACCATGAAAAAGAATCTTGTTTTGGCAAGCGTAATTGCTTTGCTAATTTTAAGTAGTTGTACAACCAAAAAAGAAGAAAAAGAAGAAGTAGTAAAATTTACTACCACAAAAGCAATTGTAATGGATACAATATCTACAAAGGAATATGTATCTCAAATCAATTCAATAAAAAATATTGAAATTAGGTCTCAAGAGAAAGGCTTTTTGCAGAACATTTATGTTAACGAAGGTCAGTTTGTAAAGGCTGGTCAAGTTTTGTTCAGAATTATGCCAAAGGCTTATGAAGCTGAGGTTTTAAAAACTAAATCGGAGGCAAAAGCAGCAGAAATAGAGTTGCAAAACGCAAAAATGCTTGCCGACAAAAATATAATTTCCAAAAGTGAACAAGCACTTGCGCAAGCAAAATTAGAACAGGCCAAGGCCGAATTAGCTTTGTCAAAATTACATTTATCATTTACAGAAATAAAAGCGCCTTTTTCGGGTATTATTGATAGAATTCCAAAAAAACTCGGCAGCTTGATTGATGAAGGCGAATTATTGACAAGTCTTTCTGATAACAGCCAAATGTATGCTTACTTTAATGTATCAGAAGTTGATTATCTCAACTATCAAACACATATGAAAGATAGAGGTAACTCAGAAGTTGCTTTGAAAATGGCAAACAATGAATTGTTTAATTCAAAAGGGAAAATTGAAGTTATTGAAGGAGAATTTGATAATGAAACTGGAAATATTGCCTTCAGAGCTACTTTTCCAAATCCTGAAAAATTACTTCGAAACGGAGAAACAGGTAAAGTGGTTATTAATTTCCCTATAAAAAATGCTATAATTATTCCTCAAAAAGCTACCTATGAAATTCAAGACCAGAAATATGTATTTGTAGTAGGGAAAGATGGTATAGCTCGTTCAAGAAATATAAAAATAGCCTATGAACTCCCAGACATCTACATTGTAGAATCTGGTTTAAATGAAGGTGAGAATTTTATCTTGGATGGTATTCAAAAAGTGAAAGAGGATCAAAAAGTTAATGCTGAATTTAAAGATCCTAAGAAAGTCCTTCAATCATTGAAATTAAAAGCAGATTAAGTTTTATTAAATAAGAAAAATTATGTTTAAAAAGTTTATTCGTAGACCAGTTCTATCGATTGTGATCTCTTTGATTATACTATTTTTAGGGTTTTTGTCATTAGTAAAACTACCTGTAACTCAGTTTCCATCAATTTCACCACCAAAAGTAAATATTACTGCTGAGTATCCTGGTGCCAATAATGAACTGCTTATAAAGTCTGTTATTATTCCTATGGAAAGAGCTCTAAATGGTATTCCGGGAATGAAATATATGGACTCTGATGCTGGGAATGATGGTGAAGCAATGATACAAGTCGTTTTTGATTTAGGAACAGATCCCAATGTGGCAGCAATCAATGTTCAAAATCACATTTCTTCAGCAATTAATAAATTGCCACCATTGGTTGTTAGAGAAGGTGTGAAAATTACTCGCGAAGAACCCAACATGCTTTTGTATGTAAATGTTTATAGCGATGATCCAAAAGCAAATCAAAAGTTCCTTTTCAACTTTGCCGATATCAATTTACTTTCAGAAATTAAAAGGGTAAAAGGTGTTGGTGATGCTGATATTATTGGAACAAGAGAATATGCTATGCGTATTTGGTTAAAACCTGATAGAATGACAGCATACAATATTTCTGCTGATGAAGTTATGGAATCATTGAGTGCTCAAAGTTTGGAAGCTTCACCCGGTAAAACAGGAGAAAGTTCAGGTAAAACCTCTCAATCAATTGAATATATTTTGAAATATCCTGGTCGATACAATAATGAAAAAGACTATGGTAATGTAATTATCAAGGCCAGCTCAAATGGTGAATTTGTTCGATTGAAAGATATAGCCGATATTGAATTTGGTTCAACAATGTATGATATTTATTCTACATTGAATGGAAAACCATCTGCTGCGATAAGTATAAAGCAATCCTATGGTTCAAATGCTAGTGAGGTTATTGAAAATGTGAAAAACTTAATGGCAGATCTTCAAAAGACGACTTTCCCAAAAGGAATGCACTATGAAGTGAGTTATGATGCTTCTAGGTTTTTAGATGCTTCTATAGAAAAAGTTGTGCATACACTATTTGAAGCGTTTATTTTAGTGGCAATAGTAGTATTTCTTTTCTTGGGCGATTGGCGTTCCACCATTATCCCAACTATTGCAGTTCCGGTTTCGTTAATAGGAACATTTGCAGTGATGTCTGCATTTGGAATTACACTCAATTTGATTTCGCTATTCGCTCTTGTTATGGCCATTGGTATTGTGGTAGATGATGCCATTGTTGTTATAGAAGCGGTTCACGCCAAGATGGAAGAAAAACACCTATCACCACTCAAAGCAACAGAAGAAGCAATGCACGAAATAAGTGGAGCAATTATAGCTATTACGCTTGTGATGGCATCAGTTTTCATTCCAGTTGCTTTTATGTCTGGTCCTGTAGGAGTTTTTTACAGACAGTTCTCCATAACAATGGTTTCATCCATTATTTTATCTGGAGTTGTAGCATTAACATTAACCCCTGCATTGTGTGCCTTAATTCTTAAAAATAATCATGGAAAAGAAAGAAAACCAACGCCAATAAACAGATTTTTAGATAAGTTTAATAATATGTTTACTCTTGGTATGGGTAAATATCACAATTTTCTAACCAAAGTTATTACTAGAAAAGCTATAACATTACCTTTTTTATTAGCTTTTTTGGTTGGAGTTTTTCTATTGAGTAACAAAATTCCATCGGGATTCATACCAAGCGAAGATCAAGGAATGATTTATGCTATTATACAAACTCCACCTGGTTCTACACTTGAACGAACAAATCAAATAGCTTTGGAGTTGCAAAAAGCTTCTGAAGATATTGATGGAGTTCTATCGGTTTCTTCATTGGCAGGTTATGAAGTTCTTACCGAAGGTACAGGATCAAACTCAGGTACTTGTTTAATAAATCTTAAAAATTGGAGTGATAGAAAAGAATCTGCCGCCGAAATTATTGAACAATTAGAAGAAAAAGCAAAAGAAATTCCAGGCGCAAATATCGAGTTTTTCCAACCGCCATCAATTCCGGGTTATGGTGCTGCTGGAGGTTTTGAATTACGTGTTATGGATAAATCGGGTAGTGGAGATTATCATAAAATGGAAGAAGTGAGTAAAGAACTTGTAAAAGAATTGAAAAAACGTCCCGAAATTGGCTCAGCATTTACATTCTATTCAGCAAGTTTTCCTCAATATATGTTAAAGATTGATAATGATATCGCTGAACAAAAAGGTGTTTCTATCGAAAATGCAATGAATAATCTTTCAACGTTGATTGGTTCTAACTATGAAACAAGTTTTATTCGCTTCGATAGACCTTACAAAGTTATTGTTCAAGCAGGTCCGCAATACAGAGCTTTGCCTACCGATTTGTTAAAATTATATGTCAAAAATGATAAAGACCAAATGGTTCCTTATTCAGATTTTATGCATCTGGAAAAAGTATATGGATTATCTGAAATTACTAGACATAATTTATATAATTCCTCAGAAGTGAGTGGTTCTCCTGCGCCAGGATATAGTAGTGGTGATGCTATTAAAGCGGTACAAGAAGTGGCAGAAAAAACTTTACCAAGAGGTTTTGGAATAGATTGGACTGGAATCTCTAAAGATGAGGTTTCAAGAGGAAATGAAGCGCTTTATATATTCTTGGTTTGTCTTGCATTTGTTTACTTAATCCTTTCTGCTCAGTACGAAAGTTTCATACTTCCATTACCTATAATTTTATCACTTCCAACTGGAATTTTTGGAGCATTTCTAAGTTTATCATTATTAGGATTAGAAAATAATATATACGCCCAAGTAGCTATGGTTATGCTCATCGGTTTGCTTGGTAAAAATGCTGTATTAATTGTTGAATATGCCGTTCAGAAAAAAGCAGAGGAAGGACTTTCTGTTCGTGATGCGGCTTTGCAAGGTGCAGCACTTAGATTTAGACCTATTTTAATGACATCATTTGCATTTATCGCAGGGCTTATTCCATTGGCATTGGCAACTGGTCCTGGGGCAATAGGTAATAGAACTATTGGAACTGCTGCTGCTGGTGGAATGCTAATAGGGACAATTTTTGGATTATTAATTATTCCTGGTTTGTATTACATCTTTGGAACTATTGCTGAAAAATCGAGATTAGCAATTTATGAAAATGAATATCCTTTAACTGAACAAACTGAACCTTATAAACATGATGGAAAATTTGAAAATTAGAAATAAAATATTTGCATTAACGTCGTTATTGGTATTAGTAGGTTGTAAAACGCCTCAAATAGTGACAACAGAAAGTAAATTGCAAATTCCAAATAGCTATAATGCAAGTTTGGATACCATAAATTCAGGCAAAATTTCTTGGAAAAATTTTTATAAAGACAAAAACTTGAATGAATTGATTGATATAGCACTTTCAAACAATCAAGAGCTGTCAATGGTACTTCAAGAAATTGAAATTGCAAAAAATGATATCAGGGTTCGAAAAGGCGCTTTGTTACCCACAGTTGGCATTGCAGCCGGAACAGGTGTAGAAAAAGTAGGACGTTACACCAGTCAAGGAGCAGGAGATGCTACTACTGAAATCATGCCAGGTGAAGAATTTCCTGAACCACTAGGAGATTTTAAAGTTGCTGCCTATGCACATTGGGAAGTAGATATTTGGAAGAAATTACGAAATTCCAAAAAAGCAGCTTTAAGCAGATATTTGGCTACTGTTGAGGGTAAAAATTTTGTGATTACCAATTTAGTGGCAGAGATTGCTAATTCTTACTATGAATTGCTAGCTCTTGACAATCAGATGGATATTGTGAGAAAAAATATTGAAATCCAAAAAAATGCCCTTGAGATTGTGAAAGTTCAAAAAGAAGCTGCTCGTGCTACTGAACTTGGAGTCCAAAAATTTCAGGCAGAGGTATTGTCTTCACAAAACATGGAGTTTCAAATTCAGCAACAAATAACCGAAACTGAGAATAAAATTAATTTTTTACTCGGTCGATATCCTCAGGAAATTAAGCGTGATAAACAAAGTTTTGTGAATTTAACTCCAGAAAAAATTAATGCCGGAATTCCATCTCAATTATTAGAAAATCGTCCCGATGTGAAACAAGCTGAACTTGAACTCGAGGCAGCAAAACTAGATGTAAAAGTAGCAAGAGCAGAGTTTTATCCTTCTTTAGATATTACTGGAGCATTCGGTTTTCAAGCATTCAAAGCATCATATTTATTTAGAACTCCAGAATCTATTCTATATTCTCTAGCTGGAGATATTGCTGCACCATTAATTAATAGAAATGCTATAAAAGCTGAGTTTAAAAGTGCCAATTCGAGACAAATTCAGGCATTGTATAATTATGAAAAAACAATATTGAATGCTTATTTTGAAGTTTCAAATCACATGTCTAAAATAAAAAATTTAGAGAAAAATATCGAATTGAAGACAAAACAAGTTGAAGCATTGACAAACTCAATCAGTATTTCAAATGATTTGTTCAAATATGCAAAAGCAGATTATTTTGAAGTTTTAATGACACAACGTGATGCTCTCGAAGCACAGTTAGAATTAGTCGAAACAAAAAAAGATCAACTTAATACTGTTGTTAACATCTATCGAGACCTTGGTGGAGGATGGAAATAGAAAACTGACATAAAAAGCCAATCTGTAAGGGTTGGCTTTTTTATTTTTATTAGTTTTGTATTAATATAAATTGCCTCTTTTTAACTCAATTACAATGAAAATAATCATTATCGGCGGTGGTTTCGCTGGGATTAATTTAGCTAAAGATTTAGTCAATGTTCCTCAAGCAGAAATAACTTTAGTTGATCGGAATAACTATAATTTTTTTCCACCTCTAATTTACCAAGTTGCAACGGGTTTTTTGGAGCCTTCAAGCATTAGTTATCCTTTTAGGAAATTTTTTAAAGGGAAGAAAAATCTAAATTTTAGGTTGGGAGAATTTCTTGAAGTTGTTCAGCACGAAAATAAAATTATTCTTGATAATGGTGAGTTGTTTTATGATTATTTAGTTTTTGCAACAGGAGCAGAAACCAACTATTTTGGAATGGAGAATGTAAAAAAATATGCTATTCCAATGAAAACACTCAATGATGCTATAGAAATGCGCAATAAAATTCTTCAAAATCTTGAAAAAGCTGCTATTGCTAAAGACAAAAAAGAACGAAGAAAATTACTTACGGTTGTAGTTGCTGGTGGTGGACCAACAGGTGTTGAGGTTTCTGGAATGTTTGCAGAAATGCGAAAAGAAATTATAAGAAAAGAATATCCCGAATTGAGCACAACAGCAAGCAATATTTACCTTGTAGATGGTGGAGATGCTTTGTTATCTCCTATGACAAAAGCATCGCAGCAAGATACTTTTGATGCGCTAACAAAAATGGGTGTTGTGGTAAAATTAAATACTAGAGTTAAAGATTATGATGGTGAAAAAGTATATTTTGTTGATGGAAACGAAATTGAAACAAGTAATTTAATTTGGGCTGCAGGAGTAACGGCTTCACGTTTTAAAGGAATTCCAGATGAATGCTATGGAAGAGGTAATCGACTGTTAACCAATGAATTTAATAAAATCAATTCGACCAATAATATATTTGCAATTGGTGATACTTCATTAATGACAACCGACGTGAATTTTCCAAATGGTCATCCACAGGTTGCACAAGTTGCTATTCAACAAAGTAAAAATTTGGCTCAAAATTTAATCAGGTTGTTTGAAAATAAACCAATGAAAGCTTTTTCATATAATGATAAAGGTTCGATGGCCATAATTGGTAAAAACAAAGCAGTTGTTGATTTACCAAAATATCATTTCAAAGGTTTCTTTGCTTGGTTTGTATGGTTGTTTGTTCATCTTTTCTCGCTGATAACTTATAGAAACAGATTGCAAACATTCTACAACTGGATGGTCGCTTATTTCGCAAAAGATCAACCATTACGAATGATTATTAGACCTAATAAAAAGTCAGGTTCTATGAATTAATTTTAATAAAAAAGCACTTCATTTTGAAGTGCTTTTTTATTTGTTTTTATTCCTCCGATTTGTTTTTGGAAACCATCAGTAGAGTATAAGCACCTTTTGTAGCAATTTCTTTTCCTTCAAAGTCTTTGCTGTTGACAATTTGTGTAAAACCGTTTTCAGAAATTCCAGTTTCTACTTTTTCCATCGAGTAGGTGAGTTCATTTTTTTTGACAAAAACATAATCCTTTCCTTCAAAGGAAACAATAGCATCACTTGGTAGCGATGGCAATGAAGCACTTTTTAATTCCACTGTAGCATTCATATACATTCCAGGAAGTAATGTTTTGTCGTACTTTTCAAAATGGCAATGCACTTCTGCACTATGCTCGTCAGATGAAATGTCTTTGCTAATGAGAATTATTTCGCAAGCATGCTTATTATTCGGTTGGCTATTGGTATATGCATACAATTTTTGACCGATAAAAAGTCCGTTGATATCTTTTTCAAATACTTTCAAATTCAAATGAATATCATCTGGATTGATTAATTCAAAAAGAATATCTGCTGGATTTACATATTTGCCAATATTCACATTTACTTTGGACACAAACCCATCAATAGGCGAGTAGATGTTTACACTTTTTGAAATGTTTTTTTCCGAAAGTGTTGCTGGATTAATGTGTATTAATTTCAGTTTTTCACCCAAAGCATTAACGGTAATTTTCAAACTTTTATATTCAGCATCAGCCATTTGATATACTTTGTCGCTGCTTGCTTTTTCTTCATTCAAATCGCGCTGACGTTCATATTCTTTTTCAGCAAAAAATAATTTAGACTTGGCTGTTAAATACTCTTGTTGAAGCTGAATGTATTGCTGATCTTCCATGACTGCAATCACCTCATTTTTTTTCACAAACATTCCAGGAAGAAGTTTAGTGTTTTTCAAATATCCACCAAGTGGCATGCTGATAGAAACTAAATTTTGTGGAGGAACATCGATAACTCCATTTACATTTATTGTTGCCGAAAGCTCTTTTTCAGACATCAGCTCACTAGTTATGGCTGCGTTTTTAAGTTGTTCTTTGGTGATCACAACTTCTTTTTCCGAAATAGTTTTTTCAGCAGCATTGTTTTCATCTTTTTTTGAATTGCAACCAATGAAGAGTAAAGTAGCCGCAATAATTAATATATTAGATTTCATAATTTAATTTTTTGAAGTAAGATAATTTAACTGAATGATACTTTCGTTGAACATGTTTACGGAATCAATATATTGATTATTAATATTGATAGATTGATTAACAAGCATCACCCAATCGAGATAATTTATTTCTCCGCCAAGGAATTGTTTATTAGCCGTTTCGGTAATAATTGTGGCATTTGGCAAAGCAGTTTTTTCAAAATAGGCAAGCTGTTCTTTGTTCTTCTCAAAGGAAAATAGAACGTTTTTCAATTGATTTTCCAATGACAATCGTTCTTTTTCCAATTCATTTTCGGCAATACTTTCTTGAATTTTTGAAGCTTTTATTTTTGCATTTTGCGAACCACCAAAAAGAGGAATTCCTAATCCAACTTGTGCAGATTGAAAGCGTGTATTTTTATCATAAATCACATTATCTGCTCCAGTTCCTGTGATGGAAGTGTTGTTGTAACCCAATGTAATTGTAGGTAACTTTTTGGCTTTTTCAAGACTTGTTTGTGCAGATGCTGTTTTTTTCTTTTGTTCAAGAGATTGCAATAACGGATGTTGTTCTATTTTTGCTTCAATAGTCACTGGAGTTGCCATTTTGAAAGAACTTCCTTCTGGTACAAATTCCGTTTCTGAATTGAGTAAAAATTGAAACTTGCTGTTCAACAAATCCTTTTCTTGCTGCAGTTGTAACAATTGCATTTTTAATTGTCCTAATTGGTTTTCGGCGGTGGTTTTTTCAAGAACATTGCTTTCACCTTTTTTTAGCCTTAATGTAGCTTTTCGCAAAAATTCAGTGAGCAGCGTATCGCTTTTTTGAAGTAATTTTTCTTTGGCATCCAAAGTCAAAATTGCATAAAAACTTGAGCTCACTTCCTTTTTCAATTCAGCTTCTTTCAAAGATGCAAGTGCTGTTGCTGTTTTCCATTCTTCGGTCAACATTTTTTTCTGTCTGGAATAAACCGTTGGGAAATCGAATGTTTGTGAAAGACCAAACTTAGTATCATTGTAATAACTGTTTATTTGACCATATTCACTCGAAATGTTTGTATTGGGCAAATTATTTCCTGAACGAATCAGTTTTTGATGATATTCCGCTTTCAGTCGTTCAATTTTTACAGCATGATTATTTTCCAAAGCTGTTTTTATGGCTTGTTCGAGCGATATTTTTGTTTGTGCTTGTGTTGGTATTGCAAAAAATAGAACAGCCAACAGCGACAATGTTTTTCCTGATAATTTCATTTTAAATCCTTTTTCAAAAGTTACATAAAGTATGGGTAAAACGAACAATGTAAGCAATGTGGCAATCATCAATCCGCCGATAACCACAGTTGCCAAAGGTCTTTGCACTTCGGCACCAGAACCATTGCTTACTGCCATTGGTAAAAAGCCAAGTGATGCTACAAAAGCTGTCATCAAAACTGGTCGCAAACGCACTTTTGTTCCCATCAATACAATTCTTTGCAAATCGTCCATTCCTTCAGTTTTTAGTCTATTAAATTCTGAGATTAATACAATTCCGTTCAAAACGGCAACACCAAAAAGCGCAATGAAACCAATTCCAGCACTGATGCTGAAAGGCATTCCTCTCAAGGCTAAGAAGAAAATTCCACCTATGGCTGATAATGGTATAGCAGAGTAAATCAACAAACCGTGTTTTACAGAACGAAATGCAAAAAACAAAAGGATGAAAATCATTAACAACGAGATAGGAACAGCTATCATCAATCGTTCTTTTGCTTTGTTGAGGTTTTCAAATGCGCCACCATAGGTTGTATAATATCCTGTTGGGAGTTTTATTTCTTTCTCAACTTTTGCTTTCAATTCATTTACAATGCTTTCTACATCGCGACCATTTACATTGAAACCGACGACAATTCGACGTTTAGCATCTTCTCTCTGAATTTGATTTGGACCATTTTTTATGGAAACAGTTGCCAATTGATTGAGCGGAACCTGAATGCCTTGTGGCGTTTGGATTAATAAATTCTCAACATCATTGAGGTTACTTCTTCGTGTTTTATCTAGTCGAACAACCAAATCAAAACGTTTTTCTTCCTCAAAAACCAATCCCGTTGCTTGTCCTGCAAATGCAGTATTAATCACTCGATTGATATCTGCAATATTCAAATGATATTGCGCAATTGCCGCTCGATTATATTCAATAATTATCTGTGGCATTCCAGTGACAGGTTCGATGTAGAGGTTTTGTGCACCATCAACAGTATTGATTATTTTACCAAGTTTATCAGCATAAACAGCTAATGTGTCGAGGTTTTCACCAAATATTTTACAGACTACATCTTGTCTTGCTCCAGTCATCAATTCATTGAAACGCATTTGCACAGGATATTGAAAACCAGCAGTAATTCCCGGAACTTCTTCGAGTGCTTTGCTCATTTTTTCTGCTAGTTCATCAAATGTTTTTGCAGATGTCCATTCCGATTTGTCTTTTAGAATTACCATCATATCGCTGGCTTCCATCGGCATTGGATCCGTTGGTACTTCTCCACTTCCAATTTTGGTCACCACTTTTTCTACTTCGGGGAAACGTTTTTTTAGAATTCCAGCTGCTTTTTGAACACTTTCTACTGTTGTGTTAAGGTTACTTCCTGTAAGCACGCGAGTATCAACAGCAAAATCTCCTTCTTCTAGTGCTGGAATAAATTCTCCACCAAGTTGCGTCAGAATAATTACTGCTACTACAAACATTAAAATTACTGAACTGATAATAGCTTTTGGATAATGAAGCGCTTTTTCGAGCCAATGTTGATATTTTCTTTCCAATTTGAACATCCATTTATCAGAAAGATTGGGTTCATGTTTTATTTTTTTGCTCAAAAACAATGAACTCATCATGGGAATGTAGGTCAACGAAAGGATAAAAGCTCCGATAAGTGCAAAAGCAACAGTCTGCGCCATAGGTTTAAACATTTTTCCTTCGATGCCTTCGAGTGTGAAAATGGGTAGATAAACTATCAAAATAATGATTTGGCCAAATACTGCACTGTTCATCATTTTTCCAGCCGATTTTTCGACTTCTTTATCCATTTTATTTTGTGAAAGCACATCTATTTTGCTAAACTTTTTACTATGCGTGAGTTGATGCATAACTGCTTCCACAATAATGACTGCACCATCTACAATAAGTCCAAAATCGAGTGCGCCCAAACTCATCAAATTTCCGCTTACACCAAATGTATTCATCAATATTATGGCAAATAGCATCGCCAACGGAATTACCGAAGCAACTATCAATCCGGCACGGAAATTCCCAAGAAACAATACCAAAACAAACACCACAATCAACGCACCTTCGAGTAGATTTTTTTCTACTGTTCCGATGGCATTATTCACCATTTTTGTTCGGTCGAGAAAAGGTTCAATGGTTACGCCTTTGGGCAATGTTTTTTTAATTTGCTCGATGCGTTCTTTCACATTGTCTATAACTTCGCTACTGTTAGCACCTTTCAGCATCATAACCACAGCACCCGAAACTTCGCCTTCATCATTATAGGTCATTGCGCCATATCTTGTAGCAAAACCAATGTTGATATTGGCAATATCTCTAATAAAAAGCGGAGAACCATTTCGAGAGGGTTTTACCGCTATGTTTTCGATGTCTTCTTTTTTGCCAATCAAACCTTCGCTTCTAATGAAAAGCGTTGTAGCACCTTTTTCGATATAAGAACCTCCCGTGTTTTGGTTATTATTTTCTAGCGCTGTAAAAACATCTTCAATCGTTAAACCATAGGAATGAAGTTTGTTTGGGTCAACAGCAATTTCGTACTGTTTTAGTTTTCCACCAAAACTACTCACTTCGGCTACACCTTTTACACCGAGTAATTGCCTGCGGACAATCCAATCCTGAATGGTTCTTAGATCGGTTTCGTTATAATCTTTTTCAAAGCCTTTTTTTGGTCGAACGACATATTGGTATATTTCGCCTAAACCAGTTGAAACTGGACCTAGTTCTGGTGTGCCAATTCCGGCTGGAATTTGAGTTTGCACTTGTTGTAATCGTTCGGCTACTTGTTGTCGAGCCCAATAAATATCTGTTTCGTCGTCAAATACAATGGTAACCAGCGACAAACCAAAGCGTGAAAAACTCCTGATTTCTTTTAAACCATGAATATTGCTGTTGGCTTGCTCAACAGGAAAAGTTACCAATCGTTCAATATCGGTTGCGCCAAATGACGGCGCAATGGTGATTACTTGTACCTGATTATTGGTAATATCTGGCACTGCGTCTATGGGCAATTTTGTAGTTTCATAAATACCATACAAAACCAAAGCAATGGTAAACAGCCCAATGATGAGTTTATTCCTAACGGAGAACTCGATTATTTTATTTAACATAATGATTTTACTTAATTAATATTGCAAAGAAAATTTTCCCGCTAATCATCACTGACGCAGGATACAATAGTAATTAGCCTATTTTTGGCGGTTGCCAAATGGAAATAAAATTATCAGAATAAGAACTGTTTTTGTAGTAACTATTTTGTTCTTTTTCTTCGTGGAAATTTACATTATTTTGGAATTCAAATTGGTGCGTTGGCGGAAGCGTAACGACCAAAGTACTTGAGTGACAATCGATACTTTTATAAGGTAATTTCATGTCTTTGTCACGATCTCCATCCATCACATCGCCATGAGCATAATGGATGCATAGAAATTTCCAAAGCGACATGTCTTTGTTTTCTTCTTTGTGCTCGTTGTAATGCGACACCAAGTTAGGCAGTTTCATGATTTCATGAAACTCCGTTGAGGTAAACACATAAAGTGCTAAAAAAGATAGAGCAAAAAATTTGCGCATGAAAACGACTTGTCTATTAATTATTGCAAATGTACTAAGTTATCTCTTTGATGCGATAATGCGACTATATTTTATATTTATTCTAATTAAGGGATTATTTATCACTTCACATATTTATGTGACATATTTCAAAACAAAAGTCCAATTTGTAAAATAGCCTACAAGCAATATCATAAAAACAATAATTTCAGTCATGAACATCAAGAAAAACAAAACTATTTTCAATATCATTTTACCAATGCTGTAATCATCTTTAAAAGTTCTGTAATAGTTAAAAAGCACAAAAAGTAGTATGACAAAAGGTGTAACTATGGTATTGTAACGACTTATAAAATCAAAAAAACTCAAAAATTCGGTGAGATATAAAATACAACTTATTAATGAGATGAGCATCACGCCAAGAAAAACCATACCTGCTATGATGAAATGCTCACTTATATTTAGTTTTCTTTTTCTGAAAAGGATGTAACTGTTCAGTGCAAAAACGGGTACAAACGAAAAAATGATAATTTTTGAATATTCTGCAAAGAAATGATCTATCGATTTGCCTGCATTGTTGGTTTCTGGAACATTCGAAACATTGTAGTAATGAAAGAACAGCTTATCGTAGATGTTGTTTACAAAAAAGGTTAACCCGATGATGATTAGAATAAGGTAGAAAACATTGTAATATTTTATTCTTTTTCCGCTGATGTAGTCTAGCGCAGCTTTGCCTGGACGCAAGAAACCTTCTTTGGCAGTAAAAAGTATGCCACGTTCTATATGCCAAATGCCATGAAGCAAATCATGAGCTAAAAAATGTTTCAGAGTGATGCGGTGTGTATCGGTTTTTTGACCGCAGTTGCTACAAAAATTTCCTGTTGTGGCGCTGTTACAGTTTAAACAAACGTTCTTATGGCTCATAGTAGTAGTCTTTAGAACAATATTACAAAAAATCTAAGTATGCATTACAGAAAGGGCAAGAAAAACCAGCTGTGAGGATAGTTTTTGTTTTATTTTTGAAAGATTGTGTCTAGATGAAATTCTAAAAATTCTTTTCTAGGCAAGTATTTTTTAGGTTCGGTGATTTTTTGATTTTCGATAGGTGCGAAATGGTTTTTGAAAATTAATAAATTACTTAAAACATGAAAATATAATTAATCTTTAATAAAATTATTAAATGAATTTGTTTTCATTATATCTATTTTGTAATTATTCTCGTCTTCTTTAATTATTATTACACTATCATAATCTAAATTGATTAACATTTCAATTGTAACTATTTCACCTTCTTTTAATTGTAGTGCCTTTCTTAATATCCAATCACCTAAACCTTTATTTGATTTAGTCATTAAACCTTTTCCTTTGTTAATTCTTTTTCCTTTTATTTCAATGACAGCTGTTTGGCACATACTTGCTTCAAAGGTTTCTCCGTTTGGTAAGTGAAGATTGAAATGATTTTTATCACTTTCGATTGGGGGAAAAAAATCTGGATATCTATGATGAATTATTGCTGGAACAGGTATATAAACCTCATTTACATCTCTTTTTCTTCCAGCTGCGTTCCATTGATTTAAACCACTATGCTCAAAAACAAATTTTTCACCTTCTTTTATGCCATAAAGAGGTAGAATTACATAATTTACACCTTTGATTAAAATATCATTTGAAGATTTTAAATCTTTGTTTTCAAAAAGTTCCAAAATTAATGAATAGGGATCATCAATAATATCAATTGGCAATTTAAAAACATTATCAGGTATTATGAATTTTCTGAAAAGTGTACTTTTGGAGTAACTATATGAATAAAAATTTTTACCATCATCAAAAGACCATCCAGCTTTTGTTTTCATAACATTGTTGATATTATCAATATCAATTAAATCATAATCAGTTTCATATAGTTGTAGTTGTTTTTCTTTTCTTGCAACTATATGATAAATAGAATTTTCTGTATTATAAAGTCTTTTAGCAAGATTAATTCTTTCGTTTCTATATTCGGCTAACTTAATTACTAATTCTTTTTCTTTAAGATTGTTAATAGTCTTTGAGAGTGATGGAAATTCTGCTATTTTTTCATTGCTATTAGATGAAGGACAAACAAAAGTTTTAAGACCAATACCTAAAGAGTTATATTTTGCATCAAAAGCAGTATCTGACCTCGATAAATTATTTGCATCAAAACTTCTGCAGAATATATTTTCAGCAACACGATAGTTTATAAATGGAACAGAACTTTCACTAAACAGCCCAGAAAGTTTTGAAACTGCTGAAAGTAGTTTCAAATAGTTTCCGTTTTTTTCTTTATCTATATCTGCAAATGATTTCATAAAACTTTTAAGATTTCTTTACTAATTCTTTCAATCAGAGTTGTTGTAACCGAATTACCTGCTTGCATATATAACTTACTGTTTGCAATATTTGGTAAGATATATTTTTCAACTGGATAACCTTGGAAAGCAAAACATTCTTTTGGAGTTAATTTTCTTATTCCAAAACCATCTAGAATTAATGGAACATTATGACCTCCTGAACCCATGTTTGCTGTAAGTGTTGGACACATTTTATTCTTATTTTCTCTGACATAAACTCTTCTCCATTGATATATTGTATCAGTAGATGTCATAGTTTTAATTAGTTCTGGATAATATTGATGGTCTTTTTTATAATAAAGATTGTCTGCTTGTTTCCCTTTTTCTATGATGTCATGAATTGTTCTAGTTAAAGGTATCGGTTTTGGGAATTTGAAATCCGCATGATTTTCTACTTGTTTTGGATCAAATGCAACTATAAATATTCTTTCTCTGTTTTGTGGGACATTTGCATGTGTAGCAGAATTCAATATTTTGGTATATGCTTTGTAACCATGTTTTTTTTCAAGAATTTCAAGAATAATTTTGAATGTATTCCCTTTATCATGAGAGACTAAATTTTTTACATTTTCTAGGAAAACTACTTTAGGTCTTTTTACTTCAATTACTTTTTCAACATCAAAAAACAGTGTTCCTCTTGTATCATGAAATCCTTTTTGATAACCAGCTATTGAAAAAGCTTGACAAGGAAATCCTGCACATAAAATATCAAAATCGTCTGGAATATAATTCTTGGTATATTCTTTTGTAATATCTCCGAAAGGAGTTTCCCCAAAATTAGCTTTGTATGTTTTTTTTGCATTTTCATCCCATTCACTTGTAAAAATACATTTTCCACCAAGATTTTGAAGAGCTAATCTGAATCCTCCAACACCAGCAAATAAATCAATAAACTTGAAAGTGTAATTTTCTGGAGTTGGAAAAGGAACGTTTTCTACTTCAAATAATAATTGTTGTAATGCAACGTCAGAAACCAAGTTTAGATTTTCTTCTTCGTTTTTATATTCAACAATTTGATTTAAATACTCTTTTGCCTCATTTTCAAAATGCGATTTAACACCATTATGATAATTGTGCAAGTAATGAGTTAGAACAGCTTTTCTGTTGTCATCTTCTTCAACAAAACGAATTTTGAATTTTTTGTTATCAAATTCTTCAATTGATATTTTCTCTTTCATTTCTTAAAACTTTTATCATTAAAGAAGGTTGCAAAATCGATTTCTAGACCTTTGGTTATTTTTTCGATTACTTCAATTGAAACATTTCTTTTTCCTTTTTCTATGTCAGAAATATAGTTTCTGTCAACATTGGAAATATTGGCTAAATGCTCAATTGAAAATCCTTTTTCTTCTCTTAATTGCTTAACTTTTTGACCAAATTTTTCTTTGATATTCATGTTTTAAAATTATAGTTATGCATACAATTGACCCGCTTACAATTGTATGCATTGGTTTTGCTTTTATTAACAAAGTTTTGAGCAAAAAAAAACACCAACATTTCTGCTAGTGTTTTTTAATTATGTGATTTAGCTTTGCTAAACTTACGTTTCTCCTTTGTAGAAATGACAACGAAAAACTATTCTTCCAATAAAACCTGTAAAATACTAATCGCAGCATCGCTAATTTTAGTTCCAGAGAAAAAAAACAGTATGTGATACCAAACCTGACAGGTTTCAAAAACCTGTCAGGTTTATAGGTTTTATACTAATCCTCAAGTATAACTTCCAAAATACTAATAGTAGCATCGCTAATTTTAGTTCCAGGGAAAAAAAACAGTATGTGATACCAAACCTGACAGGTTTCAAAAACCTGTCAGGTTTATAGGTTTTATACTAATCCTCAAGTATAACTTCCAAAATACTAATAGCAGCATCACTAATTTTAGTTCCAAGAAAAAAACGGCAACTGCTCCAAACCTGACAGGTTTATAAACAATAGCACCAAACCTGAGGTTTAAATACCTAGAAAATTCTCAACTGAAAAATAGTTACTCTTTTCTTTATGAACATATTTGAAATTTTCTAAATCACAAAACAATTCAATGACTTCCTTTCGGCTAAGTTTTGTTGGTTTATTTGAAATACATGAAATGTATGAGCTCCAAGGATATTCTATTGGATGTTCACAAATGTTATGATGTACAGGATTATTATGGATGTAGGCAATCACATTTTGTAAATAGTTATCAAAATTGACTTGCTTTCTTTTAAAAGGTCTTTCAAACAAAGCACCGTGTCGGTTATAACTTTTATTGAAAGCTTTGGTGTAAGCATTAAATAAATTAGAAAAAGATTGAGAAGGTAGAATTTTCTTTTCAACATCAATTTCTTCAATTTCTTTAATCCTTACCAAAAAATGAAAATGATTTTTCATTAAACACCATGCATAAGTATCTGCAATGGGATTAATATGAATGTCGTAAAGATTAAGGAAATGTTCGTAGTTCGTTTTTTCTTTAAATAGAATGTCACTATTTATTCCACGATTGTAGATATGGTAGTAGTTACCATTTTCGAGTGCTTGTATCATAATTGCTTGGCGTTTAAGTAAATGCAAATATATAATATATTTTGAGATTGCAAACCTGACAGGTTTGACAATATATAATATAACATAGTTTTTTTGTCTAAAACCAGTAAAATGTAGATAAATTACCAATAAGTAATATCAAACGTAGTTTTTCCAACCAATTTTCCGTTGTAGAATTTTTTTCTTGTCAAAATATTCCCTTTTTTGTCATAAGTATTTTGAAAACTAAACGTTTCTTTGATGGTTCCATCACTGTAATGCGTAGTTTTTTGAAGTAGATTATCAGCACTATCAAATTGATATTGATCAAAATTGTTGGGCGTATTTTCTTTTAGGGTTTCGGTTCGTGTGATATAGCCTTTTTTATTGAATTTCATTTTTGTTTTTAAGACTATACCATAAATAGTATCTAATTTTTTTTCGTTTAAAATAGTCTTTTCTTTGTAGTTGATGCTGTTTTTGATTTTTTGGCTCATCTCACCAAAAAAAGTTCTTTTTTCCTCTACAACATTATTATTCTTATCAAAAACTTTAGTAATAACATGAAATATCTTGTTGTTATTAAAAGCTTTTTCCTCAATGCAGTTTTGGTTGTTGTCGTAAGTATAAATGGTTTTGTAATTATTTCTGTCTTGTGGCGATGTCAATTCGGTTAATAATCCAACTGTATTATATTTATAATTGAGTTCTGTTATATCTTCTTCGTTAGTTTTAACTTCTTTAATCAAATGATTATTGTTGTCAAACTCCATGAAATGATTTTTACTCCAAACTGTTGTATCATTTTTTACAATTTGATATTCATAAATAGTGGCATTTATTGATTTTACTTTTCCAATTAACGGTTGCGTATAATCGTTTTTGAGTTCTTTAATTTTGATTGAACCACATGAATATAAAAGTAAGAATAGGAGGAAAGCGCAGTATTTCATATTTTTTTGATAAAGGATAAATATAGAAAAAAACTAAACCTGACAGGTTTTTAAAATCTGTCAGGTTTAGTTGAAGTCACTATTCTTCCAATAAAACCTGTAAAATACTAATTGCCGCATCGCTAATTTTAGTTCCAGGACCAAAAACGGCAACTGCTCCAGCATCAAACAAGAACTGATAATCCTGCGCTGGAATTACGCCACCAACAATGACCATGATATCTTCACGACCATATTTTTTCAATTCTTCAATTACTTGCGGAACCAATGTTTTGTGTCCAGCAGCAAGAGAGGAAACTCCAAGAATGTGTACATCGTTTTCAACGGCTTGTTTCGCAGCTTCTTGTGGCGTTTGAAAAAGTGGTCCAATATCCACGTCAAAACCTACGTCAGCATAACCTGTGGCAACTACTTTCGCACCACGATCGTGACCGTCTTGTCCCATTTTAGCAATCATAATTCTAGGACGACGACCTTCTTTTTTGGCAAAGGCATCGGCTAGTTGTTTTGCTTTTTCAAAACTTTCGTCGTTTTTAATTTCTTTACTATACACGCCGCTAAAACTTCTAATTTGTGCTTTATATCTTCCAAAAACAGCTTCCAAGGCATCACTAATTTCACCTAATGTTGCTCTGTTTCTGGCTGCTTCTACTGCCAAATCTAGTAAATTTCCATTAGAGTTTTTAGCACAATCGGTCAATTTTGCTAAACATTCGGCAACTTTAGTGTTATCTCGCGTAGCTTTTATTTTTTCTAATCGTTCTATTTGTTGTTTACGAACGGTTTGGTTGTCAACTTCCAAAATATGTAACGGATCTTCTTTTTCTAAACGATATTTATTTACGCCAACAATAATATCTTGACCACTATCGATACGTGCTTGCTTTCTTGCCGCAGCTTCTTCAATACGCAATTTTGGAATTCCAGCTTCGATAGCTTTGGTCATGCCACCTAATTCTTCTACTTCTTCAATTAATGCCCAAGCTTTATCTGCAATTTCAGCTGTCAAACTTTCAATGTAATAACTTCCTGCCCAAGGATCAACGGTTTTACAAATTTTGGTTTCTTCTTGCAGAAATATTTGTGTATTACGAGCAATTCTAGCAGAGAAATCTGTTGGTAAAGCAATGGCTTCGTCCAAGGCATTGGTATGCAATGATTGTGTTCCTCCAAAAGCCGCAGCTGCTGCTTCAATGGCAGTTCGAGCCACATTATTAAAAGGATCTTGCTCGGTTAAACTCCAACCCGATGTTTGACAATGCGTTCTTAATGCCAATGATTTTTCGTCTTTTGGATTGAATTGTTTTAGCAATTTTGCCCACAACATTCGTCCAGCACGCATTTTGGCAATTTCCATAAAATGGTTCATTCCAATTGCCCAAAAGAACGAAAGGCGAGGAGCAAATTCATCGATTTTCATTCCTGCTGCTAAACCAGTTCTGATGTATTCTAAACCGTCGGCTAAAGTATATGCCAATTCAATATCGGCAGTTGCTCCAGCTTCTTGCATGTGGTAACCCGAAATAGAAATCGAGTTGAATTTTGGCATTTTTTTGCTTGTATATTCAAAAATATCGGCAATGATTTTCATCGATGGTGTTGGCGGATAGATATAGGTATTTCGAACCATAAATTCCTTTAAAATATCGTTTTGAATTGTTCCCGAAAGTAATTCCGGAGCAACACCTTGTTCTTCGGCAGCAACGATATAAAATGCCATAATCGGTAAAACCGCACCATTCATGGTCATTGAAACCGACATTTCACCTAATGGAATTTGGTCGAAAAGAATTTTCATGTCTTCCACACTATCAATGGCAACGCCAGCTTTTCCAACATCGCCTACCACACGTTCGTGGTCAGAATCATAACCTCTGTGTGTGGCTAAGTCAAATGCAACTGATAAACCTTTTTGTCCAGCAGCAAGATTTCTTCTGTAGAACGCATTACTTTCTTCGGCAGTAGAAAATCCGGCATATTGACGAATTGTCCACGGACGACGAACGTACATAGTTGCGTATGGTCCGCGAAGATTAGGCGCAAATCCTGCTCCAAAACCAATGTGTTCCAAATTTTCAATGTCTTCTTTGGAGTAGGTTGGTTTTACTTCGATGCCTTCAGCTGTTTGAAAAGTTTGTTTCAAGTTTAACGTTTCAAGTTTCAAGTTTTTGGAATTTGGAATTTCTTTTTTGGAATTTTCCAACGTTATATGTTGTATATTTTTTCTCATAGTTTTTAAAACTATTTAGGATATTTTTTTGTGTTTTTTGAGGTGTGAAAACAAGAAAGAACTTTAATAATTTTACTCTTTTCATCATAAACATAGAACAATAAAAAAGGAAATACTTTTAATGGAATTGCTCTATAATTTTTATGTCTTATTTGATAATCAGGATTTAGTTCTAGTTTTTTATAGGTTTCAGCTAACTCATTGTAAAATCGTAAAGCAAGTTTTGAATTAATTTCAGAATAGTATTCTATAGCATTTTCAATTTCATTTTGTGCTTTTTTAGAAACAATAATTTTAAAATCCATACTTCTCTTTTAATCGATTTAACGATTCTGTTGATGTGATGTATTCTGATTCAGGTTCATTAAATCTATCATCCAAAAGTTGGATTTGTTCCTCTGAAAGTTGATAGTTAATTTCATTTTTAGCCAAAATGATAACTTCTACTTCATCAGCAATAAAATCGTCAGGTAAAATAATATTTACTTGATGATTTTTAACTTTTACAAATCTTCTTATCGCTTCCATTGTTTCTTTTTGTTAAAGTTATGAATTATTCTGAAGCTAATCGATCTTGTTCTAATTTCTCAGCCAAGCGTTTTTCAATAATTGGAACAATTAATGTTTTTCTCGGATTTTGTTTTACAAAAGGATACAATTCCAAATCATCTTTCATTCTGTCATTTTTGTTTGGATATTTATTGGTTCCAAGTAAAATTTCTTTTCCGCTATCGAATAAATCTTGCTCTTTACTAGCACTTTCGCTGATTTTTCGTTGAATAGTTCCTTCGATTAACTGCGTAATCAAACCACCATTTTTCTCAATATCTTTGAATAATTCTAAAGCTTTTTCGGCAAATTGTTGTGTTAGATTTTCAATATAATAAGCACCATCAGCAGGATTGCTTACTTTGTCGAAATAGCTTTCGTGTTTTAAAACTAATAGTTGGTTTCTAGCAATTCTATCACCAAATTCATTGTCTTTGTGATACAATGCATCATAAGGCAAATTCGCAATTGCATTTGCACCACCAAGAATTGCCGACATGCATTCGGTTGTGGTACGAAGCATGTTTACGTTGTAATCATATATGGTTTTGTTTCGCTTGGTTGGCGTAGCAATGATATGACAATCAAAATTATGGTTGTATTCTTTGGCTAAAGTTGAAAACAATAATCGTAACGCACGAAGTTTTGCAATTTCAAAAAAGTAATTGGTTCCAACCGAAACTTCTATGGTTATGGGTTGATTAATCGATGGAATTCTATTGAAATATTCGTTGGCATGCGCCAAAGTGTAAGCCAATTGTTGCACGATGTTCGCTCCAGCGTTCTGATAGAGACCAGACTGAATATTTATATAAGGTACAATTGGCATATCGTTATCAGGATCTTCTGGACAAGGTGCAAAGCCTTTAATTGCTTCTAGTTGCATAAAATCGTATTCCAGATTAGTAAACCAATTACCGTCTTTCGCTAATTGTCCAATGGGGTCAACCTGAATTATAAATTTAGAATCGTCATTTCTATACGCATAATTCATAATTTTAATCTGAATGTACTCGACATCCAGAAAAGGTAAATTGAAATAGTAAATGATATTTTCAATTGGAAGGTCTTTCATCAATTCTTCTATGGAAACCTCTTTGTTTTCAATGGTAAAACGAATGCTTTCGGCACCGCGTTGTAATGCATCCAAAGCACGTTCGTTCGATTTTTTTACGTCGTGTACGAAGATGTTTTGAAGAATTTTGAATGCTTCATTTGTTGAAGGAAAATCATATTTTTTTTCAAATTCATCTTCATGATAAAAAGGTTTTACCTTGATACCTTCCAGACTTTCCCAAACAAGTGTTTCGTTGTAGTCAGCACCTTTTAGTTCATACTGAATTTGTTGTTTCCATTGCTTTGAGCTAACTTGTTCAAATTCGTTGAATAATTTATCGGCCATAAAAAATAAATTAAAGGGATTTTGATTTAGACACTTCATCAGGTAGCGAGTCTTCCTCGAATTCGATGATATAAATGTCTTCACTGTCGCGTTTCATATAGTATTTTTCGCGAGCATATTTTTCAATTTGGTCAGGATTTTTAAGTAGTTTGATGTTTTCTTCATCTTTTTTTATTTCATCCTGATAATAATTTTTGTTGCTTTCAAGTTCATCAATTTGATCATTCAAAACCCGATGGTCCATATAGGAAGTATTATCTAGAAACAACATCCACACAATAAAGAAAACCGTAACTATAACATACCTGTTACTCAATATTTTGAATACAGGATATTTATCGGTTAAATCTTTATATAGTCCCATTTCTAGCTAATTCTTTGATTGATTACAGCACGAACTACATCAATTGCAACAGTATTGTACTTATCATTTGGAATGATGATGTCAGCAAATGCTTTGGTAGGTTCAATGAATTGCTGATGCATCGGTTTCAATGTGTTTTGGTATCTATTGAGAACTTCTTCCATGTCACGACCTCTTTCTGCAATATCGCGTTTTAGCCTTCTGATTAATCTTTCGTCAGAGTCTGCATGAACAAATATTTTTACATCAAACATTTCGCGAAGTTCAGGATTTGCCAAAATTAGAATTCCTTCAACAATCATTACTTTTCTGGGATGAGTTATCACTGTATCATCTGTTCTATTGTGTGTTACAAAAGAATATACAGGTTGTTCAACAGTTTTTCCTTCTTTCAGATCTTTCAGATGGTTAACGAGTAAATCAAAATCTATTGCTCTTGGATGATCAAAATTAATAAGTGCGCGTTCTTCGAAACTAAGTCCTTTATTTTCTTTGTAGTATGAGTCTTGAGAAATAATTCCTACTTCGGTTTGAGGTAACTCATTCATAATTTGGTGAACAACAGTTGTCTTTCCGCTACCTGTTCCACCAGCAATTCCAATAATTAACATAAGATTAAGTTGTGTTATTTACGTTTCCACAAAAATAGAAATTTAATTCGATGTAAATTTTATTTATGAAAAATAAATGCAAACTAAGTATAGCTAAAAATATTAAAAAAAGATTTTTTTTACTAATTAATAATGCTATATTTGCACCCACATTTTCGGGGTGTAGCGTAGCCCGGTTATCGCGCCTGGTTTGGGACCAGGAGGTCGCAGGTTCGAATCCTGCCACCCCGACAAAAAGAGATTTCTTGAAAAAGAAATCTCTTTTTTTGTATATTTTATCTACGTTTTCAACAATAATAATATCTTATTCACAAATTACAACAAGCAATGATTTTGACAATTATTTTTCTTTATGAATAGATTACATTTGCAACAGAAAAATAAAATATTATGTCAGATACAATAGAAAACGTAAAATGTTTAATTATAGGTTCTGGTCCAGCAGGTTATACTGCAGCAATTTATGCAGCTAGAGCCAACATGAATCCAATATTATATCAAGGAAATCAACCTGGAGGTCAATTGACAACTACTAATGAAGTGGAAAATTTTCCAGGTTATCCCGATGGAGTAACAGGACCAGAAATGATGGTTCAGTTGCAAGCTCAAGCACAACGATTTGGGACAGATGTTCGTGATGGTTGGGTTACCAAAGTTGATTTTAGCGGTCCAGTTCACAAAGTTTGGATAAATGATACTAAAGAAATTCATGCTAAAACAGTAATTATATCTACAGGTGCATCGGCTAAATATTTAGGTTTACCTTCAGAACAACATTACCTTCAAATGGGTGGAGGAGTTTCTGCATGTGCTGTTTGTGACGGTTTCTTTTATAGAAATCAAGAAGTAGTTATTGTTGGAGCAGGTGACTCAGCATGTGAAGAAGCACATTATTTATCTAAGCTTTGTAAAAAAGTTACGATGCTTGTTAGAACAGACAAGTTTAGAGCTTCACGTATCATGGAAGAACGTGTTCGAAAAACGGAGAACATTGAAATTCTTTTAAATACTTCTACAGTTGATGTGATGGGTGATGGTCAAGTAGTGAATGCAGTAAAAGTTAAAAATAGCGTAACCGGAGAAGAAAAAGTAATTCCTGCAACTGGCTTTTTTGTGGCAATAGGTCACAAACCAAATACAGATATTTTTAAAGATTATATTACATTAGACGAAACAGGTTACATAGTTAATATTCCTGGCACTTCGAAAACTAATGTTGCTGGTGTTTTTGTTGCTGGCGATGCTGCAGATCATGTATATAGACAAGCAATAACAGCTGCCGGAACTGGTTGTATGGCTGCACTTGATGCTGAGCGATATTTAGCTTCATTGGATTAAAAAATAAAAAAAGCCTCATACAAGAGGCTTTTTTTATTTAAGAGCTTTTTTCTTTAATGTGGCATTATCTGTAAAACGCTTGATATCTATTTTTGGATCACCAGATATTTCAATTTCAGATTTTCCTGCGGCATCAATGGTAATTGTGTTTTTAACTAAAACTTTTGCGTTCGAATATCCATCAGAGAAAATTTGAAGACTATTTGCAGTAAGCTTATTACCTATAAAATCTGAGTTGTTATCTAGTCTTAGTTTTAAGATATTTACATCTCCTTCTATTGTTGCCGATGATTTTTGAAACATATCGACTTTGAGTTCAGTAGAAGCAATAAGCGCCTTTACATTGGCGTTTTTACTAACATCTATTGCTGCTTTTTCAGATTTTAGGTTTAGTTCTATTTTTGATTTATCATTTGCCATCAATGTAAAGTTTTTTGTTTTTGCATTGAGGTACAGTTTTGCAAAATCATAGCTTTTGAATGTAATGTCGGATAAATCTACATCTGAAAGAGCAGTAACATTTGTCTCATTTTTTGCTATTACCATATTGAAATCATCAGTATAGGTAACTCTAACGCTTAGTTTCTTGAAGTTGTTAATGCTTTTTGTAGTGGTGATTCTGAGGTTGCTTCCAGCAATTTTAAAATCAATGAATTCATGTAGATTATCATCTGCTTCAATTTCTAGAGCACATTCTTTACCTTTTACTAAAAAGACTTCTAAATTGTCTTCAACTTCAAGTGTTTTGAAGTTCTCGATGGTTTTTTGTTCCATCGTTACAATTTTAGATCCTTTGACTTTTTCTTTGTTTTGAGAAAAAGTATTTATGGTAAATAATATTATAGCAAATAAGTAAGCTTTCTTCATGGGGAATATTCTTTTTCCAAAAATAGAAAAAAAAACATCCCAATTTTCATTGAGATGCTTATTCTTTTAATCTTTTGAAATGCTTCCGCCAGAAGATTCGTCTAGTTTGACATTTTTAGGGTTCGTCTTGTAATTGATAGAACTTCCACTTGATGCTTTTGCATTGAAAGTAACTATTGGGTGTACGTTAGTAGAACTTCCACTAGAGGACTCAGCACTCACCTCATTAGCTAAGAGTCTATTAGCATCAATGCTACTGCCACTAGAAGAACTAGTATAAAGTTTTAGAGCTTTGCCAGTAACATCCATTTCGCTTCCACTGGATGACTCCAAATCAATTATATCTGACTCAATATTGGCTTCAAGATGACTACCGCTACTAGATTTAACCTTGATGTCGTTGCTAGTTATAACATCTTTTGTTTTGAGGCTTGAACCACTTGTTGATTCGAGAGATTTTATATTTGGAAGAGTTACAATTATTTTTTTTGAATTGATATTAATGTAATTGTTGTATTCTGATGATATAACTAGTGTCTCATTTTCAACAGTTGTTTTGATACCTTTTATAAGATTGTCATCTGCTACGACTTCTACATCAAATTTATTCCCTTGAATGATTTCACAATCCAATCCACAGCAAACAGTTACATTTTTAAAACCGCTTAGTTGTCTATGTTCAGTAATTACATTACCACTTCCTTTTATATTTTTCCCTAAATCTATTTTGTAGTTACAGGAAACTAAAGTAATTGCTGCTACAGCAGCTGTTACTATTTTTACTAAATAAATGACTGCTTTTACCATTATTTTGTTGTTTTAGTTATTGTTCCGTCAGAACTTATTGTTAGCGTTGATTTTTTTGATTTTTTATCAATAGTTGTCTCTTTTCCGTTGATTTTAACAGTAACAACTTTTGTACTATCATTTATATTATCTTCACTAACATCTTGGGTTTGTATTTCGCCAGAAATTTCAACATCATTGTATTCATCTTCGCTAGGAGGACAATCTAAACATTTGATTTCATCAGTATCTACTCTATAAGTATAATTGTCTGAACTATAATGTAAATTAAAATATTCGTTATCAGACTCGTCAAAGTCCTGAACTGATTTATCTACTTTGAATAGTGTTCCTTTTGGAAGATATAAGTAGAGTTCTACACGTTGTCCTCTGTATTTACTTTTGATTTCAGATATCCAATAATTGTCTAAAAGTAATTGATTTCCAGATAATTTAAAACCATATTTGATTTTTTCTGCTCTTTCATTAGCTTCACGATATGATTTCCCGTTTGATAATTTCTCAACTTGTAAATAAGCAATGTTTTTATCGGTTTGTTTGATAAAGAAACGAACATTATTAGAATAGATTACTTCATTTTTCAATGAGTCTTGTGTGAACTCAAAGTCATTGTTGTAGTAATCATTTTTTTTGTAAAACTCGTTGTTCACAAACTTTATTTTCAAAGTATCATTAGTATTCAAGTTGATAGTTTCTTTTGCTACCACTTTACCTTCATAGGCGATTTGAGTAGATTGTTGAATACCAAGAACTACTATAATTGAAAAAGATAATATCCACAATCCTAGTAAGCTGTATTTCAAAACTTTACTAAATGGTTTTAGGTTGTTTACCAATAATTTCAAGCCCAATAAAAGGAAGAAAAACAAAGGAATTCCTATTGTAAAAAAGGTTAGTAACCCAAACATCCATAATGGAATGTCAGTATAATTCACTGAGTTAGCATATTGTACCCATGGAGTATCAATGAAAGAAGTTGAACCTAGAGTTAATAAAGCAATGAACAAACCTGCAATTGCAAACCCTGAAAACATTAGTATAAGTGCTCCAATAACTTTTGCAAATACGCCAAAAATTCTAACTAAAACATCACCAAGCCCAGATGCTACTCTTTCAGCTCCAGTCTTTACTTGTGTATAATCAGTATTTTTTATTTTATTTGAAACGTTATCAAATTCTTCTCTGACCTTTTTTTCAATATTTGATATTGTTACGGGTTCACCAGTCATTTCTAACTTTTCTGATGTTGTTACTGCTTTTGGTATTGCAATCCAAAGGATAATGTATGCAATTATACCAAAGCTAGTGAAAGCTAATAATAGGAAGATGATTTTTATCCACACAGCTTCTATTCCAAAATAATGACCTAAACCAGTACAAACTCCACCGATTAAACCACGATCTTTATCACGATAAAGTTTTTTACTTTTGTTGTTGTAATATATTGGTTCTGTGTAGGTTTCTTTTGCATCATCGTCTATACGATAATCTTCTGGTTGTCCCATCACGGCAATAACTTCTTCTACATCTTTATTGTTCACGACGTGTTTTTCAGACTTTTGTTTTTCTGTCAAAAGCTCGGCTACACGCATTTCAATATCTTTCATAATTTCTTCTTGACCTGATGAATTAGAAAGAGAACGTTTTATTGAATCAAAATATTTTGATAATTTTTGGTAAGCATCTTCATCAATATGAAAGAATAAACCACCTATATTTATATTTACTGTCTTGTTCATGATTAGTTATTTTTTGTTGGTAATGTTGTTAACGGCATCTGCTAATTCCGTCCAAGTTGAATTAAGTTCTGTTAAAAAAGTTTTTCCTAATTCGGTTAAACCATAATATTTTCTTGGTGGTCCCGAAGTTGATTCCTCCCAACGGTAGTTGAGTAATCCATCGTTTTTAAGTCTAGTCAATAAAGGATAAACTGTACCCTCAACAACTAGCAATCTTGCGTCTTTCAATGTGTCGAGAATTTCAGAAGTATAGGCATCTTTTTCTTTCAATACAGAAAGAATGCAGAATTCTAAAATTCCTTTTCGCATCTGTGCTTTTGTGTTTTCAATATTCATAATGCTTTTCTTGATTTGTAATCTGTTTTTTTTCAGATTTGATTAAACTGTTCATTTTTTGATTGATGATTGATGATTATTTTATAAAATTTATTGTCAATGGATATTTATAAACCTCTCCATTGGATGATTTTACTGAACCATAGATTATTAGAATAAATTCAATAATCTTTAGAAAGGCAAATAACAATATAACAACTAATGCTAGAATTACTATGCCAGTTACGTTTCCTTCACTCAGGTTTTCTACAACAAAATCTCTTCCACTTGAAAAATCATGGAACGTCACATTTTTAAAAATTGAATAAATAAAAACGGGAACTGCAATCACTATGGTGATCATAGTGTATAAAAACATGCTTAACTGAAAATTCAACACACTTTTTCCGTTAGCATCAACAAATTCTGATTCATTCTTTTTTGAACTCCAAATTATTATTGGAAAAATATAATTTCCAAAAGGAATAACATATTGAGTCAACTGACTTAAATGTGTAAATGTTGCTAGATTTTTTTCGTTTGCTGTCATGATATGATTTTTGATGATTGATTTATTTTTATATAATACTTTTTATAAGCTATTAATTTCTTATACAAAGATACTACCAAAAAAAGGTATTATGCAATACAAAGTACTTAAAATTAACAAAAAATTAACATTTGTCAAAAATGTGTAATCTTATTTATTTTTGATATATTTACAGAAACATCAGTAGTAATGAGCGTTTCCATAAAAAAACTTAATCGTTTTCTTTTTTTTAAACTTCCTTCAGCATATTGGTCAGGCGTTAGAGTACAAAGAATTACTGACAACGAATGTACTGTAACAGTAAAACACAAATGGTTTAACCAAAACCCATTTAACTCTATGTATTTTGCCGTTCAAGCTATGGCGGCAGAATTGACAAATGGTGCTATGGTCTTACTTAAGGTTAGAAAAAGCAAAAAAAGTATTTCGATGCTAGTTGCCAAAAACAAAGCAACTTTCACCAAAAAAGCTACAGGAGTAATAACCTTTAGATGTGTAGATGGAGGCTTGATAGATGAAGCGATAATGAAAACTATTGAAACTGGTGAAGGTCAGACTTTTTGGATGAAATCTATTGGTATCGATGAAAAAGGGGATAAAGTTTCCGAATTTGATTTTGAATGGACGATGAAATTAAAATCTTAATTATCAAAAACTAGAATATTATGAAAGTTTTAATTACAGGTGCAACTGGTTTAATTGGAACCGAATTAATGACTTATTTATTGTCTAAAAATTATGAAGTGAATTTTTTATCAACTGATAAGAACAAATTAGTAAAAAAACATAATTGTGAAGGATTTTATTGGAATCCAAGTAAAGGAGAAATTGACAGTAGAGCATTTGAAGATGTTGAAACCATCATTCATTTGGCTGGAGCAACCATAGCAAAAAGATGGACAAATAAGTATAAAAAAGAAATTCTAGAAAGTAGAATTTTATCAGCTAAAATATTATACAATACATTAAAGACTAGTAATCATTCAGTAAAGCATTTTATATCCGCTTCAGGTACTGCTTGCTATAAACAAACTTTTGATGTAGCCTTGAGCGAAAAAATAACCGAAACAGAATATGGAAACGGATTTTTAGCAGATGTGGTAAAAGAATGGGAAAAATGCGCCGATTTGTTTCAAAACTTAAATATCAAAGTAACAAAAGTGAGAACTGGAGTAGTTTTTGCAAAAAATAATGGTGCATTATTAGAAATTGTTAAACCCATAAAACTTGGTTTCGGTGCAGTACTTGGTAAAGGAAATCAAATGATGTCGTGGATACATATTGATGATTTGGTTAGACTTTACACCTTTATTTTGGATAACAAACTCGAAGGAGTTTACAACGCATCATCACCTGAGCCAATTTCCAACAAAAAATTGACATACACCATATCCCAAATTTTGAACAAGAAAATTTGGCTTCCAGCTGTTCCTGAATTTGTTTTAAAAATTCTATTAGGAGAAATGAGTTCCTTGTTGCTGAATTCAAATTATGTAGATAGTAGTAAAATTAGAAATGCGGGATTTCAATTTCAATTTCCCGATATTAACTCAACATTGAAAGATTTGATATAAAAAAGCACCAATATATTGGTGCTTTTTTGAATTAAGATATTTTTGAATTAATAAACCAAAACCTTTTTGTATCAACAAATATAGTTCACCGAAAACGATATAGTCTTAAAAAAATATTAAATTTCAGTTATTTAATTTCTTTCTGTTTTTTTAGAGTAATGTTTTAAGTTGTTTTTTCTGCTGACAATTTGACATTTTAAAAGAATTGGCAGTACTTTTGCAATCTAAGTTTTAAAGTAAAAAATAAACTTTTATAAAATGAGTACTGAAAAAGAATTTGATACAAAAGAGGAAAACCCAATCAATAATACTGTTGAAGAAAACATTAATGAAGTTGAATCTGCATTCGAATTGACTGTTGAAGAGCAGTTACAAGAGGATTTAGCTAAAGAAAAAGATAAGTTTCTGAGGCTTTTTGCAGAATTTGAAAATTATAAAAAGCGAACTACTAAGGAACGTATTGATTTATATAAAACTGCCAATCAGGAAGTTTTACAAGCCATGTTACCAGTTTTGGATGATTTTGATAGAGCATGGGCACAAATTTCAAAAAGCGAAGATGAAGCTATTAAAAAAGGTGTAGAGTTAATTCATGAAAAATTAAAATCCACATTGGTTTCCAAAGGATTAGAGTTGGTAGATGTAAAAGCTGGTGATGATTTCAATGCTGATTTTGCTGAAGCAATCACTCAAATTCCTTCACCAACAGAGGATTTGAAAGGTAAAATTGTGGATGTTGTAGAAAAGGGATACAAACTTGGCGATAAAATCATTCGTTTTCCCAAAGTCGTTATTGGCAATTAATTATTTGATATTCGAGATTTGAGGTTTATTTTCTCAAATTTCAAGTTCTAAATTTTAGATATGAAGAAAGATTATTACGAAATATTAGGAGTTAATAAATCAGCAAGTGCAGATGAGATAAAAAAGGCCTATCGAAAAAAAGCCATTGAGTTTCATCCTGACAAAAATCCTGGTGATAAAGCTGCAGAAGAAAAGTTTAAGGAAGCAGCAGAAGCATATGAAGTCCTAAGCGATGCTAATAAAAAAGCGCGTTATGATCAATATGGTCATGCAGCATTTGATGGAGCAGGTGGTTTTGGTGGTGGTCATCACATGAATATGGATGATATTTTCAGCCAATTTGGGGATATTTTTGGAAGTGCATTTGGAGGCAGTTTTGGAGGTTTTGGAGGAAATTCAGGTGGACCAAGAAGAGCCAAAGGAAGCAATTTGAGAATAAAAGTCAAGCTTACTTTAGATGAAATTGCCAATGGAGTTGAAAAGAAAGTAAAAGTTAAAAGAAAAGTTCAGGCAGCTGGTGTAAAGTATAGAACTTGTCCAACTTGCAACGGTCAAGGTCAAGTTTTAAAAGTTACCAATACTATTTTAGGTAGAATGCAAACCGCAACGACTTGTCATGTTTGTGGTGGTTCTGGACAAATTATTGAGAGTAAGCCTAATAATGCAGATGCTTTTGGAATGGTGCTTGAAGATGAAACTGTTTCAATAAAAATACCTGCTGGTGTTGTTGATGGAATGCAGCTAAAAGTATCAGGAAAAGGAAATGATGCACCAGGAAATAGCATTCCAGGCGATTTGATTGTGGCAATTGAAGAGCAAGAGCATGAGTTTTTAAAAAGAGAAGGAGAAAATTTGCATTATGATCTTTACATAAGTGTGGCAGAAGCAGCTCTTGGTGTGTCAAAAGAAATCGAAACTGTCAACGGAAAAGTTAGGATAAAACTAGATGAAGGAATACAATCTGGGAAGATTTTAAGGTTGAAAGGAAAAGGTATCCCGAGTTTAAATAGTTATGGTAGTGGAGATTTATTAGTTCATATTAATGTATGGACACCAAAAAAATTGACCAAAGAACAACGTCAATTTTTTGAAAATAATTTAAACGATGAAAATTTTATACCACATCCTGAAAAGACGGATAAATCTTTTTTTGAAAAAGTAAAAGATATGTTTTCATAATTTAAAAAATAGTTTTACATTTGAATATTACTAGGAAACTAGTAATTTCTTTTTCATAGCAATTTTTCCCATCCTTTTTGCAAAATCAGGGTGGGTTTTTTTTTGTAACAATTTATTAGTTGTTTATACTAATAGCTATCTTTGAAAAAACTTTTCAGTATGAACAATATACTTGAAGCTAACCAAGTTGTAAAACAATACGGCGATTACACTGCACTCAATCATGTTTCACTTTCTGTTCCCAAAGGCAGTATTTATGGACTATTAGGTCCAAATGGAGCAGGAAAAACATCTTTAATTAGAATTATAAACCAAATCACAATGCCCGATAGTGGTGAAGTGATACTCGATGGAGAAAAGCTAAATCCTGCTCATATCCAGATGATAGGTTACATGCCAGAAGAGCGAGGTTTGTACAAAACCATGAAAGTTGGTGAGCAATGTTTGTACTTGGCACAATTAAAAGGGTTATCAAAGCAAGAGGCTAAAAATCAACTCAAATATTGGTTTGAAAAACTAGAGATTGAAGGTTGGTGGAACAAAAAAATTCAAGAACTTTCAAAAGGAATGGCACAAAAAGTGCAATTCATAGTTACAGTGCTTCACAAGCCAAAGCTATTAATACTCGATGAACCATTTTCTGGATTTGATCCTGTAAACGCAAACCTGATTAAGGATGAAATTATGGAACTCAACAAGCAAGGAACTTCGATAATTTTTTCAACTCACAGGATGGAAAGCGTTGAGGAAATGTGCGATTACATTGCTCTTATCCACAAGTCAAATAAGCTAATAGAAGGAAAACTTACCGATGTAAAAAAACAGTATAGAACCAATACTTATGAGGTTGGAGTGCTTTCTGGTAATATAGAAGGACTGATGTATGATTTGACGCAAAAGTTTACATTAACCCAAACCGATTTTAAATCACTCAACGATGAATTAAAATTGGATATAAATCTTGGTAACGCAACACCAAATGAATTGCTAAATATTCTTATTCAAAGAGGACAAGTCACACATTTTGTTGAAAAAATCCCAAGTGTGAATGATATTTTTATTAAAACAGTAAGCGAGAAGTAATGAGTAAAACAGCATTAATTATAAAGAGAGAGTTTTTTGCCAAAGTGCGCAATAAATCGTTTATAGTCATGACTTTTTTAAGTCCATTATTATTTGTTGGGATAGCTGTTTTTGTTGGATATTTGAGTACGATGAAAGCGGAGAAGAAAACAATTGCTGTTCATGATGAGTCAGGATTGTTTTTCAGTGAATTTAAAAATACAGATGAGTATCATTATCTTGATGCTTCAAAAACTAATTTATCAGTCTTAAAAGATAGCATTATTAACGAAAGCTATGAAGGTCTTTTAGCAATTCCAAAAAGCGATAACACAAATGTATGGCAAAACAAAATTGAGTATATTTCAAATGATAGCCCAAGTGTAACTTTTATTGAAGACATTGAAGATGTTATTAATCAAAAGCTGACAACTCAAAATTATATTCACAATAATTTGGATACTTTAGCCATCAAGAAATCAAAGTCAGATGTGTCAATTCATTTGCAAAAAGCAACTGGAGAAGAAGCTTTGAAAGGCTTAAACGAAATAAAAATTGCTATTGGTGGAGCATTTGGTTATTTGATTATGATGTTCATCGTTATCTATGGCAATATGGTTATGAGAAGTGTTATTGAGGAGAAAGTTTCCCGTATTATCGAAGTTATTATCTCATCAGTAAAACCTTTTCAATTGATGATGGGAAAAATCATTGGTACATCATTAGCTGGAATATTACAGTTTTTGATTTGGGCTTTTTTGGGAATAACTGCAATGTTTATTCTTTCTTCAGTATTTGGAGTTCAAATGGGTGCAACTTCAGGAGTTCAATCACAACAAGCTATAGAAGCAGCAAAAAGTACTATGAATAGCGATATGCAAATGTATATCAAAGAACTATGGAATTTACCAATTGCTACAATCATTATTTCATTTATAATTTATTTTATAGGAGGATATTTTCTTTACAGTTCTTTTTATGCAGCAATTGGCGCAGCAGTTGACAACGAGACAGACTCTCAACAATTTCTGTTGCCAATAATTATGCCTTTGATACTTGGGGTTTACATTGGTTTCTTCACAGTAATCAATGATCCACACGGAACTATTGCCACCGTTTTTTCGATGATACCATTAACTTCACCTATAGTCATGTTGATGAGAATTCCGTTTGGTGTTCCAGCTTGGCAAATAATCGTTTCTATGGTATTACTTTTTGCTACATTTTTCCTTGTCGTATGGTTTGCATCCAAAATCTATCGAGTAGGAATATTAATGTATGGCAAAAAACCAACCTGGAAAGAAATGATTAAATGGATGAAGTATTAGTATGAAGAAATATTTCCTGACTTTGTTCGTGATTTTAAATGTTTATTATTCTTTTTCTCAAGAAGAAAATAAGAAACCTTTCACATTTTCAGGATATTTAGAAACCTACTATAGCTACGATTTTGGAAATCCCGATAATCATCTTAGACCTGGATTTGTCTATAGTTATAACAAACACAATGAAGTAAATCTCAATTTGGGTTTTGCAAAAGTAAATTATGCTAAAGATAATATTCGTGGAAATTTTGCTCTCATGGCAGGAACTTATGCAGAATATAACTTAGCAGCAGAGCAAGATTTGATGAAAAATATTTTTGAAGCCAATGTAGGAGTTAAAATTTCTTCAAAGTACAATTTATGGGTTGATGCAGGAATTATGCCTTCGCATATTGGTTTTGAAAGCGCCATTGGAAAAGATTGTATGAATTTGACTAGAAGTATTTTGGCTGATAATTCTCCATATTATGAGGCAGGTGTAAAGATAGGTTATACTTCTTCATCGGAAAAATGGTATTTGGCAGCGATGTATTTGAATGGTTGGCAACGTATTCAAAAAGTTGATGGCAATCAAACACCAGCTTTTGGCACGCAAGTAACCTATAAACCATCGGGCAAAATAACCTTGAATTGGAGCACATACTTTGGAAATGAACAACCCGATATTAATAGAAAATGGCGTTATTTTAATAATTTTTAAGGACAATTTAAAGTTTCAGAAAAAACCAATCTCATTGCGGGTTTTGATATTGGCGTACAGCAAGCTGAAAAAGGAAGCAGCGATTACAACACTTGGTATTCACCAGTTGTCATTGCTCAATATAAACCAACAGCCAAAATTCAATTAGCAGCAAGAGGTGAATATTATCAAGACAAGCAAGGTGTAATTATTGCAACTGGAACTGAAAACGGATTTAAAACTTATGGGTTTTCAGCCAATTTTGATTATTTAGTTACCGATAACGCTATGTTTAGAATTGAAGCAAGAAGTCTAAAAAGTGAAGATAAAATTTTTTATAATTACGAAAAACCTGTCGATTATAACACTTTTGTTACTGCTTCAATGACGTTTTCATTTTAGTGCATAACCATTATCTTTTTGCTCAACACAGCGTTTTTATCAGATTTTATTTTGATGAAATAAATTCCATTTGCTAGCGACGAAACATCTAGAGTGTTGGTTTTGGTCTCTATATTCATTTCTTGAATGAGAACTTTTTTACCGGTAAAATCAATTAACTCAATCGACAGAATATTATCGTTAGTCAAATTGATGGTAACAATTTCTTTTGCAGGATTTGGATAAATCGAAACAGTGTTAGTATCGAATGTGTTATTTCCTAAATTACAATTTGTTGCACTTCCTGGCAGATTACTATCTAACCAGTTAATTCTGGTAGTAATCCAGTTTTTAAACTTTAGAATTTGTCCAGCAAAAGTGTTAGGGTCATTATCTAATTCAGGAGTTCCTGTAGAGACACCAAGATTACCCCATTTTTCGAAATGTCTTTCTTGTGCATCATTCAAATAGGTTGCGGTATTGTCGATATATGAAAACAGGTTTTGAAAACTCAAAATAGAGTTTCTCAATTCAACCCATCTGCATTTGAGTTGATTTTGAAAATTTACATCTTGCAGTAATCGAACATACCATCCAGGAGAATTTACATCTGGATTGCAGTCATTAATAAGATATGCCCAACCAGAACCATCTGTAACAGACAACGAAGGACATTCATTGATATTTTTCCAAGCCCAATCAAAATCCCATACTGGACCAGCTTTTAGTTTCGATAATGATGTTTGGCTGTTTTTATCTTTATGGAAATAAGAGCTTTTCTTAAAACCATCATTATTCCTAGATAATTCATTGATTATAAAGTAATCTATAAAACTTTCAACATCAATATATTTGTTGTAACCAGTATCAGGATTTGTATAATTTTGGCTGTATAGTGCATTTTCAAAGTCATTGATGAAACTAGCAATGTATGCTTTTTGTTGAACAGTAATTGCATCATATTTTGGGTAATGATAAGCTAATCCTACCTGTAAACCAGGATAATCTATCGGACTGTGTGATAGTTGCCAACCAGTAGTAGTATCCCAATAATCATTTTTAATGATATAACCACCAGTTAAATCTATTCCAGAGTTTTCGTCAGGATTTAACTTCGCAATATCAACTCTATCATTATCTCTTTTGATTGTTTCGCTAAGTAAATAGACACCTTGATAAACCCCATTAATTACAACTTCACAATGTTTTGTTCTACAACCATAATGCCCCATTTCAGCGAAAAGATTGTATGCCAATTGATTTCGCATGAAAACTTTATCATTGTAATTAGCCAGTAATGCCCAGTCATTTTCCTCTGGCATGCCGAGTAAAGAAACATTTAATTCTTCTTCTGCATCATTTAGAGTTTCAATTTTATAAGGTTTTTGTGGTAATATTTGAGAATAGTTTCCTCTAATTTCAATGCTAATTTTTCCGTTATAATTGTTTGGAACATCATTTATTGTATTCATGTTACCCAAGCCATTATCGATAATCTTCATCGTACCTATTATTGAAGGTTCATCTACAATTTGTTCTGTTGTATTTATGATAACAATAGGAAGATTTGATGATGTAAATACAAATGGAGTTGGAGCATTTGGACCAAAAGTTATGTTCCAATTTATTAAATTTCCCTCATCTTGTGGATAGGTATCTAGTATTCGCAACTTCCAAATACCATTTCCATTTTGATTGTTATTTACATTGCCTATGGTTTCTTGTGGCTTGTAAGTTCCAGTATATGGAGCAACTCCACTGACTATAGAAGTTGTAGCTGATTGCGAAAAACAAGTATTGGTAAAGTTATCACTATCACCTCCAATTCCCGAAAACAAATTTGATAATGTTCCATCGGGAGAAACTAACCAAACATTCAAATCTGAATTCCATGTATGGCTAATATTTAGACACACCTGAGTTACTCCAAAGGTTGAGTTCAAGGAGTTTTGAGGTAATCCATTTACATTTATTGAAAATTCAACTACTTGTTGATTATCAGTGATAATTCCTCCACTACCACTATATGTTTGAGAGAAGGAGAGATTATAAAAAGTTAATAAGAATAAAAAGATTTTTTTCATCGCATTTAATACTTTTAGCAATCCGCTACATTTACTGCAACAGCTAAACCACCTTCAGATGTTTCTTTATATTTAGAATTCATGTCTTGAGCCGTTTTCCACATAGTGTTTACTACTTTGTCCAGAGGAACTTTTGCATTTTTTGCATCAGTTTCAAGAGCTAATTCTGCTGCATTTATTGCTTTAATAGCACCCATAGTGTTTCGTTCTATACACGGAATTTGAACTAAACCGCCAATTGGGTCACACGTTAATCCAAGATGATGTTCCATAGCTATTTCTGCTGCCATTTGTACCTGATCTGGTGTTCCACCCATTACTTCACACAAAGCTGCTGCTGCCATAGCAGATGAAACTCCTATCTCTGCTTGACAACCACCCATAGCGGCAGAAATTGTAGCACCTTTTTTGAATATAGAACCTATTTCGCCTGCCACCATCAGGAATTGCTTAATTTCTTTTTCTCCAGCTTGGTGATTTTCAATAACCATGTAGTACATCAAAACAGCAGGAATAACTCCAGCACTTCCGTTTGTTGGAGCAGTTACAACTCTACCAAGTGAGGCATTTACTTCGTTTACAGCTAAAGCAAAGCAGGAAACCCATTTTAATATTTGGCGAAATTTAACCTCTGTTTTTCTAATGACTTCCAGCCATTCTTGTGGACTATTATAGGGTAAATCTCCAATTAGGTTTTGATGCATATCAAAAGCCCTTCTTCTAACGTTCAATCCACCAGGAAGAACACCTTCGCTATGGCAACCAATGTACATGCATTCGAGCATAGTATTCCAAATACGCATTAGTTCATTGTGAATTTCATCCTCAGAACGCATTGATTTTTCATTTTCAAAAACTACTTCAGATATTGATTTGTTTAATTCATTGCAATATTTTAGTAACTCTTCTGCATTTTGAATTGGGTATGGGAAAGCACACTTTATTTGGTGTTTTTTCTTTGCATTGTTTCTTTCCTCTTTCACTACAAATCCGCCGCCAATAGAGTAGAAGGTGGATGAATACTCTTCTGCATCAAGTAATGAAGCAGTAAACTTTATACCATTGGCGTGAAATGGTAAAAATTCTCTATTGAAAATAATGTTTTCATCAGGGAAAAATGGAATTGTAATTTGATTGGCGAGTTTGATAATTTTTTTGGAATTTATTTCATCAATTATTCTACCAATACTTTCAACTGGAATGTATTCTGGATCTTGACCTGATAAACCTAGCATAACAGCCAAATCAGTAGCATGACCTTTGCCTGTTAGAGATAATGAACCGTATAAATCAACTTTAATATAGTTAACTAACTCTAGTTTATTGTTTTCTTTTAACTCATCTAAAAATCTTTCTGCGGCACGCCATGGGCCAAGTGTATGAGAACTTGATGGACCAACACCAATTTTTAACATATCAAATACCGAAATACATTCTTCCATAAACTAAATCGATTGAGTTGAGCAAATATAGGGATTTATAATTGCAAATATTAGGTTGAAATTCTATGAATTTGTATTTTTGGATACCAAAAAATGCAAAATGAAAATAGTAATTTCTCCAGCAAAATCTCTTGATTTTGAAAAACCAGTTCCGACAGATAAATACTCGGAAGGAATTTTTTTGAAACAAGCAGAAACAATTCAAAAAACATTAAAAAAGAAAAAACCAAAACAATTGATGGAGTTAATGGATATTTCTCCAAAATTAGCCGAACTCAATTGGCAACGTAATCAAGACTGGAATTTGCCTTTTACAAAAGAGAATTCAAGACAAGCTGTGTATGCTTTTGATGGTGATGTGTATCAAGGATTGGATGTATACAGTTTGCCAATAGAAAAACTAGATGCTATCCAAGAAAAATTAAGAATACTTTCTGGATTATATGGTTTATTAAAACCTTTGGATTTGATACAACCCTATCGATTGGAAATGGGAACTAATTTGACTATTGGAAAAAATAAAAATTTATATGAGTTTTGGAAAAAAGCAATTGTGAAAGAATTAAATAGCGAATTGCAAAAAGGAGAATTGTTTATTAACCTTGCAAGCAATGAATATTTTAATGCGGTTGATACTAAAGTGCTCAAAGTGCCTGTCATAACGCCAGAGTTTAAAGACTATAAAGATGGACAATTAAAGATGATTAGTTTTTTTGCAAAAAAGGCTAGAGGAATGATGGTTCGCTATATCATTGATAACAACGCCGAAACTATTGATGATTTGAAAGGCTTCAACTACGAAGGTTATGCCTATGACGCTAACTTAAGCAAAGGGAATAAACTTGTTTTTACCAGATAAAAAAATGCTCCAAACTTGGAGCATTTTTTATTATTTACGTTGTAAAATATTCTTCATAATCTTGAATAGTTTCTTTACTCATTTTTCTTTGGTCTCGGGCAAGTTCTCTCATTGCATCAACACCTTTTCGAGCACAGCGTTTAACCTTTTCTAGTTTAGTTGTAAATTCTGTTAGCTTGATTTCGTCCTCAGGATTTAACTTTCCTTTAATTCCTTTTACAAAAGTTTTAAACTCTTTTAAAACCAGTCTATTTTCTTCATATTCTGATTTTAATTCATCTAACAATTCATTTATTTCTTTTGAAATATCGTTATTATGATATTCACTTTTTTTACAAATGTCATGTAAAATTTTGCTTTCGCGATTTAAAAATAGCCCCATGATTACAGAATTTTAAAGTGAGTTACCCAAAATTACTAAAACTATTTTAAATTTGTTTGTTTTGTTAATAAATTGTTTTACAATATGTTATAATTAGTGAATAGCTTCACTCATGTCGATTTTTCCCTTTCCTTTTTTTACTAAAAGTATTATAGGAATGCACAATAAAAACAGTAAACCTAAATACATAAAAACATCCATGTATGACATAACTGTACTTTGTTTTGTTACAGACAAGTCAAGTATTTTATGAGCTTTGTCTAGTGCTTCGTTTGGACTAAAACCTTTAGCCATAAAACCATGTTGTAGCATGTAAATTCTTTCCTGAACATTTGTTTTTGCACCATCAATATTTGCAATTAAGTCTACACGATGTTGTTGACTAAATCGTGCTATATATGTTGTTATAATAGCAATTCCAAATGAACCACCAAGTTGGCGCATCATACCAGTAAAGGCTGCACCTTCGCCGATGCTTTTACCTTTTAGGGTTGAAAGAGAAAGTGTTGTTATCGGCACAAATAGTAATCCTAAACCAATTCCTCTAAAAATTAATGGCCAAAATAGATGTTCACTTCCTGTATCAGGCGTAATTACATTGTGCATCCAGAATGTGAAAACGAAAAAGATGAAGAAACCAACTGCTACCATATAATTTTGTGGCACACCTTTTTGTATTAGTTTACCAATTATTGGCATCATAAATGCCGTAGTTAATGAGCTAGGAATTAATAGTAATCCAGCGTCAGTAGCTGTCCAACCCAAAATTGCTTGAGTATATATTGGAATAATAAAAGTAGAGCCATATAGACCAAATCCTAAAATGAAGCACATAATTGTACCTATTTTAAGGTTTTGATCTGTTAAAACTTTCAGATTAACTATTGGATATTTATAAACTGTTTCTCTCCAAATGAAAAAGAAAAGACCAAGAAAGCTTATGATGCTTAGTGTAGTAATCGTCGTATCATTGAACCAATCATCTTGTTGACCATGTTCCAAAACATATTGCAGTGAACCGATAAACGCTGATAGAAAAACAATTCCCCACCAATCCACCTGATTAGCAGTTAGTTTTTCGCTGTATTTTGGACTTCTAACATAGGTTAATGTTAAAATAGTTGCCGCAATTCCAATAGGTATATTAATGTAAAAAATATAAGGCCAAGAATAGTTGTCTACAAGATAACCGCCAAGTGGTGGACCAAGTGTTGGGCCAACGATAACTCCCATTCCATAAATGGCTTGTGCCATTCCTCTTTTTTCAACGGGGTAACTTTCTGTAATAATTGTTTGAGCAGTAACTAATAATGCACCACCACCAAGACCTTGGATAAATCTAAAAATTATTAATTCCCAAATATCGGTAGCATTTCCACAAAGAAATGATGAAACTGTAAATATTATTATTGATGCAGCAAAATAGTTTCTTCTACCAAATTGTTGTGAGAGCCAACTAGTCATAGGGATTACTATTACATTTGCAATGGCATATGCAGTAATTACCCAAGCAATATCAGTTAAAGAAGCGCCAAGACTTCCTCGCATGTCATTTAGCGCAACATTGACAATGGTTGTATCAACAATTTCCAAAAGAGCACACAATACCGCAGTAATTGTAATAATAACTCTTCGGAAACCGTATTCAATTAAATCTTCTTGAACAACTGGTTGTTTCATCTTTATTTTAAATGGACATCAACTTCTACATTCATTCCAGGACGAAGTAATTTTACTTTTTCCTTATCGTTATTCGCAGTAAGGCTAATTTTTACTGGAAGACGTTGAATCGTTTTAACAAAATTTCCTGTTGCGTTATCTGGTGGTAATAATGAGAAACGAGCTCCGGTTGCTGGTGAAAAAGAAGTGATTTCGCCTTCAAATTTATCATCAGGATACGCGTCAACTTTCAAAGTTACTTTTTGTCCAACTCTCATTTTATCTAATTGAGTTTCTTTAAAATTAGCAACAACCCACGATTGCTCATTATTTATAATGTAAAATAATGATTGACCAGGTTGAACCATTTGTCCTGGTTGGATGTCGATGCTGGAAACTTGACCATCAACAGCAGCTGTAACCACTGTATATTCAAGATTTAGTTTAGCAGCTTCTAGTGCAGCTTTTGCTCTTTTGATGTTTGCACCAGCTACTTCAGTCTGTTTACTTGACACAGCAGATTTAGATTCTACAACTTTCTTTTGGTAAGCAGATGCAGCTTTTTGTTGTTGAAGTATTTTCAATTGATTTTCAGCTTCTTGTTTTGTCGCTAAAGCTTGTTCATATTGTTGTTTTGTAATTGATTTGTTTTTGTACAAATTTTCAAAACGATTGAAATCATTTGTTGCGCGCCATAATTTTACCTTTGCATTTTCGATGGAACTTCCTGCGGATTGCACATTTGCATCAGAAACCGAAATGCTTGCTGTAGCACTACTAATATCTGCTTTTGCTGCTTCAAAAGAATTTTCGGCTGCAAGAAGAGCCGCATTTGCATCTTCCAATTTTACTAAATAATCTCTGTTATCTATTGTGAATAGTGTATCGCCTTTTTTTACAAAATCATTATCTTGAACATAAATTTTATTTACATATCCACCAACACGAGGAATTATTGGACTCATGTTTCGTTCAATTTGTGCATCATCTGTTGTTTCGTGAGCTTGGCTTTGGATGTATTTGTAAACTCCAAAAAACAATCCTATTGCAATTATTACTAAAAATAGTAATTGAAATTTTTTGTTATTTTTTTTCTCTTTTTCCATGGTTAGTACTTTAGTTTTGAACGATATTTAGTGATGATAATAATTTTCCGGTAGTAAATTGTAATTCGTAATATTTTTGAGCAACATCAGCTTTGGAAAGTGCTTGATTTATTTTTGCCTTCAAATCTTCTACATCGGCTTCTAATAAATCGTTTGTTGTTGCAATTCCGTTGTCAAATTTATCTTTTAGAATTCTATAATTTTCTGCTGCTTGCTCTACGGCCTTGTCATAAACTATGGCTTGTTTTAAAGATAGTTTGTAATTTTCTTCTGCTTCATGACTTTCTTCTTTAATTCTATCAGAAAGTATTGATGTGGCTTGCTTTATTTCATTTGATTTACTTTCGGCAAGTTTAACTTCTTTTTTATTCTTAAAAATATTTGATAAATCATATGATAATCCAACTCCAATATTCATAGCATTCGAAACTTCTAATACATTTTTTATGTTAAAGGCAATGTACCCACCAACGATTGAAATCGATGGATAATAGTTGGCTTGTGCAACTTTAATTGCTTTTTCTGAAGCTTCCTGCTGTAATTGTAAAGCTGATAAATCATTTCTATTACCATTGAATGGCATGCTTTTGTTGTTGTTCATTTCTTTTTTTACAGCATCAATATCAATGTCTATAATGGTGTTTTCAGGAAGTTTCAAAAAAGTATTCAGTTCATAATTAACTACAGATACATTTTTTTTTGATGTTTCAAGTGCCAATTGAGTATTAGATTCCTGAAGTTGAGCTTTTAGTAAATCATTGTGTGCAATAAGACCATTATCTTCCATGGCTTGAAAATCTAACACACGCTGATGAGCACTTTTAAGATTATCTTCTAAAAGATTTTGCATTTGTTGTGCCTTGTATAAGTTTGAAAAAAGCTCAACAACACGTAAGCCTATTTGCTCTTTTGAGTGATTGTTTGTGTACTTTGCTGCTTCATAAAGCTTTTTGGATGCTGCAATACTGTTTTTTAATTTGAAACCACTAAAAACAGGCATGTTCGCACTTACTTGACCTAGTATTAATTGTTCAACTTCAGGAAAAGAATTACTAGATGAACTATTACCTGAGTTATTTGACGAGTTTAGTTTTGAGTTAACATCAGCTTGAGTAAGTTGTAACCATTGCCCAGAAACTTTAACATTTGGGTACTGATTATTTTTCATAGTCTCTAATTCTAGTTTAGCTGTAGTAACTTTTATATCAGAAAGTTGAGCCTCATTGCTATTTGAAACAGCTATTGAAATGGCATCTTTTAGAGAAAGTAACTTATGCTCTTGTGCAGTAATTGTGTTATAAAACAGCAATAAAACCAGGATTGAACTTAGTTTATTTTTCATAGGTTAATAAGGCATTTATGGTTTTTTGAATATGTGGAGTAAGAACTTCCATAATATAAGTTTCATATTTTTCTTCGGTGTCTAGAGCAAGTAAGTCTACGTAGTAAACTTTGTTCATTTGGAAATGAACGTAACTACCAATTATTATACTTGGTAAAAGCGGAGTATTGACATTTTTTGAATAAATTCCTTTTTCCTGACCTTCTTTTACAATAGCTTCAATAAATCCTAAGTTCTCTTTTTTTAGTTGAATAAACTCTTTGAAATTGATTTCTCTTTTTTTATTACTCAATTCAAAATGGATGATTTGGTAAATGCAACGGTTGGCGTGAATTCTTTTTACATAAGTTGCGATCAGCTTATTCATTTTTTCAACTGGAGAAATATTTTCTTGCGAAACACTTTCAAGAGTTAATCGCATACTATTCACACGGTAGAGTAGAAGTGATTCTAGTAATTTTTCCTTCGAACCAAAATAATATGAAATCATTGCAATGTTTACATTGGCAACTTTTGCAATATCACGAACTGATGTTCCATCAAAACCTTCTTCAGCAAAAAGTTGTTCGGCTGCAATTATTATTTCAATTTGTTTTTCGTTTAGTAATGACATCGTTTTTATGTTCTTTTAAAACTACGCAAAATTAAACATTTGTTTAAATTAAACGTTTGTTTAATTTTTATTTAACAAAAAATTAAGAGTTTTTGATTGATAGAAAAAATCTATACAAAATGCTTATTTAATTTAATATCAAATAATTAAGTGTATTTATATGAATTTTTAATTCATGTTTTAATTACTCGAGCCAATTTTTTATTATTGCCTCGCCTTGAGTAGTTAGAATGCTTTCTGGATGAAATTGCACACCTTTGACATCGTGATTTTTGTGTCGAAGCGACATGATTTGATTGTCTTTATTGATAGAAGTTATCTCTAAAATTTCTGGGAAATTTTCATGAGAAACTACCCAAGAATGGTATCTGCCAACAGTAATTTGGTTTGATAAATTTTTGTAGAGTATCTCGTCTTTTGTGATTATAGTTATTTCATCAGATTGTCCGTGAGTAACAGATTTTTGGTTTTCTAATTTTGCTCCAAAATACTCTGCAATTGCCTGATGACCAAGACATATCCCTAAAATAGGTTTTGTTTTGTGGTAAGTTTCAATGATTTCTAATAAACTTCCTGCTTCACTCGGTAATCCCGGACCAGGAGATAGAAGAATTTTGTCAAAATCTTCTAATTCCTCCACATCTAATTCATTGTTCCTAAAAACAGTAACCATTGCGTCTTGTTTTTCGAGATAATGAACTAAATTATAGGTAAAACTGTCGTAGTTATCGATAACTGCTATTTTCATTTAAACTTAATATGGTCGTAAATTTAGTCAAATCATTCGTTTTGCCGAAGTGTTATTTTTTAATTTAGATAAAGTTATTTAAAGCGCTGGAAAACAACAAAAAAAGCCTTTCAAATGAAAGGCTTTTTTTATCAAGAGGGTTTAATTAAAACTCTAATTTAACACTAACTTCAAAATCATCATTGATAGTTTTGTCTCCTAGATCACTGAAAAAACTTCCAGAACCATATTTTATATCATACTTAGTTCTATCAATTTTAAAGTTAGAAGTTGCTGTATTCCCGTTTACAGTAATATCAAAAGTAACTGGTTTAGTAATTCCCTTAATTGTTAAATTTGCAGTTACAGAGTAAACACCATTACCTTTTGAACCAATTTTTTTGAATTCTAAAGTCGCAGTTGGAAATTTTGCTGTTCCAAAAAAATCATCCGCTTTAAGATGTCCATCAAGTTTTTGTTTCCAATCTCCAGACAAATCTGTCGCGCCAATTGTAGTCATATCTACAGTAAAACTACCTCCTTTTAAAGCTCCTTTTTGAAACACCAAAATTCCTTCTTTAAATTTTACAGTTCCAGTATGTTCTCCAGTAACTTTTTTACCTACCCATGTAATGTTGCTTTTTTCAACATTTATCTTTTTGTTTTGAGCCTGTGTAAAAGTTGTTCCGGCAATTAGTAACAATGCTAATGCTAATGATTTAATTGTTTTCATAATTTAAGTTTTATAAAGTTAAAAATAATTCTTTTTCTGATTTTCTTACTTTTTTCAAATGTTGAAGACCATCATCTTCGTGTCTGTATCCAATAGTTGCTACTAAGGATGCATTTAGCCCAAGTTTATCTAAACCAAGAATTTCGTTGTATTTTTGAGGTTCAAATCCTTCCATAGGCGTAACATCAATTTTTAATTCTGCTGCTGCATTTAATAGATTGCTTAGTGCAATGTAAGTTTGTTTTGAAGTCCAGATATTTTTAGCATCAACAGGTAATGTATTCACAAAGTTTTTTACAAAATCTTTATAACCTTGAACAGCTTCCATTTCAATCTCACGAGTGTTGGTTAAATTATCAAAGTAACTATCGACTTCTTGATCACCAAAATTTGTAATATTTGCAAAAACTATCAAATGTGATGCTTCTACAATTTGAGCTTGACCCCATGAAGCACCTTGAAGTTTGGCTCTCAATTCTGGATTTTCAATGATTAAAACTCTATATGGCTGTAAACCAAATGATGATGCAGATAATCTTATCGCTTCCTTTAATACTTCTAAATCTTTTTCGCTAACTTTTTTTGTTGTATCAAATTTTTTTGTAGCATAACGCCAGTTAGCATTTTCTATAAAATTGCTCATAATTATTTATCTAATTTTCTATATTTTTCTAATAAATTATTTAATTGTTTCAGTTCGTTTTCTTGAAGATTATTGGAAAATAGACGTTCGTTTTCAATAACTTTTGGGTCAAGTATTGTTAGAAGTTCCAACCCCTTTTCGGTAATTTTAATTTCCATTTTTCTTCTATTCACTGGGCAAATTTCTCTTGTAACCAATTCTTTAATTAATAGTTTGTCTATCAATCGAGTAGTGTTACTGTTTTTGGTAATCATCCTTTCTTGAATATCACACATGTTTGCAGGATTTCCTTTTTGCCCACGTAAAACTCTCAAAACATTGTATTGCTCACCTGACAAATCAAATGGTTTCAAAATTTCATTCATTTTTTCCGTTACAATACTTTGTGTGTACAGAATATTTAGAATGACTTTTTTGCTGTCATCAAGTTCAACTTTTGTTTTAATAATATCCTCAATTTTCATTTTTGATATCGTTGATATTTGTAGGTACAAATGTAGTATGTTTTTTATTTGTATATACAAACATCATGTTATTTTTTTGTTAAAATTTATTTCTTTAATGAAAACAAACGTGAATAGAGTAGTAGGTGTTATATTTGTTGAAAAAAAACGATATGGATTTATCTCAAAAAGATTGGGTTGAAAAATTACAAAGCGATACAAATGCATTAATTCTCGATGTTAGGACTGAAGATGAATGCGCTGATGGTATTATTCCTAACTCAATTAATATTGACATATACAAAGGACAAGGTTTTGTATATAAAGTTGAAGAATTAGACAAAACCAAGAATTATTATGTGTACTGCAAAGCTGGAGGAAGAAGTGCTCAGGCTTGTAGCATAATGAATCAGTTAGGATTTCAAAACACCTATAATTTACTTGGAGGTTTCTCACAATGGCAGGGAGAAGTTGTTTTTCCTGAAGAGTAATTTACCATGAAAAAAAACTTTTTTTTGTTAGTAGTGACACTTTTACTGTTTTCTTGTAAAGCAAAATATCTCGATTCTAAAATTACTCCTGAACAGCAAAATATAGAATTGCAAATTGATACATCTGCATTTGTGAATTTGAAGAATTTTAGTTCTGATTTTGTTTTTGAAATGAAATATGCAACAAGTGACAACTTTTTAAAAGAAAGTGTTTATCCATGCGCGGAATGTTTTCTTCAAGCTAAAACGGTAAAGCATTTGTTAGAAGCAAATAAAGAGTTTATGGCTATGGGTTATAGAATTAAAATTTATGATTGCTATAGGCCAAAATCTATCCAAAGGAAAATGTGGAAAATTGTTCCAGATGCCAATTATGTTGCTAATCCAAAAAAAGGTTCTATTCATAATCGTGGCGGAGCAGTTGATATTACTCTTGTCGACTCACTTGGAGTTGAGCTAGATATGGGAACAAAATTTGACTTTTTTGGAGAGGAAGCTTCACACAATTACCTAAACTTACCCGAAAATATTTTAAAAAACAGATTACTCCTAAAAGAAATAATGCTTAAAAACAACTTTAAATCATTTGATTCAGAATGGTGGCATTATAATTTAAAAGGCAGTAATAAAGATAAAATTTATAATTTAAAATGGAAATGCAATTAGTTTTCAATGCATTTTAAATAATCTATAAAATAGTTTTCAGGTTCATATCTGTTATTGTCAAGTTCAGATACAAATTCTGTTTTGAATGGGTAATCAGTTGTTTCTCCGTTAGTTAAAATACGCATGAAAGTGACCTTTGAAGTCTTTAAATCTTCATAGTTTTCCCTAGCAAAAACAAAAGTTCCATGCGTTAGCCTTACGTTTCCTTTTTCATTTCTCACTAATGTTCCACACGTATCCTTTCCAGCATGAAGTAGAGTTACTATTTTTCCGTTGTTGAGCTGAAGATATAATTTTGAGTTTTTGTCGAGGCAAAAAGCTTTAATAAACTCTTCGCTTTGTTGTATCAATTGAAAATCTAAGACAATGATTCCATTATCACTGGCTAATGAAAAGAAAATTCTTGTGCTGTTTCCTGCAAAACTGCGTTCAAAAATTTGGTAGGATTTTGTGGCTTTGTAAGTTCCTAAACTGTCTTTAACATCTGTATCAATTTCACAGGGTTTTTGCCCAAATGTATATATTGTTGAAAGTAAAAATAGTATGTAAAAAATCTTTTTCATCTTCGTTTAAATTTTTCTGCAAAGTAAAACTATTTTGGAATTATTCAAGTCAGTTGTCAAAAAAGTATATAAATCTCCTCCATCTTTTATTTTCCATTTTTTTCTAATGTTTTCTACGCTATCAGGAAAGTTTCTTGTAGTTATATTAGACTTTTGGTTTTCAAGAAAAGCTTTCATATTTGTCTTATTATATTCAAACGAATTTTGAATTTCAAAAACTCTACCAGGAAAATCAATAAGCAAATCTGAAGTATACAAATGCGAATGTTGGTGTAGTTTTTCAATTCCAAATTGTGTTGCAATCTCATCAAATCCACCAGATTTCATTATGGCAGCATTGGGTTCGTATATGTATTTCTTTGGTGTAGATAAACTTGCTGGCAGTGAATTTTTTTCTAAGACAAAATTAAAAGTTTCTTTATTGTCTTTCAGTAAATTAGTTGCAATTATTTTAATTTTTTGTTCAGTTTTTTTTCTCAATAAGAATAGCAGTTCTTTTACCTCGTTTTCAAGTGCAATGATATGTATTTCGGCAATGTTTCTCAATTCCAAAATTCCAGCAGAAATATCTAAAATCGGAGCTGTTTTTATCATTATGTTTTCAGAAAATTCAAAATAGAAATCGAGTAATTCGGGAACATTTGGTGAGCAATCTTGAAGCATAAAAACCTTTCCTTTGGCATCATTTCGCCTAGAAGGATCAATGTAAATCCAATCAAATTTATTGTTCAGTTCTTTCAATATTTGCGTACTATCACCACAAATGCATTGGATATTGCTAAAATTTAGAATTGAATAATTGTGCGAAACTATTTTGCTCAGTTCTTCATTCATTTCGCAATGAATAACTTGTTCAAAGTTTTTAGCAAAATAATAATCGTCAACGCCAAAACCACCAGTCAAATCAATTAATGTTTTGCCTTCAATCAATGAAGCTTTGTGCTGAGCTGTTTTTTCAGAAGAGGTTTGTTCTATCGAAATTTTACTTGGATAGAGTATGTTTTTAGTGTTGAACCAAGTATCAAGTTTGTTTTTCGCTTTCTGCTTGGCTGCTATTTGCGACAAAATATCACTCCAAATAATATTCGGAAAAGGATTTTTTTGCAATGCTAATTTTGCCACGTCAGCATTGCTGTTTTCAACAATAAATTCCTGAATTTCTTCTTTTAAAATGTCGGTGTTCAAACTAAATGTTTTTGGTAAAGATTTTCACAAAACTATTTTCTGGAAAAAATTCTTTGAGTACAACTTTGATGATTGTCAAAAGTGGAACGGCTATAATCATTCCGGTTATTCCAAAAATAAAACCTCCAATCAATATTGCTAAAAAGATTTCTAGCGGATGAGAGTTGACACTTTTAGAAAAAATTATCGGTTGTGAAACGTTGTTATCAATCATTTGCACAACAAAAAAACCAATTAAAACATATATTGTTGACGGTAAAGTGTCCGACTGAAAATCTCCACCAATGTGGCTCAACATGGTTAAAATTGCTGCTAGAACGGAACTAATTAACGGTCCGATATATGGAATGATATTTAAGATTGCGCATAAAAAAGCAATGATTAAAGCGTTGTTTACACCAAAAATCAACAGTACGATAAGATACATGATGAAAATGATAAACAACTGCAATAATAATCCAATGAAATATCTTGATAATAACTCATTGATTTTTGCAACCGAATTCAAAATTTGATCTTCGTGTTCATCTGGCAATATTTTCTTTGCAGAAATCAAAAACATGACTTTGTCTTTTAAAAGAAAAAAAGTAATGAAAAATACTGAAGCCAATCCCATTCCTAGATTACTTATCGTTGATAAAATAGAATTGAAAAAATCTGTAAAAACGGCAAAGTTTATTTTTGAAGCAATTTTTTCAAGGTTTAAAAATTTTTTACCATCTATATTGTGGCTTGTCAAATATTGATTTATTTGATTTGTAAGTTCGATGAAATTCTTCTGAATAGCATTCGTGTTGACCAATGATAAATTTTCACTTTGTGATAAAATGAGTGGAACGAACATTGAAATTATCCCAATAATTAATAAGATGAACAAAATCATTGTTGTAGTTACCGCTAATGTGTTTGAAAATTTCAATTTTCTTCTAAAAAATTCTACAATAGGGTTGGCTACCAAAGCAAAAATTAATGAAACTATCAGATATAACAACACCGTTTGAATGTTGTAAATAAACAGCGCGATCAAAGCAAAGGCTAGCAGAATTAATACTGCTTTCACTATTCCCATTGCTATAGTTTTTGAAGTCATAGTTCTAGTAATTAAAGATATAGTATAAAATATTTGCACCCATTTTCAGTGCTTTTTCTCTCACTTCTTTAGGATCATTATGAACTTCGGTATCTTCCCAGCCATCGCCAAGGTCACATTCATAGGTGTACAACAAAATCAATCTATTGTTCTCAAAAATACCAAATGCCTGAGGTCTTTTTCCGTCATGTTGATGGATTTTTGGTAAACCACCAGAAAAAACATTTGGTTTTTGAAAAATTGGATGGTTCGCAGGGATTTCTAACAACTCATTGTTAGGAAAAATTCGTTTTATTTCTCTGCGAATGTATTCATCCATACCATAATTGTCATCTATATGCAAAAAACCTCCTGAAAGCATATAGTTTCTCAAATTGATTATTTCAGCATCACTAAAAACTACATTTCCATGACCTGTCATGTGAACGAAAGGATAACTAAATATTTCTGGACTTCCAGGTTCAACAGTAGCTGGTTTTGATTTGATTTTTGTATTGATGGTCTGATTGGAATATTTTATCAAATTAGGAAGCGAAGTTGGGTTTGCATACCAATCGCCACCACCACTGTATTTTAATAGCGCGATTTCTTGCGAAAAACCAAGTGAAGTAATCAGTAATAAGAGGAGTTGTAATTTCTTCATAAATTTTTAAATCTAACATTCATTAGCAAAAACAACCGAATGACATGCAACAACAGCAGCAGTTTCTGTTCGCAATCTCGTGTTACCCAAAGATACAGGAATAAATGAATTTTCTACCGCTAATTGGATTTCTTTAACAGAAAAATCACCTTCAGGACCAATTAAAATAGTAACATCTTTGCCATTTTCTAATTCGTTTTTCAAAGATTTTTTATCGGTTTCTTCACAATGTGCGATGAATTTTTGACCATGAAAACCTTTTTTGATAAAATCTTTATAAGCAATTGGTTCGTTTAGTTTTGGTAGATAATAATGTAGCGATTGTTTCATTGCGCTTTCCAAAATCTTTTGAAATCTATCGGTTTTAATTACTTTTCTTTCAGAATGTTCGCAAATGATTGGCGTAATTTCCTGAATGCCAATTTCAGTAGCTTTTTCAAGAAACCATTCGTAGCGTTCATTCATTTTGGTTGGTGCAACGGCAAGATGTAAATGGAATTTTGATTTTTCTTGCTTTTCAAACGAGTTGATTTTTACGGTACATTTACTATCCGAAGCTATTGTGATTTCTGAAGTGAACAAGTAGCCAAAACCATTAGTTACAAACAGAATATCGCCTTCTTTTTTGCGTAATACTTTAATAATATGTTTGCTTTCTTCTTTGTCAAAAACAAAAGAAGTTGCGGTTTCGGTGATATTTGGATTGTAGAATAGTTGCATGATTTAAAACTCAATTCTTGCTTTGGAAACAGTTGATTGATCCACAAACTTATCGTGTAAATACTTTTGATAGCCAACAATTCCTATCATGGCAGCATTATCCGTTGTGTATTCAAATTTAGGAATAAAAGTTTTCCAACCATATTTTCCTTCGGCATTTTTCAGTGTTTCTCTAATACCAGAATTGGCAGAAACTCCACCGCCAATTGCAATTTGAGTAATTCCGGTTTCGGCTACAGCTAGTTTCAGTTTATCCATCAAAATATCTATGATAATTTGCTGTACCGAAGCACAAATATCGGCTTTGTTTTCCTCAATAAAATTAGAGTTTTCAGCTGTGTTTTTTTGGACAAAATATAAAATCTGCGTTTTTAACCCCGAAAAACTAAAGTTCAAACCGTCAACTTTAGGTTTGGTAAACGAATATTTTTTCGGGTTTCCTTCTTTGGCAAATTTATCAATCAATGGTCCACCAGGATAAGGTAAATTCAATATTTTGGCTGTTTTGTCAAAAGCTTCGCCAACGGCATCGTCAGTTGTTTCACCGATAATTTCCATATCGAAAAAATCGTTTACTTTAACAATTTGTGTATGTCCACCAGAAATAGTCAAAGCTAAAAAAGGAAATGTTGGTTTGTCAAATCCTTCTTCGTCAATAAAATGTGCCAAAATATGAGCATGCATATGATTTACAGCTATCAACGGAATATTCAACGCCATAGAAAGTGATTTTGCAAAAGATGTTCCAACCAGTAATGAACCCATTAATCCTGGACCTTGAGTGAATGCAATAGCAGAAAGTTGTTCTCTTCTAACTCCAGCTTTTTTCAACGCTACATCTATCACTGGAACAATGTTTTGCTGGTGTGCTCTCGAAGCAAGTTCTGGAACAACGCCACCATATTCTTCGTGAATATTTTGTCGGGCAACAATATTTGATAAAACTCTATCATTTTTTAAAACTGCTGCTGCAGTATCATCGCATGAACTTTCAATTGCTAGTATAAAAACTTCATTTTGTTGCATAAAAGGCACAAATTTTGATTTATATTTGACATATATTTATATTAGGGCAAAAATACGCTTTTTGTAGAGGAAATTATCTTCCCGATTCATAATTTTGTTTGGAAAAAAATAAGAAACATAGCACTAGAAAAAAAATTATAAAGTACTCATTACGTGTGCTTTTGTTGCTTCTTTTTTTGTTGATTTCTATATCCATAGCACTCACTTTACCTGTAGTCCAAACAAAAATTGCTCATTATGCCACTGAAAAACTTAATAAAGATTACGGCACAAATATTCAAATAGAAGAGGTTGCAATTACAATTTTTGGAAGTGTAAAACTGAAAAAAGTCTTAGTTCTTGATCATCATAAAGATACTCTAATTTATTCTAGCAGAATAAAAACAAATATTCTTGATGTCAAAAAAATGATGGATGGGAAATTGTTGTTTGGCGATTTATGGTTGGATAATTTGAATTTGAATATTGTTCATTACAAAAATGAAACGGAAACAAACCTTGATAAATTTGTTGCTGCTTTTGATGATGGTAAGCCAAGTTCGGGTAAATTTTTATTGACTTCAAAAAATGCTTATATCACAAACGGTAGATTATTGATGGTTGACCAAAATAAACCATCTCCAAAAGAAGCGGATTTCACCAAGTTAAATACTCACTTACAAGATTTTAAAATTAAAGGGCCAAATGTGACAACATTTATTAAAGAAATGTCCTTTAAAGATTACAGAGGTGCTTTTGTTGAAAATCTTCAAGCTAATTTTAGTTATACAAAAAAGAGCATTCAACTTCAAAAACTGAAACTAAAAACAAAAGAATCTTTTCTGAGAGGTGATGTTGCTCTAAACTATCAAAGAAAAGACTTTAGTAATTTTAATAACAAAGTCTTGTTTGATATTAAAATTGATAGTGGAGTAGTTGCTACTAATGACATCAGATACTTTTACGATGAAATGGGAAAAAACCAAACGTTCAACCTAAAATCAAAGTTAAAGGGAACTCTAAATGATTTTTATGCTACAGATTTGTATTTAGTTGATAGCAATAATTCTATAATTGTTGGTGATGTTAATTTCAAAAACCTTTTTCCGAGAAGTCCAGGAAAGTTTTTTATGAAAGGTGATTTTGATAAAATTACTTCAAATTATAACAATCTTGTTAAGTTGCTTCCAAATGTTCTAGGAAAAAAACTTCCAACATCGTTACAAAAGCTTGGGCAATTTCATTTTACTGGTAAAACAGAAGTCACTCAAAAATATATTGATGCTGATTTTGTTATGAATTCCGATTTAGGTTTAGTTGAATCCAATTTATACATCAATGATATCGATAATATTGATAAGGCCAAATACAAGGGAACAGTTATTTTAGATAATTTCAATGTTGGTGCAATTACAAATCAAAATGATGTAGGCTTAGTATCGTTAAACATTGATGTTGAAGGAGAAGGATTTAAACAGAAATATTTGAATACAACCTTTATTGGTGATATCTACAAGATACGATACAACGGTTACACCTATTCAAAGATTATAGTTGATGGTAAATTTAAACAGCCATATTTCAAAGGAAAAGTTTTTGTAAATGATCCAAATCTATACATGGATTTTGATGGATTAGTTGATTTAGGTAAAAGAGAAAAAAATATAGATTTCAATGCTCAGATTGATTATGCCAATTTGAAAAAGCTAAATTTTGTAAATGATTCTATTTCAGTTTTTAAAGGAAATGTTTCAATTAAGACCACAGGCAATGATTTAGATACTTTCAAAGGAGATGTAACTATTAGCGATGCCTCATACCAAAATAGAAAGGATTTATACTTTATTGATGTTTTACATCTAAATTCAAGCTTTGATGAAGAAGGAGAAAGAAATCTAACTGTTGTTTCTCCAGATATTATTGATGGAAAAATAAAAGGGAAATTCAAATTTGCTCAACTCCCAAAAATGGTGGAGAATTCTTTAGGAAGCCTTTATGCAAATTATAAACCAAACAAAGTAATCAAAGGACAACATTTGAATTTTGATTTTGCTATAAAAAGCAAGTTTGTAGAAATATTTTTTCCTGACATAACACTATCACCTAACACTAATTTAAAAGGTAATATAAGTTCAGACTCTCAAGATTTCAAATTAGATTTTACATCGCCCAAAATTGTCGCTTTTGAGAATACTTTTGACAATATTTTGCTTCAGATTGATAATAGAAATCCTCTCTACAAATCCTATGTACAACTCGATAGTATTAAGACAAAGTATTATAAAATAAGAGATTTTAGTTTGATTAATACTATCGTCAATGATACCCTTCAATTTAGAACTGAGTTCAAGGGAGGAAAACAAGGAAAAGATTATTATAATCTAAATCTTTACCACACTATTGATAAAAATAACAATAATGTTGTAGGTTTTGATAAATCTGAAATGATGTTCAAAGATTATTTATGGTACTTGAATGAAAAAGATGAAGAAACCAACAGGATAGTTTTTGATAAAAAATTGAAATCATTCTTTTTTGATAATATTACCGTGACACATGGTGATGAGATAATCAAACTCAATGGTGATTTATCAGGAAAAACAAACAAGAACCTCAAATTGAATTTTGAAAACGTAAACTTAAATAAAGTTACTCCCGATGTTGAAAAATTCAATTTTGATGGAAAACTCAACGGTATTATAGATTTTAAACAAGAAGGCCAAGTTTATAAACCACTATCAACAATATCTATTGATAGTTTGAAAGTTAATGATATAGCACTTGGTAAACTCAATTTAGATATAAAAGGAGATGAAAATCTGCAAAGATTTTATCTGAAATCTAGACTTGATAACGAAAATGTAAAATCATTTGATGCAGATGGTTTTTTGGAAGTCGTTGATAATCAAACATATTTAGATGTTGATTTGAGTTTTGATAAGTTCAATTTAGGCGTTTTAGGTAAAATAGGTGGAGATGTTATAAAAAACATAAGAGGTTTCGCTTCAGGAACAGCGCGTGTTAATGGTAATGTAAATGAATTGGATTATAACGGAAGGCTTTTTGTGGAAGACGCTGGAATGACAATACCTTATCTGGGCGTTGATTACCAGTTTGATCACAAATCAATTGTTGATGTCACCGAAAACAAGTTCATAATTAGAGAATCAACCATTAAAGACACCAAATTTAATACTTCAGGAATACTGAGTGGATATATTAAACACAAGCAATTTGGAGATTGGCAACTAGATTTAAGCGTTGAAGCAGAACGATTACTAGCTTTGAATACACAAGATCATGAAGATGCTGCATATTTTGGAAAAGCTTTCATGAAAGGAATAGCATCTATAAAAGGTCCAACGGATAATTTGCTAATCAAAGTCAATGCAGAATCTGAAAAAGGAACCGATATAAAAATCCCAATTAGTGATACAGAAGGAGCTGAAGATAATGGGTTTATAACTTTTGTAAATGGTAATGATAAAAAGAATGATAAAAACAAAAACGAGAAAAAATATAATGGATTAGAGCTCGATTTTAACTTTGAAATTAATGATAATGCTGATATTGAGGTAATTCTTAATCGAGATTCAGGACATGGAATGCGTGGAAAAGGCTTTGGAACTCTATTGTTTAGAATAAATACTTTGGGTAAGTTCGAAATGTGGGGAGATTTTATAGCACATTCGGGAACATATAATTTTAAATATGGAGGTGTTCTCGATAAAAAATTCAATGTAAAAAAAGGAGGAACAATTGTTTGGACTGGTGATCCTATGGCAGCAATATTGAATCTCGAAGCTGTTTATGATACCAAGGCTAATCCTGGAGTGTTATTAGAAAATCCTTCATTCAACAAAAAAGTAGATGTAGAAGTAATCATAGGGATAAAAGGAAATCTTATGAACCCTGAACCCGATTTTAGCATCGATTTTCCCAATATAGGAACGGCATTAAAATCTGAATTGCAATACAAATTAGATGATAGAGATGCTCGACAAACTCAAGCACTTTATCTACTTTCAACAGGTGGTTTTCTCAGTCAAGAAGGTTTAAATCAAAATCAGTTGTCAAATAATTTATTTGAAAAAGCATCAGATGTTTTTAATGAAATATTTCATGGAGAAAATGATAAAGTGTCTATTTCACCTGATTTTGTTATGGCAGATAGAACTGCAGGACTTGAATCATCAGGCCGTTTTGGACTTACGGTTTCTTCAACTATTAATGAAAGAATTACAATAAACGGTAAAGTAGGTGTTCCAGTTGGAGGAGTAAATGAGTCTGCTATAGTTGGTGATGTAGAGTTGCAGTATAGAGTGAACGATGATGGAAGTCTTCGATTAAGAGTTTTTAATAAAGAAAATGACCTAACATATATTGGACAAGGAGTTGGTTATACTCAAGGATTAGGTATTTCATACGAAGTAGATTTTGATACATTTAGAGAATTATTGATGAAAGTATTCAAAAATAAAAAGCTTGAAGAAGTTATCCCAAAAAAAGCAGATGTTGAAGATTCTATGCTACCTGAGAATATGAAATTTTCAAATACTTCTAAACAGAATAAGTCTAAAAAGAAATCAACTGAAAATTTAAATCCAAACCAAGAAGCTGTTCCTGAGCAAGACTAATTCCTACGTCTTATTTTCAGCAAATCAAAAACTTATCAACGAAAACGATTGAATTTCGTTACAATTATTAATTTAATAATTTTAGTAGCAGAATTGTGCTTTCTCTTTGCTAATTTTACATTTTAAGAGTGTAAAAAATGTCAAAAACAATAAAAAAAATAGGTGTGCTAACATCTGGAGGTGATTCTCCAGGAATGAATGCAGCAATTCGTTCTGTAGTTAGAACTTGTGCTTATTATAATGTAGAATGTCTTGGAATTTACCGAGGTTATCAAGGAATGATAGAAGGTGATTTCAAAGAAATGGGACCAAGAAGTGTCAACAATATTGTAAACAAAGGTGGTACAATATTGAAGTCAGCCAGATCAAAAGAGTTCATGACCAAAGAAGGTAGAAAAAAAGCTTATGAAAACCTTTCTGCTGCTGGTGTTGATGCATTAGTGGTCATTGGTGGTGATGGTTCTTTTACTGGAGCTGAAGTATTTAACGAAGAGTTTGGTTTTCCAGTAATGGGAATACCTGGAACTATAGATAATGATATTTTTGGTACCAGTCACACATTAGGATACGATACTGCGCTAAATACCGTTGTAGAAGCAATTGACAAAATTAGAGATACAGCGAGCTCTCATAACAGACTTTTCTTTGTTGAGGTTATGGGAAGAGATGCAGGTCACATCGCTTTAAATGCTGGAATTGGTGCTGGAGCAGAAGAAATACTTATTCCCGAAGAAGATTTAGGTCTTGAAAGATTAATTGAGTCTCTTCAAAAAAGTAAATCATCTGGAAAATCATCGAGTATAGTAGTCATTGCCGAAGGTGATAAAATAGGTAAAAATGTATTTGAACTAAAGGACTATTTCGATGCCAACATGCCAGAATATGATGTGAGAGTTTCTGTTCTTGGTCACATGCAGCGTGGTGGTGCACCATCATGTTTTGATAGAGTTTTAGCCTCTAGATTAGGTGTAAAAGCTGTAGAATCATTGCTTGAAGGAAAAACGAATTATATGGTTGGACTTATAGCAGATAAAGTTGAGCTAACTCCACTAGAGCAAGCCATAAAAGGACATTACGAAATTGATAGAGAATTGCTTCGAGTGTCTGATATTATGTCTATATAAATATTAATAATTTTTAAAGAAAAATAAAATGTCTAAAGTAAAATTAGGAATTAACGGATTTGGTAGAATTGGTAGAATTGTTTTTAGAGAAACTTTCAATAGAGATAACGTAGAAGTAGTTGCAATCAATGATTTATTGGATGTAAATCATTTGGCATATTTATTAAAATACGACTCAGTGCATGGTCGATTCAATGGAAAAGTTGAAGTAAATGATGGAAAACTTTATGTAAATGATAAATACATAAGAGTTACTGCAGAGAAAGACCCAAAACTTATTAAATGGGATGATAAAGATGTAGATGTAGATATTGTTGCAGAATGTACAGGTATTTTCACAACTCTTGAAACTGCAAATGCTCACATTGAAGGTGGTGCAAAAAAAGTGGTAATTTCTGCTCCAAGTGCTGATGCTCCTATGTTTGTAATGGGTGTAAATCATACAGAAGTTAAGCCAACAGACACTATTGTATCAAATGCATCTTGTACAACAAACTGTTTAGCTCCATTAGCAAAAGTAATTCATGATAACTTCGGAATTTTAGAAGGATTGATGACAACTGTTCATGCTACAACTGCCACTCAGCTTACTGCTGATGGTCCATCAAGAAAAGATTGGCGTGGTGGTCGCGCTGCTAGTGTAAATATTATTCCATCTTCTACAGGTGCTGCAAAAGCAGTTGGAAAAGTAATTCCATCATTGAACGGAAAATTAACAGGAATGTCTTTCCGTGTGCCTACTGTAGATGTTTCAGTAGTTGATTTAACAGTAAAACTGGCAAAAGAGACTACTTATGACGATATAATGGCAGTTTTGAAAAATGCTTCAGAAAATGAAATGAAAGGAATTCTTGGCTTTACTGAAGATGATGTTGTATCTCAAGATTTTGTTGGAGACTCAAGAACATCTGTTGTAGATGCAAAAGCAGGAATTGGATTAAACTCAACTTTTTTCAAATTAGTTTCTTGGTATGACAATGAATATGGTTACTCAAGTAAATTAATTGATTTAGCTGTTCACATTTCAAAAATATAATTACTTTTAAAATCCTGTAATCAGTAACTGGTTACAGGATTTTTTATACAAACTAACTAAACCAAAAACTATGAAATTACTTGTTGACAGCGGTTCCACAAAAGCCGACTGGATAGCTATAGATGAAACAGGAAAAGTTTTGTTTACAACACAAACACTTGGTTTAAATCCTGAAGTACTAGATAAAGAAGAAGTCATCAATCGTCTTGATGACAAGTTTGATATAGAACATAATAAAGACAAAGCAACCCATCTGTATTTTTATGGTGCTGGCTGTGGGACAGATAGGATGAAAAATTTTTTAACAGAAGTTTTTAAAGGTTATTTTACCAAGGCTTCTGTTTCGGTTCATGAAGATACATATGCGGCTGTTTATGCAACTACTCCAAAAAATGAAGAAGCAATTGTGTGCATACTAGGAACTGGTTCAAATTGCAGCTATTTTGACGGAACGGTTTTGCATCAAAAAGTTCAATCACTTGGCTATATAGCTATGGATGATTGTTCAGGGAATCGTTTTGGTAGACATCTTTTAAGAGGTTATTACTTTAATAAAATGCCCAAAGAATTGGCTCAAGAATTTGAAGAAGAGTATAATGTTGATGCTGATTATATTAAAAATAATCTCTACAAAGAACCAAACCCAAATGCTTATTTAGCCACTTTTGCCAAGTTTTTAATAAAACATAAAGACACTGATTTTTGCAAAAAATACATATATGCAGAAATGGAAGACTTTGTTGAAAACTACATTATGCAGTTTGAAAATTACAAAGAAGTTCCTGTTCATTTTGTTGGTTCAATAGCATTCTACTTGAAAGATGAATTGACTGAAGTTTTAAAAAAATATGGAATAAAAATTGGTAATGTTCTCCGCAGACCAATAGATGGATTAATTGCCTATCATGCATTAAACAAATAAAAAAGAAAACCATCCATTAGTAAAGGATGGTTTTTTTATTTTTGTTCAAATAAAATATATCAATGGAAATTGCATTAATAGCCCACGATGGAAAAAAAGCCGATATGGTTCAATTCATAAACAAGAATAAAGCTCTTTTGGCTAATGAAAACATTAAATTAATTGCAACAGGAACAACAGGAACAAAAGTTGAGGCTGTTGGGATAAAAGTTAAAAAAATGCTTTCTGGTCCGCTTGGTGGTGATGCTCAGATTGCTGCTCGTGTTGCAGAAGGAAAATGTAAAATGGTACTATTTTTTAAAGATCCAAATTCTTCACATCCTCACGAACCAGATATCAATATGCTAATTAGAATTTGTGATGTCCACAATGTGCCGTTAGCAACTAATGAAGCAACAGCTCAATTATTACTCAATGCCATTGCCCTAGAATAGTTATAAAGAAGCAATCATTGATATTTCTACATTAACATTTTTTGGTAAACAAGCAACCTGAACAGTTTCTCTGGCTGGAGCAGTTTTTTCATCAAAATATTTTCCATACACAGCATTAATTCTGCTAAAATCTGCCATGTTCATGATGAAAATGGTTGTTTTCACCACATTTTCAAATGACATATCTGCTGCCTCAAGAACTGCTTTTAGGTTTTGCATAACCAATTCAGTTTCAGTTTCAATATCAGTAGTAATTAATTCTCCTGTTGATGGATTTATAGCTATTTGCCCAGATGTGTATAGCATTCCGTTAATAAGCACAGCTTGATTATATGGTCCAATAGGAGCAGGAGCTTTGTCTGTAAAGATTATTTTTTTTAAACTCATAATATTTATCTTAAAGTTCTATCGGGTAAACTTCTTTTATCCCATTTAATATCACTCAATACACCAGATTTTATACCAATAAAGAATCCCCAATTAGCATTTGTTCCAAATGGAACCCAATTGAAGCTCATTCGCCAACTTAGTAAGTCTCGTTCAAAACGTAGCTGTGTATAAGTAACTCCTTTATTTACAAAGTCATAACCAGTTGAAACGCCAATTTTCCATTTAGGAGTTAAATCAGTATTCATAGAAACCATAAGCGAGTTTCCTGTAATTCTATTTTCTCTAGCCGAGTTAGAGTAGGTAAGTGCATAAGCAAGATTTATGTCCCAAGGTAACTTATAATTATAAAATTGACCAGTACCTGTTTCCTTACTATCAGCTTTGTCATCAAATTGACTATCTCTACGGTCGCCTAAATCAGCGTTTTTACCAAACAAATCATCGCTTCTTCCACCATTGCGTTTGCCGGCCTCATTATCTTCTTTTCCTAATTCGCTACTTGAAAATGAATAATTTAGTGTCATATTTGCACTTGTCATTCTAAACAAACTTCCACCATTATCTATGTTCCACTTTTCTATTCTTCTTCCTGAATTGTTTATTGCATAAGGATCGAGAGTTGCAGCAAAGTTGATGTTCATTTTTTGTTTAAACAACTGTGTTCCTCCACTAACTCTAAGTGGTGCTAACCTAAGAGAATCTGCAGTAATGTCATAACTTGTTGAGAAATTTAAATTATTCAAAAGCATAATCTTTTTGGGTTCTGTTTTTGTAGAGTCTTTATCAGTGACTTTTGCTTCAAAAGTATTGTTGAGAGTAAAACCAATATTATTTGACATGTTTTTACCTGGTGAACCAAACATTCCTCCTTCAAATCGAGTATAATCTTTTAGAATAGTTCCACTACCATCAGGATCATAAGTGTCATAATATTTAGAAAAACTTGGAGTATAGCTGTAAGATATACTTGGTCTCATGACATGTCTGATGGCCTGAATTTTTTTCTTTTCTCCAAAATTGAAAGTTCCATAAATGGTTGTTCCTAAACTTGATGAAAAACTGTAAGTTCTGAAAGCATCAAATCCTTGTATTTCGGTGCTTACGACTTTATTTTGAGTTGCGTCATAAGCTTTTTTTATTGTTTTGAAATACCAAACTTCATTATAGTTTACAGACGATGAAGCACTAAAATATTTAAAAACTTTGAAATTTGTACTCAGCGGAATGGTGTGCTGAAACCCAAGTTTAGCATCTCTAAACATTTGTGGTTTAAAGAACAAAGAGTCATAAGTAGAGATTCTATTTTCTGCTCTAAGATTGTATTGTAGATTGATGTTTTTTATGATACCCTTTTTTGTTCCATCCTTTGGCGCAAATGGGTAAATTCTGTCAACACTAGCTTGAAGTGTTGGCAGCGTCATGTTTATTTGTTGTGTATTTGTATTTTGTGAATGTGTAGCTGTCAAAGACATATTCACCTGCGGAATCGTATTAAATGTTTTTGAATATGAAACAGAAGAACTCAAAGTATTGTTTAATTCTGAACCTGCATTGATTTGATTGAGTGATTGTCTAAAGTATTGGCTACTTCCAAGGTTTACAGAAGCAGAAAATCTCGAATTTGGATTAGCTTTAGAGTCTTGTGAATGCGACCATTGTATATTATAGATTTTTTGGCGTGAATAATCGGGATAACCTCTTTCACTACTAATAAGATTTTCAAAACGAACATTTACATTTCCATTAAAGCGATATCTTTTGCCATACGAAGATTGAAACCTGTATGCATAACTTCCGTTAGTGTAGTAATCTCCCAAAATTGTCAAATCATAATAATCGCTCAATGCAAAATAATAACCACCATTTTGAAGAGAAAAACCTCTTAAATTACTGTCGTTGTATGATGGGATAATAATTCCCGATTTACTCTTGTCAGTAATAGGAAAAAAGGCAAATGGTAATGCTAGTGGAGTTGGTACATCTGCGATGACCATATTTGTTAAGCCAACGACAACTTTTTTTCCAGGTACAAGTTTAACTCTATTGGTTTGAAAATAATATTCAGGGTTATCAATGTCTTTTGCTGTTGTAAATCGAGCACCTTTCATAAAGTAAACCGAGTCATTTTCTTTTTTTGTTACAGCAGCTTTAACTTTAAATTCACCTTGATCTGTTCTCGAATTCCAAACCAAAGCTTTCTTTGTTTTGTAATTAAAGCGAATTGAATCTGGCTCCACTACATTGCTACCTTGTTTAAAAACAGGAAGCTGAGTGTATTTTCCTGTTGAATCTTTAATTCTCCCAGCATACACTTCATTTTTTTGATAGTCAAAAACAATAATCCCCGATTTTAATTCGATATCTTGATAATACAGCTCAGCACCATCATACAATGTAATCAGCTTTTTTTTGTGATCCATTTTGGCATATTTCTTCGCTTTGTATTTGACTTTTGACTCCAAGATTGGCTTTTTCTCGATACTTCCAAGTTTTAAAGTATCGTCTGCAACAGGTAAAATATTTGTAGATGAAGAGTCTTTAGGTTTTGTATTCGTTTGATTTTTAGCAGGAAAGCTTTTTCCTTTATTTTTTAATTCTTGTGCAAAAAGACTATTGGTTCCAAATGTTAGGAAAATTGTTAAAAAAACGATATAAATTAAGTTTCTTTGCAAATGTTTAATACTATTTTTGTAGATATGTGGCTCGATTTTTGACGTGGCAAACTTAATGAATAATTTCGGTCAAAAATAAACAAATAATAATTTTGTATTTGTTTCGTTTTTAATAAAATTAACTTTTTCAACAATTATGATTACAATAATAAACACAAAAAAAACATTATTCTTTTCCTTATTATTTCTGACGATGAATGTTTTTTCTCAGTCAAAATTTAAGGTTGCTCTCGATGCAGGTCATGGCGATCACGATTTTGGAGCGGTTTATCATGGTCATGTAGAAAAAAATATTGCTTTGGCTGTTGTGCTGAAAGTGGGTAAAATTCTTGAAAAAAATTCGGGAATCGATGTTATTTACACTAGAAAAACGGATACGTTTATAGACTTGATAGAAAGAGCCAATATTGCAAACAGAGCAGATGCAAACATTTTTGTGTCAATTCACTGTAATGCTAACCCTAATACAGCTGCAGATGGTTGTGAAACTTATGTAATGGGTATGTCAAAAAACGCTTCCAATCTTCAAGCGGCAAAAAACGAAAACGCTGTTGTAACTCTAGAAAAAGATTACAAACAAAAATACAACGGTTTTGATCCTAACAAGCCCGAAACAATGATTGGAATGACGATGATGCAAGAAGAATATTTGGATAATAGTATAGCTCTTGCAGGAAGTATTCAAAGGAACTTTATAGAAATGGGCAAAAAAAGTCGTGGTGTAAAACAAGCACCATTTATGGTTTTGCACAAAGCTTATATGCCAAGAGTACTTATAGAAATGGGATTTATTTCTAATCCAACGGAAGGAGCAAAATTAGACTCTGAAAGTGGTCAAGAAGAAATAGCCGAGTCTATTGCAAATGCTATTATTGCTTATAAAAAAGAATATTTTGGTGCTGGAAATGATGATGTAATTACCAAACCATCTCAAAAAATGGAACCTGTTAAGGTAATTGACACACCATCAACAACAAAACCTGTAATAAAAACTCCAGAAATCAAGAAACCAGAGAGTAAACCAGAAGTAAGAGAAGAAGTTGCAACTTCATCGGGAGTTATTTTTAAGGTTCAACTTTCGGCTAGTGGAAAAAAACTTGAATTAATACCTAGTAATTTCAACGGATTGAGCAATATTTCAATGACTTCTGATGGAGCAATTTATCGTTATATGTATGGAAATACTTCAAACTATAACGAAGCAAAAAAATTACTTCAAGATGCAAAAGCAAAAGGATATTCCACGGCGTTTTTGATTGCTTATAAAGACGGTAAAAAAGTTTCTGTGCAAGAAGCCTTGAAACAATAATTTAGCTTTTTAAATTATTTGTTCTAACTTTGCCACACAAGACCTTATGGTCAAATTTTATGAAATAAAAAATACTTTTTACATTGAAAATTTCTAGAGAAATAAAGACAGCTATATTAGTCATTGCCTCAATTTTGTTATTCATTTGGGGATATAGTTTCCTGAAAGGAAGAGATTTATTCGTTGATTACAAAACATATTATGTTAAATATGATAATGTTTTGGGACTTGCTAACTCAGCTCCAGTTTCAATCAACGGATTGGTAGTAGGAAAAGTAAATTCAATCAAACTCAATGAAGATTGGACTTCTACTGTTGAATTGCAAATAAAAGGAGATTTCCAATTAACGAAAGGTAGTGTTGCAGAAATTTTTGCTCCTTCTCCAATTGGGGGAAAAGAAATTTCAATTATTCCTAACTCAAAAGAAACAAATATTGCTGAAGATAAAACTTTTTTAGTAGCATCAAATAAATTAGGTTTAACAGAAGAAGTTGCTAAACAAATCGAGCCTTTGAAAGAAAAAATTACTAAGCTTCTCGATAATGCAAATGTAATGTTGGAAAATGTTAATGCAATTCTTGATGCAAAAACAAAAGAAAATTTAAAAAACAGCATTGCTAATCTTGATGCTACATTAGCAGAATTTAAAGCTATTTCCAAAAATACAAACGACATGATTGTTGAAAATAAATCTAAGCTGAATTCTACTATGACTAATGTTGATAAAGCTTCGGCGAATTTTGCAAAAATGTCTGATTCGTTAGCAAAGGCAAATATAGGACAAACGGTTAAAAATCTTGAAAATACTTTGTCAAGTGTTGATAAATTGATGGCTGATGTACAATCTGGAAAAGGAACTTTGGGTAAATTAGCAAAAGATGACAAGTTGTATACTAATTTTACCAAAACATCCAAAGAACTTGAATTATTATTACAGGATTTGCGTTTAAATCCTACAAGATATGTTAATGTGTCATTGTTTGGAAAAAAGAATAAACCCTACAAAGCACCAGTAAACGATACCATAAAGTAAATAGAAGAAATCATGATGTATATTGATAACCTATTTTTTGCCATTTTACTTAGCATAGGAATTGGTTTTTTTACAATAAATGTGAAAAAACTTATTCGTAACATTAAGCTTGGTAAAGATGTGAACAGAAGTGACAATTCTTCTGCTAGATGGAATAATATGATGATGGTTGCACTAGGTCAATCAAAAATGGTTAAAAGACCAATAGCAGGTTTTTTGCATATTATAGTTTATGTTGGTTTTGTTATCATAAATATAGAAGTCTTAGAAATAATTATTGATGGACTATTTGGAACACACAGAGCATTTTCTTTTTTAGGTGGATTTTATGGCTTCTTGATTGGTTCATTCGAAATACTAGCTTTGCTTGTTCTAGTAGCTGTTATCATTTTTTGGGCTAGAAGAAATATTATTAAATTGAAACGTTTTGCTAGTAATGATTTAAACGGTTCACCAAGAAAAGATGCAAATACTATTCTTTACTTTGAAATAGTTTTGATGTCATTGTTTTTAATAATGAATGCAACAGATTTACAATTTCAAGCAATGAATAATGGAAACATTATATCAAAACATCTAAATGTTTTGTTTTCAGGATTAGATATTGCTCAAGTTGAATTTATAGAAAGAATTTGTTGGTGGTTGCACATTGCAGGTATTTTGGTTTTCTTAAACTACTTATATTATTCAAAACATTTACACATTCTGTTGGCTTTCCCAAATACTTACTATGCTGATTTAAATGCAAAAGGTAAATTTGACAACCTTGAAAGTGTTACCAAAGAAGTAAAACTTATGATGGATCCAAACGCAGATCCGTTTGCAGCACAACCAGTTGATGAGAATGCTGTTCCGTCTAAATTTGGAGCTTCAGATGTTCAGGATTTGAATTGGGTTCAGTTATTGAACGCCTACACTTGTACAGAATGTGGTCGATGCACTTCATCTTGTCCTGCAAATCAAACTGGAAAAAAATTATCTCCACGAAAAATCATGATGGATACTCGTGATAGATTAGAAGAAGTTGGGAGAAATATTGATAAAAATAAAGGTGTTTTTGTACCAGATAATAAATCATTACTGAATGATTACATCACCACAGAAGAGCTATGGGCGTGTACTTCTTGTAATGCTTGTGTAGAAGAATGCCCAGTGAATATAAGTCCACTATCAATCATCATGGAAATGCGTCGTTATTTGGTTATGGAACAAAGCGCTGCGCCACAATCGTTGAATGCCATGATGACAAATATAGAGAATAATGGTGCGCCATGGCAGTACAATCAAATGGATAGATTAAACTGGAAAGACGAAAATTAATTATAACAATAAGATGAATTCTCATATTTGTGAGGCTTGAGAATTTGTCAAATGAATTTGATAACTATAAAAAGTAAAAAATGAAAGCGGAAGACATTGAAAAAAGCTTGCAAACTGTGACGCAAAATGGGCAACATTTAAGTCCAATCTTGCCAAAAGGTGTAAAAAATTATTTGATAGACATCGATGGAACTATTTGTGATGATATTCCAAATGAAGAACCAGAAAGAATGCTAACGGCAGAAGTTTATCCAGATGCATTAGTAACATTAAACAAATGGTATGATGAAGGTCATATTATTTTCTTTTTCACATCTAGAACTGAAGCACATAGAGAATATACTGAGCGTTGGTTAAAACAACATGGTTTCAAATATCATGGAATTCTTTTTGGAAAACCAAGAGGAGGAAATTACCATTGGATAGACAATCATTTGGTAAAGGCAACTCGTTATAGAGGAAAATTTACAGATTTAGTAGAAAAAGAAGTAACCATTCAAGTGTTTGATGATGAACATCATGAGTAGTAAATTCGGTTATTTGTTGATTTGGTTGCATTAAAAACCGAATAAGCAAATAACCAGTTAAACAAATTAAACGATTATGTCAGAAGTATTAAACGTGCCTACAATGGCAGAAATGATGGCTCAAGGCAAACAACCCGAAGTATTGTTCTGGGTAGGTTGTGCAGGTAGTTTTGATGACAGAGCAAAAAGAATTACGAAAGCATTTGTTAGAATTTTGAATAAAGCAAATGTTGATTTTGCTGTTCTAGGAACCGAAGAATCTTGTACTGGTGATCCTGCAAAACGCGCCGGAAATGAGTTTTTGTTTCAAATGCAAGCCATGATGAATATTGAAGTTCTTAATGCTTATGAGGCAAAAAAAATAGTAACTGCTTGTCCGCATTGTTTTAATACTTTAAAAAATGAATATCCTGAACTAGGTGGTAATTATGAAGTTCTTCATCATACAGAGTTTTTAAAACAACTACTAGACTCAGGAAGATTATCTATCGAAGGTGGTCAATTTAAAGGAAAAAGAATTACTTTTCATGATCCATGTTACCTTGGTAGAGCGAATAACATTTATGAAGCACCAAGAGATTTAATTCAAAAACTCGATGCTGAATTGGTAGAAATGAAGCGTTCTCGTGCCAATGGATTATGTTGTGGTGCTGGTGGAGCACAAATGTTTAAAGAACCAGAAAAAGGTGATAAAGATATCAATGTAGAACGTACTGAAGATGCTCTTGAAACCAATCCACAAATCATTGCTGCTGGTTGTCCTTTCTGTAACACGATGATGACAGATGGTGTGAAAGCTAAAGAAAAAGAAAGCGAAATTAAAGTTTTGGATGTTGCTGAACTTATAGCTAATGCTCAAGATTTATAATTTAAAATTCATTCATTCTAATGTATATTCCTTTTGATAATTTGCCCGAAACTTCAAGAATTTGGATATATCAATCCAACAGAAAGTTTTCTGATGCTGAGTTGACCGAAATAGAAAATGATTTAAAAAATTTTCTAGAAAATTGGGCAGCGCATGGCACGCCACTTGAGGCTTCATTTATCACAAAATATAATAGATTTATTATTATTGCAGTAAACCAAGAAGTCCAATCTGCTTCTGGCTGTTCAATTGATGCATCTGTGTCATTTATACAAAGTCTTGAGCAAAAATATCAAGTTGATTTGCTTGATAAAATGAATGTAACCTTTAAATCAGGTGAACATATTGCTCACAAAACATTGATTGAATTTAAAAAAATGGCTAAAGAAAAAGCTGTAACTTCAAATACTATTGTTTTCAATAATCTCGTTAATACAATAGAAGAGTTTAATTATAGTTGGGAAGTTCCAGCTTCAGATAGTTGGCATAGTCGTTTTTTTTAATAAAAATCAATGAGAGTTTTTCGTAGAATTATTGTGTTTGTTTTGTTGCTATCGTTGGCGACCAGTTGTTCTACATCTAAAAAGACAATTTCAAAAAATAGTTTTTCATTGGCAAAAGCCGGAATATATGAAGATGATGAAATCTATATTCCTCATTTAAAATCTGAACGTAAAAACTATTTTCCAGATACCGATTTTGAAAATAGATGGGTTGATAGTATTTATAATAGTATGTCACTTGACGAAAAAATTGGACAACTTTTTATGGTTGCTGCTTATTCTAATAAGGATACTATACATACTAATTCCATTGAAAAACTAATAAAAAATAATAAGATTGGAGGTTTAATATTTTTTCAAGGCGGACCATATCGTCAAGCAAAATTGACCAACAAATATCAATCACTTTCAAAAATTCCATTATTTATTGGTATTGATGCAGAATGGGGTTTATCCATGCGATTAGATTCTACTTACCGCTATCCTTGGAATATGACTCTTGGAGCTATTAGAGACTTAAAACTAATTGAAAAAGTTGGAGTTAATATGGCACAAGAATCGAAGCGAATGGGTGTTCAATTCAATTTTGCGCCAGTTTTGGATATTAATACAAACCCGAAAAACCCGATTATAGGATTTCGCTCCTTTGGTGAGAATAAAGTAAATGTTACAGAACATGCCATTGCACTTATGAATGGTGTACAAAGTCAAGGCGTTTTCTCAACAGGAAAACATTTTCCTGGTCATGGTGATACTGCTACCGATTCTCATAGTACTTTGCCTTTGGTCTCAGCAAGTCGAGAGCATTTGGATAAAGTGGAATTGTATCCATACAAAAGAATGTTTGACGAAGGATTAGTTTCCGTTATGGTTGCTCATTTGAATGTTCCTAGCCTTGAGAGTAAAGAAAATTCTCCTTCATCATTGTCATATAATGTGGTAACCAATTTACTTAAAGCTGAGCTTGGTTTTGATGGATTAATATTTACTGATGCTCTGAATATGAAAGGAGCAAGTAGTTTTAAGAAGCCTGGCGATATTGATTTGGAAGCTTTTCTTGCAGGAAATGACATTCTATTATTTGCAGAAAATGTTCCTCTTGCATCCGAAAAAATTTGCATGGCTTATCAAGAAGGTCAAATTTCTGAAGAACGCCTATCACAATCAGTAAAGAAAATATTGAGATATAAATTCAAATCTGGTTTGAATAAATATAAACCAATAGATTTAAGAGGTTTATCTAGTGAACTAAATGAGAAAAGTAAGGATGATTTGCAATACAAATTATATGAAAATGCAATTACCGTACTGAAAAATGATGATGAGATTTTGCCCATAAAAGAACTCAATCAAAAAATAGCTTACATAAAACTTGGCGATGACACAAATGAAACATTTTTGTCAACTTTACAAAAGTTTGCTGATGTTACAGAAGTTAAGATTTCAAATATCGATACGCTGAAAACTGCTCTAAGTGAATTTGATAAAGTAATCATTGGTTTTCACAAATCTGACAAAGCCTGGAAAAAACATGATTTCACAGATACTGAAATCAAGCTGATTAATGAAATTTCGAGCGTAAAAGATGTCATTTTAGACGTTTTTACTAAACCTTATTCATTGATGCAAATTGATGATTTTAGTAAAATTAAAGGTCTAATTGTTTCTTATCAAAATAGTATAATATCACAAGAAGTTTCGGCACAAATCATTTTTGGAACGGTTGATGCAAAAGGACAGTTGCCAGTATCTATTAACGAGTCTTTCAAACCAGGAGATGGTTTATCTACCACCAAACTTAATAGACTTGGATTTTCTACACCTGAAAATGTTGGTATGAGCTCAAAAAAATTAGCTGAAATCGACAATATTGCTCAAACGGCAATTGACAGAAAACTAGCTCCTGGAATGCAAATACTTGTTGCACGTGATGGGAAAGTTGTATATCAAAAAAGTTTTGGGTATCAAACCTATGATAAAACTGTAAAAGTTCAAAATAGCGATCTTTATGATGTTGCCTCACTTACGAAGATGGTTGCAACATTGCCAAATGTGATGCAACTATATGATAAAAAGAAAGTTACATTAGAGACTAAATTAGGCGATATGTTGCATAGCTTTAGAAACTCTAATAAAAGTGAAATATCATTCAAAGAACTTCTATCACATTATGGAAGGTTACAAGCATGGCAACCTTTTTACAAAGCAACATTAGATTCAGTTAACCAACCATCAACAAAATATTACAGAAAAACATTCACAGAAGGTTTTACTAAACAAGTTACTGAAAATCTTTTTCTACGTGACGATTATCACGATACTATCATCAAAAAAATTATTGATAGTCCTTTAATAGAAAAAAAAGAATATAAATACAGCGATTTCACTTTTATCATTCTTAAGGAATATCTAGAAAAAGCAACTGGAAGGAAACTAGATGAATTGACTTATAACAATTTTTACAAAACGATGGGAATGAACAATACAATGTTTAACCCATTGCAAAAAACTGATATAAATAGAATAGCTCCAACCGAAGTAGATACTTATTTCCGCTATGCTTTGCTGCAAGGATATGTTCACGACATGGAAGCCGCGATGGAAGGAGGTATTGCTGGTCATGCAGGAATTTTTTCAAATGCTATGGATGTTGCAAAAATGATGCAAATGTATTTACAGAATGGTAATTATGGCGGAAAGCAATATTTTTCACCCGAAACATTCGAAACCTTTAATACATGTTGGTATTGTGCTGAAGGAAATAGAAGAGGTTTAGGGTTTGATAAGTCACAATTAGGAAAAGAAGGTCCAACATGTGGTTGTGTTTCGCCAAAAAGTTTTGGGCATACGGGTTTTACAGGAACTATGGCATGGGCTGATCCAGAGTCAGGAATTGTGTATGTTTTTCTTTCCAATAGAACATATCCTGATAGTAATCTTCCAAATAAACTATCGAAAGAAAACATTAGAGAAGATATTCAAAAAATTATTCAAGAGGCAATAATTAAATAAATTTTAAACACTTACCCCAAAGACATAACCTACTAGAGAAGACAATCCCATTGCTATTGTTCCCCAAATTACAATTCTAATTACCGCTTTACTAATACTTGAACCACCAGTTTTAGCCGAAACAGCTCCAAGAATTATTAAGGAAATTATTGTGAAGATGTATAAAGAATATTCCATGTAATCCATAGGTGCTAATAGAGTAACTAATAGCGGAAATATTCCTCCAACAGTAAAAGATGCTCCCGATGCTAATGCAGCTTGTAAAGGGTTTGCTTGGCTCATTTCAGTAATGCCTAATTCATCTCTAACATGAGCGCCCAATGCATCATGTTCGGTTAATTCTTTTGCTACCTGAAGAGCTGTTTCTTTTTTTAATCCCCTTTTTTCATATATTTCAGCTAAAATCTTTAATTCTTCATCAGGCATCATTTGGAGTTCTATTTTTTCACGTTCTATATCAGCTTTTTCAATATCTGTTTGTGAACTTACCGAAACATATTCACCTGCTGCCATAGATAATGAACCTGCAACTAACCCAGCAATTGTAGCCAAAAGTATTGGTTCTCTATCTGTTCCTGCAGTTGCAACACCAATAGCAAGACTTGATATTGAAATTATGCCATCATTTGCGCCAAGAACTGCAGCTCTAAGCCAATTGCTTCTGTTTATATAATGACTGTCTAGATAATTGTCTATTGTAAGCATAAAAAAGTATTGTTTTTCAATTCCATAAAGATAAGCAGAATATATTTTTTATTATATGATTTCTTTTCCTTTTTTAATCTATTATCAATGGATATTTATTAACAAAAGTTTAAATGTTTTATGCTTATCTTCGTAGGGTAAAATTGAAAAAATGAAAATTGCAATTGTATGTTATCCAACATTTGGAGGAAGTGGTGTTGTGGCTACAGAATTAGGCCTCGAATTAGCTTTAAGAGGTCATGAAATTCATTTTATTACTTATCGCCAACCTGTTAGATTAGCGCTACTTAATAATAACGTACATTATCACGAAGTGAATGTTCCAGAATATCCATTATTCCATTATCAGCCCTATGAATTAGCTCTGTCTAGCAAGCTTGTTGATATGGTAAAACTCCATAAGATAGAGCTTCTTCATGTACATTATGCAATTCCACATGCTTATGCTGGCTACATGGCAAAACAAATGCTCAAGGATGAAGGTATAGTCATTCCAATGGTAACAACTCTTCATGGAACAGATATTACACTCGTTGGTAAACATCCTTTTTATAAGACTGCTGTAACTTTTAGCATCAATAAATCAGATGTTGTAACCTCTGTTTCACAAAATTTAAAAGAAGATACTTTAAAACATTTTGATATAAAAAATGATATACATGTTATTCCAAATTTCATTGAACTAGACAAAATTAGAAATGAAAAACACATTTCATGTCAACGTTCTGTAATGGCTGAAAAACATGAAAGGATAATTACGCATATAAGTAATTTTAGAAAAGTAAAAAGGATTCCAGATGTAATCAATGTTTTTTTTAAAATTCAAAATCAAATACCTGCCAAGTTGATGCTCGTAGGTGATGGTCCAGAACGCGAAAATGCCGAGCGATTAGTAGCTGATTTAGGTATTGAGGATAAAGTGATTTTCTTTGGTAATAGTAATGAGATAGATCAAATTTTATCTTATTCAGATTTGTTTTTACTTCCTTCAGAAACCGAAAGTTTTGGTTTAGCTGCCCTAGAAGCAATGGCATGGAGTGTTCCTGTTATTTCTACAAATACTGGTGGACTTCCCGAAGTAAATTTAGATGGTTTTTCAGGTTATCTAAGCGATGTTGGGAATATTGATGAAATGGCTAACCGAGCTATTAGCATATTAAAAAATAATGATACCTTAGAAAAGTTTAGAAAACAAGCATTATCTCAAGCTGAAAAATTTGATATAAAAAATATACTTCCATTATATGAAGATTTGTATAAAAGAGCTTTAGCAAATGTAAAATCATTAATTAACTGACATGAAAAAAATCAATAAAATAAGCTTATTTTTTTTATTTGCTCTTCTCTTTGCTTGTTCAAGTGTAAAAAACAGTGCAAATAAACCACTTTATGAAATATTAACTATTCAAGATAATGGTGGTGCAAACATTAATTTTTATGAAATCATAAGTGAACCGAACGAAATTTCTATGTTGATTGGTGATGAGAACTTGAAGCATAAGATAAAATCAGATGATATAAAGACAAGTAATTTTATTCTTTTGAATTTAGGCGAGAAAAACTATGGAGGATTTACCATTACGGTCGAAAGGGTAGAAGAAACTCCAGAAAATATAATAGTTTACACCAAGGAAATAAAACCTCAAGGTATGTCAACAGATGTAATTTCGTATCCTTATACTGTAGTGAAAATAAATTCTAAAAAGCCAATAATTATAAAATAAAAAATCCCGAGAAATCGGGATTTTTTTTATTAGTCAAATTTGTAACGAATTCCAAGAGCAATGTCTGGACCAAAATTATCATCGCGCCATTCATCTGAATTGAAATACAATTCAGGTCTCATGTCTAGAGAGATTTGTAGAGGAATATCGAAATTGTATTCAATACCAATGTTCCCAGCAGCAAAAAGGAATGTACCGCTATCGCTTACACCATACTTGTCATATTTCCATGAACCCAAACCACCACCAGCACCAGCATACCAGTTAAAACCGCCGTCAATATTCCAAACCCATTGATATAGACCAGCAAGTTTAAAAGCGTCAACATCATTGCTGTTTCTCCATCCAAGATCAACTTCAAGTCGGTTGTTGTCACCTAATCCTCTTTGATAGGAGATTTCTCCACCAAAACCATCATTGTCACCAAGTCTAAGACCTAATGCATTTTTTGAAATGTCTTGTGCATTTGCATTGAAAGCTAATCCTGCAACCATCATGGCTGATAAAATTATTTTCTTCATAAAACTAGTATTAAGATTATACAATAATATATAACGCAAATATCATGCAAAAATTATCGTATAGTCTTAAAATAATCTTACTTTTTGTAGATTATAGATGCCACAAGCTGTTGATTTATCAAGTCATCCATTTCAAATAAGTCTTCTTCTTTTTCTGTAAAGTCTTCATAACGATAAAGTTTCCATCGTTTCTTTTTGTATTCGAGTGCGGTTAAATTTTCTACCCAATCACCAGAATTCAAATACAGTACACTTCCACTTTTATTTTCTTTTCTCACTATTTTGGGTTCATGTATGTGTCCGCAAATGACATATTCATAACCTTTTTCTATGGCTAGTTCTGTGGCTGTATTTTCAAAATCAGAAATATGTTTAACAGCTTTTTTTACACTAGCTTTTATTTTTCTAGAAAATGAATAAGGCTCTTTTCCTAACTTATTTAAAATCCAATTGATAAAACGATTGAATAAGATTAGATAATCATAACCCAAACCGCCAAGTTTGGCAATCCATTTTGAATGTTGAACAGAAGCATCAAAAACATCTCCGTGGAAAATCCAAGCTTTGTATCCATCTAGTTCTAAAACCAGTTTGTCCACGATGCTAAAATTTCCCATGAATGAGTCGCTAAACTTTCGAAGCAACTCGTCATGATTTCCTGTTATGTAATAGACCTTTGTTCCTTTTGAGGCTAGATCAATTATTTTCTTAATTACCTTTAAATGAGCTTTTGGGAAATATGATTTTCTGAATTGCCATATGTCAATAATATCACCATTCAATACTAGTGTTTTTGGTTTTATTGAGTTTAGGTAATGATAAAGTTCTGTAGCATGTGAGCCATAAGTTCCTAGATGGACATCTGATATAATCGCTAAATCGAGTTTTCTTTTCTTCATTCTATTTGAGTTTAACAAATAAAGAAAACCAATGTTATCATAATCACAATTGAACGTTAAATATTAGAAAACAAATTATTAGTTGATTGTTAACTAAAAAACCTGTCTAAAAGAAGACAGGTTTTTAGTCATATAACAACATGTTTTTATCTAAGTTCTTAGAACCTATATCTAATCCCCAAAGCAATGTCTGGTCCAAAATTATCATTTCTATAATCTTCACTATTGAAATAGAGTTCTGGACGAAAATCTAATGAAAGTTGAAGCGGAATATCAAAATTATATTCAATTCCTATATCACCTGCTGCAAACAAAAAAGATCCATTATCATTAGCTCCGTTATTGTCATACTTCCATGAGCCTAATCCTCCTCCAACTCCAGCATACCAATTAAAACCACCGTCAATATTCCAAACCCATTGGTGTAGTGCTGCCAATTTGAAAGCATCAACATCATTACTGTTTCTCCATCCCAAGTCAAGTTCTAAGCGAGTATCTGACGTTAATCTAGGTTGGTATGAAATTTCACCACCAAATCCATCATTGTCGCCTAATCTTAGTCCAAGTGCATTTTTTGACTCAACCTGAGCATTTGTACTGAAAGCTAATCCAATTAACATTACAGTAGATAAAAATAATTTTTTCATAATTTTTAAACTTTAATTTGATTTTTAAATTATTCAATTTCTATTTTACAAAGTTATGATGACATAAAAGTCTATTTATTATAAAATTTTTTCTGATTGTTATATAATTCAATAGAATTAAAATAAAACATTAACTTTTATTAGTTGAAACAATCTTTTATATTTGTTAAAAAACTACATTATGGCTGGAAATAGCATAGGGAAAATTTTCAAATTAACTTCTTTTGGCGAGTCGCATGGCGAAGCTTTAGGAGGTGTTATTGATGGTTGCCCAGCTGGAATTCAACTCGATTTTGATGCAATCAAAAAAGACCTTCAACGCAGAAAACCGGGTCAATCAACGATTGTTACTCAACGCAAAGAAGAAGATGAAGTAAAATTTCTATCGGGTATTTTTGAGGGTAAAACAACTGGAACTCCAATTGGTTTCATCATTGAAAATACCAATCAAAAATCGGATGATTATTCGCATATAAAAGATACCTACAGACCAAGTCATGCGGATTATGTTTATGAGAAAAAATATGGAATTCGTGATTATCGTGGTGGAGGAAGAAGTTCAGCCAGAGAAACGGTAAGTAGAGTAGTAGCTGGAGCAATTGCTAAGCAAGTTATTCCATCAATCGAAATTAATGCTTTTGTTTCCTCTGTGGGCGAAATTTATATTGACAAACCTTATCAAGAATTAGATTTTTCATTAACTGAAACCAATGCAGTTAGATGTCCAGATTTTGCTACTGCCAAAAAAATGGAAGAACATATCAAAGAAATAAAAAAGCAAGGTGATACAATTGGAGGTACAATCACTTGCATTATAAAAAATGTTCCAATAGGATTAGGAGAACCAGTCTTCGATAAATTACACGCCGAATTAGGAAAAGCAATGCTTTCAATCAACGCAGTTCATGGTTTTGAGTATGGTAGTGGTTTTTGTGGTGCAAAAATGAAAGGTAGTGAGCATAATGATTTGTATAACGAAGATGGAACGACCAAAACTAATCTTTCTGGAGGAATTCAAGGCGGAATTTCAAACGGAATGGATATTTATTTTAGAGTAGCGTTCAAACCTGTGGCAACTCTAATTCAAAAACAAGAAGTTTTAACCAATCAAAATAAACTTATTGAGCAACAAGGCAAAGGAAGACATGATGCATGTGTTGTACCTCGTGCTGTTCCAATTGTTGAAGCAATGGCGTCATTAGTAATTGCAGATTATTTTTTACTTAACAAACTATATCAATAATGAATACCAAAATAATTCAAAAGAAATCAATTTTTAAAAATTTGACATTCCAAATTCTAATCGCAATGATACTTGGGATGCTAATTGGGATTTTTGTTCATAATAATTATTCAGAGGATACAGCAAAAGAATTTAGCACCTATATTAAACTTTTGGCAACAATATTTATTAGACTTGTTCAAATGATTATAGCGCCATTAGTTTTTACAACTCTTGTTGTCGGTATTGCAAAACTTGGCGATATTAAATCAGTTGGCAGAATAGGAGGAAAGGCATTAGGTTGGTTTTTTACAGCGTCATTTATATCACTTTTGATAGGTATGTTTTGGGTAAATGTTCTTCAGCCAGGTGTAGGTTTAAGTTTGTCTGGTGTTGATGTTTCTACTGCTGCTGAAGTCACTGAAAAAACACAAAATTTCTCGGCACAAAATTTTATTGAGCATATTATTCCAAAAAGTATTGTAGAGGCTATGGCAACCAATGAAATCTTACAAATAGTAATTTTTTCAATCTTTTTTGGTTTGGCAGCTGCCTCAATTGGAGATTATTCAAAACCAGTTATTAATGCTCTAGACAAGACATCACATATTATTTTAAAAATGGTAAACTATGTGATGAATTTTGCTCCTGTTGGTGTTTTTGGTGCTATTGCTGGGGTTTTTGCTGTTAGAGACTTAGGTGATTTATTAATTACTTATGCTAAGTTTTTTGGCTCTTTTATGGTTGGAATTACTACATTATGGTTGGTATTGTTGTTAGTAGGTTTTATATTCTTAAAATCAAAAATGAAAACTCTTTTAAATCATATAATTAGTCCTTTGATAATAGCTTTTGGAACAACGAGTAGCGAAGCAGTTTTTCCTAAACTTACAGAAGAATTAGAAAGGTTTGGAATTAAAGATAGAATAGTTTCTTTTATGTTGCCACTTGGGTATTCATTTAATCTTGACGGAAGTATGATGTATATGACTTTTGCTAGTATTTTCATTGCACAAGCATATGACATTCCACTTGATACTGGAACACAGTTTACAATGTTACTTGTCTTAATGTTGACTAGTAAAGGAATTGCAGGTGTTCCAAGAGCAAGTCTTGTGGTTGTAGCAGCAACATGTGGAATGTTTAAAATCCCAGTAGAAGGTATAGCTTTAATCTTACCTATTGACCATTTTTGTGATATGTTTAGAAGCGCAACAAATGTTTTAGGTAATGCCCTAGCTACCTCAGTAGTTGGTAAATGGGAAAAAGATAGTTAAATAATTATGAAATATTAATTTCTTTTTTAATTTTGTACGTTAAACTAATAATTAATTAATCAATATGAAAAAACTATTACTATTTTCTTTATTAATGGTAGGTTATAGTTCTTTTGCTCAGACAACTTGTGCTAACGCTACAAATATTGCTGCGAATGGAACATATACAACTCCTACATACACGGGAACATATTTAGCTATATGTTTGGCTTCTAAAACCAATATTAAATCTGTTTGGTATAAATATACGCCTACAACAAATGGTGAAATTACGATTTCTTCTGATTTACCTGCTAATAATGGTACGACCTACAATGATGATACTAGGGTTTCAATTTTGAAAGGTACATGTGGAGCAACAACTTTGACTTGTGTAGATTACAATGATGATGTTAGTGATTCAAACTATTTGTCAACTTTAACTGTACCAGTAGCAGCAGGTACTACTTATTACATTCAGTGGGACAATTATTGGAATGTTGGAACTGCTAATGCTACTAAAGCAAATCAGTTTACTTTTCAATTTGTTGCAGCAGATTGTATTAGACCGGGAGCTGCTGATTTTTATTTGCCTGATACTTACACAACTACGGGAGCAAATTTATACTGGAATCAAGCAATAGGCAGTCCTTCAAATTATGATACTGATTGGAGTATTGTTTTAGCTGATGCTGCTGGTACTGGAACTATTGTTTCTTCTGAAGCTGGAATTGAAACATATGCAACAGTTAGTTTAGCTGGATTGCCAGAGCAATCTAATTTTAGATATTTTGTAAGATCAAACTGTGGAGCATCACAAAGTGCTTGGCAAGGGCCTTATTTTGGATATTTGGCCAGAGTACTGCCATTTGAGCATACATTTGAGGATCCAGAAGCAAACTATACAGATGGGTTTGTTGGTTTTTCAAGATTAACAACTTCATCCACAAGTACCCCAGCAAGTTATGCTGATGGTGGTGATGGAACAGCAATGTATACTCCAAATAGTACTACTGCTGATTCAAATAGATGGGGATTCACAAGAGCATTAAGCCTTGTAGCAGGGGAAGAAGTAACTATAAATTTTAAAACTAGAATGTATCCTGATACAGCAAGTGAAATGACATTTGATGTAACAGTTGGGAATGAGCAATCTGCCACAGCTCAAACTGAAGTTTTGGGTTCATTTACAGCAACTGATGCGACAGCATATGTTCCTAATAGTGTTACTTGGACTGCTCCAGATGATGGTATATATTATTTTGGTTTTCATAATAACTCACCAGCTGGTACAGTTCAGTCTTTTATGTTTATAGATACAATTGAAATGAGTTCTATACTTGGAGTTAGAACTTTAAGAGAGAATGACATTACAACTTATCCAAACCCTGCTAAAAATGTAATTAACATTTCTAATGGTTTGAATGCTGTTATAGAGTCTATTGAACTTACGGACTTGAATGGAAGAGTAGTTAAAACACAAAACATTAATGCAACTGAAGGTCAAGTTTCTATCAGTGACTTATCTGCTGGTGTATATATGATGAAAGTTTCAACTGATCAAGGTGTTGCTACTAAAAAAGTGGTTAAACAATAATTTTTTGAAGATTAAATAAATAAAAAAACGACTAAGCTTTTGCTTAGTCGTTTTTCTTTTGGTCTTTGTTTTTGCTACTGCCTGCCATCATCATGACTGCGCCTACCAGTCCTAAAATCACCAAAGCAAAAACCCCAATCATAATAAAAGCTCCGTTACCCCAAGAATAAAGAGCAATGCTTGTTGCTATCATAAGTTCTAAGAATTAGTCTGTCAAATCTATAGATTAATTTTTGAAATATGCATGATATTTATCATGATAAAAATTTTGCTTTCAGCTCATCAGTTGGGACAAGACAACTTTCTTTTTTACCGTACCATTTATATCTATTTGATGCTATAAAATCGTAAATGGAATTTTTTATAAAAGAGGGTAAAATAGAAAAAATATGAAGAAATCTGTAATAGGAATTTAGTTCTTTTAGGATTTTTAGTGCGGCATCAGCTTTTATAAAATATGCTATTCTAGGTTGGTAGAGAATAATGCTATCAACTTTATTATTGTTAACACCTATATGTTTTAAGATATTTATTCCTAATTCTGATTGAATAGAAACAAAACGAAAAATATCTTGTCTGTCATGTCGAATTATGTATTGAACAGACTTATCACATAGATTGCAAATCCCATCGAAAAGAATAATTTTTTTGTCTATTGGTAAATCTTTAATTTCCATTTTTTAAATAGCTTGAACAAATTCTAATTCTTCAACGCTCACTTTTGAAGTAAATATACCATAGTTGACTAAAGCTTTGTTTTTTTCAATCTTATCTATAGTTCCTATAGATTTACCGTCTTTCATTCGAACTCTATCGCCAACCTTTAAAATGACTTTAGGTGCATTTTCTTCTTCCTTTTTTGCCTTTATTTTTTTTTCTTTTTTTTCTTTTCTTATTTCTTCAACTTTAACTTTTACCTCTTCTAAAACTTGTTTTTGAATGATTTGTTTTTCTTTTTTCTCTTTTTGATTGATTTTTTTTCTCTTAGAATTTTCAATTTCAACCATTTTAAGAAATTCGCCAATCAGCATTTTTTTGTCTTTGTTGTTGAAATAATTTTCTGAAATAGTATCAATTTTTTGTCCAATATAAATTAGACGTTGATTTTCATCGTATAATTCCTGATAACGTTCTAGTTTTTCTTGAATTTTTGTATTGATAATTTCCATTTTTTTACTTTCTTCACGGGCTTTTGTCTCTTCTTCTTTTAAATTAAGTGAAGTTTTCTCGAGCTTTGAACGCTCTTTCTGAAGAGTAGCTATTGTCTTGTCAAATCGAACTTTTCCTCCTTCAATTTTTTTCTTAGCTCGATTGATTAAACCAAAAGGAATACCATTTTTTTGTGCAACTTCAAATGTGAACGAACTTCCAGCCTGACCAAGTATTAGCTTATACATTGGCTCTAATGATTTTTCATCAAAAAGCATATTAGCATTTGAAGCAAAAGGCAATTCATTGGCCAATATTTTTAGATTGGCGTAGTGTGTTGTTATAATTCCAAATGCTTCTCTGTGGTAAAATTCTTCAAGAAAAACTTCTGCTAACGCTCCACCAAGCTCTGGATCACTACCAGTTCCAAATTCATCTATTAAAAACAATGTTCTCGAATTACATTTTTTTAAAAAATAATTCATGTTTTTTAATCGATAACTGTATGTACTTAAATGATTTTCAATAGATTGATTGTCTCCAATATCAGTTAAAATTCTATCAAAAAGAAATGTTTCACTTCTTTCATGAACAGGAATTAGCATTCCAGATTGAAGCATTAATTGTAATAATCCAACTGTTTTTAATGAAATAGTTTTTCCTCCAGCATTTGGACCTGATATAACTATTATTCTGCTTTCGTTTTTAAATTCAATTGTTTGTGGAAATGTTTGTTGTTTCTTTTCCTTATTAGTTAAATACAAAATTGGATGGTAAGCATCCCTAAAAAATAATCTTTTTTCCTCAGTGATATTTGGCAAAATAGCATTTATATTCTTTGCATACCTTGCTTTTGCCGCAATCAAATCTACATCGCTCAATAGTTCTTGATATTGATTTAATAGTTCATGAAAAGGTCTAATTTCAGAGGTTAATTTCTTTAAAATTCTTGCTATTTCCTCTCTTTCTTCAAATTCAAGATTGTTTAATTCTCTTGAGTATCGCAAAGTGGCTTCGGGTTCAATATAAGCTATACTTCCAGTTTTTGAATTGCCCAAGATAGAACCTTTTACTTTCTTTCTATACATAGCTAGAACAGCAAGAACTCTTCTGTTATCTACAATTGTTTCTCTAATGTCGTCTAAATATCCTAGTGAATTGTACTGGCTTAAAGCCATTCCGAAACTTTGATTAATTTTCCCTCTAACTACGTTTATTTTAGCTCTGATGGCTACCAAGTCTGGTGAAGCATTATCTTTTATTTCACCATATTTATCGAGTACAATTTCAATTTTTTGAATAATTGTTTTAGTGTACTCAACGCTCGAAGCTCTCTCGTTTAGTTTTGGGTAATAATCATCAAATTTTTTTAAAAATTGGATTAGCGTATTTGATGTTTCTGATATTGAAATAAATTTTCTGAAACTGCTAATATCTAATAAACTTCCTTCAATTGCCAATAGTTTTAAATCATTTGAAATATTTTCGAAACCATGATTAGGTATAGCATTATTATTGAAGTAAGAGGAAAGATATTCTGATGTTTGTAACAAAGATTTCATTAGAAAATCTTTGTCTTTGAAAGGAGATATCGCTAGAGCTTTATCTTTCCCTAAATCAGTAGAACAAAAGTTTTCTATGGTTTCTAGAATTGTATTAAATTCTAAATCTTTTAGTGTTTTGTCGTTTATTGAAATCATTGCTTTATAATAGAATTTTCAAAGTTACAATATAATATATTTGTGTAAAAATTGATTTTATATGCAAGTTAAAATACATTCGTCTTGGCAAAATGTTTTAACAGATGAATTTGAAAAGAATTATTTTCACTCATTGATTTCATTTGTTAAAAATGAATATTTATCAAAAAAGTGCTTTCCTAAAGGAAGTCAGATTTTTTCTGCGTTTGATCATTGCCCTTTTGATGAATTAAAGGTTGTTATTATTGGTCAAGATCCATATCATGGAGTTGGACAAGCTAATGGCTTATGCTTTTCTGTGAATGATGGAATTCCTTTTCCTCCTTCATTAATAAATATTTTTAAAGAAATAGAAACCGATTTGAATATTCCAAATCCAAAAACTGGAAATTTAGAACGATGGGCAAATCAAGGTGTTTTATTGCTCAACGCTACCTTAACAGTAAGAGAAGGCGAAGCTGGAAGTCATCAAGGAAAAGGATGGGAGCAATTTACTGATGCTGTAATTCAAAAAATTTCTACTGAAAAAGAAAATATTGTTTTTCTACTTTGGGGAAGTTTTGCCAAGCAAAAAGGTTCAAAAATAGATAGAACAAAACACTTTGTTTTAGAAACTGGTCATCCATCTCCATTGAGTGCAAATAGAGGTTTATGGTTTGGAAATAAACATTTTAGTAAAACAAATGAGTATTTAATTCAGAAAAATTTAAAACCAATTAATTGGTAATTTTTAATTTACATTAAAATAAAAATACCCTGAATTATCCAGATTATTAATTGTAGAGTCGATATAAGCAATCAAATTTTTAGGCTCACTAAGCGAACGCAGTTCAACTGAATTTGTTGACGAACTATTATATCCAAAACTAACTCTGTAATTTCCGGTAGAAGTCAAAGGGAAACCAACTCTATATTTATAAACTTGATCATTGCTGTCGTAAAGACATAATCCATAAACATAAGCACCACTTTGGGCAGAACCTTCAATCATACCAAATTCATTGTCATTTATGGTTACAACTTCCCAATCGGTTGCATTTATTCTTCTCTCTATGATATAAGAAAAAGCAATTTTTGTAGCGCCATTTGTTGTTTTATAAATATCTACTGGTGTAGTTTGACCTACTTCTGGCAAAAGTCTTGGTATATTGGCATCTACAAAAAAATAATCACCAGTTGCATAATCAGTTTGGTTAGAAAATGTAACTAGGTTTGATGCATCAATGTAAACTGTGTTATAGAAACCATCATCGTTTGTGTCACAACCTGTGAAAATAGAAATTGCGAATAACAAAAATATGTATGCTACTTTTTTCATAATTTTTCTTTTAAAAACGGTAACCAATGTTAATTCCTACTCTTGAAATTTTATCTGGACTTTTCTCAGTATTAGTTAAATTATATCCATAACCGACCAAGACTTCCATGGCAATACTTTCGTTAAAATACATTTTGTAACCTACAGAACCTCCGAGTGCTACATCAGTATATTTGCTCACTTTAGTTGCGTAGTAACCAATGTTGTTATCGTCTGTTAAACGAATAATTTCTTTGAAATCTCCACCGTTATAGGAAGCAAAAATTTCAGCAAAATAGTATCTAGAAGCACTCTTAGACAAAGAATATCTAAAGTAAGGATTTAATTCATATTTAGACATGTTATTAATGTATCCTTCCTCAAAATCTTTTTTTACTTTGTCACTATTTGTGTAGCCAACGTTAATTCCTGTAGAAAAATTGTTCCCTAAAAAACGTTCATAACTAACGCTGATTTTTTTGAAAACAATAGCAGATATAACATCCACTCTAAACTCATTTTTTTTACTGGATATTCCACTTTCTTGGGCATTTACAATACCTGAAATCAATAAAGCTACAATAAGTATTTTCTTCATGGTTTTCATTTCTTTTGAGCGAATATACTAAAATTTGTTTTCATAAACTGATATTACACAAATTATTCAAGTGTCAAAGCACCCAAAATTTCTTCATGTAAAAATGGTCCACCAGGATATTTTGCTGTGTAATCCATGTTGAGCCAAATCTGTCCTCGCTCATCAACATGGTAGTGTAATTTTTGACCTTTGCTTTCTTTTGGGAAAAGTACTTCTTTTATCAAATAATTTGCTACTTCTAGGTCTTTTCGGCTTCCTATCAAAATTTCAGGATAGATGTGTCCTTTTGTATGAATCAGTCTTGGTGTTCCACCGATAGAGCGAATACAAGCTGCCATAAGAATAGAATGATCATCACAGTCGCCAGAAAGATATTGTAAAGACTCAGATGCGGTTGCTATATAATCTTTTCCTTTTGGGTCACTAACATAATTCCAGTTTGTATTGATTTCTTTAAATATTGCAAAAGATTGAATTAGAGTGTGGTATTGGCTGTATCCTTTGGTTTTTTTAAAATACTTTGATGTTGCCATCAATGAAAAATTTCTCACTTTGGGATTATCAAATTCAATTGCTTTTATGATTTTGTATTTGTTTGGGAAAGGTAATAGCTTCGAAATGATAATATCTTGTGGATAAGGATTTTCCTCCATTGAATACATCATATATTTATAATCTTCAAAAACGCTAACAAAACCGTAGCCTCCAAAAATTGTCCCATAAAGTAAAATGATTAAGTATAGAAAAATACCAACCAAAGTTATTTTTCTAAAAAATCGGAATATAAAATGAAAAACAGCAATTATAATTAGAAAAAGGATAATTCTATCCAAGTGTATTGGCCATTCAAAGTCAACCAAATTTTGATGTGCAATGAGAAAAAATGGTATTGTTAGCAGAAAGCTTAGTATAAATATAATAATGCTGTCCCAAGGACTTTTTATACTAAGTTTACTCCGAACCTGTTCATACGTCAGATTACCAAATTTCATCATAACAGGGCAGTTGCTAAAAACTATATAATTTTTACTAGTTCAGCAAAAGTACCTTTTTTATCAATAATTTTTAGGTCAAATAATTGATTTTGAATTTTGTTTAACATTTTTTCTTCCAAAGGTTTTTGTGACCATTTTGTTAAACGTAACCATTCTTGAATATCTTCAATTTTTTGATGGTATTTAGATGCTAAAGTTCTATCAATACTCGGAATATCTTTAAATTCTCTAGTTGTATTGTTTATTATTTCAAGAATTAATTCAATGCTACCGATGTTTTTTTCCAAAAATTCATTTCTCACAGCAATAACAAAACATGGCCAAGGTGTAGGGCAATCAGCAATTTTCCTGAATATTCCTTTATCTACTAGTGGTTTTGTCATAAAACGTTCCCACATGAAATAATCGGCTTTGCCAGAAGTTAAGGCTTCAACTGCTCCATCAATAGTATTTACAACTTCAAACTCTATTTCATCTGTTTTCCAACCTTGATTATTGGCATTGACATATGCCATCAATTGCGAACCCGAACCATACCTAGAGATAGCTACTTTAGCTTTTTCTAAATCAGAAAGTGATTTATATCTTGAATTCGCATCAACATGAATTCCCCATATCAATGGACTTTCAACGTAAACTTGAACTATTTTAGTTGGATTTCCAGCATTAATATCTTTTACAATTCCTTCGGTGAGTATTACAGCTATATCTGTTTCTCCATTGCGAAGCATTTGACACATTTTTCCTGTGCCTTCTGGTACATCTGTCCATTGTAAATCAATACCAACAGAATCAAATTCACCATTTTCTACACACAAATGCCATGGAAGATTAAAATGTTCTGGAACGCCAGCTATTTTTATTGTTTTCATTTATTAGTATTAAGTTTGGAGTAGTAAGTATTAAGAATGTTCAGAGAGTTTTTGAATACATTTTTCTCTAATGTTCCAAATTTCTTCAAAAGTAAAAGGAATTTGGTTTTCTATAATCCAATTTTTTAGAAAATTTTGATGGTATTCTACTTTAAAATCGGCTACTTGATTGGGTTCAATACTAACTTCTTCTACTATATCTTCTTTTATTTTATCATAAAATGATTCTGAAGTTGTTACATCAAGAGGAGTTTCATTAATCTTTAGGTAGCAATGAGCTTCAGGAATAAAGTTTAAATTACTTCGAGTTAATAACGGAAAAATTTTAGGAGTATTGCTTTCATTCATTTTAAATATTCCAATAAATAATTTGACGTTAGCAATATTATTTTTAACTGCAAAATCTTTCAAAAAAGCATGTTTCGAACTGCAAGTTCCTTTATTTTCTGAAATGACTAATGAAAAATCAGTACGATTTGAATTTCTTCCGTACGGAATGTTTTTTACTTTTTCTATTAGCTCTTCAAAATTCATAAACTGAATACTAATAGCTGATTACTGAACACTTTTTTTCATTTGCCACCATTTCCAAGTTACACCATCTTTATCAGGATAATCTTCGACAAATTGCATACCACATTTGGTTAATACTCTATTTGAAGCGCCATTTTCGGCATGAGTATAAGCGTTCATTTCTTTAATATTCATTTGGTTAAAACCATAATCTAACCAAAAAAAAGTTGCTTCAGTAGCATAGCCTTTGTTCCAAAAGCGTTCATCAAGTCGATAACCATAATCGTAGAAATTAGTATTGCCATTTTCTACATGGTCGTTAATGTATTTTATACCAGTCCAACCGATAAATTTTCCTGTCTCTTTTTCGATAGTAACATATCTACCAATTTTATTTTCAGTATATTGTTTTTGAATGTATTTAATAATTTCAATACTTTCTTCAATATTTTGTGTAGGTTTTTGCCAAAGATATTTATGTACATTAGGATTATTGTCCATAATGAATAAATCTTCTGCATCTGACAATTCAAATGGTCGAAGGAGTAGGCGTTCAGTTTCTAATATTAAATTCATTTAAAAATTATTTATTATTCCATAAATAAAATATAAAACTATTGCTATTGAAATTATGCTTTCGACTACAAAAAGTTTTTTTAAATTATGTTTTTTCTTTTGATAACAATAATCAACTACAACAAGCAATAATCCAAATAATGGATACATTAAAAAGTAAAATGAGAAATCCTTGTATAATCTAATTATTATAACTAATGACATCAAAAAGATAATAAAACCTATCATATTGAATGGAGTATATTTATATTCTTTCATTTATTTTCAAATATGAAATCATAATTCTATAACCATCTGGATCTAAAATCATTTTGCCGTTTTCCTTCCAGTATGGATTTTTTGGTTCAACAAATGAAATATTATGTTCGGTAAACTTTTCTAGAATTGAAAAATATTCTGCTTCGGTTTTAGGATAAAAAACTAGAATATCATCTTCATCAAATTTATGATTTACTTTCTCACTAGTTTGAGTGAATTCTAAATGCCAATTTTCATTTGGTTTGCCAATAAATATTCCATCGTAACCATCATGATTTTCAAAACTACCAAGTAACTCAAGCCTTAAAGTATTCATATAAAAAGCTTTTAGTTGCTCTAAATTATTTGTATGTCTCGCAAATCTAAAAGTCATTTTTAATTTTTAAATATTTGTAATTCGTAATTAATCTATTCCGCTAGTTTATCCAAAGTATAATCAATAAGTGCATCAACTGCCTTGTATGGATCATTGCTAAAAGTTCCTGTTGCGCGATTGGCAATGATGGCGTTTAACGATAAACATTGATGACCTAGAAGTTTTCCGAGACCATAAATGGCACCAGTTTCCATTTCTAGATTTGTCATTTTTATACCGTTAAATTCAAAACGATCCATTTTGTTGTTCAATTCTGGATCTTGAATATTTAGTCTCAAAACTCGACCTTGTGGACCATAAAAACCACCTGCAGTTCCTGTAAAACCTTTAAAAATTTTGTCACTTTCAAGACGCTTTTCAAGAGTTTCACTACCTTTTATTACATAAGGTCTTCCTTTTTTCATGTCCCAATTGGTTTGTTTTATGAATGCTTCTTCCATATCCTTTTCAGAAATATCATCAATTAAATAGGAGCGAAGCATATTGTCTAGTCCTAGTCCATATTGACTCATCACAAAGCTATCGCATGGAATATCAGCTTGTAGTGAACCAGAAGTCCCAATTCGAACAATATTCAACGAGGTCAATTCGTCTTTGATTTCACGAGTTTTCAAGTCAATATTAACCAATGCATCCAATTCATTCATGACAATATCAATGTTATCTGGACCAATTCCAGATGACATTACGGTTATTCTTTTGCCTTTGTAGAAACCAGTTTGAGTTTTGAATTCACGCTTTTGTTGAGAGAATTCAATTTTTTCAAAATGTTTTGTAATCTTTTCTACTCTGTTTTGATCACCAACAAAAATGATGTCTTTAGCTATATGTTCTGGTTTTAGATTGAGGTGATATACACTTCCATCTGGGTTTAGTATAAGTTCTGATGATTGTATCATTATAATAAGTTTATGAGTTTAGGAGGTTAAAAGTTTAGGAGTTTAGTTTTTCTGAATACTGAAAACTGAACACTGAAATCTTTTTTTATCCGCCAACACGTTTAGTTTTAAATCCTTTATCTTGTAATAATTTCATTATTTTATCTCTGTAATCACCTTGAATGATAATTTCTCCATCTTTAAAGCTTCCACCTACAGCTAATTTGCTTTTAATTTCTTTAGCTAATAATTTGAAATCCTCATCGGCACCTTCATAACCAGCAATTATGGTAGTTGGTTTTCCTTTTCTTTTTTCAAACTTACAAATTATAGGTTCTTTTTGAACATATAGTTCATGTTGAAGTTCTTCTGTCGTTTCGGGCTCGTTTGAAACTTGGTGATCTGGAAATAGTTTTTTTAATTGTTCTTGTAAGTCCATAAAGCAAAAAAATAAAAAACAAATCCCAAATTCCATGAAAACACTTCGACTGCGCTTAGTGTGACAATTGGAATTTGGAATTTTGTATTTGGAATTTTTAAATTTATTTTTTCTTTAATCCGAGTTCTACTAAACGTTCATCCAAAAACTCACCAGCCGTTATATCATCATACAGCTTTGGATTATTGTCATCAATACATTGCTCCAAGCAATTTAATTTCATATCGCTTACAGGATGCATGAAAAATGGGATAGAATATCTTGATGTTCCCCATAACTCTCTTGGAGGATTAACAACTTGATGGATTGTAGATTTTAATTTATTGTTTGTATGTCTGGACAGCATATCACCTACATTAATCATTAACTCATCTGGTTGAGCCATTGCATCTATCCACTCGCCATCATGATTTTGTACTTGCAATCCTTTTCCTTGTGCACCCATTAATAGTGTAATCAAGTTGATATCGCCGTGAGCGGCAGCACGAACAGCTCCATCTTTTGGTTCATCAGTAATTGGTGGATAGTGAATTGGTCGTAGAATAGAATTTCCATCTTTAATGTAATTATCAAAATAGAATTCATCTAATCCAATATGGATTGCCAAAGCTCTCAATACATATATTCCGGTCTTTTCAAGCATTTTATAGGCTTCTTTTCCCACTTCATTGAATTGAGGCAATTCTGAAACTTCTACATTTTCAGGATATTCTCCAGCCCATTTTGAACCTTCAGAAACATACTGACCAAAATGCCAAAACTCTTTTAAATCACCAGCGGAACGACCTTTAGCATGTTCTTTACCAAAAGAAACATAACCTCTTTGGCCTCCAATACCTGGAATTTCATATTTTGATTTTACTTCCAAAGGAAGGTTGAAGAAGTTGCGTACTTCAGAATAAAGGTTTTCTACAAGTTTGTCATCTAAAAAGTGACCTTTAAGCGCTACGAAACCAATTTCTTCATAAGCTTTGCCGATTTCATTTACAAATTTTTGTTTACGTGCCGGATCATCCGACAGGAAATCACGTAAGTCAACACTTGGAATTTGTTGCATACTAAAACTTTTTTGTTAATAACTTAAAAATGCATTTAAATCAATGCGTAACTACAAATGTAGGTTTTTTTTATAAGATTTGACAGAAAGTTATTAACATAATTCATTGTAAAAAGTAAAACCTCAGGAAATTTTCCTGAGGTTTTTATAAGTGGATTTTATCTTTTTAAAATTATTGATTTCTAAACACTAGTTTTCCATCAAAACTATCGAGCAAAATGATACTATCGGTTTTTATATTTCCAGCAAGAATTTCTTTACTCAACTGGTTTAACACTTCACGTTGCACCACTCTTTTTACTGGTCGTGCACCAAACTCTGCATCATATCCTTTTTCTGCTAGATAATCAATTGCTTCTGGTGTTGCATCCATAGTAATGTGTTGTTGCGATAGCATTTTGGTAACACTTTTCAATTGTAAACTTACAATTTGACGGATATTGTCTTTTGACAAAGGAGTAAACATTACTATTTCATCAATTCTATTGATAAACTCTGGTCGAACAGTTTGCTTCAGCAAACCTAAAACCTCTATTTTGGCAGCTTCAATAGCAGTATCGATAGAACCTTTTAAGTTTTCAAACTTTTCCTGAATAATGTGGCTTCCCATATTGGATGTCATGATGATTATTGTGTTTTTAAAATCTGCCACACGACCTTTATTATCTGTTAATCGGCCTTCGTCTAAAACTTGTAACAAAATATTAAAAGTATCAGGATGTGCTTTTTCAATTTCGTCCAATAAAACTACTGAATATGGTTTTCTTCGCACAGCTTCAGTGAGTTGTCCACCTTCGTCATAACCCACATATCCTGGAGGTGCACCAACTAATCTACTCACTGAATGACGTTCTTGATATTCGCTCATATCAATTCTAGTAATGGCATTTTCATCGTCAAATAAATATTCTGCTAATGCTTTTGCCAATTCTGTTTTTCCAACACCAGTTGTACCCAAGAATAAGAATGAACCTATAGGTTTTCTAGGATCTTGTAATCCTGCACGACTTCTACGAACAGCATCGCTTATGGCAACTATTGCTTCTTCTTGACCTACAACTCGTTTGTGTAATTCATCTTCTAGTTTTAGCAATTTTTCCCTTTCACTTTGTATCATTTTGGTAACAGGAATTCCGGTCCATTTTGCTACAACTTCTGCAATATCTTCGTGTGTCACTTCTTCTTTAATCAAAGAAGTTCCGTCTTGTTTTTCATTGAGTTGTTTTTCCAAAACATCAAGTTTTTCTTGAGCTTCTTTTATTTTTCCGTAACGAATTTCAGCTACTTTTCCGTAGTCACCATTTCTTTCGGCTAGTTCCGCCTGAATTTTATAATCTTCAATTTCAAGTTTTGCACTCTGAATGTTATCTACAATATCTTTTTCAGATTTCCATTTTGCAAAAATCTCATTGCGCTCCTCTTTCAAGTTGGCTAAATCTAATCCTAAAGATTTTAACTTCGTTTCATCATTTTCTCTTTTTATAGCTTCAATTTCAATTTCTAGTTGCATTATTTTTCTATCCAAAACATCTAATTCTTCTGGTTTTGAATTGATTTCCATGCGCAATTTTGAAGCTGCTTCGTCCATTAAGTCTATAGCTTTATCGGGCAAAAATCGATTGGTAATATAGCGTTGTGACAATTCAACTGCGGCAATTATAGCATCATCTTTAATACGAACTTTGTGATGTGCTTCATATTTTTCTTTAATTCCACGCAAGATGGAAATGGCACTTTCGGTATCAGGTTCATCAATCATTACTTTTTGAAAACGTCGTTCAAGCGCTTTGTCTTTTTCAAAATATTTTTGATATTCATCTAATGTGGTTGCACCAATGGCTCTCAATTCACCGCGAGCCAAAGCAGGTTTTAAAATATTAGCTGCATCCATTGCACCTTCGCCACCACCAGCACCAACTAATGTGTGAATTTCATCAATAAAAAGCACAATATCACCATCTCCAGAAGTTACTTCTTTTACCACGCTTTTTAATCGTTCTTCAAATTCACCTTTATATTTTGCTCCTGCAATCAATGCACCCATATCGAGCGAATAGACGATTTTATCTTTCAAATTTTCAGGTACATCGCCATCAACAATTCTATGTGCCAAACCTTCGGCAATGGCTGTTTTCCCAACACCAGGTTCACCGATGAGCATTGGATTATTTTTGGTTCTTCGAGTAAGGATTTGGAGTACTCTACGGATTTCTTCATCGCGACCAATAACTGGGTCCAATTTTCCTGTGCGCGCTAATTCGTTTAAATTTTTAGCATATTTATTCAAACTATTGTATGTGTCTTCAGCAGAAGCAGAAGTTACTCTTTCTCCTTTTCTGATTTCGGAAATTGCAGCTTCTAGACCTTTTTCGGTAACACCTTGGTCTTTTAGAATTTGAGCTACTTTGCTTTTTGATTTGAAAATTGCTAATATCAAATGTTCGATGGAAGTATATTCATCGTTCATTTTTTTGGCAATCACATTAGCTTCTGTAAGCAATGCCGATGCTTCGCGAGAAAGCATCAATTCTCCACCTGAAACTTTTGGAAAACTTTGGATAGTGCTATCAAGTATTTTTTCAAATAGATCAACGTTTACATTTAATTTTTTTAAAATAAACGGTGTTACATTTTCATCTACTTCTAGAATTCCCTTAAAAATGTGTTCGTTTTCTAGTTGTGGATTGCTGTTTTCTTGCGCAATTTGCTGTGCTTGTTGCAAAGCTTCTTGTGATTTTATAGTTAAGTTTTTTAAATTCATTTGTTATTTTCTCCTTTTATGTTGTGTTTGATATACGTTTTGAAAACGCCAGAAAGGATTGAACAATTTGTATTCCAATTGGTTAAAAACGACAAAATGACTTAAAGTGTTGAGCTTTTAATATTTTTTCAGGACAAAATGACTGATTTTGTCATACAAGCATTCACTGAAATAATACTTATATTTGAAGAAAAATATTATGAATTGGTCAATATTAGATAATATCAATCAACTAGATGAGTTGAAAAAAGAATCATTTGAAAATCCTGTGTTGATATTTAAGCACAGTACACGTTGTGGTGTAAGTAGAATGGTGTTGAAACAGTTTGAAAATGATTTCGATTATGAGAATGTTTTGCCTTATTTTTTAGATTTGCTTGAGTATAGAAACATTTCGAATGAGATTGCAAACGTTTTTGGGGTTGTGCATCAATCGCCACAAATTCTGATAATTAAAAATGGTATTTGTGTTTATGATGCTTCGCACAACTCAATTGAAGCAAATGTTATTCAAAAGTATTTATAAAAAAACCGAAGATTGCTTCGGTTTTTTATTATTTATTATTTTCGGAATTTGTTTCGAGCTATAATATCTTTGACCTTGTTTTTCAAGTCATTTCCTGTGTCATAAACCATTTGTTCATTGCTAGGAAATGGAATAGCTTTTTGATTGAAATAGTTTAAATAATCATCATCACAAGCTCTTCGGTCACCATTGTATTTTGCGTAAACATGTTCAAAAATAAATTCGCTAGCAAGAGGAAATGTTTCAATCAGTTGGTTGTTGTTTAGGTTAATGTAGTCAACTTTTGCTGTTACTTGTGCAGATTTGAACTGGCGAAATTCATAGATGTTAATTCGGATTGTTTTATATTTATCCACCATTATGGTATTTCCTAAACTATCCTTAACTACTTGACCTTGATTGTTTAAAAGCGGTTTTTTGCCATCCAAAATTTGTTTTTCCTTACTAAATTCTTTCTCTTTTACTTGTTCAGGAGAAATAGCAATATTTCTAAAATTGAGCGACAAAGCGTAATCATAGCTAATGTTTTTTTGTTTATTACTATGATAAACCGTCCATTTGTCATTTAGGCCAAAAGTACTAAAGTCTAGCAAATCACTTTCTAATTGTTTTGGAATAACCATATTGGTCTCATTTTTTGTATAGACATGAACAAAATCGGTTCCTTTAAATTGAGCTTCGTCAATAAGTTTATTTACATCTTTATAACCAGGATTGATACTTTCTAGATACATTAAATCATCATAAGCACGTCGAACAACTATTTTATCTTTATTAGCTAACAATGCTTTACAATTATTGTATAAATAAATAGAAAGCGAATTTTTACTACTTATGATTTGGTCGCTATAATCTTCGAAAGGAAAAATAGCATCTCGACCTTCTTTTAAGAGTTTCAAAGGAAGCAATGGGCGAATTTTTTCCTGACGATTATTAAGTTGTAAATAGGTGTTATAAATTTTGTCTAGATTTTGAGGATTTGCATCTTTGAACCAAGCATTAATATTTCGCAAGTCACGTTCTTTTGCTTTCGCAAAAGCTTCTTCAAGCATATAAACATAATCTTGTTTTCCTTTTGCATTTTTATTACCACGCAATCCATCAACTGCATTAATTATTGCACCATCATAATCGCCAGAAGTAAGCATATCTCTTGTTTGACGAACTCCACAAGAAGTAGTAATTATAAACAGAATGAGTAATGAAGTAAATTTTTTCATGATGATTGATATTTGAGCAAATGTAATACAAAGTCTGTGCCTAAAACAAAAAAATGTAATGTAATTATTGGTAAATTTGTACTATGGATGCAGGTGCAACTTTAGTAGATTTTTCTTTTTTAAAGAAAATTTTCAAGCCTATTGATAGTCATGTTCACAAAGGAATACAAGGACACGTTCTATTGATTGGCGGAAGCTACGGAAAGATAGGTTCTGTTTGTCTTTCGGGAAAAGCTGCTTTAAAAAGTGGAGCTGGCTTGGTTACTATTAATACTCCAAAATGTGGATATAATATTGTTCAAACTGTACTTCCTGAAGCTATGGTCATTACAGATGAAAAAAAAGATTTTATTACAAAAATTAAATATTCAATTAAACCAGATGCCTTCGGGATAGGCATGGGAATAGGAATAGATCAATCAACTCAAAATGCATTTTTAGAATTTATTAAATCTAATCCCAAGAATTTATTGATTGATGCTGATGGTTTGAATATTTTGGGATTAAACAAAGAATGGCTAAGATATTTACCTAAAAATACAGTTATAACTCCACATGCAAAAGAGCTTGAGCGGTTTACAGAAATATGCATTGATGATACAAATAAGCTAGAAAAAGTTCAGCGTTTTTGTAATGAATATCAAGTGATTTGTGTTGTTAAAGGTTCCCCAACTTATGTAGTTACAAAAGATGGAATTTACAAAAATACGACAGGGAATCAAGCGTTGGCAACAGCAGGAAGTGGTGATGTTTTGTCAGGAATAATCACGAGTTTTCTAGGTCAAGGTTATGATCCAGTTGAGGCAGCTATTCTTGGGGTTTATATTCATGGTTTGACAGCGGACATTGGCGCAAAAGAAATTGGATATCAAGCGTTTATTGCTTCAGATATTATTAATTATCTAGGAAAAGCTTTTTTAACCTTTCAATAAGAATGCTTTAAGGTCATTGTAATTATTGATTTTTACACTCTTTTTCTCTTTGTTTAAAACACTTTCAATTTGATTTGGAATTTCTAATTTGATATTCAAAATAGGTTCTACAACATCTAAAAACTTTATAGGATGCGCCGTTTCAAGCAAAACACCAATACTGTTTTTATGGTTTTTCATTTCCTTTTTTAAACCCAAATAACCTACGGCGCCATGTGGCTCAAGAACATAATGGGTCGTTTCATACACATTTTTAATTGTGCTTTTTGTTTCTTCATCAGAAAAAGTATAAGACGAAAAATCCTTTTTAAATTCATTCAAATCATTGTAATACAATTCTTCAATACGTACAAAATTACTCGGATTACTCACATCCATAGCGTTTGAAATGGTTGCTATTGTTGGTTTTGGCTCATAATTTCCGTTTTGTAAATAGCGAGGCACAGTATCATTGGCATTAGTTGAAGCCACAAAATGAGCAATAGTCAATCCTAATTTTTTTGCCATAATTCCGGCGCAAATATTCCCAAAATTACCACTCGGACACGATAGTATAATTTCTTTATTATATTTTTTTAATTGCTTGTAAGCAAATAAGATATAAAACATTTGTGGCAACCATCGGGCAATATTTATGGAGTTTGCCGAAGTAAGATTTTTATGTTTTAAATCGTTATCCAAAAAGGCTTGTTTTACAAAATCTTGACAATCGTCAAAAACGCCATCAACTTCGAGCGCAGTGATATTTTGTCCCAATGTTGTGAGCTGTCTTTCTTGAATATCGCTCACTTTTCCCGACGGATATAATATCACGACATTTGCACCTTTTACTCCCAAAAATCCACTGGCAACTGCGCCACCAGTATCGCCCGAAGTGGCAACCAAAACCGTATTTTTTTTTTCAGAATTTTGATTGAAATATGCCAAACAACGTGACATAAATCGTGCGCCAACATCCTTAAAAGCCATTGTTGGTCCATGAAAAAGTTCTAATGAATAAACTTCATCTTCAACTTTAACACATGGAAAATCAAAGTTTATCGTTTCCGAAATAATTTGTTTTGAAACCGTTTCAGGAATTTCATCGCCAACAAATTGTTTTATAGCTTGAAAAGCAATTTCTTCATTTGATAAATTTTCAATTTCATCAAAAAAAGAATTGGGCAAAGGCGTAATACTTTCTGGAAAATACAAACCTTTATCAGGGGCAAGTCCATTGATAACGGCTTGCTGAAAAGTTACTTTGTGGTTTTTATTATTTAGGCTGTAGTAGTGCATGGTTATCAGTTGTGAGTTATGAGTTTTGAGTTATTTGCTTACAATAATAAAGTATTAAGTAAACTCATAACTCAAAACTCATAACAATTAGTTTATTATTTCAACTCCTTTTGTATTAATTTCCGAAATATATATATCAAAAGAAATTCCTGTTTCGGTAAAACTTTTTTGCATAGCATTAGAACAATTTTCGGCTATTGATTTTCCTTTGCACAAAGCAAAAATACTTGGTCCAGCACCAGAAATTCCGCTGCCTAAAGCACCACTTTGTAAAGCAACATTTTTTACATTATCGAAATTAGGAATTAAATTTTTACGATACGGTTCAACCATTACGTCTTGCAAAGAACGACTAATTAACTCATAATCATTAGCATAAAGTCCGGCAATAAAACCACCCAAATTTCCAGTTTGTGTTATAGCATCTTTCATTAGAATTTCTTTGGGCAAAACGGCTCGTGCATCGGCGGTTTTTACTTCGATATGCGGATGCAATACTACGGCAAACAATTCTTTCGGACTTTCTATGGCTACAACGTTTAACGGATTGTAACCGCAAACCAACGTGAAATTCCCGAGTAGGCAAGGAGCAACATTATCGGCGTGTTCGCTACCGCTTGCCAAGGCTTCGCCTTTCATAGCAAATGCAACCAGTTCGTTTTTTGAAAAAGGTTTTCCCAAGAGTTCATTTACACCAAAAACGGCACCGGCAGCACTTGCCGAGCTACTTCCAATGCCGCTTCCGGCTTTAATTTTTTTATGAATTTCTATTTCGATGCCAAAATCACAATTTTGAGTTTCATAAACAGCCAAAGCCGCTACGCCAGCCACATTTTTATGGGTTTCATACGGCAAATCGGCACCTGTAATTTTGGTTATAAAAATACCTTTAGCTGCTGTTTTTCTAAAAATCATTTCATCGCCTATACCATCAAGGCAACAACCCAATACATCAAAACCGCAGTTGAGATTGGCAATAGTTGCTGGTGCAAAAATTTTTATTTCGTTCATAGTCATTGCGAGCTTGCGAAGCAATCTCTTTTGGTTTAAAAGTTTAGAAGTTTAGAGTTTAAAAGTTGTTTAAAAATCAAACTTTTAAACATTTCCAATTCGTATTACATCGGCAAAAATACCAGAAGCTGTAACAGCTGCACCTGCACCTGCGCCTTTTATTATCAAAGGTTGGTCAATATATCTTTCGGTAAAAAACTGCACAATATTGTCTTTTCCTTCCAAATTGTAAAACGGACTTTCTTTTGGAATAAATTGTAACCCAACCGCCGCTTTTCCGTTGTCGAATTGTGCTACAAATTTTATTCGACTTTCTTTTTCTTTGGCTTCTTTCAGTAAATTATTAAAATGGTTTTCGTGTTTTGTCAATGATTTAAAAAAGTCTTCATTAGTAGTGGTTTGCATACATTCATCGGGTAAAAAACAGTTGTTTTCTATATTTTCCATTTCCATTTGATAACCGCTTTCGCGAATGAGAATTAAAATTTTTCGGGCAACATCTACACCGCTCAAATCAATTTTAGGATCGGGTTCGGTATAACCTTCTACGCCAGCTTGTTTCACTACATCATGAAAGTTATACGTATCACTAAAATTATTAAAAATAAAATTTAAACTTCCTGATAAAACGGCATCAATCTTGGTTACTTTATCGCCAGAAGCAATTAAATTTTTGAGTGTATCAATAATCGGTAAACCCGCACCAACATTGGTTTCAAATAAAAATGGAGCATTGTATTTTCGGGATAATTCTTTTAGGTTTTTATAATTTTCATATTCTGATGAACAAGCAATTTTGTTACAAGTGACAACGCCAACACTCATTTTTAAAAACTGCGCATATACATTTGCCACATCATAATTGGCAGTAATATCTACAAAAATACTGTTACGCAAATTGAGTTCTTTTACCTTATTAATAAACTCTTGAATGCTTGATTTTTCACCATTTTCAACTTCCTGTTTCCAGTTCTTTAAGTCAATTCCGTCTTCATTAAAAATCATTTTTTTTGAATTTGCCAACGCAATAACACGCACGTTTATCTTTAAATTTTCTTTCAAAAATTTCTTTTGTTGTGCAATTTGTTCTATAAATTTTTCGCCTACATTTCCTATTCCCATCACAAACAAATTTAGTTGCTTGGTATTGTCTTCAAAAAAACGTTCATGTAAAGTATTGAGTGCTTTTTTAACGTCTTTTTCATTGATAACCACCGAAATATTTCTCTCACTTGCACCTTGCGCAATCGCACGAATATTGACATTGTTTTTCCCCAAAGTGCTGAACATTTTTCCAGAAATTCCTTGATGGTTTTTCATGTTTTCGCCTACGAGTGCTACAATGCATAAATCTTTTTCAACAATGCAAGGATCAATTTTGTTTTGTGCAATTTCGAGTTCAAAAGTTTTGTCAATACTTGTTTTTGCTTTATCGGCATCGGCGTTTAAAATTCCTATACAAATGGAATGTTCAGACGAAGCTTGTGTAATAAAAATTACGTTGATATTTTTTTGCGAAAGTGTTTCAAATAATCGTTTTGATGAGCCAGCAACACCAATCATTCCAGAACCTTCGAGTGTTAAAAGCGCAATTTTATCAATGTGTGTAATTCCTTTTATTGGATTGTTTGTAGCTTGATTTTCATTTGAAATAAAAGTTCCAAAACTTTCGGGTTCAAAAGTATTTTTTATCCAAATAGGGATATTTGAATTTAAAACCGGCTGAATAGTAGGCGGATACAAAACTTTGGCTCCAAAATGTGAAAGTTCCATAGCTTCTTGATAGGAAATATTTTCGATAGCAATGGCTTGTTTTACCAGTTTTGGATTGGCAGTAAACATACCATTTACATCTGTCCAAATTTCTAAAGCAGAAGAATGGGTAGCATTGGCAATTATCGAAGCCGTATAATCTGAACCGCCACGACCAAGCGTGGTTGTGTTGCCATATTCATCGCTTGCTATAAAACCCGGAAGCAACACTACTTGATTGTTATTGGTTTTAAAATAGTTGTTGATTAAACTATTGGTTTCAGGAAAATTTACATTGGCTTTTCCAAAATCGGAATTGGTTTTTATGAGTTCACGACTGTCTTTAAATGCTGTATTTACCTTTTGTTTTAAAGCTAAAGCAATGATTTGTGAAGATAACAACTCACCAAAACTTGCCACTGCATCTGCTGTTCGTGGAGATAATTCTCCCAAAAGAAAACAACCATCAAGCAACGTTTTTAATTCTAAAATTGAATTGTTAATTACAGAAAGCAACTCATTTTGTTCACTTAAAGGTATAAGTTCTTCAATGGCATCTTTATGTTTTTTTTCGATTTGAGAGATGATTTCCCGATAGCTTTTGTCTTTTTGAGCCGCTTTTTTTGATGCTTCGAGTAACATATCGGTTACACCACTAAATGCTGATACGACAACAGCGAGTTTATCTTCTTTTGATTTTTTTTGAACAATATCGAGAACGAGTTTTATATTTTGAGCATTGGAAACTGATGTTCCGCCGAATTTTAGTGTAATCATTTTATAAGATGTAAGTTATAAGTTGTAAGTTGAGAGTTTTCAAAAAATCTCGTGCTTTCTAAAAAGAAAGCCAAAAATTGGTCTATATGTGAAAATTATACCCCAAATGGGGTTGTAGATGTAGATATTGTGCCAAATGAAGTAGCAACCAAAGTTTTGGTTGATGAGATGAATACTATGTTTTGGCTACTTTTCATTGTTTTCAAAAATAGTATTTTTAATTTATTTCAAAAACATTAACTATATTTTTGTGAATATGTCAATAATCAATCGATTTAGTGGTTAATAATATTTGGTTTTTGAAATTTATTTGCTAAAAAAATATCAATATCTTAATAAAATTACTTCCCCAAAAATTGTTTATTAGCATTAGTTTCCTCAAATTTGAACACAAATAACAACAAAATGGATAACTTTCATTACATCAGTTCTGAAGTCTTAACTTTGGAACAACTTCAAGAAATAATTTCTCAAAATTATAAACTAGAATTATCTGAAGAAGCCAAAATAAATATTGCAAAATGTCGCGAATATTTAGACAAGAAAATGGCAACACAAGTGGAACCTATTTATGGCATTAATACTGGTTTTGGTTCGTTATGTAATGTGAAAATTTCCAATGAAAATTTATCTCAACTACAAGAAAATTTGGTGAAATCACATGCTTGTGGAACAGGAGAGGAAGTGCCACATGAGATTGTAAAAATCATGTTGTTATTAAAAATTCAGAGTTTGAGTTATGGAAACTCTGGTGTTCAATTGCAAACGGTAGAACGTTTAGTAGATTTTTATAATCATGATGTTTTACCAGTAATTTATAGTCAAGGTTCGCTTGGTGCAAGCGGTGATTTAGCACCATTGGCGCATTTGAGTTTACCTTTAATTGGTGAAGGAGAAGTGCATCATGATGGTTATCGTCAGCCAGCTATGAAGGTTTTGCAAAAATTTAATTGGAAACCAATCGTTCTTCAATCCAAAGAAGGCTTAGCATTACTAAACGGAACTCAATTTATGAGTTCGTATGGTTGTTATGTTTTGCTAAAAGCAATGAAAAACAGTTATTTAGCCGATGTGATTGCAGCAATTTCGTTAGAAGGTTTTGATGGAAGAATTGAACCTTTTAATGAATTAATTCATTATGTTCGACCTCACAACGGGCAAATTACTACAGCTCAACGCATGACAGAATTCCTTGAAGGCAGTGAGATTATTGCACAAGAAAAACAACACGTTCAAGATCCATATTCTTTTCGTTGTATTCCGCAAGTGCATGGCGCAAGCAAAGATGCTATTGATTATGTAAAGAAAGTTTTTAAAACAGAAATTAATTCGGTTACTGATAACCCAAATATTTTTAAAGACGAAGATTTGATTATTTCTGGTGGAAATTTCCACGGACAACCTTTGGCATTAGCATTGGATTTTCTTGGAATTGCTTTAGCAGAATTAGGAAACATTTCTGAAAGAAGAACCTATCAATTGATTTCTGGTTTGCGAGGTTTGCCGGCATTTTTAGTGGATAATCCTGGTTTGAATTCTGGTTTTATGATACCACAATATACTGCTGCAAGTATTGTTAGCCAAAACAAACAACTGGCAACGCCAGCAAGTATTGATAGCATTGTTTCGAGCAACGGACAAGAAGATCACGTTTCGATGGGTGCAAATGCAGCTACTAAATGTTTGAAAATTGTAGAAAATTTAGAACGTATTTTGGCTATTGAATTGATGAACGCTTCACAGGCTTTGGAATATAGACGACCATTGCAATCTAGTGAATTTTTGGAAAGTTTTCTAAAATCCTATCGTGAAGAAGTTCCGTTAGTGAAAGAAGATAGAATTTTGCATTATGATATTGAAAAATCGGTAGCGTTTTTACAAAGTTTTATGATTGATTTGGAGGAGTAGAATTTCCACGAAAGTGGAAAGCTATAAAAAGAATGCACGGATTACTAATCCGCGTTGTCTGGTTTTATTTATAAGCTTGAAAGAAATGAATTCCATTTTTCAACATAAATGTAATATGATGATTGATAACTTCTATCAAAGAACAAAACTTTATCTTCAGAATTTTCAATATCAACATTATATGTTTTTATTTCAGAATTGTTTTTATAAAATGTGATTGTATAATTGGTTCTTGGGCAACAACAATATCCGCCATTTTTTATATTTTTAAAGAAGCTATCAAATTCTATTAACTTTTTATTATCAATTATACTTTTTCTCCAAACTACATTTTTTAAATCTTCAACTGTATCAGGGTTTTTAATTTGATAAAATTTAATCACAATTTTATCAGAATTTTTACGAACCTCTGAAAATTTGTCAGCTTTCAATTTTTTTTTGGTTGCTGAGATGGGTTTATTAATATTTTTATTTTGAATATTATAACTATAGTTAATTAAAAACAAACTCAAAATGCCTAAAATCGCAGGAACAGCTTGCACAAAAAATATTCTTTTAGAAGCCGTCATTGCACCATAAATTCCGGCAACTAAAACACAACCTAAAAAGAATAACGCTACGTTTTTACTCCAAGTTGCATCGCTAATGAGTAGTGACCAAATCAATCCTGCAGCAAGAAAACCGTTGTACAAACCTTGATTGGCTGCCAAGACTTTTGTTTTTTCAAATTGATCTACGGGTATGGTTTTAAATACCTTTTTGGCGCGTGTTGTCCAAGCAAACATTTCGAGCCAAAGAATGTAAATGTGCAAAACTGCAATACATCCAACGATAATTTGTGAAAGTAAGTTCATAATTATTTGTATAAATTTTCAATACGTTTATCGGGAACTAACCACATCAAAGCAACTAAGCTATAAATCACTGCCGAAAAAGCTTCGTGATAATAGGTTGATACTATTGCAGTAGTGTAAAGAACAAGAGAAGCTTTTCCTTTGTAATCTTTTCCAATCGCTTGGGATAATGCAGAGTTGCTTCCGTGTTTTTTTATGATTTGTTTTTGAAGAATGGAATAAGCTATTGCACACATTAATAATACAAAACCATAGACAAGCATAGGAAACGGAGCAAAATGATTTTCGCCAATCCATGCTGTTGCAAAAGGTATTAGCGACAACCAAAAGAGTAAATGTAAATTTGCCCAAAGTATTTTCCCATTTACTTTGTGAACCGTATGCATCATGTGGTGATGATTGTTCCAATAGATACCAACATAAATAAAACTCAACACATAACTGAAAAATATTGGTAATAAAGGTTTTAAAGCAATCAATGTCGGCTCTTTTGGCATCTTAAATTCTAGCACCATAATTGTAATAATTATGGCAAGAACACCATCGCTAAAGGCTTCAAGTCGGTTTTTGTTCATAAATTAATTGTTGTTATTTCCAAGTGTTTTATGTATTCTTCTCTTGTGATGTGATTGTTTTAAATTATCAAAAGAGATAATACTAATATTTCCATCAATTTCTAGCATAGCAAGTTTTACGTCTTTATAATATTCTACGCCATGTTCGCGCATGGCTTCTTTGAGTTCATCATCTGTAATGCCAACTTTTGCTAAAGTTTTAAATTCTATTTTACCGTTGTGGATAAGTATTTCGGGTTTATCCTGTACCAATTCTTTAATTGTTTTTGACGAAAGCATAACTTTCTTAAAGATAAAATTGATGCAGAACAATGCCACAGCTGCTATTATTCCGCCAAGCAAAGAGGAATTGCTACCAACCATTGCATTTTGAACAGAATTACTGATGAGTAATATCAGAATAACATCTGCTGTATTGAGTTGTGACAATTCTTTTTTTCCAAAAATGCGAAGCGCAACAATCATAAAAAGATATACGCTTACACTACGAACTACTATGTCGAGATATTCATTCATGGATTTTAAAGTTTTTTTCTATAGCTTTAATCATTTCCCCAGCAATATCTTTATTAGTAGCACCTTCAATACCTTCTAATCCTGGCGATGAATTTACTTCAAGCAACAATGGTCCTTTTGAAGATCGAATAATATCTACACCAGCAACTTTTAAATCCATAGCTTTGGCGGCTTTTATAGCAATTTTCTTTTCTTCGGCTGTTGGTTTTATAATTGATGCAGTTCCGCCCATGTGAATGTTTGCTCTAAATTCGCCAGCTGCAGCTTCTCGCTGAATGGCAGCAACAACTTTTCCATCTACTACAAAAAGACGTAAATCTTTACCATTGGCTTCTTTTATAAATTCTTGAACAAGGATATTTGCATTCAAACTTTTGAAAGCATTGATTACCGATTCGGCTGCTTTTTTTGTTTCAGCGAGGACAACACCTTTTCCTTGTGTACCTTCGAGAAGTTTGACTATTAATGGTGTTCCGCCAACCATTTTTATCAAATCATCTGTGTCTAATGGAGAATTGGCAAAACCCGTTGTGGGAATATCTACACCGTGATGGAGTAGTAGTTGTAACGAATATAATTTATCTCTGGATTGCGTTATAGCTTTGGCTGAGTTGAGGCAAAACACTTTCATGGCTTCAAATTGTCTCGTTAATGCGCAACCATAAAAAGTAATACTCGGTCGAATTCTTGGAATGACAGCATCAAAATTATCCAACACTTTTCCACCACGATAATGAATTTCGGGTTTGTCAGCATCGAGTTTCATGTAGCATTCCTTGATGTTTAAAAAATGCATTTCGTGACCTCTAGCTTCACCTGCTTCCATGATTCTTCTATTACTATAAAGACTAGGATTACTTGCTAAAAGACCAATTTTGAGACCAGTTCTTCTTGCTGAAGCATTTTTATATAATTCCTTTAAACTTTCAACAGATGGTTGTCCTAAAACATATTTCTCCTCTGGATCAACCATAGTTCTACCGCTCATTGCTTCTCGACCTAGTAGCATTCTGAAACCCATTGAGTCACGATTGGTCAAAGTCATTTCTATTGGCCAAATTTCATTACCAATTTCCAACATTGTTTGTATAACGTATCGTTGTTCTCTATATCCACTAGAACTTTTTACTATTCTTTTATCAATTAATTTAGACTCGCAATGAATTATTGTTTTTTCATTTTTTTGAATAGGATTGATGTCAAATCTAACCCAGTCTTCTCCTTCTTTTATAAATGGTGCAATGTTTACTGCATGAAGAGCAGATGTCTTTGCTCCTGAATCTACACGAGCTTTAATTGCTGGAATTCCCAATTCTGGTAAAGAACACCATTCTTCTGAACCTAAAATTATTTTGCCTTGTTTCATTAGATAAAATAAAAAACCACGAAAACACTAAATTAATATTTTTTTGATGTGTTTTCGTGGTCGTTTTAAATTGTTTACGAATTATTTCGTCGGTTTTTCTTCTTTTTTTACTTTAATAGTCAATTCCTGCGTGGTATCATCCAAATCCATTAAAATCTCATCACCAGAAGTAATTTTAGAAGTGATAATTTCTTCAGCCAAAGCGTCTTCCACATATTTTTGAATGGCACGTTTTAATGGTCTAGCACCAAATTGTTTATCGAAACCTTTGTCTGCAATGAACGCTTTTGCTTTTTCTGTTAGTGTTAAAGTATAACCCAACTCCGCAATTCTGGCATAAAGTTTTTTCAATTCTATTTCGATAATTAAATCGATATGTTCTTTTTCTAGAGGATTAAATACAATAACGTCATCAATTCTATTTAAAAACTCAGGAGCAAATGTTTTTTTCAAAGCATTTTCAACCACGCTTTTTGAGTGTTCGTCAGCTTGAGCAACTTTTGCAGCTGTACCAAATCCAACGCCTTGTCCAAAATCTTTCAACTGGCGAGCACCAACGTTTGAAGTCATGATGATGATGGTGTTTTTGAAATCTATTTTACGACCTAAACTATCCGTCAAATAGCCATCATCTAATACCTGTAACATCATATTGAAAACATCTGGATGTGCTTTTTCGATTTCGTCTAAAAGTACAACGCAATATGGTTTTCTTCTAACTTTTTCGGTTAATTGTCCGCCTTCTTCATAACCAACATAACCTGGAGGTGCACCAATAAGTCTTGAAACTGCGAATTTTTCCATATATTCACTCATATCAATGCGAACCAATGCATCTTCTGAATCAAAAAGTTCACGAGCAATTACTTTAGCTAATTGTGTTTTACCAACACCAGTTTGCCCTAGGAAAATAAATGAACCAATGGGTTTGTTTGGATCTTTCAATCCAGCTCTGTTACGCTGAATAGAACGAGCAATTTTCATAACCGCTTCATCTTGACCTATTACTTTTCCTTTGATTAAATCTGGTAAAGAGGCCAATTTATTGCTTTCAGTTTGTGCTATTCTGTTTACAGGGATTCCTGTCATCATAGACACAACATCAGCAACATTGTCTTCAGTAACTCTAATTCTATTGTTTTTAGAATCTTCTTCCCATTGTTCTTGGGCTATTGCTAGGTCTTTTTCTAATTTTTTTTCATCATCACGAAGTTTAGCTGCTTCTTCATATTTCTGTCTTTTCACAACAGAATTTTTCAATTCGCGAACTTCCTCTAATTGACGTTCCAAATCCAAAATTTGTTTTGGTACATCAATATTTGTAATATGTACTCTTGAACCAGCTTCATCTAAGGCATCAATAGCTTTGTCTGGCAGAAATCTTTCAGACATGTATCGATCTGTTAGTTTCACACAAGCTTCAATTGCTTCTGGAGTATAAATCACATTATGATGATCTTCATATTTGTTTTTGATATTATTTAGAATAGTAATCGTTTCAACCACAGATGTTGGTTCTACAATTACTTTTTGAAAGCGTCTCTCTAGTGCGCCATCTTTCTCGATGTATTGTCTGTACTCATCTAGAGTTGTAGCACCTATACATTGTATTTCGCCTCTAGCCAAAGCTGGTTTAAACATGTTTGACGCATCCAATGAACCAGTTGCACCACCAGCACCTACAATGGTATGAATTTCGTCTATGAAAAGAATGATGTCATCATTTTTTTCCAATTCATTCATCACTGCTTTCATTCGCTCTTCAAATTGACCGCGGTATTTTGTTCCAGCAACTAATGAAGCCAAGTCAAGTGTAACCACTCGTTTGTTAAAAAGTATTCTTGATACTTTCTTTTGAATTATTCTCAAGGCTAATCCTTCAGCAATAGCAGATTTACCAACTCCAGGTTCACCGATTAGCAGTGGATTGTTTTTCTTTCTTCTGCTCAGGATTTGAGAAACTCTTTCAATTTCTTTTTCACGACCAACAACTGGGTCAAGTTTGCCTTCTTCAGCCAGTTCAGTTAAGTCACGACCAAAATTATCAAGAACAGGAGTTTTTGATTTTTTGTTGGTTTTTCCAGCAGGATTATTAAAATTTCCTTCTTTTAGGCTATCGTCTTGACCAGAGTCATCTCCATAGGATGATTCGTTTCTAGGGAAATTATCGTTGAAATCTTCTTCGTTTGGTGTCATATTCAAATATTGTTCTTTTACTACATTGTAATCTATTTTTAGACGATGTAATAATTTTGTTGTGGGATCATTTTCGTTTCTTAATATACACAATAATAAATGTGCAGTACTGATAGAAGTTGCCTGAAAAACTTTTGCTTCAAGAAAAGTAGTTTTCAAAGCTCTTTCAGCTTGTCTTGTTAGATGAAGGTTCTTTTTGTCGTTACCAGCATCAATATTTGGGTTAGCTGGGCTCAATATCTCTACTTTTTTTCTCAGGTGATCTAAATCGACCGCAAGATTATTTAGTATTGTGATAGCTTTCCCTTGTCCGTCTCTTAATATGCCAAGCATCAAATGTTCTGTACCAATAAAGTCATGCCCGAGGCGAAGAGCTTCTTCCTTACTGTATGTTATAACATCTTTAACTCTTGGTGAAAAATTATCATCCATAGCAATGTGATTATTTCTGTAAAATTAACTATAATTTGAATGATTAAAAAACAAAAATCATTCCTCTTATACCTTTGTCAGCTAATTGACAAAAAAAAATGACACAAAAAGTCAATCGAATATCTAATTTATCAACCAAAAAACTAGTCGAATTTGTTAATAAATCGTTGAAATTTGTAAGCTAAAATAGCAAATAAATGCAAAGGATATCATATATTAGCACGTTTTGAAATAAATAAAATTAAGTATCAAATAATTTAAAAAAATATGTCTGACGGAGAAAGGTTAATACCTATTAACATCGAAGATGAAATGAAATCAGCATACATCGATTATTCGATGTCTGTAATAGTTTCTAGAGCACTACCAGATGTGCGTGACGGATTAAAACCAGTGCACAGAAGGGTGTTATATGGAATGTATGATTTGGGAGTTTTTTCAAATAGAGCACACAAAAAATCAGCTAGAATTGTAGGTGAGGTATTGGGTAAATATCATCCACATGGCGACTCATCTGTTTATGATGCTATGGTTCGTATGGCTCAAGAATGGAGTTTGAGATATTTATTAGTAGATGGGCAAGGTAACTTTGGTTCTATCGATGGTGATAGTCCTGCAGCAATGCGTTACACTGAAGCTCGAATGAAAAAAATGTCAGAAGACATAATGGCAGATATTGACAAAGAGACCGTTGATTTTCAACTGAACTTTGATGATACACTCGAAGAGCCAACAGTTATGCCTACTAGAGTTCCAAACTTATTGATTAATGGAGCTTCGGGAATTGCTGTGGGTATGGCTACTAATATGCCACCTCACAACCTTTCTGAAGTTATTGATGGTACTTTGGCTTACATTGATAACAATGAAATTGAAATAGACGAATTAATTCAACATATCAAAGCGCCAGATTTCCCTACTGGTGGAACCATCTATGGTTACGAAGGCGTTCGTGAAGCTTTTAAAACTGGACGTGGAAGAATTGTAATGAGAGCCAAAGTCGGTTTTGAAGAAGTAAATGGAAAAGAAGCTATCATAGTTACCGAAATTCCTTATCAAGTTAATAAAGCTGAAATGATTAAAAAAACAGCTGATTTAATTAATGAAAAGAGAATTGAAGGTATTTCTAATATTCGTGATGAGTCTGATAGAAATGGTATGCGTATCGTTTATGAACTAAAGCGTGATGCTGTACCGAACGTAGTGCTTAATACACTTTTCAAATTCACTCAACTGCAATCATCTTTTAGTGTAAACAACATTGCTTTGGTTAATGGAAGACCTCAAATGCTAAATTTGAAAGACTTGATCCATTATTTTGTTGAGCACAGACATGATGTTGTGGTTCGAAGAACAAAATTTGAATTAAGAAAGGCTGAGGAAAGAGCGCACATACTCGAAGGATTGATTATCGCCTCTGATAATATTGATGAAGTAATTGCACTTATTAGAGCTTCAAAAGATGGAGACGAAGCTCGAGCAAAATTGATTGAACGATTTACTCTATCTGAAATTCAGGCTAGAGCAATTGTAGAAATGCGTTTGCGTCAATTGACAGGTCTTGAACAAGACAAGTTAAGAGCAGAATATGACGATATCATGAAATTAATTCAACGATTGAAAGATTTATTGGAGCACAAAGATTTGCGAATGAATCTTATCAAAGAAGAATTGATTGAAATTAAAGAAAAATATGGTGACGAACGTCGCTCGCAAATTGAATATTCTGGTGGTGATGTAAGTATAGAGGATTTAATTGCTGACGAAAGCGTAGTTATCACTATTTCGCATGCTGGTTATATCAAGCGTACCAATCTATCTGAATACAAAACACAAAATCGTGGTGGAGTAGGACAGAAGAGTGCTGGGACTCGTGACCAAGATTTCCTAGAACATCTTTTCGTTGCTACTAATCACCAGTATTTATTGTTCTTTACTCAAAAAGGAAAATGTTTCTGGATGAGAGTTTATGAAGTGCCAGAAGGTAGTAAAACTAGCAAAGGTAGAGCAATTCAAAACTTGATAAATATTGAGAGTGATGATAAAGTAAAAGCATTCATTTGTACTCAAGATTTAAAAGACGAAGAATACATCAATAGTCATTATGTAATTATGGCTACCAAGCAAGGTCAAGTTAAGAAAACACCGCTTGAGCAATATTCTCGTCCACGTCAAAATGGTATTAATGCAATAACTATTCGTGAAGACGATGAATTATTAGAAGCAAAATTAACCAATGGTGATAGCCAAGTGTTGGTAGCTGTTAAATCAGGAAAATTAGTTCGTTTCGAAGAAGAGAAAACAAGACCAATGGGAAGAACAGCATCTGGAGTTCGTGGAATTACTCTAGCGGATGATAAAGACGAAGTAATTGGCATGGTTTCTGTAAACAAAGAAGATATTAATGAAACTCAACTATTGGTAGTTACTGAAAATGGTTATGGTAAACGTACAAAACTGGTTGATGATGATGGAGAAGATGTTTACAGAATAACCAATCGTGGTGGAAAAGGGGTAAAAACCTTGAACATTACGGAAAAAACAGGAGCACTGATTTCAATAAATGCGGTTACAGATGCTGATGATTTAATGATTATCAATAAATCAGGATTAACAATTAGAATGGAAGTTTCAGATTTGAGAGTTATGGGAAGAGCAACACAAGGAGTTCGACTAATAAACATAAAAGGAAACGATTCAATTGCTGCTGTTACTAAAGTAATGAAAGAAGAAGAAAGTGAAAACGAAAATGATGACATTACTGATGTAAATGATGTTTCAGCTTCTGAAGAAACTTCTGAAAATCAAGAATAATTAATACAAATAATAATGAAAATTAAACACATTCTTTTGACAACGACTTTGGCAATGACAATTTCGGTTTCAGCTCAAAAAGATGAACTGAAAACTTTAAAAAAGATTTATGCCAAGGATACACCTTCTGCTGCTGATATGCAAGAATATAAAGCTGCTGTAGCCAAACTAGAAACTACTGCTACAGAAGAAGGAGATAAAGTCTATACAAATTTTTACAAGTGTATGACTCCTATTATGGATATCGCTGCACTTGGTAAAGATGTGACACCAATGCAATTAGCCAATGCTTTTACTCCTAAATCGATTGAAAATATGGCAATAGGATTAAATGCTACGCTTGATTATGAAAAAAAATCGGGTAAAAAGATTTACACTGATGACATAATGGAAACAATTACAAGTTATAAGCCTGAAATTGTGAACCTTGCTGTTACACTTAGTAATGCTAAGAGATACATTGAAGCTGGAGATGTATTAAATAGTCTTTATCTATTAGATAAAAAAGATACGGATAAATTATTCTATTCGGCGAGTTTATATGTAAATGGCAAAGATTATGACAAAGCTTTGAAAGGATATGAAGAACTAAAAAAAATAAATTATTCTGGTGAAGCTACTTTGTATTTTGCTACAAATAAAACATCAAAACAAGAGGAGCAATTTGGTAACGCTAACGAGAGAGATTTATTTATAAAATCTGGTTCACACGAAAAACCTCGTGATGAAAAAGTTCCTTCAAAAAGAGGAGAAATTTATAAAAACGTTGCTTTAATATTAATGGAGCAAGGTAAAACCAACGAAGCCAAATCAGCAATTACAGAAGCAAGAAAAATGAATCCAGATGACGACTCGTTGATACTTACTGAAGCAGATTTATATTTGAAATTAAATGATTTTGATACCTATAAAAGTTTAGTAAACGAAGCTTTGGCTAAGAACCCAAATAATGCTGATTTAGTTTTTAACTTAGGCGTTATTAGTGCAAATGCAAAAAAAATTGATGAGGCAAAAACATATTATAAACGTGCTATTGAAATTGATCCTAAATATTTCAATGCTTACTTAAATTTATCTGAAGTTATGTTGAGAGGTGATGATAAGTATGTAGATGAAATGAACAAGTTAGGAACTTCTGAAAAAGACAACAAACGATATGAAGTATTGAAAGCAGAGAGAAATAAAAACTTCAGTGAAATACTTCCATATTTAGAAAAAGCAGTGGAACTTGAGCCAACCAATGAACCTGCAAAAAGAACTTTGCTTAGCGTTTACAACGCTCTAGAAATGACAGACAAATACAAAGCTTTGAAAGCAAAATTGTAGTTAATACATCTAGATTTTTATAAAAAAAGTCCCGAATTTTCGGGACTTTTTTTATTCAAACTTAACTTTAACGGTTATTAAAATTCCGTTTCGGATAATCACAACATCTTTTTCATCGCCAACATTTATCTTTGCCAAACATTCCATATAAGAGTAAACTTCTTTAACGGTACAATCACCAATTTTTGTTATTACATCACCAGCAACAATTCCAGCTTTTTGTGCAGGACGATTATCTGTTACACCATCTACATGCAAACCATCAGCATGTTCAGTATAATCAGGCATGATGCCAAGTGTTACTTTGTACTTTGGTACTTTTTTCTCTTCTGTGTTTTTGGTTTTTGTAAAAGTTACTTTTTCCAATGATGAAATATTTTCTGCTGTTCGGTAAACATACTCAACGATGTTTTTTACACCATAATAATTGATTTTGTCTTCATCATCACTTGGTTTATGATAGTCTTGATGAGTTCCAGTAAAAAAGAACAATACAGGAATATCTTTCAAATAAAAAGAAGTATGATCTGACGGTCCAATACCACTCATTTCTTGTGTAACCGCAAAACCAGCTGGTTTATTTTTTTCTATAATTGATGAAAATTCTGGACAAGTACCAACACCACCAACAACCAAAGATTTTTGCTCATTCAATCTACCAATCATGTCCATATTTATCATAGCAATCACATTTGGATAAAGGTCTTTTAAGTTTTTTGCCATGTGCTTTGAACCAATTAAACCATCTTCTTCACCAGAAAAAAGGGCAAAAATATAATTTACATTTTCCTTGGTTTTATTTTTTGAAAGCATTCTTGCCAACTCCAAAACTCCCGAAACACCAGATGCATTATCATCGGCACCATTATGGATTTCACCAGCAGAATTTGCCTTGGTAGAATTATTATGTTCATTCAACCCCAAATGATCGTAATGTGCGCCAATTACAATAGTTTTTGAAGCACCATTGTCAAGATAGCCTATAATGTTTGTTCCTTTATTTGCTGTTCCTTCTGAGATTGTGTCGTGAGGATTTAATCTTATTTTATATTCAAAATTTTGCTTATAACTTTTGTTTTCATAAGGTTTTAAACCTAAGTTTTTAAATTCTTTTACTAGATACTCACTAGCCTTCATTTCTCCTTCAGAACCAGTTAATCTACCTTTTAGTTCATCAGATGCTAGATAACTAATGTGCTTTTTTAGATTACTTTCATTAACATATTCATTTGCATCTGTATCAACCCAATCTGCAATGAATACATTGGTTTCCCTTGCTTTTTCTTGCTGACGATTACTAGAAAAAACTAACTTTTTGCCATCTGGAGAAAACATTGGAAAAGCATTGAATTCACTTTCGTAGGTAATTTGCTTAAGTCCAGTTCCGTCAGTGTTAATCATATACAACTGAAAGTCATATCCTCGAGTAGCATGATGGTTGGAAGAAAAGATTATCTTTTTGTCTGATGGGTGAAAAAATGGAGCCCAATTTGCTTTTCCTAAATGTGTGATTTGTTTCAAATCTGTTCCATCAATGTTGCAAGTGTAGATTTCCATTTGGGTTGGTGCCACAAGATTTTCAGCTAATAAATCTTTGTATTCTTTTATTTCTGCTTCAGTTTTTGGTCTTGATGAACGAAAGACTAGTTTTTTACTATCATGCGAAAAAAAGCAACCACCATCATACCCTAATCCTGATGTGATTTGTTTTAGATTGCTTCCGTCGATATCCATTGTCCAAATCTCTAAATCACCGCTTCTAATACTTGTAAAAGCAATTTTTTTCCCATCAGGCGAAACAACAGCTTCTGCATCATAACCAGGCGAGTTAGTTAATTTCTTAATTATTTTTCCATTCAAATCAGAAAGATAAATTTCAAATTCAGGATAGATTGCCCAAAGATATTTTCCATCTTTTGGTTTTGGTGGAGCAGGACAAGCGTCGTTAGCTTCATGTGTAGATGCATAGATGACATGTTTTCCATCTGGCATAAAATAGGAGCAAGTTGTTCTTCCTTTTCCTGTTGAAATTAATTTTAGACTATTAAAATCAATGTTTTTTTGGGTAACATCAAGAGAGAAAATTTGATCGCAAGGAATTCCTTTATCAGGGTTTGTGACTTGTAGTGTTAGCATTTTGCCGTCTGGACTGAAATAAGCTTCGGCATTATCACCACCAAAAGTAAGTTTCTTAATGTTTTTTAAATTACTTTCTTGCGCATCGATAATTTGAGCAGAGAGAGCTATTACTATTAAAAATGTTATTTTTAAAATTCGCATAATATTTATGTAAAAAAACCGTCCTTAAAAAAGAACGGCTTGTTAATATTAATTCTATTTTATAAATGAATCACTTCACCATAAGCATCAGCAACGGCTTCCATAACTGCTTCACTCATTGTTGGGTGTGGATGTACAGCTTTTAGAATTTCATGTCCTGTAGTTTCTAGTTTTCTTGCTACAACTGCTTCAGCAATCATATCGGTTACTCCAGCACCAATCATGTGACAACCTAACCATTCGCCATATTTTGCATCAAAAATCACTTTTACAAAACCGTCTGGTGTGCCAGCAGCTTTTGCTTTTCCAGATGCTGTAAATGGAAATTTACCAATTTTTAGTTCATAACCTTTTTCTTTTGCAGCTTTCTCGGTTAAACCTACAGAGGCAATTTCTGGAGTTGCATAAGTACAACCTGGAATATTTCCATAATCTAATGGTTCTACATGCATTCCTTTAATTTTCTCCACACAAATAATTCCTTCAGCACTTGCCACGTGAGCCAATGCTTGTCCTGGTGTAACATCGCCAATAGCATAATAGCCCGGAACATTGGTTTGGTAATATGAATTTACCAATATTTTATCTCTATCAGTTGCAATTCCTACTTCTTCTAGACCTATGTTTTCAATATTAGTTTTTATCCCAACTGCAGAAAGTAAAATATCTGCTTCAAGAGTTTCTTCTCCTTTTGCTGTTTTTACAAATGCCTTCACTCCGTTTCCAGAAGTGTCGATACGCTCAACAGATGAATTGGTCATAATATTGATACCTGCTTTTTTCAATGAGCGTTCAAATTGTTTTGAAATATCTTCGTCTTCAACAGGAACAATGTTTGGCATGAATTCTACAATCGTAACTTCTGTTCCCATAGCGTTGTAGAAATGTGCAAACTCAACTCCAATTGCACCTGAACCTACCACAATCATTTTCTTTGGTTGCTCAGGTAATGTCATTGCTTGGCGGTAACCAATAACTTTTTTACCATCTTGAGGCAAGTTTGGCAATTCACGAGAACGAGCACCAGTTGCTATGATGATATGATCGGCTGAGTATTCTGTCACTTTTCCGTCCGCAGCGGTAACATCAACTTTTTTTCCAGGTTTAATTTTTCCAAACCCATCAATAACGTCAATTTTATTTTTTTTCATCAAAAATTGAACACCTTTACTCATTCCTTCTGCTACATCGCGCGAACGTTTGATCACGGCATTAAAATCTTTATCGAATTCTTTTACAGATAAACCATAATCTGAAGCATGCTTTAGGTAATCAAAAACTTGAGCAGATTTCAATAATGCTTTCGTTGGAATACAACCCCAATTCAAACAAATTCCACCAAGATTTTCTTTTTCAATAACGGCTACTTTAAACCCAAGTTGCGATGCACGAATAGCAGTTACATAACCACCTGGACCACTTCCTAAAACTATGATATCGTATTTCATTTCTATTAGTTATTTGTTTTTTTATTTGTAAAATGCAGTCGCTTTCGCTCGTGCCATTGTATTTTAATTTCTATAAATGTTAGAGATTGCGAATTTATGGATTTATTTTCAAATCTTATGCTTCATTTGCAAATTGTGCATCATACAATTTTTTATAAAATCCATCTGCTTTTGTAATCAGTTCATGATGCGTTCCTTGTTCAACTATTTCACCTTTTTCCATCACGATTATCTTATCGGCATTGATAACAGTAGCAAGTCTGTGTGCGATTACAATAGATGTTCTGCCCTGAGTTATCGCCTTGGTAGCATTTTGAATTAATTCTTCGCTATAGGTATCAATAGAAGATGTAGCTTCATCTAGAACTAATATACTCGGATTACTCACATATGCTCTCAAAAAAGCAATTAGCTGTCTTTGTCCAGAAGAAAGCATGACGCCACGTTCTTTTACATCAAAATCATAATCACTTGGCAACGACATGATAAAATCGTGAACACCTATTTTTTTTGCAGCCGATATAACCTCTTCGCGAGTAATATCGTTGTTGTTCAAGGTTATATTATTGAAAATAGTGTCGGCAAAAAGAAATACATCTTGTAGCACAACAGCAATTTGGCTTCGCAAACTTTCGAGAGTGAACGATTGAATGTTTTGTTGGTCTATGAAAATATTCCCCGAATTGATTTCATAAAATCGGTTTAGTAAATTGATAATTGTAGATTTTCCTGCACCAGTTGCTCCAACAATAGCAATGGTTTCGCCAGCTTTTACTTTAAAATCAATTCCTTTGATAACAGGTTCGTTATCAATGTAACCAAAATGAACTCTATCAAAAACAATATCACCTTTGAAATGTTTAGCTTCAGTATTTCCTCCGTTTTGAACATCGCTTTCGCTGTCTAGAATATCAAAAACTCTGTTGGCAGCAATCATTCCCATTTGCATTTCATTGAATTTATCAGCAATTTGTCGCAATGGATTGAATAACATCCCGATGAACATAGTGTATGAAAACAAGTCGCCAAAAGTGGTGAATTTATCTCCGTCAATAATTTGAAAACCACCATAAATTACCACAGCTCCAAGTGTAAAAGATGAAATAATATCGGCAATAGGGAAGAAGATGGAGTTGTACAAAATGGTTTTTATCCAAGCATCGTTGTGTTTTTGATTGATTTCTTTAAATTTTTGATACTCAATTTCTTCTCTGTTAAAAAGCTGAACAATTTTCATTCCCGTAACGCGTTCTTGAACAAAAGTATTCATGTTGGCCACTTGTGTTCGAACTTCCTCAAAAGCCACTTGCATTTTCTTTTGAAAAATTCGTGTCACATACACCAATATTGGCATTGCCAAAACAACGATCCACGTTAATCTCCAGTTCATGTAGAACATAAAACCAAGCACAACAACCATTTTCATCAAATCACTGATAATCATGAAAAGACCTTGGCTAAAAATGCGTGCAATCTGCTCAATATCTGAAACGGAACGAGTAACGAGTTGCCCAACTGGTGCCATGTCATAATATTTCATTCTAAACGTGAGCATGTGTTTGAAAAGCTTTATTCGAATATCTTTTATCACATCTTGTCCGAGCCAGTTTGCCCAATAAACAAAATAAAACTGCGAAAGCACTTCTAATATAAGCACAATTCCCATGATAGACGCATAGACTAATAATCCAAATTTGTCTTCGGGTTTTATGTATAAATCAACAGTTTGCTTCAATAAATAAGGTCTAAGTGCTGCAAAAATTGACAACAGTATAGAAAACGCTACCACACCATACAACTTTTTCTTGTAGGGTTTTGCATAGCGAAGGATGCGTTTGAACAGTTTTGTATCAAAAGGATTGGACTGCATCAGTTTATATAATCATATTTTACTTCCGTTAAATACAAACCATGCGCAGGAACCGAAAATCCGGCTTTGCTACGGTTTTTGCTTGCAATTATTTCTTCTAAATCCTCTAGAGAAGTTTTTTTCATACCAATATTGACCATAGTTCCCACAATAGCACGCACCATATTTCTCAAAAACCTATCGGCTGTTATGGTGAAAACCAATTTATTGTTATGCTTTTCCCAATGAGCGAAATAGATTTTACATTCAAAAGTATTCACATCAGTATTTACTTTTGAAAAACATTCAAAATCGGTATGTTTCATCAGAATTTTGCAAGCAGCATTCATTAATTCTACATCGAGTTCGTTAGAAAAATACCAACTATCATTACACTCAAAAGCATTCTTGGTTGTATTGATGTGGTATTCATAGGTTCTTGAAGTTGCATCAAATCTTGCATGCGCATCATCATGTAGTTCAATAATTCTGAAGATTGCGATATCTTTGGGTAAAAAAGAATTGAGTTTTTGTGTGAGTTTTTCTCCATCAATTTTTTCCTCAAAATCAAAATGTGCAAACATTTGTCGAGCATGAACACCAGTATCAGTTCTTCCTGCGCCAACAATATCAATTTTTGAACGTAACAAAGTACTCAATGCTTCTGCCAACGTTTCCTGGACAGAAGGCGCATCGGGTTGGTATTGCCAGCCGTTGTAGTTCGTTCCTTTGTATGCAAGTTCGATAAAGTATCTCAAAATAATTGGCTTATAATGCGGATGCAAAGGTAAGTTTTTTTGTGAGGTGTTTTAGTATTTTAATTTCGAATTAAGAATTATGAATTCTGTGATTTTGATTTACAAAATGGTTGGAAAAAAATAAAAGTGTATTGATAGTTTGTAATAAAAGTTATATATTTGGAATAAATCCGCTATCGAGTAGCGACTATACATCTCAATTTGGGTGTATAGGCGCTATAAAGTAGCGCTTATATACAAGTTAGGTGCAATGCCAGCGGACACCCTAAAACATTCGGAGTTGGCTGACAAAGTCTTTAAAACGCTTTTCCTGTGCTTCATAATAATCTTTGCTTATTTCATATCCAATAAAGTTGAACCCGCCTTTGTGTGCTGCTATTCGGGAGCTACCACTTCCTAAATGAGTATCTAAAATCAAATTACCTTCCTCTGCAAAGTTTTTTAATATCCATTCATAAAGCTTCGTGGGCTTTTGCGTTGGGTGTATTTTTTTATCATACCCATCTGAAAAGTGGTGCATCCTAAAAATTCTTGCAACTTTATTTTCAATAGATGTCCAAGCAAATTCTGCATCAGCCATTGGATTAGTTCCGTTCATTTTATCCCATATTAAAAAACATTGCGTAGGTTTTAAATAATCAATAAAGTAATTCCCACCCCACACAATTTGATTTTTAGATACTCTAAATAGCTGTTCCCAATATTCTTTTGTTGGTGGCTCTGCATCCCAACTATCAGCACCCATCCCTTCAAAACTTTTGCCTATCATCCCGCCTCTCGGTTTTAATTTTTTACCTAATCCATAAGGCGGGTCAACAATAGCAAGGTCAAAGTAATTATCAGAAAAGCGTTTTAAACCTTCCATACAATCCTCATTATACACTACAGAATGCACTGCACCTAACACGGGTTTGGCAAAATTGCCGTTTTGTTCTTCTGTCAACATTCGTTCTTAATTTTAAACATTTGTACTTCTATTTAACTTTTCGGTTCGGCAACTTCGCCAAGCCCGAAAACGTTAGTTGCAATATTAGAAAACAGCAGTACAATAATATAATAAATAAAAACGGACAAGCCGAACACCGTATTAAGAAGTAGGCAAAAAATAAATATTCATAATTATGGCAAAGAAATTATCAGAGTTGTTAGCAGATCTGACAGCTAAAGCAAAACAATTGGAAGACAAATTTCAAACTTCCAAAAACGATTCTAAAGAGCAACTTCAACAATGGCAAAACAGTGCTAAAGAAAATGTTGCCGAAACTAAAGCGGCATTTGATGCAAAAAAAGATTCTCTTGAAAATGAAGTTAAATCTCATTGGGACAATGTAAAATCAAATTGGGACAATGGTGTTTCAAAAGTAAAAGCAGACTTTAGGGAAGCGAAGTATAATTTGAAAGCTGCGGATGCAGAAATGAGTGCAGAGTGGGCAGAAGATGACGCAGAAATGAGTGTCTATTTTGCATTAGATGCAATATCGGATGCTCAAGAAGCAGTCATTGAGGCAGTTAAAGCTAGAGCAGAAGCAAATTCTTATTAATCATTAAAATAAACTACAATGGCAAATTTATTAAACACGTTAATTAATTCAATCAAACATTGGTATGTGCCACTTATCTTGGGCATTTTGTTTTTAGTTTTTGGTATATACATTTTTACAGTGCCTCTGGAAACTTATGTAACGCTGTCAATACTATTTAGTATATCGTTTATTACTTCTGGATTATTTGAAATATTTTTTTCCATTCAAAATTCAAAAACACTTTCTGGTTGGGGTTGGTATTTAGTTGGAGGTCTTTTTTCATTAACAATGGGTGTTTATTTGGTAATTTATCCTGGAATTTCAATTGTTATTTTACCATTTATTGTAGGATTTACGGTAATGTTTCGTTCTTTCCAATTGTTAGGAATTGCATTTGATATGAAATCTTTGGGTATTTTGAGATGGGGAAACCTTGCCATAGCAAGTGTATTAGGTATTGTTTTTTCGTTCATACTTTTGGCAAACCCAATATTTTCAGGGATTTCAATTGTAACAGCAACAGCATTAGCATTTATTTTTATTGGTACTGCGTTAACTATTCTTTCATTTGACCTTAAAAAAGTGAAAGACATACCAAGCAAAATAAGTAATAACCTTAAAGATAAAATTACTACTTTGCAAAAGGAAATTAATGAGAACACGAAATAAGAAATACTGCAACTAACAGCAGTTTGGCAAAATGGCAGGTTTAGTGCTAAATTCAACAGCAGTAATTCTATTGAACTTTTGTGCTAAACCCAACATTTGTCCTTCGATTTCCGCCACTTCGCCAAGCTGCGAAACGTTAGCAGCAATTAGTCAAAAACCGTGGTCAAAGAACTAAAGATATTCGCCTTAACACTTCTCTTAATTGGGAATGTATTTGCGCAGAGTAGAATTTTAAAAGGATATATTGTAGATGAAAATTTCGAGCCACTTGAATTTGCCAAAATCAAGACAATACAAAATGGAAATTTATTTTTAACAGACAAGTTTGGGAAATTTGAATTTGAAATCGCTGAAAATGAAACTGAAATTGAAGTTAGTTATATCGGATTACATACCGAAAAAATAAATATTCATAATAAATGCTTTATCAATATCATAATGATAAAGGAGTATTTAATTGAATTTGAAACAGTCCAAGAAGAAGCTAAGTTTTATAAAAAACTTAAAAGAAAATTGAAAGCGAAATATAAACTTGCTGTGAAAAAAGAAAGGCTCAAAAGAGAAGAAAATTGTAACTAAAACTCTAACTGCTGCTAACAGCGGTTATCCGCTATAGCTGGATTTTCTTGAGTTGTACCATTTTTTTTCACGTAAAAACTTTATCTTAGCAGACAGTACTCAGTTCGCTGGCATCGCAAAAGCAAACTAAAGGCGAAACGTTAGCAGTAAGTTTTGAGAACCGATTAAAATAGAAAACTCTGAGCACTAAAACACGAAATATCAGAATAATAACTTTGGCAACAATTCTTTGTTGCTCAATTGTAATTTATTATTTCTTTTTCGCTTCCAGAATACAAATAGAAGTTTTTAATCGAACAAATCACGATATAGATTCTTTGGAAATAGACAAAGGTTTTTACAAGATACCAAAACAAAAGTCTTTGGTAATTCATTGCAGAAGATTGGAAATGCAAGATGGTTTGCCATTCGGAGTTCCAAACGCAAAAATCAAAAAAATGCGTAAAGCAAAAGAGTTTCGCTTTTTTTGTGGAACTGGAATAGAAGAAATTAGTAGCGGAAAATACAAATTTGATTTAAAAATCTTAACTGGAGATGGTGCTTACCTATTCTATTGGAAAGAACATAGTAACTAAAACCTACTGCTAATAAGTGTTTGCCGCTATTGCTGGGTTTGCGCTTGCTATTTTCTTTTTCATGGACAATAATCAGGTGACTACAATTCTGTCTTTCAAAGAAATTTTGTAGGTTTGTTTAGTTCGTGCTTTCAGTGGCAACTGATGGTAAGCGCCGTAATGTTATGAGTAAGTTCAAAATAACTCTTAATAACTAAATAAAAAACTTAGACATGCAAAATAAATCCAAAAAGAATGCATCGTTAATCTTAATCGTCATTGGAAGCATTACATTGATTACGCAATTAAATAAATATCTAAACGAAGAATTAAAGACGTCTAGAATAATTGCAATAATAAGTTCATTAGTAATAATTGTTTGTGGGCTTATTTCTTTGAAAAATTATAACAGAAAACAGAGTGGAAAATAAAGCAAGCCACAAAAATAGAATAGTATTTAGAACAAAATAAGAATATTGATATAAAATGTCTTAAAATGAAACATTCCCAACCTTATTCCACATGAATAAAGTTGTTTTGTATTGTTTTTTGAAAACAGCTACTTTTACAAAATAAATTTTTAGGGAATGAAAGTTATAGCAGTTATTCCAGCTCGATATGCTTCTACACGTTTTCCAGCTAAGTTGTTGCAAGATTTAGGTGGCATGAGCGTTATTCGCAGGACATATCTTGCGGCAGTAGAAACGGGTTTGTTTGATGATGTTTTTGTCGTTACAGATAGTCATTTGATATTTGATGAAATAGTTCAGCATGGTGGAAAAGCCATTATGAGTAAAAAAGAACACGAAAGCGGAAGCGATAGGATTGCCGAAGCTGTAGAGGATTTAGCTGTAGATGTTGTGATAAATGTGCAAGGTGATGAACCATTTATAGATAAAAAACCACTTGAAATGTTGGTTGAGGTTTTTAGAATCGATACCACGAAACGTGTAGATTTGGCATCGCTAATGTTCGAAATAAATGACACAACCGAAATTGAAAATCCTAATAATGTAAAAGTAATTACAGACAAAGAAGGTTTTGCGCTCTATTTTTCCCGCTCAGTCATTCCATATCCACGCGAGGTTGGAGTAGGAGTTCGCTATATGAAACACATTGGGATTTATGCTTTTAGGAAACAAGCTTTGATGGATTTTTACAATCTTCCAATGGGAATTCTCGAAGCGTCGGAAAAACTAGAACAATTACGTTATCTCGAAAACGGAAAACGCATCATGATGGTAGAAACCACTCATGGTAGCATTGGTATCGATACTCCAGAAGATCTGGAAAAAGCACGCCAATTGATTGCAAATTAGATTATTCTATTTCTTCGTTGTCGAAATATCCTTTTGATTTCACCTTTGTAGAAAAGAAGTTTAAAAACAATACTACAAACGATAGGAAGAACATTGATTGTATTGTAACCAATGCTTTTCCATAGGTTGTTACTGGGTAATAATCACCAAATCCAATTGAATTTGAACTTATGATGCTAAAATAAATTGGGTCAAACCAACTTTCGAAAACTTTGTTCATGTTGTTTCCCAAAGTATAAAAAACGCCAAATGCAATCACTACTTCGGCATAGTTGAGAAATAACATCATCATGGAACGTTTGTATGATCTTGGTCTCGAAAATAAATCGGAGGCAAATATTAAAGTTGGTATGTATAAAACCGTTTCAGCGATAAAATATACCAACAGCACAATCAACCAATGATGACTTTGCCAATTATTCAGGAGTATTGCTAGAGGAAAAATCACTTTGAGCATGATGTATAAATCCATGATTAAATCTTGGTAGATATAATTTATTCGGCATGCCAATGTTTTAATATATATACCAGGAAAAAGCAACTGCGAACAAGATAGGAAGAGGCGAAATATTTTTTCAATTCCGTTGTCGTCTTGATGGTCATTGTTCCAAATAGAACGGATGTTTAGAATTCTTTTTTCTAATGGGTTAAACCTTGGTTTATGTATGCGAGATACTTTGCCAATCAAAAGTTTTCTAAAAAAAGATTTCATTAACTTAGTTTTTTTATGGTAAACAATTCGTTGTGTGTTTCTACTTTTGGATACATTCTTAGCGAATAATTTTTGTCAAATTTGGTTTTATAACTTTGATTTCTTGCTTCATCATTCTTGTTTATTACCATCGTATTAAAAAGTATAAAACCATTTATATTGAGCAAGAAATTTATCCTATTGATAAAAAAATCTTCAAAAAGAAAATTTGGCATAGTAGTGTCTTGAAAAACATCTATGATTATCAAATCATATTTTTCTTTGGTTTTCAAAACAAATTCAAAGGCATCATCTACTACGATTTTGCAATTTGCAATTTTGTTCAACCCAAAATAGTGGTTAGCTATTTCTACAACTTTAGGATCAATTTCTACTCCTGTTATCTTTCCAGAAAACTTTACTTCATCAACCAATGTTTTTATTACACTTCCGCCTGCAACACCAAGCACAAGAATATTTTCAAAACCTTTTATTCTTTCAAATCCAATGTATTTCAAACCTTTTCTCAATATTCGTTGAAGACTGCCATAGGAATAGTTTGTGTTTTTGCTATCCAATACCAATTCGCCGTTGTTCCATGTGACTTCTAGCGATTTGCTGATTTCCGAATTGAATTTTTTTATAGAAACTGGAATAAAATAGCTTAAAAACTTTTGAACCATTGAGTAAATATTTGCATCAAAAATAATCTTAAATTTACGAAAAATATAGCGAATGAAAAAAAAGCTTTATCATTATATTTTCTGCCGATTGATGGGTTGGAAGTTTGAAGGAAGTTTTGATCCTAAAATAAAAAAATCTGTAATTATGGTCATGCCTCATACATGCAACTTCGATTTTTTTATAGGCTTGTTTTGCAGAGGAATTATCGATTTAGAAATGAATTTTGTAGCCAAGAAAGAACTTTTTGTATTTCCTTTTGGTTATTATTTTAAATCCATTGGTGGAGAACCATTGGACAGAAGCGGAAATAAGAATAAAGTAGATGCTATAGTTGAAATTTTTAACAAGAGAGAAGTGTTTCGGCTTGCAATTGCTCCTGAAGGAACACGAAGCAAAGTAACCGATTTGAAAACAGGATTTTATTATATTGCCCACAAAGCTCAAGTACCAATAATTCCTGTAGCATTTGATTATGGAACAAAAACAATAAAAATAGGTTCACCAATAACAGTTTCTGGCAATTACGATGCTGATAAAGATTTGATTTTAAGTCATTTTATCAATGTAAAAGGCAGATTTCCAGAACGTCAATATGTATACAATGGATTATAAAAGTTTACACGAATTATTTAGAGAAGAAACTATAACTGATAAATATATTACACTTTCTCACATAGGAAAACTTATAGCAAATAACAAATCATCAGTTGTTGGACATTCTGTTGAAAATAAAATTATCTATAAAATTGAAATTGGTAATGGGAAAACCAAAGTTTTTATGTGGTCTCAAATGCATGGAAACGAAAGTACCACAACCAAAGCATTATTTGATTTCATCAATTTTTTGAACTCAGATGAAAGTTTGGCTCTTGAGTTCAAAGAATATTTTACGTTTTGTATGCTTCCTATGGTTAATCCCGATGGCGCTGAAAAATATACTCGTGAAAATGCAAATGGTGTTGATTTAAATAGGGATTCTCAAGCATTAACCCAACCAGAAAGTAATGTACTCAGAAAAGTCTTTGAAGATTTTAAACCTGATTATTGTTATAATCTTCACGATCAGCGAACTATTTTTGGTGCTGGTGATAAAGGCAATCCTGCTACAGTTTCTTTTTTAGCACCAGCTTACAACGAAAATCGCGATTACAACACAACAAGATTAAAAGCTGTAGAGATTATTGTTGCCATGAATGATGTTCTTCAATTATACATTCCAAATCAAGTGGGCAGATTTGATGATTCTTTTAACATCAATTGTATTGGTGACACGTTTCAAAACCTTGGTGTTCCAACAATTTTGTTTGAGGCTGGTTTTTATCCAAATGATTATGTAAGAGAAATAACTAGAAAGTATATTTTTATTTCGTTGATTTCAGGATTGAAACATATTTACGAAAACGATATAGTTAGCAATAAAATCGAAGATTATTTGAATATTCCTCAAAATAAGGTCAATTTTTTTGATATTGTTTATAAAAATGTTAAAATAAATTATGATAATTTAGAAAAAAGCATCAATTTTGCAGCACAGTACATTGAAAAACCAAACGATGGAAAAATCGATTTTGAAGCGGTAATCGCTCAAGTTGATAATTTGGATAATTATTTTGCACATCATAGTATTGATGCTCAAGGTAAAACGTTCAAAAGTTCGCAAGGTTCAATTCCGAATATTGGCGATAAAGCTAATTTTTATTTAGGAAACGACATTGAAATTGTTAATGGTTTGATAAAAACGCAATAAAATTAGTTTTTTGTTAAAAAAAATGTACTTTTGTCTGAGTTATAAACAATAATTAAAATTTAAATTTCTGGTTATGAGTAAATTCAAATTAGATGAAGTGGATCATCAAATACTTGATATGCTAATCGATAACACCCGAATTCCTTTTACTGATATTGCAAAAAAACTTCTAATCTCTGCTGGTACAGTTCACGTTAGGGTTAAAAAAATGGAGGAAACTGGAATCATTATGGGTTCTTCATTGAGTTTGGATTATGAAAAATTAGGTTACTCATTTATTGCATACGTTGGAGTTTTTCTAAACAATACTTCTCAAACCAAGTTTGTTTTGGAAAGAATTAACGAAATTCCATATGTAACTGTAGCACATGTTACAACAGGGAAGTTCAACATTTTCTGTAAAATCAGAGCAAAAGATACTAAGCATGCCAAAGATGTTATTTTCATGATTGATGACATCGAAGGAGTTTATAGAACTGAAACAATGATTTCGCTTGAAGAAAGCATTAATGATAAGAAAAGATTAATGCACAGAATTTTCCAAGAAATAGATTAGTCTAAAATTATAAAATAAGAAAACCTCAAGTATCACTTGAGGTTTTTTTTATTAACTTAAACCAAAATTTAAGCCATGTATACTTTGCCAAAAATTGAGCGTTTCAATCAAAATGTATTGCATAAATACAACATTTATAATAGCGTGTTTATTACGTTGCCATTTGATGCTATTGACAATACTGGAGTTTTATTGCCTTTATTTTCAGAAGTTTGCGAGAATGGTTTTAAAAACAATTGGTCGCCAAAGGAAATTGTAGATTTTTTCATCAACAAATATGTTGATAATGCAGATGAAAAAACCAAGCTTGATTTACTTTTTCGATTTATTCAATACGTCGAAAGACAAATTGTGCTGTTTGATGCTATTGAAGACGCAGCGTTTCCAGTAGTAAATAACATGGAAGGTAGTGGTTTGTTGCGCGACATTAAAGATAAAGCTGAAGCTAATGGAACAGTCAATGAATTGAAAAATTTTCTGGAAGAGTTTGGCGTAAGAACTGTTTTGACAGCTCATCCAACACAGTTTTATCCAGGTTCAGTACTCGGAATAATCACTGACTTAACAGAAGCCATTCGAGTGAATGACTTATTAAAAATAAAAGAATTACTGGCGCAATTGGGTAAAACAAAATTTATCAAGAAAGAGAAACCTACTCCTTTTGATGAAGCTGTAAGTCTGATTTGGTATTTGGAAAACGTATTTTATCAAACCATTGGTGAAATGATACAATACATTCAAAAGAATATTTTTCAAAATCAAGATATCGAAACTTCTATAATAAGTCTTGGGTTTTGGCCTGGTGGTGATAGAGATGGAAATCCTTTTGTAACTTCAGAAATAACGATAAAAGTTGCCGAAAGGTTGCGAACTTCCATTTTAAAATGCTATTATTTCGACATCAGAAAATTAAAACGTAAACTTACGTTTAGTGGAGTAGATGTGATATTGGCAGATTTAGAAAGTAAATTGTATCGTTCAGTATTCTATTCACAAGGAGAAATTTTCATCAGTCAAGAAGAGTTGATGTCACAGTTGAAGCAAATTCGTAGCATAATCAAAGAGCATCATCAGTCTTTGTATTTGGATGCCGTAAATAATTTAATTCAAAAAGTAACACATTTTGGTTTTCATTTTGCATCATTAGATATTAGACAAAATAGTAAAATTCATAACCAAGTGTTCCATAAAATTGTTAGTTCAGGCATTATTTCGATTTATAAAAATTATTGGGAACTGAATGAAAAGGATAAACTAATCGCATTATCAGGCGTGAGTGGTTATCTTAGTCCAAAAGATTTTGATGATGAAACTACAGTATCTACTCTGGAGTCAATTCGAGCCATGAAATTAATTCAACAAAAAAATGGCGAAGCAGGTTGTAATCGATACATCATCAGTAATAACGAAAGCGCACTCAACGTGATGGAGACTTTGGCGATGTTTAGATTGAGTGGTTGGGAAAATCCTACTGTTGATGTCGTACCGCTTTTTGAGTCTGTAAACGATTTGCAAAACGTCATCTCGTTTTGGATGAATTGTATACAAATGATTATTATAGAAATCATTTGAAGTCTCGTGACAATCGACAAATAGTAATGTTAGGCTTTTCTGATGGGACAAAAGATGGCGGTTATCTCATGGCAAATTGGAGTATTTATAAAGCCAAAGAAATGATTTCTGAAATCTCAAAAAAGAGAGGAATTAAAGTAATATTTTTTGATGGTCGTGGCGGACCACCAGCTCGCGGTGGAGGAAAAACGCATAAGTTTTATGCTTCCCTTGGACAATCAATTGAAAATCATGAAATTCAGCTCACTATTCAAGGACAAACAATTAGTTCAAATTTTGGAACAATAGATTCATGTCAATTTAACTTAGAAAATTTGTTGAGTGCTGGTGTTACAAACAAGTTCTATAGCGATACTAAAAATAATTTGTCAAATTCTGATAAAGAAATCATTGAACGTTTGGCTACAATTGGTTTTGAGAAATATACTGATTTTAAAAATCATCCAAAATTCATTCCTTATCTTGAGAAAATGAGTACGTTGCGTTTTTATGCTAAGACTAATATAGGTAGTCGTCCAGCTAAGAGAAATACGGATGAAAAACTGAATTTTTCTGATTTGAGAGCTATTCCTTTTGTAGGTTCTTGGAGCCAAATGAAGCAAAATGTTCCAGGTTTTTTTGGTGTTGGAAGTGCTTTGAAACATTTTGAAGAAACTAATCAATGGGAAAAAGTGCAGTCGTTGTACAACAATTCACTTTTCTTCAAAACATTGCTGGAAAACAGTATGATGTCTTTGGCAAAATCTTTTTTTCCATTAACGTCATACATGAAAAATGATGACGAGTTTGGTGAATTTTGGCAAATTATATACGATGAGTTTCTCGAAACAAATCGTTTGTTATTGAAAATTGCAGGACATCATGAATTGATGGAAAATTACCCTGATGGAATTGCTTCTATTCAAATGAGGGAAAATATTGTAAAACCACTTTTGACCATTCAGCAATATGCTCTATCACAATTGAGAGAAAAACCAGAAGGTGAGTTTTCTTCTGTTTATGAAAAGTTAGTAATTCGTTCGCTATTTGGTAATACTAATGCGAGTAGAAATTCGGCTTAGAGATGGACTTCAATAAAATATACTATGTATTATTGTTTATTCTGTCTTTGATTTGGGTTTTTCTTGGACAAAAATGTTATAATAACTTTTCTCCATTTATATTTTTTATATTTGGTCTTCCAGTTTTTAGTTATTTATATTTTAAAAGTTTAATCAACTTTAGTAACCTACTAAAAGATAAAGAACCCGAATTGTTTGATAAAACAGCAGTTCATTACGGTTATTTTAAAAATGAAGTAATAAATATATTTAACTTATTTGATAAACAGTTTTTTGATAAATTAAAAGATGATGATTTGATTAATAATTATAAAAAATTAAGAAGTAGCTTTAATTATTTGATATTATCATTCTTATCTTTTGTGATTATAAGTGTATTGACAGTTTATATTAGATAGTAATGAAAATATCACAACTACAACCCAATGAATACAGCCAGTTTTATGCCAATTATGTTGCACTAGTTTCTGACGAGTATACGCTACTTGAAGAGCTAGAAATTTCTGTTCATCGATTGGTAAAATTTGTCCGTGAAATACCTATGGATAAGTTTGATTACCGATATGCCGAAGGGAAATGGACAATAAAAGACATTTTGCAACATTTGATTGATGCCGAACGAGTATTTGCTTATAGAGCTTTGTGTTTTGCAAGAAATGATAAAACCGAATTGCCTGGTTTTGAAGAAGATGATTATGTAATTGAAGCTAACGCTAATAAGAGAAGTATTCAAGACTTGCTAACCGAACTTCTTATTGTAAGACAATCTTCGTTAGCGCTGTTTAAGTCATTCAATGATGAACAACTAATGCGAATTGGTACTGCTTCTAATAATCCTATGTCAGTAAGAGCATTGGGATTTATAATAATTGGTCATCAAAACCACCATCAGCGAGTTTTTGAAGAAAGATATCTTTTGCAAAATTCCAAAAAAAAATCCAAAATCCAAAAAAATAAATCCCAAATTCCAGAAAATTATCAATTGGAATTTGGGATTTAAAATATTGGAATTTTAACGTTTATTCTTCGTCGTCTTCGTCGTCAAAGTTGTCAGATGTGCCGTAATCATCATCTTCATCATCGTCTTCATCGTCATCTGAACCGCCTTTATCTTTTAGAGGATCAATTTCTTCGTCATCATCATCAGATGGAATATCGTCGTCATCTAAATCTAAACCTTTAATTGGTTCGATTGGCTCAACCACTGCATCCAAATCATCGTCTTCATCGAATTTTTCCATTCTACTAGCAAGTTTTTTACTTACTTTAACTAGATAAATGGTGTCTTCTGTTCTAACTTCGACAGCCTCAATCAATTCATTTTGCGCATTTTTAAAACGAATAACATCAGAGTCATCATATCCATCTGGAAACTTTTCTACTAGTAGGTTTAGAATGTCTCCTGTTAATTTAGCATAATCAACGATAATTCTTTTCATAAATATTATTATAAATCTAAGAGATAAGCAAATATAAGTGGGGCAACTATTGTTGCATCAGATTCTACTATAAATTTTGGGGTTGTTATGTCTAATTTACCCCAAGTGATTTTCTCATTTGGAACTGCTCCAGAGTATGAACCATAACTTGTTGTTGAGTCTGAAATTTGACAAAAATAACTCCAAAAAGGAACATCATGCATTTCCATATCTTGATAAAGCATTGGAACAACACATATTGGGAAATCACCTGCAATTCCTCCACCAATTTGGAAAAATCCAACGCCTTTTCCAGAGCAGTTGTTTTTGTACCATTCTGCTAACCACATCATGTATTCAACACCACTTTTCATCGTTGTAGCTTTGAATTCACCTTTGATACAATATGAAGCAAAAATATTACCCATTGTACTGTCTTCCCATCCTGGAACTACAATTGGAAGGTTTTTTTCTGCCGCAGCAACCATCCAAGAGTTTTTAGGGTCAATTTCATAATATTGTTTCAAAACACCAGAATTAATCATTTGGTACATGAATTCATGTGGAAAATAACGTTCTCCTTTTGAGTCGGCATTGTTCCAAATATCATAAAGATGCGACTGAAGTCTTCTAAAAGCTTCTTCCTCTGGGATACAAGTATCAGTAACTCTATTAAAATGATTTTCTAATAAATCCCATTCTTCTTGTGGAGATAAGTCTCTGTAGTTTGGCACTCTTTTATAAGAATTATGAGCAACAAGGTTCATGATATCTTCTTCAAGATTTGCTCCCGTACATGAAATAATATGTACTTTGTCTTGTCTAATCATTTCTGCCAATGATTTTCCAAGCTCTGCTGTACTCATTGCTCCAGCAAGAGTAATCATCATTTTTCCATTATCTAGAAGGTGTTCTTCATAACCTTTGGCAGCATCAACAAGTGCAGCTGCATTAAAGTGAAGAAAATTATTTTCAATAAACTGACTTATAGGTCCTTTACTCATTTTGGTGTTAACTTTTCTTTAGAGGTCAAAGAAAATCTTTTTTTCTAAAACCTCAAATTTTTTTAAATATTTTTTTATTAGCAATTCAAAAATTTTTAATATACTGATTAACAGTTTTTTATTTGTTATATCCTAATATCTTCAGTACATCATCTGAACTTTGTTGTTCTGAGAAAACTTCGGTTGCTAGTATTCCATTTTCATCTCTGTCTATCAAAATGTGTTTTGGTTGTGGAATAAGACAATGGTGTAAACCACCAAATCCGCCAATTGTTTCTTGATATGCTCCAGTATTGAAGAAACCAATGTACAACGGTTTTTCCTTATTGTATTTTGGTAAATATACTGCATTCATGTGTTGTTCTGAATTGTAATAATCATCACTGTCACAAGTCAATCCGCCAAGCAATACTCTTTCATAAGTATCATTCCATCGGTTTACAGCCAGCATCACAAATCGTTTGTTTATAGCCCAAGTATCAGGTAAAGTTGTAATAAAAGAAGAATCTATCATGTTCCAATTCTCTCTATCATTTTGTTTCTTTTGATACAAAACTTGGTAAATGGCACCACCACTTTCGCCAACAGTAAAGGAACCAAATTCTGTAAAAATATGAGGAACTTCTACTTCAGCTTCATCACAAGCAATTTTTATTTGGTTCAGTATTTCATCAACCATGTATTGGTAATCATACTCAAAAGCCAATGAATTTTTTATTGGAAATCCACCACCAATGTTCAAGCTGTCAAGTGTTGGACATTCTTTTTTCAAAGCAATGTACACTTTCATACATTTTAGTAATTCGTTCCAATAATATGCAGTGTCTCTAATTCCTGTGTTGATAAAAAAGTGAAGCATTTTTAGTTCTACCTTTTTATTCTCTTGTATTTGCTTTCTGTAGAAAGGAACAATGTCTTTGTAACCAATTCCAAGTCGAGAAGTATAAAACTCAAATTTTGGTTCTTCTTCGGCAGCAATACGAATACCTATTTTGAATTTTCCTTTTATTTGTTCTTGAAGCAAATCCAACTCTTCATAATTATCAATAACCGGAATTGTTTTTGGATGTCCGTTGTTGATTAATCTTGCTATGTTTGAAATGTACTCGTCACGTTTGAAACCATTACAAACTACATAAGTATTTTTATTGATTTTTCCTTTTGACAAAAGATTTTCAACGATGTTTATATCAAATGCAGATGAAGTTTCAATATGAATATTATTCTTGAAAGCTTCATTCATTATGAATTCAAAATGTGAGCTCTTAGTGCAATAACAATAATAGTATTTTCCTTCATAGCCTATTTTCTCCATTCCTTTTCTAAACCAACCTTTAGCTTTGTTGATATTACTAGAAATTTGTGGTAGATAGGTAAACTTTAAAGGAGTTCCATATTGTTCTACAAGTTTCATCAGGTCAATGTTGTGAAATTGTAGTGTGTCTTTGTTTAATGAAAATCCTTCTTGTGGGAAGTAAAAAGTTTGATTTATTAAGTCGTAATATTTAGTGTTCATTTCGAGTAAATTTTAGATATGATAAGTAAAAAAAACTATAGGCATAAATCTAAAATTCAAACTCTAATGTTAGCATATACAATTGATAACTTTTCATGAGCAGTTATTTCATTGTCAATTTTACAAAATGAAGCAACTTTCATTGTGACAAAAACAATAAACTTTTTAACTAGAAGAAAAGTATTTTCTTCTTGGAGATTATTACTGTATAATGCGTTGCTAAGGTTATTTTTCATTGACGACAAATGTAAAAAATATTATTTTCGATTTGCAATAAAAATAAGTAAAAAAATTATAATAAATAATCGTTAAACGCTTCCTCAATCAAGCTGTTTTCCACAGTTTGATTTACAGAGAAATTTCCAATGTTTTTCAGCAAAGCAAACTGGATTTTTCCATACTCATTTTTCTTATCATGTATCAAAAGTTCCATTATTGGTTTTACATCATTTGCTTCAATGTTTATTTTTTCAAATAAATCTGAAATGATGTACTTAATTTCTGCCAGTTCCTCCTTTGTAATTAAATTAAGTTTATTGGAAATAAAACTTTCCAATATCATTCCAACCGCAATAGCTTCGCCGTGTAACAAGGTTTTTTTGTTTTCGTTTTCAAGAAAGTAACTTTCTATGGCGTGACCAAGTGTATGCCCAAAGTTTAATGCTTTTCTGATTCCATTTTCGGTAGGATCTTGTTTTACGATTTCATTCTTGATTTCTACAGAACGATGAATTAATCGATCAAAATCGGCAAAATCTTTTTCACTTAAATTTTTGAATTCATTCCAATAATTTTTGTCAAAAATTAATCCGTGTTTCAGCATTTCTGCCAATCCAGAACGCATTTCGTTTTGGGGTAAAGTTGACAAGAAATCGGTGTCTATAACCACCATTTTTGGCACATTGATAACGCCAATTTGGTTTTTAAGATTGCCCAAATCAACACCATTTTTTCCGCCAATAGATGCGTCAACCATGGCTAAAAGCGTTGTGGGAACATTGATAAAATCTATTCCTCTTTTGAATGTGGAAGCTATAAATCCGCCAATGTCAGTAATAACTCCGCCACCAATATTGATGACCAATGATTTTCTGTCTGCTCCAAGTTCAGTTAGTATAGACCAAATTTCAACACAAGTATTGATGTTTTTTTCGGCTTCGCCTGGTTCTATTTCAATGATTTCGATGTTTTTTTCGGTTTCGAGCAACGAAATGAATTTTTGTAAACAATTTTCATTCGAATTGGTGTCCAAAATGATAAAAATATTGGAATAGTTTTTTTGCGAAATAAAAAGGTTTAGAGATTTATAACCTTCTTCATTAAAAAAAACTTCGTATCCGTTGGCTTCGATTGATTTCATCAAGATTTATTTTGGAACAAAAATAGAGTATAATTTTTTCAAAAATGGTCTGTTTTGAGAAAAATTATTTAATTTTGTTTAATTAATTACAATAAAAGTTAAACAAAAATATTTTGAAACCAATAATATCTAATATAGATAATCAAAATCTTTCTGACATTCAAATAGATAGAATTATAGAAATGGCTTGGGAAGATAGAACACCTTTTGATGCTATCAAATTCCAATTTGGGTTATCAGAAGCTGAAGTTAAAGCTTTGATGAAACGAGAGTTAAAATTCAGCAGCTACAAATTGTGGCGCGAACGTGTGGAAAGTTGTAAAACAAAACATGTTGCCAAACGAGTTGAAGGCATTGACCGATTTAAGTGTGATAGACAGCGAAATATTTCAAACAATAAAATCTCTAAACGCAAATAGAATGGAAAATAAAAAACCAGACAATGTAGTTTTTTCTGAAGAACAAGGTTACAATGCCAGTTTGTTGCCTTATTCTACAAATGTTGGCGCGCCAGCTATTGTGTTGGATGATGTTGTTGCTTGGAAAAGCAACGGAATAGGCAAAGTAAATAAAGAGTTTGAAAGCAAATTCAATGAGCTAAAAGCTCAATACGAAAACTTGATGATGGAATACCGTTGGAACGAGTTGGTTTACAATGCTAAGTTTTCCTTTGAACCTGTAATTGGTGAAATTTATCATTTATATGCAAATCATGATGGAACAAATGTTTTATCGATGATTGCTCCACACGAATGGAATAAAGAACATATTGGAACTTTTAAATTAAATAGTGAAAAGAAATGGGTTCGTATTTCGTATTAAAATTCAACATATAAATGTATATAGATAAAACAGAAATTGAGCAATTAGAAAAGCAAAAACGAGTTCATTTGATAAACAGTTTGGGCGGATTTAAAAGTGTTGCATTGGTTGGAACTTCTGATAAAAATGGAAATGAAAATCTTGCAATTTTTAGTTCTCTTTTTCATATTGGAGCCAATCCACCATTAATAGGAATGATTTTTCGCCCAAGTCCACCAGAACGTGATACAATGAGAAATATTTTGGAAACAGGTTTTTATACCATTAACCATATTAATGAGACGATTTATAAACAAGCGCATCAAACTTCAGCAAGATACGAAAGCGAGATTTCTGAATTTGAGGTCACAAATTTAAAACCTGAATATAAAAATGATTTTTTTGCACCATTTGTAGCAGAAAGTAACATTCAACTTGGAGTTGAATTTAAAGAAAAAGTTAATATTTCAATCAATTATACAACAATGATAATTGGTGAAATTGTTCAAATTTATCTACCAGAAAATTGTTTGCATGATGATGGTTTTATCGATTTAGAAAAAGCCAATACCATTACTTGTTCAGGATTGGACAGTTATCATAAAACCATACAAATTGACCGATTGAGCTACGCAAAACCTTATAAAGAAATCACTTCATTGTTATAAAATTGACAAAAAAAGCAATAAATATCGTTTGGTTTAAGCGTGATTTACGTTTTACAGATCACGAACCGCTTTTTTTTGCTCAACAAGAAGAATTTCCTGTTTTGTTAATTTACTTTTTCGAACCATCAGTCATGAACTATCATGATTCTGATGTTCGTCATTGGCGATTTATCTTTGAATCGTTACAAGAAATGCAAACCCGATTACAATCCGTTGGGACAAAAATTTACTTTTTTCATAACGAAGTTGTATCTGTTTTTGAAACTTTAGTAAAGATATACGATATCAAAACCGTTTTTTCTCATCAAGAAATAGGTAATAAAATTACATTTGATAGAGATATTGCTATGCAAAAGTTTTTTGATAATCATACTATTCAATGGAAACAATCGCAAATGCATGGTGTAATTCGTAGGTTAAAATCACGAAGCGATTGGGACAAACGTTGGGAAAAAGTAATGCGTGCCGAACCCAAAATGGTTGATGTAAATTCGTTTCAATTTGAAAATTTAGAGGAAAATTTATATCAAATTTTAAAAGGAGATGAACTTCCAAAAGAAATTATAACTCGCAACGAAAACTTCCAGCAAGGCGGCGAATATTGGGCTTGGCGTTATTTAGATAGTTTCGCAAAACTACGTCATGTTAATTATAGTAAGCATATTTCAAAACCTCATTTAAGTAGAACAGGTTGTAGTCGATTATCGCCATATCTTACTTATGGAAACATTAGTATGCGAATGGTTTATCAATATACCAACCAGTTTTATGAAACTTCGCCTAACAAGCGAGCGATGTTGAACTTTGTTTCTCGTTTGCATTGGCATTGTCATTTTATACAAAAATTTGAAGACGAATGCCGAATGGAATTTGAAAATGTAAATCGCGCTTATGATGGTTTGATAAAACCCAGAAATGAAACTTACATCAAAGCTTGGCAAGAAGGCAAAACCGGAGTTCCAATTGTTGATGCATGCATGCGATGTTTGGTTCAAACAGGTTATATTAATTTCAGAATGCGGGCAATGGTCGTTTCGTTTTTCACTTTCAATTTATGGCAAGATTGGCGCGAATTACATTTTTTGGCACGACAATTTTTAGATTACGAACCCGGAATTCATTATCCACAAATACAAATGCAATCGGGAACAACAGGAATTAACACCATTAGAATTTACAATCCAATTAAAAATTCGCAAGATCATGATGCTGATGGAATTTTTATCAAAAAATGGGTTCCAGAATTAGCCGAAATTCCAGCAGAATTAATTCACGAACCTTGGAAGTTGAACGCTATTGAACAACAATTTTATAATTGCGAAATAGGAAAAGATTATCCGTTTCCTATTGTAGATATTGAAGAAACTCGAAAGTATGCCAGTGATATTGTTTGGAGTTTTCGTAAAAAAGATGATGTAAAAGAAGAAGGAAAAAGAATTTTAAAAAAGCACGTTAGTAATCCAAATAAACCCAAAAATGCGCGGAGTAAAAAAACAAAATCTACCAAATAAAACCTGTGTTGTTTGCCAAAAACCATTTGCTTGGCGCAAAAATTGGGAAAAAGTTTGGGACGAAGTGAAATATTGCAGTGATAAATGTAGAGGAAAAAAGTGATTAGTAATTAGTGAATAGCTTGTAAAATTTAATACCTAATTGGTTTAAAATATAAAAATGTCAAAAATCTTACGATTAATTCTCGGAGATCAATTGAACAGCAATCATTCTTGGTTTAAAACTGTTGATGATTCGGTTACTTATGTCATGATGGAAATTCGTTCTGAAACCGATTATGCTAATCATCATATTCAAAAGGTTGTAGGTATTTTTGCTGCGATGCAAAGTTTTAGAAATGATTTACTATCTAAAAATCATAACGTTATTTATATTAACCTAAATGATAAAGATAACTTACAATCATTTGAAAATAACATTCAAAATCTAATTTTAAAGCACAATTTTACTCATTTTGAATACCAATTGCCTGATGAATATCGAGTAGATTTGGATTTGAAGAAAATTTGTAATTCGATTTCAATACCAAGTTCAGTGGTTGACACAGAACATTTTTTTACTACTCGAAACGAACTCGGAGATTTCTTTGAAGGCAAGAAAATCTATTTGATGGAAAGTTTTTATCGTGCCATGCGAAGGAAACACAATATTTTAATGGAAGGCGATAAACCATTAACTGGTCAATGGAATTATGATGGTGAAAACAGAAAAAAATTACCAAAAAATCACAAACCAACATCGCCATTAGTTTTCAATAATGATGTTTCTAAAATTTATGATGAAATAGTAAAAACCGATGTAAAAACCATTGGAACTATCGACGCTAAAAACTTTATTTGGCCAATAAACAGAAAGCAATCACTTGAATTGTTAGATTTTTTCGCCACAGAATGTTTGCAACTATTTGGAAGCTATCAAGATGCAATGTCGCCAAATGAATGGTCTATGTATCATTCTCGAATTTCGTTTTCGATGAATGTCAAAATGATTTCACCAAAAGAAGTTATTGATCGATGTATCGAAGAATGGAATAAACGTCCAACTGAAATAGAATTCAATCAATTAGAAGGTTTTGTTCGTCAAATAATTGGTTGGCGCGAGTACATGCGAGGCATTTATTGGAACAAAATGCCCGAATTTGCCAGCATGAATTTCTTCAACAATCAAGAAAAATTACCCAATTGGTTTTGGACAGGAAATACCAAAATGAATTGCTTGAAAGATGCGATTAAGCAATCATTAAATTACGCATATGCACATCATATTCAAAGATTAATGATTACGGGGAATTTTGCGCTTTTAGCTGGAATTCATCCAGATGAAGTTGATGCATGGTATTTGGGAATTTATATTGATGCTTTCGATTGGGTTGAAATTACCAATACTCGTGGCATGAGCCAATTTGCCGATGGTGGAATTGTTGGCACAAAACCGTACGTAAGTTCTGCTTCTTATATTGATAAAATGAGCCATTATTGTGGAACGTGTTATTATAAAAAAGCAGTCAAAACTGGTGAAAAAGCGTGTCCGTTTAATAGTTTGTATTGGAATTTTTATGATAGAAATGAAGATAAATTAGGTAACAATCCACGAATAGGGATGATGTATAACGTTTGGCGAAAAATGAAACCCGAAGATAAAACAGCCATTTTAGAACAAGCCGATTATTATTTGAAAAATATAAATGATTTGTAAAATTATTTGTTTCAAGTTTAAAGTTTCAAGTTGTAATACCTGAAACCTGAAACTTGAAACTTCAAACAAAAAAATATATGAAAACCTCAATAGTTTGGTTTAAAACCGATTTGCGTTTGCATGACAACGAAACGTTGATTAAAGCAATAGAGCAAAGTGATGAAATTATTCCAGTATATTGTTTTGACGATGCTCATTTTGTCACAACAGATTTTGGATTTAAGAAAACAGGGAATTTTAGAGCACAATTTTTACTAGAATCGCTAGCAGATTTAGATAGAAATTTGAGAGCAAAAGGTTCTGGTTTATTGATTGTTAAAGGAAAACCAGAAGTTGAAATTCCTAAAATTGTACAACATTTTAAAGCTACAAAAGTATTTGCCAAAAAAGAAGTTTCGTATGAAGAGAAACAAACCGTAGCCAAAGTTCAGGAAGAATTATTTAAGCTAAAATGCGAACTTAAAATTTATAGCACAAGTACATTGTATCATGCAGAAGATTTGCCTTTTTCTATCAAAGATATTCCCGATGTATTTACTAATTTCAGAAAAAAAACAGAGAAAGATGCTGTAATTAGAGATGCATTCGATGCGCCAAAAGAAATAAAATCTCTAGAAATTGAACCGTTAAAATTACCAACATTAGAGGAATTAAATTTAGAATTTCAACCCATAGATTCAAGAGCAGTTTTACCATTTAAAGGTGGCGAAACCGAAGCTATTGCTCGATTAAATCATTATTTTTTTGAAACCAAATGCATTTTAGAATATAAAGAAACTCGAAACGGATTGGTTGGTGCTGATTATTCATCGAAGTTTTCTCCTTGGTTGGCATTAGGTTGTATTTCACCAAGATTTATTTATGATGAACTCAAAAAATATGAAACACAATTTGGAGCCAATGAATCGACTTATTGGTTGGTTTTTGAGTTGTTATGGCGCGATTATTTTAGATTTATGATGAAAAAATACAATGCTAAATTTTTTCAACAAGCTGGAATTCAAAATAAAGGAATTCCGGTTAATAAACACAACACACACCAATTACAAGAATGGATTGATGGCGAAACTGGAGTTGATTTTATTGATTCTAATATGAAAGAATTGAAATTAACTGGATTTATGAGCAATCGTGGTCGTCAAAATGTAGCCAGTTATTTGTGCAACGATTTGAAGCTTGATTGGCGATTTGGTGCGGCTTATTTTGAACAACAACTTATTGATTATGATGTTTGTAGCAACTGGGGAAATTGGGCTTATTTAGCTGGAGTTGGAAACGATCCAAGAGGAAATCGTTATTTTAATATTGAAAAACAAGCTTCTGATTATGATAAAAACAAAAAATATAGGGATTTATGGTTAAAATCATAAAAAGTAAAGCCAAATCTCTACTATATTTGCAATATCAATATTTAATCTAGATGACTAAAATTTTTAATAACACTGAAGTAGCGTTCTCGCTCAAAACAGATACAGAATTAGAAAGAGCTTATTTTCTCTTTAAATTAATAGCCAGTGAACCTTTAGTCAAGATAGGTACAGCTGTTACAAATTTTGCTCTTAAAGCGCATTTACCAGTCGAAAGTTTAATTAGAGCTACGGTTTTTGATCATTTTTGTGGAGGAACCACTGAAGACGATTGCCTTACTGTAGTAGACAAGATGTACACAAAAGGTGTTTCATCAGTTTTAGATTACTCAGTAGAAGGAAAGGAAGAGGAAGCACAGTTTGATGCTGCATTGCAAATGACATTGAAGACCATAGAATTTGCCAAAGAAAGACTAGCTATTCCTTTTGCAGTGTTTAAACCTACAGGTTTTGGTCGTTTTTATCTTTATGAAAAATTAGGAGAAAAACAACCGTTAACTGCCGAAGAACAAGCTGAGTGGAATAGAGTAGTGGAACGATTTGATATTGTTTGTAAAGCAGCTCACGAAAAAGATGTAGCATTATTGATTGATGGTGAAGAAAGCTGGATGCAAGATGCTGCTGATGATTTAGTTGAAAAAATGATGGAAAAATATAATAAGCAAAAAGCTGTAGTATTCAATACTTTGCAAATGTATAGATGGGATAGGCTTGATTATTTGAAGAAATTACATGAACGCTCTATTGCTAAAGGTTATTATATAGGTATGAAAATCGTTCGTGGTGCCTATATGGAAAAAGAAAATGCTAGAGCAGAAGAAAAAGGATACCCAACTCCAATTTGTCCATCGAAACAGGCTACTGACGAGAACTATGATGCTGCTGTAGATTACATGATGCAACATATTGACAAAATGGCTGTCTTTGCAGGATCTCATAACGAAGATAGTTCATACAGACTTATAAGCTTGATTGAGAAAAACAATATGCAAAAAAGTGACAAAAGAGTTTGGTTCGGTCAGCTTTACGGAATGAGTGATAATATAAGCTATAATCTAGCGGAAAATGGTTATAATGTTGCCAAATATTTACCTTTTGGGCCAGTTCGTGATGTTATGCCATATTTGATTAGAAGAGCAGAAGAAAACACTTCAGTTGCTGGTCAGACAAGTAGGGAATTAAATCTAATAAAATCAGAAAGAGAAAGAAGAAAACTACATAAATAGCTTAATTGAAGCTTCAATTTTAGACCTCAAAACATTTGAGGTTTTTTTATGTTAATTTTTTTAAAAAAAATAATAACTTTGATAGCTTTATTAAAGTTGAATTTTACTTCAAATAATTTTTAATTTATATATTGCCAACCTAACCTACAATAAAAATAATAGTTGTATTTATATGATAAACAATAAGTTGAATAGTGTTTTTGCACTAATTGTCTTTGCTTTTTTTTCTCAATATAGTTTTTCACAGAATTTATTAATAAATGGTGATTTTGAAAGTGGAGGAAATGGTGTTGGATTTAGTTTGAATGGAGCAGGTTACACATTAATAAGTGCTCCTTTTTCAGGAACAACATCGCCTGGTAATTATGCTTTTACTACAAACCCTCAACCAATGAATACTTCTGTATTTATTTCAGGTGGTGATCACACCACAGGTTCAGGAAACATGATGGTTATTGATGGTAATACAACTGGTGGCGCACAAAGATTTTGGAGAGCAGGAAATACAGGTGGAGGAGTTTGTTCTTTGACGATTGGAGCTACTTATACATTTAGTTATTGGATAAAGTCTGTTTCAACAACTGTAACAGACGCAACAACACAAGCTGATATTGGAATTCAATTTAATAACGCTAACAACATAACATTAGTATCTGGTAGTACATTGGCTCCATTGCCAGCATCTGGTTGGCAACAAGTTATATATACTTTTACCCCAACAAATGCTTGTGTAAACATAGAATTATGGAATAATAATACAAATCCTGTTGGAAATGACTTTGCTGTTGATGATTTTGTTTTAACTCCACCACCAACAGCTTTATCTATAACAAGTTCATTTACTAACCCAAGATGTAGAAACTCTAATGATGGAGTCATTGTTGGATATGGAATTGGGGGAATTACTCCATATTTTTCTTTCAACTTGACTGGACCAGTAAATCAATCAAATATATCAGGAGTTTTTACAGGATTACCTCCAGGAAATTATACTATTAAGGTTATTGATGCAATGGGTTCAGATGCTCAAATGTTTGTTACACTAACAAACCCTAGTGGTATAAATGCTGGGGTTGATGCCTCAATATGTTCTGGTAACTCAACTGCTCTAAATGCTACTGGTAGCGCATCTGGATATACTTGGACAGCTAGCCCTGCAGATACATCGTTAACTACTCCAAATATTTCAAACCCGACAGTTTCGCCAACCCAAACAACAACTTATACAGCTACTTCTATAACCAATAGCACAATTAATTTAATTTCAAATGGAAATTTTTCAAATGGAAATGTAAGTTTTGATACCGATTACACATTCTTTTCGGCTAGTAATCCATCAGGTTCGCAAAAAGCTTACGGAGTTACTCTAAATCCTAATTCATGGGAAACTGGTTTTGCTGCTTGTGGTGATCATACCTCTGGTTCTGGATTGATGATGGTTGTTGACGGTTCAATATATAATTCAGGAAATGACTTAGTTTGGGCACAAACTGTTGGAGTAGGTACATCTCAAAATTATACCTTATCTTTTTGGGTTCAAACATTATCAGTAAATAACCCTGCAACATTAAGAGTTGTAATAAATGGTGTAACTGTTGGTACTATAAATGCACCAGCTGCAACATGTTCTTGGTTGAACTTCTCCCAAGTATGGAATTCAGGAGCTAATACGACCGCATCCATTCAAATATTTGACACTAATGTAAATTCTAATGGAAATGACTTTGCATTAGACGATATTTCATTTACCACAGCTTCATCATGTACTCTAACTGACCAAGTTGTTGTGACTGTTAATTCTGCTCTTTCACCAATAATTTCTTGTGGAACACCTACATCATCTAGTGTTACATTTAATTGGGCAGCAGTTACAGGAGCTACAAATTATACAGTTTCCTATGCCATAAATGGTGGTACACCAATTAATGCAGGTAATGTAAACACTACAACCTATACAGTTTCTTCTCTTTTGTCAACAGATAACGTGACAATTACAGTAACTCCAAATGGAACTGGTTGTTTTACCGCCACGGTTGATACTTGTGGAGCTTTGTCCTCTTGTCCAACTCCTGTTGCAAGTGTAACTCAACAGCCAACTTGCGCTGTGCCTACAGGAACTATTGTTTTTACAAGTCCACTAAATACTTCTCCTATACCAACGCCAAGTGATTTGTTTATTTCAGAAGTTACTGATGAAAGCACTGGCTCATTGTCATATATAGAAATTTATAATGGTACGGGTTCATCAAAGAATTTAGCAAATTATAAATTGAAAGTTTATAATAACGGAGGAACAACACCTTCGACCAATTGTGATATTTCTTTGTCTGGAACGCTAGCTAATAACGATGTTTTTGTTGTAGGCCTGGGTTCAGCAACCAATCAAGGAGGTGTAATTCCAGACTTGGTTGTAGCAACTTGTGGAGCTTTTAACACAGATGATAACGTTAGATTGACTAGTAGTTCAGATGTCGAAATTGACCTATGGGGAAGAACAGATGGCGTTTCTTTTACTCCTTCTAATCAAGCAGGATATACTTATAGAAGAAATCAAACTGCACCACATCCAAGCTTGGTTTGGAATCCTGCGGATTGGACAGCATTAGATCCACAAGACTATACAAATGTTGGAACATATTCACTTCAATTATCTAATTATCAATATAGTGTTAATAATGGAGCAAATTATCAGTCAAGTCAACGTTTACTGGATTAGCTCCAAACGCATATAATTTAGTTATAAAAGACTTGGTTTCTGGTTGTGTGTCTTGCCACCGTGGTTTTAGTTGTTAATCCTCTACCAACTGTTTCGCCACCTTCAGTTTCAAATATTACTTATTGTCAAACACAGCAGCTTCACCACTTACAGCAAGCCCATCTGCTGGTGGAGACATTGAATTGGTATGGTACTAATGCTGCTGGTGGAACAGCTTCAGCAACAGCACCAATTCCTTCAACGCTAAAGCACTTGCTCAACAACATATTATGTTAGTCAAACTGTTGATTTGCACGAAAGTACAGAAGCGACTATAGTTGTAACTGTTAATAATCAAGCACCTACAGCCTAGCCAAGCTTATTTTGTGATGAATTGTAATGCAACACCAACTTCTGCTTCATTTGATTTTAATAATGTTGGTCAAACAAGTTTTGCCTCATATTCAATTGATGGTGGACACAGTTACTGGTACTTTAGTTTCTCCTTCTCATTTTGATGTTAGTGGTGTTACTCAAGAGACAAGCGGTTACTTTTACATTAACTTGGAATGGGGTTGTACCGCTAGTCAAACTGTAACATGTTATCCACAATGTGTTACCCAAGTCACGCCAACTTTTAACCCATTAGCTACTGTTGTGCAGGTCAAACTTGCTGTCTCCATGCCAACAACATCTTTGAATGGTGTAACAGGTTCTTGGTCTCCAGCCATAAACAATCTTTCGACAACAACCTATACATTCCACGCCTTCTGATGCTGGCGAATGTGCTACAAATACAACTCTGACAATAAATGTAATTCCTGACCCAACTTTAGTAATAAATAATCCTTCTGCTGTTTGTTCTCCAAATGTTGTTAATCTTACTGCACCTGCTATAACTGCAGGAACTAATATTGGCACATTAACATATTGGACAAATGCGAACGCATTTTGTACCATTATCTAGCAAATGCTGTCTCTGTTAGTGGTACTTATTACATTAAAAATACTAATGGAGCATGCACAGATATAAAACCTGTTGTAGTCACAATTAATTCATCACCAACTTTGCTTATAAAATAGCCATCAGCAGTTTGTGGTCAAACACAGTTGATGTAACTCAAGCTTCTGTAACTTCAGGAAGTACTGCAGGAGGTGTTTGTCTTGCTTATTGGACAAATGCAACTTGCCGACACATCACTAATTAACTTATTGGCAATTAATTCAGGCGGAACATATATATTAAGACTACAGTAGGTTCATGTTTTGATATTAAGCCAGTAGTAGTAACTATAAACCCTACTCCAAGTTTATCTATCACAAATCCTTCAGCTGTATGTAGTCCAAATACTGTTGACAGCCACTCAAGCTTCAATAACATCTGGTAGTACTGGTGGAGGAACTTTGAGTTATTGGACAAATGCTTCAGCTTCTACAATTATATTAGCATCTGTTAGCTCAAGTGGAACGTATTATATAAAGAGCACATTAGATTCATGTGCTGATATTAAACCTGTTGTTGTAACAATAAACCCTACACCAAATTTAGTTATTACTAACCCAAACTGGTTGTTCTACCCATCAACTGTAAACATAACTTTGGCGACTATTACTTCTGGAAGTACTGGAGGAGGAACTTTGAGTTATTGGACAAATGCTTCAGCAACTACCACCCTTCAAATCCTAGTTCAATTTCAATTTCAGGGATATATTATTATATAAAATTAACTGTTGGTTCTTGTTTTGATATAAAACCAGTAACAGTGGTAATTAGTCCTGCAACTAGCTCCTATTTTAATATTACAAATGTATATTGCAGGAGCGGCTATTCCTGCTTTACCTTTGGTTTCTAACAGCAGTATTACTGGTACTTGGTTTCCTGCTTTGAATAATACAACATCATCAAATTATACATTTACACCTGATAGTGGACAATGCGCAAGTAATTTTAACTTATCAATAAGTATTATTCCAAATACAACCCCAACAATTAATATTGTAAGACATGTAACTCAAAATAGTGTAACTGTTTGAGAGCCTAATAGGATTGCAATATGAATATTCTTTGGATAAGATTTCTTATCAATCTAGTCCATTTTTTATTAATTTATCAGCTGGTAATCACCTTAGTTTCACATCACATATTTCTGCAATTGCTTTTCAAATGTTCTAAACTTTACAATAAGTTCAATATTAAATGATGTTGTTGTAAATCAAAATCCATTGCCTTTAGAAATTGTGATCCGAATAATGACAGTTTTGTTGTTGATTTGACAAATGCAATTAATGATATAACAAACAGCATTCCATACAATATAACATTCCACGAAACATTGACTGATGCAACAGTCGATGGAACAACCATACCAAATCCATCTAATTATTTTAGTATTAACCCATGGCTACAAACTATTTATGTTAGAGTAGAGTCGCTGACAACTTCGTGTTTTGAAATTGTCTCACTCCAACTCCAAGTTCACCCTACACCAGAGGCAATAGAGCCAGAAGATTTACATTTATGTGATTACAACGGAGCAGTTGGCTATGAGAGTTTTGATTTAACGCAGTTGATACCAACGGTTTTAGGCAGTATGTCAGCGCTAGATTACACAGTAAGTTTTTACACGAGTGCTACAGAAGCCCAACAAGGGACCAATTCGATAACAAATGTTTCGGGCTATACCAATGGAGTAATCAACCAGCAAACGATTTACATACGAGTAGAGAACAATACAACAGGCTGTTATGATGTTGTGAGTGTTGATTTGATAGTAGATCCATTACCAAACTCGTTACAACCGAGTTATCTGCCTTATAGTCTATGTGATGAAGACCAAAGCAGTATAGGATATGAGACTTTCGATTTAGAGAGTAAGGTAGATTATATTCTATTAGGGCAAACAGGAATGAGCGTAACGTTTTACCCTAGTTTGACAGATGCGCAAAAGTAGCTGGCTGCGATAAGTAATTTAGATTATATCGCTCAATATGTACAAACATTGCATCCGCATTGTCAATGATTTGACAGGCTGTTATATCATCTCAACGATGGATATAAGAGTAGAGCCATTGCCAGAGCTAGTTCCACCGACAACTCCATATGTAGTTTGTGACGACAATCAAGATGGATTTGCGCAGTTTGATTTAAGTACGTTGACATCAGCTATATTACAAGGAGAGAACTGTCATCCAGTTATCATGAAACACAAACCGATGCAGAAGAAGGGAACAATGCATTGCCACTGAACTATATCAATATCAACCCATTTGTACAATAATACTTGTATGTAAGAGCAGAAGATCCAGACACACATTGTGTGCATAATCATGCGATAGAATTGAAATTGACCCTGTGTCCAAGTAGCACCAATAAACTTGAAAACATCACTTTGTGTGACACCTATGATAGCAACACCCAAAACGGTACCAGATTGGTTGATTTAACCCAACGTACACCAGATGTGTTGGCTCAACAACCCTTGGCGCTGTCAAATTACGAAGGACCTATTTATACCAGCCAAACAGCAGAAGCTGGCACATTACCAATTACACCAGCTACAGCCTATATGGGCAGTGATGGTGAGACGATATCGGGTATGAGTAGAAAACCTTACTACAGGATGTTACAACTTAGGAACATTCCAGTTGGAGATAGGCATACCGCTACTAGTGGCTACACCACAACCCATCAATGAATGTGATAATGATGCCAATCCAAACGACCAGCACACGACGTTTGATTTAACGAGATGCGAGATTACACCATTAGCAGGATATACAATCCGTTATTATCCTAGTTTGGGCTGGTGCCCATAATGATGCAAACGAAATTATGGATCCAACAGCTTATGTGAATGTACCAGCAGCAGTTCAAACGATGCCGAGTAGCGATAATTAGCGCAGAAGGCTGTAAAAGCTACACCACGCTAAACATCCAGGTGTTGCCAGTTCCAACACCAAATACAGCACCAAGCACATTGCCAGCGTTGTGCAGAAGAGGACCACAGGAAGTGGCCAAGTGCATGTAGACCTGACACAGAATGCGAGCTATATCATCAACAAAGTGACCCGAATGTAGTGTTGCATTACTTCAATAGTATGGCTGATTTAGAAAGCAATACCAATGAAATCACCAATCCATCCAATGCACTAGTAGGCGATGAGTATGCAGGACAAACGATTAACCAGATACAATATGTTTATATAGCCGTATCGAGTAATCGTGAATAGTGATTACACCAATAGACCATGTTACGTAGTTGTTCCACAAGGATACATTATCAATCCGCTACCACAGGTAAAACAAAATCATGTTTATCAAGAATGTGAAGTAGATCCATCTGGCATAAACGATGGAATAACACAATTTAATTTAGAAAGCCAAACAGCAAAATTGAATGTTAGTTTACCAACGACACCATCATCGACTTATAGTATAGCTTTTATGAAGGTCCAGGAGCAAACGAACATGATAAAGCGCCAAGTAACTATACCAACACGAGCAATCCACAGACGATATATGTTGTGATAGAACTAATACCATCACAGGATGTCAAAGTGAAGTAGGTCAGTTTGAATTGGTAGTCAAATCTAAAACCAACGATAGCCTATACGATGTTAGACTTTGAAAGCTGCATGATGAGATGGTACGAATGATGGAATGATGTTCTATGAAAACAATCATTAGGATTAGCAGATTATATAGACGATTTGTTAGGACCAACGCAACCAGATACAGATTATACAAAGAGAGCTCTTATACCAACCAATCCGATGCAGAAGCAGCAATAGTGTCAATGCTATCCAAAACTTAGATACTTATCAGGTTCAACAGGAACATATTGGGTACGAATAGAAAACAATACTACAGGATGTTACAAGATAGATAGTTTTGAAGTATTGATAGAAAAACTAGCAGAACTGCTTATAGAGAGCAACAACACAGGAAGTAACAGCTCAAATCAATGCAATGCGCGAATAATTTGATTTTAGACAACAAGTAACAGGCAATTATACCTTTTGAATGGTATGCTGATGGTGTATTGATACCAGGCGAGACATCGAGCACGCTAGCCATAAATCGACATAAGTTGAGGAAGATGTAAAATACAAAGGTGATTGCAGTAAGTAATAGTTCATTAGGGGCTGTCAATCTGGCAGAGGTTGATTTTACGGTAGTACGATCAGGACAAGCAAGCCGAACTTGAGTTATACGGTAACCGCATTTAGTGAAAATCAAATCATCACGACAAACGATGGATATGGTATCTATCATTACGCTTTTGATGATGGTCCATGGTTGATAATGGCGGAGCGACAATGTACCATTTGGAGAACACACGGTATATGTTTGGGATGTTCGAGATCCAAATGGATATTCATGTGGAGTTGCACAAATCACGGGTGTTCAAGTGATAGATTATCCACATTATTTTACACCAAATGGAGATGGCATCCACGACACATGGAATATTGTAGGATTATCGAACCAACCAAGCGCAAAAATTTATATATTTGACCGCTATGGCAAACTGTTGAAACAAATCAGTTCAGAGAGCAGCGGATGGGATGGAACCTTCAACGGTGCCTTGATGCCATCGACGGATTACTGGTTCTTGGTAGAGTATGAAGAACAAGGACAGATTAAAGAATTTAAAGCCCATTTCTCATTGAAGAGATAATAACAAAAAACCAGCTCACTGAGCTGGTTTTTTTATGGTTTATAATTAAAATTATAAACTATTGTATTTTTCTAAGGCATCTTTCAGTATTTCAACGGAACGGATTAAATCTTCCTTTTTCAGAACATAGGCAATTCTAATTTCATCTAAGCCAACATTTGGAGAAGAATAAAATCCTGCAGCAGGAGCAACCATTACAGTTTCTCCATTATTTTCGTAACTATCTAACAACCATTTAGCAAAATCATCTGCACTTTTTACAGGAAGTTTAGCAATACAATAAAAAGCTCCTTTTGGAGTAGCTACTTTAACACCAGTAATTTTATTTAATCCTTCAATTAGAGTATCTCTTCTCTCTTTATATTCATGTATAACATCGTCAAAATAACTTTGAGGAGTTTCTAATGCTGCTTCACTAGCAATTTGAGCATAAGTTGGAGGACTTAATCGAGCTTGTGCAAATTTCATAGCTGTACTCATTACTTCTTTATTTTTAGAAACTATACAACCAATTCTTGCTCCACACATACTATATCTTTTTGAAACGGAATCAATCATGATGGCGTTTTGTTCAATTCCAGGAACATTCATTACAGAAAAATGCTTGTGTCCGTCATATGTGAATTCTCTGTAAACTTCATCAGCAATCAAAAATAAATCGTGTTTTTTTACTATTTCCGCTAACTGTTGAATTTCTTCTTTGGAGTATAAATATCCAGTAGGGTTTCCTGGATTGCAAATTAATATTGCTTTGGTTTTTGGCGTAATTAATTTTTCAAAAGAAGCGATAGGTGGTAAAGCAAAACCTTCTTCTATAGTTGAAATAACTGGAACAACCTTCACGCCAGATGCTGTAGCAAACCCATTATAATTTGCATAAAAAGGTTCAGGTATAATTATCTCATCTCCAGAATCCATTGTACTTCCTAAAGCAAATAATAGTGCTTCTGAACCACCAGTTGTAATTATAATCTCATTAGTTTCAATAGGTAAACCATGACTTTTGTAATAATTAGACAGTTTGGTTCTATAGCTTTCAAAACCAGCCGAGTGACTATACTCTAAAACTTTTATATCAGCATTTTTTACAGCATTCAATGCAACCTCAGGAGTTTTTATGTCTGGTTGCCCAATATTTAAATGATATACTTTGTGTCCTTTCTTTTTTGCATTTTCAGCAAATGGAACCAATTTTCGTATTGGAGATTCTGGCATTTGTAAGCCTTTATTCGAAATCTTTGGCATGTTAAAAATTATTTAGTGGCACAAATTTGCGACTTTTTATTTTTTTAGGCAATTAAACATCAAATATTTATATTTTGTTAATTATTTTTTGGAATAATAATTATTCCTAAATTTATCAAAAATCAATTTGCATGAAGAATAGCGTGGTTTTGTTTTTATTACTAATTTTTAGCTTAAATAGTTTTTCACAATCTGAATTTAAAATTATTAATAACAAAAGAAAAGTTGTAATACCCTTTAAGTCAATCAATAATTTGGTGTTTATACCAGTAACAGTCAATGATGTTCCTCTTACTTTCTTGCTTGATACTGGTGTACAGCAAACAATCATTTTTAGTCTTGATGAAGGGGAAGATTTGAAACTTCGAAATGTTGAGTCTATAAAGTTAAAAGGACTAGGCAGTAAAGATGCAATAGATGCTTACAGTTCAACAAAAAATAAGATTGAAATTAAAAATTTTGTGGATGAAAATCATGAGATTTATATTGTATTAAATCAAGAGTTTAATTTTTCTTCACAAGTTGGAATTCCTGTGAATGGAATTTTGGGGTATGATTTTTTCAAAAACCATAAAGTTGAGATTGATTACAGAAGCAAAAGAGTAATTGTTTATTCCAATCAAGACAAATCCATACTCAAAAAGCTTAAAAAGTTAAATTCCTATGATATAACTATTGAAATCTTTAAACCCTACATTTATGCAGATATTAAAGAAAACAATCAAAGTAAGTCTTTGAAATTTTTATTAGATACAGGAAATAGTGATGCTCTTTGGTTATTTGAAAACAAACATAAAGATGTCAATTTACCATCAAAAACCATAGATGATTTTCTTGGTAGAGGTTTTAGTGGTGATATTTTTGGCAAAAGAGGAAGAGTAAAATCTTTTCTATTTGGGAATCATTTGTTCAATGAACCAATAACAACTTATCCTGATTCAATTTCCGTAAGAAGTGTGAATTTTGTCGAAAATAGAGCAGGTTCTATTGGAGGAGAAATTTTATCCAGATATACAATTGTTTTTGATTACCCAAATAATAAATTTTACTCATCACCCAATCAAAAAATTGATGAAGAATTTCACTTCAATATGAGTGGAATAGAAGTTGAACATGCAGGATTAGAGTGGGTAAATGAAACTTTTGAATCAAGAGGAAGTGGAATAAAAATATTCAAAGATCAAGAACAAGAAAAAAATAGTTTGCAAATTAGATTTACTCTAAAACCAGTTTTTAAAGTGGCAAGCATCCGAAAAAACTCCTCAGCAGAAGAAGCTGGTATAAAAAAAGGAGATAGAATTATTAGTGTAAATGGAATAAATACTCATAATTTAACTATCGAAAAAATAAACCAATTATTGAAATCAGAGGAAGGGAAAAATATTTCAATAGAACTTGAGCGAAATGGAGTAACAATTAAAACAAAGTTTCAACTCAAAAAAATTATATAAAATAAAAAGTCCCTGAATTTCAGGGACTTTTTTTATTGCATTATTGGGCTATTATTTTTCTTTTCCAAAAGGTTAACAACAGGTTTCACAATTACCTCGCCTTTAATCTTTAGCGCAACTCGTCCTTCTTCAACATTAACAGCATTAGTCTCTACTGTAATAGTTTTTCTTATCGGACCAGGATTCATGTTATATTTAACATCAATTTTTCCAGTTTGTCCAGGTTGAATAGGTTCAGTAGGCTTACTAGGAACAGTACAACCGCAAGACGATTGAACATTTTTTATAATCAAAGGCTCATCGCCAGTGTTTGTAAACTCAAACGAACGAACACCACTATCTTCATCTTTGGTCACAGTGCCATAGTCAATAGTATTGTCCTTGTCTTTAAACTCAATTTTTGCACCTTTCTGAGCAAATCCAAAAGAAGTTAGCATTAAAAAGGCAATTAGTACAATTTTTTTCATAGGTTAAAATTTTACTTTGGTTTTGTAAAAATAGTTTCTTTCAATTTAAACTCAAAAAATTAATTCTTAATTTTTTCTAAACTAGTTATTACTTACTTTTGCAAAAGAATTACAAATCCCATGCCAATTATTTTTTGGAGCAAAACACTTGCGATTTTGTAAAAACCATTTTCCCGCTTTTCAATCGGGGCTATGTTGAAAACAAAAGGAATTTTTGTAACTCCTGAAAAAAAATTAAAGATAAAAAACAATGATACCAGCGCAATTTGATGCCACACAAGTAGAGAAAAAATGGTATGACTACTGGATGAAAAATAAGTATTTTCATTCCACACCAGATCATAGAACACCTTACACAATTGTTATTCCTCCACCCAATGTGACTGGAGTATTACACATGGGACACATGCTGAATAATACCATTCAAGATGTATTAATTCGTCGTGCACGTTTAAAAGGTTTCAACGCTTGTTGGGTTCCAGGAACCGATCACGCATCGATTGCTACTGAGGCAAAAGTGGTAGCCAAGTTAAAATCGGAAGGAATTAATAAATCCGATTTAACTCGTGAAGAGTTTTTAAAACACGCATTTGATTGGACTGAAAAATATGGCGGAACAATCTTGGAACAATTAAAACAATTAGGTTGTTCTTGTGATTGGGACAGAACAAAATTTACCATGGATGACGACATGTCAGCTTCGGTAATCAAATCATTTGTTGATTTATATAACAAAGGAATGATTTACCGTGGTTACCGAATGGTAAATTGGGATCCAGAAGCAAAAACAACCTTGTCTGATGAAGAAGTAATTTACGAAGAAAGACAAGGTAAATTATACCATTTAAAATACAAAATTGAGGGAAGTGAAGAGTTTGTAACGATTGCAACGACACGTCCAGAGACTATTTTGGGTGATACTGCCATTTGTATTCATCCAGAAGATGAACGCTATTTTCATTTAAAAGGTAAAAAAGCGATTGTTCCAATTTGTAACCGAGTAATTCCAATTATTTTCGATGAATATGTAGATAGAGAATTTGGAACAGGTTGTTTAAAAGTAACTCCAGCTCATGATGTAAATGATAAAACATTAGGTGATAAGCATGGATTAGAAATCATTGATATTTTTAATGATGATGCTACGCTAAATTCATTTGGATTGCATTATGAAGGTAAAGATCGTTTTGAAGTTCGTAAGGAAATAGAAAACGAACTAGAGTCAATTGGTGCATTAGCTAAAGTTGAAACGCACATCAACAACGTTGGAACATCTGAAAGAACAAAAGCGGTAATCGAGCCAAGATTGTCAGATCAATGGTTTTTAAAAATGGATGAGTTAGTGAAACCAGCTATTAAAGCGGTTTTAGAATCTGATGATATTAAATTGCATCCTTCGCGTTTCAACAATACGTATGCTCATTGGTTGAATAACATCCGCGATTGGAATATTTCACGTCAATTATGGTGGGGACAACAAATTCCAGCTTATTACTATGGCGACGGAAAAGAGGATTTTGTTGTAGCAGAGAATATTAATGATGCGCTTGAGCTTGCGAAAGCAAAAACTGGTAACTCGTCACTATCAACTGAAAACTTACGTCAAGATCCAGATGCTTTAGATACTTGGTTCTCTTCTTGGTTATGGCCAATATCCGTTTTTGGAGGAATGATGGATCCAGAAAATGAAGAGTTTAAATACTATTATCCAACAAATGACTTAGTTACAGGTCCAGATATTCTATTCTTTTGGGTTGCACGTATGATTATCGCAGGTTATGAATATACTGGTGAAAAACCTTTTTCAAATGTATATTTAACAGGATTAGTTCGTGATAAACAAGGACGAAAAATGTCTAAATCTTTAGGAAATTCACCTGAACCGCTAGGTTTAATTGAAAAGTTTGGAGCTGATGGTGTTCGTGTCGGTTTATTATTGAGCTCTTCTGCAGGAAATGATATTTTATTTGATGAAGAATTATGTAACCAAGGTAAAGGATTTGCCAATAAAATTTGGAATGCATTCCGTTTAATCAAAGGTTGGGAAGTAGCAGATATTGCTCAACCCGAATCGTCCAAAGTGGCTATAGAGTGGTATGAAGCCAAATTGCAAAAGACTTTAGTAGAAATTGAAGATAACTTTGATAAGTACAGAATTTCAGATGCTTTGATGGCAATTTACAAATTGGTTTGGGATGATTTTTGTTCGTGGTTCTTAGAAATGATTAAGCCAGGTTATCAAAAACCAGTTGATAGAAAAACTTTTGATAAAGCCATCGAGATGCTTGAGGCAAACTTAAAGTTATTGCACCCGTTTATGCCGTTTTTAACAGAGGAAATTTGGCAGCATATTGCTCAAAGAACTCCAGAAGAAGCGTTGATAGTTTCTAGTTGGCCAGAAGTTAAATCATTTGATGAAAAATTAATTTCAGATTTTGAGTTTACTACAGAGGTTATTTCTGGAATTAGAACAATCAGAAAAGAGAAAAATATTTCTTTCAAAGACACCATCGAGTTGCGCATTGTAAACAACGAAAAAGCTACAACTTACTTTGATACTGTAATCATGAAACTAGGAAATATAGTTGACTTGATGTATGTAGATGAAAAAGTAAATGGCGCGTTATCTTATCGTGTTAAATCGAATGAATACTTCATTCCTGTTGGTGGAAATGTTGATGTTGAGGCAGAAATAGCTAAACTAACAGAAGAACTGAATTATACAAAAGGTTTCCTTCGTTCTGTTCAAGGGAAATTATCCAATGAGAAATTTGTTAGTGGTGCGCCTGAACAAGTAATTGCAAACGAACGCAAAAAAGAAGCCGATGCTCTGGCAAAAATTGCCACAATAGAACAAAGTTTAGCAAGTTTACAATAAATAAAAATCCCGAGTTTAGCTCGGGATTTTTTTATCTAATTTATCAAAAAACTTTTTGAGCATAACAGGTGTGGTCAGTGTAGTAAATACACCCATTATCACGAGAATAGAAAATATTTCATCAGTTATTAAACCGGCTTTGTAGGCGATATTTGCTATTACAAGTTCCATTATTCCTCTAGCATTCAACCCAATTCCCAGAGTTATTGCCACTTTATTGGACAATCCAGCAAATTTTCCACCTACATAACCTCCAATGATTTTTGAACCAAAGGAAACAACCAAAACCATAATGAGTAAACCAATATTTTGGATAGAGGAAACATTAAACTCAAGACCAATTCCTGCAAAGAATATTGGTGCCAAAAATCCCATAGCTAAGCTATTAGTTGTGCTTTCAATTGTTTTTAAGTTTTTTTCGCCAATGATACTTTGACTTATAAACATGGAAGCAATAAAAGCACCAACAATAAAATGAAAACCAAGTGTTTCTATCAAGGTTGAAAACAACAAAATAAACGCAAAAAATATCGCAAATAAAGGTTCTCTTCCTTTGAGAAATGATAGCAGTTTATCTAGATAACTCTCGATATAGTTTTCTTTCTTAGAAACTTTTTTCAAATAGATGTAAAAGAATATTAAAACAAAAATAAATGCTAATAACTTTAATAATGATATAATCGCCACGCGAATAATAGTATCTGTCGACATATCTGAGCCTTTAATATCCAATAAAACACTCAAAATTGTAAGTGCTAACACATCATCAAATATGGCAACTGAAATAATTTTTTGTCCTACTTCTGAGTTTATTTTGCCCAAATCCATCAAAATTCTAACACTTACGGGCAATGCCGTTATCGCTACACAAAGACCAATAAAAACTGATGTCATGATTTCTTGACCAAAAAAATGACCAACTAGAAATCCACAGAAAATTGGAAAGAAAAAGGCTAAAACAGAAATGATAAAGTTTTTTCCTCTCGATGACTTGATGATATCATCAATATTGATCTCTAAACCCGCAATAATGACCAACAAGAAAACGCCAAGTTCAGAAATTACTTTTATATCTTCTGTCCTGTGAATTATGTTCAACAAACTCGGACCTAGTATAATTCCCGCAATGATCTCTCCAATCATTGCTGGTTGCTTAAACCTTTCAAAAACCTCACCGAATAGTCTTGCAAAGACCAACAAAATCAAGAGATTTGTAAAAAATGGAAGTTCTAAATGAGGCATAACAAATAGTTTATCGTGGTTAGATTGCTAGCAAATTTATTAATTATATGTAATTTTCAATAAGGTTGTCCTATTTAAATATATAAAATACGCTGTAATAATTTCAATTTTATAAAATTATCCTCATTAAATCTAAATCGTTTGCGTTGAGTTTTCTATTTTTGTCGGGCAAATTTTTATTCCAATGAAATTCGATAGAAAAGATTTTTCAAACACTCAATTATTAAACTTATATAAAAGACTTTTAAAACCGAGATTGATAGAAGAAAAGATGCTTATTCTTCTTCGTCAAGGAAAGGTTTCCAAATGGTTTTCTGGAATTGGTCAAGAAGCTATTTCAGTAGGAATAACTTCTGCTTTGGATAGCGATGAATATATTTTACCAATGCACAGAAACCTTGGTGTTTTTACTGGAAGAGATATCCCTTTACACAAATTATTCTCGCAATGGCAAGGTAAGAAAAGTGGTTTTACAAAAGGTCGTGACAGAAGTTTTCACTTCGGCACACAGGAATATAAAATCATTGGAATGATTTCGCATCTCGGTCCACAAATGGGTGTTGCAGATGGTATTGCATTGGCTAATAAACTCAAGAAAAACGGAAAAGTAACAGCAGTTTTTACAGGTGAAGGAGCAACCAGCGAAGGTGATTTTCACGAAGCGTTGAATGTTGCGTCTGTTTGGGATTTACCAGTATTATTCGTTATAGAAAACAACGGTTATGGACTTTCAACCCCAACCAATGAACAATATCGTTGCGAAAATCTAGCCGATAGAGGTGTGGGTTATGGTATGGAAAGCCACATTATTGATGGGAATAATATTCTTGAAGTTTTTTCAAAAATTTCAGAATTAAAACAATCCATGATTGAGAACCCAAGACCAGTTTTATTAGAGTTTAAAACCTTTAGAATGCGAGGTCACGAAGAGGCAAGTGGTACCAAATATGTACCGCAAGAATTGATGGACGAATGGGCAAAAAAAGATCCAATTTCTAATTATGCTAATTATCTAAAAGATATTGGGGTACTTTCTGATGAAATTGATGAAGATTATAAAAATATTATAAAGAAAGAAATTGACGAGCATTGGGCAATTACCCAAGCTGAACCCGAATTGGTTGCAGATTTAGAGGAGGAATTGAACGATGTTTATGCATCATACATTTTTGAAGAAATAAACCCTTCTGATGAAAAAGAAAACATTCGTGTTATTGATGCTATATCGCAAGCGTTGAGCCAATCTATGGAACGACATGAAAACTTAGTTATCATGGGGCAAGATATTGCAGAATATGGTGGTGCGTTCAAAATTACAGAAGGTTTTGTAGAAAAGTTTGGAAAAGAGAGAGTTCGCAACACGCCAATTTGTGAAAGTGTTGTTGTTTCTGCTGCCAACGGTTTGTCTATCAATGGAATGAAAGCTGTAGTTGAAATGCAATTTGCCGATTTTGTGTCTTCTGGTTTCAACCCGATTGTGAATTTATTAGCCAAACAACATTACCGTTGGAACGAAAAATCGGATGTTGTGGTGAGAATGCCTTGCGGTGGTGGAACACAAGCTGGGCCATTTCATTCACAAACCAATGAAGCATGGTTTACCAAAACGCCAGGTTTAAAAGTAGTTTATCCGGCATTTCCTTTTGATGCCAAAGGACTTTTGAATACAGCCATCAATGATCCAAATCCGGTGATGTTTTTTGAACACAAGCAATTATACAGAAGTGTTTATCAAGATGTTCCAAAAGATTATTATACTATTCCATTTGGAAAAGCATCTTTGCTCAAAGAAGGTCATCAAGTAACTATTATTACTTTTGGTTCTGGTGTGCATTGGGCTTTGGAAACCTTAACTAAAAACCCTGAAATATCAGCCGATTTGATAGATTTAAGAACATTGCAACCTCTTGATACTGAAACTATTTTTGCATCAGTTAAAAAAACAAATAGAGTAGTCATTCTTACCGAAGACACTCTTTTCGGAAGTGTTGCTTCAGATATATCGTCGATGATTATGGAAAATTGCTTTGAATATCTCGATGCTCCAGTAAAACGAGTGGGAAGTTTAGAAAGTGCGATACCATTTATGAAAGCATTGGAAGATCAATATTTACCAAAACAACGATTTGAGAAGGAATTATTAGAATTGTTGAAATACTAGAAAACAAAAAGGAGTTCAATTTGAACTCCTTTTTTTATTTCAATAATTTGATTACCAGAATATAAATAATTATCAGTATTGGAACACATATAACAAAATACAATCCAAAAAGATTTAGCATAAAAAGTCCGCCAAAAGCAAATAGACCAAAAGCAATCTTATTTTGAATTCTTTTATTCATTAATATTTCCCACTCAATAATTCACCACCAATAGCTGATTTTGCTTCAATTCCTAACTTTTTCATCATTTCATAAGTGGTACAAACTGCTGCCGATGTTACCGGAATTCCACATTCCGCCTGAATTAAATCAACTGCTTCCAAAGAAGGCATTTGAACACAAGCAGAAACTACCAAGACATCAACATCGGTTAAATCCAATTGCTTGTATATTTCCAGTAAATTCCTAGGATTTTGAGCCGCAACTTCCAAATTATCAGGAATTTCAAGAGCAATACTTTCTTTAACTTTGATGCCTTGATGTTCGATATAATCAACAACCATATCAGTTAATGGTCGCATATAAGGTGTAATAATTGAAATTTGTTTTGCACCTAAAACTTTCAAACCATTTATCAAAGCTCCAGCCGAAGTTACAATTGGAGTAGGAAAGTCGTTTGCTACAGTTTCTTGATGTAAATTCACTTCAGAAACACAATGATATCCTCGTCCCATACTCATAATGGCAACCAAACACGCATAACCCATAACATCTACATGTGCATCAGAAAGTTCTTGAGCACATTTCAAACTCATAGCATCCATGGCTTCGAGTTCTTCTTTGGTTACTTTTTTCATTCGCATTCTGCTGGAATGGAATGTAAAACGTTCGGGCAAAATGGTTTCGCGCGAACGGAAAATGGCTGGTATTTCGGTTTCCATCGTTACATTTGAAGATGGAACTATTTGTCCTATTCTAAATTTCATTGTTTAAAATTTCATTATTTAAAAGTTTATAAGTTGCTCAAAAAACTGAACACTAAAAACTGTTTACTGAGCACTAATTTTAAATCTCTTTTACCGTATTCACAATCGTTCCAATTCCTTCAACAGTTGCTTCTACAACATCGCCATCGTATAACCATTCTTGTGGATTTCTTCCTGCGCCAACGCCAGCTGGTGTTCCGGTTGCAATGATATCGCCTGGTTCTAAAGTAAAAACGATACTTAAATCTTCAATTAAATCATTGATATTGAATAATAAAAATTTTGTGTTTGAGTTTTGTTTTTCAACGCCGTTTACTTTTAAATATAAATTCAAATTGTGTGGATTTTCGATTTCATCTTTGGTAACTAAAATTGGTCCCATTGGAGCAAAAGTATCTTGACCTTTGGATACAATCCATTGACCTTCACGACGGCAATCACGAGCAGAAATATCGTTGATAACTGTGTAGCCAAAAACGTAATCCAACGCATCTTCTTTAGCAACGTATTTTCCTTTTTTACTAATAATTACAGCCAATTCCACTTCCCAATCTAATTGTTCGGTAAGTTTGGTGTTTTTGATAATTTCGGTATTAGTCGCCGTAACCGTTGTTGGCGGTTTTGAAAAGATGATTGGTTTTTGAGGTAATTTTCCTGTTGTGTCTAATGTTCTTGCACTTTCAGCAACGTGTTCAGTATAGTTCAATCCAATTCCGATGATGTTTTTTCGAGGTTTTTCGATTGGTGCGAGAATGGTTACTTCGTTCATTTCATAACAGATTTCCTCGAAGAAATTTTCTGGCGTTTCAGAAATCATTTCAGTAATTTCGGCTATGATTTCAAATCCCATATCAATTAAATCAAGCATATCGTTTGGCAATGGAAAATTAGATATTTCTCCAAAATCTTCCATATCAATCACTTGATTGTTGTGGATAAAGCCTAGTCTTGGTTCGGTGTCTTGTGTTTTGTAGGTAAGTAGTTTCATTAGTTATTTTTAATTTTAAACCAATAAGAAATTAAGGTTCATTAAGTTTTTTGAAATTGATTTTTGTGATTGTTATTGCAATTGATGTCCGTTATTTTCTTCAAATTCTCTTGATTGAAATAATCCCAAGCCTTCAATTACGGGTAAATCATTGAAATTAAACAAACAAGCATCTTCAGTTTCGGATGAATTGTGATGTTCGTGCCATGCCCAACTTGGAACACAGAAGATATCTCGTTCTTTCCAGTCAAATCGTTTTCCATTGATGATAGAATATCCTTTTCCTTTTGCACATTGATAGACGAATGAACCTGTGTGTTTATGCGCTTTTCCTTTAAAACCTGCTGGAAGCAATTGCATACTTGCACTCATGGTTTGCATTACGTGTCCACCAGTTAATGGATTTGAATATTTCATAAAAATTCCATCAAACGGATTAACTTCATTCACTTTTTGTGCTTCTAAAAGTGCTGGATATACTTTAGACCACGAATATTTAAACAAAGGTGAATAAGGTTTGTCCCAAGCTGTTGTATCGGCTGGAATTAACCCAGCACAACCATAAGTAATAGGCGAGAAGTTAATAGGTTTTGTTAATGGTTGTTTGCCATCATAAACCGCATAATCATTGGCTTCAAGCATATTAACCAACGGAATGTCCAATCCATCTTGCCAAATACAAGTTTCACCATCTTCTTCAACACCGTGTTCGTGCCAAGCAGAGTTTGGTGTTATTACAAAATCATTGACCTCGAGCATGATTTTATTGCCATCAACAACCGTATAACCTTTTTTTCCTTCCATAATAAAACGTAATGCCGAAGCACGATGACGATGCGCTGAAGTAAATTCGCCTGGACGCGTCACTTGAATACCCGTATACAACAATCCTACGGCAGCACTAATATGTTTGAGTTTGTCATTGACCAAATATACTACACGTCTACCTGCTTGTTCGGGAGTAACCAATTCTGAAGATTTTAAAACCAAATGGCGTAAATCTTCATATTTCCATAACATAGGGATACAATTGGCTCTTGGTTCCCAAGGTTCGATATCGTTGGCAACTGTCCACAAGGCACCAGCGCCAAGACTTTCTAATTCTTTATAATACTTTTCAAGCTCAGGCGTGTCGTGTACACGAGCTCTTCCATATATGTCGTCTGAATGATTGTTTGTTTCCATATTTTTGTTTTAATCCAACTCCGACAGAGTTTTAAACTCTGTCGGAGTTATAATTGGAATTTATTCTATAATTAATTCTTTAAGATTTGATAAATTTTGATTTATGTTATGAAATTCTATAAAATCAGATTTACTTCCATAAATATCTAAAATATTATCTCTTTTTAATTTTGTTGGTTTATCAGAAATTATTGTTTCAAAAGATGACCAAGGATATAAATTCATTTTATCTATAAATCCGTGATGAACAGGATTATTATGAATATAGTAAATTAAATTTTTAAGATATGCATCTGAACTTATCTGTTTTCTTTCAAAAGGTGTTTCAAATAAACTACCCGTTCGTTTGAATTTTTTATTAATTGCTTGTGTATAAGCATTAAATAAATATCCAAATTGATTAGATGCATTTATAGTTTTTGCTCTTTCCACCGAAGAATATTCAAATTTACTTCTGTCAATTTCATTATCCATTTTTATATATACCAAAATATGAAAATGATTTTTTAACAAACACCAAGCATAAGTTTCAGCAATAGGTGATATGTACCTGTCATATAATTTCAAGAAATGACAGTAACTTTCTGTATCATAAAAAATATCAATACCATTGTTACCACGATTGTAAATGTGATAATAATTTCCTTGTTCTAAAGGTACTGGTTTGTAGTTTTTCATTTTTTATTCAAAAACAACTCCGACAGAGTTCAAAACTCTGTCGGAGTTAAACTATTTTTTATTAAACTCTTCATGATTATCAATAAAAGTAATCTTTCTTGTTGGCGCAGTATTTACTCGTAAATCAAAGATATCAAACCTATTATAATGTCCGAGAATATCGTGCATTTGTTTCGGTTGGATGCATTTTTCCAAATCAATATCAGCGTAAACCATTCCTTCGTCATCAATTAACGGTTCGCCAATAACTGCTCCATTTGGACCAATAAATCCTGAAAACGCTGAACTTTTTCTAGCAAATAACTCTTCTATTTGTGGTGCTTCGGGTTTTAATATTTCCATAATTTCTTTGGAAATTGTTGAACACGAAACTATAGTAAATAATTTTCCTTCGAATGAATGTGCAGCAGCACGAATTTTAATGGCTTCTGCCATATCGTAATCTGGTGGTGCAACCGGAAGCGAAATGTAGTTAGCAATATGAATTAATTCGCCTTGAGAAAGTAAGGTGAAACGTGCCAACGTATTAGTGTTTTCGCCACAAGCCAACGTTCCGATAGGACCAATTTCGGTATCATAAACTTTTAATGAAGAACCATCACCAGATGTCCAAGTAAGTTTTTCTGCCCAAGTTGGAACTAATTTTCTATGTTTTCCAATTACATTTCCGTTGTTGTCAATGATTAAATTGGTGTTGTAAATTTCGCCATAACTGTCGCCACGTTCGTTAATTCCAATAACGATATGGATGTTATTGTCTTTTGCTGCTTGAAACAAAGTTTGCATTGCTTCATCGGTAGTTTTTACGGAACATTTGTATAGTTTTTCATACCATTTGCTTCCTTGAACTGGCGTCATAATCCAATTCCAATACGGATAACCGGCGATGAAAACTTCTGGAAAAGCGATTAATTGTGCTCCGTTTTGACTAGCTTCTTTAACAAAAGTAATTGCTTTTTCAACTGTTTTTTCTACATTCAGAAAAACTGGTGAAGTTTGAACGGTTGCGGCTTTTAATTTTGGAAAAATCATTTTTTATTTATTTTAGTAATTGTATCTACACCTTTTTCAAATAATATGGTTCCAGCTAAATCATCATGAAGATAAACTTTCCAATAAATTTTTACGTTGTTAGATTTTGGTTTGAACTTAACATTCCAAAATTTATTAAAACTATTACTTTTGAATTTATTAATTTTCGAATACTCATCAACGATAGAATCTATAACTAAATTACAATTGTTAAAGTTTGCTCTAGATTCAAAATCTATATTTAGAGAGTCATTTTTGATGAATTTATGTGTATAAATATAGTTACTTCCCATAAGTCCACAATTTGAACTATTAACTGCAGTTTGAAAAATTTTTATATAATTACAAAATCGAGCAAAATTCAATAATAAATTATTCTGAAGTACATCTGTATTTTCAGAATCAATTTTTTTAAAATCAAATTTTATTTTGTTTTTTAAAGCATAATTGGAAATTCTTTTTTCAACTAATTCATAATCATTTTTGGATTTTACTTTTATTATTTGATTATAAGTTTTACTTAAATTATCATATTTTTCTACGAATATTCCTTTGGCTTCAAGGCTTTTTTGTTTTAAAACATAAATGTCTGTATCCAATTGGTTTTTTAATATTTCATTATTTTCCTTAATAATATTTAAAAATTTATCTTCCTTGTTTTTGCAAGCTAAGAACATAGGTATAATTAGAAATAAAATAAATTTTCTCATAATTCGTAATTCCTAATTTTATTTTTCATTTCCTCATTAAAAGCTTCAGCTTTGATACTTTGTCGATCTTCTTGAATTTTTACATTTACTAAAGTTACTTCGCCTTCCAGAACGGTTTGGTCATTTTGGTTTACAAATTGAAATCCGCAAACAATTGAAGACGTTTTTAATTCTTTTACCCACAATTTTTTGGTTAAAATTTCTCCAATTCGGGCTGCGTTTTTAAATTGCACTTTTAAATCTACGGTTGGAATGCCATTGGTTTCGTGCATTTTGGAGAATGGTCTTTCCAGCGCTTCTTCAAACCAATCTTCTACTAAATCGTTTAACATTTCCAGAAAACGAGGATAGAACACTATTCCAGCGTAATCAACGTGTTTGAATTTTATTTTTTCTTGTTTTGTAAATGTTTCCATGATTATTATTTCAACCCTGTCAGAACTCAGACAGGGTTTGATATTTAAAAACTCTCATTACTTGCTTCTTTCCAAAAGTACAAAATAACTTTAATTTTAATTTTGATATTATAATGTAATAATTTGTAAATAAAAAAACTCTACCTAAATACCTTGATATTTAGATAGAGTTATTAATTCAAATAAGATTTTTTTTATTTTTTTATCATTTTTAGCATTTTAATATTCTCATCTTGCTGAATAATAATATTATAAACTCCATTAGGATAATTTTGTCCAATATTTGTTTTTTCTAATTCTAATACTGAAATTGCTTTAGATTCTATTTTTCTTCCAAGTATATCATATACTTTTATACTCAAATTAGAACTACTATTTGAATTTAATTTTAATAGGAAACCATCATCAAATGGGTTTGGATATGCTGTAATTTGGAAATTATTATTGTTAAAATCAGATATATTTAATCCACAATCATGTATAGCCATATTGGTGTCATCGCAATCGGTGTTATCAACAACATATCCAGTAGGTATTGTTCCAGAACAAGATGCTACCGAATTTGAAGCATTTCCAAAACCATCTCCATCAGCATCAGCATAATAAGTTGCATTTTGGGATATTATGTCATAGTTTATTACGACTTTACCATTACCTTGATTAACACCATTTTGAAAATTGGTTGCTTCAGCACCATTAAACCAGTTGGTTCCAGCCGAACCACCACCTCCAGCACCAATAGCACTTCCGTTGCAAGATGAATTGCCTGCAGATCCACCTCCACCGCCATTTCCGCCAATATAGCCACCACCGCCACCGCCTCCGTGTGGTGAAGCAAAACCAATAGTATAACCTTGACCTCCGTTTCCTCCAATATTAGCATTATGATTTTCTCCATTAACGCCTAAATAACCACTACATCCATCTCCTTTTATTCCTGCAGAATTTACAGTTCCAGCCGTTGCACCTGGTGAAATATAACCTGTTGAAGTTTCTGTAGTTGATTGTCCGTCTTGACCATTTAATGAATTTCCATAAAGCGCATAATTGCCTCCTCCATTTCCGCCATTTCCACCAGTAAAATTATAATCCGTAAAAAAATGACCTCCAGCACTTCCGCCTCCGCCTCCGCCTCCAGCAACTTGTTTTCTGTCTGACAATGAGTTTGAAGGGAATCTAATATCTGAAGCACCACCGCCACCACCTGAATAATTTGTATTTACAGAACCTACAGTTATATATCCGTTTCCACCGCCGTTATAACCTCCAGTATTTTGATAGGCTTGCCCACCAACAAAAATATGTAATAAATCACCGCTAGTTAAAAAGTTCCAATTTCCTGAAACTCTATTCCCTAATCCTCCAATTCCAGAGTTATTTATTGATGGAACTTTTGAAATTCCATCAGCTCCTTGAGCTCCATAAGTTGTGATAGAGATATTAGTAGCTCCAGGTGGGACTACCCATATTTGTTCGTATCCTGTATAATCAAAAACTAATGTGTTTGAAGTACCACATGGAGTTATTGCTGGATTCAAATCGTCAGTATCTAAATTATTGGTAACATAACCACTTGGAATACCTGTACATGACATTCCAGACATTGTCTGATCACCAAAACCATCTCCATCAATATCAGCATAATATCTAATTAATGGATTTACAGTGATTGTCATAGTTGTTGGCAAAGCACATTGCATTATGTTTGGTGTAAATGTATATGTTGTCGTAACTGTATTATTTAAAGCAGGTTGCCAAGTTCCTACAATATTATTGTTAGAAGTTGTAGGTAACGCATTCAAATTTCCACCAACACAAATTTCCGCTACTTGGGTAAATGATGGAATTATTGTTGCGGGATTAACAGTTATACTTACTGGAGTTCTCGGACTTTCAATACCTGAAATTGTTTGTGATACATAATAAGTTCCAGTTTGTAATTGAATATTATTATCTAAAGGTATTCCTCCAGTAGCGACATCATACCATTTTAAATTAGTTCCAGTTGCTACTAATAAACTAACTGTAGCATCTTGACAAAAAGTTTGTGGTTGAGCTGTAGGTTGATTCACACAGTTTTCATCTATTAATCCATTACAATTATCATCGATGCCATTATTACAAATTTCTGAAGCAAAAGGGTTAATTACGGCATTATTATCGTTACAATCGGTACTGTTTGTTACATATCCAACAGGAACTCCAGTTGATGATTGAGTAGTTACATTAACATTGCCATAACCATCTCCGTCAGCATCTGCATAATAGGTTATTGTTGAATTATTCAAATCATAAGTAATAACAACATAACCATTTCCGTTATTTATACCATTTTGAAAATCGGTAGGAGTTGCACCGTTAAACCAGTTGGTTCCAGCAGATCCACCGCCGCCGCCGCCAACAGCATTGCCAATACAGCTTGAGTTTCCAGCAGATCCACCACCACCGCCAGTACCTCCAGTATAGCCACCACCACCACCGCCACCGTCGGGTGTTCCTAAACCAATTATCCCAGCACCACCATTTCCACCATTGTCGCCATTATTTACTAAACCATTACTCCCTGTAAAACCAACACAGCCAGCTCCAGCAAGACCTGCAGTATTAGTTGTTCCACCAAGTGCTGCTGGTGCTATTTGACCAGTTGTAGTTTCGGTTGCATCTTGACCATTTTGACCATCTAAAGAATTACCATATAAGGCATTGTTTCCACCACCATTTCCACCATTTCCACCAGTGAAATTATAATTAAACATGTGTCCTCCTGCGGCACCGCCACCGCCACCGCCACCAGCTACTTGTTTTCTGTCTAAAATTGAGTTGGTAGGGAATCTTACATCAGTAGCACCACCGCCACCGCCAGACCAAAAGCCTGAAAATACTTTTCCGTTTCCGCCACCATTATAACCTCCTTGATTGTTACTTGCACTTGAACCAACATATATGTAAAGTATATCGCCTTGGTTTACAAAATCCCAGTTTCCTTCAACTCGGTTTCCTAAACCAGCTAAACCTCCTTGGTTTTGTGGGCTTAAACGAGCTGTTCCTGCGGCTCCTTGTGCTCCATAAGTTGTTACGTGAATGTTGGTTGCTCCAGGAGGAACAATCCAAGTTTGAACTCCCCCTGTATAATTAAATGTTACTGAATTGTTTAAAATAACACCTGGATGTATTGCTGCATTGGAGTCATCAGTATCTAAATTATTGCCAACATACCCAGCAGGTGCACCAATACATGATGTTTGGGTTACTGTTGGATCACCGTAACTATCGTTATCTGCATCAGCATAATATGTTATCGTTGGATTTACGTTTATGGTTAATGTTGTTTGTTTTGCACATTGACCAGGATTTGGTGTAAATGTATAAGTTGTTGTAATAATATTATTTGTTGTTGTAGGGTGCCATACACCAGTAATACCGTTATTTGAAGTTGTAGGTAAAGAACCAATAAATCCACCTTCGCATATTGGAGCAATTGGAGTAAATGCAGGAATTATATTTGGAGGAGGAATATTTACTTGAATTGGTATTCTTGTACTTTCAATTCCTCCAATTGTTTGAGATACATATATTATTCCTGAAACTAAATACGAAGGAAATGCAGTTTGAGGAGGCGTTCCACCAGGAAGGTAAATACCGTTTACAAAATCGATTCCATCAGTAGTTGTCATAATATTACTTCCGCCAGTTTCATTTATATACCATTTTAAGTTTAATCCATTTACTACTAAATCGTTTATAGTTGAGCCAGCGCATAATGTTTGAGGACTAACCGCTGTTGGGGGAGGAGTACCACAGTTTTCATCGATAACACCATCACAATTGTCATCAATTCCATTACCACATATTTCTGTTGCATTTGGATGAATATTTGCATTATTATCATTGCAATCAATACTATTGGCTACATATCCAGCAGGTGTACCTGTATTTGATATTTGTGTTATTGCAAGATTACCGTATCCGTCTGAATCAGCATCTGCATAATAAGTGTAGTTTTGATTGTCTAAATAATATGTAATTACTACATACCCGTTGCTGTTGTTGATTCCATTTTGATAATCAGATGGAGTTGCTCCATTAAACCAATTGGTTCCAGCAGAGCCACCGCCACCGCCACCCATAGCATTACCTAAACAAGTTGAATTTCCATTAGAGCCACCGCCACCGCCATTACCACCATAGTAGCCGCCGCCTCCGCCGCCTCCATGTGGTTGATTTGTATATTGATAAACAATGCTGCTACCACCGTCGCCACCAAGTCCATTATAGTATTGAACTCCATTACTACCTAAAAAACCCACACAACCATCACCTCTTAAACCAATATTTGTTGGTGTACCTCCAGTGGCTCCTGGCGAAATTTGATTAACATCAGTATCTGTGCAATTTTCTCCATTTTGACCGTTTAATGAATTACCATAAAGGGAGAAATTTCCACCTCCATTTCCACCACTTCCATAATAAAAATTTTGAGCATTAGATTGACTGTTAGGATACTTTAATGACCCAGCAGCACCTCCACCTCCACCGCCACCAGCCACTTGTTTTCTGTCAGAAGGCGCATTGGTTGGGAAACGGATATCGGTAGCACCACCGCCACCGCCTGAATAATACCAAACAGGAGGAGATATACCTGGCCATTGAAAAGCATGCCCGTATCCTCCACCATTATATCCACCAGTTGCTGCATTGGCTTCGCCACCTACATAAATGTAAATAACGTCTCCAGGGTTTAAAAAATTCCAGTTGCCTGTAACTCTGTTTCCTAAACCTGCTTGCCCCCCAGAATTTTTTGTAGGGTAAATTGTGGTTCCGCTTGATCCTCTAGCACCATAAGTAGTAATGCTTATGTTTGAAGCTCCCGCAGGTACTGTCCAAATTTGTTCGGATCCTGTATAATTAAAAATAAATTGCTCTTGCGACCATAAACAAGATAAACTTGTTAGCCAAATGAGTAGTGATAGTTTTAGTTTCATGAGTAATTGAAATTTTAGAGGTTCATTTCAATTACAAAATTAGATACTAAAAAAAGAGTAAAAAATATAAGTTTTATTAGGGCAAACCTAGTTTAATTTTATCTAAATTTATTATGAAGTGGGATAGTGAAAGAGACGGTTACTCCATTGTCAGTTGAGTTTGTAATATTTAAGGATCCTTCTAATGTTTCGATTCTTTTGTTAAAATTCTTTAAGCCATTACTTCCTTTTCTAATTTTTTCTGGATTATATCCAATTCCATTATCTGATATGGTTATTTTTAAATCATTGCTTATTTCAAAATGTATTGAAATTATTGTTGCTTTTGAGTGTTTTATGGCATTATTTACAGCTTCTTTTGCTAATAAATACGTATTTCTATTTTCTTTCCAACCAAAAATTACATTTGGTATATTTGTTGGAGGTTCACATATAAATTCGATGCTGGCATTATGAACCATTTCGCTGCATTGACTTCTTATATAATAAATTAATTCGTCTAATTTTTGATTGCCTTGATTTAATGCCCAAATTATTTCATTCATTTTTTCGACAGCTTCATCGCTAAGACTTATAATTTTTTCGATTTCTGAATTTTTTATACCTTCATTATTTTTTAAAATAGTTGATATATATCTAATTCTACTTAATCCAGCTCCTACATCATCGTGCATATCGTTGGCAATTCTTATTCGTTCTTCTGCAATGGCTAGTTGTTTTTCTTGCAGTATAAATTTCTTTTTGTTTTGATAGTTTTTATACTGCAAATAGGTAAATATTGTAATTCCAATTATACCAATGATTAAACTAAATATTATCCATAGTTTTTGTTTGCTTTTATATTTTTGGATTTCACTTTCGTGGGTTAGATTTTTTATTTTTAGTTCTTTTTTTTCGGTTTCATATTTAGCTTCAAGTTCTTGAGTATTTTTAATGATGTCGTCATTTACTAATTGACTATCGATTGATTTTGCTTTATCAAAAAAATAATTTCCGTTTTTTAAATCTCCTAAAGAGAATGAAATTTTACTTTTTAGTTCATAAATGAATTTCATTTCTTCTAAAATGGTGTCTTTTAGAGCATAGTGTAAAGATTTATCTGCAAAAACTTGTGCTTCTTGATTTTTTTTGTTATAAAAATAAGCTTCTGCAAGTCCTTTGTATCCTGATGAATACATTTCATTAGTGCCATAATCTTTGCAATAATTAAAATGATTTTGTGCAACACTAATCATTTTTGAATATTTGCCTAGTAATTTATAAGTATCTAAAATATTGTTAGAAAAAACTGCAAGTTGGTATTTATCTCCTTGTTTTTTAGCTGTTTCTAATCCTTTTAAATACAATGGCATTGCTTCATTATATTTTTTTAAATAGCATAATATATTTGCTTTTGTGTTTAGAGATGCTATGTAGTTATCTGTTGCAAATCCTTTTTCATTTAATAAAATAGCTTTGTCTATATAAAGTAACGCTTTTTGATATTGTTCTATTCTTGGATAAATGATGGCTAGATTAGCATACATTCTTGCTAAAAAATCTTTATTATTACTTTTTTCGAATAATTTTAAAGCTTTTAGGTTATACTCAATCGCTTTTTGATAATTATTTAAATAAATGTAAGTTGTGCCTACATTTGCCAAACAACGTCCAATCCATAAATAATCGTTTGTTTTTTTTGCAAGTGCAACACTATATAAATTTAGTTGTAATGATTTATTGTATTGTCCTTCAATATTGTAAATTGCTGTAATATTACTAATACAGCCTAATTCCCCTTCAACCCAATGAGTGTTTTTGGCTAAATTATTTGCTTTTAAATAATAGTATAATGCAGAATCGTTTGATTTTTCTTCAAATTTTTGCCCAATTTTTAATAATGACTTTATTTTTAAGGAATCGTTTTTTAAAGATGATTCCGAATTTATAATTTTGTTATTTTGAGCATAACATATTCCAAATATTAAAAGAAAAAACCATTTATTTTTTACCATATACCAAATTTATTGCTTCGGTTTTATTATTTACATGCAATTTTTCATAAATATTATGAATGTGTTGTGTAACTGTACCTATGGTTATTCCTAATTTATGAGCAACTTCTTTGTATAAAAAACCTTTAGACAATAAGAGTAAAATTTCGTTTTCCTTTTTAGTTAAAGCTTCGTGAGTAGGTTTCTTTTTCTCGTTAAAGAAATTAATTACTTTTCTAGCTATTTGTCCACTCATAGGGCTTCCTCCATTATTCAAATCAATAATAGCTTCAATCATTTTATCGGAGGGTGTCTTTTTGAGCATATATCCGCTGGCTCCTGCCGCTAATGCGTCGAATACCTTTTCATCATTTTCATAAATTGTAAAAATCATGAATTGTGTATTTGGGCAATTGTCTTTGACTTTTCTAATACAATCAATACCATTTATGCCAGGCAAATTAATGTCAATAATAGCAATATCGGGGTTGTTTTCTTGTAATAAAGGAATGCCTTCTTCTGCATTATCAACTGCAAAAAGTAGTTTTAAATTATCTTGATTATTAATTAATTGCTCTAAACTACCTCTAATTTCTGGCAAATCTTCTATAAGACAAATAGTAATCATAATGCAAAAATAGCAGTTATTTCAAATCAATACCTATAAGTTTACTTATAGATTGCAAACTTAAAATTTCTCACTATTTGCTTTCTTCCAAAAGTACAAAAATTCTTTTGGAACTGTATTTTCATTTAATAAACAGCCTGTTTCTAATTCTAGAAAAGTTTGCGCAAAAGTTTCTACTACATTTCGCTCCACACGTGTACTTACGACATCACGAGTTACATCGTCTGGATGTTTTAAACCTGCCGACGCCATTAATTCCATCGCATTTTTTACAGTTTCGTGTTGAAAATTCGCAACTCTCACGCTTTTTTCTTGTGGTACTAAACCTTTGGTTAAATCTGGATTTTGAGTGGCAACTCCAGTAGGACAAGTGTTGGCATGACATTCTAGTGCTTGAATGCAACCCAAAGCAAACATCATTCCGCGAGCAGAATTGCACAAATCGGCACCAAGAGAAAGACAACGAATAATATCAAACCCAGAAATTACTTTTCCGCTGGCGATAATTTTGATTTGGTCTTTAATGCCGAAACCATTGAGGCAATCGTACACAAACGCAACGGCATCGCGCAATGGCATACCTACGTGATCGGAATATTCTGGTGGTGCAGCACCTGTTCCGCCTTCGCCACCATCAACTGTAATGAAGTCGAGATAGGTTTTGGTTTCGACCATTGCTTTGCAAATAGCCATAAATTCAGATTTGTTGCCGATACAAATTTTTATTCCAATAGGTTTTCCGCCCGAATGATTGCGCAATAATTTTACAAAATCCATCAATTCTAACGGGTTATTAAATGCCGAATGTTTTGGAGGCGAAATGATATCGTGTCCTTTTTCAACTAATCGAATGGCTGCAATTTCGTCGGTTACTTTTTCTTTTGGTAAAATTCCGCCGTGACCTGGTTTTGCGCCTTGTGAAAACTTAATTTCTATCATTTTCACATTATCCAAAGTAGCACGCTTGGTAAATTCTTCTACCGAAAATTTGCCATCTGGTGTTCGTGTGCTAAAATATCCTGTTCCAATATTCCACACCACATCGCCACCAGGTTCAAGATGATAAGGCGACAGTCCACCTTCGCCAGTATTGTGGTAAAAACCACCTTGTTTTGCTCCAGCATTCAGCGCCAGAATAGCATTTTTACTCAATGAACCATAACTCATCGCACTGATATTGAACATACTTGCCAAATAAGGTTTTGTACATTGTGAAGAACCAATTTTTACTCGTGGTTGTTCTTCACTATGCGAAAAAGGAATAGCATTCAAACTATGATTAATCCATTCGTAACCTACATTATACACATCGAGTTGCGTACCAAAAGGTTTGGTAGAAGTTTCTTTTTTGCTTCGTTGATACACCATACTGCGTTGTAATCTATCGAATGGTTTACCTTCGGTATCGGTTTCAATAAAATATTGACGCATTTCTGGTCCTAATTCTTCTAGCAAATAACGCATTCTTCCCAATAAAGGAAAATTTCTACGAATGGTATGTTTGGATTGATACATATCGTATAACCCCATTACTATTAATGGAACGAAGATGAATAGGAGTAAGCTAAATTTCCAATCGACGTAAATTAAAATGCCGATGATTGCTAAAATGGTAATACTTGATATTAGGAATGCTTTTCTCATTTTGGTTTATTTTTTTTCCATGAATGTTCGAATGTTATTAAACATCCTTTTTTCTTCATTATTTACATTTTTATGATTTTTCTCTCGTCTAAAAGACGAGATCGAAATCACAAGATTACGTTTTATTTTACTAATTACTTTTGACTTTTCACTTTTGACTTTTCACTTTAAAATCACTTCAACTTAAACCGTTGTATTTTTCCCGTTTCTGTTTTGGGTAAGCTTTCTGTAAAATAAATAACTCTTGGGTATTTATAAGGCGCAGCCGTTTGTTTAAACCAATGTTGAATGTGGTTTTTCATACTTTCGGTAGCTTTGGTTTGGTCTTTTAAGATTATGTGGGCACAAACCAACATTCCTCGTTCTTCATCGGGTAAGCCTACAACGGCACATTCGAGAATGTCTTCGTGGGTAAGCAAAACACTTTCTACTTCAATAGCAGCAATATTGTATCCTGCTGAAATAATCATATCATCGCCTCGAGCCACAAAATGAAAATAACCATCTTCGTCTTGACGGAAAATATCGCCTGTAATATTCCAGCCGTTTTCTACGTATTCTTTTTGTTTGTCTTCTCGGTTCAAATATTTACAACCAGTAATGCCTCTAACGGCTAATCTTCCGGGTTCGTTTCTTGGTAATTCGTTTCCGTTAGTATCAATAATTTTGGCTTCATAACCTGTAATAGCTACACCAGTTGCACCAGGTTTCATATTGTTTTCATTCGACGAAATAAAAATATGTAGCATTTCTGTTGCTCCAATGCCATCAATGATTTTTAAACCTGTAGCATCATACCAATCTTGCCAAACCTTTAAGGGCAAAGTTTCGCCAGCCGAAACACATTTGCGCAAGCTGGAAATATCAAAAGCTGCCACTTTGGTAGTAATGATGCGCCAAGCCGTTGGAGCTGTAAAACAAATGGTGATTTTGTAGTCTTGAATGGCTTGTAAAAGTAAATCAGGATTTGGTTTTTCTATTAAAAAAGTAGAAGCACCAAAATACATTGGAAACAAAACCAATCCGCCCAAACCAAAAGTAAATCCAAGCGGCGGACTTCCTGTAAATACATCATTTTGAGTAGGTTGCAATGAATATTGTGGAAATGCTTCGCAAATGTTTAAAATATCTTTATGATAATGCGCCGTCATTTTTGGTAATCCCGTTGTTCCTGATGTAAATCCGATTAAGGCAATGCTGTCTGATTTTGAGTGATAATTGGAGAATGTTTTGGGTTTTGAAACCATCAATTTTTCTAATCCCAAAGCTTCGGGACTATTTCTGAAATAAATCTTTTTTTTAAGAAAATTTGATTTTACTAAATTCATTTCTTCTGAAAGTTCGCTGTCGCAAATGGTATGCGAAATCTCGGCACAATCGATTATGGTTGTTAATTCTTTGGCACGAAGTAACGGCATGGTTGCTACGACAATTCCGCCGGCTTTCAATATTGCAAACCAACATGCGACCATCATTGGGTTATTGGCAGAACGAATTAAAACTCTATTACCTGATTTCAGTCCTAAATCATCAACCAAAACATGAGCGATTTGATTGGATTTCTCGTATAAATCTTGATACGTCCAAGTTTCTGTGAAGGTACGAATGCAAATGTTGTTACCGCGACCTTCTTTTATATGATTGTCTAAGAATTTTTCTACACAATTAAGCATTTCTGGATGTTGGAATTGTGAAAACTCTGTGAAAATATAGTCGGGTTGCAAGTCTAAACTTGGTAGATTTAAGTGGGCGAAATTGTCTTCGTAGTGTTTCATTTGAAAATTCCAATTTTGAAAATTCCAAATACCAACTCTTTTAGTTTATTGGAATTTAGAATTTGATTTTTGTAATTTATAATTTATTACTCTTCGGTTTCAACGCTTTTTTCATTCCTTCGGTTTGCTTTCTTTCCGAAGCTTTCAACGGATATAAATGCGAGATTCCTAACTTATATTGATTTGGAATATCATCAGGTTGAAATTGTTCGTATGCTTGAGCGTTTCTAACGAAATTGGCATCCAATAATAATGGTTTTCCTAAAGCCACTAAATTAGCTTTACCATTTAAAATTATGGTGTTTATTTGATCAATATCGGTTATGTTTCCAGCTGTAATCGTTGGAATATGTGCTGTATTTCGGATTGCATCCGAAAAAGGAACTTGCCACATTCTTCCTGTTTGCGGTTTTTGATAGGAAACAGTATTTCCTGTAGAAACATTAATAATATCGGCGCCAGCATTTTTGAAAGCCGTTGCAATCGTGATAACATCTTCTTCTGGAATTCCGTTTTCTGCCCAATCGGTTGCTGAAATTCTAACAGACATTGGTTTCTCTTTTGGGAAAACGTTTCGCATTTCGGTGAAAACTTTTAGTGGAAATTTCAATCGGTTTTCGATGCTTCCGCCAAATTCATCAGTTCTGATATTAGTTAATGGCGATAGAAAAGAAGCCAATAAAAATCCGTGATGTGCTTGTAATTCAATCATGTCAAAACCAGCTTCATTGGCATTTTTTGCAGCCTGAACAAATTGAGAAGTAACCAAATCCATATCGGTTAAAGTCATTGCTTTTGGCAATCCAGAAGTTTCGGGAGAATTTTCTTGAAACGGAATTGCAGAAGCCGAAAGCAATTCCCAACTATTGCCATTAAAACTTTCTTCCCAAGGAATTTTTGAACAACCTTTTCTTCCCGAATGTCCTAATTGAATTCCGATTTTGGTTTGTGTATTTTGATGAATAAAATCGGTAATTTTTTTCCAAGCAACAACTTGATTGTCATTGTAAATACCTGCGCAACCTAAAGTAATTCTGCCTGTTTCTGAAACCGCTGTCATTTCGGTTAAAATTAATCCTAATCCGCCAACAGCTCGTGATGTATAATGTTGAAAATGCCAATCGTTTACCAAACCATCATTTGCCGAATATTGCCCCATTGGCGCCATAACAATACGGTTTTGGAGTTCTAAATCTCGCAGTTTGAATTTTGAGAATGCGGCACTATTAGTTGGAATTTGGAATTTGGAATTTGGAATTTGTTTTTTGATATATTCCTCTAAAACTTTATCTGTGAATGATTTATCTCTAATTTGCAAGTTTTCGAAAGTTACTTTTTTGGAGCGTGTCATACAACCAAACGCAAATTGATAAAACGGAAAATCTTTGTAGCGGTTCATATTTTCAAACCAATCTAACGACACTAATGCCGCATATTGTATCATTTCTACCGTATTTCTGCGGGATTTATCGTATTGTTGAAAAGCAGCTTGAACATCGTTTGGATTAGCCAAAATCGCATCAGATAAACCAATGGCACTATCCATGGCTAGTTTTGTTCCCGATCCGATGGAATAATGCGCTGTAGCTTTTGCATCGCCGAGAAGAACAATATTTTTATGATGCCAATTATCGTTGGTTACGTGTGGAAATTGTCGCCAGTGCGATTTATTGGAAATCAACGGATGTCCGTCTAATTCTGCTGCAAAAATATCTTGTAATTTGGCAATCGTATCGGCTTCATTGGTTACTTCAAAATTGAATTTTTGCCACGTTTCATCGCTACATTCAAAAATCCAAGTACTCATGCCAGGTTCATATTGATAGGTGTGTGCCACCATTAAACCGTATGGCGTATTTCTGAAAAAATAGGTAAACGCATCAAGTGGTTTTGTAGAACCAAGCCAAACGAAACGGTTTTTCTTCAATTCGATTTTAGTCCCGAATTCAGATGCAAATTGGGTTCTGATTTGGCTTCCAATTCCATCACAAGCGACAATGATATCTGCATCTTTAAATTGATTTAAGTCGTCAATATTTTGTTCAAAATGAAGATTTACACCTTCTTCATGACAACGTTGATGTAATAATTTGAGCAGCGTTTTGCGGGAACAACCACAAAATCCGTTTCCGGAAGCACTAACATTTTCACCATCACGTGCTACAATAATATCGTCCCAATAGGCAAAATTGGTTCTAATGAGTTCATAAGACTGCATATCTCTTTTTAGAAATTCGCCCAACGTTTCATCAGAGAAAACGACACCAAAACCAAAACTATCTTCGGGTCTATTGCGTTCGTAAATATCAATTTCGCAAGTAGGAATTGCTTTTTTGGTTAATATTGAAAAGTATAGTCCGCCTGGACCACCACCTATTACTGTTATTTTCATATGTCATTGTGAGGAACGAAGACACTCATGCACAAGGTATTGAGCGTAGCTAATCTTATCCTCAATTTTAATTATTTCTAATTTTTTTCTAAATCTTTTTAAACCCTATGTTTTTGTTTTTAATATTTGGTACACTAATAAAACGGATACTTTGCACTGCTGATTTGTACGGATAACAATCTGTTTTTTCCGTGTTTTGCTTTAGCAAATCTGTTTTATCCGCGTTCTATTTTCATCATTTTATTGAACGCTGATAACACGGATACTTCGCACCGCTGATTTGTACGGATAACAATCTGTTTTTTTCCGTGTTTTGCTTTAGCAAATCTGTTTTATCCGCGTTCTATTTTCATCATTTTATTGAACGCTGATAACACGGATACTTCGCACCGCTGATTTGTACGGATAACAATCTGTTTTTTTCCGTGTTTTGCTTTAGCAAATCTGTTTTATCCGCGTTCTATTTTCATCATTTTATTGAACGCTGATAACACGGATACTTCGCACCGCTGATTTGTACGGATAACAATCTGTTTTTTTCCGTGTTTTGCTTTAGCAAATCTGTTTTATCCGCGTTCTATTTTCATCATTTTATTGAACGCTGATAATACGGATACTTCGCACCGCTGATTTGTACGGATAACAATCTGTTTTTTTCCGCTTTCAATTTTATTGAACACTTTTGCAACAGATGCTTTGCATTACTGATTTATATATACCTTCTTATCTTTCTTGAATTCTCGAAAACTTTTCTTCTAAATTCAGGTTTTTTTCCGAAATTTAATAATAAACCCACTTCGCAATCTGTACCTCTTAGATAATTTAATACTTGATTTTCAAATTCTTCAACAATATATTCTGCCGCTTTTAATTCAAGAATTACTTTATTTTCAACTATCAAATCTGCATAATATTCCCCAACCTCAAACCCTTTATAAAAAACTTTTATTTTCTTTTGAGCAACTACATCTAAGCCTTTATTTTTTAATTCTAAATATAAGGAATTTTGATACACCTTTTCTAAAAACCCATAGCCTAATTCGTTATATACTTCGAAAAACGTTTTAATAATAATATCGGTTAAGTCTTTATGTAATAATTCCATTTATTTTTATACTTTATTGAAAACTGATGTCACATATGTTTAGCAACGCTGATTTCTACTGATGATAATCTGTTTTTTTCAGCGTTTTGCTTTAGCAAATCAGTATAATCTGCGTTCTACTAATTTTAGTATATTTAAAGTTCTCATCTTATTTTTATTGTTTGGTTCGCTGATGTCACAGATGCTTCACACTGCTAATCTGTTCCGATACTAACTGCGATTGCTTTGGTAAATCTACATCATCAGCGTCCCAATATTTTACACTCTTTTAATTGAAAAAATTTCGCCAAGCATCCCATAGTTAGAACCTGCTAATCTTGCTACAGGCTTGTATTTTTCTAAGTTGATATGATTGTTTTCGGAAATGATAGTATCATCAATGTGAATGAATTTTATTTTGCCAATAATTACGCAAGCTCCACCACCAGAACTATTATCTATGAAATAATGATGAATTTTTTCACATTCAAAATGAACCAAACTTTCTTTAACCCTTTTTGGTTTTACCGAAACTGACTCAATAGGAGTAAGGTTTGCTAGTTGAAACTCATCAACATCTGGAGCAACAGTAGCCGAAGTCGTATTCATTTGCTCTACAACATCAAAAGTGACTAAGTTAACAACAAATTCTTCGTTTTGTAATACATTGTTTAGCGTATCTTTGTTGGCATTATTATCTCTGCGAGTAGAAAACATGACACAAGGCGGATCGCTTGAAACCATATTGAAATAGGAGAAAGGCGCTAGGTTATTATTTCCTTGATTGTCTATAGTTGAAACCCAACCGATTGGTCTTGGAATTATTAATCCGGTAAGTAGTTTGTATAGCGTTTTCTCGTCAGTTATTGAGGTGTCAAATTGCATTATTTAGTTGGTTTGTTTTACTACAAACATAATCATTTTGACTTAAAAAGTAAACCTGAAAATAACTTTTGTGCCAGCGGGTTGATTGCTAGAATCAATAAGGTCTTCAATTGTAAACTGATATTTGGATTTTTCCTTTTGATTGAAATAGTTTAGTCGTTCTTTAGCGAATTCAATTCCAAGAGAGTCTTTTTTGAAGGTCTTTTTTTCTCTATTTTCATTCGCTTTTTCTCTACCGATACCGTTGTCAACTATAGCCAATTCAATACTCTCTTCAGTTTTAGTTACTAGGATTTCAATTTTTTTGTCTCCTTCTTTGAGCATCAATCCATGCCAAAGAGCATTTTCTATAAACGGCTGTAGAATAAGACTAGGAATTTTTAGAGAGCTAAGAGCAATGTCATTTTCTTTTGAAATTTTAAAATGTATAGTATTGTCAAATCGGATGTTTTCTATACTCATGTATAGTTCAATAATTTCCAATTCTTCCTCTAAGGTAATGCTGTCTGTTCGAGAACTTTCTAGTATTTTTCGGATGAGTTTAGAAAATTTATTCAGGTAGTAAACGGCTTTTTCCTTATTGTTTTCAATCAGATACACTTTTATGGAGTTCAACGCATTGAAAATGAAATGTGGGTTCATTTGGCTCCGCAAAGACTCTAGTTTGAGCAAATTCACTTCATTCTCAAAGTTCAAACGAATTGTGTTTAGCTTTTCATCTTCAGACTTTTGTAATGCAGATTTCAACTCACTTATTTTTTGCTCCAATTCTTTTTCGAGTATCTTTTGATGATTGTCGCGAAGCAATTGATTTACCTTTTGTTCCTCAATAATATTTTTTTGAGCGTTCAGGCGCTCTTCATATATCAATTTCACTTTATATCCCAATCCTAATATAAAGACAATAGATTCCAATATAATTCCAATGTAGAAGAAATTCAAAGGTTCTGTGTCAATGTTGTGATGGAAAGATTCGTATAAAGAGAAATAAGCAAAAAAGTTATAAAGTATTACTCCTACAACAATAAAATATCCCAGTTTGTTTTGGATTTTTAAGGCAATGTACAGTGCATAAATAACAAAACCCGACATGATGGGAATAAAACCAAAGAAAAAACAAAGATTGAATACATAGTGATTTCCTGAAATAATAGTGTATAAAAACAACAGTGATGCAAAGCTCACTTGGACAACCAAATAGCGATACAAAACATTGTTGAATTTTGGGTAATGTATTTCTAAGTCAAGGAAAGCTCTGTAGAATAAAAACAACATAGAGTTGTAGATAACCTGCGAAAACCAATTATATGAAATCAGGTCGTTGGCTCTTAAAAATTGATGAATTTCAACAACAAAAAAAGGGTTTTTAATGTTCAAGTACGTCAACAAAAAGAAGTTGTACAAACCATAATACAGAAAGCTTTTTTGCTTGGATTGAATGTAAATCAAAAGACAAAGCAAAAAGTAAATAGCAACTCCCGAAGTAACAAAACTCCACAATAAATAGTATGTGTTGCTAAATAGAGCCATCTATAATTGATTCAAAAAAGTAGATTTCTTATGTCTCGAAACGGGAAGTTTGACATTATTGGTAAGCACCACAAAATCATCACTCTTGTGAAACTCTTTTACTTTATTCAAATTAATCAAATAGGAATTATGAATCCTAAAAAAATACAAATCTTGAAGCTTTTCTTCCATGAATTTAAGCTTTTGCGAGATAAAAATTTTTTCTTTGTTTTCTAAAAAAATAGAACAATAATTACCATCGCTCTCGCAATACACTATCTCATCAGGATTTAGAAATAATATTTTGCCATCACATGAAACGCTTATTTTTTTGGATGGATTATTTTTTTGAATCATGTTTTCGAGTGTTTTTTCTAAACGCTCATGAACAGATTGTTCCTCTTTGTATTGTGTTATTTTCTCAATACAACTTTTTAAATCGTCTGAATCAATCGGTTTTAGTAAATAATCCAATGCTTTTTCCTTTATGGCTTTGATGGCGTATTGATCATACGCTGTAGTAATCACAACCGAAAAACTTCTATTTTTAAAAGAGTCTAAAAACTGAAAACCATCCATTTGAGGCATTTCAATATCTAGAAAAACGCAATCAACAGTGTTTTCGTTCAAGAATTTTTTGGCTTCCAAAGCATTGGAAAAAGTACCTAATATAGTCACATCTTCACAGAAGTTTGTAATTTCCCATTGCATGCTTTTGAGCGCACTTAGTTCATCATCAATTATAATTACTGATACCATAATGTTGTAAAATCAATACTCTAAATATAAAACAATTTTTGATATAGAAAGCTGTTATTGTATCGTTGGTAGTGTAAAGGAAGTAATTGACACTTTTTGATGTATAGTTTGCGTGTTTTTATTTTTCCTCAGAAAAAAGAGTAATACACATCATTTTTCTCCATCCATCATCCATTCGTACAGTTTACTCTACCAACAATACATTTTTTATCCATGCGAATGAGTGACATGTCTAACTTTAGGCAACAAAACGATCTAGTCAAAAACTATTATGAAAAAGATTATAGTATTAATTTTCTTCTTTTCAATACATTTTGTCCATGCACAAGTAGGGATCAACACTACTAGTCCAAGTGCGCAGTTGGATATTCGCTCAAGTAGTCAAGCTACACCAAGCAATACTGATGGAATTCTAATTCCGAAAATTGATACCTTTCCAGCTACCAATCCAACAGCAGCACAACAAGGCATGTTGGTGTATTTGACGACAACTTCTGGAACAGATTTGCCGGGATTTTATTATTGGGACAATGCAACGGTTGATTGGATTTCTATAAGCAATAGTAAAAATAGTTGGACAACAACGGGAAATACAGGAACCAATTCAACGACCAATTTTATTGGTACTACCGATAATGTTCCGTTGCAATTTCGGACAAATAATATACGTTCAGGTTTATTAGATATACAAAATGACAATTATGCTTTTGGTGAAAATGCATTATCACAAACATCTCCTGGAGTACAGAGTATAGCAATTGGTACTAGTGCTGGATTGAACCAACAAAGTGCTGCATTTGGAAACGTGTTTATTGGGCATCAATCTGGCGAAAATAATACAACTGGTTTACGCAATACCTTTATTGGATTAAGAGCAGGAAGAGCCAATACTACGAATTCTAATAATACCATTGTCGGATTTAATTCGGGTGTTTCATCTAATAGTTCGGGGAATTCTTTTTACGGTTTTGCTTCTGGCTTTGCCAATACCACTGGCGGACTGAACACTTTTATAGGCTCAAATTCAGGAACCAATAACACGACAGCTAACTTAAACACTTTTGTAGGTGCTTTGTCTGGTTTTGACAATACTTTAGGAAACAGCAATACTTTTTTAGGACATCAATCAGGTGTATCAACTACAACAGGAGGAAATAATACCTTTTTAGGGCAACAAACTGGAAGTATAAACACAACAGGTTTCAATAACACAGCTATTGGAAGAAATGCCAATTTTGGTGCAAATAATTTAACGAATGCTACGGCTATTGGAGCATTAGCTCAAGTAGATGTTAGCAATGCAATGGTCTTAGGCAGTATTGTTGGTATTAATGGAGCGCTTAATTCGGTAAATGTAGGAATTGGAATCACAACTCCTCAAAGTCCGCTTCATTTGCATACCACAACACAATCTCATACTCAACTCCAGTTGACTAATGCATCGACAGGCGGTTTGGTTTCAGACGGACTTTTAGTAGCCAGTGCTATTGCAGGAAATGGAGAAGCAGGAATTGTCAATCAAGAGGATGCCAACCTTTATCTGGAATCGGGTACAAATGGCGCTCAAATTACTTTGGGTAGTAATGGAAATATCGGAATTGGAACTTTTGATAGCGTAACGCTTCCACTAGATAAGCTTCATGTACAAGGTAATCTCAGAATGGTAGATGGTAATCAAGCCTCAGGAAGAGTTTTAACATCCGATGCTAATGGAAGAGCAAGCTGGACTGATAAATCAACTGTTGCAAGTGGTACATTAGATCAAGCGTATGATTTTGGAGGTGTAGGTTTGGGAAGAACTATAACAGCCGATTCAGGAGCTGTTTTAATTAATGGAACTGATGGTTTCGTTTCTACAGGAACTTTAGGAAGTGGTGCTGTTCTTCCATCGGGTGAAGGGATTCGAATGGCATGGTGTCCAAGGAAATATGCTTTTAGAGCTGGTAGAGTCTTTGGAACAGAATGGGACGATAGTAATGTTGGTTTAGGTTCTGTTGCTCTTGGTGCCGGCACCAGAGCTTCTAGTACCCATTCAACTGCATTGGGGCAAGGAACAACTGCCTCAGGTTTTATTTCTACTGCATTAGGAGCTAACTCAACTGCTTCTGGAACGCAATCAACTGCTTTTGGCACGAGTACAACAGCTAGTGGCGCTATTTCAACAGCTTTTGGAGCTTTTACAATTGCATCTGCTTTAGATTCAACAGCTTTTGGTAGGAATACTATTGCCTCAGGAGAGAATTCAACAGCTTTTGGTAGGAATACTATTGCCTCAGGAGAGAATTCAACAGCTTTAGGGAGCTTTAACACCGCAAGTAGTTTTGCAGAAACCGTATTAGGGATTGGTGCAACAACCTACACACCATCAACTGATGGAGAAACACAATTTAGAACTGCTAACGCCACAGATAGATTATTTGTTATTGGTAATGCAATTGACACTAATAATGACGGTGCTGTTGACGCTACTGAACGAAGTGATGCAATAGTAGTGTTAAAAAACGGTAATATTGGCATTGGTAATTCAACTCCATTACATAAGTTAGAGATAAAAGACAATTCCGCTTCAACTACTGTAGGGCAATTATATTTGGAACAAGAAGGAACAGGCGATGCCGTTATGCACATTGGTAGTACTGGTGCACGACACTTTAATATAGGCTTAGATACTTCGGCAGATAGTTTTAAAATTGGCACAAGTGCTACGACAGCCACAGCCGTAACTACGGGAACATTAATGACTGTTCAAGCTACTGGAGAAGTAGGTATTGGTACAGCAACACCTACCGAAAAGTTACACGTTTCTGGTCCAGCTGGGTTAACAACTGTTCGTATTGCCAATACTTCTGGAACTGGAGCAACTTCCAACGTAGCGTTAGATTTTTTCAGGAATACAGCTGCAAATACCGATTGGCGCATTTACAACATTGGTCCAAATTTAACTATTGGTAACAGTGGTGATGATTTAGCCACTGTAAACGATTTGTACCAATTTCAAGGTGCTCGTTTCATGCCTATGAACGACGGTACACAAAGCCTTGGTCAAGCAGCCAATCGTTGGAGTACTGTTTTTGCTACCAACGGAACTATCAATACCAGTGATAGAAGAGAAAAGAAAGAAATCCAGCCACTTACGTATGGATTGAACCAACTGATGCAGCTCAAACCTGTAACTTTCCGTTGGAACAACAATCAAATTGATAATAGTAGTAAACACCTTGGGTTTATTGCACAAGATTTGCAAGAAGTGATTGCTGAAGTCGTAGTTGACTCTCAATGGGTAGGCGAGGACGGAAGCACCAAATCTTGGCAAAAAGCACCGCTATTGGGTGTCAATTATGCAGAGGTAATTCCCGTTTTGGTCAAATCAATACAAGAACAACAAGTCATCATTGAAAAACAAAATAAAGAACTCAAACAGCAGAAAGCACTCCTCGAATCGGTACTACAACGATTAGAGCAATTAGAAAAAAAGTAGATTGTAGTTAAGTGGTATTTTTTATTAGTTGAATCCTTTCTCATTGATTTGAGAAGGGATTTTTCTTTTTACACTGTTAAAAAAGTAGGGTAATTTTAATAATGCTTGTTTTCTATTCAAAGCAAACGTCGTATATGGTTCAATTTTACCTACTAATTTATAATGTATTCAAAATGAAAAAAGTTGTTTTATCCTTGCTATTTGTAGGTACGTTGATACTTACTATGGGTTCTTGTCAAAATGAAAGTGCATCTCAAGAACTAAACAAAAACTCTGCGCTAACAACCTTATTGATGCGAGTAACTCATGGAGGTAGTTCGTCAACTGGAAAATCTGGACAAAGTGGAAGTGCATGTTTTACAGTCAATTTACCAGTAACACTTATTGATAGTGCTGGGCAAAATGTTGTTGTTTCTGATATGGCAGATTACAACTTGGTAATCGATGCTTTACGCCATAGCGGACATCACGATGGTGATGATGATAATGGTAATGATGACGGTGAAAATAACGATGATGATCACGCGCATTACACATTTGTATTTCCTATTACGCTAACCATGGCAGATGCTACAACCTTGACAGTAGCTACACAAGATGAATTACACAATGCAGTACACAGTTGTCATGATGATAGCGATGATATCAATTGTTTGCAATTGCATTACCCAATAACCATCAACTACAATGATGCTACCAATACTAGCACTACTGTGACCTTTACAGACGATGATGATTTATATACTTTTCTTATCACTTTAATAGGATCAGAAACTCTCACCATCAATTACCCAATAACGATTACTGACTCCAATGGTGCTACGGTTACTATAGAAAATAACGACCAACTTCAGAATGCTATTCAAACTGCTGATGACCATTGTGGCCATCATGATGGCGATGACGACCATGGCGGTGATGGTGATGATGATAACGAAAATGATGACAGTAATGGATAATTTTTTTAATCTTTAATAATTGAAATCTCGGGCTTGCTCGGGATTTTTTTTTGAGTATGAGTTCATTGTTGTCGGTTGATTGTTGTCGGTTGATTTTTGAAGTTGAAGTTGATTTTTGAAGTTGATGGTAGTGGGTTACGAGTTACGAGTTACGAATTACGAATTTCAAATTACGAATTACAAGGTGTGAGTTACGAGTTTTACTTGTTTCTTATCACTTATAACTCACCACTCAGCACTCACCACTCAGCACTTATCACTAATTACAAACCTCCCGTCACTTCGAGTGTTTTTTGCTTTGCAAAAAATGTATCGAGAAGATTGAACAACAAAAATTATTTCATATAAAGTTCGTAATAACTACTATTATTTTAACCTCAAGAAGTAACTTAAAATTGTAACTTGTAATTCTATTTTCTTTTTCTGAACTTTTTTTTAAAATCACCAAATTTTATGATTTCAATATTGTTTTTTACGTATATTGAACAATCTCACTTTCTTTGAGTTGAGTGAGTAAAACAAGGTCTTTTATTGATGAACTTTCAAGTAATTTGTTATGATTTTTTTTTCTAATTTCATGATACAAGTGAATCGAGAAAGAGGGTACATCAATTTTAGTATCAAACAAAAAATTTGTTAAAGTGATTGCGCAAACTAAAACAGTTTTTTTCTAATTTTTATCGAATTAAATTCCTGAGAGTTACTCTGTTGTATTATTTCAATATAATTTTCACCTATCTGAATGTCTTAATAATTCAAATTATACTTTACTTTTTCAAATGTTAGAAAAACTTGATTTTATTAATTCATTCATAATTTTAATTTTTATGTTTATCTAGCGCAAGAACTGTCGCTATTTAGTGAGTCGTTTTGTATTTATAGATTTAACATTTTTAACTTTACTTCAATTTCTCTTTGTTTTTTGTTTTAGAGACAATTAATGAAATCCCAACAATAATTAAAACTAATCCAATCAACAAGACATCCTCCGAAAGTCAACTCCTGTCTTCATAATCAGTAATGCTTTTGAAGCCACCTTTACAATTGATTGTCAATCCTTAATTTTTTCCATTAGTATATGCCAATCCATATCCCTATATTCTCAAGAAGTATCATAACGGCAAAGAGAAAAATCCAATATTCTTTTTACCATGGTTACATAATTAAATTAAAAATAAATCTATCAAAACAGTACTCAACTTCTATTTTTGGTGTAATACTTAATTATTGCTATCAAACCAATCCAATATTCTAGTGCCAATAGTTTTATCCAAATCAGTATCATAAAATATTGATATTCTACCAATTCCACAATCGTGTTTTTCTATTTTGATGGTTTGGTTGTTCTCAATTTTTTCAATAGCATTAAACGAATTAAAGGTACTGTCGTTATCATTTGATGGATACAACAACATGGCTTGTTTACTATCCCAATACTCGTTATATACATACATTTGTCGTAAATCATGTGTGGACGGTTCAGAATAGTCAATATTTTTCCATTTGGTATCGATGATAAAAGTTTGTTTATCTTCGCCAATCCCTTTTTCTAAAACGATATCAGGACGAATGGAGATGTTTTTCCAAAACCCTTTTGAGTTTTGACCATAAACAGTAAACCCTTTTTCCTCAGCTACTTGTTTTAATCGTACCAAAATATATTCTTCCCAAAGAGAATTCATATCAAATAATAATGCTAGCATTCGTTCATTACCACTCGAAATATTTGGAGCATAATTTAATATTATTAATCTTGCTATAGCTAAAGCCGTTTCATAAGGAGCCGTTTTTCTGTTTTTGGGTAGCTTACTAAAAGTAGCTTCATTTACAAGGATGTTTTTCACTTCAGGAAAATCTAATTGCACGGTTTTGCATTTGCTGTATAAGTAATTTCCTTTACTGCATTTTTCTACAATGTCTAAAGCTTTATATAGAATTTGATGGATTACATGGTCTTTGTCATACACTTGATGCGTAGTAAAAAAACGCTCTTTATGAACAAGATTTTTACTGATATGTCCTGCAAATTCTATTTTTCCTTTCAAGGCTTTTACATTACTCGTTTCCTTGTAATATTGCTTGATTAATCCTTGATGGAGTAGGAGTTGCACTTCATTCAAAACCATTCAAAATAAATGTCTAACAAATGAATAGATTGTTTTGAAACATGCGCTTCTCCCACTTGTTGCACTTTCAATTTACGCGTAACACGTAGCATTTCAATCAGTGCGCTTTGCCATTTCTTTTTGTTTTCAGTAGTTTCCGATCTGTATTTATCGATTTTGGGTAATATCTCAATGATTAAACCATCAACTTGGATAACGCCAACAAACTGCTTGAAAACAACACCATTATGCTTCAAATCAAAATATTGATAATTATGCAAAGCATTGAGTTTGGATAAAGCCACAAAATGACGTTGTTCCATCTTTTCTCTGTCAGGTAAAAAGGAATGTTCAAAACTTGCATGACGTTTTCTTTAACATCGTTATGCTAATAACAACTGAATTGCAGTATCAAATTCAACTTCATTGAACGGAATTAATTCGTACGATTTCAATTGTTATATCTACTTCACTTTTTGTTTCAAAATCAGCAATATTGACTTCTTGTTGCCTACAGTTATGGCTTTTTCTCTTACAAATCCTTTACCCAAGACTAAGCCTATTTTTCCGTAATCATTATAAAAATATTCCTGAAGCAACGGAATAATTTCATTTTCAAAAGAATTTTTAAAATCTTCTTTAATAAAATAAGAATGACCTAATGTGTAATTTCTATCCAGTAGAACTTCAATACGTTGATTAATCTTTGAAGGATTGCCACCTATCATAATCAGTAAAGCTCTTATCAATGATAACTTTTTCATTGGGCATCATTTCTGTAAAAACTAAATCGCTCACGCAATGCAGTATCCAATGCTTCAACACTACGGTCAGCAGTGTTCATAGTGCCAATGATATATAGATTTGAAGGAACTCCAAATTTTTCCTTACTGTATGGCAAAAATGACTCTAGTGCTTCTTTTTCGTTTCCTATACGCTTATCCTTTTTCAATTAGAGTTGGTTGAATTCCCCAAAGATTTGAGAAACATTACCCTCGGTTGATTTCGTCAATGATCAATACATGTGGTAATGCAGGTAATTTGCTTTCTTGATTTATCACTTTAGAATTACTACTGATTTTTTGATTTATATAATTCAAGATAGCCCAATAGGCTGTTGAATTTGAACCACCAATAACTACCCTAAACTCTTGTCTATATTTTTTACCACGGATAAATCTGGAAAAGCCCTCCTGTAATTTTTTTGCTCTAGAATAACTTACTGTATATTCTTTAGCATCTTCGAGTAGATAGGTTTCAATTTTAAATTTCCACGCTCTGTAATTTCTATAATTTTTAGACCAAGCATTAGGGGTTTGAATAGATAAAAATACGGAGTGTTGTTTTCAAATCTTTTGTGCTTGATTCACTAAATCATCCCATGCATCATCAAAGCTAGTTTTCAATTACCTCTTTGAAGTTGTTTTTACTTTTTTTTCAACCAGTTGTTTAAAATTCCGTCTTCTATTTCAAATTACCTGTTTATTCTCATTGGCATCTTCATCTATTTTGGGTTTTATTCCTTCAATAAAGTCTTCATAACTCGTGCTTTGATGAAAAGTAGTAAACACAATTTGTCCTTCAGCTACTAGTTGATCAAACTCTTTTTTTACTTTTTCTCTATCTTGTGATAAATCAAAGCTAGGATTTATAATTTCAATAGCTTTTATTAATGGAATTATAGGTTTCTTTCCAGTTCCTGGAGGTCCGAAAAGAATTTGATTTAAATTGTATTTCACTCATAGTATTATTGGTTTGAGTTATGGTAGTTGTATTTAAAAGTTCAGGATGTCTATCTACATATAACAGAAAATCTTGAAACCGCTCAATTGTATTCCAATTGACTTAATTCACACTTTTAGTTTGTTTTAATATATTTTCATAGTCTATACTAGCTTTCAGTTTTGTATCTATTTGTTGGCAATAATGTTGTAAGCTTTCAATAAAACCAATATTACTATTGTTGACATTTGCATTGAATAATTTTCTAATTACATCAGCAAAAGAGGTTCTGCTAACAGGATAGATTTTCTGCTTCAGAAAGAAAGTTGCCAAATAGCATGAAACAATTGGAAAGCTCATATTTCTATGTTCAAATCCAATTCTTTACCTAAAGTTTTACCACTATTAAATTCTCAAAAATAAATGTATACTTATCTATTCCAATGTATTTACTCATTTGTTTTCACGGGCACCTTGTTTGATAAATTGAACTCCTGTCGAACCTGTAAAAGCTTTTAGAATCTAGTGCAATCTGGAGCAACTACAGGCGCATCACTGAAATCTCATCAAAAAATTGATTTTTATATGCACCATTTCCGTTCCATTCAAAATCATAATCTGGTTATCTAGCCAATAGTTGTTTTACAATCTTTATGTAAATGCTCCATTATCTTTCAAGTTGTGTTTTTGACATGCTATTGAAATAATTATATTCGTCTAGGGTAGCAGTAAAATTGGTCTCTTGATTACCACCTTTAAAGTTTTTAAAACTTCTTCTATTTTTAATATCATTCAAAATAGGATTAACTGCAAATTTTTATCAACTATTTTTACTCGATAATTTTCAATTTGTTGTGTAGGTGAGAGGTAATAGCTCATTTCAGTATTTCCTCTTTCATCATAGCAACATCAGAAATAATAGTACCTAGCGCATAACATCCTGCATTAGTTCCTGTTAACCACAAAATAAATTTATCGCCGTTTTATTCGGTCTCTATGTGCACTAACAGTCCATGTACTAATGGCATTATTTTGAAGGCATTACTGTGTCAGCATATTTTGGTGAACCTTGAAAAATCCAGTAATTTAGAGAATTGTTATTGCGTATTTCGTTTATTCGCTCCAAATACTTTTTGAAATTCTGCTTCGCTATATCTATATTTATCCAATAATTTATATTCTTCAAGTAATCTAGCAGCATTGGTTCAATGTTATTTAAATAATAATCTAAATTTTTAGTAATATCTTTTTGATTGTCAAAAATAATCTCCACAATTTCCAGCTTGTTTAATTCAACCCAATTTCTTTTGCCAAAGATTTAAGAAAAATTAATGTCATTTCTATTGGCAATATCACCAATTTTGAATGATATGGTGATTGTACTGAAGTGATATTGCCATTTTTATCAAAAATTATTATGCAACCAATGTTTTAATCTTTTATTGCTATCACCAATTTAAACAACGGAACAAATATATAGTCTGAACCTCTTGAAACCATTGCCCATTTTCAAGTCGTTTAGGCTATCAGCTGGCAAAAATCTCGTTGTCTTAGTGAAAAAGTGCAAAAAGTCAGGATGAAACTTTTAAATTTTAAAAGATATTCAAGAATAGTGTTACTATATTTTATAATAGTTTGTTGCCTTATATCCATATTTTATTAATTATTTTTACTAAATCCTTCATTCCAAAAAACATATCTACCAATTTAAAAACAGGATAATAAACTTTTTCTTCAGTAATTCTTTTTGAAATTGGATAATCTCAGTTTTGTTTTTTCAATAAATTAAACAATTCTTCAAATCTTTTCTCAAATTTGATGCTTTAACTTCCATTAACTTAGTTCCTTCATTGAAATATCGACGTTGCTACTACAACCTATACCCAAAACAATTTTTGAAAGTAAAGTATGAGTTGGTGGCTTTGGTTCGAAAGTATTTTCCTTTGTTTGGTATTTATATTGATTGTAATGATTGAATAACTCTTCTTTGAGGTTAATAATAGCATATATATTATTTATTGATACCTCTAAATTTTGACTACATCTCAAGTCTTTGTGATACTTCACAATCTTTTACAGCACCAATATAATTTTATAATTTTTTGCAATAATCCCGTTGAGCCTCTATACATTCCCCAGCTTGCCAAATAAAAACAGAGATGTAAAGCTAAATAATCATTGTTCTTAGTTATATCACCAAAGGCTTCATAGCAATGCTCTCCCAAGATTGATATCGATTATTTTCATCTTGTTTCAACAAATTTTGGAAGTTTCTTATTTTTCTTTTTAAACACCTAAATATCTTTTATTAGTTCAACTTTTCGCAACATCCATTATTAATTTACCCTTAGGTTATTTAAGAATGCTTTATTAAAGATTGAATCCAAGCTATATTGTTATTCTTTATCTCTTATACCTGAAACTTTTAATTTTAAAGTTGCTTTTTATAATCACTTTAATAAAATCTTCTTCATTTTAAATAATTTAAATTATGAACGAACCAAAACCTACATCTACTTCAAAATCCTTTTGAATAATTTTTTTAATACTATTTTTAAGTGAAAAAAATCACTAGATTATAACCTTTTTCTGTAATTCTGTTTATTTTAACTTTTAAAGATTCACCTTTTTTGTAAATATCTTGATAGTTATGTATGATTTCCTTTTGAAAGTGAATTTTTATGAACAAGTCCCTTATTATTTTCACAACTTTACATAAAGATTCCAAAATCAGTAACATTATCAACAATGCCATCAAAAAAGTTTTCCCTATTAACGAATCATCTTTAATAATTTTTACTTGGGATAATACTTCTATTGATTCAGCTTCTAAGTATTCTGAAACTGATTTAATACTGTAAAATTTAACTTGAGAACTTTAAGGTTTTCAATTTAACTTACTTTTTTTAAATCTTTCCGTGAAAATCTATTACGATACCTAGTTCATCTTTTATCCTACCATTTTACCATTTTTATGAACTGAAATAATCGTACCATTTAGAATATTTCCGCTATCGCCCAATATTCCAGGTTTTTGTTTTTGAAAAACAAATTTGCACTGAATCAACCTCTTGAATATTTATTTTATAGAAATCAAAAAGTCTCATATATTTTGTTTCTCACCCTATTTATTTTCTTTAAGAATAGCAAAGTTAACTTGATCTGGCTAAAAGTTTACCATCATCTACTCGATTAAGTTTGAATAATATTTTTGCTTGCAATAAAAATAACCCAATTAAAAAATGAGGTTCATTACCATAATAAGTTGCTTCTACAGCTAACTTCCAAGCTTTATTATACTCTTTTTGCTCAAAATAAATTTCTGAAATATCTCGGTATAAAAACCACTTATCGCTACCTGCTTTACTTTTTAAAATTTCTTGTAATAAATCTTCCCCTTTTTCATGATTGCCTAATTTATCTTCCGATAAGGCTATTCGCATTTTAAACCATAAATCGTTATTATAATGAAATTCAGTTATAGTATTCAAAGCCTGATTACAACTATCTATACACAAATTATATTCACTTAGTTTGTATAAAGATTTTGTTTTAAGTGCATAATATTTCTCATAATCAGAAGCCAATTCTATGTCACCTCTTTGTTCCGTTTCAATTGTTCTAGATTTAGTGTTTAAAAATCTGGACTTAATAACGCCAAAAGCTTCATTTATTTTAGTAGCATTAAATAGATTTTCAGAATAAACATCCGTTGACTTAAATAAGGATATGGTTACTGAACATGGTACTTATCGTCCTCTCATATTCTTTTGAGGAACAATCTGAGCCATTTTAAATATTTTAGACCTTCATTGTTTATAAGTCTAGCTTGTTAGCATGTTTTACGAGTTTGTCAAAAACTAGCCAACTTAAAAGATTGGTTACTTCCTCTCTCTGAAATTTTTCTCCTAACTCTAAAGCCCAATCAATTTCAGCATTTGAACAATCAATTTTTCTTAAAGTTTGAATTGTGTAAAAAAGGCGTCCCAAATCCATTAAATTCGGCCTTATAATCTTTCCAAATTTCATGATAAATTTTTATAGCCTCTGATGGATTAGAATCCTTTAATACCTTGCCTGTTGCTCTAAATCCCTTTTCATTATCTTACTAACTCTTTTAAAATTTGCAATATCTTTTCAGTAACTTCTTTGTTTGTAGTTGAAACTACATGCAATCTTGTTACAAATCCGTCACTATTGTAATTGAATTGTAATCTAGTAATTTCAGAGCTTAGCGTAACTTTAAAATCAAACAACCAATCTTTATGTTTAACTACAAATGTTCTTTTTCAAGTAACTTCTCCTGAATCTCAATAAACAATTTACTCTGCCATGAGCCATCATTAATAAAATGATAAGGTTCATTAACTGTATTTTCACAAGTAAATAAATTTAAAACCTCCTCGCTAATGGTTTGATTAGCCATTAGTTTAAATTCATTCCTATTGTTATAGGAAAAATTGACAGTTAAATGATTACCATCTAACTCAAAATGATAACGTTCTTGAAAATTAAAATGACTTAAATTAACAAGTTTCAATTTATCATGATGACTTATTTTATTGGAAATAAATTCACAAAATTTCAATAATGAAATTGGTTTATTTTCAAAATCAAACCTTTGTTTTAACTCATTTGTAAATTCATTTTCAAAACCTTCGGTAAACTTAAAAAGGATAGTATTGTTACTATCTTCTACATTTTCATCTGGTATAACAATAGTATTAAAGCCTAAGCCTATCAGTGGTGAAAACTCAGATAGATTATGCAAATACAAATTATGAGTACAACTTAACGCAGAATAAAGATACTGATGTACTCTCTCTGCAGTTTCAGGTAATACATATTCTATTAGAAAAGAATTATCAAATTGATAGCCATAGGCATTTTTAACTGTACTCCATTCATCCAAATTCATAAAAAGCAAATTGATTTAATATGAAATATTCGGAATGAATATCTCGTAACAGTTCAATTTTAGCAAAAGTCTCCTTTTTTTTATTAATCTTCCATTTTGCAATTAGTTTACTAATTTCTTTTTGTAATTTTTCCTCATCAACTATTAGAAATTGATTTTTGATGGAAGCAATTTCCTCATTATACTTTTTGTAGTCAGCTAGATTTAATATTGTCTTTTCATCAATATTATTTTTTTCAAGATAATCAGCTACTAATTCTCTTTGACGAATCTGAATATGTTGTTTAATCTCGAGCTTAATATTTAATACTGTTTCTATTTTATCAAGCTCTTTATTTGAATAATCATATAAATAAATATCCTTGACGTTTTCATAATCATGAAGTTTTATTTTACAATGCGAAATTTCAATTGGACGTAAATTATATTTGCTTGATTTAAAAGTAAACCTATTTACAACTTCTAAAACTTCTCCCATATCACCAGATAAAGCAAATTTTGGAATTGAAAATGGATCGGTTACTTCTGGTAACATCACTTTATTTTTAATCCAAATCACATCGCCTTTCTGAATTTTACCTAAATTTTTTATAATCTTTCTTACCCAATTATTAGTAGTTTCTGCATCATTTTTTCTGCAAGGATATGTGTTTTGTGTAGCTGATTATTTATAATTCTATCATTTAATACCTTTCTAAAAGCTTCACCTTTTATAGTTTTCATATTTAGATTATTATCCCAATATAATTGATTGGCAACATCCAATTAATATTCTTTCATAGTGGCAATCGTGTTTTTTGATTGGCTGTTAAAGGATTACAATCAATAGAAATTGTAGTTTAGAATAATTCCCTTCTTCAATTGTTTTTTTGTCTGCTATTGTTTGCGCTCTGAAACCATAAAAATAATCGTCGTTTAGTAAAAATGACGGCTTTTTTAACTTTAAGATTAATGAATGACAACGTATCATTACACAAAACTACTCGAAACTAAATTAATCAAATCTTCACCACATTACAAATGATACACCAAATGAGCGTTAAAAATAATGTAAAGCGATTTATCGAAATCTTTATTTTCTAGAAGTGGAAAAAATCTCTTTCATTACTGCTGTTTTCTTCATTAACTCAATAGTAGAATTTTCAAAATCATAAAGTTTGGAATATAAAGATTGAATATAAAAATCCGCTCCATCACGAGTTAAATCTGCAATATGCTTATTAGTTGGAGCTAAAAAATAAATTTTTCTTTTCTCTTCTTCTGCTAATTTGTTTTTCTCTAAATAGTAAGAAACAATTTTAGATACAAAAGGAATTTTTGTGGGTGTGTAGGCATCACAATTAATTTGAAGAATATCTACCTGTGTTTCTATAAATTCATCCCCACAATTGTTTTATTCATTTCAAATTGTTGCTCCACAAATAGTGCTTCTTCGACATAGTCTGAAAAATCAATTTTTTCAAATTCTTCAAATAAGCTCAAATCTTCAAACGGATTATAAGTATCAGCCCTAAAAACTGCTTTTAAATTGTCAAAGGTATTCTGATTTGTTACATTCCCTAACAGTTCCATTCCACTCATTAGAGCTGGCATAAAGTAAATCGGTTAATTTACTTATTATGGTTGAAGGTGATGCAATATGAAATATACGTTGAAAATTTCCAGGGATTTGCCCATCAATAGTAATTTCTTGTTGAAAGCAAACCACTTGATAGGTGTCTCTAGTAGCTATATTTTCATCGGAAAGCAATTTTGGCTTTATTACATTTATTAAAATTTCATCAAATTTTTCCTTTTGTTTGAAAGTTTGTACATATGGATTATGACTGTGTTTATTAATTTCAATTATACTTCCATTCTTAGAAATATTCAACCATTTCTTTTGCAAAAATCTTCTTTTTTGGAAGTTGAATTATTCCGGTATAATTTTTAAAAATCTATAATGACAATGCCGGTTTCAGTAATTAGAAGCGCATCAAGTTGCAAATCATTTCCGCAGCGTACATACTGGACTTCCTAGTACTACACCATGGATACCTAATTTTTCAAATGCAATGCTAAGCTTTTTTAGAAAAATTCTAAAAAACTCATTCTCATACGGTTTAGCAAAACGATTTCTTCTGATTTCTAGCATTTTATTTTATATTATTTAATGCAAAGTCATATATTTCACCATGATTAAATCCTTTTTTAAAAATCACTTTTACACCAAATGATTTTAAAAGCTCATGTTTGTGATTGTCTTCGTCAATTGTATAATAAATAATTTCATTTTTAAACTTGATTGAATTACCTAATTCAGTATAAATCTTTTTCTCTTATTTAAAATCCAGTAAATATCTGTTTCAGAATAATCTAATTTTTAAACCAATTATATGTACTTTATCTTTAAATAAAGACTTATCCAAGAATAATCATCAAAATCTGATTGTCTTCTAATATTTTGCTTCTCATAGATTGTGGCTTAACAGAATCTTTATTAAACGTAAATTCATAATTACCTTTAACATATGATTCAATTTACTTAATGAACCTGTATAATGGTCGTAACCTAACATTATTGAAATAGGCTTGTTAATTTCACCATGAATATTCCAAATAGTGCTTACTTCTTCATTTTTATCGTTATAAAAAGTTGTTTTACGCCTAATACTATAAATATCCTCAGTACTATTGTTTACTTCATTAAGTTTATTTAACTCAAATATTTTTATTCAAACAATAATCATAATTTGTAGTTAAATATTTTTTTAAACCCAACGTTGCTAAATTTTTATAAATATCAGCTGGGACAATAGTTTTCATTAATTCAGCTAATTTAACTTTAACTTCAAATTCGTAATCAGTAAAAGTATTTATTTGTTCTTTTGCACCATCCAACAAAGACTTTTCATATATTAATGTATATGGTAAATTACCATTACTGAAATTTTGTTTCTTAAGATCATTTAATACATCCTCCCAACTAATACCTGAATTTCTTAATCTATTAAAACCATTTCCAAATAAAATTGTATTTTCCATCTTAATTTTAGTCTTATTTCACTTGCAACGCCTCCCGCAACACCTGCTGCAACAATTTGTCATTATACCCTTGACTTTCCCTTTATACTTTGCTCCAACCCATCACAGAACGCCATTAACTCCTCTAACTTAGCCACAATTTGCTCTTGTTCGTGGAGGGGTGGAAGTGGATATATGAGATTATTTAAAAAATCCGTATTTATATTTGGAAAAGATGCACCACTTTTTGAATTGTTTATATGTGCATATAAATATGTCATATAGTTCATTAAAAATTCAGACGGTAAGTTTTTATTGATTTGTTTTACTACTGCAAGTCCATCATAAATGTAGCCATCAATACCTGTTAAACAACATTTTCCTGTTGTTGAGCCACTCACAGCAATTATAAACTCATTTTCATCAACAAATCGGCTATGTTTAGAACCTTCTTCTGTAAGGTGTTCTTTTGTTTGTTTTAGTTTATTCCCTTCACAAAAACTACTAATATCCCTAATAGTTATCCAATTATAAGCAGTTTGACTTTTGGCAAAATATCTACTATCACCTTTTGGTCTTGGTGATGAACCTCTTTGTATATTTGAAATCTCTCCCAACCTACACCAAGCCCAATATTCTGGTATTTCAAAAGGAATTTCATCTTCAGTAATTGGTGGTAACTCTTTTTCCTTTTTGAGCTTTTTTTCTTTTATTAGTAGTGCTTTCTCCGCTTTTATTTTGGCTAACAAGTCATGACCGGTTTCACTGCCTACATTTAACTGAGCACTGCCAACTAACTTACCTTGCATCGCTTCACGCAAAAACGCCTGACGCAATTGTTTGATGAGGTCGAGTTGGTGGGTGAGTTCGGTATTTATCTTCAACTTTAGAATTTTGCATATTGACAATTGAATTTTTGTTTCGACTTGCTTGTCAATATCAAAATATGGTAACTTGTAATTTCCAAATGCTTTTTAATCCAATAGCTTCTTTTGAAGTTCCGGCTTTAGTGTTTTTTACAATGTCATCTTTAAACTCGTTAAAAAGCATGTGGTAAAACTTCAAATCAATTGGTAAGTTTTTTTGGTCTTTTGGAGTAAATAATAAAACACAAATCACTTGATATAAATTTACTATTGACGTAATGTGTTCTTCCCAAAGAACGATATCATTTACTGCGAAAAACCAGTGCTTCATAATCATGAGTGTATTTTGTTGGCGTGTTTTCCATTCCAAGAAGCAGTTATGAAGTCAAACTCACCTTCAGTGCATTTTGAACTTTGCAGCAATTTTTCAAATGGAAATGCTAAATCATCAATTCTCATTAAACCATTTCACTGTTTCTTTTAATTGGTTCTTCAACAAGGTAACAGCTTTTTTCAAAAGAAGTATGCAATAATTCCATTGGAATTTCGTAATTACTATATTCGTGTGCTTCTTCTTGCTTCGTAGGGTTTTTGTAATGTCTAAATCATAATTGCGGTCTATAATGGTTTGGATATCTACTTTTCCAAGCTAAGTGTCACTTTCTACACGGTTGTTCACTATTTGTTTTGATAGGGTCAAAACTCCTTGGCTTGTATCATTTGGTTTTGCTAGGCTTTTGGCCTTCAGGCAAACGGTGTTCATAATACCATACTTCCTTGCAGGGATACCTTTTGGTAAAAACAACAAATTGTCGCTACGGTAAATAGTTGAAACACCGAGTTGGGTAAGCGTATAATGGTGTGTAAATTACATTTTTCCAATAACTTTTGGTACGCGTTGTTTGACACCGTCACCGGTTAACGAGCTGTCGGGCAATACAATTCCTGCTCTTCCGCCTTGTTTTAATAAGCGTATCATTAAAATCAGGAACAAGTCGGCACTTTCTTTGGTTCTAGTGTTCGCGGAAAGTTGTTTTCGTTATTGTTGGCCACAATCCCTCCAAACGGTGGATTAGCTAAAATAGCATTCACACGGTGTTTTTCGGTAAAGTTGGAAAGTTGGTTGTTCACCATCGCCAAAACGAATGTTAGGCACTCATGTCGTGTAAGACTGTTGGTCGTAGCCAATAAATAGGGTAGTGGTTTGTTCCCAACCTATTACGTTTTCAGCAATACTTTTACGGTCTTCACGCTGTTGGCTTGGCCAAATGCTCAATCGCACAAGGGTCAAATAACCACCTGTCCCACACGCAGGATCCAATATTTTTTCTCCAATTGCGGGTTGATCATTTCGGTAATAAAACTAGTAATGGCACGAGGTGTATAAAACTCACCACTTTTACCCGCACTTTGCAAACCTTTTAAAATGGTTTCATACAATTCGCCAAACGCATGACGGTCTTTAGCAATATTAAAGTCAATTTCATTCAGCTTATTCAACACCTCTGATGTTGATACCACTTTTCATATAGTTGTTGTTCCCTTCAAAAACCTCACGTACAATCAGCGCACGGCGGTTGCCAGTGCTTACATCAATATTGCGCAACGCAGGAAACAGTTTTCTATCCACAAACTCCAGCAATTCGTCACCCGTCATGCCTCTCTCTCTCTCTCTCTCTCTCTCTCTCTCTCTCTCTCTCTCTCTCTCGTCATCGCCTCGCTCAATTGCCTTTTCCTTCACCCAGTGAAATGCATCGGGAATAGGCGAGGTGTAATTACCGTCGAGTAATCGAGTTCTTTGTCTTTATCCGAGAATATTTTTAAAAATAGCATCCAACCGAGTTGTTCGATGCGTTGGGCATCACCGTTTAGACCAGTGTCTTGCCACATGATGGTTTGTATGGATTTAAGGATATGGAGGAGATGTTACTCATTTACTTTGTGTTTATGGTTTTTTAAAGAGAGATTATATTTTAATTCGTCTAATAATATTTTTAATTTTTGTTAGTAACTCATCTGTTTGGATATCAAAGAAATTTATACTTTCTTCGAATAAGTCATATCCTCTATGATTCTTTTATAATTCTATTGGTCTTACTGAAATTGTTCTGGCTTATCTAATAACTATAATCTTTTACATGGTCTCTAACAAATATTTCTGACACAACATTCGTTTTGTTAATGGTTAGTATCTAAAGCCACAGTTTTTAATCAAATTTAAAAAAATCAAAAACAAGTGTTGTTTTATTCCAAATCCACTTCTGAAAACAAAACGGGTTATTATATTCAATGAGTTGAATTAATTTGTTGACTGTAACAACAGACGGTTTTGAATGTTGTTTTTCTCATTATTGAGTGCGTTTATAGCTTTTTCGTTTTTTACTATAAACTGAAACATTTCTTTGTTAATTTCTTCCACAATATACCAGCCATTTTCAATAGTTTTAATAAAATCAAAATAACAGATAGGTTAAGTAAAGAGAATTTGCTTTAATAGCATATTGACCAATAAGTAAGTTTAAGTTTGTTGAAAAAGTTTCATAAGTAACATTGATGAATGAACCAGAAGTATCTTCTTTTTTAATAGAAAGCACAATAAATAAGTACTTATTTTTTGGATATATTTTTGATTGTTTTTTCGTAATGCTCCAGGTCATTGTTTAAAGTATGGAATATTTTATTTTCTATAACAATTACCCAATCATTACCCTCTATTACCAAATCAATTCGCTTAAGTTGGTCAGTTGAAAACTCACGAATACAATCAATTACCTGCAAATCAAATTTTCCCTATTCCATTATCACTAGTACAATCTGTTAATGATTTTTTACAAACAAGTCACTAAAATTATGAGATTGATGTGTGTCAAAATAAAATCTCAGTATATTACCAAAACATTCTCAAAATGAGGATATCTCGAAATTCCATAAAAGTTGGCAAATACAAATCAGTTTTATTGAGCTTAGAGAATTCACTAAACAATATTAATATAATCGAGTTTTTCAGACATAGTTTACGCTTTTCTATACAATTGTTTCAATTCTTTAACGGCTTCTAAATAATGTTGTTTATTCCTGCAAATGGCTTATAATCTCAATAGGAGAACCATATTCATCAAAAGGTTTTACACGCAATATCAATACTTTCTTGTTTTCAACACCTTCATCTGCATATTTGTCTAATAGCGCTTCATCATTTTCCGGGCTTGTTCGCCATATTTAGTGAAATAGTTGCGTTTTCTTTTACATTATTTGCTCGTCTTTTTCTAGTCAATGGTGGTTGGTCGTACGCTACATGGCAAATCAAATCAAATAAATCTACTAAGTTTGTCAACTGCATCATAGCATTTTCATCATAATGCCTTGTTCTTGTAATTCTCCTTTTGATTAAGGCTTCTTCTTTTTCGGCATTGTTCCATTGTATAAACGTTCAAATTGGGTCCAGTTCTTTTGAATGATGTTTTTAGTAGTAATCTTTTGTAACGGCTGTTGTGGGTTTTCCATTATTACTCAGCAATTCTTCGTTTTTATTATGGAACAGAAACATTGACACCATTAATGTATTGTTTCGGTCTTTTTTTATATTCTTTCGTTAGTACCATTCGATACTGTTCTAACTATTGCGGAACTAGCATAATTTCTTCACCTGAAATATCATCACGATGGGTGTGTCTTTTTCTTCTTCCTCGATTATCGTTGTTAAATCAGTATTCTGCTATTGTTTAACTAATTGGGTCACCAATGTAAATCTTGATCGGCAAAGACCAGCGTTTCTAAAGTCAAGAATAAAGTACAATTATTGAATTCTTCATTAACTTGAGTACTACGTCCGACTATTTGTTTGAACTTTAATAAAGGAGTTAATGTTACATCTAAGGCTAACACTTTACACGTTTTGCGCATCGACACCTGTGGTCATTAGTTCGGAGGTTGTAGCAATACAGGATATTTTTCTTCTTCTGGATTAGCTAAAGTTGTCCAATTCGCGTTTGCCTTCATCATTGTCACCAGTAATTTGCATTACATATTTATAGTTTTCGGCAACTAAGTCAGCGTTGTGTTGCCTTGCTATGGCATTTCGCATTCGCTCTGCATGGTCAATATCAACACAGAAAACAATAGTTTTGGCAAAACGGTATGTAACCTTTTAGATATTCTGTTAGTTTTCTTTGCTACAGCATCTGTTCGTTCTTCGATAACTAAACTTCGGTCAAAGTCTTTACGATTGTATATTCTATCTTCAATTTCGTTCCCTTCTTTGTCTGTTTTGCCTGTTCTGGCTCATAGTCTTCGGCATCAACATTAAGAGCTACTCTTATTACTTGTAAGGTGCTAAAAAGCCATCGTCAATTCTTGCTTTAGTGAATAGGTGTAGACTGGTTCTCCAAAATATTCTATTACTCGTTTCTTTGGTTTCTTTAGGTGTTGCTGCTTAAACCAACATGGGTAGCTTTTCCAAAAATAGGTTGGATATTTTCCAAGAACTATCTTTCGCGGCACTACCTCTGTGACACTCATCAATATAATCAAATCAAAAAACGAGAAAAATTGTTTATAAGTATTGGTGACCATCAGCACCAGCCAATCTTGATACATTGCCAAATAAATTTCATAACTCTTATCAATCATTCGATGTTTAACCACTGTCATTTTATCTTTAAAGTGTTTGAAATCGCCACGTTTGGTTTGGTTCCGCTATTTCTATCAGCTAGAAATAATATTCTTTAATTTCGTTTTCCAAAGTCGGTGAATAATTTGGAAAGCAGTGTAGGTTTTTCTGTTCCAGTTGCCATTACTAACAAAATCCTGTTTTGCCCGTTGGCAATCGCTTCTACAGTTCGGTTAATGGCAATTTGTTGGTAATGACCGTTTTCTTCCCGAACCATCAGAAAAGTACTTTGTAAAGCAATTTTTTCTCCGAACAGGAGTGCGACTATACCTTTGTAATATTTGTACTTCATCCATAAAGCTTCGGGCGATGGAAAATCTTCTAAAGCTAATTCGGTTTCAATGGTGTTATCATTTACAGTTCTATCATGATACACAAAACCATCACCATTGCTACTAAATACACTTGGAATATCAAGCATTTTACATAATTTAATGCCTGTTGTGTCCCGGCGCGAATAGAATGTTTGTTATCTTTTGCTTCAATGATAGCAAATTGGATTATCCTGATAATATAGCAAATAATCTGCTCTTTTTCTTTCACCCGTGCTGTTAATTTTTATTTTCACGAACATAAATTTTTCCATCAGTAAAACTCACTTCTTCAAGAACTTGTGTATAAGTTCCAACCTGCACTTTGCAATGCAGGAGTTATATATTTTGTACAACATATCTTTTCGATAATGATTTTTTTATCGATCATTCTTGTTTAATTTTACATTACCAAACCTACCAAAAATAATCTATTTTAACAAGAATTATGTAGGTGTTTTTACGTGGTTTTTTTAATCATTTTTTTAGGCTTTAATATACAGTTTGCGTTGCTTGTTTTTAAGGTCGGTAGGGTTAAACCAAGCCTTGTGCCAAGCGGTACTGCTGTTGCTCAAATCGTCTAAGTACATGGTGATATCGCTCTTTACCTCGTTGTTGCGCCAATGAAAATGATCTACCAAGCGCAAGGCTTCAATAGCAAATGCCGTAACCACATCTTTATCAAATATCTCCAGCAGGTTGTCGCCGTTGTTTTGCTCAGGCGTAAACGCCAAGTTGCTACTACCGCAGTACACCACTGGGTTGGCTCCTTTAAAATTGACCACGATAAACTTGTGGTGTATGGCATAGCCACTAATGCCTGCTACTTTGCCAAATGGTGGTGGCAATACATTTTCAATCCCTTTTGCCGCTACACGAATACCTCGGCTGGTGTTGGGTTTGTACAAAAACACTTCGTAGTCGTCGGCCGTTTTGCTAATGGTATCGGTAATGCCATAAGTAAACGTACTTTCGTTTTTCAACTGTGTGCGCACAGCACTCAGTATGCTGCTTTGGCTACCGTCTTTCATAATGGCAAAAAGCACATCAGTAGTATCGGTTTTGGTAATCCGTGAGCTAATGCGGTCAAAAATGCGTTGGGCATCTTCTTTCTTGTGTGGGGCAAAGGTAATGGTCATTTTGGGCAAACCCACTTCGTCAAAAGTATAGTCTAGTGCTGTAGGTTCTTGTCCTTTGATGGCCAAGAGCTTGGCTTCGGAGAAAGAGTTTTCAAAATAGTTATTGTAGCGCTCGGCTATGGCAGGATTGTCAAACACCAACACATGATTGGAGTTAATATACAACCCATTGGTAGAGAAATTGGTAGAACCGGTGAGTACCTTTTGGGCTTGGTTTGCCGCACTCATCAGGATGAATACCTTGCAATGTGCCAAACTTTTATAATGACCTCTCACCAGTTGTGAGTTGCCAGTAGCTTGCGCATGAAAGAGGTTTTCAAAAGCTTGCTCCATAGAGTCGTGTTCGCCATGTTCGCCTGCATCGTCCAGGAGTATTTTTAACCTGCCTTGGCTCGCCAGTTGCAACAATCGTTTGCATACTTCAGGCTCGTTGAGGTCATAGGCCAATGCCTTGAGGCTTAGTGTGGCATCGTTCAACACCTGGTCTAAAAATTCCAATACCCGTTCACGGGCTTGCCATCCCAACCATTTGTGTTGCTCTTCGTAGGTATAGGGAACGGTTTCATATTTTCGTTTGGTATCGTTCCAGCGTTGGGCATCGTCGGCTTTTTTAGTAATGTCAAAAAGCAAGTCGGTTTTTTTAGGACGAACTTTGTTGTTTTCCACATTAAACCGATTGGCATAGGCAACCGAGGACACAAACCCACGGGTAAAACCTATTTTGGTATTTTTCATATCAAATGGGCTTACGTTAATTTCTACCGCCACAGTCAACTCTGGTTTTAACGCTTCCAGTTTTCCGTCAACGATATAACGAGGCGTTACTTCATAGACATAATCGCCAAAAACCGCATTCTGCGTATTGACATTGGTATTAGGCACATGTACCCAATTCATTTTTTGGATAGGCGCGTAGAGGGTTGAGTTTTTCTCTTTGGGAAGAATATTAGACGCCGTTCGTATGGCATCGGGTAGGTAGAGTCTGTTGTAGATATAGTATTTTTCGGCACTTCCTTTTAGGTAATACTGTATGGTAAATCCGGCAAGGTTTTTTCGCAAAGCCGTTTGCAAATCAAACGCTAGCAAGGTCATGGCATCGCCTTTATAAGCACGAACGCTAACACCGTTTTGTTTGTTGAATGTATCCATGGGTTGAAGTTGTGAGTTTTGAGTTATGAGTTGTGAGTTGTGAGTTATGAGTTGTGAGTTATGAGTTATGAGTTGGGAGGTACGAGTTACGAGGTACGAAATACGAATTTCAAATTTTACTTATCACTTTTCCCTTATCACTTATCACTCATCCCTCATCCCTCATCCCTCATCCCTCATCCCTTATCCCTCATCTCTTATCACTCATCACTCATCACTCATCACTCATCACTTATCCCTTTTCCCTTATCCCTTATCACTTTTCAGTTGATGTATTTATTTATCAAATTTAAAAAATAGCGGTATACTTTAATTATGGATTTTCCCTATTTTTTCATTAGGGTTTTCCCTAATTTGCGAGAGGAATGACACAAATTTGCTTATTTATCTTGGGCTTTTTGTGGAAACTTTGTCCTTGGTTTGTTATAAAAAGTTTAATTACAGTAGCATCGATATAATTTTTGACGACTTATTCGTCACTTCGAGTATTTTTCGATGATTTCATCGAAAAATGTATCGAGAAGTAATATGTTTTTAGTCCTCGATACGATTTTTAAAATAAAAATCTACTCGAGCTTACGTAAGTACCGAATTCATGTTAATTATAATTGAAGTAAATCGAACCGGTTATAAATGTACTATTTCAACGGATAATTTAGACCGATTTTAGGGAGTTTATGTGCAGATAAAACTGTTTTTTACAACCATACTAGAAGCGGTATAAAGCAAAAAAACCACAAGCTTCTAGAACACTTGGGTTTTTTCATGATTCATAAAGAAATGCACTTTAAGTCAGCGTAATGTTACCCAAAAACTGACTCGTTGCATACCGTTTGTCATCATTAGAAACTACTGTTACCCATACTTGAACCGTTAACCCAGAAAGAAAAGCAGGTAACGTAATAGTGGCAGTACCATCACCTCGCAAAGCAACGTTTGTAAAATAACTTCCTGTTTTTGTGGTCGCTTCATAGATGGCAACAATAACTTGGTCAGTAGTCAACGCTTCACCTTGTGAGCTGTTGTCTTGCCAAGTAAAATCAATGCTTTGTGCAACACCACCAGTACCAGCAAATTGCTCTAAGCCCAATAAATCACCACGACTGATTTGCACTTTTTGAAAATCCCAAACCCAGTTCGGATCAACAAAAGTGAGTGCTTCCTTCATGTGATAGGAAAGCGCTTGGTTACGTCGTGTGGTTTTACCGTTGCCTGAGCCAAAATACTTGCGCAATAAGGGTTGATAAGGTTGTAGAAAAGCCGTGGCTTCTGTAAACTTTTCGCGTTGCATCATTTGACTTACTGTTGCTTCACGATTTGATTTGCGAGGTAAACTACGCATAATGTCCTGTCCGCGCCAACTTGCGCCAACTACCGATCCGACTTTGCCGGAGAAAGCACCTAAAATGCCTTTGTTGTATTTTCCCATTTTACAATTTTTTTTTAGGGATTATTAATGTGGTTTTTGTAGATGAAATAGTCGACTTATTTCATTGTACGAAGGCAAATGTATCATGGACTTTTGTATAAAAAAAGAAGCGCGAGTGATATGAAATAAATTGATTTGCAATGAATTAAATAGAATAGTAGTAGCTTTTTTTGAATGAAATTAAAGGCATAAAAAGACATTTGAATAACATAAATGTACAGTGCATAGAATTGATGTTGTTTGACGTATGTTGACTGTTTTTGACTAGACAGCAGTCAAATTAGGGTAGTTTCATTCGTGGTTTGTTCGTGATTTCTTCGACAGGAGTTTGGCAAAAAAGCAATTTGGCGAACAAGTCACCTAGTAGAGTAGAAAAAGAGTAGAGGAGAAGTAAATAAAGAGGACTTATAAGTATAAAGTCAGCTAACTAGTGAAGCGGTTGTAGGCTCTAAAAAAATGCAGTAGTGAAGCAATGTACAGTTTACATTAACTCTTTATTTTGTAGTTTTTGAACTAAAGATTTATCAAAAAAACTGGATGGATACAAACAACGTCTACCAAATTTTGTGTAGGGTATTTGATTATTTTTTCGCATACGGTACAAGGTGCTCTCACTGATGTTAAATTTAGTTTTAATCGCGGAGCTATCCAACCAAGTTTCTTTAGTTTCTTTTTGAATCAACTGGTCAATTTGTTTACGTAGCGCAACTATTTCTTCTTCTAATTTTTTTGTATTTTTTTTCAATTCTAATACATTGATTACAAGTAATTGTATGTTACTTTTATTAAGTATAACATGTTAGTACTTGTCTGATTCTGTAAGCACAAAGTTTAGCAAAAAATTCGTGAAAAAAAAAGGAACTTATACACATAAAATGTTTATAATTAACATAAATAAGGATATTTTTAGTACAATTTAGGGTTAATCATTAGAGATAATTGGTATCGGATAACGAGGTGCGAATTACGAATTACGAATTACGAATTACGAATTACGAATTACGAATTAAGAATTGTGAATTGTGAATTGTGAATTACGAATTACGAATTGTGAATTACGAGGTACGAGTTGCGCACTTCGACTGCGCTCGGTGTGACAAAATGTGTAATTCGAATTACGAGGTGCGAGGTACGAGTTACGAGGTACGAATTACGAATTTTACTTATTACTTATCACTTATCACTTTTCAGTTGTAGGTTGTCAGTTGTCAGTTGTCGGTTTTGTTTAAAGTTTGAAGTTGATTTTTGAATTACGAATTACGAGTTACGAAGTCCGAATTACGAAATACGAATTACGAAATACGAATTTCGAGTTACGAATTCAACTTATCTCTTATCACTTATCACTTATCTCTTATCAATTGTCACTTTTCACTTTTCAGTTGTAGGTTGTCAGTTGTCAGTTGTCGGTTTTGTTTAAAGTTTGAAGTTGATTTTTGAAGTTGATTTTTGAGGTTGATTTTTTGAATTATGAATTACGAATTACGAATTAAGAATTAAGAATTTTACTTACAACTTACAACTTACAACTTATCACTCACCACTTTTCACTCACCACTCATCACTCACCACTTTTCACTCACCACTCATCACTCATCACTCATCACTAAAATTACACTTTCCTCAATTATTTCCTAGAAAAATTACATTATCAAAAAAAATAAAGCAAAAAAATTACAGATAATAATATTGTATATTTTGCAAAATTAGTATATTTATGCAAAATTTATATATATGGAGATTGTAGCATGTCCCAAATGCCAAAATGAAAACATCGTAAAAAGTGGTATCATCAAAGACAGACAAAGGTATCTATGCAAAAATTGCAATTATTACTTCACAGTCAATAAATTAGGGAAAAAGATAGATAATTACTACGTAACCAAAGCCTTGCAGTTATACCTTGAAGGATTGAGTTATCGCGAAATAGAGCGTATTATTGGGGTTTCACACGTTACTGTGAGTAATTGGGTAAAAGAGTTCAAAGTAATCAAACCCAATCACACCGATTATCATCCCACATACAAGATATACAACCATCTCGAATTGGTGGAATTTCTTAAAAATAAAGAAGTTCTGAAAGGAGCAGGCATGATTATTACCGAACTAGGGGATAAGTTCATGCTAATAAAATGGGAACGTTTTAAAGATTAACTATACCGTTAACAAAAATATATATTGAAATTTTTTCAAGCATAACTTTTTATGAATTTGGCTGTGCTAAAAACTAACAACCAAATTATGAAAAAAGTTTTGATTATGTCTTTTGCTGCTTTTTCTTTCTATGGGAATGCGCAAACAGCTACAACTCCTGCGCCAGCAGCAGAAAAAGAATGGGATGTAAATCTTTATGGTTTCATCAGAACAGACTACATTTTTGATACTCGCAAATCGGCTCAAGTTCGAGAGTATAACCTAAACCTCTATCCACTCGATGAGCAACTCGACACCAATGGTGATGATATAAATGCTGCTGAAGCATCAAATTTCTTGTCAATCGTTTCAAGATTGGGCGTAAAAGTAAAAGGTCCAAATGTTTGGGGTGCAAAAATGACTGGTGTATTAGAAGGTGACTTTTTTGGAAATACCGAGTCAACCATTGGGCTTTTCCGTTTGCGTCATGCCTATGCCAACATGGAATGGCAAAAAACAACACTAACCATGGGACAAACATGATACCCGACATTTATACCAGAAGTTTTTCCGGGTGTTGCTAACTTCAGCGCAGGAATTATGTTCAACCCATTTGGTTGGGCATCACAAGTTCGTATCAAACAAATGTTGACCAAAGACTTTTCATTTTCACTAACTGCTTACAAGGAAAGAGAGTTTACAACACAAACAGCTACAGGAGGAACACAAAACTCCGCTTCTATCAATTCGGTTTTGCCTACTTTTCACGGACAATTCCAATACAAAAACAAAAACTGGATTGCAGGTATTGGTGCGGAATTCAAATCACTACAACCGCTAACCGTATCTAATGGATTAGTATCGAATGAAAAAGTGAATTCCACTTCGTTTGTTGGATATTTCAAATATTCTAATGAAAAACTCTGTGTAAAAGGATATGGTATCACTGGAGAAGACATGTATAACCTAGTGATGCTAGGTGGTTTTGCAGGTTACACAGCACCAGGAGAAGTTGAAAAATATGAAGGAATAAAAACTACTGCATTCTGGTTTGATCTGGCTAGTAATGGTAAAAGCATTGCACCAGGATTATTCTTTGGTTATACCAAAAATGGTGGAACTGGTAAAGATGGCGCAACAGCTGTTTACATGAGAGGTTTATCGGGAACAAGAGTGATTGACAATGTGTGGAGAGCATCGGCGCGTATTGACTTCAAACAAAATAAATTCAGAATTACGCCAGAGTTAGAATATACTGGAGCTACTTGGGGTAACCTACAAACAGATGTGACCGCTGATGGAAATGAGAAAAAAGTAGGCAACTTTAGAGCCATGATTTCATGTGCGTATTCTTTTTAATAAGTAACATTTTTTAACCAACATAAAAAACTTTAGTATGAGTGATAAATCAACAAAAGGAATATGGAAAGTCATTTCGGCTTCTTCCATGGGTACCATGATTGAGTGGTATGATTTCTACATTTTCGGTAGTTTGGCGGTAGTAATATCGACCAAGTTTTTCCCATCGGATAACCCGACGGCAGCATTTTTATCTACATTGGCAACATTTGCTGCTGGATTTGTAGTAAGACCATTTGGCGCACTATTCTTCGGAAGATTGGGCGACTTAATTGGTAGAAAATATACGTTTATGGTAACGTTACTTTTGATGGGTGGTGCAACATTCTTGATAGGTTGTATCCCGAGTTATGAAACCATAGGCTTTTTGGCACCATTACTGGTCTTGATACTGCGTTTGCTTCAAGGATTGGCGCTAGGTGGTGAATATGGTGGTGCAGCGACCTATGTGGCAGAACACGCACCAAAAGGGCAAAAAGGGTATTGGACATCATGGATACAAACAACCGCTACTGTTGGTTTATTTATCTCTTTGATGGTTATTTTGTTGACTAAAGCGGCATTGTCTAAAGAAGCTTTTGAAGAATGGGGTTGGAGAGTACCGTTTTGGGTATCTATCTTGATGGTATTGGTATCGTATATGATTAGAAAAAACATGCACGAATCACCTGTATTTGCTAAAGCAAAATCGGAAGGAAAAACAAGTACCAATCCGTTGAAAGAGAGTTTTGGACACAAATATAACCTCAAGTTTGTTTTGTTGGCATTGTTTGGTGCTACTATGGGACAAGGTGTGGTGTGGTACACAGGACAATTCTATGCAATGAATTTCTTGAAAACGGTGCAAAACATTGACTCTTCTCAAGTAGATACATTATTGGGAATTGCACTAGTATTTGGTACGCCGTTTTTTATCTTCTTCGGTTGGTTGAGTGATAAAGTAGGAAGAAAATACATCATGATGTTTGGGATGTTATTGGCAATTTTGCTATACAGACCTATCTACAAAACGATGTATGCTACAACAGACGTAACATTGAAATCAGAAATTGTAGCCAATACAAAAGTAGTTCCTTCTATGAAAGAAGTAGATGAAACCAAAATGGACTCTATCTATACTACTACAAAAGAATATACAGATGGTACAAAACTAGAGGAAATAAAAACCAAACATTTTGAAGCAGGTAAATTGATGGTAGATGATAAAGGGAAAGATAAAATAGAAACAAAAATTACCAAAACTATCAATAATTCAGACAGATGGATGCTTATATTTCTTGTGTTTATTCAAGTGATTTTTGTAACGATGGTTTATGGACCTATTGCTGCTTTCTTGGTTGAAATGTTCCCAGTGAAGATTAGATATACTTCGATGTCGCTGCCATACCACGTTGGAAATGGAATTTTTGGAGGATTACTGCCAGCAATTTCAACATATTTTGTAACTTCGGCTAAAAATGCAGGTGATCCTGAATTCTATTTAGAAGGGTTGTGGTATCCTATTGGAATAGCAGCGATTTGCTTTGTGATAGGAATGGTATATATCGATAAAAAAATTAACACACTTCACGAATAAAATTTGAAAATATGAACACGATAAAAAAATATTTAGGAATAGTTTGGATTTTACTTGCTGCGGCAGTTGCCTATTATTCTATTGGAATTTTTGGTGGAAAACTAACATCAGGAAAACAGGACGATTTGGTTTTTGGAATTATTATATTTTTTATACTACTTCCATTGGTAGTCAGCGGATTATTAATCTTTGGTTACTACGCACTGACCGACGAATACGAAGATTAAAAAATGTTTGTTATATTTACCCAAAAGCTTGGCATTGCTGAGCTTTTGGGTTTTTATTTTTATATGGTCGCTTAGTATAGGGTTTGTTGCTAATAAAACCAATAAAGGCAAGCTATTACATATTGCTAGGAATAAACAAAGATGATTGATACATGAAAAAAAGACACCAACAAAAGTTGCTTTTTTTATCATTATTTCTAATGATGGCACTCAATCTGCCCATTATTTTGCTTTTTGATACACATGCTGTTGTTGCTGGGATACCGGTAATTTACATTTATGTATTTTCCATTTGGTTGCTATCGGCATTGGTTTCTTTCATCATTGTAAACAAGTATAATGAATAGTGTAGTACTCATAGTTATCTTGCTACTCTATTTGGCATTACTCTTTTTTGTAGCGCACTTTGCTGAAAAAAGAAATAAAAGCCGATGGATTGAAAATCCCTATGTGTATAGTTTTTCCCTAGCGGTCTATTGTACGGCATGGACGTATTATGGAAGTATTGGCGTTGCTTCAAAATCGGGTTTGGATTATTTGCCCATTTATCTTGGACCAATCATTATTATTCCTTCGTGGATTATCATTCTGAAAAAAATCATCCGTATTGCCAAAGTCAATAAAGTATCTTCTATAGCCGATTTTATTTCGTTGCGTTATGGAAACAGCCGTTTTCTGGGCGCATTGGTGACAGTGGTTTGCTTGATAGGTGTTTTGCCTTACATTGGTTTACAACTCAAAGCCATTTCGGAAACTTTTCATGTGGTGACCAAAACACCACTTAGTTCAATAGTTTTTGAAGATACTACTACCTATATCGCTATTGCATTGGCACTATTTTCATCCTACTATGGTACACGCTATGTAGATGCTTCAGAAAAAAGAAAGGGTATTGTTACCGTTGTTGCCATGGAAAGCATCATTAAGTTGTTGTTTTTTCTCATTATTGGTGTCTATATCACTTTTTATGTGTTCAAGGGTTTTGATGACATTTATCAAAAAGCATCGCAATTACCCAATTATAGTAAACTCAACAGCATAGGTGGTATTCCTCAAGCGATTAACTGGTTTATGTTGGCCATCTTATCGATGTCGGCTATCTTTTTGCTTCCAAGACAATTTCATGTTACAGTGGTTGAAAACAATAGAGAAAGTCATATCAATACCGCTATTTGGCTTTTTCCGTTGTACTTGTTGTTGTTCAATCTTTTTGTTTACCCTATTGCTTGGGGTGGAAACATTATTTTCAATGGACATCAAGTCAATACGGACTTCTATTCGCTATTGATACCACAGTTTTTTAACAATCAAACACTAACAGTTCTAGTGTTTTTGGGTGGTTTTTCGGCAGCTATTTCTATGATAGTAGTTGCTTCAATAACCTTGTCTACTATGTTGACCAACAATGTGTTGATACCGTATAATTTATTAGGAAAATTAAAAGGCAACGAAGAGTCCATCAGCATCAAAAAAATCATCAATACCCGAAAGATAGTTATCTTTTCGCTCATCATATTTTCTCATTTCATTTACAGATTATTTGGTTTAGACTACAGCTTGGTTTCTATTGGTATGGTTGCCTTTGTGATTATTGCACAATTGGCGCCTTCATTTTTTGGGTCGTTGTTTTGGCGAAGAGGTTCAAAGCTTGGTGCTATTTGGGGAATTGTTTTTGGATTATTGATTTGTTTCTATACACTTCTATTGCCTTATGCTATAGGCATTGCCAATAACAACAGCACTTTTATATCCGAAGGTTTGTTTGGTAACTATTTACTAAAACCATTTCAGCTGTTTGGATTAGATTATTTGAAACCTATTCCTCATGCACTTTTCTGGAGCTTGATGGGTAATTTTATGGTTTATTTCTCGGTTTCGGTAAGTTTTAAAGGCAACTACAGAGAGCGAAACTATGCCGAAATGTTTGTGGATATCAACAAGTATATGACCAATCATGAAAATGCCTTTGTGTGGAAAGGAACAGCTTATACTTCGGATATTGAGAAAGTTTTGATTAAGTTCCTTGGCGAAGAACGTACCAAAAGAGCCATGAATATTTTCAATATTAAATACAATGTGGACAAAAACCAAGAACTGGCAGATAGTCGTTTGATAAAATTCTCTGAAAATTTATTGACAGGACATATCGGAACAGCTTCGGCTAAAATTTTGATTTCGAGCGTGGTGAAGGAAGAGAAAATTACACTACCCGAAGTACTGAAAATATTGGAAGAATCGAAAGAAAATATTATCATTAATAAAAAGCTGACTGAAACGTCCAACGAGTTAAAAAAAGCCACTCACGAGTTGCAGCTTGCCAATGAAAATCTCATTAAGAAAGACAAACAAAAAGATGAGTTTCTAGATACTGTTACCCATGAATTGCGAACACCAATCACCGCTATTCGTGCGGCAAGTGAGATACTACATGATGATGACGATGTGCCAGACCAACTGAAAAAACAGTTTTTGCAAAACATCATTTCTGAGTCAGACCGATTGAACAGATTGATTGATAAAATCCTTGATTTAGAGAAATTTGAAACAGGAAAGCAAAAAATAAATGTTCAAAAAAACAACATAGTTGCCACAATAGAACAAGCGCTTGAGCCGTTGTATCAATTGATAAAGAATAAGAATATCTCTACCTATGTGGAATCGGCTGATGAAGTTTATGCTTATTATGATGAAGAGCGTATCATTCAGGTGCTGACCAATTTGGTTTCTAATGCTGTTAAATTTTGTCCAGAGATAGATGGTTTGATAACCATTCAGGTTGTGGATAAAGAAGAGTTTATTCAGGTAAGTGTAACCGATAACGGGAAAGGTATTGACAAAAACGATTTTGAGAATATCTTTGATAAGTTTTATCAGTCGAGTAATCAAAACATCAAAAAGCCTATCGGTAGCGGACTTGGGTTAGCTATTTGCAAACAAATTGTAGAATATCACAAAGGAAAAATATGGGTTCAAGACAGCGTGAAAGGAGCTTGTATTGTATTTACTTTGCCAAAATATAAATGATATGAAAAAGATACTTATTGTAGACGATGAACCAAATATTGTCATGTCACTTGAATATACTTTCAAAAAGCAAAATTTTGAAGTTTTTATTGCTCGCGATGGTATGGAAGCACTCGAAATATTGAAAAATCAATTACCCGATGTGATTATACTCGATATCATGATGCCATTGGTTGATGGGTTTGAAACTTTGCAAAAAATTAAAAGCAACGACCAACTCCGTCACTGTAAAGTCATCTTTCTTTCGGCAAAAAATAAAGAAAGTGATATTGAAAAAGGGCTTTCACTCGGTGCAGATGCTTATTTAACCAAGCCATTTTCGATTAAAAAAGTAGTTGATCAAGTGAATGAGTTGCTAGCATAAAAGAAATTAGCAACTAGATTACATATTTTAATAAAATGGAGTTTTAATGAGGAACTCGCTATGAAATTCTGTTTATTGGACATTTTAAAAAACAACTTTGAAAAAGATAATTTTCATTTTGATATTAACCACAGGTTTTTTGAGTTGTATTAGTAGAACTGAAAAAACGGATGTCACTATTTCTAAATCTACTAACAGCAAAATAAAATACCATAAATTACAGAAATTGTTTGTGGTTGGTGACTTTGAAGGAAAAGGAAAGCAAGACACTATATTTCAACATAATTTTTCAAGACTTACAAAAACAGAAATTGAGTATGCAGCAGATCCCTTTCAAAATGAGTGGGAAACAGTTATAAAATGGTTTTATGACCACGATGCAGATTTGTATTTGACAATGAATAGAAACAATCAACAGGCTTTGCATTTAGGAACTGCACAAGGTCTTTATTGCTTAATTAATATTGGTGACAATAATGCAGATGGCAGGGATGAAATAGCTTTGGTTATTGATTATTTAGATATTAGTAGTATTAATAGTTGTAAAATATATTCGTTGTGCAAAGACAAGTGGACACTGTTGAAGCAATTCAAAGTTCACGAAGAGGCATTTTTTTTTGAAAATAACAAAGCTCTAATATTTGATAATATAAAAGGCTATTTGGAAAAACAGAATAATAAATGGGTTTTTAAAGACTATTTAGAAGATAGCGATAATCAAGAGAAACAGGCTGAGAAAATGAAAATGCTTTATCTAGACAAATGCAGATGATAAGTGAACAATTCTAAAAAAAAATGTTGATAAAAAAAATAACCGTTATGAAAAAACTTTTTTTAGACTTTATGCAACTATCAAATTTACTGAAAATAACTCTTGTTATTAGCCTTATACTATTCTTGATTTCTCTAACACAACCTGCTTTTTTCATTGATAGAAAAGATGATCCTAACGCATATTCAAATAGTTTTATACTTTTCTTATTAGGATGGATGAGTTTTTTAGGTGGTGCCTTTATTCCTTTTGTTGTGTGGTTGGCTAACCCATTATTTCTTCTTTCAATCTTCTTATCAATTCGCAAAAAAAATCTGGGGTTTATTACTGCTTTAGGTTCGACTTGCTTAGCAATTATTTTTTCACAATTTACAACCGTAATCACAAGTGAATCGGGTAGTAGTTCAATTATTACAGGGTTTGGACTTGGATTTAAATTGTGGTTAAGCTCATTTATGATTTTAACTATGGGGTTATTAATAAATCATTTTTATGAAAAATGAATTACCAAAATATATTTTTAATAAAAAATACGATAAATTTTATTTACTAACAGAATATGATATTGTCTTTAATCATGATTTTACTTTAAAATTTAATAACTTTTTAAAAACAATAGGATATAAAGAATTAACTATTGAGTTGGACATTAATCAAATAGTAGTTCCAAGAAATATTGTCATTACAAATCCAATAAAATTAGATGAATATTATGAAACAGACGTTTCAATTAATGAAACTTTAGTTCCTCTTTACATGATCAATTTTTTTATTTATGATAACTCAAGATTATGGGAAATTTATGTTTCAATAGAACATGAGTTATGTATAATTGGATGTAACGATAATGTTAATTCAATTTTGGAAATAGTTGTCAACCCATATGAGGAAGAGAGTATTGAACAAAAAATTAAAATAATAGGCGATAAATTTAAAGATTCCAATGTAAAGAAAGAGTATATGAATTTGTTGGAGAAGAATTATAATTTTAGATGGTAAGGAGCAAGAATTGAACCCTTAGCATTCCATAAGGTAATTTCCTGAACTGCACTGGTTGTCACAATTCTTTTTCCATTTGGTTTCCATGAAACACCCCACAAGTAAGCATCCGATTTTCCTTCGGCAATTAGAATTCCTTGTTTATCCCAAATTCTCAATGCATCACTGGCTGAAGCCAATCTATCACCTGTTGCATCCCAACTCAGATTTCTGTACTCTCCAATACTTGTAGCATTTGAGGTTGCAAATTTCCCTCTTCATCCCAATATTGTAATAACGATTTGATATCTTCATAACCATAATCACCAGTCACAAAAAATGCTCCCGATTTGTGCCATGCCACACACAAAAGCAAAACATCTTCAGGTGCAGATGCCTATTTAACCAAACCATTTTCGATTAAAAAAGTAGTAGATCAAGTGAATGAGTTACTTCCAAAGTAATTGAAGTTTATTGAAAAAAAGATTTAGATATGTTTATATCAAAGCTTCGAAAAAAACTAGATAAAGACTCCTCTGTGTCTATAGTAAACGTTCACGGAATAGGGTATAAGCTAGAGATTGTTTCTGTAAAATAAATGTATATTTCCTAACGTTATCGGTTTCAATTCTACTGATGATACAGGTTTACGAAATCGATTGCGTATATACTTATTTAGCAAGAATATTTCAGGTTGTATTGACAATTTATTTACATTTACTTACGTAAATTAAATAACTGCAAACCAATCAACACCAATGAATTACCAAGAATTTTATAGCAAAAGTATTCAATCTCCAGAAAACTTTTGGAAAGAACAAGCAACGCAAATACAATGGTATAATAACCCGCAAACCATCCTTTCAAAAGACGATAATGATTATCCCGTTTGGTTCAAAGATGGTCAACTAAATGTTTGCTACCTAGCATTAGATAAGCATATTGAAGATGGATATGGAGAGCAAACAGCCATCATTTATGATTCGCCAGTTACTCAAACCATAAAAAAATATTCTTATAACGAAGTAAAATCAGAAGTTGCCCGATTGGCTGGAGGCATGTTGTCGCTTGGTCTGAAAAAAGGTGACACAACGGTTATTTATATGCCAATGATACCGCAAGCAGTCTTTGCCATGCTCGCATGTGCTAGAATAGGTGTTACACATTCGGTAGTTTTTGGTGGTTTTGCCCCACATGAATTAGCAATAAGAATAGACGACTGCAAACCCAGAGCGATTATCACCGCTTCTTCGGGTATAGAAGTAGATCGATTAATGGCTTACAAACCTTTGGTTGATGAAGCAATAGAACTAGCAGAACACAAACCCAAAAAAGTAATTGTTCTCAACAGAAAACTTGGCGCGAGAATTCCTTTCAAAAAATATGATGTAGATTATGATGCTTTGGTCTATGGTTCAGAAGAAGCAGCATGTGTTCCAGTAGAATCGACACATCCGTTGTATGTTCTTTACACATCAGGAACTACAGGAAAACCCAAAGGTATAGTTAGAGATAGCGGAGGTTATGCCACTGCTTTAAAATTTTCGATGAAATATATCTATGGTGTTCAACCAGATGAAGTATTTTGGGCAGCATCTGATGTGGGTTGGGTTGTAGGGCATAGTTATATAGTCTATGGACCATTAATCAATAGAAATGCAACCGTTGTTTTTGAAGGGAAACCTATCAGAACACCTGATGCGAGTACGTTTTGGCGGGTAATTTCAGAACACAAAGTAAGTGTAATGTTTACAGCTCCAACGGCCATTCGTGCCATAAAAAAAGAAGATCCCAATGGTGAGTTCATCAAGCAATATGATTTGTCTTGTTTGCGCACTCAGTTTTTGGCAGGCGAGCGTTGTGATGTTGCTACTCTAGAATGGTATAGAGAGCATATTCCAGTTCCTGCTATTGACCATTGGTGGCAAACAGAATCGGGTTGGCCAATGATTGCCAACATGATGGGTGTTGAGTATCTACCTATAAAACCTGGTTCTGCGGGCAAAGCTGTAGCAGGTTATGATATTAAAATATTTGATGAAAACGGAAATGAGTTAAATGCCAATGAAGAAGGATACGTTGTGATTAAATTGGCTTTGCCTCCAGGAACATTAATGACGATTTGGAATGATACAGAACGTTTTAAAGCAGGTTATCTAAATAAATTTGATGGGTATTATTTTTCTGGTGATGGTGGTTTCAAAGACGACGAAGGCTACATTTATATTACAGGTAGAGTAGATGATGTCATCAATGTTGCTGGACATCGATTGTCAACCGCCGAAATGGAAGAAATCGTTGCGTCACATTCATCGGTAGCAGAATGTGCCGTTGTTGGGATAGAAGATGAATTGAAAGGACAAATACCTTTGGCATTGGCGGTGATTAAATCGGGAGATGAAATTGAACATTTCCAATTGCAACATGAAGTTGTTCATCTCGTTAGAGAACAAATTGGTGCGGTTGCATCACTAAAAGATGTAGTAATTGTAAATAGATTGCCAAAAACACGCTCTGGTAAAATTTTACGAAAGTTACTAAGACAAATTGCTGATGGAGTAGAATATCAAATTCCTTCTACCATAGATGATGAAGCCATTATTGATGAAGTAGTTGAAGTATTTCAAAAATCAAAAATAGGGTCATTCAAATAATTATTTTAAAGCCAATAGTTTCTATTGGTTTTTTATTTATACATTTGCAGAGTGAATGTTCACTAACTTGTAAAATTATGATTGAAACTACCACAAATAGGCAAATAGAAATCATTGAAGTTGCTGGAAGGTTGCTCATAGATAAAGGAGTTAAAGGTTTGACGACCAAAAACTTATCGATAGAGTTAGGGTTTTCAGAAAGTGCTTTGTATAGGCATTTTAAAAACAAAGAAGATATCATAGTGCTTTTGATAAATTACTTGGAGACAAACATAAAAGAACGTTTGCAGCCTATTTATGACAACAATCTTTTGTCACCAATAGACAAGTTGATTACACTTTTTAATAGCCAATTCAGTTATTTCCAGCAAAATCCACATTTTATTGTTGCAATTCTCTCGGAAGGATTGTTTGATGAAACCGAAAAAATTAATGCTTCAATCATGAAAATAATTGACTACAAGACGCAACTCATTGCTACTATTATAGATGATGCAAAGCAAAAAAACTTGTTAAATCCTGAAATATCAACGCCTGATATGGTTCATATAATCGTTGGAAGTTTTCGAATGACGATGTTGAAATGGAAGTTTTCGGGGTTTCAGTTTGATTTAGTTTCAAATGGGAATAGCATAATGAACACTACAATAAATTTATTAAAATAATGAAAAATATCACGCTGTTAGTATTTGTGTTTTTCTTGTTTTCGTGTGCAGACAAGAAAGAGATTTCGCCAATAAATCAAGATATTAAAGAATTAGTTTTTGCATCTGGACAATTAGAATGGGATGATTCTTATAATCTTACCGCTCAAACGGATGGTGTGTTGAAAGATGTGAATTTCGAAGTGGGAAACTTGGTAAACAAAGGAGTAACCATTGCTACAATAGACAATAAAATAAACAGCATTAATGAAAAAACTGCAGAAGAGCAATTGGCTATTTCAAATCAAAATATTACTTCCTATGCTCCAGCACTTCAGCAGCTTGAACAAAATATTCAATTTGCTGAAAGTAAATATTTGCAAGACAAAAAGAATGCTGAACGCTATGAAAGGTTGCAACAAAACAATATAGGTTCTAAAGTTGATTATGAAAATGCACAACTGGCTGCAAAAAGCTCATTGTCAAATTTGAATTCGCTAAAAAAACAATATTCAAATGTATTGCAACAAGCAAAGCAACAACAAATTGCAGCAAGAGGTCAGCTGGAAAACAACATCGTTTTAAAAAAGTACAACTCTATTGTAGTTACTGAGACTGGAACGGTTATAAAAAAATTAAAAACCAATGGTGACTACGTCAAAAAAGGCGATATTATTGCGGTTATTGCCAACCAGAAAAAAGTGGAAGCAGTCCTGAATGTAGATGAAAATAGTATTGACAAAGTAAAAATTGGTCAAACAGTGTATATAAAGCTCAATACGAATAAGAACAAAGTATATAATGGTAAGATTTCGGAAATACTATCGGCTTTTGATAATCAGTTGCAATCCTTTGTGTGCAAAGCAACTTTTGATGAAACAATAGATAATTCACTTTTTGGAACACAGTTGGAAGCCAATATTTTAGTAGGTGAAAAGAAAAACGCATTATTGATACCAAGAAATTATGTAGGATTTGGAAACAAAGTAAATGTGAAAGGTAAAGATGAGGCAGTGATAATCAAAACGGGAATTGTATCAACCGATTATGTAGAAGTGCTAGAAGGTGTTAAGAAAACAGATGTTCTTTTACCATTAAAGCCCTAACTAAAAAGTCTTGAGATATGACCGATTAAAACTCAACTCAAAACTCAACATTCACAACCCAAAACTCACAACTCAAAAAAATGAACATCAATTCGGTTATAGCAAAGACCTATATCTTCTCCAACAAAAAACTAACTGCAGTGGCAGTGTTTGGTGTGGTTCTGGGCATGTCTATTTACATCTTTATGAATAGTATGATGGTTGGATTTGACAAAAGTTCGAATACATCAATTTTCAAATCTACTTCTCATATTAGAGTTTATAAAGATGATGAAATCAGTAAGCCTTTGGTAAATGAAGGTGGTGAAAAGCCAATAATAATAAACCCCAAAGTTGTTCCAGTAAACAACACTATTATAAACCCTAATCTAGTAATTGAGACAATTTTAAAACAAAAAGAAGTTACCGTTGTAACACCACAGGTCAATTCGAATGTTTTCTACAATAATGGTAAATCTCAAATATCTGGATTGGCTGTTGGAATAAAACCTGACGAAGCAAACCAAATGTATAATATAAAATCCTTTATGGTTGATGGTGATTTTGACCTTTTAAAATCAAACCCTAATGGTATTATAATTGGAAGTGGCGTTTCACAAAAAATGAATTTATTGATCAATGACAATATCAATTTAACTTCATCAAAAGGTGTAAACCGAAACTTTAAAATTGTGGGTATATTTAAAACCAATAACTCTAACATCGACAAAACAAAATCCTATATCAATATTGCCTCTGCTCAACAACTTCTAAAAGAAGGAGCAAGTTATATTACCGATATAAATGTGAACATTGATGATTTTGAAAATGCTGAAACTGTAGCAAAAAAAATAGAAAACATTACGGGTTACAAAGCTGAAGGATGGAAACAAGCCAATGAAACACTAATGGCAGCTAACAGAATGCGAAAAATGATAATCACTTTTGTTTCCTTAACGATACTTCTTGTAGCAGGTTTTGGGATTTACAATATTTTGAACATGACCGTATCTCAAAAAATAAATGATATTGCCATACTCAAAGCAATGGGATTCAAAGGAAAAGATGTGATTAGAATTTTTGTAACCCAAGCAGTTTCAATTGGAATAATGGGAGTTGTTGGTGGAATATTGTTGGCAACAATACTGATTACTATTCTCAAGAAAGTATATGTAGGTGGCGATATTGGTTATTTTCCAATAGATTATGAAACAAAAAAATTCATCCAAGGAACTGTTATTGGACTAATTATTACCTTTTTTGCTGGATATATACCGGCTAAAAAAGCGGCAAATGTTGATCCAGTAGAAATTTTTAGGAAATAATTTTTTAGTGGTGAGTTATGAGTGATGAGTTATGAGTTATGAGAGATGAGTTATGAGAGATGAGTGATAAGTGATAAGTGATAAGTGATAAGTGATAAGTGATAGGTTAATGATATTAGTTTGAATATAATAATTGTTTCAAATCGTCAATTCGAGTGTTTTTTGCGTGCAAAAAATGTATCGAGAATAGATTTGAAAACAGACTTTACTTGTTCTCGATACAATTTTCTGAAGAAAATTACTCGAACTGACGGAAAAAATTTAATCAAAATATCTGAAAATGAATTTACTAGTATGTCAAAAAATAATTTACAACTATAAAAATGCTTACCTCAATAGTCAAGACTTCACAGCTAAATTTCAGTAAAGATGACAATTAAACAACAACTCATAACTAACAACTCAATACTAAAAACTCAAGAAATTGACAAGTTCTTTCATCAACCTACTGAATTTCAAGTGTTGAAAAAAATTTCTTTTGAAGTTAAAAAAGGAGAATTTCTATCCATGATAGGAAAATCGGGTAGTGGAAAATCTACGCTTTTATATATACTTTCCACTATGGACACCGAATATAATGGTGAACTTTTTATTGATAATCAATTGGTAACTGGATTAACAAAAGACCAATTAGCAGAGATTAGAAACCAAAAAATTGGCTTTGTCTTCCAATTTCATTATTTACTTCCCGAATTTTCATGTTTGCAAAATGTAATGATACCAGCTTTGAAACTCGGCAAGCTATCAGAACAGGAAATAGAGGAAAGAGCCTATAAGAAATTAGAAATTTTAGGATTAAAAGACCAAGCATTAAAACCTGCAAGTAAACTTTCAGGCGGACAACAACAGCGAGTTGCCATTGCACGTTCATTGATAAATGATCCTCTTATAATTATGGGTGATGAACCAACTGGTAATTTAGATAGTAAAAATACCAATATAGTTTTCGATATCTTTCAAGAACTTACAAAGGATTTCGGACAAACCATCATTGCAGTAACTCACGACGATGATTTTGCTCGAAAAAGTGATAGGATAATTGAAATGATAGACGGTGAAATTATCCGTTAATTCTATAGAATCAATATTTTATAAAAAATCATATATACAAAATTAGCAAAAAATATCTTTTTTCAATTTCATTAATGGTTATATTTACATTAACAAATTAAAAAGAAATGAGTTATTATAAAATACAAAATCTAGAGCATTACTTCAAGATGTATAAAAAATCTGTTCGCGAACCAAGAAAGTTTTGGGACAGAATAGCCGATGAAAATTTTACTTGGTATCAAAAATGGGAAAAAGTATTTGATTTTGATTTTCAAGAGGCAAAGTTTAGATGGTTTATTGACGCAAAAGTAAATATAACTAAGAACTGCATCGATAGGCATTTATCTAGAAGAGGAGATAAAACAGCAATTATTTTTGAACCCAATAACCCTGATGAACCAGCACAACATATTACCTACAACGAATTGTATGCTCAGGTTTCAAAATGGGCTAATGTCTTGCGTGAACAAGGTATAAAAAAAGGAGATAGAGTTTGTATTTATCTACCCATGATTCCCGATTTGGCTTTTGCAGTATTAGCTTGCGCAAGAATAGGAGCAGTACATTCGGTGGTTTTTGCAGGCTTTTCTGCATCGGCTGTAGCTGCAAGGATAAATGATTGTGAATGTAAAATGGTCATCACATCTGATGGAAGTTTTAGAGGAAACAAATCGGTTGATTTAAAAGGAATTGTTGATGAGGCTTTAGAAAAAACGCCTTGTGTAGAAAAAGTTTTGGTTGTAAAAAGAACCCATACAGACGTCAAAATGAAAGATGGAAGAGACTTCTGGATGCAACCGCTATTAGACGAAGCTATACCTAATAACGTAGCTGAAATCATGGATGCTGAAGATCCTTTATTTATCCTTTATACTTCTGGTTCTACAGGAAAACCAAAAGGAATGCTGCATACTACAGCAGGTTATATGGTTTATACTGCTTATACATTCAAAAATGTTTTTAATTATGATGAAAACGATGTGTTTTGGTGTACAGCTGATATTGGCTGGATTACTGGACATTCATATATTCTATACGGACCATTGCTCAACGGTGCTACAACTGTAATTTTCGAAGGTGTTCCATCTTATCCTGATTTTAGTAGATTTTGGGAAGTAATAGAAAAACACAAAGTCAATCAATTTTATACAGCGCCAACGGCTATTCGCTCATTAGCAAAAGAAAGTTTAGATTATGTTCAACGTTTTCCGTTGAGTTCTCTAAAAGTGATTGGTTCAGTAGGAGAACCAATAAACGAAGAAGCTTGGCACTGGTACAATGACCATGTAGGAGGAAAGCGTTGCCCATTAGTTGATACTTGGTGGCAAACAGAAACTGGTGGAATTATGATTTCGCCAGTACCATTTGTAACACCAACAAAACCTACCTATGCTTCACTGCCATTACCTGGAATTCAACCAGTACTAATGGATGAGTTGCGAAATGAAATAGAAGGTAATCAAGTTACGGGTAGTTTATGTATAAAATTTCCTTGGCCAAGTATGGCTAGAAGTATTTGGGGTGATCATCAGCGATTCAAAGAAACCTATTTTACAGCTTTTCCTGGTAAATATTTCACTGGCGATGGAGCATTACGTGACGAAGTAGGTTATTACAGAATTACGGGTAGAGTAGATGATGTTATTATCGTTTCTGGTCACAATCTTGGTACTGCTCCTATAGAAGATTCTATAAACGAGCATCCAGCAGTTGCAGAAAGTGCTATCGTAGGTTTCCCTCATGACATTAAAGGAAATGCACTTTATGGATTTGTTATTCTAAAAGAAAGTGGCGAATACAGAAATCATGAAAACCTTAGAAAAGAAATCAATCAATTAATTTCTGATCAAGTTGGACCTATTGCCAAATTAGATAAAATTCAATTCGTTAGCGGATTACCAAAAACACGTTCAGGTAAGATTATGCGTAGAATTTTAAGAAAAATTGCAGAAGGTGATTTTAGCAATTTTGGCGATATAACTACTTTATTGAACCCTGAAATAGTTGATGAAATCAAAAACGAGAAAATTTAGCAAATCTTTATAATTCTTTTGAACCACCTTCGGGTGGTTTTTTTTTGATTAATAATTAATTATAAAAACTAATATTTAGTATATTCGTAAATGTTATATTAAAAAAATATAGATATGTCAAAAAATGTACTAAAACTGTTAGCAATTTTATCGATTGTTTTTGTTTCATGTTCTGAAGAAAATGAGCAAAACATTTCCATTCCAGAAGCTCAGAAAAACCCTTTAACAGCTCAAGAAGTAAAAAACAAGATAGACGAATCCATTCAATCTACAGGAAACTTTAGTTGGGTTAATGCATCAGCACATCTTATTTGGAGTGCAAGTGTTCATGGTCAAAACATAATAACCATTGGTTTTGGGAACAATAAAAACGATTTTGATCGTTCAAAAATGACGAATAGTTCTTCTGTTCAAAATCAAATATTAGCTATCATTGAAAAATATGAAGGGAAAGAAAAGAAAGATTTTTTGATTGTAGCTGATGAGTTTTTGACCCAAGTTGATGTAATAATCGAAAAACAAGAGACTATTGTAGCTTTGCAAAAAAACAAATACATAAGATATATAGAACCATCTGATTTCAAATATTTTAGCGTTGGTCAAAGTACAGAAAGATCAGACTCAGCGTCAACGAGTTCAGGTTGTGGTTATGATGCGACAACTTTAGCAGTTTCAGACTATACTACCATTACGCCAAATGCTAAATTACCATGGAATTTTCCTCTGCACAATATCAATAATGCTTGGAATTATGCAACGGGTCAAGGAATCACTATAGGTATAGTAGATACTGGTGTTTCTCCAAATCAAACATTATTGGGAACGAGTTTTAACGATGGTGTTTCTTCAGGACGAAGCATAAAAAAATACGGAGTTTATGTAGATTCTATTTGGCCTTGGAGCACAACTACTGATGGAGTAAATGATTTGTGTGGACATGGAACAAGTATGGCTTCGGTTGCAGCTGCACCAAGAAATGACAATGGATTGCCAGTTGGAGTTGCCTATAATGCAAATTTGGTTACCTATAGAGCAGCTTCCAATGTAGTTTTAGATGGTTATCACGAACAAAATGGTGTTAAAAATGCTTTTACAGCACTTGGTAACAATACAGCGGTAAAGATTATTTCAATGTCTATGGGACATATTTTTTCTGTGAGTAAAATTGAAGATGGAATAAAATATGCTTACAGTAAAGGAAAACTTATATTTTGTGCTGGCGGAACTTCAACTAGTTTTACCACATTTGTTGGAGTAATTTTTCCAGCTTCGATGGCAGAAGCAGTTGCTGTTACTGGTGTTAAAGAAGGAAGTTCAATGCAAGCATGTGATGTGTGTCATACAGGAAGTAAAATTGATTTCACGGTTATCATGCAACGAGCTTCATCTGGCAACACAGTTCCTGTAGATAGCTACTATGATAATCAAACTGACTATGTTGGTGGTTCATCTGTAGCTACTGCAACTACTGCTGGTATTGCGGCTTTAGTGTGGTCAGCACATCCAACATGGACTAGAGATCAGGTCTTGACAAAAATGAGACAATCGGGTTCATTATATCCCAACAAAAGTAATGTATATGGTTACGGAAATATAAATGCACAACTTGCCGTTCAATAATATTCTTGAAAATAAGATGCAAAAAAGCCACCTTTTTGGTGGTTTTTTTTATTAACAAAGATTTATTATTTTAGTTATAATATTTTTTAATTTTTAACGTTATTAGTAATAAATATTTTTGTTTTTAATCATTTTTTTTTGGATAATATAAATAAGTTTTCTAATTTAGATTACCCAATCTATTTAAACTATTAAAACTTAACCGGTATGAAAGCAAACTTTGAACTAATTGAAAAAGAAAGCATAAAAGTATTAGTATTCCCTAAAACTGATGTTTTACACTCTGCTGAAGAAATCAAACAAAGATTTTTTGAACTTAATCGAGCTCTAATTTTAGGAAATATAGAGCACGAAAAAACTAAGATATATTTTGAAGACAATTCTTCAAAAAAAGTGGTAGAAACCACTATTTGGGGAATTACAGAAGAAAGAATAATTTTAAAACAAGGAAATTCAATTCCAATAAACAGAATATATTTTGCCTCTTAAATAAATTATAAATCATAAAAAAACTCGCCTTGATTGACGAGTTTTTTATAATTTTCAAGCTATAGTTTTTCCATTAGCTTATATTCTTTAATATTTAGATATAAACCATTTTTAATATTTATTATCGAAAAAATAAATATTAATAAAACTTTCATTTCTTTTTTCTCATAAATATTAATGCGCTAATCAAGCTAATAATTAACCCCATTGGAAGTATTTCCATATAAGTTAGTAAAATTACAGATAAAGGGTTTTTATACCATTCTTTCATTTGATTCATTTCAACAGTTTTAGCAGCTATTTCTTGTGCATTTGCTCCGCTTTCTTGTAATTTTTTCAATGAAATTTCAGAAAACCTTTCCATGAAATCAGGAAAAAAGTTTTTATAAACAATCATCCACACAGCTACATAAATTGTTGCTATTAGTAAAGCAATTAAAAAAGCAACTTTAAACATTTTTCCAAATGTGATGGAACTTTCTGTATAATCTCGGTATTGTTTTGTGCCAAGGAATACAAAGAGAAATGCTAGTGCCATACCACCAAAGCCAATAACATAGCTTGGTTCAAAATTTTGCTCAGAGTAGCATTTATAAACACTAATGAGCATGGTTGAAGCCACAATGAGACCTCCAATAAGACCATTTTGCAAGACAATTTTTTTCATAATTAACAATGGTTAGTATATCAAATTTAGAAAAATTTAGGACATAAAAAAAATCTCGTTCTAAATGAAGAACGAGACTTTTTATAAAAAACTCTTTTAGTAATTAAAATTGTTCTCTTCCAGCAAAATGAAAAGCACCTTCTATAGCAGCATTTTCATCACTATCTGAACCGTGAACAGCATTTTCACCAACAGAAGTTGCATATTTTTTGCGTATTGTACCTTCAGCAGCTTGTTCAGGATTGGTAGCACCTATCAAAGTTCTAAAGTCTTCAACCGCATTGTCTTTTTCTAAAATTGCTGCAACAATAGGACCACGTGTCATAAATTCAACTAATTCACCAAAAAATGGTCTTTCGTTGTGAACTGCATAAAATGCTTCAGCATCTGCTTTTGTCAATTGTGTAAGTTTCATCGCTACTATTCTGAAACCTGCTTCAGTAATCATGTTTAGAATTCCACCGATGTGTCCTTTTTCTACAGCATCTGGTTTTATCATTGTAAAAGTTCTGTTTGTTGCCATTTTTATATTAAATTTCTAATTCACGTGCAAAAGTAGTACATTTAATTCATTCAAAAAAAAATCCCTTAAAAATTAAGGGATTTTGTCATTTTTCGTAGATAAGATTATTTTTTAATCAACTTAACTTTTTGAGTTGAGTTACCAGATGTTACATTCATAATGTACATTCCTGATTGAAAATTATTATTTTCTATTACAAAATTATTTGTCGATGGATTCGCAACAAAAATTATTTTTCCAGACAAATCTGTTACAGTTACTCCATCAATTGCATTATCAGATGATATATTCCATAAAGTAGCAGATGGATTTGGATATACTTTTAGATTTTTTAAATCATTAGTATTAACCCCTAAATGAGGTGTGAAAGTATATTCAAGAGTTGTTCTATTAAATGTAATATCATAGTTACCATCAGCGATTGTTAGGTTAACTCCATTTTGAACTCCAGTTCCAACAGGCATAGTATCACCACCCCAATTTATGCTCCATGAATTGTCTTGACGGAATTTTAATTCTCCAGAATTCAAATGAAAATCAATCAATGTATAGTGAATAGCATCCGATGTTATCATATCTGTATCACTGTTCCAGTCAACAACTGCAGTGCCTAGAATACCAATACTCACTGTTGTAAAACTATATTCTCCAGTAGTTCTGTTAAAAGAAACATGATACGTTCCTCCAGGAACAATGATATTATCTCCGCCTTGTGTTCCAGTTCCCGCAGGAAAACTAGCAGAACCCCAGTTTGTATCCCAACTACCATCTTGTCTGAACTTAGCTTCACCAACATTAAAAGTATAACTATTTAACGTATAAGTAACGCCATCTGTAGTCTGCATGTTGATGTCATTTCCCCAACCTGTCAGTGCATCACCTGTTAAACTGATAACAGGATAAATTGTAGTTCCTACAAATGAGTATTCACCTGTAGTTCTATTGAAAGTAACATCATAAACACCAGCTTGTGTTGGTATGTTTGATCCTCCTTGAACTCCAGTTCCTGTAGGAAATGAAGCAGAACCCCAGTTTATAGTCCAATCAAGATCTTGTCTAAATTTTACTTCTCCAGTGGAAACAGCCAAATTAGAAATTGTATATATTACATTATCAGTAGTTGATAACGTTATTTCAGGATTGTTGTCTGGTGGCCAACCATTTACTCCTGAACCAACAATGGAAATTGTTTGCGATTTTGCCGAAAATACTAGCAATAATAAAAATGAAAGTAATAGTTTTTTCATATGATATCGTTTAAGTTATAATATAAAAGTAACGTTTTTTTAACACACTAGCCATTGCTAAAATCACGAAAACGTTATAGTGTTGAAAAATTATAGCGAAATAATTGAAAATGTGTTCTCTAATGGATTTAAAGTTTCTAAAAGTACATTTATAAATTCTTCACCAAATTCTACATAAAACTCACTGAAGTTACTTTTTCTCTCTTGTAAAGATTGGTTTGGGAAAAGTTCATTTTGCAACATAATTATTCGCTCTAATTTATCATGATGCAATTTCTTTTCAGCTTTCAAAAGCTTTTTTTCAAGGTTATCTAACCCTTTTTTTTGTTTTACCTCTTGGGCTATAACTGCTTTTTCAAATGAAACATCAGTTTTGGCGGCAATTTCTTTTAAAGCATCAAATTGTTCTTTCAAAAACTCTTTTTGTTTTGAAAAATCAAAGTTGATAGTTGAAAACTCTTTTGTTTTATTAATGAATAATTGTTGCTGTTCAGTAAATAAATCTCTCCAAGTTAAGTTTAAGCGCTCTTTTTTTTGAATTTGCTTTTTATTTGCAACAAGTACTGAATTTCTAACTAGCAAAATAGGAAATGCAACTTGATGTTCATCAAAATTTGATTTTAGTTCAAGCCAATAGGCAATTTCTCCACCGCCACCAATGTAACATAAATTGGGTAAAATGATTTCCTGATAAAGTGGACGCAAGACAACATTTGGACTAAAATTTTCTGGAAACTCATTTAATTCCTTTTTAATTTCGTCTTTTGAAAAGGTTAAAGAAGTATTTAAAATTTTAAATTTATCTTCTTCAAAAACAATCCGTTCTCTTATGTTTTCTTTACAATAAAAAATATTGATTTCTCGAGGATTAACTTGAATAGTATAATCTTTTAATTTAGGTAATGTTTCGTTGATTTTTCTATAAGAGATGTTTTCAAAAAGTTCTTTTTCAACATAAGGTGCAAAAACTTTTTTTAGTTCTTTATCATCACCATCTATAATTACTAATCCATTTTCTTTGAACAATTCATTTACTAAAAATCGTGTTGCCTCAGCAAGGTTATGATGTTCGAGATAAGCTTTTTTAAACAAATCACACAGAAATTGAGCATTAACACTTTTTCCTAGTTCATTTTTAAAAATATCATAAACTTCACTCAAACCTGTGGTTGTCAATCTACCAACTGCTCCAGAAAAATCTCTAATCCAATTTATTTTTTTTCCTTTTAAATAAAAGTGATTAATTTCCTCAAAATCATGATCTTCTGAAGCCATCCAATATACTGGAACAAAATTATTTTCTGAAAATTCGGTTTTTAGTTTTTTACAAAGATTAATTGTTGAAATTATCTTATAGATAAAATAAACTGGTCCAGTAAATAAATTCAATTGATGTCCTGTTGTGATTGTAAAAGTCTTATTGTCAAGCAACAATTGAATATTTTCATCGATTTGTTGTGAAATTTCAGATTTAGAATATTGTTCTTTTAATGCGTCAAATAATATTTTTCTGTTAGAAGGTGTAAAGCTTTTTGCCTTTTCTTCTATCTGTAAACCAAAATTCTCTATGCTTGGAAATCTATTATATAGAACATCTAATTCCGGTTTTTTATCCAAATAATCATTGATTAATTTAGAGAAATAACCCGAGCTTTGATATGTAATACAATCATTTTCACTCATAGCTTGTTGTTATGGGTTTACAATGAAACTACCAAACAGATAATCGCTTCCCAAGGTAAATGTACTGTTCCCTTTTTTCAAGGAAACATTTTTCAAATGAATAGTGTGTTGAAAACCTGTTCCATAGGTGGAAGTGGTTACTTCTATAATTCCACTTGTGCCTGAAACGCCATTAACACCAACCCATTCTTGCATTAATAGTGGTAAAGTAGGAGTAGTAGAAGCACAAAAATAATCGTTTGTAATAACGTTGTTGAACAATTGATATTTCAAAACAGTGTTATCATCTATGAGTGCTGTTCTTGGAGTTGTAGTAACAGTGTTTTCAAAAAGTGAGTTGTAATTGCTCGTATTTAAACTTAAAACTTCACTTCCATTAAAATTGTAAATAATATCACTACATGAACTTTTGTCTGCCAATTCATCAAAAGTAAAAGGCAACGATGTTATAGTTGTTGTGTAGTTTCCAAAAACGTAGGTTTCATACACTTGTGTTCCATTTGGTTTTTGAAAAGTAATATTTTTAAAGACTATGTAATGCTTGTATCCAGTTATTCTAGTAGCATTAGTTGTTTCATCGGTGGTTTTGACAGCGGTAGTCGTTATTTGTATAGTTCCAGCGGTTGCTGTCCATTCTTCTAAAAGTGATGGTGTTGCCGATGGTATGGTTGGACAAATATTATCAGAACTTACATCAGCATTATATTGTCTATAAACAACTTGATTAGTAGAATTTATTGATAGTTCAATTGGTGAACCTGCTGTAGTTTCATCGCTTATAAAAGTACTGGCTGGTATTGACAATACCAACATTTCTTTGTCTTTTATTTTATAAATAACATCTTTTTCAGAGCACTTTTGAGCAGTTACTTCTGAGAAATCAATGTTCTTAATTTCCAAATCACCATCGTCACAAGAATTGGATAATATTAATAAAGCTAGTAGTGGAATTATTTTTTTCATTTAAAATAATGCATAATCTGAGCAAAAATAAAGTTTTTTATTAGACAAGTCTATCTTTTATAATTTATTTAGGAAGCTCGCTTTATATTTGTACTATGAAAAATGTATATTTAGATAATGCAGCTACTACTTCTTTACGTAAAGAAGTTATTGATGAGATGATACATGTTATGAATACTGAGTTTGGCAATCCTTCGTCTACACACAGTATTGGAAGATCTGCCAGAGCAGTTATTGAAAACGCTAGAAAATTGGTTGCTAAGATTTTAAATGTATCATCTACTGAAATTATATTTACATCAAGCGCAACTGAGGCTACAAATTGGATTTTGAAAAACGCTGTTGAAAATTTTGACGTAAAAAGAATTATAACCTCTAAGATTGAACACCATGCAACGCTATATACAATCTATGATTTGCAAAAAAAGTATTCTTTAAAAGTTGATTTTGTAAAAGTTTTGCCAAATGGAGGATTAGATTACAATCACTTGGAGGATTTGCTAGCAGAGGAAATATCTACTCTTGTTTCTTTGCTTCATGTGAATAATGAAACTGGAGTTGTTAATGATATAGAAAAGATAGGTAAGATGTGTTCCAATGCTAAAGCAATATTTCATTGTGATACGGTACAATCTATTGGAAAAACAGAAATAGATTTGCAGTCCTTGAATGTTGATTTTATAGTTTCCAGTGCACATAAATTTCATGGACCAAAAGGCGCTGGTTTTGCTTATGTAAAAAAAGGAACAATTATGCAGCCCATGATATTTGGAGGCGAACAAGAAAAAGGATGGAGAGCTGGTACTGAAGCTGTTCATCAGATAGCTGGTATGGCAAAAGCCTTGCAGATTTCTATTCAGAATTTGGAAAAAGAAAGAGAATATATTACTGAATTAAAAAATTATTGCATCAAAAGACTTTTAGAAAATTTTCCTGAAGTAAAAATTAATGGAGAAAATACTTTCTATAATATTCTAAATATTCTTTTGCCATTTGATGATGATAAAACATCAATGATTTTATTTCATTTAGATATGAAAGGAGTTGCGGTTTCAAGAGGAAGTGCTTGCCAAAGTGGTAGTGTTAAACCTTCACATGTATTAGCAGAAATGCTTTCGGAAGATGTTTTAAAAAAACCGAGTATTCGGTTATCTTTTAGTCATTACAATACCAAAGAAGAAATCGATTTATTCATTGAAATCCTGAAATCGGTTTAATTATCATTTTTAAGCAATGATATTTTAAGCCATGTAAGATGGCTATTCAATCAAAATATTGGTGTAAAGTGAAACAAATAATACTTGCTTAATTAACTATTTTATATTATTTTCTTGATTACTCTAAGTCTATGTGTATGTCTATTCTGTTCGGCGTTGTAAATTCCTAAATGGTCTAATCTATCAATTCGCACTTTGCCACTGGCATGGATGATATAGTTGTTCTCCATTATTATGCCCACGTGGATAATTTTTCCTTCTTCATTATCAAAAAAAGCTAAATCTCCAGGTTCACTTTCCTCAATAAAACTCAGCGCATCACCTTGGGTTGCTTGTTGAGAAGCGTCGCGAAGTAATTTATAACCGCAAAGTTTGTAAACCATTTGTGTAAATCCTGAACAGTCAATTCCAAATGGTGTTTTTCCACCCCAAAGATATGGTGCGTTCAGATACATGAAAGCGCTTTGGATAATATTTGATTTAGGCTTAATGCCAACAGCCTTTAGTCCTTCAAATTCATAGCCGTCTTTATTGATGTCATTATGGCTCAAGAATGATAATGAAGCACCCAAAGGAATTGCCAAAAGTGAGGATTTTGGATTGGTAACAAATTCAACCAAGTCAGCATTCAAAATTATTGCTTCATTTGATAAATCATGATAATTTCTTTCTGAAATGATTTGACATTGTTTGCTATCAATCCAGCCTTCATAATTATCATAATGTAACTTGACTTTGTACCATTGATTATTTTTTTCAAGAATTTCAAAATGTTCACCAAATAGTATTTGCGAAACTATCTCGCTTCTGTCACTAGATTCAGCACGAAGAGGAATTACAGCTAAATTACAAATGGCAAACATTTATTATTCTTAAAAATCAAAATTAAATACGTTCTATTACTATTGCGGATGCTCCACCACCACCATTACAAATTGCTGCGGCTCCAATTTTTGCATTGTTTTGCTCCAGAACATTCAATAGAGTTACAACTATTCTTGCTCCTGAACAACCTAGTGGATGCCCTAAAGATACAGCGCCACCATTTACATTTACTTTGTCATCTGATAAGCCTAATATTTTCATATTTGCTAATCCAACTACAGAAAAAGCTTCATTAAATTCAAAATAATCAACATCTGAAATAGAAATTCCAGCTTTGTCCAATGCTTTTGGTAATGCTTTAGCAGGAGCTGTTGTAAACCATTTAGGGTCTTGTTCTGCATCAGCATATGATTTAATGTATGCTAATGGCTTCAGCCCTAAATCTTTAGCTTTTTCTTCACTCATCAATACCAAAGCGGCTGCACCATCGTTAATCGTAGATGCGTTTGCAGCAGTTACAGTTCCATCTTTTGTGAAAACTGCATTAAGAGAAGGGATTTTGTCCAATTTCACATTGGTATATTCTTCGTCTTTGTTGAAAATAATTGGCTCACCTCTGCGTTGAGGAATGCTCACAGGAACAATTTCTTTATCAAATTTACCTTCACTCCAAGCCTTAGCTGAACGTTCATAAGATTGTATAGCAAATGCATCTTGCTCTTCTCTGGAAATTTGATATTCAGTAGCACAAAGGTCTGCACAAACTCCCATTGCATTATTATCATAGGCGTCTGTTAAGCCATCTTTCTGTAGCCCATCAATTAATGAAGTTGGACCAAATTTGACACCATTTCTCAAATGAACATAATGAGGTATCAAACTCATGTTTTCCATCCCACCAGCAACAACAATCTCGGCATCTCCAAGCATAATAGATTGTGCACCTTGCATAATCGCTTTCATACCAGAAGCACAGACTTTATTAACAGTTGTACAACATACATCATCAGGTAAACCAGCAAATCTTGCTGCCTGTCTTGCAGGTGCTTGACCAACTCCCGCTTGAACAACATTTCCCATAAGAACTTCATTGACCAACTTTGGATCAAGGTTTATTTTTTCTAAAGCTCCTTTAATTGCAGTTGCACCAAGTTGTGAGGCTGTTATTGATGATAAACTGCCCATAAAACTTCCAATAGGTGTTCGAACGGCAGATACTATAACTACTTTTTTCATAAAATTTATTGTTGTTTGTTTGTAATGCAAATCTAAACTATTATTACATAATTATTAAATCAACTGTAGATTTTTATTAATTTTAAAGTTTAAAAATTATAAAACTTTATCATATCTGACTGAATATTAATTGTTTTGAATGCTTATTTTAATAAATTTTAAAAAAAGAATAGAAATAGTTGTAAATTTTAATGTGATATTCTACATTTGCAACCGCTAAAAAGATAAGTTCTTTAATATATAAAAGTTAGGAGAGGTGCCGGAGTGGTAACGGAGCAGATTGCTAATCTGTCGACGGGTAACCGTCGCCAGGGTTCGAGTCCCTGTCTCTCCGCTTCTTCGGGGTGTAGCGTAGCCCGGTTATCGCGCCTGGTTTGGGACCAGGAGGTCGCAGGTTCGAATCCTGCCACCCCGACTTTTGAACTTATTTTTTTGGTCCAGTAGCTCAGCTGGATAGAGCAACTGCCTTCTAAGCAGTAGGTCTCAGGTTCGAATCCTGACTGGATCACTTTAAAGCCTCACTTTTGTGGGGCTTTTTTGTTTGTATAATATTTATTTTTGTTAATTTTAATAACAAAATTAACATCTGTACTTTATCTTCATTTAGTTTTTTAGACTACTTTTGTTAACCGAAAAAATAAATATACATTTTCCCAAAAATATGGAAAAGAAAATCTTAAATGCCCTTTTTTCTACTAGATTGATGGGTATTCTTTTTATAGTGTTTGCTGTTTCTTTAATCCTTGGAACATTTATAGAAAGTAAATATAATACTGATACAGCAAGAATATTGATTTATAATGCTTGGTGGTTTGAAGCAATTTTTTTGTTTTTCTTGATTAATTTTATTGGAAATATTAAAAAATATTCACTTCACAAAAAAGAAAAATGGGCTACACTAATTCTACATTTAGCCTTTATTTTTATCATTTTAGGTTCTTTTATTACCAGATACATAAGTTATGAAGGAGTAATGCACATTCGGGAAGGTGAAACGAGTAATAAAATTCTTTCTGATAGAAATTATTTAACCGTATATGTTGATGGTATGTACAATGGTAAGTTGATGCGAAGAACTTTTGAAAAACCATTGCTGCTTTCACCTGTAACAAATAATCATTTTGTTATTGATGAAAAGTTTGATAAAATTCCTTTTAAAATTGAATATAAAGATTTCAAACTTGATGTTAAGGAAGTCATTAAGGAGAGCAATCAGGGAAATACTTTTTTAAAATTAGTTGAATCTGGTGGCGGAACAAGACATGAGCACTTTTTAAAAGAAGGTGAAGTAGTGAGTATTCACAACATACTTTTTTCACTAAACAAAAAATCTCCTGGCGCAATAAATATCAATACAGTTGATAATACCATCACCTCGCCATTTGATGGTGAATTTATGCGTATGGCAGACCAACTAAAAGGTAAAGTTGCCAAAGATGTTGTTCAACCACTTATGTATAGATCTCTTTATAATGTTGGTGGTACTCAATTCGTTATTCCAGAACCTGCTAAAAAAGGTGTTAAAGACTATCAGTCAAGTGGGAATTTTAAAGCTAAGAAAGGTGATGATGCATTGAGTTTAGTTGTTTCGTCAGATGGAAAAGAAAAGTCAATTACATTAGTTGGTTCAAAAGGCAATACAGGTGAACCACAAACTTTTAGGCTCGGACAATTGGAATTTACTTTTATTCTAGGAAGTAAAGCTTATGAAACGCCTTTTTCAATAACTCTTAATGATTTTATAGCAGATAAATATCCTGGAACAGAAAAGAGTTATTCTGCTTTCAAAAGCAAAGTGACTGTAACTCAAGGAAACCAAAAACAAGATGCTGAAATTTACATGAATCATATACTTGATTATGGTGGTTTTCGTTTTTTTCAGGCATTTTTTGATCCTGACGAACAAGGAACTGTACTCTCTGCGAATCATGATTTTTGGGGAACTACAATAACTTATATTGGGTACTTTTTACTATACTTTGGTTTGATGGCTATACTTTTTGCTAAGAAAACTCGTTTTGCAGACCTTAAACGGAAATTAGAAAATGTAAAACGTAAAAAAGAGAAATTTTTGAGTGTATTTCTATTGTTTTTTATTTGGAATACTAATGCACAACATAATCATCAGCCCATACAAAAAATAAACTTCAAAGACTCAATACTAAAATACAATATTCCTGAAAAGCAAGCTTCAAAATTTGGAAGACTAGTTATTCAAGATGATGGTGGAAGAATGAAGCCTATTAATACTTTTTCATCAGAATTATTGAGAAAAGTTAGCCATAATGAT